>NZ_JANFNW010000010.1:0-162402 GCF_024436135.1 Aeromonas sp. SG16
GCGAGAGTAGGACACTGCCAGGCACCCAATACAAGAAACCCCGCTCATCGAGCGGGGTTTTTTATTGCCTGAAAATCAGAAAATCGTCTGATTATTGACCTTTTATTACCTCTTCTTTTGCTGTTTAGTCTGTTTTCACTCCTCAATTTTCTCCGCAACTGCCATCGCCGCTGGCGGTGGTTGTCGCTATAATGGCCGCCCTCAAGCAAGGTGGTGGTATGAAAGCAGAATATCTACAGCGATTCGGGGGCATTGCCCGTCTTTATGGTCAGAACGCCCTGCGTTCCTTTAGCCAGGCGAAAGTCTGTGTTGTGGGGATTGGCGGCGTTGGCTCCTGGGCTGCCGAGGCGCTGGCCCGCGCCGGCATCAACCAGATCACCCTGATCGACATGGACGATATCTGTATCACCAACACCAATCGCCAGATCCACGCCATGCAGGGCACGGTTGGTCGCCTCAAGACCGAGGTGATGGCCGAGCGTATTCGCGCCATCAATCCGGATTGCGAAGTGATCGAGGTGGACGATTTCGTTACTGCCGACAATCTGACCGAGCATATCAAACGGGAATTTGACTATGTGGTGGACGCCATCGACTCGGTCAAGGCCAAGGTGGCGCTGATTGCCTTCTGCAAGCGCAACAAGATCCCGGTGATTGTGGCGGGTGGTGCTGGCGGGCAGATGGACCCGACCCAAATTACCGTGGCCGATCTGGCCAAGACTATTCAAGATCCGTTGGCCGCCAAGGTGCGCTCCGATTTGCGCCGATTGCACAACTTCAGCAAGAATCCGGCGCGCAAATTCGGGGTGGAGTGTGTCTTCTCAACCGAGCAGCTGAGCTATCCGGATGGCAATGGTGGCACCTGTCAGGTCAAGGCGGCCAGCGATGGCAACATGAAGATGGATTGCGCCTCCGGCTTCGGTGCCGTGACGCCGGTGACGGCCACCTTTGGCTTGGTCGCCGCCTCCCGGGTATTGAAGAAGATTGCCGAACGGGGTGCCCGCGCCGAGAAAGAGGCCGGCAATGAAGACACAGGGTCGATTGGCGAAGCCTGATCGACCACTGAACAAGGCGGGTTAGACGGCTTGTTCCCGGATCGCCAGTACGATCGCTCTGAGCCCGTTACCTCGTGATGGGCTCAAGTGTTTCTCAAGCCCCAGTTCGGTAAAATACCCATCCATATCAAACGCTTGGATCGCCACAGACGATTGGTGGTTGAGCGCAGCCAGCACGATGACGATAAGGCCCCGCACGATGCGGGCATCGGAATCACAGGCAAAGTGCCAGCAACCATCTTCGCTTTGTTCTCCCTTCAGCCAGGCCAGGCTTTCACACCCCTTGAGGCGGAATGCCTCCTGCTGCCACTCGCCCGGTAGCGCGGGTAACAGCTTGCCGAGCTGGATGATGAGCCGGTACTGGTTCTCCCAGCCGTGGGCTGCGGCAAACTGCTGGCGGATGGTGTCGGCGTTGGGCTCAAGGCCAATCTGGGTATAGCTTGCGAGGTCACTCATTCGGTTATCTGCCTTAGAAGAAGTCACTGAGTTTGTGCAGGGCGGCCAGCAGGGCGTCGACATCGTCCTGATTGTTGTAGCAGGCCAATGAGGCGCGCATGGTGCCGCCGATCCCGAGCGATTCCATCAGCGGCATGGCGCAGTGATGGCCGACTCGCAGGGCGATCCCCTGCATGTCGAGCAGGGTAGCGGCATCTTGCGGGTGGATATCCTCGAGCAAGAAAGAGACCGCACCGGCGCGCTGGTCGGGTTCGCCGATCAGGCGCAGCCCCGGCACCTGTTGCAGGCCTGCGACCAGATAGCTGGTCAGCGCCTCTTCATGCTTGGCTAATGAGCTCCGGTCTTGCGCCATCATAAAGTCGATGGTTGCGGCGAGGCCGATAGCGCCAGCAATATGGGGGGTGCCCGCCTCGAACTTGAAGGGCAGGGTATTGAAGGTTGTGCCGCTGAAACTGACCCGATCGATCATCTCGCCACCGGCTTGCCAGGGCGGCATCCGCTCCAGTAGTTCGGTGCGGCCCCACAACACACCGATGCCGGTCGGGCCATAGAGCTTGTGACCGGAGAAGGCGTAGAAGTCGCAACCGATGGCCTGCACATCCACCTCGAGATGAGCCACCGCCTGGGCTCCGTCGAGCAGGGTCAGAGCGCCGACTGCCTTGGCCGCTGCCACCATATCTTTGACTGGATTGACGGTGCCAAGGGCATTGGAGACGTGGGCCACGCTTACCAGTCGGGTCCGTGGCCCCAGCATGGCGTGATAGGCGGCCAGATCGAGATCGCCCCGCTCATCGAGCGGGATAACCCGGATCACCGCTCCGGTACGCTGGGCGACCAGTTGCCACGGGACGATATTGGCGTGATGCTCCAGCGTGCTGAGGATTATTTCGTCCCCCGCCTTGAGCTCGCTCATCCCCCAGCTCTGGGCTACCAGATTGATCGCTTCTGTGGTACCACGGGTCCAGATAACTTCGTGGCTGCGGGGCGCATTGATAAAGCGGGCGACCGTCTTGCGGGCATCTTCGAAGGCGCGGGTCGCGCGGCCGCTCAGGGCGTGAGCAGCACGGTGCACGTTGGCGTTGTCGGCCCGATAGTAGTGAGCGATGGCATCCAGTACCGCTTGCGGTTTCTGGGTGGTGGCGGCGTTGTCCAGATAGACCAGAGGATGGCCGTTTACCACCTGCGCCAAGGCCGGAAACTGGCTGCGCAGCTGGTCATGCTGTTGCTGATTCATGCTCCCCTCATCATCCGGAAAAAGTCATCATCTCGAAAGGTCGGCCATGATCCTGAAAATAGCGCCCGAACACAAGGCGCGATAAGCCCGATTGGCGGTTGCCTGCCGTGCAGCAGGTACGGCTCGTCGGGTGATTTCTGGTACAATGCCGCCCCTCATCATAAGCCAAGAGATCCGGCCCATGAAGCTCAACCCCAATCAGAACGAAGCGGTCAAGTATGTTTCCGGCCCTTGCCTGGTGCTGGCGGGTGCCGGATCGGGCAAGACCCGCGTCATCACCAACAAGATTGCCTATCTGGTACAGCAGTGCGGCTACAACGCGCGCAACATTGCCGCCGTCACTTTCACCAACAAGGCGGCACGGGAGATGAAGGAGCGGGTCGGCCAGACTTTGGGCCGCAAGGAAGCGCGGGGGCTGATGGTCTCCACCTTCCATACTCTGGGGCTCGAGATCATCCGCCGGGAGCACAAGAGCCTGAATCTCAAGGCGAACTTCTCCCTGTTCGACGATACCGATCAGCTGGCTCTGCTGAAAGAATTGACTGAAGACGAGCTCGACAACGACAAGGACAAGCTCTCGGCCCTCATTACCCAGATCTCCAACTGGAAGAACGACCTTATTCTGCCTGCCCGCGCCATGCGTATCGCCCGTGGCCCGGAAGAGGTGCTGATGGCCCAGCTCTACGAGCGTTATCACCGCCAGATGGTGGCCTATAACGCGCTGGATTTTGACGACCTCATCGTGATGCCGACCCTGCTGCTCAAGAGCAACGAGGAGGTGCGCACCCGCTGGCAGAACAAGATCCGCTACCTGCTGGTCGACGAGTATCAGGACACCAACACCAGCCAGTACGAGCTGGTGAAGCAGATCGTCGGCGAGCGCGCCCGCTTCACCGTGGTGGGGGACGATGACCAGTCCATCTACTCCTGGCGCGGCGCCAAGCCGCAGAACCTGGTGCTGCTGAACGAAGACTTTCCGAATCTGCGGCTCATCAAACTGGAGCAGAACTACCGTTCCAAGGGGCGCATCCTCAAGTGCGCCAACATCCTGATCGCCAACAATCCACATGTGTTCGACAAGGCGCTCTTCTCCGAGCTCGATTACGGGGTGCCGGTCAAGGTGCTGTTTGCCAAGAATGAGGAGCACGAGGCGGAGCGCATCGCCGCCGAGATGATGGGCCACAAGTTCATGAACCGCACCCGGTTCAAGGATTACGCCATCCTCTATCGAGGCAACCATCAGTCGCGCATCTTCGAGAAGGCGCTGATGACCAACCGGATTCCCTATCGCATCTCCGGCGGCACCTCGTTTTTCTCCCGCACCGAGATCAAGGACATCATGGCCTACCTCAAGTTGCTGGTGAATCCGGACGAGGACACTGCCTTCCTGCGGGTGGTCAACTTGCCGCGCCGCGAGATTGGCCCCACTACGCTGGAGAAGCTGGGCCAGTACGCCAACCAGCGGGGCAAGAGCCTGTTTGCCGCCAGCTTTGAGCTGGGGCTGGAGCAGCACCTCTCCGGGCGGGGCCTCGTGGCCCTGCAGGCATTCACCAACTGGTTGGTACGCCTTGGCGATGAGGCGTTGCGTGGCAATCCGGTGGAGGCGGTGCGGGACATGATCAAGGAGATCCACTACGAAGAGTGGCTCTACGAGACCTCGCCCAGCCCGAAAGCAGCCGAGATGCGGATGCAGAACGTCTCTACCCTCTATCGCTGGATCACCGAGATGCTGGAGGGGGATGAGCTGGAGGAGTCGATGACGCTGGCTCAGGTGGTTACTCGCCTCACTCTGCGCGACATGATGGAGCGCAACGAGGGGGAGGACGACGCGGATCAGGTGCAGTTGATGACGTTGCATGCCTCCAAGGGGTTGGAGTTTCCCTATGTCTACATGGTGGGCATGGAAGAGGGTTTGCTGCCCCACCAGACCAGCATCGACGAGGACAACGTGGAGGAGGAGCGGCGCCTCGCCTATGTGGGCATCACCCGCGCCCAGACCGAGCTGACCTTTACTCTTTGCAAGGAGCGGCGTCAGTACGGCGAGTCTGTGCGTCCGGAGCCGAGCCGCTTCCTGCTGGAGCTGCCGCAGGATGACCTTGAATGGGAAAACCAGAAGAAGGTGACAGCCGAGGAGCGCCAGCAGAAGGGGCAGATGGCGGTGGCCAATCTGCGTGCCATGTTCAAGAAGGATTGACCCTAAAGGCTGGCCGGGGTAAGCAGCGGGACTATGTCGGTGCCTGGCATGGGCGGTGAGATATAACGACCCTGTCCCATCCGGCAGCCAATATCGATCAGTTTTTGCAATTGCTGCTGGTTCTCTATGCCTTCCACTACCAGGGTGTAATCCAGATCCTGACAGATGTCGCGCATGGCGCGGATTAGTGCGAGGTCTTTGGGGGACTGCAACATGCGCTGGGTAAAGCTGTCATCCACCTTGATGTAGTCCACCGGGAAGTGGAACAGAGCGTTGAGGGAGGAGAAGCCGGTCCCAAAATCGTCGAGGCTGATCTGGATGCCCTTGGCGCGCAGCTCGTGCAGCGAGGCCAGCGCATCGGAATCCTGCCGCGACAGCTCCCGCTCGTTAAATTCAAATATCAGGTAGCTGGGGGAGACCCCCTCCTCTTCCAGAATGGTTATCAGCCGCATGATATGGTCGTGGTTGACCAGATGCTTGCCGGAGAGATTGATAGCCACCTTGAATTTGCTCTGTCCCGACAGTGGCAACCAGTTTTTCAGCTGCTGGCAGGTGTGGCGCAGGATCTGGTAATCCAGCTCGAGAATAAGGCCGCACTGTTCCGCCAGCGGGATGAAATCAAAGGCATCTTTCAGCACACCTTCTTCCGTCAGCCAGCGAGCCATCACCTCAAGGCCGGTCAGCCGGCTGTCTTGCAGCCGGATCACTGGCTGGAAGTAGGGGACGATACGCCCTTCGCGCAGTGCTCTGGCCAGCATCTCTTCCGGCGAGTTCCAGTTCTGGTTGATGCAATCCTCCGAGTAGCTGACGATGCGGCTGCGGCCATTGCGCTTGGCCTGATACATGGCGAGATCGGCCTGATGAAGCAACTGGCTGATGTCCGTTGTTTGTTCGGATGCGATAGAGACGCCCAGGCTGACGGTGATGCTCAGCTCGTTGCCGAGCAGCCTGAAAGGGTAGGAGAGCCGGCTGATGATCCGGTTCAAAACCGGGCTGATGTCGTCATCGTTCTTGCTACTGTCCAGATAGATGACGAACTCGTCCCCTCCCAGCCTTGCCACCAAGTCATTTTGCCGAATGCAGGTTTGCAGGCGGCGGCTTACCTCTTTCAGCAACTGATCCCCAGCGCTGTGGCCCAGGGTATCGTTGATCTGCTTGAAGTGATCCACATCGATAAAAATCACGGCAAACCCGGGCGATTTGTAGCGGTTGTAGTGGGTCATTGCGTGGTTGAGGTGATTCATCAGCAAAGCCCGGTTGGGCAGCTGGGTTAGAGGGTCGTGCAGGGCGTCAAATTGCAGTCTGCGTTCCAGCTCCTGATGCTGTTTGAGCTGCTTTTGCAATCTGAGGTTGGTCTGGCGCAGCTGCTGGAGGCGCTGGTTGATGGAGTCTTCGGTATTGATGTCGTTAAGCTGCTGACGGATCCGCTTCAGCTCAAGCAGCAGCGTGAGCTGGCCACGCAAAAAGTCGAGGAAGAGTTTGTCATCTGCCTCCAATGGGGTGGACGTGCTGATGATGAAGTGAGCGAAATACTGTTGTTGCAGGCGCAGCGGCATGCTGTGCCAGAACAGCGACTCTTTGCTGACCTCGATATTGCTGGTGCTATGACACAGACCGCTGATGAATTCATCGCTCTGATGCGGGGTCGCTGGGTAGACCTTTTCCAGCTTGTGAGTATTGAGCCTAACCAGCAGCATGTCCTCAATAGCCAGCATCTGGCGCAGCACAGCTTCCAGCTGGGAGAAGAGCGCTTGACCGGGAAGGGTATTGGCCAGTCGCATGATGCGGCTGATGCTCTCGATTTTCTTCTGCCAGTTGGGGTCTTTGCGGATCAGTGGAGAGGGGGGCTCTGCCAGATGGGAGCCTGCCTGGGTTTCGGTCAGCCGTTTGGCCAGACATTCGAGCAGAAGGCGCAGGGTCGGGAGATCTGTTGGTGTGCTGCGTGCCAGCAACCACTGTACCTGGCCATGTTCGATAGGAAAAACGCACCAGCCATCGGCTTCATCCAGCTGGGTCAGTTGATCGGTGATTCGGGACTGCTCCCGTCCCAGCTGCTGTTTGAACGAGTCACTGATCTTGTGGGCATAGACCCAGTTCAATCCGGTATCGGAGAGGCCAAGCATGCCAAAATGTTGCAGAGGGCAGAGTTGATCAATCTGCTGGATCAGGGCGTCGTAGTTGTCGGTCGTTGCTGTGTGTGGCGCGGGAAAGTCCATAATGGCCGAGACCAACGCCAGCAGAGGAGTTGAATAGTGGGATTCAATGGATTGGGACGACATAAGATGAGCAACTCCCGAGTATGTCTACCATACAAGAGTAGCTGGAAGGCGATAGATTGAAAGGGCCGCATATGCGGCCCTTTCAAATACTTAGAGCTTGTCGATCATGTAGTGGATGGCGTTCTCAATCTCTTCGTCACTACAAGTTGCGCAGGTGCCGCGCGGAGGCATCATGCCGGATTTGCCGGTAAAGCCACCGATGGCATGCTTCTTGAGCGTTTCAATGCCCTGGGCGATACGGGGCTCCCAAGCCGCTTTGTCGCCACGTTTGGGCGCGCCGGCTGCACCGGTGTCGTGACAGGCGAAGCAGGCGCCCTTGAACACGGTTTCGCCATCGCGCGGGCCGGAAGAAGCGGCTGCCGCAGGCGCTGCGCCCGCACCGGCAATACCTTCCAGATCCTTGGCGGTATAGACCTGACCGACCGGTTTGATCCGTTCGGCAATGGCATCCGGTGACATATCGTCAGCAGCAAATGCTGCTCCGGACAGGCTGACAGCGGTCATACCGACAGCCAGCAGATAGCTCAGTTTTTTCAGCACGCTCATATACTCCCAGCACTCTCTTATTATCCCTGTGAACCGGACGGATTATAACCGAATAGTTACAGCCATTTAAACGCTTGTGTGTGAAGTGTTAAACACTCTGCGAGTAAACTTTTGGCCCGTATCACGCTGCCTGACGATGTGCTTCTGAAAAAGAAACCCGGCGGATGCCGGGTTTTAACAAGTTAAGGGCAACAGGTTATTTATCCCAGCTCAGAATCACCTTGCCGGAGTGGCCGGAGCGCATGGCATCAAAGCCTTGCTGGAATTCGTCGATGTGGAAGCGGTGGGTGATGATGGGGGAGAGATCCAGTCCTGACTGGATCAGGCTGGCCATCTTGTACCAGGTTTCGAACATCTCGCGGCCATAGATCCCTTTGATAAACAGCCCCTTGAAGATCACCTTGTTCCAGTCGATGGCCATGGTCGAGGGTGGAATGCCGAGCATGGCAATCTTGCCGCCATGGTTCATCTTGTCGAGCATCTCCTGGAAGGCGCTCGGTACGCCGGACATCTCCAGCCCCACGTCAAACCCTTCCGTCATTCCCAGCTCGCTCATCACGTCGGCTAGCTTCTCCTTGCCGATGTTGACGGTACGGGTGGCGCCCATCTTGCGGGCCAGTTCCAGCCGGTATTCGTTGACGTCGGTGATCACCACGTGGCGGGCACCGACATGGCGGCAGACGGCGGCAGCCATGATGCCGATGGGGCCAGCGCCGGTGATGAGTACATCTTCACCCACCAGATCGAAGGAGAGGGCGGTATGCACAGCATTGCCAAACGGGTCGAAAATGGCGGCCAGCTCATCCGGGATGTTGTCCGGTAGCTTGAAGGCATTGAAGGCAGGGATCACCAGATATTCGGCGAAGGCCCCCGGCCGGTTGACGCCCACCCCCGTGGTGTTGCGACAGAGGTGGGTGCGACCGGCACGGCAGTTGCGGCAGTGGCCGCAGGTGATGTGGCCTTCACCGGAGACGCGATCGCCGATGGCGAAGCCGCGCACCTCCTGGCCGATAGCGACGACTTCGCCGACATATTCGTGGCCTACCACCATGGGGACCGGAATGGTCTTCTGCGACCACTCATCCCAGTTGTAGATATGGATGTCGGTACCGCAGATGGCGGTTTTGCGAATTTTGATCAGCAGGTCGTTGTGGCCCAGCTCCGGTGTGGGAACGTCGGTCATCCAGATGCCGATCTCGGGCTTGAGTTTGGACAGGGCTTTCATGGCGGATCCTTTGCTATGAATGCGGAAAGAAGGGAGGGGCACAGGGCCCCTCGATGCAAATCAGATGATGGCGAGCTCGCGGCCAATTCGGATGAAGGCATCGATCGCCTTGTCCAGTTGCTCGCGGGTGTGGGCGGCGGACATCTGGGTACGAATGCGCGCCTGACCTTTCGGCACTACCGGGAAGGAGAAACCTACCACGTAGATACCAGCCGCCAGCATGCGGCTGGCCATCTCGGCAGCCAGCTTGGCATCGCCCAGCATCACCGGAATGATGGCGTGATCGGCGCCAGCCAGGGTAAAGCCTGCGGCGCTCATGCGCTCGCGGAAGTAGCGGCTGTTCTCCTGCAGGCGGGCGCGCAGGTCGTGACCTTCGGCCAGCATGTCGATCACCTTGATGGTGGCTGCAACGATGGAGGGGGCCAGCGAGTTGGAGAAGAGGTAGGGGCGGGAGCGCTGGCGCAGCCAGTCGATCACCTCTTTCTTGCCGGAGGTATAACCGCCGGAGGCGCCACCGAGCGCCTTGCCCAGAGTGCCTGTGATGATATCGACCCGATCCATCACACCGCAATATTCGTGGGTGCCACGACCGTTTTCACCGATGAAACCGACGGCGTGGGAGTCATCCACCATCACCAGCGCATCGTATTTGTCGGCCAGATCGCAGATAGATTTGAGGTCGGCGATAACGCCATCCATGGAGAAGACGCCATCGGTGGCGATCAGCTTGAAGCGGGCGCCATCGGCGTCAGCCTGTTTCAGCTGGGCTTCCAGCTCGGCCATGTCGTTGTTGGCGTAGCGATAACGCTTGGCCTTGCACAGACGCACGCCATCGATGATAGAGGCGTGGTTGAGTGCATCGGATATGATGGCGTCTTCGGCGCCGAACAGGGTCTCGAACAGACCTCCGTTGGCATCGAAGCAGGAGGAGTAGAGGATGGTGTCTTCAGTGCCCAGGAAGGCAGACATCTTCTGCTCCAGCTCCTTGTGCTGATCCTGGGTGCCGCAGATAAAGCGTACCGAGGCCATACCGAAGCCGTGGCTGTTGAGGCCCTGATGGGCTGCGGCGATCAGATCCGGGTGGTTGGCCAATCCCAGATAGTTGTTGGCACAGAAGTTCAGTACCTGCTCCCCACCCACGGCGATGCTTGCCTGCTGGGCGGAGGTGATGATGCGTTCCTGCTTGTACAACCCTTCAGCTTGAACCTGATGCAGTTGCTCGGTCAGGTGACGATAGAATCCGTTAGACATCCTCGATCCTTATTGGCTATTTCAGCTGAGTATCAACAGAGGGCCACATTTTACTTCAGTTTGTTGCGGTTAATTCAAATTATTGTTCTGCAATTAAACAATTGTGAAACAGATCTCACCCGGCTGGTTGGGCCAGTTGGCGGTAGTGCTGCTCCAGCTGCCGGATCTGTTCGGCGACTTGCGGTTGCACGTAGGGGCGCAGTAGAAACAGCACCTTTAGTACTCCCTGATAGAGCAGTGGCTTGGTGATGCGGGTATTGGGTGCTTGGGCAATCTGGAACGGGATCCAGCAGGTGACCACCATCTTGATGGTCTGGCCGAGATCCGGCAGATCCGCGTCAGTCACATCTATGATGCCCCCTTCGCGCAGGCTCTTGAGCAGGGTCACGACCGAGGATCTCATCTGCTCCTGCGCCTTGAGGTATTTCTGCTGCAGTGGCTCGTCCCGGCTCAGGATGTCCGGCAGGTTGGCGTAGAAGAAGCGGAACTGCCACATCAGATAGAAGATGGCATCCAGATAACCCATCAAATCCTGCAGAGTGATTTCACGGTTGCGGGTCGGGATAAAGCTTTCGCTCAGGTGGCGGGCATATTGATCGAAGATGGAGTGGATGATGTCCTCTTTATTACGGAAGTGGTAATAGAGGTTGCCCGGACTGATGCCCATGTGCGCCGCAATATGGTTGGTGGTGATGTTGCGCTCACCCTGATCGTTGAACAGCTCGGTGGCGCTGTGAATGATCCTGTCTCTGGTCTTCATCACTCATTCCTCCAACGGGTTCCGTCCGGGGCAAATGGAACAAGGTCGAATCCCCAGACTGCCCGTGATAAACTTTTCGGCAATTTCAAATTGGCTCACTATACACAGCTTTAACAAGCAGTCACATGTAGCCATCAACGTACGAGAGGCAAACTCCATGATCGTAGTAACTGGCGGTGCTGGCTTTATCGGCAGCAATCTGGTCAAGCAGCTGAACGCTCAAGGACGGACCGATATCGTGGTCATTGATGACCTGACCGACGGCACCAAGTTCGTCAACCTGGTCGATCTGACCATCGCTGACTACATGGACAAAGACGAGTTCCAGGCGCGTATCGTTTCCGGCGACGAATTCGAAGAGTGGGACGGCATTGAGGTTATCTTCCACGAAGGTGCCTGCTCGGCGACGACCGAGTGGAACGGCAAGTTCATCATGGAGGTCAACTACGAGTACTCCAAGGACCTGTTCCACTACTGCATCGAGCGTGAAATTCCCTTCATTTATGCCTCTTCTGCCGCCACCTACGGCGGTCGCAACGACAACTTCATCGAAGATCCCAAGTTCGAAGAGCCGCTCAACGTCTATGGCTACTCCAAGCAGCTGTTCGACCAGTACGTGCGCCGCTGGATGCCGGAGATCAACTCACAGGTCGTTGGCCTCAAGTACTTCAACGTCTACGGCCCGCGCGAGCAGCATAAAGGCTCCATGGCCTCCGTTGCCTTCCACCTCAACACCCAGGTGAAGAAGGGCGAGAATCCCAAGCTGTTCGAAGGTTGCGATGGTTTCCCCAACGGTGGCCAGATGCGTGACTTCATCTATATCGACGACGTCTGCAAGGTAAACCTCTGGTTCTGGCAGAACCCGCAGCACTCCGGCATCTTCAACTGTGGTACCGGTCGTGCCGAGCCGTTCCAGAACGTGGCCGAAGCGGTGATCAAGCATCATCAGAAGGGTTCTATCGAATACATCCCCTTCCCGGATCACCTCAAGGGTCGCTACCAGAGCTTTACCCAGGCCGACATGACCAAGCTGCGCAACGCAGGTTATGACGCCGAGTTCAAGACTGTGGCCGAAGGGGTTGCAGATTACATGGCGTGGCTCAACCGCTAACGGGTGAGTTTTACACTGCCTATGTAGACAAGCCGGAAGCAGGCCATACCTGTTTCCGGCTCTGTTGTTTGTCACTGTTTTTCTCAGTTTCTACCGGGTAACCACGCAATGAACATATTGATGGCACTCTCCCAGCTCGAAGTGACGGGCGCCGAGGTTTATGCCACCACGGTCGGCAACGAACTGACCCGGCGTGGTCACAACGTCTTTTATGTGTCGGATACGCTGACCAAGCCAACCCTTGGTCCAGTCTTCAAGCTTCGATTCAACAAGCGCAGTATCCTGCGCCGTTTCTGGCACGTCTTTTACCTTATCTATCTCATCAAGAAGCACCATATCCAGTTGGTACATGCTCACTCCCGTGCCTCCGGCTGGAGCAGCTATGTTGCCTGCAAACTGACTGGCACCCCGATGATCACCACGGTACATGGCCGCCAGCCGGTACACGCATCCCGCAAAGCCTTCCATGCCCTTGGGTTCAGGGCGGTCGCCGTTTGCGAGGATATCGCCCGGCAGATCATCGACAACCTTGGCGTGGATCCCGCTATCGTGCAGGTGCTGCGCAACGGTATCGAGACCGACAAGTTCCAGCCCGTGCCGGCGCCGGATAATGACAAGCCGATGATCGCTATCATTGGCCGTTTGAGTGGCCCCAAAGGGGAGCTGTGCTACCGCCTGCTCGACGAAGTACTCGATCTGGATGCCTGCAAGGTGCGGATTGTCAGCGGTACCCGCGTGCCCGAGTGTTTTGCCCGTTTTCAGGATCGTGCCGAGTTTGTCGGTTATGTCGATGATGTGCCAGCTCTGCTGGCGGGTTGCGACCTGGTAATTGGTGCCGGTCGGGTAGCCATGGAAGCGCTGCTGTGCGGTCGGCCCGCCTTCGCTATCGGCGAAGCCAAGGCCATCGGTCTGGTGACCGAACAGAATCTGGATGATGCTCTGGCCAGCAACTTCGGCGATATCGGTCCCAAGGATCTGGCTATCGATTTTGCTGCGCTGAAGGGCGAAATCAAATCCGCTCTGGCCTGCAAGGTGGTGCCGGAAGCCATTCGCCAGCGGATTCAGTGTGAGTACGGCTTGCAGGGGGTAGTATCCGGCCTCGAAACCATCTATCAGGATGCAGTGGTTGAAACCCTGCGCCGCGAGATGCCGGTCATCATGTACCACCGTTTTATCGAACACGAGAGCGAGAAAGGGGTGCACGGTACCTGGATGCCGATCACCATGTTCGAAAAGCACCTACGCCTGATGAAGTGGCTCGGCTACGAGACCCTGACTTTCCGCGATCTGGCGGACAAAGGCTTTATCCACCGTCTGCAATACGGCAAGAAGTACCTGATGATCACCGCCGATGACGGCTATCAGGACAATCTGACCCGCATGCTGCCCCTGCTGGAAAAATATGGTTACAAAGCCGTGGTGTACGTGGTGACTGGCGAAGGTTATAACCGTTGGGATGTGGAGCATCCGACCAATCCAGATACATCTGTTTCCCTGATGAATGGCGAGCAGGTCAAGGTATTGGCGGCGAGTGGTCATGTGGAGATTGGTGGTCACACTCTGACTCATCCTCGCCTGAGCAAGCTCCCACCAGAGCAGCAAGCCCATGAAATTCAGGAAAACAAACGCCAGCTTGAGGCCTTGCTTGGACAGCCGTTGCTCTCGTTTGCCTATCCTTACGGAGATATCAACGAGAGTGCCAAGGAGCAGGCTATCGTTGCAGGGTATCGTTTTGCCGTTGCCACCAACAGCGGCCCCAAAGCGATGCACCAGGACCCCTACCAGATCCGCCGGATCGCCATTTTCCCTCGAACTGATGTATTCGGGCTATGGCGCAAGATCCGCGGGAATTATGTTTTTAGAAAGGCATGACCATGACGCTAGCTGCAAAATACTGTTATCGACTTAGTATTGTACTCTGTTCATTAACGTTATTTTTCACATTGTGTGGGCTATTCATTGTTCCATTAGGCCCGCATTATCTGACCAATTTGCTGGTTTTTTCATCCGTAGTAGGGGTGATAAATTACTTTGTTGGAAATAAAGCGCTGGTTGGGGTATCAGCAAGGAATATTTATTGGTGTGTTCTTATTTATATTATAGCAATTGGTATCAGCCGATTAGTCCACGATGATGAAAGCTGGTTGATTAGAAACCTGTTATATATTTTGGCATTCTTCTTGTTAATGCCAAGAGAGCCAGTTTTGGTTAATGCATTCAAGTTGGGTTCCCTTGTTGGTGGGATTGCTATTGGTTTGCTTGCTATGTGGCAATATCATAATGGAATGTTTCGGGTTGAGGGGTTTACCAATGCTATCCTGTTTGCTCAAGGGGCTCTGATTTTAGCAATTTTGAACAGCTTTTTCGCACAAGAGTCATCCACTGTTTTAACCAGATATAGTTATATTGTTAGCGCGATACTTGCAATTTCGGCTATATATTTATCTCAAAGTCGAGGTGTATGGCTGGCACTGATTGTCGTAGTTGCTTTTGTACTTATTGCTAAAGCAATAAAAGAACCAATAAAATATTTGTCGTGGTTTTTAATACTATCTTGTGTACTGGCAATAACTTTCTATGAGAGTGATATGTTAAGAGCACGTATTCATGAAAGTATTTCTGAAGTTAATATGATGGAAAGTAACAATTACACATCATCGTGGGGATTGAGGCTAATGGCATGGAAGAGCGCCTGGGCAGGGTTTGTGGGTAGCCCATTGCTAGGTGTAGGGTTAGATGGTTTTAAAACTATGCAGCAACAACAACTCTTAGATGGCCTAGTAAATGACTTCTATGTTAGTTATGGCATGTATCATGCGCATAACCAGTTTATGCAAAATATGGTCATCAGAGGTGTTATGGGACTGCTAGCAGCATTGGCCATGTTAGTTTATCCAATGAGATTTTTTTGGCGCCAATCAAAACTTGTCTCTGTAGGCTTTATAATAACATTGGGCACATTCGTTTGTGCTCTTACTGATGTTCCAATAGAACACCAAAACACTCTCTATATATATTTGATTTCTTTGTTTTTTATATGCTTCAAAAACGAAGGCAGATTCAATGACAAGGTTACCTCATGACTAAACGCCTTCTGTTTTTTATTCATTCGCTAGGTATGGGGGGGGCAGAAAAAGTTCTCCTCACTTATGTAAAGGGATTGGTGGATAATTATGGCTACCATATTACTATTGCTACAAACGAGGATAGCAGAGAATATGTTGTAGCTAAAGACATCGCCAAAATAGCAACAGTTGTAAATGTCGATTTTAATGTTGACTCCCCTTTCTTTTCAAAATTTATTTATTCAATAAGGAAAAGACAAAAAATAAATAAGCTTGTTGAAAGTAGTGACTTGGTGGTTGATTTCCTTGACGGCGATTTTTTCAAGTATTTGAAACGCTGCTCCAAGCCAAAGGTGATGTGGTTGCATTCAAGCTTTTATAATCTTGAGTTGCGAAAAAGACATATGAGGAAAAGGTGCGATAAATACGACAGAGTGGTTTTGATTTGTCAGGATATGCTTGCTGAGCTTCTGCATGAGAAAATGGATTGGTTGGCAAAAACTCGAGTTGTTTATAACCCTTTTGATTTTTCTCATATAGAAAAATATGCTGATAAATATGAAGAGAATTCACCTGTAGAAAGAGTCTTGCTACAAGGTAAATATGTCTTAAGTGTTTCTCGTCTGGACGAACAGACCAAGGATATTGAAGGCTTAATACTGGCTTATGCTAAAGCCTTGGATCATGAGTTTGATAAAGACTTAGTTATTATTGGTGACGGTCCCGATAGGGACTATCTGCAATCGGTAGCCGCTAACTTGAATTTGCATGACCGCGTTCATTTTATCGGTCTTAAAGCCAACCCCTATGTATGGATGAAGCATGCTGATACCTTCGTTCTGAGTTCACGGGGAGAGGGATTCGGGTTGGTGTTGGTAGAGGCATTATTGCTATGTGGCCGGGTTATTTCTACCGATTGCCCTGTTGGCCCCAGTGAGGTTCTTGAGCGTGGGCGGCTGGGTACCTTGGTACCTATGGGGGATGTGCCTGCATTGACTGATGCATTGCTCAACCCTCCCCCGAAATTATCAAATATTGACCTTGCCAAATATTCAAGTGAGAGTGTCTTGAGAGAATTTGATAATATGTTGCGCGAGCTTTTATAAACAATTTCATCCCCCTTGCTCGATGAATGAGGGGGTTCGGATGGTAGATAACATGATCCCAGTTTTTGTCATCAGTCTTTCACGTAGTGCCGAACGCCGAGAGATGGCGTGCAAGCAGATGAAGCATTTAGGCATTGAATTCAGCTTTTTTGATGCCATTGATGGCCGTAACTTGACGGAAGGAGATGTCGGACTGGTTGATATGGTTGAAGCCAAGGCTTTTTCCGGACATGAACTGAGCCCTGGCGAGATAGGGTGCGCACTTAGTCATATCAAGCTTTACGAGATGATGGTCGCAAAGGGTATCGAGCGTTGTGTCATTCTTGAAGATGACGCTTACCTGCATATGCACTTCAAGAAAATCGTTGAAAAGATAGCCTCCTGCAATCGCTCCGACATTGTCTTCCTGCACCATGGCAAGGCTAAAAAATGGCCTCTTTTGCGAGCCCTGCCAGAGGGTTACAGGCTTGCCAAATACAGGACGCCCAGCAAAGGTTCCAGACGAGCGGTGCTGTCTGCTGCCGGTTACATATTGACGCAGGAGGGGGCCAAGAAGTTATTGGCCAGGGCCTATCCGGTACGGATGCCGGCGGACTATCTGACGGGGCTCCTGCAATTGACTGGCGTGAGCGCTTCCGGTGTTGAACCTTGCTGCCTTGATGTCGATCTGTTTGCCACCACGATTGACGATCGTGCTTATGGTCACTATCTCGAGCAGGGCGTCGACGACAAGCAGTCAGTGTCGGGCGAATAAAGCATGAATCTGAAGAAATTTGCCAAGTTCCGGTTTGCTCGCCAACTGCTTTGTGCCCAGCCTGCGGCGAAGAAGATTGAAGAGCCAGTCCGCTCTCTGCTCGTTATCTGTTTCGATGCCATCGGTGACTTTGTGTTGTCACTGCCAGCACTGGATGCCCTGAAACGGCGTTATCCAGAGGCCGCCGTTGAGCTGCTGTGCAGTCCGCGCAATGCAACCTTGGCTCGTACCGTAGACGGAGTGGTGGCCTGCCATCCCGTTACGCTGAACGATCGTCTGTGGGATGCAGACGGTTGGCGTCAGCTACGAGCATTGAAGGCACGACAGTTTGATCTGGTGATCAATCTCTTCGATGAGCCGGACGAACTGGCGATGGCCAAGATGCTGTTTGTTGCCAATGGTCGTCTGGTCTCTTTGCCGCTGCGACGCAAAAGCGACAATCAGCAGAGATTGCTGCCCGATTTCCGGCTGCGAGCTCGTGAAGTTGCACCCGCTCGCGAGCCTCACTTCGTCAACCGGATGCTGGCTATTGCTGAGGGTGAAACCTCAGCAACCAATATTCCCTGCCCCTGTAATCCCGATTATGAGACCCGCAGTTTTGGGCGCTATGTGATCGTCAATCTGGCTGGCAGCCAGCGTGGCAATACCATTGGCAGTGAGCTGCAAGGTGAGTTGCTGCGGGCTTTGCCTGCTCATGACAATCTTCGCTATCTGCTGTTTAGTCGCGAACCACTGGCTGTTGCCCGGCCGGATCTCACTACCATCTATCCGGATTCGATTCTGGATTCAGCGACGCTGATCCGCGATGCGTGCGCCGTGTTATCCACCGATACCTCGATCATCCACATTGCGGCCTCCTACGAGGTTCCTACCCTGATCCTGATGAACAGCGAGCCGTGGCGCGATGCTTTTATTCCCCTTTATGGTTCCCATCAGCTGGTGAGAGCCCCGGGAGAGAGCCTCGCGACCCTGAAGGTGGCCGAAGTGAGTGCCGCCCTCAACAGCATGCTGGTATCCTGATCCCCTTTGTTTGCATTCCGAGGTCTCCATGGGACTGATTAATGAGCTGCAACTGGCGCGCGATGTATTGCGTCGCCGGTTGGGTCGCTGGTTGTTTGACCGGGCGCGCAGTCGCCCGGCTGACGATGGCAGTGGCAAGGTGGTGCTGCTTCGTTGGGATGCCAAGCTGGGTGATGCCATCGTCTCCTCCTGGGTTGCACGGGAAATCCGCCGGGCCCAGCCAGAGCGGGAAGTGTGGGTCGTGACGACTCATGCCATGGCCCCGCTATTTCGCGATCATCTGGGAGCAGATCGAGTCATCGAGGTACCCAAGCGTCCGGCTTATGGCGAGCTGAAAGCGCTGGCGCACTCTCTGGGGCGGGTCGGATATCTGGTCCATCTTGGTAAGTCGCTGAAGATGAAAGATATCTACTTTTTGAATCAGGTCGATGCCTGCCACATTGCGGGCATGGATGATGCGCTGGCTTCCATTGATATCAAGCTTGGCGAACGCACGGCCGGACGCCACTTTGCCGACAAGTTCGCAGCGCTGCTGGACAGCATGGGGATTCGCGATCCCGATACCCGATATGTGATCCCCCATAGTCCCGAGTGGGAGCAAAATCTGGCAGCATGGTGGCCTGCCGCGCAACAGGTGATCGCTTTCAACCCGTATGGCAGCGGTGGCGCCCGCCGTCTGCGACCGGAGATGATTGCCCGCATGCTGGAGCTGATGCTGGCCCATTGCCAGCAAACCCTCTGCCTGCTTTTCCCGCCAGGGATGGAGCAGGAGGTCGCCACATTGCGCGATAAAGCCAGCGAGCCAGCACGGATCCTGCTGTCGCCAGAGGCACCATCGCTCGGCGGGCTCTTTACCCAGCTGCGTCACTCGGTTGGTCTGGTGTCGGTGGATACCTCCACCGTGCATATTGCTGCGGGGCTGAACTTGCCGATCCTGGGGCTCTATAACCCGGATCTGGGCGGGGGAGGTGAAAACTACGCTGAGTGGCACCCCAATACCCGTGATGCGATGACGCTGTTTTCCAAATCGCTGACCAGTCAGGATATCAATTCGCTGGATATGAACGAGTTCGAGCAGACCTTCGTCAGATGGATTGCCTCGATGAATTGCAAGAACCCTACATAACAGGAGCCACAGGGATTGAACGAATTACAAAAGAGGAGCGGATTTAACGGGTTGTTTTATCTGGGCCTTGGTGGGGGGCTGTTGATCTCCCTGATTTTCTTCCAGTTGCAACTCCTCACCGGCGATCAGACCCAGATGCTCTACAAGGGTTACCTTGGGGCCTATGAGGGGGTCTGGCTCAGCTATGGCAATGCGGCGAGTGCGGTGGGCAATGTGCCGGGCAGCTTGTCGGCCTGGCTGATCGGTGGGCCGCTGCTGCTGTGGGACTCTCCCTATGCCCCCATGGTGCTGCTGCTGGCGATGCGGCTGGTCGGGTTCCTGCTGTTTGATGCTGTGATCCGTCAGGTGTTTGATGACAGGGTGCGCCTGCTGTTTCTGGTGCTCTGCTGGCTCAACCCCTGGTTCCAGTACGAGAGTCTGCTCTACAACCCCTCCTATCTGTTCCTCTTCTCGGCCATGCACTGCTGGTCGGCCTGGCATATGCGCGAGCGAGCCTCCTTCTGGCACATGATCGTCCACCTGCTGGCCATCGGCATGGCGATGCAGCTGCACTACTCCTGGCCGCTGCTGGCGGTGATGTCCACCTATCTCTTCTGGCGCCGCATTCTCAAGGTGAGCTGGAGCGGGGTGGTGGTGGCTGCCCTGCTGATCGGTGCTTCCCTGATCCCTTACGCGATGGAAGTGATGAGCAACAGCCACATCACCCAGAACGTCGATCCCGAGGCGCGGCAGCGCTATATCGGCTGGGGGCTGGTGCATGTCTATCCGGTGCTGAAATCAGTGCTCTACTGGCTGCGCTATGGCTCCTGGCTGTTTGCCAGCAAGCTGGTCAACGACACCCAGTTTATCTGGCTGGCGGGGCACGAATACCTGCAGATGGCAGCGATCTGGCTGTGGCGGATCGTGATTTACGGCGTGGGTTCCGCAACTGTGTTGCTGGCGGCCAAGGCCAACTGGCAGCTGTGGCGGGAACTCAAGCCGCGTCTGCTGCGCAGCGACCGTGCGCCAGTAGATGGCGAGAGCTGGCTCGGCCTCTATGCACTGGCGGCGGTGCTGGCGGTGCTGGTGAGTGCGGCGCTGTCGCCCATCATCTTCAACTACTGGCACCTGATGCTGATCTTCCCCTACGCATTGTTCCCGATCCTGCTGCTGCTGGTGCGCTGGAGCCGTCGTTATCCGCAGTGGGTTGGCAAGGGGCTGCTGGCGGCCACCCTGTTCTGCACCGCAGTCAACCTGATTGCGGCGAGCGACAGCACCAAGTTCTCCTATCAGGCGGACTACAAGCAGCAGGTGCAGGAGTATTTGCAGGAGATGAAGCTGCAACCCGGGCTGTAACTCTCGTCAACAGCCTGCCCCCGAGCTTGGGGCAGGCTGCCGTTATTACTCGAAACGATCCATATGGGCGAAGTTTTTGGCTTCGGCAACCCAGCCCTCACGTCCTTGCTGGTCACGAATTTTTACCCACCATTGGCTTTTCGGTGTGGCGCCATATTTGATCTGGGGGCGCTCGTAGTCATAGTCCAGCGTATAGGTCTTGCCCTTGTACCAGAACCGCATCGCCCCTTCCCCCAGGCTGACCAGGGTATAGAGCTGCTCACCCGCTTTCAGGCTAAGCAACGGGCCCTCACCCTTGTCGTTATAGCCGAGCTTGACCGGTTTCAGAATCTTGACTGTCCCGGGCTTTTCGACGATGACCACGCCGGTCAGTCCCTCGACCTTTTTACCACGCGGTACCTTGAACAGGGTTTTGGCGGTCAAAGAGGGCTCGGCTCTGGCAATCACTTCCTGTTTGGTTGTCCACTGCTGATAGGTACATCCTTCAAAGGGGCAGCCACCCCAGTCATAGTAAGGCACGGACAGTTGCTCACTGGCGCTTGCAGTTGCAGCGAAAAAGGATAAGGCAATCAGTAAGAGTCTCATAAAAGTACCACTTAAGAGATGGGTGTGAATTTTGAAGGCACTATACGCAATGATAAAAAGTCTATCAAAACAAAGGGTTTATTGATTTTTATCGCAATAGAACCGGCTGGTGATATCCGGCGGCAAGTTGGGGGCAAGGGGGGAGATAGCCCGCCCTACTGCCTTGTGCCATGCTGATGGCTATCAGGGTATTGGGTCGGCACTTATGGGCATTTCTCTTTCAGGTATGCGTTTGCTGTCAGTGCTCTCGGCACTTGTTCTTCCCTCTATCATGTTCAACCCATCTGTCGCGGCCAGTGCGCCCCTGCGGGGATGTGTTTTCCAGCTGGCTCCACTGGTTTCCATCGATCCGCAGGGCAAGGTCTCCGGGCCGGTGATCGACTATTTCAGACTTCATGTAGAGCCCGTGCTGGGGCGGCCGATCGCATGGCAGGGTCTCAATGTCGCGCGCTTGCTCAGTAATCTAGAAAGTGGTGAGTGCGAACTGACGCCGTTGTTGAGCTATACCCCCGAGCGGGCAAAGCATATCCACTATGTCGAGCCTTATCTGTTGTTGCTGCGGCCAGTGCTGGTGGTGCTGGCGCCATCACGGTTGCGGTCGGTCGAGCGGCAGGAGGATCTCTACGGCGCCGCGATTGGCTGGTCGAGTCAGGCGATCGTGCCGCCACTGTTGCAGCATCCTCAGATCCGGATTGATGCTCTCTCCCAGCGTAACTGGGAGCATGGCAACATGCAGAAGCTGGTGCGTGGGCGGATCGATGCCGCACTCTTTTCCAACGATATCTCGGCCAACTACTTCCGGGCCCAGCAGTCGGTGGCGACCCGCCTCATCTATCTGCCGGTTACCCCGCTGGAAGTTCACATGGCGCTGGCCAAAACGTTGGCGGCGCAGCAGCCCGCGTTGGCGCAGGCGTTGCAACATGTGTTCGAACAGCACCCCCTCGTCTCGCTGGTGGATCCGCCGGCTCGTTTGGGTGGTCGTTGAGCCAGCTGCAACCGCGCGGCCGGAATGCAATAATCTACAAGCTCTCCAGCTTGCTTGCGGTGTATCTATAGCCCATGAGTACTACTGATTCCCTTATCCGCTACTGGCAATCCCCGCACCTGCCGGGGGTCGAGCTGTCACACTCCCATCATCGGGCGTTCAGCTACGGTCGCCATGTCCATCTCGACTACCATATCGGGCTGGTGCAGCGGGGTGGCCAGAAGTTTATTCACAAGGGAAACAGCCACACCCTGGTGCGCGGCGAGCTGTCGACCGTCAACCCGGACGAAGTGCACGACGGCCTCAGTCTTTTGCCAGAAGGGTACGAGGTACGGGTCTTTGCCATCGATCCCAAGCAGCTCTCCCTCTGGCTGCCCGATCAGCCGGAGCCCTTCTTCGACAAGGGGTTGCAGAGCCGGCCCGACCTCTATCAGGGCTTTGCCCAGCTGCACAGCTACCTCGACAACCCGCAGGCTGATGGCCTGCTGATCGAGGGGCAGCTGCTCGCCCTGCTCGGGGAATTGTTGCAACTGGCGCCCGAAGTGCACCAGCTGGCCGATCCCCAGCTGCGCTATCTGCGCGACTATCTGCTGGCCAGGCTCGACGAGCCTCACTCGCTGGAGGAGCTGGCGGGGCTGGTCGGTCTCGATCGCTTCGCCTTTTTGCGCCAGTTCAAGAAGCGCAGCGGCATGACGCCCTACGCCTGGCTCAAGCGGCTGCGGCTGGAGCAGGGCAAGCGGCTGCTGGCGAGCGGCATGGCGGTGAGCGAGGTGGCGCTGGCGGTCGGTTTCTTCGACCAGAGCCACTTCCACCACGGTTTTCGCCAGGCTTTTGGCCTGACTCCCGCCGAATTTCGTGCCCAGATGCAATCTTTTACAAGCCGGACTCCCCGCTGATCCGCCATGCTGGCGGCATATCACTTTTTTGAGAGTTGCTATGCTGACCAGTCTTTTCTTAACCCTTGGCCTTATGCACCTGATCGGGCTGGCCAGCCCCGGCCCCGATTTTGCCCTGATCCTGCGCACCAGCCTGCACCGGCCGACCGCCCTTGGCGCGGCGCTTGGCATCTCGCTGGCTATCATGGTGCATGCCACCCTCAGCCTGACCGGCATCAGCATGCTGATCGCCAACAACCCCATGCTGTTTATGGTGATCAAGTGCGGTGGCGCCCTCTATCTGGGCTGGCTGGGCTGGGGCGCCCTGATGGCAGCCCGCCAGCAGAGCAGTACCGTGATGCAGAGCGCCGCCAGCGAGCTATCCGGTTGGGGTAAGGGCGTGCGCGCCGGTATCGCCACCAACCTGCTCAACCCCAAGGCGCTGGTGTTCTTTATCGGCATGCTGGCGGCCATGGTGTCACCAGAGGTGGATGGAGTGACCCGCAGCCTGCTGGTGGTCGAGCTCTTTATCATCTCGGTCTGCTGGTTCGGCATGCTGGCCTGGAGCCTCTCCACCTCCCGCGCCCAGCAGTTGCTGCAACGGGTGCAGCGGCCACTCAATCTGGTCACCGGCGTGTTGTTTGCGACGGTGAGCCTCTCCATTCTGGCCAGCATGGGCGTCGAGCTTATCGCCTGACAGAGAGGAGGTGGGGGATTCGTCCCCCATCTCCCTGCACCGATTGCGGACATTTTTCCCATTTCCGTATGACAACTTGGATGGCGCCTGAACATTCGGCAGATGGCGCTTGTGAGAGAAGGGGGAAATAGGGTATTTCTCTGGGTGAATCGGAGGCAACCAGCACGGGATCGCCCGCCGTGTGGAGCAAAATCCACAGCAAAAACAATCGGTCAATGCAGGAGCAAATATGAAAAAGGTCGTGATGGTTGCCATGGCGGCGGCCCTTCTGGGCGGCTGCGCCGTTAAAAATCAGGTCTCCTACAGCTTGCAGTCGCTGCAAACTGTCCCCTTCAGCGCCTTCCAACCGAACGAGAGCAACCCCAACCAGCGGGTCTACAAGGAGCCGGGCGTTGATCTGCGCCAATACAATGAAGTGCTGCTCGATCCGCTGCAGTTTATCCGGCAGGAGAATGGCCAGTGGTATCTGCTGACCGCCAACGAACAGAACCAGATTGGCCGCTACTACCACGACAAGTTCCAGAGCGAACTGATCAAGCACGGCGTCAAGATTGCCACCGCCCCCGGCCCGAAAGTGATGCGGATCCAGGCTGCCGTCACCAACTTCGACCTGACCCGCCCCGACCCGAAACTGCGTGACCTGATGCCGGCCAAGATCGCCATCAATGTTACCCGCGAAGTGATCGGCAAGGAGCCCTACCTGCTCAAGGTAGGCAGTATGGCCCAGCTGCTCGACTCCCAGAGCGGCAAGCTGCTGGTACGGGTGATGGATGCCCGCGAGACCCCGGATACCACCCACAAGGATTCGCCCATCACCGCCGAGGAGATGGAGAAGATGATCGACCAGTGGGCTGCCAATCGTGCCAAACAGCTGGCCGACAATCTTGGCAAGTAAGCTCGGCAAGTAAGCGCCGACATCATCGAGAGGGGAGCCCGCGGCTCCCTCTTTTTTTGGCCCGCTGGCGGGCTGCCGCCATGGCTCGCAGCCCTTGTCAGCAGGGCGATCAGTCCGTTGCCGAGTCCGCCGCCGCACCATCCGCTGTGCAACTGGCCGACTGATTTCTGCTTTTCTCCCCCGCATTTTGGCAGTTAGGATGACCCTTCCGTGACCACCCCCTCATAGAAAAGGAATCGCTATGACCCGTCACCCCAACATCAAACACTGGCGCGAGCTGCAAGAGCCGGAGCCGGGATCGTACCCCGGCAGCGAGGAGCGGATGTCCCTCGGCAGCGCACTGGGCAGGCACTTTGGCTTTAGCCGCATCGGTATTCACCACGAGCTGGTGGCGCCCGGCCACCGCACCAGCTGGCCCCACGCCGAAAAGACCGAGGACGAGTTCGTCCACGTGCTGGAAGGCACCCCCGATGTCTGGCTCGACGGCGTGCTCTATCGGCTGCAACCGGGCGACTCGGTCGGCTTCAAGGCCGGTGACGGGCTGGCCCACACCTTTATCAACAATACCGATGAGCCGGTGCGATTGCTCTGCGTAGGTGATCGGGATCGCGCCGACAACCGCATCCACTATGCCCTGCACCCCGAGTACAACCGCCAGATTGGTGCACGCCATTGGGATGACGTGCCCGAGCGGGAGCTGGGTGCTCACGATGGGCTGCCTGACCGGCTGCGCGAGCGCAACGGCCCTTTCTAACTGCCCCTCATAGCATCATAAGGAACCACTATGAACCGCCACCCCTGCATCAAACACTGGAGCGAGCTGCAAGAGCAGGAGCCGCGCTACTACTCCGGCAGTCAGGAGCCCCTGTCGCGCGGTTGCGCCCTCGGCAAGCACTTTGGCTTCAGCCGCATCGGCATCCACCACGAGATCGTCGAGCCCGGCCATCGCACCAGCTGGCCCCACGCCGAAAAGACCGAGGACGAGTTCGTCCACGTGCTGGAAGGCACCCCCGATGTCTGGCTCGACGGCGTGCTCTATCGGCTGCAACCGGGCGACTCGGTCGGCTTCAAGGCCGGTGACGGGCTGGCCCACGCCTTTATCAACAACACCGACGAGATTGTCCGCCTGCTCTGCATCGGCGATACCGATCGGGAGGACAACCGCATCCACTACGCCGTCCACCCCGAGCGCAACATCACCCTCGGCAAGCTGCACTGGGACGACGTGCCCGCGCGCGAGCTGGGCGATCACGACGGCCTGCCCGACAAGCTGCGCGAGAGCAACGGCCCCTTCTAGCGCAGGGGAGGGCCGCCCGATGGGGCGTTTCCCGCGCTGGCGACTATCCTTTGGGACTCAATCCAGCAAGGAGGTGAACATGACAACAGGAACAGTGCGACTTCATCGCGTCATCAAGGCGCCGCCGATGCGGGTCTATCGGGCCTTTACCGAGGCACAGGCGCTGGCCAAATGGCTGCCGCCCCACGGTTTTACCTGTCAGGTGGAGCATCTGGATGCCCGGGTTGGCGGCTCGTTTCGGATGTCCTTCACCAACTTTGCCAGCGGCCATAGCCAGACCTTCGGCGGCGAATACCTTGAACTGGTGCCGGGCGAGCGGATTCGCTACACCGATCGCTTCGATGAGCCCGGCCTCGCCGGGGTAATCCATGTCTCCATCATCCTGACCGCGGTGAGTTGCGGCACCGAGCTGGCGGTGGTGCAGGAGGGGATCCCCGCCGCCATCCCGCTGGAGATGTGCTATCTCGGCTGGCAGGAGTCGCTGACCCAGCTGGTGGCGCTGGTGGAGCCCGATATTCCCGCTTAATGGCCGGTGGCGGGCCGGGCATTCACTCCGCTCGCCAGCCGCTTGCAATAAAAAGAGCCTGCCAGATGGCAGGCTCTCGTCATTCTGGTCGGGGCGACCTTATTGCATATCGAGCCCGCCCAGATAGTCGCGCTTGCCGAGATCGACCCCGGCGCGGCGCAGCAGGGCGTAGGCCATGGTGAGGTGGAAGTAGAAGTTGGGAATGCCGTACTCATGGACGCAGGTATGGCCATCCATCCCCTTGCCGCCCGCCCAGTGGGGTACGTAACGGCCGCTGGCATACTGGCTGTAGTCCGCGTCCAGCTTGCCCTGCAGATAGATGATGGTCTTGCCGATATGGGCGCGCAGATCCGCGATGGTCTTGGGCTCATCGCCCATGGCCGGCAGCTCGCTGTGGCTGGCGGTGGCGACCACGGTACGGGCCGAATCGCAGCAGATCAGCACCTGCTTGCTGAAGGGCAGCATATCGACAATCAGCCGATCGCCGAAGAAGTTGTCCACGTTGAACTGCTTCGCCGCGGCGTGGGCCTCGGCCTTGGCCAGACAGTGATCCAGATTGGTCAGCATCTTGATGAACTGGGCGGTGATATCGCGATTCATGAGCACTCTCCATCTTGTTGAAACAGCGGCCCGCGTGCGCGGCCACGGTGAATGAGACTGGCTAATCGGCCATCAATATACCCCAACCGCTGCCGGGTTCGAGCCCGGCGCGCACAAAAAGCGGGGCAGGTGTCTGTGATACGACAGGAGGTGGCGATCAGCGGGCGGCGCGCTGCCAGAGCAGGGTCAGGCCGATGCCAAGCACCACAATGACGCCGAACACGAACTCCAGCCCGTCGGGTGAATCCCGGGTGCGGGCAACCAGCGCGCAGGCGCCAAGGGTGCAGAGAAGCCCCACATAGACCCGCCAGAAGCGCGGGAAGTCGGTAATGAAATCGACAAGGTCGAGCAGGTCGTCGAGCAGTTGCAGCGGTGACATCATCCCCTCCGGTGGCGCCGTCACACCCAGTTCCCCTCAGCTTGGCACGACGGGGTGGCGGGCGATATCTGCGCGAGTGGTAGCCAGCCGGGCCAACGCAGGGTATGGCCGCAGCAACGCTGACTTTTTCGCCCTGTGAGTCCCTCTCTGCCCCTTTTTTGATCTGTGACATGAATCACCTTTTTTCAGAGGCGTAGGCTGATCCCGCTGCCCGGAGCACCCACCCGGGTACAAGAAAAGGAGAGTGTAATGAAGATCTATGACCGGAACCGAAATGTGCTGAACCAGGGTCAGCGCGTCATGATTGCCGCCACCGGCGCTGTCGATTTCCTGAAAGAGGCTCATACCGACAACATGACTCCCTATCAGGCGGAGCACGAGAAGTGCGTGTTGCTGGCAAACTCCGGGGAGCGCTACGCCCCCATCGAGTTGATTAGACTAGGCTGATCCCTTTCCCTGTCACCCTACTCTTTACAATTCACCCGGCCGCCGCGCCTGACGGCCGGGTTTCTGATCTCCCTTCCTCTATTGCCGCAATCCCGTTTGGCCAGACCCCTGTCAGCCGCTGCGCACCGCATGCCGCCCGTCTGTCGCTTGCCTGTATCGCTCCCTCGTTCTGCGGGAGAGGGTCGGGGTGAGGGGAGCAGCTGTCACGAGCTGGCCGCCAATATCATCCACCCGTTAACCCATCCCATCTCACCACCCTGTAAATCGGCCAACCCCTTGTTGGCGCATGTGATGGCTGCCCCGAGCCTGAGTGGCAGCCAAAACGGTTGATATAAATTTAATTTATAGGTTTTGCGAAAATGCCATCGTTTTGTCTTATGCAGGCAGGCGGCGGGCCACAAGCTCCCGTTTGGCTGCCAGCAGGGCGCTGGAGGGCAATGGCCGATTTGGCGAGAGGGATGATAGCGGCAGAGTTAGCCATCCAAATGCTGAAAAATTGAACCGGGTCACACCCTGTTCGATTTGAGCGATTGTCAGCCAGCGCAGGCTCATGCGAACCTTTAAACCCCGTTAACCCACTAAAAAATAACGACTATGTTCAGGCAAATAATAATGAGTGCCGCCCTGCTGTCGGCGGCTCTGCTTTCCGGTTGTGCTTCCGTACCCATGGCCGATGCCACCGCAGACGCGCAGGCCAAGCAGTTTGTGGCGCCCAAGGAGGCGGCCAACCTCTATATCTATCGCAACGAGACCTTCGGCACGGCCGTGAAGATGCCGGTGCTGGTGGATGGTTCTGCCGTAGGCGACACCGTGGCACACAGCTATATCCTCAAGCAGGTGACGCCGGGCAGCCACACCATCACCTCCAAGTCGGAGAACGATGCCACCCTGACCCTCAGCACCGAGGCGGGTAAAAACTACTACGTCTGGCAGGAGGTCAAAATGGGCCTGCTAATGGCCCGCTCCAAGCTGAGTCAGGTCAGTGAAGAGGAAGGCAAGCAAGGGGTAATGGAGAGCAAGTTGGTTAAGTGACCAGATACTTCACCTAACAAACACGACGTAGCTTCACCAGTTACGCCGCTATCAAAAAGGTGGGGGGCAGACACTATGAGCAAAAAATCTTGGCTCCCTATTCAGGGGGGTTAGCGGTAGAATGTTTAACATGCAATTTGATCTGAGGTCACTATGAATTTGAATTGGGAATCATTATTAAATAGCTCACGACGGAAAACTAAATCTGGTGAAAAACATAGTTCAGTAAGCACTTCATTTGGTCGTGCTGAGTTAGAGAGAGACTTCGATCGAATATTATTCTGCACTCCCACTAGAAGATTGGCGGATAAAACACAAGTTTTCCCACTAGATACCAATGATAGTGTAAGAACGAGGCTTACCCACTCATATGAAGTATCTAACTTAGCTAGAGGTATTGGGAATCGCTTAGTATTTGAGCTGAAAGATGCTGTCTTTGGGGAGATGGCTGCTCGACCAGGTCTAGAAAGAGATATACCCTCTTTGCTAGCTGCAATAGGTTTGGCTCATGATCTTGGAAACCCGCCATTTGGGCATAAAGGTGAAGTTGCAATACAAGAATGGTTCGGAAAAAATAAAACGCATTTCCTCAATGAAGGGGAGGATGATGACCGTTTTAACGATTTTTTGAAATTTGATGGTAATTCACAAACCTTTAGATTAGTGACACGATTACAAATATTAAATGATAGTTTTGGTATTAATTTAACGTATGCTACCTTAGCCGCTCTCATAAAATACCCACAAGGTTCATCACATAAAAATCCGATATGGAAAAAGCACGGATTCTTTTCTTCTGAACAAGAAATTGTAAATGAAATATGGGCGGAGACAGGATTGTGTGATGGGCGTCGTCACCCTCTAACGTATTTGATGGAGGCTTGTGATGACATTGCATATTCGGTATTGGATGCTGAGGATATAGTCAAAAAAGGATTGGCATCTTTTTATGATTTAATTGGATCTTTGCAGGAGGAATATAAAAAAAGTAATAAAGAAGATGATAAAACTAAGTTACTTGGAAAAGTCATCGAGCTTAGCTTAGGGAAAAATGAAGAATTTAAAAGCCAGAATATATCACCTGCAGAGCTGAACGACATAAGTATGCAAATGTTCAGGGTGTATTCTATTTCCTTCCTTGTGGAAGCAGTTGTGAACGAATTTAAAAAATCTCCGCTTGGCTTTACAGGGAAAGATTTGATGAGTCACAGCGATGGTGCTTTATTATGTAGTGTTTTAAAAGACTTCGATTACAAGTTAGGTTACAGGCATAAGTCTGTACTTAAGCTTGAGCTGCAGGGTTATAACTATATACATAAGCTTATGGATATGCTTTGGATTGGGATTCACGGTGCATTGAGTGCGCCTGATGAGGATAGATTCAGATCGCAAACACCATTCGGTAAATATGTCTATGGGAGAATTTCTGAGAATTATAGAAGAATATTTGAAGACAAGGGAAATACCCTGCCTATATGGTATAAAGAGGCTCAACTCTTAACTGATGCTATATCAGGTATGACTGATACCTATCTGATATCACTCCATAATGAACTTTCTGATTTGATTGGCAATGAAGCCTGTTAAAGATAAAAAGGCATTAGAAAAACGTGTAGGCCGATTCTTTTCTTCGGATATGAGCGGCCGTCACGTTGTGACTACTTTCATTAAATATATTGCCAGTGCTTATCCAACGTTTATCTTTGGGGGGATGATAAGAGACATTGCACTTTTTGGGTTGGCCAAATTCGACTCGGATATTGACATTGTTGTTGATGCCAACCAAAAAGATCTTCAAGATTTGTTAGAGTCTTATCATGTGGGTCACCTAGTCAAGAATAAATTTGGTGGATTTAGGTTTAGAATTCAAATCTTTGATATTGATATATGGTCAGTTAGAGATACTTGGGCTTTCAAGAATAAAGTCGTAGAGTACACTGATATAAGTAGTGTGTTGGATACTACATTGATGTCATGGGATGCAATTTTATATGATGTAAAAAATGGTAGAGTAATCTGTCGCGATGAGTACTTTTCTGATCTATCAAAGAATCGTCTAGAATTGATTTTAGATACAAACCCTAATTATTTAGGGTCAATTGTTAGAGTATATAGGGCTATTTTTTGGAAGGGGGCTACTTACCTTGGCCCTAAAGCATGCAAATACATTTTAGAGTCTTATAATAAACTATCAAAAGATGAAATTATCATGTATGAAACAATTAGTTTCAGAAAGAAGTTTATAACATCAGAAAAAATAGATGCATGTACTTACAAAATACTTTATGGAGAACGGTCATTTAATAATGACTGTTTCATCGGAGATATGACGGAACAGGAAAATCAGATGTGGTTGTGGGAGCCTAGAGCCTGATCGTACATCTTTTATTTTTTAAAACTGTAGATTAGCGGAAGTGTATTCGGACAATATCAACCCGGCCTAAGCCGGGTTGGTTGTATCAAAAGGCGGGAAAAATCAGAGTGCTTCCAGTCTGGCATACGCCGTTACCAGCCACTTGGCGCCGACGTCGTCGAACTGGATCTGCACCCGGCTCTGCTGGCCGACCCCTTCGAAGTTAAGGACGATCCCCTCCCCGAATTTCGGATGAAGCACCCGCTGGCCGAGCTTGATGCCACTGGCGTCGAAGCTCTGCTGCACCTCGTTCTGGCTAAAGCGGCCGTACTGGGTGGGGCGGCTGACCTGAGTGCGCAGCCGGATCTCTTCCAGACATTCGGCGGGCATCTCGCGGATAAAGCGGCTCGGCTTGTGGAACATCTCGCGGCCGTAGATGCGGCGGCTCTCGGCATAACAGATGTAGAGCTTCTCCATGGCGCGGGTCATGCCGACGTAACAGAGGCGGCGCTCCTCTTCCAGCCGGCCCGACTCCTCGGTGGATTGCTGGCTGGGGAACATGCCCTCTTCGACGCCGACCAGCAGCACCAGCGGGAACTCCAGCCCTTTGGCGCTGTGCAATGTCATCAGCTGCACCGCGTCGGCATATTCGTCGGCCTGATTCTCGCCGGATTCCAGCGCTGCGTGGGCGAGGAAGGCGGAGAGATCGCTCATATCTTCCAGCTCGTCCGGGCGCTGGTACTGGCGGCAGGCGGTGACCAGCTCGTCCAGGTTCTCTACCCGCGCCTGGGATTTCTCGCCTTTTTCCGCCAGATACATCGCCTTGAGGCCGGAGTTCTGGATGGCGATATCCGCCTGCTGGTGCAGCGGCAGCAGGGAGACCTGCTCCTCCAGCGCGTCGATCAGCTCGACAAAGCCGCGCACCGCATTGCCGGCGCGACCGGTCAGCACCTTGTCGTTGAGCAGGGCCTTGGCCGATTGCCACAGGTTGAGCCCCTGATCGCGGGCGTTGCCGCGCAGGATCTCGAGGGTGCGATCGCCGATGCCGCGGGTCGGGGTGTTGACCACCCGCTCGAAGCTGGCGTCATCGCCACGGTTGTTGATAAGACGCAGGTAGGCCATGGCGTCTTTAATTTCCTGCCGCTCGAAGAAGCGCAGGCCGCCGTAGATGCGGTAGGGCATGGCGTCCTGCATCAGCGCCTCTTCCAGCACCCGCGACTGGGCGTTGGAGCGATAGAGGATGGCGCAGTCGGCCAACAGGCCCCCTTTTTCCTTCCAATCTTTGAGGCGGCCGACCACGAAGCGCGCTTCGTCCACCTCGTTGAAGGCGGCGTAGAGCGAAATCGGCTCGCCCTCGGCCCCTTCGGTCCACAGCTCCTTGCCAAGGCGCTCGGCGTTGTTGGCGATGACGCTGTTGGCGGCTTTGAGGATATTGGCGGTGGAGCGGTAGTTCTGTTCGAGGCGGATGGTCTCGGCCCCCTGATAGTCGGTCAGGAAGCGCTGGATGTTCTCGATCTTGGCGCCGCGCCAGCCGTAGATGGACTGGTCATCGTCGCCGACGATCATCACCTTGCCGCTGTTGCCCGCCAGCATCCGCAGCCAGGCATACTGGATGCCGTTGGTATCCTGAAACTCGTCCACCAGGATGTTCTGGAAGCGGTCGCGGTAGTGCTCGAGGATGTGCGGCTTGTTGAGCCACAGCTCGTGGGCGCGCAGCAGCAGCTCGGCAAAGTCCACCAGACCGGAGCGATCGCAGGTCTCCTGATAGGTCTTGTAGATCTGCTGATAGGTGCGGGTGACGGGGTCGCCGTAGAGGTCGATGTCGCCGGGGCGCAAGCCCTCATCCTTCTTGCCGTTGATGTAGCCCATCACGGCGCGGGGGGCCCAGTGCTTCTCGTCGAGGTTGAGTGCCTTGAGCACCCGGCGAATAAGGCGGTACTGGTCGTCGGAGTCGAGGATCTGGAAATCCTGCGGCAAGCCCGCATCCAGATGGTGGGCCCGCAGCAGGCGGTGGGCGATACCGTGGAAGGTGCCGATCCACATGCCGCGCACGCCGTCGCCGATCACTTTTTCGACCCGACCGCGCATCTCGGCCGCCGCCTTGTTGGTAAAGGTGACCGCGATGATGGAGAAGGGTGAACAGCGTTCCACCTGCATCAGCCAGGCGATACGGTGCACCAGTACCCGGGTCTTGCCCGAACCGGCACCGGCCAGCACCAGCAGGTTGCTGCGGGGCGCCGCAACGGCATCTCTTTGCTTGTCGTTGAGCCCGTCGAGCAGGGTTGAAACGTCCATCACCACTCCTGTTTATTTATACAGGCGGCGATTATACGGCCATCCCCCCGTCAGACCAACTGCAAACTCCGCACGACGGGCAGGTGAGGGGAGTCGGGCAGGGCGGCTGCGGCGGTTTCTGGTTGGCAAAATGGTTGCGGAGAGGGGATGGTTTCCAGCTGTAGCCAGCGGCCGGATGGTCCGCCGCGCGGTTATTTTGCGAGCCGGATCACGGGGCGATGGGTGGGGCGGATGCCCAACCGGAGAAAACGGTTTAGAGTAACCAATTGAACAATAAGAGAAATGTCGTTTGGGTCTCTGTGTTGTCAGCATAAACAACTGAAAAGTAGCTAAAAAACAACTGCTTATAAGGTTATTTGCTTATAATTCAAACCGTTAACGCAAACGTTTTTCCCTTATCATTTGCTTGACCCGCACCGGGGCTGACTTAGAGTAACCCTGCGTGCTAGATGACCCGCTTCGGCGGGCAAGCAAGTTCCCTCACTTAATAACAATCAAGGATACGATCGTGACTAAAGTGCTCAAACTGGCCACCGTGGCCTCCCTCACTCTCGCTGCTCTCTCTGCTCAGGCTGCTTCCGAGCCGGCCGTGATCTATGACACCGCGGGCAAGTACGACAAATCATTCAACGAAGCCGTGTTCCGTAACGGCGTCGAGCTTTACAACAAGGACAAAGGGGTAAAGGTCAAAGAGTTTGAGCCCCAGAACGAAGCCCAGCGCGAGCAGGGTCTGCGTCGTCTGGCCAGCCGTGGCAACGGCCCGATCGTAGCGGTCGGCTTCAACATGGGTTCTGCGGTAGAGAAGGTTGCGACCGAATTCCCGAAAACCCAGTTCACCATCATCGATATGGTGGTCGACAAGCCGAACGTCCAGTCCGTCATCTTCAAGGAGCATGAAGGTTCCTTCCTGGTGGGCGCACTGGCAGCCATCGCCTCCAAAACCGGCAAGGTCGGTTTCGTGGGCGGCATGGACATCCCGCTGATCCGCAAGTTCGAGTGCGGCTACGAGCAGGGCGCCAAGTACGTCAATCCGAAGATCGAAGTGTTCCAGAACATGGCGGGCTCCACCCCGGCCGCGTTTGCTGACCCGGCCAAAGGTGCCGAGCTGGCCAAGTCCCAGTTCGCCAAGGGCGCTGACGTGGTTTACGCCGCAGCCGGCGGTACCGGTATCGGTGTCTATCAGGCAGCCAAGGACAGCGGCAAGTTTGCCATCGGCGTAGACTCCAACCAGAACCACCTGCAACCGGGCACCATGCTGACCTCCATGGTCAAGTCTGTGGGTCTGGCTGCCTACCAAACCTGGGATGACGCGGCCAAAGGCCAGTGGAAACCGGGGATCAAGAACCTGGGTCTGGCCGAAGGCGGTGTGGATTGGGCGCTCGACAAGGACAACGAGAAGCTGATCACCCCGGAGATGAAAGCCAAGGTGGATGCCATCAAGGCCGAAATTATTTCAGGCAAGGTCAAGGTTCATGACTACATGAGCGACAATACCTGCAAATACTAATTAGATAGTTGCTGCTACGACTCTCAACGCACCGACCGGCCCGCACGGGCCGGTTTTTACAGTCTTATTTCATGAAACGCAGGGCTGCATCATGGACCAGACAGATCGCTATGCCATCGAATTAAGAGGTATCGATAAGCGGTTCGGCGAAGTGTACGCCAACAAGCTGATCGACCTTAAGGTTCGGAAAGGCAGTATTCACGGCATCGTTGGCGAAAACGGCGCCGGTAAATCCACCCTGATGAGCATCATTTACGGCTTCTACCATGCCGATAAAGGCGAGATGTTCATCGACGGGAATCCTTTCAAACCCCACGGTTCACAAGATGCGATTGCCGCAGGCGTGGGCATGGTGCACCAGCACTTCATGCTGGTGAACAACTTTACGGTTTTGGAAAACGTCATCCTCGGCGCTGAAAATGGCTGGCACCTTCAGCAGAGCGTGGCGTCGGCAGAGAAGCTGCTCGGCGAGCTGGCGCGGGACTATGGTCTCGAGGTGCCGTTGCACGAGAAGGTGGAAGATCTGCCGGTGGGCCTGCAACAGCGGGTCGAAATTCTCAAGGCGCTCTATCGCGGTGCCCGCATCCTGATCCTCGACGAGCCGACCGGGGTTCTCACCCCGCAAGAGGCGGATCACCTGTTCAAGGTGCTGGAGAAGCTGCGGGATCAGGGGGCGACCATCATCCTCATCACTCACAAGCTGCGCGAGATCCTGGCCATCACGGATCAGGTCTCCATCATGCGCCGCGGCGAGATGGTGGCGCACGTTGCCACCAAAGATACCGACAAGGAGCAGCTGGCCGAACTGATGGTGGGCCGCAAGGTGCGCCTCAAGGTCGACAAGGGGCCGACCCAGCCGGGCGAAGCCAAGCTGAAGGTCGAGGGGCTCAGCTACTTCGACGCCAGCAAGGTGGAGCGGGTCAAATCGGTCAGCTTCGAGGTGCGCGCCGGTGAAGTGGTGGGCATTGCCGGGGTCTCCGGCAACGGCCAGTCCGAGCTGCTCAGTCTGCTTGGCGGCATCATCAAACCGAGCAAGGGCGGCTTTACCATCAGCAGCCGCAGCGGCGTGCACAAGGTGAGCGCCGAGCAGGCAGCCGATCCCGAGATGGTACGCAACTTCGGCCTCGGCCATGTGCCGGAAGATCGCCACAAGATGGGTCTCATCAACCGCTTCGAGGCGAAAGAGGCCTTTATCCTCGGTTATCACCGCCGTCCGCAGTACAACAAGGGGTGGCTGCAGAACAAGGAGGCGATCCAGCAGGATTGCCAGGCCAAGATGGAGAAGTGGGACGTGCGCCCGCCTCATCCCGATCACAAGACCGCCAACTTCTCCGGTGGCAACCAGCAGAAGCTGGTGATCGCCCGTGAAGTGGAGCAGGACCCGGATGTGCTGTTGATTGGCCAGCCGACCCGCGGGGTCGACATCGGCGCCATCGAGTATATCCACCAGCAGATCATCGCCATGCGCGACAAGGGCAAGGCGGTGCTGCTGGTCTCGGTGGAGCTGGACGAGATCATGAGTCTCTCTGACCGCATTCTGGTTATTGCCGACGGTCGCATCGTCGGCGAGCTGGATGCCGCCAAAGCGGACGAGCGCACTATCGGTCTGATGATGGCGAACATAGTGCCGGATGAAGTTGCCAAGGAGGCCCACTAATGAGCCAAGTACGTATTCCTGCCTGGGTCTCCGTGGGCGTCGTGTCTGCGGTCAACATCCTGCTGGCCTTCCTGGTGTCGGCCATCCTGTTCTACTACCTCGAGATCAACCCGGTCGATGCCGCCAAGATTATGTGGTACGGCGCGTTCGGCACCGGTGAAGGGTTTGGCTTTACCCTCTACTACGCAACCGGCTTTATCTTCACCGGTCTGTCGGTAGCGGTCGCCTTCCACGCTGGTCTGTTCAACATCGGCGGTGAAGGTCAGGCTTATATCGGTGGTCTGGGGGTGGGGCTGGTCTGTCTGACCCTCGGCGATGTGCTGCCGTTCTCCCTGCTGTTGCCGCTCTCCATCGTTGCCGGTGGTCTGTTCGGTGCGGCCTGGGCCTTTATTCCGGCCTGGCTGCAAGCCAAGCGCGGCAGCCACATCGTTATCACCACCATCATGTTCAACTTCATCGCCGCCTCGCTGATGGCCTATCTGCTGGTGGAGGTGTTCAAGCCGCCCGGTTCGATGGCAACCGAGAGCCGGGTCTTCGCCGAAGCGAGCTGGCTGCCCAAGATGACCGGGCTGGCGAGCCTGTTTGGCGTCGAGATGCCGAACAGCCCGCTCAACATCAGCTTCTTCTGGGCGCTGATCTGTGCGGCGCTGGTGTGGGTCTTTATCTGGCACACCCGCTGGGGCTACGAGATCCGCTCGGTCGGCGCCAGCCAGAGTGCCTCCGCCTACGCCGGTATCTCCTATCCCAAGGTGGTGATCCTGGCCATGGTCATCTCCGGCATGCTGTCGGGCTTCTTCGCCCTCAACGTGCTGCAGGGTGAGCTGCACCAGATCAAGCTCAACTTCGTGGAAGGGTTCGGCTTCACCGGTATCGCGGTGGCGCTGATGGGGCGCAACCACCCGGTCGGCGTCATCATCGCCAGCCTGCTGTTCGGTTTCCTCTATCAGGGGGGCGCCGAGCTCAGCTTCGAGTTCGGTGTCGACCGCAACATCGTCGTGGTGTTGCAGGGTCTGGTGATCCTGTTCTGTGGCGCCCTTGAGCACATGATGCGTCCGCGCATCGAGCAGCTCTATCTGGCGTTTGCCAACCGCTCTGCGCAAGTCAAGGGGGCCTGATCATGTTTGAAATTCTGATCCTGATGCTGGATGCCACCATCCGTACCGCGCCGCCCCTCATTCTGGCCGCCATGGCCGGCATGTTCTGCGAGCGCTCCGGGGTGGTCAACATTGCGCTGGAAGGCAAACTGTTGGCAGCGGCGTTCGCCAGTGGTGCGGCGGCAGCGGTCTCCGGTTCCGCCTGGGTGGGACTGGGTGCAGGGATTGCCATCTCGGTGCTGTTTGCCCTGATGCACGGCTTTGCCACCATCACCCACCGCGGTGATCAGGTGGTGAGCGGGATGGCCATCAACATTCTGGCGGCCGGTCTGACCGTGACGCTGGGCCGTTACTGGTTCGATCAGGGTGGCCAGACGCCGGCGCTCTCCGGCGATGCCCGCTTTGCTCCCATCGATTTCCCCTATGCCAAGGAGCTTTACGATGTGCCGGTGATTGGCCAGCTCTACAGCGAGCTCTTGAGCGGCCACTCCCTGCTGGAGTACGTGGCATTCGCCTGCGTACCGCTGGCCTGGTGGGTGATGTTCCGTACCCGCTTCGGTTTGCGTCTGCGGGCGGTGGGTGAGGCTCCGGCAGCGGTCGATACCGCCGGTATCTCTGTGGTGCGGATGCGCTACACCGCGCTCCTCATCGGCGGCCTGCTGGCCGGTATCGGTGGCACCTATCTGGCGGTCGCCCAGACGGCCCAGTTCATCCCCAACATGAGTGCGGGCAAGGGCTTTATGGCGCTGGCGGCACTGGTGTTCGGCAAGTGGCGCCCCTGGAATGCCATGGCAGCCTGCCTGCTGTTCGGCTTCCTCGATGCGGTCGCCATCCGTCTGCAAGGGGTGACCATCGGCGACTTCCCGATCCCGGTACAGGCCATCGAGGCGCTGCCCTACATCCTGACCGTGTTCCTGCTGGCCGGCTTTATCGGCCGCGCGGTGGCGCCGAAGGCACTTGGTACACCCTATGTGAAGGAGCGGGAGTAGCGCTCTTAAGCGCGATATTCCCGACCACACAGATCACAACAGGTCCACTTCGGTGGGCCTGTTTTTTTATGGCTACTGCTGCGTGGATAGTGCGGCCGCCTTGCCGGGTGGGGGCAGTGGCCTTTGGGGTGGCCTGTTTCGCTCGCCTGTAATGGTTGGTTACAGATCTCCATTCGACGGCTGTGTGACCTCTCCATTAAATTAAACGGTGATTCATTGCGGCTCTCGATATTACCTGTTGGCAAGGAACTGTAATGCTGAGGACGAGGATCGCTGCATGCTGTCAGCCTGAACAGCAGGTATGCAGTGATTGGTGGCTGACAAGCAGCCGTAATGACTTCCACATGTTTTCCTCTCCGTTTTCACCCCGGCTATGCCGGGGCTTTTTGTATGGAGAGGAGGGGATTTTCTTGCGCGGGTTTAGAGCAGGAACAGGGTGGCGAGGCCGAGGAAGATAAAGAAGCCGCCGGTGTCGGTGATGGCGGTGATCATCACGCTGGCGCCAACGGCCGGATCGCGGCCGAGCCGGTTCATGGTCATGGGGATAATGACCCCCATCAGCGCCGCCACCAGCAGGTTGAGCACCATGGCAAGCGTCATCACGGCGCCCAGCGCCGCATCCTGATAGAGCAGGAAGGTGGCTACCCCCATGGTGCCGCCCCACACCAGCCCGTTGATCAGCGCCACCCCGAGTTCGCGCAGCAGCAGGAAGGAGAGGTTGCCCGCCTGAATGTGCTGCAGCGCCAGCGCCCGGACTATCATGGTGATGGTCTGGTTGCCGGTGTTGCCGCCGATCCCGGCGACGATGGGCATCAGCGCCGCCAGCGCCACCAACTGGGAGATGGTGTGCTCGAACAGGCCGATCACCCGCGAGGCGACAAAGGCGGTGCAGAGGTTGATGGCAAGCCAGGCCCAGCGGGTCTTGACCGCCTTGGAGACGGGCGCGAACACATCCTCCTCTTCACTGATACCCCCCATCCGGCGCAGGTCGGTGTCGCTCTCTTCATAGACCAGATCCACCACCTCTTCGACGGTGAGGCGGCCCATCAGCTTGCCCTTGCCATCCACCACGGCGGCGGAGAGCAGGTCATCCCGCTCGAAGGTGCGGGCGGCCGCTTCGTCGTTATCCTCCGGATCGAAGGTGACCGGGTCCTGCTCCATCACCGCATTCACCCGGGTGTCCGGTTTGTGCAGCAGCACTGTGGTGAGCGGCAGCTCCCCCAGCAGGTGGTTGCGCCGGTCTATGACGAACAGCTTGTCGGTGTTGGCGGGGATCTTGCCGCGCAGGCGCAGATAGCGCTGCACGGTGGCGAGCGTCACCTCGGGGCGGATGGTGATGATCTCGAAATCCATCATGGCGCCGACGGTGTGCTTGCCGTAGCGGATCACCTCGCGCACCCGATCCCGGTCGGAGGGGGCCATGTAGGTGAGCAGCCGCCCCATCAGGTTGCGGGGCAGGTATTGGCCCAGATAGATCTGATCGTCGATATCGAGGGTGCGCAGGGCATCGAGCAGCTCTTTGTCGCTCATGCCGCTGATAAGGCTGTCCCACACCGTCTCCGACGCTTCGACCAGAGTCTGACCGCGCTTCTCTTCACTCACCAGCGCCCACAACACGTGGCGCTCATCCGGCGGCAGCGACTCCAGCGCATCGGCGACGTCGGCGGCGGGCAGGCTGTTGACCAGCCGGGTCAGCTCGCTGGTCTGGTCGCGCTGTTCGGCATCCTGCACCGCCTGCGGATCGAGCAGGCTGTCGGTGAGTGCGTCATCGCGCAGCAGCAGGGTGAGAATGCGGGATCTGTCTTCCGCACGCTGCCTGGCGCTGTTTTTGATGGGAAGAGACATGAAGAGGTTCCTGAGCTGGTGGCCATAGGGCCGAATAGCCATAGGATACCAGACTTAAAACAACAGGTTATGACGGCGCGCAGTGGTGCAGAGATTTATCCGGCAGAGATCGGGGGAGGGCTTGGCGCAGGCGCAATGGCAGGAGGAGGACGGTTTGGGGGTGGAAATGGCTCGGTATAAATTTAATTTATGGGTTTTACCTGAATGGCCCAACTTTAACTTATAGCGAGTGGGTTGATCCCTTCAGCCCGTTTCAATGCTCACAGATTGCCAGCCATGGCCATCGCCCGATCCCGGTGAGAGGGTTATTCAGCCGGGATCGGGTGACGGGGGGCGACCCCGGGCCGAGGCGGTTCAAATTCTCAGCAGGTGGGGGCTTGCTCGCAACGAGCCGTGGCAATCTGGCGGGGCAAGCCGGGCCTCGGCATCGTCGATAAATCGTTCTAGCCAAGCTTCAAGACTCGTCTGATCCAGCAGTGCCAGAGGATATTGGGACCAGAGGATCGTCTGCCCATCCAGCGTACCCTGTACATGGGCTGGCCACTGGGCACCGAACAGGTTGTCGCTGGGGGGCTGGAGGGGGCCCAGTTCACAGTAGAGTTGCAGCCATTGTTCCTGATAGCAGCCGATCATCACCCGCAGGCGCTCGTCGACCAGCAGGGTATAAACCCCCTCTTCGGAGGGAAGAGGAGTTATCCCCAGCCGGTTGAACAGCCCCTCTACCAGTTCACGATAGGTGGAATGGCTCATGCGTCAGCCCCCTTGAAGTTGTAAACCTCGAACTCCTGCCCAAGTCCGATCTCAAGATTGTATTTGGAGCCTGGCCAGAAGGCGTTGGTAAACCAGTTTTTGAACTGTTCCTTGTCAGGGAAATGGAACTCGCCAAAGTTGGGATCGAAGAAGGTAACTCCCTGTTGTTCATCCACATGGGCTGCCACTGTGTGGCCGGCCATCTTGCCCGAGAAACTGATCTTCTTGTACTCGGCACTTTCACCTCGGGTATCCAGAATCGCTGCAACCAGCTGCTCCGGGCCTTGTGAACCTGTCTGGCCAGAAACAGGGGGCATTGGATAACCGGATTTGCTCATTCGCGGTACGAGGTTGTGGTCGGTGAGCCAGTTGCTGGTGACCTGAGCCTGATCGACGTGTTCTTGCATGCCGTCCATCTGCAACTGCTTGATGGAGACCAGTGTGTCAATTTGAAACTGACCTTTCTGGCCGCCGGTATAGAGCTGGTTGAACAGGCTATCACCCTTGGCGTGGCTACTGATCCAGTGGGCGGAGATCGACTCGCACACGCCGCCCGAAGTGTCCCCGTGTTTCATGATCTCACCGAGGAAGGCCCCCTTGGTCTGAGCGAACTTGAAGGTGACGCTGCCGCCATGCTGGGGTACCGAGTCACGGACTGTGCCGAGGAATAGGCGAACGCCGAGGTGTATCAGGCGATCTTTGATCATGCTGAAGCGGAAGGCGCTGGTCGGGTTGGGTTTGCCGTCGCTGGTCAGCTGGCGGTCCAGCAGAGATCGACCTGGCAGGTTGTGCTGCACGGCGGCGGAGAAGCGGGCCAGCAGCCCGGGGCGTTCGGTTATGGATTGCAGGTCACGTTTGGCTAATGGACCATCGTGCTTGGGGACGTTTGTTGGGCTGATGGGGGCTGATATTGAGGTGCCGCTGGTATGCTGCGATTGGCTGATGGAGGTGATTGTCATCATCATTACCCGTGGATGTTTGCTCTTTACATGGGGGCTTGATGATAGAGGTTGTCCAGTGCAGCGGGCTGTCAGGAATTCAGCCTGATTTTAACACTATTGGGCGCATTGTCGGGTCAGGTTGCGGGGCAGAGAAAACGCCTCTTAAGAGAGGCGTTGGCAGGGTTCAGGCGAGGGCTCGCTGAGCCTGTGGTGCCTCACCAAACCAGGCGAGCCGGTCGGCCAGCGTCACCACCGAGCCCACCATGATGAGGGCTGGACTCTCGACCCCCACCGCCAGCGCGGGTAGCTCATCGAGAGTGCCGCGAATGACCCGCTGGCAGGGCTGGGTACCGCGCTCGACCAGCGCCACCGGGGTGTCGCCCCCCTTGCCGTGGGCCAGCAATTGCTCGCGGATGGTGGCGCAGGATGAGAGCCCCATGTAGAACACCAGCGTCTGCTTGTCCTTGGCCAGCAGCGGCCAGTCGAGATCTCGGGCGCCCCCCTTGCCGTGGGCGGTGACGAATCGGACGCTCTGGGCGTGGTCGCGGTGGGTGAGCGGAATACCGGCGTAGGCGGCGCAGCCGCTGGCCGCGGTGATGCCGGGCACCACCTGAAAGCCAATCCCAGTACCAACCAGCGTCTCCAGCTCTTCACCGCCACGGCCGAAGATAAAGGGGTCGCCCCCCTTCAGCCGTACCACCCGCTGCCCCTTCTGCGCCTCCTCCAGCAACAGCTGGTTGATCCCCTCCTGCGGTACGCAGTGGTTGCCAGCCTGCTTGCCGACGAAGATGCGCTTGGCGTCGCGGCGCACCAGCGCCATCACCTCGTCGGAGACCAGTCGGTCATAGACCACTACGTCAGCCTGCTGCATCTGGCGCAGGGCGTGCAGGGTGAGCAGGCCCGGATCGCCGGGGCCGGCACCCACCAGCACCACCTCGCCAGCGCTCTTGCTCTCGTCGGCAAACAGGCTGTCGGCCAGTTGGTTGGCCGAAGCGTGATCGCCCCGTGACAGCGCCTGCCCGAGCCGATCCGCCCCGAGCAGCCGCTCCCAGAAGCGGCGCCGCGCACCCATGGTGGCGAAGCGGGCCTTGACTCGCTCCCGCAGGTTGCCGGCAAAGGCCGCTACGGCACCCAGATGTTGCGGTAGCAGGGCTTCGAGTTTTTCCCGCAGCAGGCGGGCCAGCACCGGCGCCTTGCCACCGGAGGAGATGGCCACCATCAGCGGCGAGCGATCGATGATCGACGGCATGATGAAGCTGGAGCGTTTCGGATCATCCACCACGTTGGCGAAGATCCGCGCCCGGTTGGCGCTTTGGTAAACCAGTGCATTCACCTCGCGCCGATCGGTAGCGGCCACCACCAGCCACTTGCCCGCCAGTTGTTCCGGCACAAATTCACCGGCCAGCCACTCGATGCTGCCGTTGGCAGCCAGTTCCGCCAGCTCAGGGTCGAGCTCGGGGGCGACCACTGTGAGGTGGGCACCGGCATCCAGCAGCAGGCGCGCCTTGCGCTCTGCCACTTCGCCGCCGCCGACCAGCAGCACGGGTTTGTTGTCGAGTCGGCAAAAGATGGGCAAGTAGTCCATGGGGCCTCCGGATCAGGCGGTTCGGGTCTGGCTGGCGGTGCTGGTGGTTTCGCTTACCGCGACCGGGCGCTCAGCCTTGGGGGTGGCATACCAGTAGCCGAGGCCCATAAAGAGGGCGCCGGAGACGGTGTTGCCCAGGGTCACCCACAGCAGGTTGTGGCCGATGCCGCTCAGGGTGTAGGCATCCGAGTGGGCGCCGAACCAGGAGAGGGCGAACAGGGTCATGTTGGCGATGGAGTGCTCATAGCCGGAGGCGATAAAGGCCAGCAGGCACCACCAGATGGCGATGAAGCGGGCGGCTCCTTCGGTGCGCAGCGCCATCCAGATGGCGAGGCAGACCAGCCAGTTGCAGAGGATCCCCTTCATAAACAGGGTCAGGGCCGGGGCCTGGGTTTTGGCCAGTGCCACCTTGTGGGCCAGACTGCCTGCGTCCGGCAGCAGGCTGCCGCCGTAGGAGTAGATGAGCGCCACCACAACGGAGCCAATCAGATTGCCGGCCCAGGTCTGCGGCAGGATGCGCAGCAGGTCGGCCATGGTGATCTTGCCCGTCTTCACCCCGAAGGTGAGGAACATGGTGTGGCCGGTAAACAGCTCGGAGCCGGCGATGATGACCAGCGTCAGGGCGATGCCGAAGGTGGCCCCCATCACCAGCGGCCGGATGGCGGGATCCACCAGATTGCCGAGGGTGAAGATGAGGATGATGCCGAGGCCCACATAGGCCCCCGCCATGGCGGAGCTTAGCCAGAAGCCGAGTTTGTCGCTGCGCTCGAAGCGGTTGATGCGGGCCGCGTTGGCGGCGCACTTGTTGATGGTTTCCGTGTACATCTTGTGAGTCCTTGAAAGGGCTGCCCTCTGGCAGCCCGAAAGAGAGTGAATTTGGCTTTAGACGGCGACCCAGACCTGCTGATCGCGCACTTCAACGGGGTAGCTCTGCACCGACATGGCGGGATTGTCGAAACAGTGGCCATCGCTCAGGCGAAAGCGCTGCTTCTTGAGCGGGCTGGCGACCCAGAGCTCGCCGTCGTGTTCGCAGATCAGGCCCCGCGACAGCACGTTGGCGGCGAAGAAGGGATCCCGGTTGTCGATGGCGAACACCTCGGCGGCCGCGCTCGGGCGGAACAGGGCGATCTGGCGACCTTCAATGAGTGCGCAGACACCGGTTCCCGGCAGGATGTCGTTGAGTTGGCAGGCAAGTTTCATCATTTGGTCTCCACCTCGATCTGGTAGACGGGGATGCGCTCGGCCGGGGTCGCCGGTCGGTGCTGGTCGCGTTCGCTGACGAACTGAACGTCCGGGTCGCGCTTGTCGCTGTTGATGAAGTGGCTGAATCGCTTGAGCGCCTCCTCTTCGTTGAGGGTGCGCGACCATTCGCACTCGTAGCTGTCGATCAGGGTCTGGATATCGCGCTCCAGCGTCTCGGCCAGTCCCAGCTTGTCGTCGACGATCACCTCGCGCAGGTAGTCGACGCCCCCTTCCAGATTGCCGAGCCAGACCGAGGTGCGCTGCAGTTTGTCGGCGCTGGTGACGTAGAACATCATAAAGCGGTCGATCAGCTTGATGAGGGTCTCTCTATCAAGGTCAGAAGCCAGCAGGTCGGCGTGGCGCGGTTTCATGCCGCCGTTGCCGCCCACATAGAGGTTCCAGCCCGCGTCGGTGGCGATGATGCCGACATCCTTGCCCTGCGCTTCCGCACATTCGCGGGTACAGCCGGAGACGCCGAACTTCATCTTGTGCGGGGTGCGAATGCCCTTGTAGCGGTTCTCGAGGAAGACCCCGAGGCCGACGCTGTCCTGCACGCCGAAGCGGCACCAGGTGCTGCCGACGCAGGTCTTGGCCATGCGCAGCGCCTTGGCGTAGGCCTGACCGGTCTCGAATCCGGCTGCCAGCAGTTTGCGCCAGATGGCGGGCAGATCATCCTTCTGGGCCCCGAACAGGCCGATGCGCTGGGCGCCGGTGATCTTGGTGTAGAGCTTGTAGTCGCGGGCCACTTCGGCCACCGCCAGCAGCCCTTCCGGAGTCACTTCGCCACCGGCCATGCGCGGGATGACGGAGTAGCTGCCGTCCTTCTGCATGTTGCCGAGGAAGATGTCGTTGGTGTCCTGCAGCGGGATATTGCGCGGGCTCAGCACATGCTCATTCCAGCAGGAGGCGAGGATGGAGCCGACGGTCGGTTTGCACACCTCGCAGCCATAGCCTTGGCCATGCTTGGCCAGCAGCTCGTCGAAGCTCTTGATCCCCTCCACCTTGACCAGATGGAACAGCTCCTGACGGGAGTGGGGGAAGTGGGCGCAGAGGTGGTTGTTGACCTCGATGCCCTGCTTCACCAGCTCGGCGTTGAGCACCTGACTGATGAGCGGCACGCAGCCGCCGCAGCCGGTACCGGCCTTGGTGTGCTGCTTGATGGCGGCAAGGGTGGTGTGCCCATCGGCCACCGCCTTGGCGATGTCGCCCTTGGAGACGTCGAAGCAGGAGCAGATCTGGGCGCTCTCCGGCAGGGCATCCACCCCCAGCGTCGGCTTGGCACCGGCGTAGGCGGGCAGGATCAGGGTGTCCGGGTGGCTCGGCAGCGGCAGGGCGTTGAGCATCATCTGCAGCAGGTTGCCGTAATCTTCCACGTCACCCACCAGCACGGCGCCGAGCAGGCGGCTGTTGTCCTCGCTCACCACGATCTTCTTGTAGACGCCAGCCTGATCGTCCTGAAATACATAGCTGTGGCTGCCCGGGGTGCGACCATGGGCATCACCGATGGAGCCGACGGAGACGCCGAGCAGCTTGAGCTTGGCACTCATGTCAGCCCCTTCGAAGCGGCTGTCGCCGCCGAGCAGATGGTCGACGGTGATCTGGGCCATCTTGTAGCCCGGCGCCACCAGTCCGAAGAAGCGGCCCTGCCAGGCGGCGCACTCGCCGATGGCGTAGATGTCGGGGTCTGAGGTGAGGCAGTGATCGTCGATGACGATGCCACCGCGCTCGGCGATGGCGAGATCACCGTAACGGCCCAGGGTATCTTGCGGGCGAATGCCGGTGGAGAAGACCACCACGTCCACTTCAAGCTGGCTGCCGTCAGCGAAGGCGAGGCGGTGCTTCGCCTGTTCGCCGCCATGCATCAGGATCTCGCTGGTGCTCTTGCTGGTGTGTACCTGCACCCCCATGGATTCAATCTTGCGGCGCAGCAGCTGGCCGCCCTGACCGTCGAGCTGCTCGGCCATCAGTACCGGAGCAAATTCCACCACATGGGTTTCGAGACCCAGTGCCTTGAGGGCGCCGGCGGCTTCGAGGCCAAGCAGGCCGCCACCGATCACCACCCCGCTCTTGCCACTCTTGGCGGCGCTGCGGATGGCTTTCAGATCCTCGATGGTGCGATAGACGAAGCACTCGTGGTGCTGACTGCCCTGGATGGGCGGCACCCATGGGTAGGAACCGGTGGCCAGCACCAGCTTGTCGTACCCGACCACGGTGCCCTTGTTGGAGTGCACTTCGCGGTTGGCCCTGTCGATTTTTTTCACCGCTTCGCCGAGCAGCAGGCGGATGCCGTGCTTGTCGTAGAAGCCGGGTTTGACGAGGGAGAGATCTTCGCTGGTGTGATGGGAGAAGTAGGAGGAGAGATGGACGCGATCGTAGGCGGGACGGGGTTCTGCACCGAAGACGGTGATCTCGTAGCGGCCCGGGTCGGCCCGCTCGATCAACTCTTCGATGAAGCGGTGCCCCACCATGCCGTTGCCCACAACGACCAGTCTGACTTTGCTCATGATTGCCTCTAGTTTGGAGTAATAAAACATCATTCTGGGGCTAGGCTACCCAGTCAGTCGGGGCGGTCAATTGATGCAAATCAAGTGTCTATTTATATATCTCGTCAGGGGTAATTCGATAAAATTCAAAGATATACAAAAATAGGTATACCAGTTGATGATTTCTGGGGTGGCTCGGGGTGAGGGGTGGCTGAGAGCAAGAGCGCTTTAGCAAAAGCCGGGGAGTGAAAACTTCTGGCGGAAAAAGGCCGGCCTCGCGCTGGGCGAGACCGGCATCAGCCGAGCTAGGCTGCGGGTCAGGCGATATGGCGGCGGAACATGGCGAGCGCCAGCGACAGGGTGACGCCGGCGATGGCGAGCAGCGGCCAGAGCAGGGGCCAGGCGGCCGACCAGTCAAACCCCTTGAGGAAGACCCCCTTGAGCAGCACGATGAAGTGGGTGAGGGGGTCGATGGCCGCCAGCGACTGGAACACCTGCGGCATGTTCTCCACCGGCGAGATGTAACCCGAGAGGATCACCGCCGGTACGGTGAAGGAGAAGACCCCGAGAAAGGCCTGCTGCTGGGTCGAGCAGAACGACGAGATGAAGAGCCCGATCCCGGCCAGCGCCAGCCCGTAGCAGACCATGCCCGCCATCAACAGGCTGAGGCTGCCGGCAAAGGGGAGGTGAAAGACAAAACGGGCGGCCAGCGCGACTATGCACCCTTGTCCCACCGCCACCATGATGCCGGGCACCGCCTTGCCCGCCATGATCCAGCCTGCGGTGAGGGGGGAGACCAGCAGCTGATCGAAGGTGCCCTCCTCCCGCTCCCGCGCGACCGAGAGGGCGGTAACGATAAGACAGCCGGTGGTGGTGATGATGGCCACCAGCGCTGGCAGGATATGCCAGTGGAACTCGACGTTGGGGTTGTAGAGGTTGCGTACCGCCAGCTCGGGTTGCCCCTTGCCCTCACTTTGCCAGCGGGCGATCACCTGACTGATGTAGCCCGCCGCCACCTGACCACCGTTGGAGCGGCGCCCGTCGATGATCAGCTGCACCTTGGCCGGTTCGCCGCGCGCCAGCCGGCGCGAGAAATCCCCCGGAATAATCAGCCCGAGCAGTGCCTGCTGCCCGGTGATGGCCTCGGTCATGCCCGCCTCGCCCTGCACCGGGATGATGGTGGTAAAGGCGGGCATATGGGTGAGGCGCTCCAGCAGCTCGCGGCTCTGGGCACCGCCATCCTGGTTGTAGATGGCCAGCGTGTTGCCGGTCACCTCCAGAGTGGCGGCGAACGGGAAGAGGGCGGTTTGCAGCAGCACCGGCATGATGAGCAGAAAGCGCCCCTGAGTATTGCCCATCAGGGCCTGCAGCTCTTTTCGGATCAGCCACCAGAGTCGGATCAGCATGGGTTACTCCAGAGTGCGCCGCGTCTTGCGGGCGGTCAGGGCCAGCCAGAAACCGGCCAGCAGCAGCAGACAGAAACCGTTGACCAGCAGGATCGAGAAGACGCTGCCCGCCTGATAGAGGGTCTGCAGGGAGCTCGCGAAGTAGCGGGCCGGAATGAGGTGAGTGATGGCCCGCAGCAGCGGTGGCATACTGGCGATCTCGAACACGAAGCCCGACAGCATCACCGCGGGCAGAAACGCAGCGATCAGCGCTGCCTGCGCGGCGTTGAACTGGCTGCGCATCACGGTGGAGAGGAACAACCCGAGCCCGAGGGCGCTACCGAGAAAGACGCTGGTGACCAGAAAGAGCAGCAGCAGGGAGCCGCGCCACGGCACGCCCATCACTGCCACCGAGAAGAGCAGGCAGAGCAGCATGGCGATGATGCCGAGGCCATAGTAGGGCAGCAGCTTGGAGAGCAGCAGCTCCCCCTTGGTGACCGGGGTGGCGAGCAGCGCCTCCATGGTGCCGCGCTCCCACTCCCGCGCCACCACCAGCGAGGTGAGCAGGGCACCTATGATGGTCATCACCACCGCAATGGAGCCCGGCACCAGAAAGTTGCGGCTCACCAGCGCAGGGTTGAACCAGGCGCGGCTCTCTATCGACACCGGCATGACGACCCCCTCGCCAGCGAGCCACCCCTGCCAGATCCCCTGCACATAGTTGGTGACGAAGTTGGCGGTGTTGGGCTCGGAGCCATCGGTCAGCAGCAGCGCCTGCGGCGTACCATTGCCCTGACCGGCCATGGCGCGGGAGAAGCCGTCATCGATCACCAGCAGGCCGCGGATCTCGCCACGGGCCAGACTGGCGAGCAGGGACTCTTTGCTCGGCCCGCTGTGGATCTCCAGCGCGGTAGAGCCGCGCAGGGCCTGCTCCAGCCGCACCGCCGGAGCGCCGCTGTCGGTACGCCAGATGCCGAGGCGCAGATGGTCCACATCCAGATTGATGGCGTAACCCATTACCACCAGCAGCACCACCGGCATGATGAAGGCGATGAGGATGCTGCTCGGATCGCGGACGATTTGCAGCGTCTCCTTGCGGCAGAGGGCCAGCAGTCGCCGACGGTTGATGCTCATGCGTCCTCCTCGCTGGCCCGCTCGACCAGAGTGATAAAGGCCTCTTCCATTGTTGGCAAAGAACAGGTCGGCAAGGAGCCGGTTGGCAAAGAGGTCGCCGCCTCTTTGGCGGCCAGCCCCTTGAGATCGTCCGGGGTGCCGAGCGCCAGCAGCTTGCCGCGATAGATAAGGGCGATGCGGTCGCAATACTCCGCCTCATCCATAAAGTGGGTGGTGACCAGCACGGTGACGCCGTGGTCGGCCAGCGCGTTGATGTGCGACCAGAACTCGCGCCGGGTTACCGGATCGACCCCGGAGGTGGGCTCGTCGAGAAACAGCAGCGGCGGCTCGTGCAGCAGGGCGCAGGCCAGCGATAAGCGCTGGCGCAGGCCGAGCGGCAGGGATTCCGCCTTCTGATCGAGCCAGGGGGCGAGGGCAAAGGCAGTCACCATGGCATCGATCCGCGTCTGCTGGTGGCGGCCGAACAAACCGTAGATACCGGCGAAGAAGGAGAGGTTCTGCGCCACGGTGAGCTGCTTGTAGAGGGAGAACTTCTGCGCCATGTAGCCGAGGCGCTGGCGTGCCGCCGAGGGGCTGTGGGCCAGATCGATGCCGGTCACCAGCGCCTGCCCCTCGCTCGGGCGCAGCAGGCCGCACTCCATCTTGAAGGTGGTGGACTTGCCCGCCCCGTTGGGGCCGAGCAGGCCGAAGATCTCGCCGCGGCGCACCGCAAAGCTGACATCATCGGTGGCGGCGAAATCGCCGAAGCGCTTGGTGAGGTGGCGCGCCTCGATCACCGCCTCGGGGGAGACCCCCTGCGGCAGTTCGGCTTCCCGCATCCCGGCCGCCAGACTCGACTCTCCGCCGGGGCCGCCGCCGAGCAGGTCGATAAAGGCATCTTCCAGCCGGGGCTGGGCCGGTTGAAAGGCGCCGTTGGCGAGATGCAGCTCCGCCAGCGGTGGGGGCGTCATGCCCGGGTGCAGCAGCAGGCGAACCCGCTCCCCTGCCACCGCGCCATCCATCACCGCCGGGTGAGCCAGCGCCCGGCGCAGCAGGGCGCGTCGCTCGCGGCCATCCAGTTGCCCCGCCTCCAGCAGCCAGCAGCGGCTGGCCATGGCCCCCATCAGATCGGCCGGCGTGCCGCTGGTGCGCACCTCGCCATCCGCCATCAGCAGCACGTGGTCGCACAGCTCCGCCTCATCGAGATAGGCGGTACTCCAGAGCACCGTCATCCCCCCCTTGGCCAGCTCGCGCACCATCTGCCAGAGGGCGCGGCGGGAGATGGGATCGACCCCGACCCCAGGTTCGTCCAGCAGCAGCACATCCGGGGTGCCGAGCAGGGCGCAGGCCAGCCCGAGCTTCTGCTTCATCCCGCCAGAGAGCTTGCCTGCCGGCCTTGCGGTGAAGCGGGCAAGATCGGTGAAGGCGAGCAGCCGCGCGAAGGTGGGCGTGCGTTCGGGCTCCAGTACGCCGCGCAAGTCAGCGTAGAGGGTGAGGTTCTCCAGCACGCTGAGATCCTCGTAGAGGCCGAACTGCTGGGGCATGTAGCCGAGGCGCTGGCGCAGCTGATCCCCCTCGCTCACCGGGTCCAGCCCCAGCACCCGGATGGTGCCCGCTTCGGGGATCAGCAGACCGGCCAGCAGGCGCAGCAAAGTGCTCTTGCCCGCGCCGTCGGGGCCGACCAGCCCGGTGATGCCACCGGTCGGAATGGTGGCCGAGATGGCGTTGAGGGCGACCCGCTCGCCAAAGCGTTTGGTGAGCCCCTCAAGGGAGATGGCGCTGTTCATGGAGCCAGCCTGACGGTGACCGGCATCCCTTGGCGCAGGGCCGGGTCGGGATCCTGCACCACGATGCGCAGCCGGTAGACGAGGTGAGTGCGCAGGTCCGGCGTCTCCACCGATTTCGGGGTGAACTCGGCGTTCGGCGAGACAAAGCCCACCACCCCGTGATAGGGCTGATCAGGCCGCGAGTCGGTGGTGAGGGTCACCTTGGCGCCGCTCGGGAAGTGGCCGAGCCAGGGCTCCTCCACATAGGCGCGCACCCAGACCGGCGCGGTCAGGGAGAGATTGAAGGCGGTCGTTCCGCTCTGCACCATGCTGCCGTTCTCGATGGCGCGGCTGATGATGATGCCGTCGCTGGGGGCGGTCAGGCTGGCATCCGCCAGCGCCAGTTCGGCACTGGCGAGCGCCGCTTTGGCCCCTTCCAGCTGTGCATCGGACTGGGCAATCTCTTCCGGGCGGTAGCCGGTTTCGAGCTGGGCGAGCTGTTCGCGGGCCGAGCGCACCTGCGCCTGGGTCTGATCTCGCTGGGAGCGGGCGGTATCGAGCTGACCGCGGGAGATGGCGCCGGTGGCTGCCAATGCGCTCTGGCGGCGCCACTGCTGGTCGGCCTCCAGCGCAGCGGCTTCGGCGGCAGCCAGTGCGGCCCGGGCGCGGTCGGTCTCTTCGCTGCGATAGCCTTTGTGGATCAAGGCGTTGGCGGCAGTGAGCGCAGCCAGATTGGCGCGGGCGCTGTCGCGGCTGTGGGTGAGGGGAACCGGATCGAGGCGGGCCAGCAGTTGACCGGCTTTTACGCTATCCCCCTCATCGACCAGCACCTGATCGACGCGGCCGCCGACCCGAAAGGCCAGATTGACGTCGCGAATATCGACGTTGCCGTAGAGGATGGAGCCGTCGGCCGGGCGCCCCTGCCACCAGAGGTAGCCGCCGATAACGGTTAGCAGCAGGGCCACGATTGCAATGCGTTGTTTCATGCCGCTTCTCCTTCTTTCATGTCAGTGGGGCGCAGGCCGCGCAGGGCCCATACCAGCCGCTGTCTGGCGGCCTCGGGGCTGTCTATCTGGCTGAGAAAGGGGGCGGCCTGTTCGGGCAGCCAGCCGAGCTGACGACCGCTGCCGGCGATCACCAGCGGCAGGCCGACCGACCCCATGATGAAGATCATCAGCTGGAGCGGGTGACCTGCGACCAGCGACCCTTCCGCCTGTGCCATCCGTACCTGCTCGATCAGTAGCAGGGGGTGGCGGCGAGGCAGGCTGAGCAGAAAGCGCTGGGCCGCCCCTTCCCCCGCCAGCGCATCGCCAAACAGGTGGTTGATAAAGCCGCGCTGGCGCGCCACCAGTCCGATCAGCGCCTCCATGGTGGCCTCGAACATGGCGATGGCGGAGGGGTAGGAGCCTTTGGCTGCCACCGCCTTGAGCTCGTCATAGAGGGGGGCGTACCAGAGCTCGACCAGCTCGTCGATAAAGGCGTCGCGGTTGCCGAAGTGGTAGACGAAGGAGCCGAGGTTCACCTCGGCCGCCGCCGCCAGCTCGCGCACCGTCAGGCCGCGCAGCCCCTTCTCGGTGGCGATGGCGAGGCCGGTATCGAGCAGTTTCTGCCGGGTTGGATTCATCTTTCTGGTTCCTGCTGCACAGATTTCGATCTGATTTATACGTATGTATAAATCAGCCGCCGAGAATAGGAAAGATCTTTTTTTGAGCAGATTTCAGCGGGGATGAAAAAACGGCGGGCGTTGACAAGGAGAGGTTTGGAAACGGCTTGGGATTGAACGGGTTGCCGCAGGTGTGGGCCTGAATACGGACGATGGGATGTGAAATGAACGAGGTGACGTGGAAATAAAAACGCCTCCGCGAAGGGAGGCGTTTTCAGATCAATCGCGCTTACAGAATGCTTACAGAATAAAGCGGCTCAGATCCTCGTCTTCAATCAGCTTGCCGAGGTGGGCGTTGACGTAGTCGGTGTTGATGACGAAGGTCTCGCCGGACTTCTCGGAGGCGTCGTAGGAGATATCTTCCATCAGGCGTTCCATCACTGTGTGCAGACGGCGGGCACCGATGTTCTCGGTACGCTCGTTGACCTGCCAGGCCGCTTCGGCCAGACGGCGGATACCATCCTGGGTGAACTCGATGTTGACCCCTTCGGTGGCCATCAGCGCCTTGTACTGATCGGTCAGGGAGGCGTTCGGCTCGGTCAGGATCCGCTCGAAATCTTCAGTGGTCAGCGCGGTCAGCTCGACCCGGATCGGCAGACGGCCCTGCAGCTCGGGGATGAGGTCGGACGGCTTGGCGATCTGGAAGGCGCCGGAGGCGACAAACAGGATATGGTCGGTCTTGACCATGCCGTGCTTGGTGTTGACGGTGCAGCCCTCGACCAGCGGCAGCAGGTCGCGCTGAACCCCTTCACGGGAAACATCCGGGCCCGAGCTCTCGCCGCGCTTGCAGATCTTGTCGATCTCGTCGAGGAAGACGATGCCGTTGTTCTCGACCGCAGCGATGGCTTTCTGCTTCAGCTCTTCCGGGTTGACCAGCTTGGCCGCTTCCTCTTCGATCAGCGCCTTCATGGCCTCTTTGACCTTGATCTTGCGCTTCTTCTTCTGGTTCTGGCCCAGGTTCTGGAACAGCCCCTGCAGCTGGTTGGCCATCTCTTCCATGCCCGGCGGGGTCATGATTTCGACGCCCATCGGGGAGGCTGCCAGATCCAGCTCGATCTCCTTGTCATCCAGCTGACCTTCGCGCAGTTTCTTGCGGAAGATCTGGCGGGTGTTGGAGTTGTCGGCTTTCTCTTCCTCACCCCAGGTGTTGCGCGGGTTGGGCAGCAGCGCATCGAGAATGCGCTCTTCGGCGGCTTCCTCGGCGCGGTATTTCATCTTCTCCATCTCGGTCTCGCGCACCAGCTTGATGGCGACATCGGTCAGATCGCGAATGATGCTGTCCACTTCCTTGCCGACATAGCCCACTTCGGTGAACTTGGTCGCTTCCACCTTGATGAAGGGGGCGTTGGCCAGCTTGGCCAGACGACGGGCGATCTCGGTTTTGCCGACACCGGTCGGGCCGATCATCAGGATGTTCTTCGGGGTCACTTCATGGCGCATCTCTTCGTTGAGCTGCATCCGGCGCCAGCGGTTGCGCAGGGCGACGGCCACCGCGCGCTTGGCATCGGCCTGACCAATGATGTGACGATCCAGTTCGTGGACGATTTCTCTCGGGGTCATCTCGGACATGATGGAGTTCCTGTATCAGGGGCGGGCAGTGCCCACCCCTTGGAGAATTGGTTGCTATTGTAGCCGGCTTATTTGGCCGAATAGTCCAGCACTTCGACGGTGTGGTGCTGGTTGGTGAAGACGCAGATGTCGCCAGCGATCTTGAGCGCCTTCTCGACGATGCTCCTGGCATCCAGATCGGTGTTTTCCAGCAGGGCGATGGCCGCGGACTGGGCGAAGTTGCCGCCGCTGCCGATGGCGATGAGATCGTGCTCCGGCTGCACCACGTCACCGTTGCCGGTGATGATGAAGGATTTTTGTTCGTCGGCGACGGCCAGCAGTGCTTCGAGGCGGCGCAGGGCGCGATCGGTGCGCCAATCTTTGGCCAGCGCCACGGCGGCGCGCTCCAGATTACCCTGATGGGCCTGCAGTTTTGCTTCGAAGCGTTCGAGCAGGGTGAAGGCGTCGGCAGTACCACCGGCAAAACCTGCCAGCACTTTGCCGTTGTAGAGGCGATGAACCTTGCGGGCGTTGCCCTTCATGACGGTGTTGCCAAGAGAAACCTGGCCATCGCCACCGATGACGACCTGACCGTTGCGGCGAACTGAAACTATGGTAGTCACTTTACTTACCTCGCTTGAGCCGAATGACGGCCTGACTGTGCATGGGAGAAAAGATGGGGATGGCAAAACGGCTTTTCAAGCCTGCAATCGGTCGGGATAAGCGCGAGATGGGGCTATGGGTGCGAAGGGAGCCCAAAGAAGAGGGGCCGGGTGTTGCCACCCGGCCCCTCATGGTAAAACGGGCACTTACCCTTTCTTGGGAATGCAGCCGCTGATGCCTGAGCTCTGCAGCTTGCGGTTGGCCGCGTCGGCGGCGGCCTTGCCGTTGAAGGGGCCGACCATCACCTTGTAGACGGTGCCGTTGGTGCCATTGATCACCTGCAGGCTGGAGGAGAGGCCGGCGGTGAAGGCGATGCGTGCCTTGAGCGACTCCGCCGAATCCTGCGAGCGCAAGGCGGCACACTGCATCATATAGCGGCCGCTGTCGGCAGCTGCGGTCTGGGCAGGCTGTTGGGCTGCCGGTTGGGCTTTGGCGGCAGCGGCTCGCTCACGCTCCAGCTCGGCACGGATCTCCCGCTCCATCCGCTCACGCTCGGCCTTGCGGTCGATCACCTGCTCCTGGGCGCTGGCAACCGGCGCACCGGAGGTGGAGGGGGTGGTCGCCGGATTGGGCTGATAGGGCTTGGGCTGGCCGATCGGTGTTCCCGGCTGGGGAATGTCGGTCGGTACCGGCTGCGGCAGCTTCTCCGGTTGCAGGGTCATGGTATCGGCAGGAGGCGGCGGCAGAACGCCCGGCTGGGTCGGCGGCTCTATGATATCGACCTGCTTGTTCTCAAGCCGTTCGATGTAGCTCCACTTCTCCTGAGGCAACCCGTTGTTCTGCGGTTTTGGCTTGTTGGCTTTGACCTGCTCTTCGATGGTCGGGGCATCGTGGCCCTTGCCATTGATCATGTAGAGGAAGCCGCCAAAGCCAGCCAGCAGCGCCCCGGCCAGCAGGGCCGGGATAACAGGAAAGCGGCGCGGAGCCGCTTTCTTGGTGTTGCGACCGCCCGCGCGACGTCGCGGACGGTTGCCGACATAATCCCGGGTCGCCATCTATTACATGCGCTCCAGGGTGTAGATACCCAGTACGCCGAGGCCCAGCTTGAGCACCTTGGCGGTGGCAGCACACAGCAGCAGACGGCTCTGACGGGTCGCTTCGTCCACGCCATCCTTGTTGATCGGGCAGGCTTCGTAGAAGGTCATGAAGTTGCCGGAGAGCTCGTACAGATAGGTACAGAGCAGGTGCGGCATCCCCTTGTCCGCCACGCCGTTGACCGCGTCGGAGAACTGGATCAGCTTCTGGGCCAGGGTCTCTTCCGCTTCCTCGTTCAGAGTCACATTGCCGGTCAGGGTAGCGGCATCGACGCCGGCCTTGCGGAAGATGGACTGAATACGGGTGTAGGCGTATTGCAGGTAAGGCGCTGTGTTGCCTTCAAAGGAGAGCATCAGATCCCAGTCGAAGATGTAGTCGGTAGTGCGGTTCTTGGAGAGATCCGCATACTTGACCGCACCCATGGCGATGGCGTGCACCACTTCGGCCTTCTCTTCGGCGGAGAGGTCGCTGTTGCGGCTCTCCAGCAGGGCGGCGGCGCGCTCTTCCGCTTCGTTCAGCAGGTCGACCAGCTTGACGGTGCCACCGGAGCGGGTCTTGTAGGGACGACCATCCTTGCCCAGCATCATGCCGAAGGCGTGGTGCTCGAGCGGCACGGATTCCGGCACATAGCCCGCTTTGCGGGTGATGGTCCAGGCCTGCATCAGGTGCTGGTGCTGACGGGAGTCGATGAAGTACATGACACGGTCGGCGCCCAGGGTTTCATAACGGTATTTGGCACAGGCGATGTCGGTGGTGGTGTAGAGGAAACCGCCATCGCTCTTCTGGATGATGACGCCCATGGCCTCGCCATCCTTGTTCTTGAATTCGTCCAGGAAGACAACGGTGGCGCCTTCGCTCTCGACCGCCAGCCCCTTGGCTTTCAGGTCGGCAACGATCTCCGGCAGCATGTCGTTGTACATGGACTCGCCCATGATGTCCTTGTTGGTCAGGGAGACATTCAGGCGGTCGTAGTTGCGCTGGTTCTGCTCCATGGTCATGTCGACCAGCTTCTTCCACATGGTACGGCAGTACTCGTCGCCACCCTGCAGTTTCACCACGTAGTTACGGGCGCGCTCGGCGAAGGCTTCGTCTTCGTCGTAGCAACGCTTGGCCTGGGTGTAGAAGGCTTCCAGATCGCGCAGCTCCATGTCGGAGGCGTTCTCGTTGGCCATCTTCTCCAGATAGGCGATCAGCATGCCGAACTGGGTACCCCAGTCACCGATGTGGTTGGCTCGCACCACCTTGTGGCCGAGGAACTCCAGCGCACGAGCGGCTACGTCACCGAGTACGGTGGAACGGATGTGGTGCACCGCCATCTCTTTGGCCACGTTGGGGGCGGAGTAGTCCACCACCACGGTCTGCGGGGTCGGCAACTTCACGTTGGCGTTGGCCGAGGTCACCATGGCCTCGACTTGACCGGCCAGCCAGCGCTGGTCGAAGAAGAAGTTGATGAAGCCGGGGCCGGCGATCTCGACCTTGGCGATCAGGTCGGAGGCAGGCAGGTGCTCGATGATGGCCGCCGCCAGCTCACGGGGATTCTTGCGGGCCGGCTTGGCCAGCAGCATGGCCAGGTTGGTGGCCAGGTCACCGTGAGCTTTTTCCTTGCATCGGTCTACTTGCACGCGGGCTTCCAGGTCCGCCGGCAGGACGCCTGCTGACTTGAGATTGGCTACCGTTTGTTCAAGTAGATGATGAATATGCTCTTTCATAACTGACCACCAAGGTTGCGCGTCGAAAAATGACTGATATATAAGGGCGTGAATTTTACCCGCATCGGCTCGAGAAAACTATAGGGATGACCCGCCGCTCGCTGTCGGGCGGATATTTCACTGCGTTTGGCGCCATATTCCAGAATATTGGACGGAAATTACGGTGCTTATCCATTTCTACTGCATATCGAAGCGCCTTGTCCAGGCTATTTCCCCTGATTGTTAAGGGTTTTTCCCGACACTGATCTCCTGCTGGCTGTTGCACGTACCTAGAGTCGTAACCCAGCAAGGAGTTTGTGATGCGACTGGCACTGTTTCCCCTATCAGCCCACCTGCTGCCCGGCGGCATCATGCCGCTGCGGATCTTCGAACCGAGATACCTGCGGATGGTGGCCGAAGCGGGGGAGGCGGGCTTTGCCCTTTGCATGGTGGATCCGCGCCAGCCCGATGCCCTGCGCAACATGCTGCCCATCGCCACCCGGGTCAATGTCATCGACTTCGACCGGCTGCCGGACGGCATGCTGGGGATCACGGTGCAGGGTATGGAGCGGGTGCAGATAGAGGATATGTGGCAGGAGCAGGATGGCCTGCGCATCGGCGAGGTAACCTCGCTGCCGGCATGGCCGCCCCGGCGGCTCCATCCCGATCAGCTGCCACTGGCCGATGCGCTGCGGGAGGTGTTTGCCGACTATCCCGACTATGCCGCCCTCTATCCCGCGCCCCGCTGGGACGATGGCAACTGGGTGGCACAGCGCTGGCTGGAGGTGCTGCCGATCCCCCCCGAGCAGAAACAGCAGCTGCTGGCCGCTGCCGACAATCAGCCTGCCATCGCCCTGCTCAAAGGTGTGCTGGTGGCCAGCCACTGATTTTTTCATGAACTGCTGATCTGCCAGCGCCGCAGGGCCGTATCAGTCATTACCACAGCATGTTCGACAGCACACCAAAGGGATGGCGCAATGGCATATACTGGCCAACCACACTCGACCATACGCAGGACTTCGCCCGTGATGGATAACCCGGATGGCGACCTCAAATCTCTGCTGATCAGGGTGGCAGAGCAGGCTGACAAGGCTGCTTTTGCCCGCCTGTTCCAACACTTTGCGCCGCGCATTCGCAGCTACGGGCTGCGCCATCTCGGCAGCGAGGCCAACGCCATGGAGCTGGTGCAGGAGACCATGCTGCTGGTGTGGCAGAAAGCGCGCCTCTATCACCCCGAGAAGGGGGCGCCGACCACCTGGATCTACACAGTGATGCGCAACCAGTGCTTCGATCTGCTGCGCCGACGCCGTGCCAGCAAGGAGGATCTCTGCGCAGAAGAGCTGTGGCCGGTGCTGGAGTTTCAAGCCGAAGAGGAGCATCTGAGCGGGGGCGAGGATGCCGTGCTGACCCGCCAGATGGCCCACTATCTGGGCACCCTGCCTGAGCCGCAACAGCAGGTGGTGCGCGGCATCTATCTGCAGGAGTTTTCCCAGCAGGAGCTGGCGGAGCGCCTCGGCGTGCCGCTCGGTACCATCAAGTCCCGCCTCAGACTGGCGCTACAGAAACTGAAAGAGCAAGTGGAGCAAGGCCATGATTAAAGCCCATCCAACCGACCCTATGCTGCGCGCCTTCGCCGCCGACGAGCTCACTCTGCCGCTGGCGGTCGGGCTCTCCGCCCACTGCGAGCTCTGCCCCGATTGCGCTGCCCGATTGAAAGCATTTGAGGAGGAGCTGGCGCAGCAATATCTTGCCTCGCCAGCAGAGCCCGAGCTGGCCTCCCGCGATGAAGTGGCGCTGGACGTCGGGTTTGACGCCATGCTGGCGGATATTCTGGCGCAGCCCGAACCGGTTGCCGCACCCGTTACCGATCTGCCCCGAGCCCAGCCGGCCGAGCTCGAAGTGGCCGGTCACGCCTACCGCTTGCCGCGGGTGCTGGCCCGCTACCGCTCGCCCAAGTGGCGCCATATCGGGGCCATTCGTCAGCAGAGTTTGCCGCTGGATGAGATGGGGGCACGCGCCAGTCTGCTCCATATCGATGCGGGTGGCCGTATCCCCGAGCACACCCATCAGGGTTACGAGCTGACCCTGCTGCTGGCGGGCAATATTCAGGATGGCGATACCCTCTATCAGGCCGGGGATTTTATCTGGCGCGATGCCAGCCATGCCCACAGCCCGCATACTCCGGATGGCTGCCTCTGCTATACGGTGCAGGATGCGCCGGTGCAGTTCACCAAGGGGTTGTCGCGGCTGCTCAATGGCATCAGTCAGCACCTCTACTGAGGGGCTTGGACAATAAAAAAGGGACCTTGCGGTCCCTTTTGTCATTTGACTGCTGGCTGAGGGTCAGGCGACAAACAGTAGGTAGACGGCGAATGCCACGATAAAGCGGTAGATAGCGAACGGGATGAAGTCGAGGCGGCGGATCAGCGCCAGGAAGCTCTTGATGGCGATCATGGCGACCACGAAGGCGGTGATAAAGCCCACTGCAAACATCGGGAAGTCGGCCATAGAGAGGAAGTCGCGGCTCTTGTAGAGATCCAGCGTACTGGCCGCCATCATCATGGGCACCGCCATGATGAAGGAGAACTCGGCCGCTGCATGACGGCTGATCCCCATCAGCATGCCGCCGCTGATGGTGGCGCCGGAGCGTGAGAAGCCGGGCCACAGTGCCAGACACTGGAACAGGCCGATGCCAAATGCCTGTTTGTAACTGATGTCATCCAGGGTTTCGGAGCGAACTGCCGGGCGGAACTTCTCGGCGATGATCAGCAGGATACCACCCGCAACCAGCGCATACATCACGGTCTGCGGGCCAAACAGGTTGGCTTTGATCCAGCTGTGGATGGCCAGACCGACCACGATGGCGGGCATCATGCCAAGGATGACGTGGATCAGCGACAGGGTGGCGTGGCCCGGTTCCGGCTTCTGGCCGAAGTGGATGCCAATCAGACCAAACAGGCGGCGCCAGAAGACGGCAACCACCGCGAGAATCGAGCCAAGCTGGATCACCACTTCGAAGGTGGCAGCCTTGGGCCCTTCAAAGCCCAGCAGATGGCCGACGATGATCATGTGGCCGGTGGAGGAGACGGGGAGGAACTCGGTCAGCCCCTCGACGACGCCCAGAATAAAGGCGACCAGCAGGCTATAGGTGTCAGTCATCGAACAGAATCCTTGCTACGTTGATGCAAAAACGCCCCGGAAGGGTCTCGGGGCGGCTTATCTTGCTGGAATGTGGCTAGCGCTGCTACGGAAAAATTGTGAAACCTTTAAGTCAGTCGCGGATAAAGCGGTAGCGAGTCTGGTGGTGATAGCGCTCGCCCGGCACCAGCCAGGGGTCGCCCAGCTCGGGCCGGTTCGGACTGTCGGGCAGTTGCTGCGCCTCCAGACAGAAGCCGTCGTGATCCCGGTGCGCCAGACCTTGGCGATTCGGGGTATTGGCCAGCCAGTTGCCGCTGTAGAACTGCAGCGAGGGCTGGTTGGTGTAGACCTCCATCGCCAGCTGTCTGTCACCCGATACCACGCGAGCAGCCCACTCCTGCGCCGGGCCGTTGAGCACAAAGGCGTGGTCGTATCCCTTGGTCTGTTGCTGCTGGGGATGGCTCAGCCAATCCAGCCCGACAAGGCGCTCTTGGCGCAGATCGAATGGCCCCTCCACCGGGGTGATGGCGATCGGCAAACCGCTCGGGTCGGTCGGCAGGAAGTGGTCGGCATTGATCCTGATGAGGTGGTCACGCACATCGCCGCCGTCGGGGTTGTCATCGAGATTGAAGTAGGCGTGGCTGGTGAGGCTGACCGGCGTCGCGGCATCCGTGCTGGCGATGAAATCCACCACCAGATCGCTCTGCTCCAGCCGGTACTCCAGGGTTACCCGCAGATTGCCGGGAAAGCCCTGATCCCCCGCTCGGGAGAGCAGCGCCAGCTTGACCCGATCCGCTTCCAGCTCCTTGATTTGCCACCGCTGGCGATGAAAGCCCGCCTGCCCGCCATGCAGGCAGTTGGGTGCCTGATTGGCATCCAGCGACCAGCGCTGGCCATCACGCAGCAGCTCGGCGCCGCCGATGCGGTTGGCAAAACGTCCCGCCACCGCGCCCAGCCACACCTGTTGGGCGGGATAGGCGTCGTCGGCACAACCCAGCAGCACTTCGCGCCGTTTGCCCGCCACCGGCAGGGTGAGGGAGGTGAGGGTGGCGCCAAAGTCGAGGCCGCGCAGGCGCAGCCCCTCCTCGTTTTCCAGTTCGAATGGCGTCATGGCGCTGCTCATAGCTTGCCTGCACCGGCGCTGGCAGAGCAGACGTAGCAGTCAGCCTTGAGGCCGAAGCGGGTCGGATACTCGGCCTCAACCGCGGCGATCACCTCAGCCACCTTCTCGGGGCGCAGCAGGGCGACCACGCAGCCGCCGAAGCCGCCGCCAGTCATCCGCACGCCACCTTCGGTGCCGATCCTGGCCTTGATGATCTCCACCAGACCGTCGATGGCGGGCACTGTGATTTCGAAGTCATCGCGCATGGCGGCGTGTGAATCGGCCATCAGCTCGCCGAGACGAACCAGATCCCCTTGCGCCAGCGCATCGGCGGCGGCCAGGGTGCGGGTATTGTCGCCTACCACGTGGCGCGCACGGCGGTAGCAGACCTCATCCAGTCCGGCCTTGCCTGCTTCGAGAGCCGCCAGATCGAGATCGCGCAGTGCCTTGACTCCGTAGTGGCGGGCGGCCGCTTCGCACTGCTGGCGGCGGGTGTTGTATTCGCTATCCACCAGACCGCGGCGCACATTGGAGTTGACGATCAGCACCGCCAGATCGGTGGGCATGGGGATGAGGCGAGTCTCCAGCGAGCGGCAGTCGAGCAGCAGGGCGTGGTCGGTTTTGCCGCTGGCGGAGATCATCTGATCCATGATGCCGCAGTTGCAGCCGACGAACTTGTTCTCCGCCTGCTGACCGTTGAGGGCGATCTCCGCCTGAGTGATGGCGAGCCCCAGTGCCTCCTTGAAGGCCTGACCGATGGCCACTTCCAGTGAGGCGGAGGAGGAGAGCCCAGCCCCCTGCGGCACGTTGCCGGAGACCACCAGATCGAGGCCGCGCAGGGCATAACCACGCTCCTGCAGATATTTCACCACGCCGCGGATGTAGTCGCTCCAGCGCTGGCTGGGGTGATGCTCGATGGGCTGGTCGAGGTCGAACTGGTCGCGCTGGTTGTCGTAGTCGGCGGCGATCACCTGCACTTGCCGGTCATCGCGCAGGCCGATGGCAACGCAGGTCTCGTAGTCGATGGCGCAAGGCAGCACGAAGCCGTCGTTGTAGTCGGTATGTTCACCGATGAGGTTGACGCGGCCGGGGGCGCGCACCAGCAGATCGGGCGCTTTGGCAAATTGCTCGGCAAAAACGGTGCTGACGCGTTGGCTCGGGGTCATAGGGCCTCCTCATTGGTTTGATTGGTCTGGTTGTAGTGAATGGGGCTCAGCGCGCGCAGCCGCTCGGCGGCCTGCTCCGGAGTCAGGTCGCGCTGGGTTTCGGCCAGCATCTCGAAGCCGACCATGAATTTGCGCACGGTGGCGGAGCGCAGCAGCGGCGGATAGAAGTGGGCGTGCAACTGCCACGCCTCGGGGCAATCCGATTTGGGCGGTGCAAAGTGCCAGCCCATGGAGTAGGGGAAGCTGCACTCGAACAGGTTGTCGTAGCGGCTGGTGAGCTCCTTGAGCGCCACCGCCAGATCCTGTTGCTGGGCCTGGGTCAGGTTGAGCATGGAGGGGACGTGCGCCTTGGGCAGCAGCAGGGTTTCGAACGGCCAGGCGGCCCAGAAGGGGACCACGGCGAGCCAGTGCTCGGTCTCCACCACGATGCGCGAGCGATCCGCCAGCTCCCGCTCCACATACTCCAGCAGCATGGGACGGCCATGCTTGGCCAGCCAGTCGCACTGGTGCAGCTCTTCGCGAGCGATCTCGTTGGGCAGGAAGTCGCTGCCCCAGATCTGGCCGTGGGGGTGCGGGTTGGAGCAGCCCATGACGGCGCCTTTGTTTTCAAATACCTGCACCCACTCCCACTGGGCCGACAACTCGGCGACCTGATCCATCCAGGTGGTGATCACCCCTTCGATGGCGGGCAGCGGCAGCTCGGGCAGGGTCTTGCCATGATCCGGCGAGAAGCAGATGACCCGGCTGGTGCCGCGGGCGGCCTCCAGTCTCAGCAGGGGATCGCTGGCGCTATCGGCGGCCGGGGTATCCTGCATCAGAGCGGCGAAGTCGTTGGTAAAGACGAAGGTGCCCTTGTAGTCGGGGTTGATGTCGCCAGTGACCCGGGGGTTGCCCGCGCAGAGGAAGCAGTCGGGATCGTGGGCCTGTTTGGGGGCCTGACTCACCTTCTCCACCTGTCCCTGCCAAGGGCGTTTGGCCCGGTGGGGGGAGACCAGCACATACTGGCCGGTCAGCGGGTTGAAGCGGCGATGGGGATGATCGACGGGGTTGAACATCATCTCTCCTGAATAAGGTATTGAAAAATAAGGTCGTCTATTAACAGGGAGCAGGCAGGCCTACTCCTCGTAACCGTTCGGGTTGGCGGACTGCCAGCGCCAGCTGTCGGCGCACATAGCGTCTATGTCCCGGGTTGCCTGCCAGCCCAGCTCGCGCTCGGCCTTGGCCGGATCGGCCCAGCAGGCGGCGATATCGCCCGGGCGACGCGGTTCGATGCGAAATGGCAGCGGCTTGCCGCAGGCATTGGAGAAGGCGGCGACCAGCTGCAACACGCTCTGGCCCTGGCCGGTGCCCAGGTTGTAGGTGTGTACGCCACCCTTGCCGGCGCAGTGTTGCAGCGCCTTGACGTGCCCCTCGGCGAGATCCATCACGTGGATATAGTCGCGTACGCCGGTGCCATCCACAGTTGGGTAATCGTTTCCAAAGACAGAGAGGCAGTCGCGACGGCCGATGGCGACCTGAGTGATATAGGGCATCAGATTGTTGGGAATGCCTTGGGGATCTTCCCCCATGGTGCCCGACTCGTGGGCGCCGACCGGATTGAAGTAGCGCAGCAGGGTCATGCTCCAGTGGGGCTCGGCCAGCTGCAGATCCTCGAGGATCTCCTCGATGATCAGCTTGGAGCGACCGTAGGGGTTGGTAGCGCTGCGGGGGAAATCCTCGCGGATCGGCAGAGTGGCGGGATCGCCGTAGACGGTCGCCGAGGAGCTGAACACCAGATTGTGCACGCCAGCCCGCTTCATCGCCTGTAGCAGGGTGAGGGTGCCGCTCAGGTTGTTCTCGTAGTAATCCAGTGGAATGCGGGTCGACTCGCCGACCGCCTTGAGGGCGGCAAAGTGGATCACAGCATCGATCTGCTGCTCGGCGAAGATCCGGTCCAGCAGGGTGGCATCGCGAATATCCCCTTGATAGAACACGGGTTGCTGGCCGCTGATAGCCGCGACTCGAGTCAACACGCTGCGCTTGCTGTTGCAGAGGTTGTCCACCACGACCGGGGTCATGCCTGCCGCTTGCAGGGCCAGAGAGGTGTGGCTGCCGATATATCCGCAGCCGCCGGTGACCAGAACCTTCATCTTGCTCTCCACTGAAAATGACGCTGCAAGCAGTCTAGCCGAGGGGTTGGCCTGCAAACTGTGAACTTGCTTGCAAAACAGTGTAAACGATTACACTGTTTTTGTGATCGCTTCTCTGGCAGATCGTGCGTTATCCCCTGTTTTCAATGGGGTTGGTGGGTATAATGGTCAATCTGTCGCAGAGTGAAATAAGTGAAAACAGCATGAGTACCATCAAGGATGTCGCCCGTTTGGCCAATGTGTCGGTGGCAACGGTTTCACGGGTGATGAACAACTCGCCCAAGGCCAGTGCTGCCTCCCGCGCCGCCGTCCAGAAGGCGATGGCGGAGTTGGGCTATACCCCCAACGCCAACGCGCGGGCGCTGGTCAGCCAGACCTGCGATACCATGGGTGTCGTGGTGGGAGACGTGGCCGATCCCTTCTTCGGGGCTCTGTTGAAGGGGGTCTCCGGCGTGGCCGTAGAGCAGAATCTTCACCTGTTGATGGGTAACGGTTTTCACAAGGCGCGCCAGGAGCGCGAGGCGATCGAGCTGCTGATCGGCAAGCGCTGCGAGGCGCTGGTGGTGCACAGCAAGGCGCTGAGCGACGAAGAGCTCTGCGACTACGCCATGCGGGTGCCCGGCATGGTGCTTATCAATCGCGATATTCCTGCCATCAAGGGGCGCTGCATCGCCCTCAACAACCGGCTGGGGGCCGCCACGGCAACCCGTCATCTGATCGAGCTGGGTCACCGCCACATCGCTTTTATAAGCTCGGATCACGCCATCGAAGATGCCACCTTGCGGCTGCAGGGGTATCAGGACGGGTTGGCAGAGGCTGGTCTGGCGGCGGATCCCGAGCTTATCGAGAGCGGCACGCCGAACGAGGAGGGGGGCGAGCGCGCCATGCTCAACCTGTTGGCCAAGGGGCTCAAGGTGACCGCTGTGGTGGCCTATAACGATGCCATGGCGGCCGGAGCTATCTCGGTGCTGGCGGACAACGGGCTGCGGGTGCCGGAGGAGGTTTCGGTGGTGGGCTTCGATGACATCATCTACGCCAGATACCTGAGGCCCAAGCTCTCCACCATGCGGTACCCCATCGAGTTGATGGCGAGTCAGGCAGCCAAGCTGGCGTTGCAGCTGGCGGCAGGGGAGAGCGAGGCACAGCAGAACCGCATCTATACCCCGACCTTGATCAATCGTCACTCGGTCGCGCCGGTTCGCGCTGGATAGGGGCCGTTTGCAGCTCATTTCTCGAGCTTTTATTGTTTTACCTATTTTTAATGGTTTTTACTCCGCTTTACTTAACAAAATTAGTGTAATCGTTTACATCTGTGTGAGCGAGATCGCCGATCCCCTGGCCACACTTCTCTAGACTGGAATACGTTTTCCAGTCATCAGGGAGAAGGGGAATGCTCAGGGAGATAGTGGCGCGTCAGGATTGGCAGACTCAGGCGATTACTTCGGTAAACCGTCTGGCTGCCCATACCCCCATGTTCAGCTGGCGTAGCGAAGCGGATGCCAGAGACGATCTCCTTTCACCCTCACGCCGTTCACTGGATGGCGAATGGCGCTTCTCCTTCTTTGCCGCTCCCGAGCTGGTGCCCGAGAGCTGGCTGGCGCAGGATCTGGCGGATGCCTGTCCCATTACCGTGCCGGGCAACTGGCAGCTGGATGCCGCCTATCCGGCAGCACGGCCACTTACTGATGGCCCCATCTACACCAACATCAAGTACCCCTTTCCCTGCGATCCACCTCGGGTGCCAGCAGAGAACCCCACCGGTTGCTACTCCCGTGAGTTCGAACTTCCTGCCGGCTGGCTGGCCAGCGGCCAGAGCCGGATCATCTTCGACGGGGTGAGCAGCGCCTTCCACCTGTTCTGCAACGGTCGCTGGGTCGGTTACTCTCAGGACAGTCGCCTGCCTGCCGAATTCGATCTGACCCCATATCTGCAGAGCGGTCACAACCGGCTGGCGGTGCTGGTGTTGCGCTGGTCCGACGGCTCCTATCTGGAAGATCAGGATATGTGGTGGCTGTCTGGGATCTTCCGCTCCGTCAGCCTGTTGCACAAACCGGCCCGTCATCTGATGGATATTCGGGTCACCCCCGAGCTGGACGCCTGTTATCGGGATGGCCGCCTCAAGATTGCACTGCGGGCGGCCAATGCAGTTGGCCTCTCGGTGGAGGCCAATCTCTATGACGGTGGCGAGCGGGTTGCGACCCTGTGCCAGCCGATCGGTACCCAAGCTATTGATGAGAAAGGGGCTTACGACGATCGTGCCGAGCTGTGGCTCGACGTGGCTGCGCCACGCAAGTGGAGCGCCGAGACGCCCTATCTCTATCGCCTGACCCTGACCCTGCTGGACGAACAGGGCGAGCCTATCGAGAGCGAAGCCTATGATGTGGGCTTTCGGACAGTGGAGATCCGTGGCGGCCTGCTGCGGGTCAACGGTCAGCCGCTGCTGATCCGTGGTGCCAATCGTCATGAACACCACCCCGCCAGGGGCTATGCCATCGATCGCGCCACCATGGAGCGGGATCTGCTGTTGATGAAGAGGCACAACTTCAATGCGGTGCGCTGCTCCCACTATCCCAACCACTCCGATTTCTATCGCCTCTGCGATCGGCTCGGCCTCTATGTGGTGGATGAGGCGAATCTGGAGACCCACGGCATGACCCCCATGGGGCGGCTGGCGCGGGATCCCGCCTGGAGCAACGCCTTTCTGGAGCGGGCGACCCGGATGGTGGCACGGGACTTCAATCACCCCTCGATCATCATCTGGTCGCTGGGCAACGAGTCGGGTTATGGCCCGGCCCACGATGCCATGTATGGCTGGATCAAGCGCAGCGACCCGAGTCGTCCGGTGCAGTATGAGGGGGGCGGTGCCGATACCCCGGCGACCGACGTCATCTGTCCCATGTATGCCAGAACCCATCAGGATCAACCCTTCCCGGCGGTGCCCAAGTGGGCGCTGGCCAAGTGGATTGGCCTGCCGGAAGAGACCCGGCCGCTGATCCTCTGCGAATATGCCCACGCCATGGGCAACAGTCTGGGAGGCTACGCCCACTACTGGCAGGCGTTTCGCGACCATCCACGCCTGCAGGGCGGGTTCGTCTGGGATTGGGTCGATCAGGGGCTCGACAAATACACCGCCGATGGCCGCCACTATTGGGGCTATGGCGGCGACTTCGGCGATGTGCAAAACGATCGCCAGTTCTGCTGCAACGGCCTGCTGTTCCCGGATCGCACTCCCCATCCCGCTCTGTTCGAGGCAAAGCGCGCCCAGCAGCCGTTCCGCTTCACTCTGCTTGGGCACTCCCCGCTGCGAGTGCGGATCGAGAGCGAATATCTGTTCCGTACCACTGACAACGAGCGGCTTTGCTGGCAGCTGAGTGAAAACGGCCAAGTGGTGCTGGAGGGGGAGGTGTCTCTGGCGCTGGCAGCGCAAGAGGCGGTCGAGTTGACCCTGAGCGGGACGCTACCCGCTTTTGCGGCGGGCTCGCTGGCCTGGCTCGATCTGGCCATCTTCCAGCCGGATGCCACCCCCTGGTCTGCGGCCGGGCACGAGGTGGCGCGCCAGCAATTCATGCTGCCGTCACCGCTGGCGCTACCTGCACCAATCAACCCTGCGGTGATGGTTGAGCAGACCGACTGCTGGCTGGTCACCACCGCAAACAGCCAGTGGCGGCTCGACAAGCAGAGCGGCCGCATCACCAGCTGGCTGAAATCGGGGCTGGAGCAGTTGCTGACGCCGATCATGGATCACTTCTACCGCGCGCCGCTCGACAACGACATCGGCACCAGCGAAGCGGATCACGCCGACCCCAACTCCTGGATTGCCCGCTGGCAGGCGTGTGGCCTCGAGCAGTGGCAGCACCGCTATCTGGGCGTGGTGGTTGGCGGTAGTGAGCTGCGGGTGACTCACGGCTATTTCCATCAGGAGCAGTTGCAACTGCTGAGCCATTGGCGCCACCGTTTTGCTGACGATGGCTCCATGAGTCTCGACATCGAGTGCGAGCTGGCGCAGGCGCTGCCTTCGCTGCCGCGGATCGGTCTGCTGATCCATCTGGCTGACCCGGTTGAGCAGGTGCAGTGGCTGGGACGTGGCCCCCACGAAAACTATCCGGATCGCCTGCTGGGCGCCGATCTGGGTCGCTGGAGCTTGCCGTTGGAGGCCATGCACACCCCTTACGTCTTCCCGACCGACAACGGCTTGCGCTGCGATACCCGCGAGCTGCAGCTGGGTGGACTGCGTGTGAGTGGCGCTTTCCATTTCAGCGTCAGTCGCTTCAGCCAGCAGCAGCTGGCCACTGCCCGCCACCAGAGCGATCTGGTGGCAGAGGAGGGGCTGTGGGTCTGCCTCGATGGTGCTCACATGGGAGTGGGCGGCGATGACTCCTGGAGCCAGAGTGTGCGCCCCGAGTATCAGCTGACTGCCCGTCGCTATCGCTGGCACTGCACCCTTGGCTGAGCTTTTTGACAACAGCCCGTTAGCGACTAGCCTCAATGCTGCGGAACAGATTGAGTCCAAAAATTAACACTTAAATTTATGTTACTGAAAAATAAGAAAAAGATTCAATGTAACAGAGTGTAATCGTTTTCATTTTGTCGTCATGATCACAGAAGAAATGACAACAAATTGATTACATTGAATGGCGATTGCTCAATAGCTCGCCACCCTACAACTCATGGATAGATACATCGGAGCACACACAATGAAAAAAATGACGACCGTTGCTGCCCTGCTGCTGGGCCTGATGGCCGGTGCCACTGCTGCCCACGCTGAAACCCGCATCGGGGTGACCGTCTACAAATATGACGACAACTTCATGGCGGTGGTACGCAAGGCGATCGAGAAGGAAGCGGCTGCCAACCCCGGGGTTGAGCTGCTGATGAACGACTCCCAGAACGACCAGTCCAAGCAAAACGACCAGATCGACGTGCTGCTGGCCAAGGGCGTGAAGGCGCTGGCCATCAACCTGGTTGACCCAGCGGCGGCACCGGTGGTGATTGAGAAGGCTCGTGGCGAAGATATCCCCGTGGTCTTCTACAACAAGGAGCCGAGTGCTGCCGATCTGGCCAGCTACGACAAGGCCTACTACGTAGGTACCGACTCCAAGGAGTCAGGCATCATCCAGGGTCACCTGATTGCCAAACACTGGAAAGCCAATCCGGCCTGGGATCTGAACAAGGATGGCGTTATTCAGTACGTGCTGCTGAAAGGGGAGCCGGGCCACCCGGATGCCGAAGCGCGCACCACTTACGTCATCAAGACCCTGAATGATGGTGGCATCAAGACCCAGCAGCTGCACATGGATACCGGTATGTGGGATACCGCCATGGCCAAGGACAAGATGGACGCCTGGATCTCCGGCCCCAACGCCAACAAGATCGAAGTGGTCATCGCCAACAACGACGGCATGGCGATGGGCGCTGTCGAGTCGCTGAAAGCGCAGGGCAAGACTGCCATTCCTGTATTCGGTGTCGATGCGCTGCCTGAAGCGCTGGCGCTGGTGAAGAGCGGTGCCATGGCCGGTACCGTGCTGAACGATGCGGCCAACCAGGCCAAGGCGACCTACGAGCTGACCAAGAACCTGGCTGAAGGTAAAGCGGCCGGTGAAGGCACCAAGTGGAACATCGTCAACAAGGTCGTGCGTGTTCCCTACGTCGGCGTAGATAAAGACAACCTGTCCCAATTCGAATAATTCCCTCCTCCAGGGCAAGGGAGATCCCCTTGCCCTTTTTTCAACCAGATGTGATGGCTGATATGACAACACAGCAACAATCAGAATGGCTGTTGGAGATGATTGACGTCAGTAAGAGCTTTCCTGGCGTCAAGGCACTCGATAATGTCAATTTACGGGTCCGTCCTCATTCTGTGCATGCGTTGATGGGCGAGAACGGGGCGGGAAAATCGACACTGCTCAAGTGCCTGTTCGGCATCTACGAGAAGGATCAGGGCAAGATCTTCTTCAAGGGGCAGGAGATCAACTTCACCTCCTCCAAAGAGGCGCTGGAGAATGGCGTTTCCATGGTGCATCAGGAGCTCAACCTGGTGCTGCAGCGCTCCGTGATGGACAACATGTGGCTCGGTCGCTACCCGACCAAAGGGTGGTTTATCGACCACGGCAAGATGTACGAAGATACCAAACGCATCTTCGAGGAGCTGGATATCGACATCGACCCGCGGGTCAAGGTGGCGACCCTCTCCGTCTCCCAGATGCAGATGATCGAGATCGCCAAGGCGTTCTCCTACGATGCCAAGATCGTCATCATGGATGAACCCACCTCCTCGCTGACCGAGAAAGAGGTGAGTCACCTCTTCAAGATCATCAACAAGCTGAAGGATAAGGGGTGCGGCATCGTCTACATCTCTCACAAGATGGAGGAGATCTTCCAGCTCTGTGACGAGATCACCATATTGCGGGATGGCCAGTGGGTGGCAACCCAGCCGCTCAAGGGGATGACCATGGATCAGATCATCGGCATGATGGTCGGCCGCGAGCTCACCCAGCGCTTCCCGGAAAAAACCAACCAGCCAAAAGAGGTGATCCTCGAGGTCGAACATCTGACGGCGAAGAACCAGCCCTCCATTCAGGATGTGACCTTCAACCTGCACAAGGGGGAGATCCTCGGTGTCGCCGGGTTGGTCGGGGCCAAGCGCACCGACATCGTCGAGACCCTGTTTGGCATTCGCGATCGCAGCCAGGGCAGTATCAAGCTGCACGGCAAAGAGGTGGCCAACCACAACGCCCACGAAGCGATACGCAACGGCTTCGCGCTGGTGACCGAAGAGCGCCGCTCCACCGGTATCTACTCCCGGCTCGATATCGCCTTCAACTCCCTGATCGCCAACATGGACAACTACAAGGGCTCCATGGGGCTGCTCAGCGACAACAAGATGAAGAGCGATACCCAGTGGGTCATCGACTCCATGCGGGTCAAGACGCCGACCCAGCAGACCCAGATCGGCTCCCTCTCCGGGGGCAACCAGCAGAAGGTGATCATCGGCCGCTGGCTGCTGACCCAGCCGGAGATCCTGATGCTGGACGAACCGACCCGCGGCATCGACGTGGGGGCCAAGTTCGAGATCTATCAGCTCATTCTGGAGCTGGCGAAGAAGGAGAAGGGGATCATCATCATCTCCTCCGAAATGCCCGAACTGCTCGGCATCACCGATCGCATCATGGTCATGAGCAATGGCCGGGTCGCCGGGATCGTCAATACCAAAGAAACTGACCAGAGCGAGATACTGCGCCTGGCATCTCTGTACCTCTAGAGACAGGAAGACATTTATGGAGTCGGCTAAAAATTTCAATCTGATGCGGGCGCTCAAGGAGAACGGCATCTACGTGGTGCTGCTGGTGCTGCTCATGATCATCGTGATCAAGGAACCCTCCTTCCTGAGTCTCACCAACTTCAGCAACATCCTGACCCAGTCCTCGGTGCGGGTCATCATCGCGCTGGGGGTGGCAGGTATCATCATCACCCAGGGTACGGATCTCTCGGCCGGTCGTCAGGTCGGTCTGGCGGCACTGATTGCGGCGACCATGCTGCAGGCGCTGACCAACGTCAACAAGGTGTTCCCGACGCTGGGGGAGGTGCCCATTCCTGCGGTGATCCTGCTGGTCTGCGTGGTGGGGGCTCTTATAGGTCTGGTCAACGGCCTTATCGTCGCCTATCTGAACGTGACCCCCTTTATCACCACCTTGGGGACCATGATCATCGTCTACGGTATCAACTCCCTCTACTTCGACTCGGTGGGCGCCTCGCCGGTGGCCGGTTTTGACCCCCGCTTCTCCAGCTTCGCCCAGGGCTTTATCCGGATCGGTGGCTTCAAGCTCTCGTACCTCACCTTCTACGCGGCCATCGCCAGCGTCTTTGTCTGGGTGCTGTGGAACAAGACCCGCTTTGGCAAGAACATCTTCGCCATCGGCGGCAACCCGGAAGCGGCCAAGGTCTCCGGCGTCAACGTGGCGGTCAATCTGGTGATGATCTATGCGCTGGCTGGGGTCTTCTACGCCTTCGGCGGTATGCTGGAAGCGGGCCGGATCGGTAGTGCCACCAACAACCTCGGCTTCATGTACGAGCTCGATGCCATCGCAGCCTGCGTGGTGGGCGGGGTGTCGTTTGCCGGCGGGGTGGGAACTGTCGCAGGTGTGATCACCGGCGTACTTATCTTCACCCTGATCAACTATGGTTTGACCTATATCGGCGTCAGCCCTTACTGGCAGTTCATCATCAAGGGCGGCATCATCATTCTGGCGGTGGCATTGGACTCCATGAAGTACGCCAAGAAGAAATAACGATTGGCAGGGAGGGTTGGCAGTGCCAGCCCTCTCTTCTGGAGGGATCCCATGCCATTCAAGGTCAAGATTTACGTCCTGTTGCTGCTGGCCATTCTGGTCACCATCGGTACCGCCTGGTTCAGCGTCAATCACTTCATCAGCGCCTACATCCGCACCCAGGCGACCAAGAACATCAACGAACAGATCACTCTGGTCAAAGAGAAGCTGGCCAGCGACATCAATCAGAAAATCCTGCTGGCCGCCAACCTCAACTTCGGGGTGACCAACGTCCAGAAGACCCTGCAAGAGACCGGCTTTCACAACATCGTCAAGGTGATCGGCGACATGGCGTTCGATGTGAGCGGTGTCATCAACGATACGGCCAAGGTCGATGCGCTGCGCAAGCTGATCCCCGCCGCCAACAACCAGATCACCGTCAGCCCGCTGCAACAGGTGGATGGCAAGCCGGTTGTCACCATACTGGTGCCGCGCGGTGCCGATTCGGCCTATCTCTACTACCTCGACATGAGCGAGTTCAAGAGCCTGCTGGAGAAGATGAGCGGCGAGGGGCGCTACTTCTCGCTGGCCGACGGCCAGGGCAATGAGCTCTACAGCAGCAAACCGCAGGGGGAGAGCGAAGCGCGCCCCAATCAGCTGGATATTCGCGGCAACAGCTGGACCCTGACCGGCTACATCGACCTCGACTACATCCAGGCGATGACCCGGGCACTCAACGGCCAGATCATCATGGCGCTGCTCGGCGTCGCCGTGGTGGTTATGGTGCTTGCCATACTGGCGCTCAACGTGGCTTATCGCCCCATCCTCTCGCTGCGGGGTCTGGTGCTGGAACTCTCTCGCGGCAGTGGCGATCTCACCCGCCGGCTGGCGGTGACCAGTACCGATGATCTGGGCCAGATCTCTGCCGGCATCAACCGCTTTATCGAGCGGCTGCAGGAGATGATGGGGGAGGTGCAGGAGGCGAGCGGTCAGCTCAACAGCGGCATTGCCGGATTGGCCAGCCAGACTGGCGCAGCCCAGTCCCTGCTGGCGGATCATGTGCGCGAGACCGAACAGGTGGTGACTGCCATCAACGAGATGAGCCGCACCGCGGTCTCTGTCTCCGAGAGTGCAGCCAGCACCGCCCGGCTCACCGGCCAGAGCCAGCAGCTGGCGAGCCAGTCCCGGCAGGTGGTCGATCAGGCGATGGCCAGCGTGATGGCGCTGGTGGACGAGGTGGAGGAGACTGCCCGCTCCATCGAGGCGATGCAGCAGGATGTGCAGCAGATTGGCTCCGTGCTGGGAGTGATCGGCAGCATTGCCGAGCAGACCAACCTGCTGGCCCTCAACGCAGCAATAGAGGCGGCTCGTGCCGGCGAGCAGGGGCGTGGATTTGCGGTGGTGGCCGACGAGGTACGCTCCCTTGCCGCCCGTACCCAGCAGAGCACGGCGGAGATCCAGACCATGCTGGCCAGCCTGCAACGGGGTAGCCGCACCGTGGTGGAGGCGATGGAGAACACCAAGCAGAGCTGTCAGGGGGCGGCCGAGAACACTACCAGGGTCAACGAATCGCTGGATCTGATGGCGGGAGAGGTGGTGGAGATCAACGATCTCATCAGCCACATCGCTACGGCGGCCGAACAGCAGAGCGCAGTGGCGGAGGAGATCAACCGCAACATGAGCGCCATTGCCGAGGTGATCCGCCAGCTGACCCACAACGGGGAGGCGACGGTCGCCAGCGCCGGTTCGATGCAGCAGACCTACGACCGGCTCAGGGAGATAGTGAGCCACTTCCGGCTGCGGTAATGGCCGGATGCGCCATAAAAAACAGGGCCAAGCGGCCCTGTTTTTTATCCCTTGGAATCAACCCGCCTTGCGGCGCAGGTAGACCCCGGCCTCCATGTGGTGGGTCCAAGGGAACTGGTCGAACAGGGCGAAGCGGGCGATCTCGTGGGTTTCCCCCAGCACCGCCATGTTGGCTTGCAGAGTCTCGGGGTTGCAGGAGATGTAGAGGATGTTGTCGTACTCCTGCACCAGCTTGACGGTGGCATCGTCGAGACCGGCGCGGGGCGGGTCGACGAAGATGGTGTTGCACTGGTAAGCGCCGAGATCGACCCCCTTGAGGCGGTTGAACTCCCGCTCGCCACGCATCGCCATGGTGAACTCCTCGGCCGACATGCGCAGGATGATCAGGTTGTCGACGCCGTTGGCGGCGATGTTGAACTGGGCGGAGTCGACGCTCGGCTTGGCGATCTCGGTGGCCAGCACCTTGCGGAAGTTCTGCGCCAGCGCAATGGAGAAGTTGCCATTGCCGCAGTAGAGCTCTAGCAGATCCCCTTCGCTCCCCTTGGTGACTTCCAGCGCCCAGCCCAGCATCTGCTCGTTGATGGCGGCGTTGGGCTGGGTGAAGCTGTTCTCCACCTGCTTGTAGATGAGCTGGCGACCGGCCACGTTGAGCTGCTCGATGACAAAGTCATCGCCCAGACAAATCTTCTGCTTGTGGGCGCGGCCAATCAGCTGCAGCTCGAAACCTTTGGCGCGCAGATCGGCCTGCAGCGCCTCGGCGGCCTGCTGCCACTCGTTCTCCAGCTTGCGATGGTAGAGCAGGCTGACGATGATCTGGCCGGACTGGGTGGAGAGGTAGTCGATCTGGAACAGCTTGCGACGCAGCACCTGATGGGGACGCAGCCCCTCCAGCAGTACCGGCATCAGCTGGTTGATGAGGCGGCTGGCAGTGGGGAAGTGATCGACCCGGATAATCTCTTTGGTCGCCGGGGCATACATGCAGTGGAAGAGATCGTCCCCCTCGTGCCAGATGCGAAATTCGGCGCGCATCCGGTAGTACTCCGCCGGTGAGCTGTGCACCTCCAACGCGGGAGGGTTGAAGCTGGCAAACAGCCCGGTGAGGCGCGCGCTCTTCTCATCGAGCTGGGCCTGATAGTCGGCCGGGGTTCTTGGCGCCGGAGCATCCGCAGAAGGCTGTTGGGACTGGGTCATAGATACCTCATGTGCACACCGGCCGGGCCGGGTCGAAATCGCGGGATGGCAACAGGCCACCCAAAGGGGCCCGATTTTAAAAGCCAGCCGCAGATTGTCCAGCATTTTGTGGTCAAGAAGTGTTCAGTCAGGCCGATACCGGATCTACAGGCATGGTGGGAGGACACATTATGCAGATCGACGGCGTGGGCGCAGCCCAACCCAAGGGAGTGGGTGTTTCTCCCAAATCGCCGCAACAGGCGGAGTCAAAACAGCTCAACAGCGAGGATGAGGTCTCCTTGCACAAGCCCCCGAAGTGGGCTCAGGTGCTGATCCAGCAGGCACTGCAGTTTGCGCTGGAAATAAACGGGCAGAGCTATCAGGCGCCCAAGACCCAGGACCAACCGGAAGAGGTCACCCCGGATACCCTGTTCGACTTCCAGTCGGTGGCGGACAACGTGCTGCAGTTTATCACCGGACGGCTGGGTGCGGCCCGCGCCGACGGCAAGTCGGATGATGCCCTGACCGGCATGATGGAGCAGGCTCGCAAAGGGGTGGACAAGGGCTTTGGTGACGCCCGCAAGCAGCTGGGTGACTGGGCTGACAACGGCGATATCAAGACCGGCATGGATCAGAGTTACAAGCTGATCCAGAAGGGGCTCGACGAGTTCGAGAAGGAGTTCTTTGGCAAGGTCTCCACGACCGATATGGGGCAGGCCGAGATGGCCAGTCGCCAGCAGGGTTCGCTGGAGATCCAGACCAAGGATGGTGACAAGGTGGTGCTGCGCTTCAACGACAGCTGGCAGACCCGATCCCAGAAGAGTGACAGCGGCAGCCAGTTCAGTCTCAAATCGAGCCAGAGCTTCAGCTTTTCGCTGGAGGGTGATCTCAGCAAGGAGGAGATGGACTCCATCGGCAAGCTGGTCAAGGGGATCGACGGTCTGGCCGGCGACTTCTTCTCCGGCAATCTGGATGATGTGCTGAAGAAGGCGGGCGACCTGAAGCTGGATGACACCCAGCTGGCCTCTTACTCGCTCAAGCTCAAGCAGAGCGTCAAGCTGAGCCAGACCTATCAGGGAGCCAGCTCCCTGCAGGATCTGCTCAAGCCGTTTGCCGACTATCTGCCCAAGCTGGACGAGGTACAGAAGCAGGCCGACGCCGTGCTGCCGGAGTCCCAGCAGCAGGCGCTGACCCCGGCCGTGCTGGCTGCGCGTGGTCAGACTGATCCGGCGCAGGTCAGCAGCTTCACCAGCTTCAACGAACGCATGCTGCAGGCATTGCGGATGCTGAGCCAGTTCCAGCCCGCGACCGACCCTGCAAGCAGCGGCAAGAGTGCCTGAGTGCTTGCCATCGGGATTGATTAACTCCTGACCGGCCGTTTGCCAGCTCCTGCGGGGGCTGGCAAACTGGCCTTTTTCCCGATGCGACCAGCCAATGAACCCGAAAAAGCCCCGAGACAAGCGCGAGCTTTGCTACCCCTTCATCTTCGAAACCTCGCTCAAGTGTGACTTCGAGATCGCCACCGACGAGCTCTGCTGCCAGGTCGGTGCCGTGCTGTCACACCTCTCGCTGGATGCCGATATTGCGCCCATGCTGGCGGATCTCGCGGCGTTGCAGCGCCTTATCTATAACCTCAACGGTTCGGTGCGCGGCAAGCTGGGGATCTTCGAGGCAGACCTTGAGTGGCTCAAGGCCCGTTACGACCACTACAACGAGGCGAGCCGGGGCCGGGTCACCGGTTTTGTGCTGCCGCAAGGGCCGCAGCCGATCCCGACCCTTCATCTGTGCCGCTGTGGCAGCAAGAAGGTGGTGCGACTGCTGGTGCGCCTCGAGGAGAGTGGCGTCAGCTTCGACCCCATCCTCTACCGCTTCGCCAACCTGCTGGCCAACTTCTTCTTCGTGCTCACCGTCTATCTCAAGCAGCTGTGGCAGGTGCCGGAAGTGCCCTACGTCAGCATCAACTACTGATGCTCAGCCCGGCTCGCTGGTGGCCTGCACAAGGCTACTGCCGGCCAGTTATGGAATATAAAAAACCGGAGCCCACAGGCTCCGGTTTTTTATTGGCGAGATAACGCCCCTCAACTGGAGAGCAGCACCCGGGCCGAGTTGGCCGGAATGGTCAGCTGCAGCTCTCCCTGCACCACCTCGAACTTCTCGCCGTTGAAGGCGTCGGTGAAGCGGCTGGCGGGGCTCGCGGTCTGCCACAGGGGCAGGCTGATGGTGCGCGGCTCGCTCGGGTGGCGGTTGCAGGCCACTACCACCTGATCGCTCTGCAGGGTGCGGGCAAACACATAGCTGTGGGGGCCGGCATAGAGGGTCTGGATATCACCGCGGCGCAGGGAGGGGCGCTGACGGCGGATCTGGATCAGCCGGCGGTAGTGGTCGTGCAGCACGTGATCCCAGTCAGTTGTCTCCCACGGGAAGCAGCGGCGGCAGTCCGGGTCGTTGCCGCCGGAGAGCCCCACCTCGTCGCCGTAGTAGATGGAGGGCACGCCGATATAGGTGAGCAGCAGGGTGGCCGCGAGGCGCATCCGCTGCTTGTCCTCGCCCAGCAGGTGGAGGAAGCGGGCGGTATCGTGGCTGTCCAGCAGATTGAACTGGGCCAGCTGGTTCTTGAACGGGATGTGGGCCCGCGCCAGTTTGAGCCAGCGATCCAGCTCTTCGGCGCTGATCTTGATGGGGTGGTAGGCGATATCCTTGCCGGCCAGGAAGGCGCGGATCGGATGGGCGAAGCCGTAGTAGTTCATGGCGCCGTCCTCCTGATCCCCCTGCAGCCACTGGCTCGCCTCGAAGAAGTGCTCGCCCAGCACGTAGGCGTCCGGGTTCTCCTGCTTCACCGCGCCGCGAATGGCGCGCACGTGACCGCTGTTGCCCTCGGCGGTGCCGCGTTCCCCCAGCATGTGGATGACGTCGAAGCGCCAGCCGTCGATCTGGTAGGGGGCGCGCATCCAGTAGCGCAGGATGGCATCGTCAGCCCGATAAACTGCGTCCTGCACCTTCTCGCAGGAGAAGTCGAGCTTGGGCAGGCTGCGAATGCCCTTCCAGCTGACGTAATCCCCTTCGTTGTCAAAGGTGTAGAAGCTGCGCCACGGCGAATCCGGGTTGCTCTGGGCGCCGAGCGGCGGGCAGAACCAGGGGTGCTGGGTCGAGGTGTGGTTGACCACTGCATCCAGAATGATCTTCATGCCGCGCTGATGCAGGTTGCGGGTCAGCTCGGCGAACTGCTCGTTGCTGCCGAGGTGGGCATCCACCTTGAAGTAGTCCTGGGTGTCGTACTTGTGGTTGCTCGGCGAATCGAAGATGGGGTTGAGGTAGAGCGCCGTCACCCCGAGGGATTGCAGATAGTGCAGCTTGGCATCGATGCCCGCCAGATCGCCGCCATAGAATTCGCAGGCACCGTGCCCCTCTTCGTGGCGACTGACCGGCTCGCCCCACGCCTTGCTGATGACTGCCTTGCCGCGGTACTCGTACTCGTGATGCTTGACGCTGAGGGACGGATCGCCGTTGCAGAAGCGGTCGGGGAAGATCTGGTAGAACACCTGATCCTGCACCCAGGCCGGTGGCTGGTGCAGGCTGTTGAAGCGAAAATGCTGCTCGCGCGGCGGCATGGCGGCGCTGACGCCAGCGCCGTGCAGCCACCACTGCTCCTCGTCGGTGAGGCACTTGAAGCAGTAGAGGTGGATATCCTGCCCCTTGCCAAGCGGCAGGTTCACCTGCCATACCTGCAATCGGTCGCGGGTCGAGATCGCCGTCATCGGGATCAGGTACTCCTCGTTGTCAGGCTCGTGGCGTAGCCACACCTCGCGGATGGGGGCATCCAGCTCGCTGAACAGGGTCAGTTGCAGGGCATCGGCGCTCTCTTTGAACCAGGGCGCCACCTGGGGATGAAACAGAAACGGATGGGTCATGATGCTTATTGAGTCAGAAGATCGGCGAGGGCATTACCCTGTTCATGCAGTGTTTCGAGCTGGCCGGCCAGCGATTTGGGATCCAGTCCCAACTGGTCGGCGAGCGGTTTGGGGAAGCGGGCTATGATGGCCTGGGCAGGCACCCCGGCGTTCCAGGCGAAGGAGATGAAGACCGCCAGACGGATCAGTACCGCCTCCTTGCTGACCGGATCGTGGGAGAGGGGATCCAGCTGCTGGGAGATGGCGTCAACGAAGCTCTCCGACAGGTTCCAGCGCCGCGCCAGCTCGGCACCGAGCTGGGCATAGTCATAGCCCAGCATCTCGCGCTGGGCCTCGACCCGGCTGCTCCCCTTCTGGATCGCCAGATTGATGAGCTCCGCCTCTTCCGGCAAGGTGCTCTGGATCAGCAGCTCGCCGATGTTGTGGATGAGGGCGCAGGTAAAGGCGGTCTCGGGGTCGAGCACCTTGGCCTCCTGCGCCAGCGTCTTGGCGATGGTGGCGACCTGAAAGGTCTCGGTCCAGAACTTGTTCTTGTCGAAGCTGGGGGGCGCCTTGAAGCTGCCGATGATGCCGGAGGCGACCACGATGGAGCGCAACCGGTTGAAGCCGAGGCGGATCACCGCCTGATCGATGGAGGTCACTTCGTTGCCACGGCGCAGGGCTGCCGAGTTGGCCATCCGCAGCACCTTGACGCTGATCACCTGATCCATGGCGATCTTGGCCGCAATCTCGTCGATGCGGGCATTCTCGTCGTTGAAGCTCTGCATCAACTCGTGCAGCAGCTTGGGAATGGTGGGGAGTTGTTTGATCTTGTCAAACAGACGATCCATCGACATGGCTGAGGCAGCCTCCATTGCGAACACTGCCTCATATTGTGCCACAGCCGGGCAACATGTTCCTGTTTGTAATGCCGGTTTGTGAGCCCTAGAGCACCCAGTCGCGCAGTGTGTATTCCAAACGGTGCTGTTTGCCCTGCAGAACCAGGTTTTGGCTGGAGCCGCTCAGGGTCGCCCCCTCGGTCAGGGTGGTCAACACAGCCTGCTCTATGGTGTCGAGCGGGGGCATGCAGGCCATCTCGGTGCTGCCCAGACTGGTGACCCAGAACTTGTCCCCTTTCATATGGCCCTGACCGAAGTAGCGGTTGCAGCCGGCGATGCCGTTGACGGTGAAGTGCTCGCCGATCTCGAAGTCGGGCGGATTGTCGCGCAAGGCGGCAACCGGTTCGCCATCCAGCTTGCTCAATACCCAGTGGTGATGTTGCAGATCCTGCCGGACAAAGGTGGCTGAACTGCAGCCGGCGAGCAGGAAGAGGGGGATGAGCAGGAGTGACAATCTGGACATGGCGGGGCTCCGGTTGATGGGAGCCGCAAGCATAGCCTGTTTGCTTGCCCCGTAGCAGGGCGGAAGCTGGGGCGACCGACCGCTTCTGTCGCCCCTTTGCCGCCAGAGTGTCGTTAAATGGCAACACTCTGGCGATTTAGCCCCATTCAGGGCTTGGCTGCGAAGATCCGCTCGGCATAACGGGCCAGACCGGCGGCCACCGAGCCGAAGTCATCGCCACCCTCGAGCGGGATGGTCGGCAGCTTCTGGCGGATAAAGCTGGCGATCAGCGGCGAGCGGGCGCTACCGCCGGTGACGAAGATGCGATCGGGCTGCACGCCGGCGGCGGCGATCGCCTCATCCATCAGCTCGCCAATCTTCTCCAGCAGCAGGGCGGAGGCGCCGGCCAGCTGCTCGCGGGTCAGCTCTGCCTCCAGCCCTTTTTCCAGCTCGCTCAGGGAGTGGCGGCTGCTCTCCTGCTCAGAGAGAGCGATCTTGCCCTGCTCGGCGCGCCAGACCAGCTGATGGCTCAGCTTGTGGGCCCGCAGGTTGGCAAGGCGCCCCAGCTTGCTGCCGGGCTGGCTGTCGAGCTGCAGATCCTGCAGCTGGCGGGCGGTATCGAGACTGTAGAAACGGCTCTGGGCGCTGACGTCGTTGATGGCGGCTGCATCCCAGAACAGCGGGTGGGGCAGCGGCTTGCCGGTTTTGAGCACCTCGTGCATCCCGAGCAGCGGCATCATCCCCTCTACCGTCAGGCGGATGTCGAAGTCGTTGCCGCCGATCCGCTGGCCGCAGTGGCCGAGCAGATCGTCGCTGCGATCGAGCCGGTCGCGGTAGCTCGGGCCCATCCGCAGCATGGAGCAGTCGGTGGTACCGCCGCCGATATCCACCACCAGCACCACGGCGTCTTCGGTGAGGCGGGCCTCGAATTCAAAACCGGCCGCCACCGGTTCGTAGAGAAACTCCACCTGCTCGAAGCCGGCGATGCGGGCCGCTTCGCTCAGAATGGCGATGGCCTGACGGTTGCTCTCTTCGCCAGCCAAGCCCTGAAAGTTGACCGGACGGCCGATCACCGCCTGACGGATCGGGGCGCCGAGCTGCTGCTCCGCCTGCTGGCGGACGTGGAGCATCATGGCGCAGACGATATCTTCGAACAGGGCGATCTGGGGGGCCTTGAGGCCGTAGGCGCCGAGGAAGGATTTCGGCGACTTGATGTAGTAGCCCTCATCCGGCTCCTCCAGATAGCGCTCCAGCGCGGCGGAGCCAAAGCTCAGCTCGTCGATCAGCCCCTCTTCGCGCATCTGGCGTCGCACCGCCTGGGCCCGTGTCACCACGGGGCCGCGCAGCTTGAGATAGGCCGCCTGCTGGCTGTCGGCCAGCCCTTCGGCCAGCAGGCCGGCGATGGCATCCCGGTGCGGCGCGTGCAGGGTGGAGGGGAGGTAGCGGGAGGGGCCGAGATTGAGCAGCCGCGGGCTGCCCTGTTCCATCACGGCCACGGCACAGTTGGAGGTACCGTAATCAAATCCGATAAACATGGGCAGTCAGCTCCTAGGAAAAAAGGGGAGCTAGCCTACCCGATGGCGCCGGGTCTCACAACCCGGCGTGCAGAGATGAGGCGCTGCAATAGCGCGCGGGGGTTACTCGACCTCGTTGTCGCTGTGGCCCTGGCTCTCGATAGCTTGAATGTTGCCGAGGGTGGTGTCGGCGATGGCGTGCAGCGCCTCGCGGGTCAGGAAGGCCTGATGACCGGTGAACAGCACGTTGTGGCAGGCTGACAGGCGGCGGAACACGTCATCGGTGATCACCTCGTTGGACTTGTCGGAGAAGAAGAGATCCTCTTCCTCTTCGTAGACGTCCAGCCCCAGCGCGCCGATGCGGGAAGTCTTGAGTGCCTCGATGGCGGCGTTGGAGTCGAGCAGGCCGCCGCGGCTGGTGTTGATGATCATCACCCCGTCCTTCATCTTGGCGAACGCCTCCTGATTGAGCAGGTGGTAGTTCTCTTTGAACAGCGGGCAGTGCAGGCTGATGACGTCGGACTGGCGGAACAGGGTGTCGAGATCCACATACTCGGCCCCCAGCTCGATGGCAGCCGGATTCGGGTAAGGGTCGTTCACCAGCAGGCGCATGCCGAATCCCTTGAGGATACGCAGGGTGGCGATGCCGATCTTGCCGGTGCCGATGATGCCGGCGGTGCGGCCGTGCATGTTGAAGCCGACCAGCCCCTCCAGCGAGAAGTTGGCGTCGCGGGTGCGCTGATAGGCTTTGTGGATGCGGCGGTTGAGGCACATCATCATGCCGACCGCGTGCTCGGCCACTGCCTCGGGGGAGTAGGCGGGCACTCGCACCACCTTCATGCCCAGCTCCCTGGCGGCGGCCAGATCCACATTGTTGTAACCGGCACAGCGCAGGGCGATCACCCTGGTGCCGTTGGCCGCCAGCTCGGTCAGCACCTCGCGGTCGGCGTCGTCATTAACGAACAGGCACACCACCGGGAAGCCGTGGGCCAGTCGGGCCGTCTTGGCCTCCAGCCGCACATCGAAGAACTCCAGTTCAAAGCCGAAGCGGCTGTTGGCCTGGGTGAAATGCTCTTTGTCATAGCTCTTGGTGCTGAATACGGCGACTTTCATGGTGTGCTCTCCGCAGATGATTTGTAGTTAAATTACAACAAAGCGAGTCAACTATCACCGGACAAACCAGCTGGTTATTGCCCCCACGGCATGATGGGGACGGCGCTGACTGCACTCTTGTACGAACCATCCACCAGCTTGGTGCTGTAGGTCAGGTAAACCAGCGCATTGCGCTTCTGGTCGTAAAAGCGCACCACCTTCTGCTCCTTGAACACCAGCGAGGTGCTGACGTCGAACACCTCTTCCCCCGCTTTCAGTTTCGCGGGCAGGGTGATGGGGCCGATCTGGTGGCACGAGAGGGAGGCGTGGGAGGGATCTTCCGCCAGCCCGAGCCCTCCCTTGACGCCGCCGGTCTTGGGGCGCGCCAGATAGCAGGCGACACCGTCGATGCGGGGATCGTCGAACGCCTCCACCAGGATCTTGTGGTTGGGGCCGAACAGCTTGAAGGCGGTGCTCACCTCGCCGACGGTATCAGCCTTGTCGGCCAGCGCCGGGCCGGCAAACAGGGCGCCCAGCAGCAGGGGCAGGGCGCGGCGCAGAGGTGAATTAAGAGTGTGGCGGTATGACATGGTCTCTCCTGTTGGCCCGGCCTCCCTCAATAGGGAATGCCCAGGCGACGATAGAGGCTGGCAAGCACCCAGGCGGGGCCTATCAGCAGAAATTGCAGGTCGGCAAGGAAGGAGGGGCGTTTCCCCTCGATCCTGTGGCCGACAAACTGGGCTATCCAGAGCAGCACGAAGATAGACAGCGCGGGCCACAGCAGCGGCCCCTGCCACTGGTGGCAGCAGGCCAGCCCGAGCGCGGTCAGCCCCGCCATCCCGACGAACAGGGCAAACGACAGCTGCAGGTAGAAGGCCAGCACCGGAATGGCGGCCACCGCCGCCCAGTTGAGCCCCGCAGGCAGTGGCCCGGCGGGCAGGCTCCAGAGCAGCCCCAGCGAGCAGAGATAGATGCCCGGCACCGCCAGCTTGTGGATGGCGACGTTGACCGGATGGCGATGGCTCTGGCCGTACTCCTCAAACCACTCTTCGATTCCCTTCATGACACCTCCCTGGCGCACGCTCTGGTTTGCTGCTCTGGCCGCCCCCGGTAAACGGGCGCGGCATCGCAAGCATGATGGCGGAAGCGCGCGACCAATGCCAGATGGCAACGCCGGCCCATGCCGCGTCCTGATCAGATAGCGGCAAGGGGTGATGCAAGAGAAATGGTTTGGATCGGGCGATGGCTCTGGCGGGCCTGTGACCCGTGCTGACCGTTTGTTTGAGAGGCTTTGGTATCGCTATAAATTTAATTTATGGGTTTTCCCTTTATGGCCCAATTTTAACTTATAGCGAGCCAGATCCCGCCATAGGCGCAGCTCTGCGCCCGTCAGCGGCTGTCACAAGTGCTTGCCCGATCCCAAGCGGGGAGTCCGGCTGCATCAGCATTGATAGGGGTAAAAACAGCACCGCCCCTGACGGGGCGGCTGGCAGCTTATCCCTGCGGAGGGTATTCCCAATATTGTGCCGGAATGCTCTTGAGCAACGGCGTCATATCGGGGTTGGGCAGCTGGATGGTGACCCGCTGGTCGAGATTGGCGCTGGCCAGCGCTTCGCGGATCTTCGGGTTTTCACGGAAGAACTGCATGAAGCTGCCGTCGGCATAGGCTCGCTCAAGGCCGGTCTGGATCGCTTTGGCCAGCTCGGGGTACTCGGGGCTGACGAAGAAGAACTGGGCGAAGGGGTAGCGGATCAGCAGATGCTGCTCGATGGCGAGGTTGGGGTATTGCGCCACCAGCTCGCTGCGCTCGGCGAAGATCTCCACCATGGCGCGCGGAAAGAAATCGACCTTGTCGCCGTCGTTGATGAGGCGAAACAGGGTGCTGAAGCGACCGGAGTAGGTCGGGATGCCGGCGCTTTCCAGAATCTTGTTGTCGGCCCAACCGACTCCTTGCGCCGCTTTCATCTGCCTCAAATCGGCCAGGGTATTGATCTGGTTGAACTTCTCCTGGGCATCAGCGTGAATGAAGGAGAGGCGCAGCCCTTCCAGCCCGCGAAACAGCGGAATGGGGACGGCCAGCAGGGAGGATTCGAGCGCGCTGGAGGTGCCCATCCAGAAAACATTGATGGTCTTGCCCTTGCTCAGCTGCTGCTGGAGGGTGAACTGGTTGAGATCGAGCTCGACGGGCTGGATGCGAAAGGGGGTACCGGAGTGGGTCAGGGCCAGTTCCAGCAGCTTGTACTGGTACTCCTGATCGAGATTGTTGACGGGGCGACTGGGCACCTTGACCGTCAGAACCTGTGCTTGTGCCAGCAGCGGCAGGCACAAACACAGTTTGATGAGCCATTTCACTCTCTGTTCTCCTGTAGAGTCCGGGACGTGCCCGGAGTCTAACAGAACTTTTCACCCTCTTGCTGCGGCGCGGTGTGCAAGATTCGGGCGTTGGCCCTCGCTTGTCGATCGCCTATTGCTGCCAGAGGAGAGTGATTTCCCGGAGAGGGATCAGGCGACGCGGCGGAACACGTGGGTATCGTTGAATTCCTTGGTGCTCTGGCACTCGACGCAGAAACGGGACTCCGGACGGGCATGCAGACGCTTGAGAGAGATCTCGTCGCCGCAAGATTCGCAGTAACCGAAATCCCCTTCGCTGATGCGCTTCAGCGCGCCGCGCAGTTTGCGCAGGTGCAGCTTGTCGTGCTCGATGCGGTTCAGCTCCAGACGGCGGGCTTCCTCGATGCTGGCACGGTCAATTTCATCGGCCATCTCGTTGGTGTCGGTGGCGATGGCCTGGCTGGCCTGGGAGTTGAGGCGATCTTCGAGTTCGAGGATCTGGCGCTCGATCTGTCCCTTGTAAAAGGCCAGTTGGTCTTCAGTCATGAAATCACACATACGATTTACTACCAGTCAGTTTACTAACCCAATTATCCCTGTTTATGGGGGCTGTCTGCCTGCAGACCAAGCCCTTGTATCCCGATTTGCACCGTTTTCATGCAAGAGAGTGCAAATCAGGGCGGGCCTTGTACCAAAAAAAAGCAGCCAAGCAAAGCAAATAGGATACGGATTGTGCGCCTTTGCAAAAAAATGGCCTCTTTAGCGGCTGATCTGACGGGATCTGACATCTGGTTCTGGCCGGTTGGCACCGGCTTTGCACTGGCGAGAGGCGAGGCCACGAGTGTTTAGTATTTGGTGCCGCATTGGTCATTATATGCGCCGTTATTTATAGTTTTTTAAACACACACCCTTGACATTGCCCTTCATGGCGGGCTTTTATGGTGGTGTTGATTACAATTTTATAACAAGGGTGTTCCATATATTAGACACCCTTGCCAATGGCAACCGTAGAGTCGGGGTTTAACATGGACAGTATCAAGGGCTGGATGGAGAGCAATCGCATCACGGAAGTGGAGTGTCTGTTCCCGGATTTCACCGGCAACGCCCGGGGCAAGATCATTCCAGCCAACAAGTTTTTGCGCGAAGGGGGCATGCGACTGCCCGAGGTGATCTTCACCCAGACAGTGACAGGTGAGTATCCGGATGACGACAGCATGATCGACCCGCTGGAGCGGGACATGCAGCTCTACCCCGACCCCAATACCATCCGCTTTGTCCCCTGGGCGCTGGAGCCGACTGCCCAGGTGATCCACGACTGTTTCGACGTCAACGGCAAGCTGATCGATATCGCGCCGCGCTCCGTACTGCGTCGCGTTCTGTCATTTTACGAGAAGCAGGGGTGGAAACCGGTGGTGGCGCCCGAGCTGGAGTTCTATCTGGTCACCCGCAATGAAGACCCCGACTATCCGCTGATGCCGCCGGTCGGCCGCAACGGTCGCCCGGAGACCGCCCGCCAGTCGTTCAGTATTGATGCGGTCAACGAATTCGACCCCATCTTTGAAGATATGTATGACTACTGCGAGGCGCAGGAGCTGGAGGTGGATACCCTGATCCATGAATCAGGCGCCGCCCAGATGGAGATCAACTTCCTGCACGGGGATGCCATCGATCTGGCCGATCAGGTGTTCCTGTTCAAGCGCACCATGCGGGAAGCGGCCCATCGCCACGGCATCTATGCCACCTTCATGGCCAAGCCGATGAGCAACGAGCCGGGCTCCGCCATGCACATCCACCAGAGTCTGGAGGATATGAACGGCCGCAACCTGTTCGGTACTCCGGATGGCGGCAACTCCGAGCTGTTCATGCACTTCATCGCCGGTCTGCAGAAGTACACCCCCGCGGTGACCGCCCTGCTGGCTCCCAACGTCAACTCCTACCGCCGCCTCACCTTCGGCGAGAGCGCGCCGCGCAACGTCCAGTGGGGGGTGGAAAACCGTACCTGCGGCCTGCGCGTGCCCTTCTCCGACCCCAGTGCCCGCCGGGTGGAGAACCGCTTTGCCGGTGCCGATGCCAACCCCTATCTGGCGCTGGCAGCCACTCTGGCGTGCGGCTATCTCGGCATGATGGAGAAGCTGGAGCCGCTGCCGGAGATGAAATCGAGCGCCTACGAGCTGCCCTACAGCCTGCCCCGTTCGCTGGAGGAGGCCCTCAGCCATCTGGAGCAGTGCGACCCCATCAAGGAGATGCTGGGCGAGCGCTTTACCCGTGCCTTTGTGGCGGTCAAACGCAAAGAGTACGAGACCTACTTCGGGGTGATCAGCCGCTGGGAGCGCGAGTTCCTGCTGCTGAACGTCTGACCCGGATGCGTGCCGGCCACGCATCGTCCGAATCGGGGAGGCAGGCTGCCTCCCCTGCCTGTAACCGGTAATACGGGATGGAGGAGTGCCTCCGCCTGCGGATGGTTGTGAGCGAAAAGTGGCTCGCCACTGCTCTGGTTGCATGGTTGATAACAGTTTTTGGCTCGAATTAAGAACGCGAGGAGCAAGCCGCGCCGCAGCTGCAGGTCGCCCGAAAGTGACCGTGACTGCGGGAGTGGCAGCCCTCCTGATGATTGACGAACAGAACCAGCTAAATCGAAGGAACCGAGGAGCTAACAATGCAACAGACTACCCGTGAGTGGCAGCAACAGGATGCCAGCCACCACCTGCACCCCTTTACCGACTTTCAGGCCCTGAACAAGAAGGGCAGCCGTATCATCACCAAGGCCAGTGGCGTCTATCTGGAAGACTCCGAAGGCAAGCGCATTCTGGACGGCATGGCGGGACTCTGGTGCGTCAACATGGGTTATGGCCGGCAGGAGCTGGTGGATGCCGCGACCAGACAGATGGAGCAGCTCCCCTACTACAACCTCTTTTTCCAGACCGCGCACCCGCCGGTGATCGAGCTGGCGACCCTGCTGGCCGAAGTGACGCCGTCCCATCTCAACCATGTCTTCTTTACCGGCTCCGGTTCCGAGTGCAACGACACTGTGCTGCGGATGGTGCGCCACTACTGGGCCAGCAAGGGGCAGCCGGAGAAGCAGGTGATCATCAGCCGCCACAACGCCTATCACGGCTCGACCGTGGCGGGGGCCAGTCTGGGCGGCATGAAGGGGATGCATCAGCAGGGCAATCTGCCCATTCCCGGCATAGTCCATATCGACCAGCCCTATCACTTCGGTGAAGGGCAGGGGATGAGTGCCCACGAATTCGGACTGGAGCGTGCTCGCCAGCTGGAGCAGAAGATTCTGGAGCTGGGGGTGGACAAGGTAGCGGCCTTTATCGGCGAGCCGATCCAGGGAGCGGGCGGCGTCATCATTCCGCCCGACAGCTACTGGCCCGAGATCCAGCGCATCTGCGATCACTACGGCATCCTGCTCATCGCCGACGAGGTGATCTGCGGCTTTGGCCGCACCGGTCACTGGTTTGCCAGCGAAGGGTTTGGCATCAAGCCGGATCTGATGTGTCTGGCCAAGGGGATCACCTCGGGTTACCTGCCGCTCGGCGCCGTCATGGTGAGCGATCGGGTCGCCAGGGTGCTGGTGGAGGAGGGGGGCGAGTTCAACCACGGCTTCACCTATTCGGGTCACCCGGTCTCCTGCGCTGTGGCGGTTGCCAATATCCAGCTTATGCAAAAGGAGAGCATAGTTAAGCGCGTCCATGATACCATCGGCCCCTATTTGCAGCGCCGCTGGGCGGAGCTGGCCGACCATCCGCTGGTAGGGGAAACCCGTGGCCGCGGACTGGTTGCCGCACTGGAAATAGTGCAGGACAAACAGACCAACCAGCGTTTCCCGGCGCACGCAAATGCGGGGATGACCTGCCGGGAGTTCTGCTTTAACAATGGCTTGGTGATGAGGGCGGTAGGCGATACCATGATCATATCGCCCCCCTTGGTCATCACCGAGGAACAGGTTGATGAATTGGTCAAGCTCGCCAGGCTCAGTCTGGATCTGACAGCCGCCAAGCTGAAGGGTTGAGGTGCGGCCGGGCAGGTTGGCATGCGCATACAATTTGCTTAGGAGACAAGGATGATGTCTTTCAAAACGGGAGTGATCGCTGCCTCTGTGGCTCTGGTCATGGCAAGTGCCGGAGCAATGGCCGACGAGAAGGTGCTGCACGTCTACAACTGGAGCGACTACATCGCGCCGGATACCCTGGATAACTTCCAGAAAGAGACGGGCATCAAGGTGGTGTATGACGTGTTCGACAGCAACGAGGTGCTGGAGGCCAAGTTGCTGGCCGGCAAATCGGGCTATGACATCGTCGTGCCGTCCAACCCCTTCCTGGCCAAGCAGATCAAGGCGGGCGTGTTCCAGAAACTGGACAAGTCCAAGCTTCCCAACTGGCAAAACATGGACCCGGCCCTGCTCAAGGCGCTCGAACCGAGTGACCCGGGCAACCAGTACTCCATCCCCTACATGTGGGGCACCATCGGCTATGCCTACAACCCCGAGAAGGTGAAGGCGGTGCTGGGGGCCGATGCGCCGGTCAACTCCTGGGATCTGGTGTTCAAGCCGGAGAACATGGCCAAGCTGAAGGAGTGCGGTGTCTCCTTCCTCGATTCGCCGACCGAAATGCTGCCGGCCGCCCTGCAATATCTGGGCTTCAAACCGGATAGCCAGAAGCCGGACGAGCTGAAGAAGGCCGAGGCGCTGTTCCTCTCCATCCGTCCCTATACCGCCTATTTCCACTCCTCCAAGTACATCTCGGATCTGGCCAACGGCAACCTCTGCGTGGCGGTCGGTTACTCCGGTGACTTGCAGCAGTCGAAGGCGCGGGCGGCAGAGGCCAACAACGGCGTGTCGCTGACCTACACCATCCCGAAAGAGGGGGCAGGCAGCTTCTTTGACATGATCGCCATCCCGGCCGATGCCCAGAACGTCGACTCCGCCCACGTCTTTATCAACTATCTGATGAAGCCCGAGGTGATCGCCAACATCACCAACATGGTGAAATTCCCGAACGGCAACAAGGCGGCGACCCCGCTGGTCAATGCGGAGATCCGCAACGACCCGGGTATCTATCCGAGCGAAGAGACCATGCAGAAGATTTACACCTTCCCGGATCTGCCGGCCAAGGTGCAGCGTGTGATGACGCGCAGTTGGACCAAGATCAAGTCCGGCAAGTAAGTGACGAGTGCCCCTCCCGGTCCGCAGTTCGGCCGGGAGGGTAGTGATGCCATCTTTCGGGATGGGCCGCGCGAGAGGATGCGCAGACGGTCAACCACTAAACACAGGAGAACTGAAACCGTGCATACAACCAGATTGGCAACCATTGCCCTGACCATGGGGTTGGCAAGTGGCGTTCAGGCCGCAACTGAACTCCATTTCTACAACTGGTCTGATTATATCGGCGAGACCACCCTCAGCGATTTCCAGCAGGCGACCGGGATCAAGACCGTCTATGACGTGTTCGACTCCAACGAGACCCTGGAGGGGAAGTTGCTGACGGGGCGTACCGGTTATGATCTGGTGGTGCCCTCCAACAACTTTCTGGCCAAACAGATCAAGGCGGGAGCGTTCCAGAAGCTGGACAAATCCCTGCTGCCCAATATGGCCAACCTGGATCCGGTGCTGCTCAGCCAGCTCGACAAGGTGGATCCGGGCCATCAATACGCCGTGCCCTATCTGTGGGGTACCAACGGCATCGGCTACAACGTCGACAAGATCAAGGCTGTGCTGGGGGTCGACAAGATCGACTCCTGGGCGGTTATTTTCGAACCGGAAAACATGGAGAAGCTCTCCCGTTGTGGCGTCGCCTTCCTCGACTCCGCCGACGAGATGATCCCTGCCGCCCTCAACTATCTGGGGCTCGACCCCAACAGCCATGAGCCGGCGGACATCAAGCGGGCCGAAGAGCAGCTGCTCAAGGTGCGCCCCTATGTCGCCTACTTCCACTCCTCCAAGTACATCGGTGATCTCGCCAACGGCGATATCTGCGTGGCGGCGGGTTTTTCCGGCGACATTCTGCAGGCCGCCGCGCGGGCCAACGAGGCCGGCAAGGGGGTGAAGATTGCCTACAGCATCCCGAAGGAGGGGGGCAATCTCTGGTTCGACATGATGGCGATCCCGGCCGATGCCACCAATGTCAAAGAGGCGCACGCCCTCATCAACTACGTCCTCCAGCCCGAGGTGATCGCCAAGGTCAGCAACTATGTGGGCTATGCGAATCCCAATGCCAGGGCGGCGGCGTTCATGGATGAGAAGGTGCGCGATGATCAATCTGTTTATCCACCTCAGCCGGTGCTGGCACGACTCTATGTCTCTCAGGAACATCCTCGTGCAATCCAGCGGCTGATGACCCGGAGTTGGAGCAAGGTCAAGTCCGGAACCTAACCTTGGTGCCCGTTCGGGGGCGCCAAATTGCTTTTATGGATCGGCCGCGAGGTCGATATCACGTTGGGGAGTTTGGTAATGGCGATAGCCTCCAGTGCCTACAAGAAAGCCCTCGAGGGCAGCCAGCAGCGTAAAGAAGTGCTGGTCAAGATTGATCGGGTAAGCAAGCAGTTCGATGAAACGCTGGCTGTCGATAACGTATCGCTCAACATCAACAAGGGGGAGATCTTCGCCCTGCTCGGTGGCTCCGGCTCCGGCAAGTCGACCCTGTTGCGGATGCTGGCCGGTTTTGAACGTCCGACCGAGGGGCGGCTCTATCTCGATGGTGTCGATATCACCGATATGCCGCCCTACGAGCGTCCCATCAACATGATGTTCCAGTCCTACGCCCTGTTCCCCCATATGACGGTGGCGCAAAACATCGCCTTCGGCCTCAAGCAGGATGGCCTGCCCAAGGCGGAGATAGATGCCCGGGTGGAGGAGATGCTCAAGCTGGTGCAGATGACCCAGTATGCCCGCCGCAAGCCGCACCAGCTCTCCGGCGGCCAGCGCCAGCGGGTGGCACTGGCCCGCTCGCTGGCCAAACGCCCCAAGCTGCTGCTGCTGGATGAACCCATGGGGGCGCTCGACAAGAAGCTGCGCTCCCAGATGCAGCTGGAGCTGGTCGAGATCATCGAACGGGTCGGGGTTACCTGCGTCATGGTGACCCACGATCAGGAAGAGGCGATGACCATGGCCGAGCGGATCGCCATCATGCACCTCGGCTGCATCGAGCAGATCGGCAGCCCGATGGATATCTACGAAACCCCGGCCAGCCGGCTGGTGTGCGAGTTCATCGGCAACGTCAACCTGTTCGACGGTCTGCTGGTGGAGGATGAGCAGGACCACGCCATTATCGCCTGCGCCGATCTGGAGCAGCCCATCTATGTGGGCCACGGCATCAGCTCCCGTGCCGAAAACAAGAAGGTGACCTACGCCCTGCGCCCGGAGAAGCTGCTGATGAGCCTGCAAAAACCGGCGGAGATCGAGCATCCGGATTTCAACTGGACCAAGGGCAAGGTCTACGACATCGCCTATCTGGGCGGCCACTCGGTTTATCACATCGAACTGCCCTCGGGCAAAATCGTTCAGGCTTTCATCGCCAATGCCGAACGCCACGGCAAACGGCCAACCTGGGATGACCAGGTGTTCCTCTACTGGGAAGATGACAGCGGCGTGGTGCTGCAATCATGAAGGCATTGAGACGACTGAAGCATGTGTGGGGTCGCCAGCTGGTGATCGGCATCCCCTTCTTCTGGCTGTTCCTCTTCTTCCTGCTGCCCTTCATCATCGTGCTGAAGATCAGCTTTGCCGAAGCGGATGTGGCGATCCCGCCCTACACCGACGTGGTGAGCTGGGCCGACAACCAGCTCACTATCCTGCTCAACATGGGCAACTACCTGATGTTGCAGGAGGATGAGCTCTATATCGCCGCCTATCTCGGTTCGCTCAAGATGGCCTTTATCAGCACCATTCTTTGTCTGCTGATCGGCTATCCGATGGCCTACTCCATCGCCCGGGCCAACAAGGAGACCCAAACCGTTCTGCTGCTGCTCATCATGATGCCGACCTGGACCGCGATTTTGATCCGGGTCTACGCCTGGATGGGCATTCTCAGCAACAACGGCTTGCTCAACAGCTTCTTGTTGAGCATCGGTCTGATCCACGAGCCGCTGCAGATCCTCAACACCAACCTGGCGGTCTATATCGGCATCGTTTACTCCTACCTGCCATTCATGGTGCTGCCGCTCTACGCCAATCTGGTCAAGCATGACCAGAGCCTGCTGGAGGCCGCATCCGATCTGGGCGCCCGCAACCTGACCCGCTTCTGGCAGATCACGGTGCCGCTCTCCAAGAACGGCATCATCGCCGGCTGCATGCTGGTGTTCATTCCGGTGGTGGGGGAGTTTGTTATCCCGGAACTGCTGGGCGGCCCGGAGACACTGATGATCGGTAAGGTGCTGTGGCAGGAGTTCTTCAACAACCGCGACTGGCCGGTGGCCTCTGCGTTGGCGGTGGTGATGCTGGCGGTGCTGATCATCCCCATTATCCTGTTCAACCGTAACCAGGCCAAAGAGCTGGAGGGCAAGGCATGATGAGACGTTTTGGTTTTGCCAAGCTGATGCTCTGGCTGGGGCTGCTGTTTATCTATCTGCCCATGGTCATCATGGTGATCTACTCCTTCAACGCCTCCAAGCTGGTGACGGTATGGGGGGGCTGGTCGCTCAAGTGGTACTTTGGCCTGCTCGACAACAAGCAGTTGATTGGCTCGGTGCTGCGCTCGCTGGAGATCGCCTTCTATACCGCGATTGCGGCAGTGGCGCTGGGGACGGTGGCGGCTTTTGTGCTGACCCGGATCCCGCACTTCCGTGGCCGCACCCTGTTCGGCGGCATGGTGACGGCGCCGCTGGTGATGCCCGAGGTGATTACCGGTCTGTCGCTGCTGCTGCTGTTCGTTGCGATGGCCCAGCTGGTGGGTTGGCCTGCCGAGCGCGGCATGCTGACCATCTGGATCGCCCACACCACCTTCTGTACCGCCTATGTGGCGATCGTGGTGTCGGCCCGCCTGCGCGAGCTGGATCTCTCCATCGAGGAGGCCGCGATGGATCTGGGGGCCAAGCCGTGGAAGGTGTTCTTCCTGATCACCATCCCGATGATCGCCCCCTCGCTGGCTGCGGGTGGCATGATGTCGTTTGCTCTGTCGCTCGATGATCTGGTGCTGGCCAGCTTTGTCTCCGGCCCGGGCTCGACCACCTTGCCGATGGAGGTTTTCTCGGCGGTGCGGCTAGGGGTGAAACCGGAGATCAACGCGGTTGCCAGCCTGATCCTGCTGTCGGTATCGCTGTTTACCTTTGGCAGCTGGTATCTGATGGCCAAGGCGGAGAAACGCCGCCGTGCCGAGATCGCCATGACCACCCAGATGCAGGCGGTTGCCTGACCTCGTGTTAAGATCCGCACTCTCTCGTCAACCCGGAGGATGAGAATGCGGATCTCCCTTTTTAGCGGCCGCGGCACCGAGCTGGTGCCCGGCCTTGTCTCTGCCATCCACAAGCAGGCGGTGACTGTGCCGGTTCGTTGCACTTTTGCCGGTCTGGAAGAGGATGAGCAGAGCGATCAGCGTCATCACGGCGGCCCGGATCGGGCGCTCCACTACTATCCTGCTGACCATTACCCCTGGTGGCAGACCTGGCAAACTGCGCTGGGTCTTCCTGCTCCCCGCACTCCCTGGCAACCCGCCGCCTTTGGTGAGAACCTCTCTGGCCTCGGACTGACCGAGACGCAGGCCTGCATTGGCGATGTCTATCGACTCGGTGAGGCACTCATCCAGATAAGTCAGCCAAGATCGCCCTGTTTCAAGCTCAATCAGCGTTTCGGCTATGGTCAGATGTCGCAGGTGATGCAGCTGAATGGCCGTTGTGGCTGGCTGCTGCGGGTGCTGGAGGAGGGGATGGTGTCGCCTGAGGCGACCATGGAGCTGGTAGACAGGCCTTACCCGGAGCTGACGGTAAAGCGTACTGCCGATATCCTGTTCAATCAGGTACGTAACGAAGCGGATCTGTTGTTGCTGCTGGAGAATCAGGCCCTCTCGCCCAACTGGCGTCAGCATGCGGCGGATTGGCTGGAGCACGGCACCGTCGCTGACTGGCAACGTCGTCTGCTGGGCCCCGAGTCGCAGCGCTTGCCTTGAGGCAGAGTTAGTGGAATGTCACCATCCGGCTGCATTTCGGTAAACGGGGACGAAGAGTGCTGAATAGTTGAGCGAACGGCACTTTTTTTTCCCTTTAAATGCAAAAAAGGCTTGTGTCGGGTCGGCCCTTTCGGTAAATTCCCGTCCCGCAGACATCGGTGTGTAGCGCAGCTTGGTAGCGCACTTCGTTCGGGACGAAGGGGTCGGAGGTTCGAATCCTCTCACACCGACCAAATTTGAAAAGGCCGCTCAATAGAGCGGCCTTTTTGCATTTCGCTTTCCTGCTTTCTCGATTCACTTTACCTGCCGACCTGCCGACCTGCCGACCTGCCGACCTGCCGACCTGCCGACCTGCCGACCTGCCGACCTGCCGACCTGCCACTTGAATAAGCGATCGTAATTGCTGTATGCGAGGCCGAAGCAAAACCACGGATATTAAAAGGGCCACCGCTTGGTGGCCCATTGGTGGAGTCTATTCTGACTCCGGCACTCTAGATTGTGGCAATCTCGTTATGGTTCTTGTCTATGGTGCCCTCCTTGCGCGCCAGGCGCTTGTTCAGATATGCCAGTGCTGATGCCGCAAAGCCTTTAAACTGTGTTGGGGCAGCAAGGCCGCGTGTTTGGGGTACTCACAAATAAAATGTTCGATTCCCTCCATCAGTTGTTCACGTAATGAAATCACGGGCTCATGCCAGGCTTGCAGGCATAGGTGGCCGGGGATCAACTGCTCCTGATAATCTTCCAGCAGTTGTTCTGGCCAAGGCTCAATACCGGAATTGCGTTGCAGCAAATAGTGGGCGGCGGGTTCACGGGCATAAATGAACTGAATTTGGGCCAGATCGCGTTGGCTTAGCGTTTGACTGTTGATGTGACAGGTCAAATATTTTCCCGTCTTCAGGTCCAGAAAGTGACCGCGTTGCCGACAGGGGACGATGCGATACCAAGGCAGGGGTGAGGAGAGAGAATACCCCTCAAGCTCCTGTTCCAACCAGTGGCGACACTCGGGTGTCTGCACCTCGTCGAGCATGGACTCGAGCTGTGTCAACAAGGCTCTGGATGGTTTGATGGCCAGTTTCGCACTCATCACCTGCAATCCTCCCTCTGCACACAATCCCGACTATGAGTATGGACCTGCTTTAGCCAGAGGGGGTAGGGAATCTAATGATTAAAAGTGGATTAGCAGAGTGCTTTTTATGCATTAATGGCGTTTAGCCCACCAGATAGGTGCCGGTCCCAAAGGCGATATGGGTGCCCTCTTCGTTGTGCAGCTCCATCCGGGCTACCGCGACCTTGCTGCCGGCCCGGATGATGTGGGCGGTGGCAATAAACTCGTTGCCGCGCCCCGGCCGCAGATAGTCCACCCGCAGATCTATGGTGCCGAGGCGGGAGAAGCGTTCCTTGAGATAACTGGGGGAGAAATCCTCCAGATCGTCGATGCAGGAGGCCGCGACTATCATGCCGCCCGCCACGTCGAGCAGAGCTGCTGTGACGCCACCGTGCAGGATGTTGTGGAAGGGGTTGCCGATCAGCTTCTCCTCCATCTTGATGCGCAGCTCCACCCGGTCGAAGTCGTAGTGGGTCACCTGCATGCCGATCAGTTTGTTGAAGGGCATCTTTTCGGCGAACAGGTTGGCAATGCCACTGAGCGCCATCTTCTTGAGCATCTGTTTCATTCCTTGAATCCGATTCCTGTTTGCAAAGCAGAGTAAAAGCTCCAGCCAGTCTGCAACAGTTCTTTAACAGTCGCAATGGCAGGTTTATTGTGGGCGGCGGCTGCTTTAGAATGGCGACCCCAAAGGAGAGCCCATGACCGCGATTGCCGAAACCCTGCCAGATCCTCAGCCAGAGAGTCCGCTTGCCCTGCTGCAGGCGGTCTTCGGCTATCAGCAGTTCCGGCCGGGTCAGCTCGAGATTATCGAGCAGATCGTGGCGGGGCGCGATGCGCTGGTGCTCAAGCCCACCGGCGGTGGCAAGTCGCTCTGTTACCAGATCCCGGCACTGTTGCGACCCGGGCTCGGGGTGGTGGTCTCTCCCCTCATTTCACTGATGAAGGATCAGGTCGACAGCCTGCGAGCCAACGGCGTGGCCGCGGTCTACATCAACTCGGCCCTGAGTCGGGAGGAGATGATCCAGAACTTCGCTGCCATGCGTCGCGGCGAGATCAAGCTGGTCTATGTCTCCCCCGAGCGACTGCTGCAGCACGAATTTATGGACCGGCTGGCCGAGCTGCCGCTCGGGCTGTTCGCCATCGACGAGGCGCACTGCGTCTCCCAGTGGGGCCATGACTTCCGACCGGAATATGCGGCGCTGGGCCGGCTCAAGCAGTGGTTCCCGCAGGTGCCGGTAGTGGCGTTGACCGCCACCGCCGATGAGGCGACCCGCAGCGATATGTTGCACCGGTTGGAACTGAGCGATCCCTTTATCCACACTGCCAGCTTCGATCGCCCCAATATCCGCTACAGCCTGGTGGAGAAGTTCAAGGCGGCCGAGCAGTTGCTGCGCTACGTGCAGAGCCAGAAGGGCAACTGCGGCATCGTCTACTGCTCCAGCCGCAACCGGGTGGAGGAGGTGGCCGAGCGGCTATCCCGCCACGGCTGCAAGGCAGCGCCCTATCATGCCGGTCTGCCGCTCGAGCTGCGTCAGCAGACTCAGGAGGCCTTCCTCAAGGATGATATCGAGATAGTGGTGGCGACGGTGGCGTTCGGTATGGGCATCGACAAGCCCAATGTGCGCTTCGTGGTGCACTACGACATCCCGAAGAACATCGAATCCTACTATCAGGAGACCGGCCGCGCCGGGCGCGATGGCACCCCGGCCGAGGCGCTGCTGCTCTACGATCCTGCCGATATCGGTCGGGTGCGCCGCCTGCTCGACAACATCGAGAATCCCCAGCAGTTGCAGGTGGAGCAGTACAAGCTCAACGTGATGGCAGCCTTTGCCGAGGCGCAGACCTGCCGCCGTCAGGTGTTGCTCAACTACTTCGGCGAGTACAACGACAAGCCGTGCGGCAACTGTGATATCTGCCTCGATCCGCCCAAAAGTTATGATGGCACCGAAGATGCCCAGAAGGCGCTCTCCTGCGTCTGGCGGGTGGGGCAGAATTTCGGGGTGGGTTATGTGGTGGAGGTGCTGCGCGGTTCGCTCAACCAGCGCATCAAGGATCACGGCCACGACAAGCTCTCGACCTACGGCATCGGCAAGGATCAGAGCCACGAATACTGGATGAGCGTGATCCGCCAGCTGATCCACAAGGGGCTGCTGACCCAGAACATCACCCGTAATCTGGTGCTGCAGCTGACCGAGGCTGCCCGCCCCGTGCTGCGTGGCGAGGTGAAGCTGGAGCTGGCGGTACCCCGCCTGCAGCCTATCTCCAGCCGCAAGGAGAAGCGCAACGGTCTGCTCGACAATGCCAACTACGACAAGCGGCTGTTCAAGGAGCTGCGCGCTCTGCGCAAGCAGATTGCCGAGGATGAAGAGGTTCCGCCCTACGTGGTATTCAACGATGCGACCCTGGTGGAGATGGCTCAGTTGATGCCGATGACCGAGGAAGAAATGCTGGCGGTCAACGGCGTCGGTCACCGCAAGCTGGAGCGTTTCGGTGAAGCCTTTATGGACCTGATCATCGACTATTGCCGACGGTAAGAAAGCTTGGCGAAGCACGGCCGAATGGATGCTTCGCCAACGGGGAGGCGCCCGACAGCCAGGCGCAGCAGATTACTTGAGGCTGGCGTAATAGGCCGCCAGATTCTCCATATCCGCATCGGTCAGCGGCGCCATGAAGGGGTCCATCAAGGGCTCTTTGCGAGTGCCATCCTTGAACGCTTTCAACTGTTTCACCAGATAGGCGGCATTCTGACCCGCCAGATGGGGATAGTTGGGGATCATCGCCTTGCCTTCCACGCCGTGACAGGCGGCACAGACCGCTGCCTTGGCTTTGCCGGCTTCAATATCGGCAGCCTTGGCCTGATGAACCCAGGCCAGAGCCAGCAGGGGCAGGGCATATAGCCACTTTTGCATATTCTTCTCCTTGAATTGAACAAATGAGGATTGCCGGTTGGCGGACAGCCTGCTGACGGCAGTATAAAGAGTGACACGAGCATACTCAGGGATGAATGGCACAACCATGAAGCTGATCAACACTTTTGCGAGCGAACTGCCCTGGGCCTGTGAACCTGTGGTGCCCCAGCCGCTACAACAACCCCGGCTACTTCACCTCAACCGCGCTTTGCTGGATGAGCTGGGGTTGGGAGGCGTCAGCGAGTCTGAGTGGATCGCCTGCTGTGGTGAGGGAAAATTGCTGCCCGGCATGCAGCCGGTGGCGCAGGTGTATGCCGGCCATCAGTTCGGCGGCTATAGCCCACGGCTTGGCGATGGCCGGGCGCTGCTGTTGGGTGAGCAGCTGGCGCCCGATGGCTTGCGCTGGGATCTCCATCTGAAGGGGGCAGGAAAGACGCCGTTTTCCCGTTTTGGTGACGGCCGCGCCGTACTGCGCTCGAGCATTCGCGAATATCTCGCCTCCGAGGCGCTCCATGCCCTCGGCATACCGACCACCCGGGCGCTGGTGCTGGTGGGCAGCCAGGAGCCCGTTTACCGCGAACAGGTGGAGACGGGGGCGACCGTGCTGCGCACCGCCCCCAGCCACTTGCGCTTCGGTCATATCGAGTATTTCGCCTGGAGCGGGCAGGGGGAGAAGATTCCGCTGGTTATCGATTATCTGCTGCGCCACCACTTCCCCGAGCTGGAGAATGGCGCCGAACTGTTTGCCGAGGTAGTGCGTCGCACCGCGCGGCTGATTGCCAAATGGCAGGCGGCGGGCTTCTGTCACGGGGTGATGAACACCGACAACATGTCGCTGCTCGGCTTGACGCTGGATTACGGCCCCTACGGCTTTATCGATGCCTATGTGCCGGACTTTGTCTGCAATCACTCGGATCCGGCGGGTCGTTACGCGCTGGATCAGCAGCCGGCGGTCGGCTACTGGAATCTGCAAAAACTGGCGCAGGCGCTGGCGGGGCATGTCGATGGTGATGCGCTGGCAGCGGCGTTGGCCCAGTACGAACAGCAGCTGATGCTGCACTACTCCGAGCTGATGCGGGCCAAGCTCGGGCTGGCGGTGTGGGAGGAGGATGACCCGGCACTGTTCCGCGAGTTGTTCCGTTTGCTGGCGGCCCACAAGGTGGATTACCACCTGTTCCTGCGCCGGCTCGGTGAGGTGACGGGAGAGGGGGCATGGCCGGCATCCTTGCTGGTGTTATTAGCCGACCCCGCTGCGTGGCAGGGGTGGTTGACTCGTTACCGGGAGCGGCTGGTGCGGGAAGGAAGCGAAGATAGTGTGCGCAAGGCGCGGATGGATGCCATCAATCCCAAATATGTGCTGCGCAATGCGCTGGCCCAGCAGGTGATCGATGCTGCCGAGGCGGGCGATATGCAGCCGTTCGAGCGCTTGTTTGCCGCTTTGCAACGCCCCTATGATGAGCAACCCGAATATGAGGATCTCGCTACCCCGCAACCGGCATGGTATTGCGGTGGCGAGCTATCCTGCAGCAGTTGAGAGATTTGGAATGGGATGGCAGATCAAACAGATAGATAGCGATGCCGGAGTTGTAATGCTGGCGTGCCCCGCTCTTGATTGGGACACCTTTCCGGCCTTGGCCGGGACGCTGCTGCAGGCGTGGGAGCTGCGTCCACTGGAGCGGGATGTCGGTGCCGATCGCCATAGCTGGTTGCTGGATTTCGAGGGGAGCCAGTTCAGACTGGAGTTTGAGCACTACAGCGGCTGCTGGTTGGAGGCGGTGCGCCCTGAAGATCGGGAGGCGCTGCTCTGGCTTGCCAGACAGCATAAAGATTGAACTATCGCGTGTGGGGCGTATAATCTCGCGCTTCGCTTATCGCCAATGGTGGCGATATGGGTTCCCTAACCCCATTAACCAAAAAGGTCACAAGATGAATCTGACCCCTGAGCAGTACCAAACGGCGCTCGTTCGCCTGTCGTTGTTCCATATCCTCGTTATTGCCAGCAGCAACTATCTGGTTCAGCTGCCTATCACCGTCTTCGGTTTTCACACCACCTGGGGTGCGTTCAGCTTCCCGTTTATCTTTCTGGCGACCGACCTGACGGTGCGGATCTTCGGTGCCGGTCTGGCGCGCAAGATTATCCAGACTGTGATGCTGCCGGCACTGGCCATCTCCTATGCGCTCTCCGTACTCTTCTTTGAAGGGAGCTTCCAGGGGGTTGGCCATCTGGCTGAATTCAACCTGTTTGTGGCACGTATCGCGCTGGCCAGCTTTATGGCCTATCTGGTGGGTCAGTTTATGGACGTGGTGGTATTCAACCGCCTGCGCCTGCTCAAGCACTGGTGGGTGGCGCCAGCTGCTTCCACCCTGTTTGGCAACATGGTCGATACCATCGCCTTCTTCAGCGTGGCCTTCTGGCGCACGAGCGACCCCTTCATGGCGGAGCACTGGGTCGAGATCGCGACTGTGGACTATGTGTTCAAGCTGCTGATTAGCCTTGGTTTGTTCGTGCCGCTCTACGGCGTGCTGTTGCGCTATCTCAGTCGCAAGCTGGTTGGAGAGGCAGGATTGCCCGGGTTGCAATCCGCAGTCCGACAAGCCTGATGAAATTGGCCACCCTCAACGGTGGCCAATTTTTTTGCCTGATTGGCAAATAAAGCTTGCTCAATTAAATGAGAATGATTATCGTTAACTTGTTTTCCGGGAAAGGCCTCATCTGTTCCAACGTGATGGACTTCTTGTGAAGGCACGACATTGCTCACATTGCTTCCAGTTAAGGGCCAGTTTATCTGGCCCTCTTTTTTTGTCATTTTTCAGCAAGTTACAGACATAAAAAACGGGAGCCAAGGCTCCCGTCATCATGCTGCTGGCTTACTCGATGTCGAGTGCCTCGGGGGAGAGGATAACCCCTGTGGTATCGGCGTAGAGATGATCGTCAGGCAGGAAGGTGACTCCGCCAAAATTGACCGGCAGATCCGTTTCCCCCACATCCTTGCTATCGGCACCGACCGGAATGGCCGCCAGCGCCTGAATGCCGATGTCGAGATCTTCGAGGATATCGACTTCGCGGACGCAGCCGTAGCAGACAATCCCTTCCCACTCGTTTTCAGCGGCAGTGGTGGCTATCTCGCTGTCGATCAGGGCGCGGCGCATGGAGCCACCGCCATCGATCAGCAGCACCCGGCCAACGCCGTTCTCTTTGACGAGTTCACGGATGAGACCGTTCGATTCGAAGCACTTGACGGTGGTGATGACGCCGCCGAAAGAGGCACGGCCGCCGAAGGAGCAAAGCATGGGTTCGAGTACATCCACCATGTCCTGATAGATGTCGCACAGTTCTGAAGTGTTGTATTCCATAGTGTCAAATCCACGGCTGGAAACAGGTGGATCCAGTATAAGGAGTGAGACCGGCATTTCAATGAATATTCCTTGAACAGCCACAGGGATAACGTTTTCCGCATAAGCTCAATGCAGTTCATCCGTACAGGTGAGAGGTGCATCGTGCTGATCCGTCATAAGTTGATTCTGAATACCGTACTGGTTGCCATTGCCATGGTGGTACTGAGCGGCCTCTTTATCTATTCGAGCCAGGTCACCCGCAGCCTGACACAAGCCCAGCGCAATGTGGACGGGCTGGAGATCGCCATGCTCAATTTGCGGCGGGCCGAGAAGGATTTCCTGCTGCGCAAGGATCTGAGCTTCGTTAACCATTTCAATGAGGTCATGACGCAGTTCCACCAGCTGGACGAGACCCTGGGCCGTGACGACAACCTGGCTGCGGTGCATGCCGATCTGGCCAGGCTGGATCAGCAGATGGCGGCTTACGGCAAGGCGTTTCTGGAGCTGGTTGCCCAGCAGCAGAAGATTGGTCTGGGGCCGGAGGATGGGCTCTATGGCAAGCTGCGGACTGCCGTGCATGAAGTGGAAGATGGCCTCAAAAAGCTGGATCAGCAGGGGTTGCTCATCACCATGCTGCAGCTGAGACGGGCGGAGAAAGACTTCATGCTGCGATCCGATGTCCAGTATCTCGACCGTTTCCAAACTCTGCACAAGAGTTTTCAGCAGAGTCTGGCCGTCTTGCCGGAAGCCGACCGCGGCAAGCTGGAGCAGGCCAGCAATCAGTATCGGGAGGACTTTGTCGCATTGGTGCAGGGTATGCAGGTGCTGGGGCTGAATGAGGATGAAGGGCTGCGCAACCAGATGCGGGGTCTGGTTCATCAGACCGAGCAGGTGTTCTCTGCCGTCGACCAGCATATCGCCGGTGAGCTGGATCAGCAGACTGCTCGCCTCAATACCCTGATGTTGATGTGTGGCGGGGTGATCATCGTACTGATAGGAGTCATGAGCGTGCTGCTGGGTCGCAGCATCGATCGTCCCATTAGTCGGGTAAATGATACCGTCAATCGCATTCGCCAGGATAATGACCTGCGCCTCAAGATCGAGCTGCAGGGGGCCGATGAAATGGCTCAACTGGCGGGTAACCTCGATGTGATGCTGGGCGGCTTCCGCAACCTGATTGGCGATGTGAAGCAGAGCGTGCATACCCTGACGGAGGCGGCAGATCACCTCTCGGACAACGTTAAACGTACCAGCGAGGGAGCTGCTCGCCAGCTGCAGGAGACCGACATGGTGGCCACCGCCTCGACCGAGATGGGTTCCACCATAGAGGAGATCGCCCGCAATACCGAACAGGCCGCCAACAATGCCCAGGCGACCAACAACAAGGCGATGGAGGGGCGCAGTGCGGTGGAGAACACCGTCGACCAGATCCGTCTGCTGGCTGACAATCTCGAGCACTCATCCCGCGAGGTTGGTCAGTTGCAAAGAGAGAGCGAGACCATCGGCTCGGTGCTGGACGTGATCCGCGGCATTGCCGAGCAGACCAACCTGTTGGCCCTCAACGCGGCGATCGAGGCGGCACGGGCGGGGGATCAGGGGCGCGGTTTTGCGGTGGTGGCGGACGAGGTGCGCAGCCTTGCCATCCGTACCCAGAAATCGACTCAGGAGATCGCCGGCATCATCAGCTCGCTGCAGAAGCAGACCGGCAGTATCGTCGAGGTGATGGCGACCTGCCGCGAGCAGGGGAGTCGCAGTTCCGATCAGGCCAACGTGGCGGGGGCTCTGCTGGAGCAGATCACCCAGGATGTTACCCACATCATGGATATGAGCACCCAGATTGCGGCAGCGATCGAGGAGCAGAGCCTGGTCGCCAACGAGGTGAACCGCAACGTCAACAACATCCGCGACATTGCGCAGGAGTCGAGCGCCATGGCGGCAGAGAACGCCAGATCCAGTCAGGGGCTGAACGAGCAGGCCAAGCTGCTGAATCAGGCGGTCGCGAAATACCGGGTTTAGTGATCGGGCGGGCATCCTTGCGAGGTTTTTTCACCAGAGTGGCAATGATTTGATCGTAATGGCTGTTATTGAACAGCTTCGCTCATATAATCGCCGCCACTATGATGATTCGGAAGGATTCGATGACAAAGTTGCTGGTGGCCGTATTCGGGCTATTTTGCTCCTGTCTGGTATCGGCAGGAGTATCATCCCGGGCCACTGTTTCCGGCATGGAGCCGCTGCTCAGCTGGTTCAGCGGAGATTTTTCGAGCCAGGAGCAGGCGCGATATGACGACCGCTTTACCAGCGCTGAACTGCGTCTGGTGGAGATCTGGCGTGGCTATCAGGGTTATCGCTGGGTCTATGCCGAGCAGTACCTGACCCTGCGTGCAGTTCGCCCCTTCCGCCAGCGGATCTATCGTTTCTCCCCCAGTCCTGACGGACGCATTCTGATGGCCGAGCTGACCATGCCGCGGGCCACCGACTTTGCCGGCGCCTGGCACAATCCGGAATTGCTCGATAGCCTCACTCCCCAGCAACTTTCTCTGCGCCGTGGCTGCGAGATCTGGTTGAGCCGCACGCCATCCGGTGAATATGCCGGCCATACCCGGGTTGGCCATTGTGCTACCGATTTCGGTGGCGCCAGCACGCTGGTGCAGCATGTCTGGATTGGCCCCAACAGCGTCAGACTGCTGGATCGGGCTTATGATCTGGCGGGCAAGGCTCGCTGGGGGAGTCCGGGGGAGGGATATGTCTATCTGCGCAGGGTGCGCGAGCGTGGGCACTGAGCCTGACTGGCGAAAAACGTGAATGATTGGAAGACCACAGAAACAAAAAAGACGCCCATAAGGCGTCTTTTTCAGAATTCGTCAGAAGTAGAATTACTTCTTGGAAGTCATCGCACCGAAACGCTTGTTGAACTTGTCTACGCGGCCGCCGCTAGAAACTTCTTTCTGCTTGCCGGTGTAGAACGGGTGGCACTCGGAGCACACGTCCAGGTTCAGATCTTTACCGATGGTAGAGAAAGTGTTGATGACGTTACCGCAAGAGCACTTGGCGGTGATGGCTACGTAGTCAGGATGGATACCAGCTTTCATGGACAACCTCAAAGTAATAGGCCGTGTCGCCATCCGATCTCTTGTCGGACACCACACGATTGTTGAACACAGTTTCAAAGGCTGCGAATAATATAGGAAATGCCTGAGATCAGGCAAGTGGCTTCGCAGAAAAAATAGGCAACCTCTGGTGAATTCTTCCCAAACGCTGGATCTGGTTCGTGTGGCTGTCCCGGTGCCGCTACGCCGTCATTTCGACTATCTCTCCCCCCTGCCGTTACCTGCTCCAGGTTGTCGGGTCGAGATCCCTTTCGGCCCGCAAACCCTGGTCGGGTTGGTGGTGGATCACCCGGCCGACAGCCAGGTGCCGCGCAACAAGCTCAAACCCATCAAGCGCGTCCTCGATGGGACGCCTGTGCTGGGGCCCGATATTCTGGCGCTGATGAACTGGAGCGCCAGCTACTACCAGCACCCGCTGGGGGAGGTGCTGCCGCACGCCCTGCCGGTGTTGGTGCGCAAGGGGGAGCCGGCCGCCTATCGTGAGCTGGAGTTCTGGTTTGCGACCGATGCCGGTATGGCCATCGATCTCAACGAACTCAAGCGGGCCGCCAAGCAGCAGCAGGCGCTTGCCCTGTTGCGCAAGGGGCCGCAAACGCCATCAGCCCTCAAGCAGGAGGAGATCCAGAGCGCCGCACTCACCACGCTGGAGAAGAAGGGGCTGCTGGAGAAGCGTTCGCTGGAGCCGAGCCACGATGGCGATTGGGCTGCCCGCTTTGAACCGGGGGAGGGGTTGCGCCTCAACGGCGAGCAGGCGCTGGCCGTCTCTGCCGTTACCAGCCAGAGCGACAAGTTCGGCGCCTTCCTGCTGGACGGCATCACCGGCTCCGGCAAGACCGAGGTTTACCTGAGCATCCTCGAGCCCTTGCTCAAGGCGGGCAAGCAGGCGCTGGTGATGGTGCCCGAGATCGGCCTCACTCCGCAGACCATCAACCGTTTCCGCCGCCGCTTCAACGTGCCGGTGGTGGCAATGAACTCGGCCATGAACGATCGGGAGCGGCTCGACGCCTGGCTCGCCTGCCGCGACGGCGGCGCCGCCATCCTGATCGGCACCCGCTCTGCGGTGTTCACCCCGTTTCACAACCTCGGCATCATCATCATCGACGAGGAGCACGACGGCTCCTTCAAGCAGCAGGACGGTTTTCGCTACCATGCGCGGGATCTGGCGGTAATGCGGGCTCACCGTGCCGGTATCCCCATCTTGCTTGGTTCGGCCACCCCGTCGCTGGAGACATTGCACAACGCTCGCACTGGCAAGTATCACCACCTCACTCTTACTCGCCGTGCCGGCAATGCCCAGACCGCCCGTCAGGTGATCCTGGATATCAAGAACGTGCGGCTGCAGGCCGGACTATCTCCCCAGCTGGAGCAGTTGATGGCGGAGCATCTGGTAGCGGGCAACCAGGTGATGCTGTTTCTCAACCGCCGTGGCTATGCCCCGGCCCTGATCTGCCACCAGTGTGGCTGGAGCGCCGCCTGCGAGCGCTGCGATGCCTGGTACACCTGGCATCAGGCCGGGCGACGGCTGCACTGCCACCACTGCGACAGCGTGCGCCCGCTACCCCACCACTGCCCCGAGTGTGGCAGCAACGAGCTCATCGGCTCCGGGGTGGGCACCGAGCAGCTGGAGCAGCTGCTCGGCACTGTTTTCCCGCAATATCCGGTGGTGCGCATCGATCGGGACAACACCCGTCGCAAGGGGGAGCTGGAGACCCATCTCGGCGACATCAAGGCAGGCAAGTACAAGATCCTGATCGGCACCCAGATGCTGGCCAAGGGCCACCACTTCCCGGATGTGACCCTGGTAGGGCTGCTGGATGTGGATGGCGCCCTGTTCAGCGCCGATTTTCGCGCCGCCGAGAAGCTGGCCCAGCTCTACACCCAGGTGGCTGGCCGCGCCGGGCGCGCCAGCAAACCCGGGTTGGTGGTGTTGCAGAGCCACCATCCGGAGCACGCCCTGCTGCAGGATCTGACCCAGAACGGCTATGGCCACTTCGCCGACACGGCGCTGAAAGAGCGCCGCCTGCTGGGGCTGCCGCCGTTCAGCTATCAGGGACTGTTTCGGGCCGAGGCCAACGGCCGTGACGAGGTGCAGCTGTTCCTCGCCCGTCTCGCCGATACCCTGCGCAGCGCCCGCTATCCCCATGTTCAGGTGCTGGGTCCCATCAGCGGCTTTATGGAGCGCAAGGCGGGCAAGTTCCGCATGCAGTTGCTGGTGCAGGGGCCCAACCGGGCGCCACTGGCCCAGCTGCTCGATTGGGCGGTGAAGGAGCTGGAGGGGTGGCCCGAGACCAAGCGGGTACGCTGGAGTCTCGACATCGACCCCACCGAGCTGAACTGAGTCAGGTTCTGGTCGCTGGCGCGCTTCGTCAGCGACCGGGTTTGCCATGCGGGTGCCGGTTTCAGACCCGCAGGTCGATCTGCTGCACCCAGCCGCCCTTGCCCTGCTCGGTCACATAGAGACCGGACTGGCGCAGCACCCCCTGATTGCCGCTTTCCCCAAGATGGTTGAAGGGGGTGTCTAGGGGATGGAGCAGGATGGCGCCGATCCCCAGCTCCACCAGGGCGATGGGGGATTGCTCCGGCTGCCAGAACTGCAGCGCCGAGAACTGACTATCCCGCTCGTCCAGCACCCCGTTGCCATCCTCATCCAGGGTCGCCAGCTCGCCAAAACCGTTGCCGGAGCGGGCCCCGAACAGCTCGCCGCCGTCATCTATGGTGCCGTTGCCGTTGCGATCCAGCGCCACAAAGCCGCTGCCTTCACTCAAGCCCGGCAGGCTATCCTCTTTGCCATCCTGATCAATGTCGAACTTGACCCGGGCGTCGGTCAGACCGGCGATTTTTCCATCCAGACTGAGCACCAGCGGATCCTTGAGGGCATTGAGGGTAGTGCGGCGCTTGCTGATATCGAGCTGGCGCCAGTCCAGCACAAAACCCAGATCAAGTTGCAGGCTCTGGCCATCCTGAGTCTCTATGCTGGCCGAGGCGACTACGTTGAGCTGCTCCTTTTGCAGCAGGCTGTCGGTTACTTCCACCAGTTGATCCGGCTCGGCGGCGGGTTGACTGCTGTCGCCCGTCGGGGAGTTCACCCCCTCCGCGCTCTGGTCGGTCGGTTTGATCGGATCCGGCAGCTCTATCTCGTGGCCCAGCATCGCCTCGATCATCAGCTTGATAAGCCGCTGGTGGTTGTCGAGCCCGTCGTTGGGAACGCCGTTCTCCTCCTGATTTCTGCTCCCCTCTGCCTTGGCTGGCGCGGCTGTTGTCTGCGGGGGAGTCTGGGTATTGCTCCGGCTGCTGGCTTGCAGCGTCAGGGCACTGGCTTGCATCAGGGTGGTTCGCTGCTCGCCGGATGGCGGTGTGGCGGCCGTTCCGCTCACGCCATTGGCCTGCGGCGCGACCGGCCCCAGTCTGCGCACCTTGCGGGCTTGCGCCTGTTGCTGCCGGTATTGCACCTCCCCCTGGAGGTCGTAGTGATCGATGCGCATATCTTCGCCCTCGGCGCTATACATCTGGTCAGTTATCGACCAGGGAATGAACCGGGATTAACACCAAATCGGACTAACAGGCAGAATTGTTAGTTCCATGTTGCAAAGTGACGGTGAGGCTGGATGATGGGCATTCAGGTTGCCAGCCCGGTGGCCGGGACGACAAGGGAAGGGGAGAGAGGATGAGAAACTGTCTGGTGATGGGGGCGGCGGGCTATATAGGCTCCTATCTGGTGCCTCACCTGCAAACGCTGGGCTACAGGGTGATTGCCGGGGCGCGCCGTCCCTGCCGCTTGCCTGAGGGTGTCGAGTTTCGCCTCGCCGACAGCCTCAAGCCCATCACTTTGCTGCCTGCGCTGGCGGGCATAGATACCGTCTTCTATCTGGTGCACGCCATGGGGGCGGGGGCCGATTTTCACCGGCTGGAGCAGCAGGGGGTGAAGAACTTTGCCGCCGCCGCCCGCGCCGCCGGGGTGCGCCGCATCATCTATCTCGGGGCAATCCAGCCGGAGCTGTGCAACAGCCGCCATCTCAACTCCCGCCGCCATTGTGGCGAGCTGTTTCGTGAATCCGGCGTACCGACGGTGGAGCTGCGTGCCGGTATCATTGTCGGGCCCGGCTCGGCGGCGTTCGAGGTGATGCGGGATCTGGTGTTCAACCTGCCGCTGATGGTGACGCCAAAGTGGGTGCGCTCGCGCACGCCGCCGATTGCGCTGTCCAACCTGCTGCACTATCTGGGTGGGCTGGTGGAAGCCGACGAGGTGGATGGTCGCATCTTCAATGCGGTCGGCCCAGAACTGCTCAGCTATCAACAGCAGTTGCAGAAGTTCGCCGCCCATATCGGCAAGCGTTGCCCTATCATTCCCATCCCGTTTCTGAGTCCGCGTCTCTCCGCCTGGTGGCTGCAGTTTGTCACCTCGGTGCCGCAGCCGGTGGCCAAGGCGCTGGTGGGCGGTCTCAAGCACGATATTCCGGCCGATGACGGCCCGCTGCGTGCCCTGCTGCCACAGACCCTGCTCAGCTTCGACGAGGCACTGGCCGAGAGTCTGGCGCTGGAGCAGAAGCTGGGGGCCGAACAGCAGGGGCAGGAGACGCCGCTCGGCCTGCGCTGGCGCCATCCCGAATATGGCTTCTATGACCGTACCGCCAGCGGCGATGCCATCTGTCTCGCCTCTCCCGAGGTGGTGTGGCAGGTGTTGCAACAGTTGGGTGGCGAGAAGCGCTACTTCTACATGAACCAGCTGTGGGTGGTGCGCGAATGGATGGATCACCTGATCGGCGGTCCGGCACGCACCCGTGGCCGCAGCAATCCCGATCGCTTCGTGAAGGGTGACATGCTCGACTCCTGGCAGATCCTCGGAGTCGATGAGGGGCGCAGGCTCGATCTGCTGTTCAACATGAAGGCCCCGGGCGTGGGTCGGCTGGAGTTTAACATCCTGCCGGAGGAGTCCGGGTTGACCCGCATCCGGGTCACAGCCCACTGGCATCCGCAGGGCGCATGGGGGCTGGCCTACTGGCTTGCCATGCTGCCGTTCCACCTCTTCATCTTTCAGGGGATGACCGAGGCCATCGCCAGAGAGGCGGAGGCAAAAGCCGGTATCCCCGTAATGGATTGAGCCTCCTTTCTTCGCTCGGATGGCGCTGGCTGTGGCCAGTCAGGCGCTTCCCTTTGGCCCATATTGAGGTGCTTCCCCGGGCAAAGGCTGGCATCATGCCGCGGTCTTGTTTACCGCGGATAGATAACCAGTCAGAAAAAGAAGGGATTATGAAGAAAAAACCATCAATTTTGGGGGGCGCCTGCATTATCGCCAGCGTCTGCGTGGGGGCTGGCATGCTCGGTCTGCCGAGTTCGGGGGCGGGGGCCTGGACCCTCTGGTCGGTGCTGGCACTGACCGTCACCATGGTTATGATGACTCTCTCCGGCTGGATGCTGCTGGAAGCCTTCCAGCACCACGACATGCGCGTCTCCTTCAATACCGTGACCCGCGAACTGCTGGGGGAGCGGCTCAACTTCTTCAACAATCTCTCGGTCTACTTTGTCGGCGGCATTCTGCTCTACGCCTACATCACCTCCTCCGGCGCCATCCTGCAGGGGATTCTGGGGATCGACAGCAAGCTCGCTTCCGTGCTGTTTGTGGCGATGTTTTCGCTGGTGGTCTGGCACTCGACCCGCGCCGTTGACCGCATCTCTGTGGTGCTGATCGCCTTCATGATCATCAGCTTCGCCCTCGGCGTGACCGGTCTGCTCGGCCATATCAAGCTGCCGACCCTGCTCGATCTGGCTGGTGGCGAGAGTCACTACGCCCCCTATGCCATGGCGATGTTGCCGGTGGCGCTCACCTCGTTTGGCTATCACCACTCGGTCGCCTCCCTGCGCGCCTACTACCAGAACGAGCGGCAGGCAAAGTGGGCGATTCTGGGGGGAACCCTGATCGCGCTGGCGCTCTATGTGCTCTGGCTGCTGGGGATCTTCGGCAACCTGCCCCGTCAGGAGTTCGCCCCCGTGATTGCCCAGGGCGGCGATGTGAACGTGCTGCTGAAGGCGCTCTCCGGCGTCATTGAGTCGGAGCAGGTGGCCAGCGCTATCAACGGCTTCTCCATGGCGGCCATTCTCTCCTCCTTTATCGGGGTGGGGCTCGGGGTGTTCGACTATCTGGCGGATCTGTTCAAGTTCGACAACAGCCGTGCCGGTCGCTGCAAGAGCTGGGCTGTTACCTTCCTGCCACCGCTGCTGCTCTCGCTGCTCTTCCCGTTCGGCTTCCTGCTGGCCATCGGTTATGCCGGCGCGGTGGCCACTGTGTGGACCTGTCTCATTCCGGCGCTGCTGGTGCTGAAGTTCCGCGCCCGGGCAGCCGGTGGCAGTGCAGCCCCCCATTTCGTCACCCCGGGTGGCAAGCTGGTGGCCTGGCTGCTGATTCTGTTCGGATTGGCGACCGCACTGTTCCACTTCCTCGCGATGGCGAACCTGCTGCCGGTCTACTCGGGTCAGTAATCGGCACGCAAGGTCAAATGATGGCGGCAGGGCAACTTGCCGCCATTTTTTCACCTGCAATGCAGGATCTATAACTAAAGTGGTATCTGTGGCTGGGGGATGGTGCTAAACAAACTGGTCTGATCTGGCTAATGACAGCATGATCTGCTGGGCATGCCCACCGCTTTCTTTTATGATCCCCGCCCTTCTGCGTGCCTCCTGCCGGCACCTCATTTGCACCAACCACATCGGGGTCCCCCATGTCCGATCTGCGTCAAGAAGCACTCGATTACCACGCCCAGCCCGTACCGGGCAAAATTGCCATCGCCCTGACCAAGCCTGCCGAAACCGCCCGTGATCTGGCGCTGGCCTACAGCCCGGGTGTTGCCGAGCCGGTGCGCGAGATCGCCGCCAACCCGGCCGATGCCTACCGCTATACCGGCAAGGGCAATCTGGTGGCCGTCATCTCCAACGGCACCGCCATTCTGGGTCTGGGCAATCTGGGGCCGCTCGCTTCCAAGCCGGTGATGGAAGGCAAGGCCCTGCTGTTCAAGCGCTTCGCCGGCATCGACGCCATCGACATCGAGGTGAAGCACGAGACCAGCCAACAGTTCATCGACACGGTGGCGGCCATCGCCGATACCTTCGGCGGCATCAATCTGGAAGATATCAAGGCACCTGAGTGCTTCGAGATCGAGCAGGCGCTGATCGAGCGCTGCGATATTCCGGTGTTCCATGATGACCAGCACGGTACCGCCATCGTCACCGCCGCCGGTCTGCTCAATGCACTGGAGATCCAGGGCAAGCTCATCAGCGACAGCCGCATCGTCTGCATGGGAGCGGGGGCTGCCGCCACCGCCTGCATGGACCTGCTGATCAAGTGTGGCGCCAGAGCGCACAACATCTTCATGCTGGATCGTCAGGGTGTTATCCACACCGGCCGCAGCGATCTCAACAAGTACAAGCAGCGCTTCGCCAACGAGACCCCGCTGCGCACCCTGATGGATGTCATCGAAGGGGCGGATGTGTTTGTCGGTGTTTCCGGCCCCGATGTGCTGCCCGCCGAAGCGGTCGCCCTGATGGCGCCCAATCCGGTGATCTTCGCCTGCTCCAACCCGGATCCGGAGATCAAACCGGCACTGGCCCACGGGGTGCGCAGCGACCTCATCATGGGCACCGGTCGCTCCGATTACCCGAACCAGATCAACAACGTGCTCTGCTTCCCCTTCATCTTCCGCGGCGCCCTCGATGCCCGTGCCAGCCGTATCAACGATGCCATGAAGATTGCCGCGGTCGAGGCGATCCGCGCGCTGGCCAAGGAGCCGGTGCCGGCCGAGGTGCTGACCGCCGCCGGGGTCAGCGAGCTCGCCTTCGGCAAGGATTACGTCATTCCCAAGCCGATGGATGCCCGTTTGCTGCCGCGGGTTGCCCGCGCCGTAGCGCTGGCGGCGGTGGCCTCCGGCGTCGCCCGCATCGAGCTGCCTGTGGACTACATGCTGTAATCCGGCGTTGCAAACGGCCCCATAGCGGGGCCGTTTTTATCTCTGCTTCTGGCGACAGCCAGAGACGCCATACGGGTGACAGGTTGGGGGAGATGGGGGCAAATCGGGTTCAAAGGTGGTCAAACAGCGCTCTCCTCTGACACAATATTGCCACTATGACGCTAACGAGAATCAAGATGCAGCAGCCTGTCAGCGGCCGTTTGGCCCACGCCCTCTCCTTCTTGCGCCATGATGGTCGCCACTTTGCCCAGTTTGTCTGGGGCCGTTTCCAGCAGGACAGATTGACGGTCACTGCCGGTTATCTGGCCTATGTCACCCTGCTTTCACTGGTGCCGATGATCGCCGTGGTCTTTGGCATGATGTCCGCCTTCCCGGTGTTCCAGAGCCTCAAACAGGCGATGGAGCAGTTCGTCTACCACAACTTCGTACCGACGGCGGGAGAGGTGCTCAAGGAGTACATCGACGGCTTCGTCGCCAATGCTACCAACACCACGGCGGTGGGGATCGGGGCGCTGGTGGTGGTGGCGCTGATGCTGATCTCCGCCATCGACAAGAACCTCAACTACATCTGGCGTTCGACCCAGGGCCGCCCGCTGGCGCAGGCGTTTGCCATGTACTGGATGATCCTCACCCTGGGGCCCGTGCTTATCGGGGCCAGTATCGCCATCTCCTCCTACATCTTCTCGCTGCGGCTGTTTGGCGCCGAGAGCCTGTTCGGCATCGGCTATCTGCTGCTGCGCGGCTTGCCGTTCCTCTTCTCGGTGCTCACCTTCCTGCTGGTCTATACCGTGGTGCCGAACTGCAAGGTGCGGTTGGCTCACGCCTTTATCGGCGCGCTGGTGGCGGCGACCCTGTTCGAGCTGGCCAAGCGCGGCTTTGCCATCTACATCACCAGCTTCCCCTCCTATCAGGCCATCTACGGCGCGCTGGCCACCATCCCGATCCTGTTTGTCTGGGTCTATTTGAGTTGGCTGGTGGTGCTGCTTGGTGCGGAGACTACCGCCTGCCTCGGCGAGTACGAGAAGCCGGCGAGCGAGGAGCTTGGCTAAGCCATCGCCTTGGCCACCGGTTTATTGGTAGCATCGACGACCGCCCCTGCAATCGAGCCGGGTCGGTCGTTCTGTTTTGAGAGGAGAGGGATGTGATTGCACTGATTCAGCGGGTCAGCGAGGCCAGCGTGACTGTCGAGGGGGAGGTGACCGGCGCCATCGGTCAGGGGCTGCTGGTGCTGCTCGGGGTGGAGCAGGGGGATGACGAGGCCAAGGCCGACAAGCTGCTGCACAAGGTGAGCGGCTATCGGGTATTCAGTGACGAGAATGGCAAGATGAACCTCAATGTCAGCCAGATCGGCGGCAGTCTGCTGGTGGTCTCCCAGTTTACCCTGGCGGCCGACACCAAGAGCGGGATGCGCCCCAGCTTCTCCTGCGGTGCCCACCCGAGCGAGGCCGAACGCCTCTATGACTACTTCGTGGCGAAGGCTGCTGCCAGCGGCATCCCGACCGCAACCGGGCGTTTTGCCGCCGACATGAAGGTGGCGCTGGTCAACGACGGCCCGGTTACCTTCTGGCTACAGGTCTGAGGATGCCTGATCCCGCGGTATGACGTGGACGATCACGTTGATGAGCCCAGCGACCGGATAGGGGGTAGCCGGGCCAATCCACTGTTCTATCAGCGTCAGGGCGTGGGTTAGCTCCCGTTCGGTGCGCGGCAACAGGTTGATGACCAGAGTGCCGCAGAGGCGGGGAGCCAGCGCCCGGTAGAGCCGCTCCTGAAACAGCAGCAGCGGGTTGCCATCCTGACTGAAGAGATCGAGCAGGATGAGGTCGTACTGCTGCTCGCTCTGCTCCAGAAAGGCGAGGGCATCGGCTTGATGGAGTGCCGGCGCGGCGCGTTCATCGCTCTCCTGATGCTGGAAAAACTGCTGATAAACGGTCAGCACCTCTTCGTCGAGATCGACGCACTCGTGGTGGGCATCGGGCCAGCGCTGACTCAGATGGCGGGTGAGATCACCACCACCCAACCCCAGTTCGAGGATCTGCCCGGCCTGCTCCGGCAGCAGGCAGGCGATGACCCGTTGATGGGGCAGACAGAGGGCGGCGGGGTCGGCGAGCGACATGGCAGATTGCACCACACCGTCTATCTCCAGCCAGCGATGCTGGTCATTCTCCTGCACGGTGAGGCGGCGCTGGGGTTTGACGCTGAGGTGCAACAAGTGATCGGCTTGGTACGCTTGCAGATTGAAGTCCATGAATTTGCACGGCAAGATGGTTTCCGACCAGTGTAACTCAAGGATCGATCTATGTACCGGGTGGTCCCCCCCCAAACGGCGCCGAGCCGGGTACTTACTGCAAGCTGCGCTGGAAACGTCTGTGTAAGCCCTTCCATCTGCCAGTCGGCGCAAACTCAAGGATGAAACTATGTATCGGGTAGTCACCCCTCAGACAGCCGCCGAGCTGGATGCCTATTACCAGTTACGCTGGGAACTTCTGCGTAAACCCTTCAATCTGCCCGTCGGTTCCGAGCGGGACGAATACGACACTGTTGCCATTCACCGGCTGATGCTGGCACCCGACGGCACTCCCATCGCGGTGGGGCGCCTCTTTATCGGCGGCGACGAGGCGCAGATCCGCTTTATGGCGCTGCGTCCCGAATATCGCGGCCAGGGGCTGGGCGCCAAAATGGTGGAGGATCTCGAGCAGCTGGCCCGCAGCGAGAAGGTGAAACGGCTGGTGATGAACGCCCGTCAGGAGGCGGTGGAGTTCTATCGCAAGTGCGGTTTTCTCGAAGTGGGGGGCGGCCCCGTCTCCTTTGGCCGGATTCCCCATCGCCAGATGATCAAATCCCTGAGCCCGTTGCAGACCATCCAGTATCGCCCGGAGTGGTGTCAGGATCTCACCACCCGCTGGTCGCGCGGGGTGCCCATCAGCGAGAAGATGGGGATGCACATCAGCCACTACGATGGTCAGACCTTCCACCTCAAGGCCAATCTGGCGGCCAACCTCAACGTGCATGGCAGCATGTTTGCCGGCAGTGTCTACAGCCAGTGCGTGCTGGCGGGCTGGGGGCTGATCTGGTTGCAACTTAAAGAGGAGGGGCTGGTGGGCGAACCTGTGCTGGCCGAGAGCACCATCAAATATCATGGCCCGGTCGATGAGGAGCCGGAGGCGCGGGTGGCCCGCGAGGGGATGCCCGCTGTACTGCAGCCGCTAAAACGGGGCGAGCCTGCCACCTTCAGCCTCAATATCCAGTTGTTCAGCGGCGGCAAGCTGGCGGCGGAGTTCTGCGGTCACTACGTAGTGCAGCCGGTCAAGCGACCGGGCCATTAACGGCAGCGCGCTCCGCCACAAAACAAACAAGGCCTCATTATGAGGCCTTGTTTGTTTTACCCTTGCTGACTGTTGGTTGCCTGCTCGGCTTGGGCTTGGGCTTGGGCTTGGGCTTGGGCTTTTGGCGCCGGAGCCGGTCGCCAGAGCGGCGCACTGTTGCCCTGCGGCGGATAGCGTACTCCCACTTCCCAGCCGCAGCCATCCGGCTTCTGTTTGAAGTCCCAGCTCAGAGTGGGCGCGGTGAGCGGGCCGCGCCACTGGCCGATAAGCTCGGCGCAGCGGTTTCCGTTGAGCACTCCCAGATCGAGTTGCCACTGCTCCTTGACCAGATCGATACCGCCCTGTGCACCCAGCAGGTGAGTGATGGTGGAGGCGCCAGCCTGTTCGAGCTGCAGCTGTCCCTTGTCGATCTTGCCCTGCAGCCTGACGCGGTAGAAGGGGGTATCGCCACCCTGCATTGCCTGCCACAGCTGATCCGGATTGAGCGCCGGGGCTGTTGCCTGCTTGAACCACTGATCCAGCAGCGGGTCTATCTTCACCTTGTCCCAGAAGGGTTCGTTGGCGTCGAGGGCGAAACTGCCCTGCAGGGTGCTGCGCCACTCGCCCGGTGCGCTGCCGTGCTCCGCCTGCAGGTCGGCACTCAAATCTGCCTTGCCGGAGAAGGATACGGGGGAGCCGAACATCTTGCCCCACTGCTCCAGATCGAGCTTGGTCGCCTTCAACTGCAGGGTGCTGCTCTGGCCCGGTTCGCGTGCCCACTGGCCGCTCATGCTGAGGCTGCCCTCATCCGGCAGCGAGCTGGTGAGCTTGCCCAGCTGCCAGGAGCTGGGGGTAAGCTCGCCATCCACTTCACCGTTGCGGGCGCTGAGGCCATCCCACACCAGCTCGAACCACTTGCTCTCGATACGGGCACGGCCAAGCAGCGGGCCGGGCTGATTGCCGCGCAGGGCGAGATCGCTCAGGTAGAGCTGCCAGCCGGTCAGCGACAGAGGAATGGAATCGTCGAAGGAGAGCACCTTGAGCTTGTCGAACGCCAGCTTGCGGATATCCACCTGCTGCGGGCGCCAGCCCTGCCAATCCTGCCACCACCCCTGCGGCAGGCTGATATCCATGCCGCTCAGCGCCAGGTCTTTCAGGGTCAGCTTCTGCTGCTGGGTATCGAGGGAGAGCTCGACATTGAACTCCCCTTCATAGGCTTTGCCCTGCAGTTCGCCGTCGAGCTGCTGGGGTGAGAAGGCGAGCTTGCCCTTGATCCCCTCCAGCTGGAACAGGCCGCGCCCCATGTCGCCCAGCGTGCCGCTCAAATAACCGCTCGGCTGGCTTCCAGCCTGCCAGTTGAAGGCGGTGAGCTGGCCACTGAAGTTGTTGAAGGAGAGCTCCTGCTCGATGGAGTTGATGCTCACCTGGTCGAACTGGCCGCGATCCAGCGACACCTGCCGCAGCGGGAATTGGTGCTGTGCCAGATCCCCCAGCTCGACCCGCATGCCACGAGCCTTGAGATCGTGCAGTTCGAGGGTTCGAGCCGGCCAGTCGAGCACCATGCCGCTCTCCAGCAGGCCGTCGAACAGGTTGGTCACCAGCTTGTCGCTGCGCAGCACCTCTCCCTCCAGCCGCCCTTTCAGGCTGAGACGGGCGAAGGTGAACTGCGGTGTCTCCAGCTGGCCGATATTGAGGGTCAGGTTGGCTTGTGGCTGGCGTTTCGGATCGATCAGATCCCAGTCGCTCAGGGTGGCGTTGAGGCCGCGCAGGGTCAGCCCGTCGCTCTCAAGGCTTAGCCGGTCTATGGTGCTGTCACCGATGGAGAGGGAGTGCACCGGCAGGCTGGGCAGCTGGTTGGGCAGCGGCAGCTTGATGGCGGGACGAATGAGGTCGAGATGGGCGATCCGCACATCGCGGCTCAGCCAGTCGATGCTCTCTATCTCCAGATAGATCTTGTCGAGGGAGACCGCATCGCCGTAGCGCACCTGCTCCGCCAGCAGGGTGTAGGGGTGGAGCGGGTTGAATACCAGTCGCCCTATGGTGACCGGTACGCCGGTCTGCTGGCTGATCCAGCTGGCGATGGGGCCTTTGGCGCGCTCGGCGTCGAACAGGCCGAGGGCAACCCAGACAAAGAGCAGCAGGAAGGCAAAGGTGTAGAGCAGGCCGCGTAGCCAGGAATTCATAAGTGCTTTCCTCCTGTATTGGTTGAGTGATCAGGCGTTGGCAGCGTGATTCCGCAGGTCAGGCATTGGAATAGTGATCCCGTAAGCCAAGCCAGCGCCGTATCAAGGGTTCGACATGACTCGGATGCCTATCCATAAGGAAGCGCGCCATCTTCTGTACCTGCGGAATAAGCGGTTGATCCCGCACCAGATCGGCGATCTTGAGATCGGCCAGACCGGTCTGGCGGGTGCCGAGCAGTTCCCCCGGGCCGCGCAGTTCCAGATCGCGCTGGGCGATGAGGAAGCCGTCGTTGGTCTCACGCAGCACCCCGAGCCGGCTCTGGGCCGTTTTGGACAAGGGGGCATGATAGAGCAGCACGCAGTGCGAGGCTACCGCCCCGCGTCCGACCCGACCGCGCAGCTGGTGCAACTGCGCCAGCCCGAGCCGTTCCGGGTTCTCGATGATCATCAGGCTGGCGTTGGGCACATCCACCCCCACCTCGATGACGGTGGTGGCGACCAGCAGTTGCAGTATGCCTGCCTTGAACTCCTCCATCACCCGCTGTTTCTCGACCGGGCGCATCCGGCCGTGTACCAGCCCGATATGCAGGCCGGGCAGCAGGTTCTGCAGCTCGGCGGCAGTATCCTCGGCGGCCTGACACTCCAGCACCTCCGACTCCTCGATCAGGGTGCAGACCCAGTAGGCCTGCTTGCCCTCGGTGCAGGCGAGCTTGACCCGTTCGATCACATCGCCACGACGACTGTCGGGCAGTGCGACCGTGGTGATGGGGGTTCGGCCCGGCGGCAGTTCGTCGATGACCGAGGTGTCGAGGTCGGCATAGGCGGTCATTGCCAGAGTGCGGGGGATCGGGGTGGCGGTCATGATGAGCTGATGGGGATGCACCCCCTCCCGCTCCCCTTTCTCGCGCAGGGCGAGGCGCTGATGTACCCCGAATCTGTGCTGTTCATCGATGATGACCAGCGCCAGACGCTGGAACACCACCTGCTCCTGAAAGATGGCGTGGGTGCCCACCACCATCTTGACGCTGCCATCGGCGATGGCGGCCAGTGCCTCCTCCCGCGCCTTGCCTTTCTGCTTGCCCGCCAGCCAGCCGACTCCGATGCCGAGTGGCTCCAGCCACTTGGCGAAGTTGATGGCGTGCTGTTCCGCCAGCAGTTCGGTCGGCGCCATCAAACCCACCTGACAGCCGTTGCCGATGGCTTGCAGGGCGGCCAGCGCTGCGACCAGGGTCTTGCCGGAGCCTACGTCACCCTGCACCAGCCGCATCATGGGGTGACTCTGTTGCAGATCCTTGCTTATCTCGGCCACCACCCGGCTCTGGGCGCCGGTGGGCTTGAACGGCAGGGCGCCGAGCAGCTGTTCGACCAGCGCGGGCGCAGGTTTGAGGGCGCGGGCCAGCTGGGTTTGTGCCTGAGCGCGCACCTTGAGTACCGAGAGGTTGTGAGCCAGCAGCTCCTCCAGTACCAGCCGCTGCTGGGCCGGATGTTGGCCGCTCTCGAGCAGCGGCAGTGCCACCGAAGGGGGCGGACGGTGCAGCAATTTCAGGGCGGCGGCCAGCTCAATCTGGTGGGGATAGAGGCCGGCGGGCAGCAGCTCCTCGACGCCATAGAGGTCGAGCTGGGCCAGCGCCTGATCGGTGAGGTTGCGCAGGGTGAGCTGGCGCAACCCTTCGGTAGTCGGGTAGACGGGGGTGAGCGCCTCTTCGGTCTGGCCGGCTTGCTCCTCGCCGAGCAGCTTGTACTCGGGGTGGGCCATCTCCAGCCCGTATTTGCCGGGGCGCACCTCGCCAAAGCAGCGGATCAGGCGGCCTGTCGCCAGACTGTTCTTCTGGGCGGCGGTGAAGTTGAAGAAGCGCAGGGTGAGGGTGCCGGTGCCGTCGCTGATACGGCAGACCAGCATGCGACGACGCCCCATCACCAGCTGAGTGTCCTGGATCTCCCCCTCGACGGCGCCGTGCAGGCCGGGCGGCAGATCGCCGATGGGCCACACCTGGGTGCGGTCCTCGTAGCGCAGGGGGAGATGGAACAGCAGGTCCTGTACCGTGGCCAGTCCCAGCCGCTCGAGCTTCTCCTGCATCTTGCTGCCGACACCCTTGAGGCTATCGAGAGGAATTTTATCCAATTTCATCAATTAGATGCCCGAAAACACTGTAAATATGTCCAGATGATAGGGGTTGTTGAGGGGCCGATGCAAGCCGAGTTGCTGCTGGTTGGGTCGCCAACGCGGGGGAGATGGCGGATATAACAAAGGCCTGCCGAAAACGGGAGGCCTTGGTCTGATTGCCGTTGGGCGGGGTGGGCGCTGTGCGCTCCGGGGTCAGATGATCCGCTTGAGCAGCAGATGAGCCTTGACCCGGTGGATCCGTCCCAGCAGCTTGCGCACCTGCTCCGGGTAGTCGTGGATCTGCTCTACCTGATCGAAGTGGCTGATCCGCTTGGTGTTGGCCAGAATGTTCTCCCGCTCGGCATTGAACTGGGGACGCAGGTGGTGGCGACGATCGTGCACCAGCAGGCCGTTCTCCAGATCCAGCGCCCAGGCGCGCGGGTTGAGGTTGTTGCCGGTGAGCAGGGCCCACTCGTCATCCACGAAGATCCCCTTGAGATGGTAGGAGTTGCGCTCGCAACACCAGAGCATCAGGTTGAGACGACCATCATCGATATGATGCTGGTTGCGCTCGGCAAACTTGCGCAGGTTGGTCTCGTAGAGATAGGGCAGGCCGCCGATGGTGGAGAACTTCTCCTCCGGCGGGATGAAGAAGTCGTTGGCGGTCTTGTCGCCCACCACGATCGTTACCTTGCAGCCACGCTGCAGCAGATCCTCGATATCCTTGCTCAACTCCTTGGGCGGGTTGAAGTAAGGGGTACAGATGAAGATCTCCCGCTCGGTGGAGCGCACCAGATTGCGGATCATCTGGTTGAGCTGGTTGTTGCGTTTGCCCAGACCCGCCATCGGGGTGATGGCCACCTCCTGGGTGTTGACCGGCATGGTGGCGAAGCGGTACTGCCCCTGACGCAGGCTCAGCTTGAAGCGGCGGATCGGCCCCTTCAGCTGTTTGGCGCTGGGCACGTCGCTGCGATCCAGCCGCTGCACGGCGTCGCTTTTCACGAACAGGTCATCCACGTAGTTGACCATGCTGCGGGCCAGCTCCGGGCTGATGATCTGGTGATAGCGGTCGAAGCGGTAGCGATCCTGCTGGTGCAGGTAGATGTCGTTGAGGCTGGCACCGGAGTAGAGCACCGCATCGTCAAAGATGAAGCCCTTGAGGTGCAACACGCCGAGCAGCTCGCGCCCCTTGACCGGTACGCCGTAGATTTCGATCTTGTGCTCGTAGCGGGCAGCCATCTCCTGATACATCAGGTGGTTGCCACCCTGCTTGCCCTTGCCGATCAGGCCGCGCTGGGCACGGTGGAAGTCGACGAACACCTTGACGTCAAGAGCCGGGTTGCGCTGCTTGGCTTCATAGAGGGCGGTGAGGATCTCGCGACCCGCGTCGTCATCCTGCAGATAGAGCGCGACCAGATAGATACGCTGGGTAGCACTGGCAATGAGTGCAAGAATGCGGCGCTTGAAATCCTTGGCGCTGTAGAGCACTTCAAACTGGTCTGCCGCGACGGCGATCTGGGGCAGGCGTGTCAGCAGTTGTCGATAATGGGCCGATGAATGCATAGAGAGACCTGAAATCACGGGGTTAAGCGTTCCACTCGGAGCGATGAATAGGCGATTCTAGCAATCTCGCCCTCTCAGCCAAAGAAAGAATCGTCAGAAAGATGAAAAAGGCCTCACAAGTGAGGCCTTTTTTGTGCGCATCGGCAGTGATCAGAGGAAGCTGTAAATGATCATCGCCATCACGCCGCCGGTGGTGCCGATGATGGTCTCCATCACGGTCCAGGTCTGCAGGGTCTGCTTCTCGGAGAGGCCGAGGTAGCGGTTGGCCAGCCAGAAACCGGAGTCGTTGACGTGGGAGAGCACGATGGCACCGCCGCCGATGGCGATGGTGACGGCAGCCAGCTGGGCACCGTTCAGGCCGAGCGGCTCCAGCATCGGCAGCACCAGACCACAGGCGGTCAGCATGGCGACGGTGGCGGAGCCCTGAATCACCCGCACCGCGGCAGCCAGAATGAAGGCCAGCGCGACGATGGGCAGACCGGAGTCGGCCAGCATGTTGCCAAGGGCGGCACCCACGCCGGAATCAACCAGCACCTGCTTGAACACGCCACCGGCACCGGTAACCAGAATGATGACGCCGGCCGGCTGGATGGCGCTGTTGCAGACGCTCATCACCTCGTCACGGGACATGCCGCGGCGAATACCCAGCAGATAGAAGGCGGCCAGACAGGCGACCATGATGGCGGTGAAGGGGTGACCGATGAACTCCAGCCAGTTGTGCAGGGTAGAGCCCGCTTCGACGAAGCGGCCGACGATGGTTTTGAGGCCGATCAGCAGCAGCGGCAGGCCGATGAGACCCATGGCCAGCCCGAAGGAGGGCAGGGATTTGCTGTCATCGTGGACGCTGTTCTGGGCATCGGCAGGCAGCGGCACATCGACGATCTTGCTGATGAAGTCACCGAACAGCGGGCCAGCCAGGATCAGCGCCGGTACGGCGGCGATCAGGCCGAACAGGATCATGTAGCCGAAGTCGGCACCCAGCTGGGAAGCGACCAGGATCGGGCCCGGCGCCGGAATAAGGAAGGCCTGACAGGTGGCGATACCGGCCAGCAGGGCGATACCGATCTTCACCACGCTGCCGCCGCCACGACGGACGATGGCGAAGGCGACACCGATCAGCAGCACCACGGCCACGTCAAAGAAGAGCGGCAGGGCGCAGACAAAGCCGGTCAGGGCCATGGCCCAGTTGGCGCGCTTGACGCCGAACTTGCCGAGCAGGGTGTGAGCCACCCGGTCGAGGGCACCGGTCACTTCCATCACCTTGCCAAACATGGCACCCAGCGCCACCACCACGGCGACGAAGCCGAGGGTGCCGCCCATCCCTTTCTGGATGGTGGCGGCGATGTCGGCCGGGTTCATGCCGGCGGCAAGACCGGCCACCATGGAGACCAGAATGAGGGAGACGACGGCGTGCAGACGAGCCTTCATCACCAGGAAGAGCAGCAGCACGATCGAGCCGGCGGCCGTCATGATCAGGGAGAGGTCAGACATTGTTATGCGTTCCTTAATCCAAGTTCGGTAGTGACACCCTGTCGATCTGTCGACAAACCATATCTTTATGATTTATTTAGATTTATGGCAAGGGCTCAACATCATATGCCCAGGTGACTATGGGTTTGCTCAGTCTGTGGCAGACTTCACATTTTTAATCGTTACCGGTAACATGTTACCGGTAACGTGTTAGATTAGAACCCATCAACAGCTGGTTTTTTGAAAAGTGGGACAGAGGTCAAATTATGGCGGGCAAGTGCATTATCGTGATGGGTGTATGTGGCAGCGGTAAATCCAGCGTGGGCCTCAAGGTGGCAGAAGCGCTGGGCGCCAAGTTCATCGATGGTGATGATCTCCACCCCAAGGCCAACATCCAGAAGATGGCTGGCGGCAACCCCCTCAACGATGAGGATCGCGCCCCCTGGCTGGAGCGGATCCGCGATGCCGCCTACAGTCTCGAGCAGAAGAACGAGACCGGCATCATTGTCTGTTCCGCCCTCAAGAAGAAGTATCGCGACCAGATCCGCGAAGGCAACGAGTCGGTCAGCTTCATCTTCCTCGACGGCAGCCAGCCGCTGATCCTCGAGCGGATGCGTGCCCGCAAGGGCCACTTCATGCGCGAAAGCATGGTACAAAGTCAGTTCGATACTCTGGAGCGCCCGGATGGCGAAGCCGGTGTATTCCACATCGATATCGACGGCACCTTCGAACAGGTGGTTGACCGCGCCGTCACAGCATTGGAGCAAGCCCAATGATTCATAAGGTAATTTCCGACGTCACTGCCCGCATTCGCGAGCGCAGTGCCGCCCGCCGTCAGGCCTTTATGGCCCGCATCCAGCGTCAGGCCGAGCAGGGCAAGACCCGCGCCGCACTGGCCTGCGGCAACCTGGCCCACGCCGTGGCCGCCTGCAGCAGTGACGAGAAGGGTCGCATCCTCGACATGACCCGTGCCAACGTCGGCATCGTCACCGCCTACAACGACATGCTGAGTGCCCATCAGCCCTATCAGGGCTATCCGGACATCATCAAGGGCGCGCTGGCCGAACTTGGCCACAGTGCTCAGGTTGCCGGTGGCGTTCCCGCCATGTGCGACGGCGTGACTCAGGGTCAGCCGGGGATGGACATGTCCCTCTTCTCCCGCGACCTGATCGCTCAGGCAACCGCGCTGTCGCTCTCTCACAACACTTTCGATGCTACCCTGCTGCTCGGCATCTGCGACAAGATCGCCCCGGGCCAGATCATGGGGGCCCTCTCCCACGCCCACCTGCCGACGGCGTTTGTTCCTGCCGGCCCGATGGCGAGCGGTATCAGCAACGACGAGAAGGTGAAGGTTCGCCAGCAGTACGCCGCCGGTGAAGTGGGCCGCGACGCCCTGCTGCAGATGGAGTGCGGTGCCTACCATGCGGCGGGCACCTGCACCTTCTACGGCACAGCCAACACCAATCAGCTGGTGTTTGAGGCCATGGGCCTGATGCTGCCGGGCTCCGCCTTCGTCCACCCGCACAGCGAACTGCGCCATGCCCTGACCATTGAGGCAGCCCGCCGCATCAGCGCCATGATCCCGGGTTCCCCGGCCTATCGCCCGCTGAGCAAAGTGCTGGATGAGCGCTCGCTGGTTAACGGTCTGGTGGCCCTGCTCGCTTCCGGCGGCAGCACCAATCACAGTATCCACATGGTGGCGCTGGCCCGCGCGGCCGGTCTGGTGCTGACCTGGGATGACATCAGCGATCTCTCCGACGTGGTGCCGCTCTTGGTTCGCATGTACCCGAACGGCCCGGCCGACGTCAACGCCTTCGAACAGGCGGGCGGCGTGCCCGGCCTGATGCGCCGTCTGGCCGAAGAGGGGCTGATCCACATGGACGCCACCCCGGTCTTTGGCGAGATGCAGGATTACCTCAGCCGTCCGGCACTGGTCGATGGCCAGCTGGTATGGCAGCCGGTGGATGAGAGCAGCGATGCGAGCGTGCTGTCGCCTTCCGGCAGCGTATTCCAGGCCACCGGCGGCACCAAGCTGCTGGCGGGCAATCTGGGCCGCGCCGTAGTCAAGGTCTCTGCGGTTGCCCCCGAATATCGGGTGATTGAAGCGCCGGCGCGGGTCTTCTCCTCCCAGCATGCGGTGGAAGCGGCCTACAAGGCGGGCGATCTCAATCAGGATGCCGTGATCGTGGTGCGCCACAATGGCCCGGCCGCCAACGGCATGCCGGAGCTGCACAAGCTGATGCCGGTGCTCGGCAACCTGCAGAAGGCGGGTTACAAGGTGGCGCTGGTCACCGATGGCCGTCTCTCCGGTGCCTCCGGCAAGATCCCGGCCGCCATCCACGTCACTCCGGAAGCGCTGCACGGCGGGGCCATCGGTCTGCTGGCCGATGGCGATCTGCTGCGGGTTGATGCGGTAAACGGCAGCCTCGACTGCCTGACCGATTTGAGTGGCCGTACCCAGGCCGAGATTGACCTCACTCCGGAACAAGAGGGGTGGGGCCGTGAACTGTTCAGCGTGATGCGTCGCGCGGTATCGAGCGCCGAGTGTGGCGCCACCATCTTTGACTAAGGAAGAGCTATGCAGAACTGGAAAGTGACCCCGGCCGAGGTGTTTGCCGCCTCCCCGCTGGTACCCGTGATGGTTATCAACGAGCTGGATCAGGCCCTGCCGATGGCCAAGGCGCTGCTTGACGGCGGCATCTCTGTCTTCGAAATCACCCTGCGCACCCCGGTGGCGCTCGATGCCATCGCCCTTATCGCCAAGGCGATGCCGGATGCCATGGTCGGTGCCGGTACCGTGCTCAACTGCGAGCAGTTTGACGCAGCAGTTGCTGCCGGTGCCCGCTTCGTCATCTCCCCGGGGATGACCCCGGCCCTGCTGGCCCACGCGGCCAAGAGCACTGCACCGCTGATCCCGGGCGTGGCTACTCCGTCTGAAGTGATGCAGGCGCTGGAAGCGGGCTACGACCATCTGAAGTTCTTCCCGGCTGAAGCGAACGGCGGCACCAAGGCGCTCTCTGCCATTGCCGCGCCGTTGCCCCAGGTGAAGTTCTGCCCCACCGGCGGCATCGGCCCGAAAAACGTGGCCGACTATCTGGCGCTCAAGTGCGTGGCCACCGTCGGCGGCTCCTGGATGCTGCCGGCCGATGCGGTCAATAGCGGTAACTGGGAAGAGGTGACTCGCCTCTCCCGCGAAGCGGTTGAATTGGTTAAACGCTAAGCACAAGTCGTGTAGATAAATCGAACAGGCCACCCTCGGGTGGCCTGCTTCTTTTGGCTATTATGACGGCGGAAAAGCCATTTACAGGGTGCCGTCTGCTCCCTTATGGTCGTGGTCGGTTTCTTATCCGGCTGGCCGACATGTCTTTTCTTCATCGCTCCTGCCCGCAAGGGCACTTCACTCCGCTGCACTGCCATCCGCAGGCCCAGTATTGCTACATGCACGACGGTGGCGGCGTTATCACCGGCGGTGCTGCCAGCGAGCTGCTGGTTGCCGGCCAGCTCTGCTTTATTCCGGCAGGCTGGGAGCATGAATTTCGCGTGCTGCGCCACTCTCGCCTCTCGCTTGTCTATACCGCATCGTCCGTATCAGCCCCTTTTGGCCTGCGCCAGGTGACACCGCTGCTGGCCGGCCTCTTTGCCCGCCTCGGCGAGCTGGAGGAGGGGGATGAGCGGAAGGCCTATCTGACGGTGATTGGCCACGAGTTGGCGCGAGCTGCACCGCAAGCGGCCCAGCCTGCGCTGGCGGCCAACCTCGACCCGCGCCTGCTGCGGGTGCTGGAGCGCTTCTGTCAGGCGCCCTCCATCAACACCACGCTTGCCGAGCTGGCCATGGATTGCGGCGCTTCGCTGCGCACCCTCAACCGGCTTTTCCTTCTGCAGCTGGGCTGTACCTTCCGCCAGTGGCGCGAGCAGGTGGTGATGGGGCGGGCCCGCCAGTTGCAGTATCAGGGATTCACATCGACGCAGATCGCCGACCTGCTCGGTTACGAAGATCCTGCCGCTTTCTCCCGCGCGCTCCAGCGTTTCGTCCGGCGCGACTCAGCGTCGTGAACCTATGTCGGCATCCTGCTCGCTGCCGCTCAGCAGGCAGGTCACCTCGTCGGTCTGGCAGATCTTGCCGTCGCGAAAGGTGAAGAGGCCGCTCACTTTGCAGACCAGCGGGGCGCCATCGTGGCGGATGGCTCGTACCACATGGGTCGAGTGCACCCTGTCCCCTTGCGCGATGGTGGCGACAAACTCGATGGTGGCTTCGGCCAGATGATCTCTGAGCGTCGCAATGTGCTGGCGAAAGGCGGCGTAGTCGAGTTGCTCGCCGTTCACTTGCTGGCAGTAATCCGGGGTGAACCACTGGTCGAGCTCGGCCAGGGTAAAGCGGGGATTGCAGACAACGCGCTGCAGGCAGGCTTGCAATCGTTCGGTGTTGTTCATCTTCTGCTCCTGACATGTGGCTGGAATGCCGGGCCAGCATAGAGCAGAGGATGGTGAGAAGTGGTGGCAGGATGCGCCATCATGACGGGCCAACGCGCCATGATGGCAAGGGATCAGCCGAGGCTTTCCCCCTCATAGAGGGTGAAGCCCATATCCTTGCGGCTCTCGGCTGGCGGTTTGCCGCCGAGGCGGGCGAGCAGCATGGTGGCCGCTTCGCGGCCGATCTCTTCGCGGGGGGTGACGATACTGGCCAGCTTGGGGGTCATGGCATGGCCGATGTCGAGGGCGTTGCTGCCGGCGATGGCAATCTGTTGCGGCACCGGGATCCAGCGGCTCTGACACTGCAGCAGGGCGCCGACGGCCAGGTCATCGTTGGTGCAGAAGATGCCGTCGAGGTCGGGGTAGCGCGCCAGAGCTTGATCAAGCAGCTCGCCGCCGAGGGTAAAGGTGGAGGATTGCTCGGTCAGCAGGTGCTGGCCGGTGAGGCCGAAGTCCTGCATCGCCTGATAGTAGCCCTCCATCCGCAGCTGGGTCCGCACGTCGAGACGGGCGCCGAGATAGACCACCTGACGTCGGCCCCGGCGCAGCATCTCTGATACCATGGCCCGGGCGGCCGCCTTGTGATCCATGCCGACCACCATGTCGATAGGGTCGGGGGGGAGATCCATGGTCTCCACCACCGGAATGCCGGCAGTGGCGATCATCTTGCGGGTACGTTCGGTGTGGCGGCTGTCGGAGAGGATCAGGCCATCCACGTTGTAGGAGAGCAGCGAGGCGATCTGCTCCTCCTCCCGCTCCGGGCTATAGCCGTAGTGGGCGAGCAGGGTCTGGTAGCCGGCCGGCCGGGTCACCGCTTCGATGCCGTGGATCACCGCCGAGAAGACCTGGTTGGAGAGGGAAGGGATCAGGATACCGATCGCCCTGCTGGTCGCGTTGGAGAGAATGTCCGGCGCCCGGTTGGGGATATAGCCCAGCTCCTCCACCGCCGCGGCGATCCGCTCGCGGGTGCCCTCGGCCACGGTCTGCGGATCGCGCAGATAGCGGCTGACGGTCATCTTGGTGACCCCGGTCAGGTCGGCGATATCCTGCAGGGTGGGGCGGCGCTTGCGAGTGGGGCTCATGACGGTATCCAGGATGAATGTTACTTGTAACATTACCGTTTTTGGCGGCGAAAGTCAGCATATGAAACCGTAAAGAGGCAGATTTCCGATGGTAAAAGGCAAGCAGTTCGCACAGGTGCGTTTCACGCAGGATGAGGTGGAGGGGGAGTACTTCTCTGAGTGCCGTTTTATCGGCTGTGACTTCTCCTGGCTCGATCTTGGCGAGAGCCGCTTCGTCGATTGCAGCTTCTACGATCGGGAGAGCGAGCAGAGCTGTCTGATGCAGGGTTGCGATCTGCGTGAGGCGAGCTTTCTGCGCTGCGATCTCACCATGGTCGATTGCAGTCGCAGCCAGTGTCTGGGGCTGGAGCTGCGCGACTGTCAGGCGGTAGGCATCAACTTTGCCCACGCCAGCTTTGCCAACCGGATCACCGCCAAAAGCTACTTCTGCGAGGCGCACCTGACCGGTAACAACTTCAGCTATGCCAGTTTCGAAGGCTGCCTGCTGGAGAAGTGCGAGCTCAGTGGCAACCGCTGGCAGGGGGCCAACCTGTTCGGCGCCTCGCTGGCAGGGTCTGACCTCAGTGGTTCCGAGTTTGGCCAGATCGACTGGAGCAGCTTCAGCCTGCAGGGTTGCGACCTGCGCCAGTGCGATCTGCCGGGGCTGGATCTGCGCCGGATCGATCTGCAGGGGGTGATGATTAACGAGGATCAGCAGCAGACACTGCTGGAGCAGGTCGGTTTGATCGTCTTCCCCTGAGCTGACTGAAAAATATGTAATTTTTCACCAAAGAGGGGAGGAGCCTCTTCCCCTTGAATGACAAAAGCCCGCGCAGGGCAGGCTTTTGGCTGATGTGGGTTGGTGTGCGGCGTTACGAGCGCTTGCCCAGCCACTTGGTCGGGTTGATTGCCTCGCCCTGATAGCGGATCTCGAAGTAGAGGCCGGGCCTGTCCTGTCCGCCGCTGTCGCCGACCAGCGCCACCGGTTCGCCCTGTTCCACATTCTGGCCCACCTGACGCAGCAGCGACTGGTTGTGACCGTAGAGGCTCATGTAGCCGCTGCCGTGGTCGATCACCAGCAGCATACCGAAGCCGTCGAGCCAGTCGGCGTAGACCACCTGACCCGGGGCGACCGCCTTGACCTGAGTGCCTTCGCTGGCGCCGATCAGGGTGCCTTTCCACTTCAGTTCGGCGGTACGCGGCGAGCCGTAGGCGATGAGGATCGGCCCCTGTACCGGCCAGCGCAGGCTGCCGTTGGTCTTGAGCCCGGTGTAGTGGCCGGCGCTGCTGATGCCGGAACCGCGCTCCGGCTTGGTGCTGGCGACCTCCTGCTGGCTCGCCTGATCCTGACGCTGCTGTTCGGCACGGCGCTGTTCTGCCAGACGGCGCTGACGCTCCTGTTCCGCCTTCAGCTTGGCCAGCCGTTCCCGTTCGGCCCGTTCGCGGCGCTCCTGCTCTTCCCGTTTGCGACGCAGCTCTTCCAGACGGGCCTTCAGCGCTTTCTCCGCCTTGACCAGCTGGGTGAGCTTCTGCTCGTCATCCTGTACCGACTGCTGCAGCTGGTTGCGCACCTTGGCCCGGCTCTGCTGGCTGGCCAGCAGGGTCTGGTGGTGCTCCTGCTGTTCACTCAGCAGGGCTTGCAGCTTGCTTTCGGTCTCTTTGGTGGCTTGCTGGTTTTTCGCCAGCTTGTCGCGGGTGGCACGCAGCGCCTCGATGGCTTCGATGCGCGCCTTGTTGAGGTAGTCGTAGTAGTCGAGGGAGCGGCTCAGTTTGGCCGGATCCTGCTGATTGAGCAGCAGTTTGAGGTAATCGTGACTGCCGGCGGTGAAGGCGCTTTCCGCCTGCTTGGCCAGCAGTTGCTTCTGATGTTTGGCTTGTTGCTCCAGCGCCAGCTTGTCTTTTTGCAGATTGGCCAGCTTCTGCTGGTTCTGCTTGAGTTGCTGTCTGGTCTCATCGAGCTTGGCTGCGGCGGCCGAGATGGCCTGCTCGTCAGCTTTTAGCTGGGCGTTGAGCTTGGCCAGCTCCTGCTTGCTTAGCTTGATGGTCTGCTGTTGTTCCTTGATCTGGGACTGCATGGCGCCCAGCTGCTGATTGGCGGCCAAAACCGGTTTGCTGGCGCCAAACGACAGGCAAAAAAACAGCGCGCCGGCCAACAGGCCGACGCGACTGGTTTTTGGTGAAATAACTTCGCATCCCCGCATGGGGAAGGATTATTTCAGAATCATCAGGGGCTTGCCAGTCATTTCCGGCGGCACCGGCAGACCCATCAGGGTCAGCATGGTGGGGGCCAGATCGGACAGTTTGCCACCCTCGGCAACCTCGGCTTTACGACCGAAGTAGATGAGCGGAACCGGCAGATTGGTGTGGGCGGTGTGAGCCTGACCAGTCTCTTCATCCATCATCTTCTCGGCGTTGCCGTGGTCGGCAGTGATCAGGCACTCGCCACCCACTTCGGCCAGGGCGTCGGTAACGCGACCGATGCAGTGGTCAACGGCTTCACAGGCTTTGACGGCGGCATCGAACACACCGGTGTGACCAACCATGTCGCCATTCGGGTAGTTACAGATGATGACGTCGTACTTGCCGCTCTTGATAGCTGCAACCAGCTTGTCGGTCAACTCTTCGGAGCTCATCTCCGGCTGCAGGTCATAGGTAGCCACTTTCGGGCTGGCGACGATTTCGCGATCTTCGCCAGTGAAGCAGGCCTCTTCGCCACCGTTGAAGAAGAAGGTGACGTGAGCGTACTTCTCGGTTTCGGAGATGCGCAGCTGGGTCTTGCCCTGTTTGGCCAGCCACTCACCCAGGGTGTTGACCAGAGCGGTCGGCGGGTAGGCACAGGCGGTTTTGATGTCGGCCGCGTATTCGGTCAGCATCACGAAGTTCAGTTTCGGCAGGGCTGCACGGGCGAAGCCGGTGAAGTCGGTGTCAACGAAGGCACGGGTGATTTCACGGGCGCGGTCGGCACGGAAGTTCATGAAAATCAGCGCATCGCCGTCAACCATCGGGGCAGCTTCACCGATACGGGTGGCCTTGACGAACTCGTCGTTCTCGTCGCGAGCATAGGCGGCAGCCAGTGCTTCGGTGGCGCTTTCAGCGGTGAACTCGCCCTTGCCCTGGGTCATCAGGTCATAGGCTTGCTGCACGCGATCCCAGCGGTTGTCGCGGTCCATGGCGTAGTAACGGCCGATCATGGAGGCGAAACGGCCCTTGCCCAGCTTGGCAAACAGGGCGTCGAACAGCTCGATGGAGGATTGGGCGGAGCGCGGCGGTACGTCGCGGCCATCCAGGAAGGCGTGGAAGTAGATCTTCTCGGCGCCACGCTTGGCGGCCATCTCGATCATGCCCATGATGTGCTCTTCGTGGCTGTGTACGCCACCCGGAGACATCAGACCCATGATGTGGACGGCTTTGCCGTTGCTCACGGCAGCGTCAACAGCCTTGGCCAGCTCCACGTTCTCGAAGAAGGGGCCGTCCTGAATGTCTTTGGAGATGCGGGTCAGCTCCTGATAGACGATGCGACCGGCACCGATGTTGACGTGGCCCACTTCGGAGTTGCCCATCTGGCCATCCGGCAGACCTACGTCCAGGCCGGAGCCGGAGATCAGGGTGCTGGTGTAGTCACGGGCCAGACGATCGAGGTTGGGAGTCTTGGCGGCAGCGACGGCGTTGAACTCCTGCTTGGTGCTGTAGCCCCAACCGTCCATGATGACCAGAACCAAAGGTTTCTTAGCTGTTGACATAAGACTATGTCCTCTCGGATTGGAAAAAATGCGGGAAATGAAACTAGCGTAATATTACTACATCTGCCGAAATAGTCACCTGATAGCCAAGGGCGACCCCCTCGGCTCCGCACAGCGCCGTTTCAGGGGCGCAACATACCGAATCGTGATGGGAGCCTGCTCGCGCTTTCCCGCCAAGATGGCTGATCTTGGCTATTCCCCCATGTATACTCGGGCCCTTGTCTTGATCCCTGGATAGTAGAAGATGCAAGAGTATTTGGATTTCGCGGCTCGCAACCCGCTGCTGACCGCAGCCTGGTTCGGCCTGGCAGGCACTCTGGTTTACACCACTGTGCGTGCCCGTTTTTCTCCGGTAAAAACCGTCAACAACCACACCGCGACCCTGCTGATCAACCGTGAAAACGCCACCGTGGTGGATATTCGCAGTCAGGAAGAGTACGCCAAGGGCCATCTGGCCGGTGCCCAGCACCTGCCCCTCACCCAGATCCAGAGCAATAACCTGGGCCCGGTTGAAAAGCATAAAGATGCCCCCATCATAGTGGTGTGCGAGTCGGGAATGACTGCGGGCGGCGCAGGTCGTCAACTGAGCAAGGCCGGATTCCAGCAGGTATATGTGCTCGGCGGTGGCATGGCCCAGTGGCGTGCAGAAAATCTGCCGGTCACCAAGAAGCGCTGATTAACGCTGATTCAAGCAGGGCCTGTGCCCACTTATCCATATAAAAGGAAGCAAACGAAATGGCTGACGAGATCAACAACCAGGAAGTACAACCGGAATTCCACATCCAGCGTGTCTACACCAAGGATGTCTCTTTCGAAGCGCCCAACACCCCGCACATCTTCCAGAAAGAGTGGCAGCCGGACGTCAAGCTGGACATGGACACCAAGACCAACATCCTGGCTGACAGCGTCTACGAAGTGGTGCTGACCCTGACCGTCACCTGCAAGCTGGAAACCGAAACTGCCTTCCTGTGCGAAGTTCAGCAAGCCGGTATCTTCACCATCGGCAACCTGCCTGAGCCGCAACTGGCCCACTGCCTGGCTGCCTTCTGCCCGAACATCCTGTTCCCGTATGCCCGCGAAGCCGTGGCCAACATGGTGAGCAAGGGTTCCTTCCCGCAGCTGAACCTGGCACCGGTCAACTTCGATGCCCTGTTTGCCCAGCACATGGCGCAAGCTCAGGCCCAGCAGGCGACTGCGGAAGCCTGATAATGGCTGACCAGATCGCTATCTCGGTCCTGGGGGCGGGGTCTTACGGCTCCGCCCTTGCCATTTCTCTGGCGCGCAACGGTCATCCGACCCTGCTGTGGGGTCATGATCCCGCCCATGTCGCCGAGCTGGAACAGGATCGCTGCAACAAGGCATTTTTGCCGGATGTCCCTTTTCCTGCCGATCTGCAGCTGACTGCGGATCTGCAACGTGCGGTACAGGCTGCCCCCGTGCTGCTGCTGGTCGTGCCGAGCCACGTATTCGGCCAGGTTCTGACTCAGGTCAAACCCTTCCTGCGCCCCGATACCCGTATCGCCTGGGCCACCAAGGGGCTGGAGCCTGACAGCGGCCGCCTGCTGCAGGATGTGGCCCGCGAGGTGCTGGGTGACGAGATGCCGCTGGCGGTCATCTCCGGCCCCACCTTCGCCAAGGAGCTGGCTGCCGGCATGCCGACCGCCATCTCGGTCGCCTCGACCCACGATGATTTCGCCGACGATCTCTCCCATCTGCTGCACTGTGGCCGTTCGTTCCGGGTCTATACCAATCCGGATTTCGTCGGTCTGCAACTGGGTGGGGCAGTGAAGAACGTCATCGCTATCGGTGCCGGTCTCTCCGACGGGTTGGGTTTTGGCGCCAATGCCAGAACCGCGCTTATCACCCGGGGTCTGGTGGAGATGCAACGTCTGGGCGCCGCGCTCGGAGCCGATGCCAAAACCTTTATGGGGATGGCCGGGCTCGGGGATCTGGTGCTCACCTGTACCGATAACCAGTCGCGCAACCGTCGCTTCGGACTGGCGCTTGGCGCCGGTAAAGATGTCGATACAGCCATGACCGAGATCGGTCAGGTGGTGGAAGGGTATCGCAACACCAAGGAGGTGCATCTGCTGGCGGCGCGCTGCGGCGTCGAGATGCCCATCTGCGAACAGATCTTCAAGGTGCTCTATGAGGGGAAAAACCCGAAAGAGGCCGCCATCGCCCTGCTGTCGCGCGACAAGAAGGACGAGTAATCTGCCGATTGCCCATGCAAAAGGCCCCGCCGGATGGCGGGGCCTTTTCTTTGCGCCGCAAGGGCAACAAATCAGTAGTAGGAGTGGTCGCCGCGCTGGTGCTCGGTGGCGTCTTTGACACCCTTGAGTTCGCCCGGGAATTTCTCCAGCAACTGCTTCTCGATACCCTCTTTCAGGGTGTAATCGACCATGGAGCAGCCGTTGCAACCGCCGCCAAATTGCAGGATGGCGTAGCCATCTTCAGTCAGCTCGGTCAGGGTCACCTTGCCGCCGTGACCGGCCAGCATGGGGTTAACCTCGGAGATGAGGGTGTACTCGATGCGCTCGATCAGCGGTGCATCGTCGGCAACCTTGCGCATTTTGGCGTTCGGCGCCTTCAGGGTGAGCTGGGAGCCCATCTGATCGGTCACGAAGTCGATGGTGGCATCCACCAGGAAGGGGGCGCTCAGGGGATCGACCATGCAGTCGAAACCGCTGAAAGGCAGGTGCTGATCTTCCGGATCCACGGCATCGGGTGGGCAATACGATACGCCACACTCGGCATTCTGGGTTCCCGGATTGACCACAAACACCCGGATATTGGTGCCATCAGGCTGTTTTTCCAGCAGTTTACGGAAATGGGCCTGGGCGGCGTCGGAAATGCTGATCATCACTATCCTCATAAACCTGAGTGTACGACTAGGGTATTCATGATAACGCGGTTAGCAAGGCTTGGGTAGCATGCCGATGGCTACTTGAGATGCCTCTGGGTGCGGCAGATGGCCCAGACCTCCACCTTTGTGACCCCGCTCTCATGAAGCAGGCGGGTGAGCTGGCCGGCGGTGGCGCCGGTGGTAACCACGTCATCGAGCAGGGCGATATGGCGATAGTGGTGTGGCGCAATGTGAAATGCGCCGCGCAGATTGCGTCGTCGCTGGCCTGCGCTGAGCTTGGTCTGCTGTGGCGTCGCTCTAATCCTGCGTAGCAGCCGGTTATCGCAAGGAATTCCGGTTAGCTGGCTCAGGTGACTGGCGATCTCCTCCGCCTGGTTGAAGCCGCGCCACCACTGACGCCACCAGTGCAGGGGGACGGGAATAATCGCCTCCGGCAGGTCATCGCAATCGAGATGATCTGCCAGCAAACGGGCCAACAGGGGGGCCAGCAGGATTTGCCCCGAATACTTCAGGCGCGGGATCAGGGCCGGGTAGGGTGGCTGATAGTCACCGATCACCTGGAGTCGCTCCCACGGCGGTGGCCTGCGCTGGCAGCGGCCACACACTAGCTCGGTCTGTATCTCTTCCGGCAGCGGCGCAGCGCAGAGTCGACAGCGCTGTCGCGGTTGGTGCAGGGCGTTCCGACACCAGCTGCATAGCAAAGGTTCGTCATCACAAGGCTGCCGACAGAGCAGGCAGCTCCCCTGCCAGTCGGCGTGGCTGCCAAACAGTGGACTTGCTTTGGCAAGCAGGCGCTTTAACATGCTGACCCCAAGAGCATGAACAGGGATCTTGAGTCTAGATGAGCGTATCGGTAGAGCAGTTTGGTCAGGGACCCGATCTGGTGCTGTTGCACGGATGGGGTATGAACGGCGCAGTGTGGCACGGCATCGCCCAGCAGCTGGCGGTACATTACCGGGTTCATCTGGTGGATCTGCCCGGCTTTGGCAACAGCCCGCTGGCCAAGGGGGTCGACTATAACCTGCCATGGCTGGCGGAGCAGGTCGCCACCGTGTTGCCAGAGAAGTGTCATCTGGTGGGGTGGTCACTCGGAGGTCTGGTGGCAAGCCAGCTGGCGCTGACTCATCCCGAGCGGCTGCACTCCCTGATCACGGTAGCCAGCTCTCCCTGCTTTATGGCACGGGACGAGTGGCCCGGAATTGCCCCCAAGGTGCTGACCGGTTTCAACCAGATGCTGGCGGGGGATTTTCGCCAGACCATAGAGCGCTTTCTGGCGATCCAGGCGATGGGCAGCGAACATGCCCGGGATGATATCCGCCAGCTGCGGCACTGGCTTGCGGAACGACCTGCTCCCGAGTTCGCAGCACTGGAGGCGGGGCTCGGTTTGCTGGCTGATATTGATCTGCGCGATGACCTGACATCCCTTGCGTTGCCCTGGCTGCGCATCTATGGTCGGCTGGATTCACTGGTGCCCAAAGCAGCCATTCCTCTGCTGGATGAACGCTATCCCGCTAGTCGAAGCGTCACCTTCAGCAAGGCCTCACATGCACCTTTTATTTCCCATCCTGACGAATTCATTGAAATCCTTCGAGATTTTGTTGGCTAAAAAATAGCCGCAAAGCTTCATTAATCCTCTGGTCTGGCGGATAATTAAGCTGTGATCAGAGGAGTAACGCCATGCGTATTGAATCCGCCTTTAACAGTGGCCTGCAGGGATTCCAGCGAGCCGAGCAGGTTGCCGATCGGGCATCCGGCCAGCTTGCCCGTCTCAACACGCCAAGCGGGGATCAGGTGCAAGTGCCGGACGAGCTCATAAACCTCAAGTCTGCCGAGCTGCAAGCCGGGGCCTCCGCCAAGGTGATGAAAACTGCCAGCGACATGATGGGAACCCTGATCGACATCCGGGTGTGAGATGAACATCAATGTCAGTCTGCCCCCCCTTATTCCGACGCAGCTGCAACCTCAAGTGGAAGCGGCCCGGACGGATAATCGCCGGGCAGAACTGATCCCGCAGGCTCGCTCGAGCCAGGCTTCCGTTGCCGAATCCGAAGTCGGCTCCCAGAAAGAGAAATCCAAAGCCGGTCAGGCGACCAACACCAACCCTGCCACCCAGAGCAGCCGGGAAGGCAATCAATCCACCGTACAGAATCCCCTCGACCACCGTTTTGTCGAAGCGACGGGGGAGGATGGTCAGCGCAAGCAACAAGACCCGAATAATAAAGAGCAGGAGCAGCAAAGGCAGCACGAGCAACAGGTTCAGGATCTGGCCGATCGGGATCAGGAGGTGCGCACCCATGAACAGGCGCACCACTCTGCCGGCGGTAGCTATGCGGGAATGCCGACCTACCAGTTTACTCAGGGGCCGGATGGCAAGCGCTATGCGACCGGTGGTGAAGTCCAGATAGACACCAGCGCAGTGCCCGGTGATCCTGCTGCCACCATCACCAAGATGCAGCAAATCCGTTCGGCAGCGCTGGCCCCTGCCGAGCCATCAGCTCAGGACCTATCGGTCGCGCGCAGTGCGGCTGCCAGTGAAGCCAAAGCACGCAAAGAGCTGATAGCCGAACGTAGCAATAGTACGGATGGGGTGCTGAGCGCTTACATGGACAAGCGCAATCAGGTGATCGCCAACCGCTATCAGCAGTCTGTGAGCCCGGCTGCAAACCAGTCACTTAGTCTGCGCATCTGACGCAGTGCCAGCAACTTTCGGCAGCACACCCCATTTTTGCAACTAACCTGAAGATCAGGCCCATCCTATTTTTACAGGAGCTGTCATGCATTTCGATGAAGTCAAACCGGAAGATTTCACTACCTTCTCCCGTGTACCGCCGGCCCATCTGCAGATGGAGCAATTTCTGATGCAGCTGGGTGGTGGTGGCACCGAGGGCACCAGTTTCAAGAAGAAAGTGATGCTTGCTGCAGGCTGGAGCCACACAGGGGTGGTCTCCTACGGCAAATACCCGCAAGAGGCCTGCAAGGCCTTCAACCGGCTGCGGGAAGTATTGGCAGCCCATCAGGAGGCTGACGCCATTCTGGCCGCACTGGCCCAATAACGCTGAGTAACAGTGACAAAAAAGCCCCTGGCGGGGCTTTTTGCATTTCTGGGGCGCTTATTTCTTCAGCTTGGAGAGGGCCGCCGCGAAGGCGTTGCCCATGGCTCCCTCGGTTGGAGCGCTCTGCCGGGGTGCCTGTTTCGGCTTGGCATTGCCGGAGTGGCGCGGCTCGGCCGGTTTGCGTGCCGGCTGGCCAGCCTTCTCGTCAAGGCGCATGGTCAGGCTGATCCGCTTGCGCGGCACGTCCACCTCCAGCACCTTCACTCGCACTATGTCGCCCGCCTTGACCACCTCGCGGGGATCCTTGACGAAGCGGTCAGTGAGGGAAGAGATGTGCACCAGGCCGTCCTGATGGACGCCGATATCGACGAAGGCGCCAAAGTTGGTTACGTTGGTGACCACCCCCTCCAGCACCATCTCGGGCACCAGATCGCTGATTTTCTCCACCCCTTCCTTGAAGGTCGCGGTTTTGAACTCGGGGCGCGGGTCGCGGCCCGGCTTGTCCAGTTCACCTATGATGTCGGTGACGGTGGGCACACCGAACTGCTCGTCCGTATAGTCGGCAGGCTTGAGGGTACGCAGCAGGCTGCTGTTACCGAGCAGGCTATCCACGGTCTGCTCCAGCCTGGCGAGGATCCGCTCAACCACAGGGTAGGATTCCGGGTGTACCGCCGAGCCGTCCAACGGGTTGCTGCCACCACGAATGCGCAGGAAGCCGGCACACTGTTCGAACGCCTTGGGGCCGAGCCGGCTCACTTTCAGCAGTTGCTGACGATTCTGGAAGGCGCCGTGTTCGTCGCGGTAGGCGACGATGTTCTGGGCCAGGGTCTGGGAGAGGCCGGATACCCGGTTGAGCAGGGCGACCGAAGCGGTGTTCACATCCACCCCGACCGCGTTTACGCAATCCTCGACCACCGCATCGAGTCGGCGGGCCAGCTGGCTCTGGCCGACATCGTGCTGGTACTGACCCACACCTATGCTCTTGGGATCGATCTTGACCAGCTCAGCCAGCGGATCCTGAAGACGGCGTGCGATGGAGACGGCTCCGCGCAGTGAGACGTCGAGATCCGGGAACTCCAGAGAGGCGAGCTCGGAGGCGGAATAGACTGAGGCTCCCGCTTCGCTTACCACAATTTTCTGCGCCTTGGCGGCCGGATAGCGTTCAAACAGATCGCTCACCAGGCGGTCGGTCTCCCGCGAGGCGGTGCCGTTGCCAATGCTGATGAGCTCGACCTTGTGCTTCTGGCAGAGCTCGCTCAGGGTCTTGAGGCTCTGGTCGATCTGGCGCTTGGGTTCGAACGGATAGATGGTTGCGGTATCGACCAGCTTGCCGGTGGCATCGACCACGGCTACCTTGACGCCGGTACGGATGCCGGGATCCAGCCCCATGGTGCAACGCATGCCGGCCGGAGCCGCCATCAGCAGATCCTTGAGGTTCATGGCGAATACCTTGATCGCCTCGTCCTCTGCTGACTCGCGGATGCGACCGATCAGTTCGGTCTCCATCTGGAGCGATAGTTTGATCTTCCAGGTCCAGCTCACTACCCCTTGCAGCCACTTGTCGGCCGGGCGATTTTGCAGGTTGAGCTTGAGGTGATGGGCAATAATCCCCTCGCAAGGGCTGGCACCCTCATCGTCACCCGCGACCAGCGCCAGATTGAGCACACCCTCGTTGCGACCGCGCAGCATGGCCAGCACCCGGTGGGAGGGGGCCTTGTGCAGCGGTTCGTCGTGCTCGAAGTAGTCCTTGAACTTGGCCCCTTCCTGCTCCTTGCCTGCCACCACGCGAGCGCGCAGGGTAGCGTTTTGCCACAGGTAGTCGCGCAGCTTCTCCAGCAGGTCGGCCTGCTCGGCAAAGCGCTCCATCAGGATGTAGCGTGCGCCATCGAGAGCCGCTTTACTGTCGGTGATCCCCTGCTCGGCGTTGAGGAAGCGAACCGCCTCCTGCTCGGGCTCTTTCATCGGATCGCTCAGCAGCAGGTCTGCCAGCGGTTCCAGCCCCGCCTCGATGGCCATCTGCCCCTTGGTGCGGCGTTTGGGTTTGTAGGGGAGATAGAGGTCTTCCAGCCGGGTCTTGCTGTCGGCTTCGTTCAGCTCGCGGGTCAGCTCGGGGGTCAGTTTGCCCTGCTCCTCGATGGAGCGCAGGATCACCTGGCGGCGATCCGCCAGTTCGCGCAGGTAGCCGAGGCGGCTCTCCAAGGTACGCAGCTGGCTGTCGTCCAGACCGCCGGTCACCTCTTTGCGGTAACGGGCGATGAAGGGCACGGTCGAGCCTTCATCCAGCAGGCGTACAGCGGCTTCGACTTGTTGCGGGCGAGCATTGAGCTCGGCTGCGATCAGATGTTCGATAGTCTGTGTCATGGTTTCTGTTAAGAACCTCTGTGGTCGGGTCTGGCTCAATGGCGCCAAGTGCCAGCACTATAGGGCGCGCAGGAGGGGATGCCAACCACATGGCTGGCATCGGAGACGGGCTAGCGCGGGTAACTGATGTCGTTGACATACCAGCAGACGTCACCGACTGGCGTGCGCACGATGGCTTCGTCGCCCACCTCTTTCTTGAGCAGGGCGCGGGCCATGGGGGAGTCGATGGAGATGTAATCCTTGCGCTCGAAGATCTCGTCATAGCCGACGATGCGAAAGCGCTTGGTCTCGCCCTCGTCGTTCTCCACCTCGACCCAGGCACCGAAGAAGACCTTGCCCTCCTGAGCGGGGGCGTAATCGACAATCCCCAGCTCTTCCAGACACTTGCGCAGGTAACGAACCCGCCGGTCGATCTCCCGCAACCGCTTCTTGTTGTACTGGTAGTCGGCATTCTCGCTGCGATCACCGAGGCTGGCCGCCCAAGCTACCTTGCGGGTGGTCTCGGGTCGCTCCTGACGCCACAGGAAATCGAGCTCTTCCTTCAGTTTGTTGTAACCTTCGCGGGTGATCAGCTTTGTCTTCATGATGATCTCTGACCTGGTCTGATAGAGAGGTGGTGCTAACTGCACGGGAATATTAGCTTTTGTCCCTCTGCTGTCGAGTGAAATCATGGTCTCCGGGTGGCTGCGACAAGATATGGCTAATACGATTTTCGTTCGATTGACTTCCGCTTCCGCAACCATCAAGCAATAACCGGTAACATATTTATGCTTTGCTCCCGCAGTGCCCAGCCCTAGTATTGGAGGCAGATTAAGGCGATGAGGCAATCCAATGAGTCAGCAGCAATACAAGGTCCTGGTGGTGGACGACGATCTGAAATTACGCTCCCTGCTGGAGCGCTACCTCACCGAACAGGGGTTCGTGGTGCGTGGCGTTGCCAACGGCGAGCAGGCCGATCGTCTGCTGACCCGTGAAAACTTCAGCCTGATGGTGCTCGACCTGATGCTGCCCGGCGAGGATGGTCTCTCCATCTGCCGCCGTTTGCGCGAGGGGGGCAACCAGATCCCGGTATTGATGCTGACTGCCAAGGGGGATGATGTCGATCGCATCGTCGGACTCGAGATGGGGGCGGATGACTACCTGCCCAAGCCGTTCAATCCGCGCGAGCTGCTGGCCCGGATCCGTGCCGTGCTGCGCCGTCATACCGTCGAGTTGCCCGGTGCCCCATCCGCAGCCGAGAAGGTGGTTAACTTCGGGGTCTATCAGCTCAATCTCGCGACCCGCGAGCTGAGCCGCGATGGTGAGCCGATGGCGCTGACCAGCGGTGAATTTGCCGTGCTCAAGGTGCTGGTGAGTCACCCGCGCGAGCCGCTCTCCCGCGACAAGCTGATGAATCTGGCCCGGGGTCGCGAATACACCGCCACCGAGCGCAGCATCGACGTGCAGGTGTCGCGCCTGCGCCGTCTGCTGGAGCAGGACCCGACCCAGCCGCGTTATCTGCAGACTGTCTGGGGTCTGGGCTACGTCTTTGTGCCTGATGGTGAAAGAGCATGAAAAAAGTCGGGAGCATGTTTTCACGCATGCTCTGGTTTTTGGCGGCCGTGCTGATCGTCTATCAAGCAGTCTCCTACGTTACCTTCTACAACTATCTATTGGCCCCGACGGTCAAGCAGATCAGTCACCTGTTGGCCAATCAGGTCAAACTCATCTTTCCGGTCGAGAGCAATCAGCTGGCGCTGAGCGATGACGCCGAGGCGCTGGTCTATGTGGCGACCGGCAGCGATATCTACACCCAGAGCGAAGCGGAGCAGCATGGACTCAACGACTCCAAGCCCTATGCCTATCTGGAGGAGAACATCAGTCGCGAGCTTGGTGGCAAGACCAAGGTGCGGGTCGAGATCCAGGATCACTACATCATCTGGATCCAGCCTCCCCAAGCCAACAAGACCTGGGTCAGGATCCCGCTGACCGAGATTGAAGATGACGATATCGAGCCGCTCATCCTCTATATGAGCGTGCTGCTGGTGATCACCCTCTTTGCCGCCTGGCGTTTTGCCCGTCAGCTGGTTCGCCCGCTGGAGGATCTGGAGGAGGGGGCCGTTGCGGTGGCCAAAGGGGAGTTCCCAGAGGCGCTGGGCGAGCAGGGGTCCCGTGAAGTTCGCCGTCTGACCCGCACCTTCAACCATATGTCGCACTCCATCAAGAGCCTGATCGAGGAGCGCAATATGATGATGGCGGGGGTGTCCCACGATCTGCGTACCCCGCTGACCCGCATTCGCCTCGCGACAGAGATGATGTCGTCTGGCGACGAGTACCTCAAGGAGAGCATCAACTCCGATATCGATGAATCCAACGCAATCATCGATCAGTTCATCGACTACATCCGTCCCGATGAAGGGCAGCAGTTTTCACCGGCCGATTTGACTCAGCTGGTACACGACACTTTGCTGATGCACACCGAGCAGGGGCTCGAAGTTGACCTCGCCCTGCCGAAGGATGCGGTGCGAGTCGTCTGCAACCCGATCAGCATGCGGCGGGTGCTGACCAATCTGGCAGGCAACTCGCTACGCTATGGGGCAGGCAGCCTGCATGCCGAGCTGAAAGACGATGGTCACTGGGTTCGCCTGCGCTTGTCCGATGATGGCCCGGGTATCCCGGAGCAGGACTACACGCGGGTACTCAAGCCCTTTACTCAGGGGAATGTGGCTCGCACCGTGGGAGGGAGCGGCTTGGGACTGGCCATCGTAGCCAAGATCATGGCCCAGCATCACGGCACCATCAGGTTGGGACGATCCGAGCTGGGTGGCTTGCTGGTCGAGCTGCGGTTACCCAAGAACCAGCCGCAGGAGTGGATGGATTGAGCGAAGGGGCGTATCGAGGGATACGCCCCTTCTGCTTGGTCAGGCTTGTGGCTTGGCGGTATTGCGATAGCGCTTGCCATATTTTAGCTGCTGAATAAGCAGGGCCGCGACGATGAGGGCCAGCCCGATAGGGGTGGCGGGGTGAATGGTTTCGCCGATCAGCAGGTTGAGCAGCACCAGCGAGGCAAACGGCGAGATGAAGATAAGGTTGCTGATGGGGGCGGTGTTGGTGGCGTGGCGCAGCGCCATCAACCAGAGCACGAAACCGAAACCCATCTCGAACAGACCTACATAGATGGCACCTGCCCATCCCTGCCAGGCGGTCATGGCAAAATCGGAAAGCAGCCAGGTCGCGGCGACGATAAAGGGCAGGCTGATGATGAAGCCAAGCAGCAAGCTGACAACGGGATCCCCCTGATTGCGGGTATTGAGGATCCAGTAGCTGGCCCAGATCAGAGTCGACACCAGTGCCAGCGTTACGCCGAGCGGGCTGTCGAACTGCAGGCCGAATATATCCCCCTTGGTGGCGATCACCAGCGCGCCAAAGTAGCCAAGCACGATGGCAACGCCATCGCGGCGACGCAGTTTCTGACCGAGGAAGGGAACGGCCAGCAGACTGAGGGTGATGGCCCAGGTGTAGTTGAGGGTCTGCGCCTGCTGGGCGGGCAGCAGGTCATAGGCCTTGAACAGCAGCAGGTAATAGAGGAAGGGGTTGAGTACGCCCAGCGCCAGATAGTAAAGCGGGCGTGCCTTGATGTAGCTGCCCAGCAGACCCAGTTTACCCTGCTTGGCCACGATGGCTGTCAGTGTCAGGGTCGAGGTAAACGCCGCGACCAGCAGTAGTTGCACCGGTTCAAAGTAGGTGAGCGATATCTTGAAGGCACTGGCGACCGTCGACCAGAGCGCAACGGCACAAAGGCCATATTGATAGGCTTTCTTTTGATCTTTGAGCATGTGGGAGTCGTTCCATTGACGAAGGCGGAGCCCAGTCTATCAGTCTGCTTGCCGGCTTGTCGTCAGTGCTGCCCGCAGGGGAGGAGAGGCGGTGAGAGCGAGATCCATCTGTCACATAAAATTGCGCACAATCTGTTCGCCTTCACTTGCGCAAATTTGAAAAATCCGTATAATCCCCTCCGCTGCCCATGAGGCCAGCCGGACGATATGTCTGCTTGCTGAGTATCCCCTTTGTGGGAACCAGCCATACAGTCTCCCCGATATGGGGAGAAACGTGAAAAATCACACCTCTGGCGGGAGTAATCTCGGTCGGGCGGTGTTGATTTATGTTCTTTTATCTATTGGAGCTCTGTCAATGCAGAACCAAAGAATCCGTATCCGCCTGAAGGCTTTTGATCATCGTCTGATTGATCAGTCCACTGCGGAAATCGTTGAAACTGCTAAGCGCACTGGCGCGCAGGTTCGCGGTCCTATCCCGCTGCCGACTCGCAAAGAGCGTTTCACCGTTCTGATCTCCCCGCACGTCAACAAAGACGCGCGTGATCAGTACGAGATCCGCACTCACAAGCGTCTGGTAGACATCGTTGAGCCGACTGACAAGACCGTAGACGCCCTGATGCGTCTGGATCTGGCAGCTGGTGTAGACGTCCAGATCAGCCTGGGTTAATTACGGAAAGAGGTTGATAACAATGACAATCGGTCTTGTAGGTCGCAAAGTGGGTATGACTCGCATCTTCACTGAAGATGGCGTTTCTATCCCGGTGACTGTTATCGAAGTTGAAGCTAACCGTGTAACTCAGGTCAAATCTGTAGAAACCGACGGCTACAACGCTATTCAGGTTACCACTGGCTCCAAGAAAGCTAGCCGCGTAACCAAGCCGGAAGCTGGCCACTTCGCCAAAGCTGGTGTAGAAGCCGGTCGCGGTCTGTGGGAATTCCGCCTGAACAACGGTGAAACTTTCACTGTTGGTAGCGAGCTGAAAGTAGATCTTCTCGCTGACGTTAAGCTGGTAGACGTTACCGGCACATCCAAGGGTAAAGGTTTTGCCGGTACTGTTAAGCGCTGGAACTTCCGTACCCAGGATATGACCCACGGTAACTCTCTGTCCCACCGTGTACCTGGCTCCATCGGTCAAAACCAGACCCCGGGCCGTGTATTCAAGGGCAAAAAGATGGCTGGTCACATGGGTGCTGAGCGTGTAACGACTCAGAACCTGGAACTGGTTCGTGTTGACGCTGAACGCAACCTGCTGCTCATCAAAGGTGCAGTACCGGGTGCAACCAACGGCAACGTGATCGTTAAACCTGCCGTCAAAGCGTAACGTCTGAGGAGATAGTAATGGAATTGGTAATGAAAGACGCCAAGAGCGCTCTTGAAGTTTCCGAGACTACCTTCGGGCGCGAATTCAACGAAGCTCTGGTTCACCAGGTTGTCGTTGCTTATGCCGCTGGTGCCCGTCAGGGTACTCGTGCGCAGCTGACTCGCTCTGAAGTGTCTGGTGGCGGCAAAAAGCCGTGGCGTCAGAAGGGTACTGGTCGTGCCCGTGCTGGCTCCATCCGTTCGCCCATTTGGCGTTCCGGTGGTGTGACTTTTGCTGCTAAGCCGCAAGATCACAGCCAGAAAGTAAACAAGAAGATGTACCGCGGCGCTATCCGTAGCATTCTGTCCGAGCTGGTACGTCAAGAGCGCCTGATCGTTGTTGAGAAGTTCGGCATCGAAGCTCCGAAGACCAAAGAACTGATCGCCAAGCTGAAAGAAATGGAACTGACTGACGTTCTGATCGTGACTGCTGAAGTCGATGAGAACCTGTTCCTGGCTGCTCGCAACCTGTACAAAGTTGACGTGCGTGACGTTGCCGGTATCGACCCGGTCAGCCTGATCGCTTTCGACAAGGTTCTGATGACTGCTGACGCAGTTAAGCAAATCGAGGAGATGCTGGCATGATCCGTGAAGAGCGTCTGCTGAAAGTTCTGAAGGCTCCGCACATCTCTGAAAAGAGCACCATGGTTGCAGAAAAGCAGAACACTATCGTGTTCAAAGTTGCTGTTGATGCCACCAAGGCGGAAGTCAAAGCTGCAGTTGCGAAACTGTTCGAGGTCGAAGTTGAGACCGTCCGTACCCTGAACATGAAGGGTAAGACCAAGCGCGCAGGTGCACGCGTAGGCCGTCGTTCCGATTGGAAAAAGGCTTATGTGACCCTGAAAGCTGGTCAGGACATCGACTTCATGGGCGCAGCCGAGTAAGAGGAGTTCTGAAAAATGGCAATCGTTAAGTGCAAGCCTACTTCTCCGGGCCGCCGCCACGTCGTCAAGATCGTCAACCAGGAACTGTACAAGGGTAAGCCCTTTGCAGCTCTGCTGGACAAGAAAGACAAAACCGGTGGTCGTAACAACAACGGCCGCATCACCACTCGCCACATCGGCGGTGGTCACAAGCAGCACTACCGTCTGATCGACTTCAAGCGCGACAAAGACGGTATCCCGGCTAAAGTTGAGCGCCTGGAATACGATCCGAACCGTACCGCAAACATCGCCCTGGTGCTGTATGCAGACGGTGAGCGTCGTTACATCCTGGCTCCGAAAGGCCTGAAAGCTGGTGATGCAATCGCTTCTGGTGCTGATGCCGCAATCAAGGTAGGTAACACCCTGCCGATGCGCAACATCCCGGTCGGTTCTACCGTTCACGCTGTTGAGATGAAGCCTGGTAAAGGTGCCCAGCTGGCTCGTTCCGCTGGTACTTTCATCCAGATCCTGGCTCGTGAAGGTAACTATGTAACTCTGCGTCTGCGTTCCGGCGAAGTACGTAAAGTTCTGGCCGAGTGCCGCGCTACCATCGGCGAAGTCGGTAACTCCGAGCACATGCTGCGTCAACTGGGTAAAGCCGGTGCAAACCGCTGGCGTGGTATTCGTCCGACCGTTCGCGGTATGGCGATGAACCCGGTTGACCACCCGCACGGTGGTGGTGAGGGTCGTAACAAGGGCATGCAGCCTGTGTCCCCATGGGGCCAGAAGGCTAAAGGCTTCAAGACCCGTAAGAACAAGCGTACCGACAAGTACATCGTACGTCGTCGTAACAAGTAATTGTTAACATAGAGGAATCACCATGCCACGTTCTCTCAAGAAGGGTCCATTTATCGACCTGCACTTGCTGAAGAAGGTAGAGAAAGCGGTGGAAAGCGGGGATAAAAAGCCGGTTAAAACCTGGTCCCGTCGTTCAATGATCATCCCGAACATGATCGGTTTGACCATCGCTGTCCATAATGGTCGTCAGCACGTTCCGGTTTTCGTTACCGAAGAAATGATCGGTCACAAACTGGGTGAATTCGCACCGACTCGTACTTATCGCGGCCATGCTGCTGATAAGAAGGCTAAGAAGCGCTAAGGGATAAATGATGGAAGCTATCGCTAAACACCGTTATGCCCGTACTTCTGCCCAGAAAGCTCGTCTGGTAGCCGATCAAGTACGTGGTCTGTCCGTAGACAAGGCTCTGAACATCCTGACCTTCAGCCCGAAAAAGGCTGCTGTTCTGGTGAAGAAAGTGCTGGAATCTGCCATTGCAAACGCTGAGCACAACGAAGGCGCCGACATCGACGCCCTGCGTGTTGCTACTATCATGGTCGACGAAGGTCCCTCCATGAAGCGCATCCGTCCTCGTGCCAAAGGTCGCGCGGATCGTATCCTCAAGCGTACCGCTCACATCACCGTAGTGGTATCCGACGCTAAGGCTGGGAGATAAGCAATGGGTCAGAAAGTACATCCTAATGGCATTCGCCTGGGTATTACCAAGCCTTGGAATTCTACCTGGTTCGCGAACACCAAAGACTTCGCTGACAACCTGTACAGCGATTTTCAAGTACGCCAGTTCCTGACCAAGGAACTGAAAAACGCGTCCTTGTCCAAGATCACCATCGAGCGTCCGGCCAAGAGCATCCGTGTGACCATTCACACCGCTCGTCCGGGTGTTGTGATCGGTAAGAAAGGCGAAGACGTTGAGAAGCTGCGCAAAGCTGTAGCCACTATTGCTGGCGTGCCTGCTCAGATCAACATTTCCGAAGTCCGCAAGCCGGAGCTGGATGGCAAACTGGTTGCCGACAGCATCACTTCCCAGCTGGAGCGTCGTGTAATGTTCCGTCGTGCTATGAAGCGCGCCGTACAGAACGCAATGCGCCTGGGTGCCAAGGGCATCAAAGTGGAAGTTTCCGGTCGTCTGGGCGGCGCTGAAATCGCGCGTACCGAATGGTACCGTGAAGGTCGTGTGCCGTTGCACACCCTGCGTGCCGACATCGACTACGCAACTTCTGAAGCCCACACCACTTACGGTGTGATCGGCGTTAAAGTTTGGATCTTCAAGGGCGAAGTTCTGGGCGGTCTGGCTGCTGTCAACGCTGCCGCTGCTCAAGAGCAAGCTCCTGCGAAGCCCAAGCGTGACAACAAGCGCCGCGCTGCCAAGTAAGGAGATTCGGTAAATGTTGCAACCAAAGCGTACTAAATTCCGCAAGACCCACAAAGGTCGTAACCGCGGTCTGGCCACCTCTGGTAACGAAGTATCCTTCGGTACCTTTGGCCTGAAGGCGACATCTCGTGGTCAGCTGACTGCTCGTCAAATCGAAGCAGCCCGTCGTGCCATGACCCGTCACGTTAAGCGTCAGGGTAAGATCTGGATCCGTGTGTTCCCGGACAAGCCGATTACCGAAAAGCCCCTCGAAGTTCGTATGGGTAAAGGTAAGGGTAACGTGGAATACTGGGTTTGCCCGATCCAGCCTGGCAAGGTTCTGTACGAGATGGACGGTGTACCTGAGGCTCTGGCGCGTGAAGCGTTCGCCCTGGCCGCAGCCAAGCTGTCTGTTCAGACCACTTTCGTAATTAAGACGGTGATGTGATGAAAGCCCAAGATCTGCGTCAAAAGAGCGTCGAAGAACTGAACCAGGAGCTGCTGGGCCTGCTGCGTGAGCAATTCAACATGCGCATGCAAGCTTCCACCGGCCAACTGGCTCAGACTCACACTCTGAAACAAGTGCGTCGTGACGTCGCACGTATCAAGACTGTACTGACTGAGAAGGCAGGTGCGTAATGACTGACAAAATCCGTACTCTGCAGGGTCGTGTAATCAGCGACAAGATGGACAAGTCCATCACTGTTGCCATCGAGCGCAAGGTAAAGCACCCGATCTACGGTAAGATCATCAAGCGCACTACCAAGCTGCACGTACATGATGAAAACAACGAGTGCAAAGCTGGTGACCTCGTGGAAATCCGCGAGTGCCGCCCGCTGTCCAAGACCAAGTCCTGGACCCTGGTTGCCGTTGTAGAAAAGGCCTAATCGGTACTTTTTAGCCCAAACGGCCCCTTTCAGGGGCCGTTTGTTTTTTAGGCTACCTTTTCTAAAAATCCTGTGTTATAGTTTCGCGCCTTTTGAAGGCAGCCAGATCCCGAAAGGGATAAGAAGTAAACAAAGCGGAGCACTAAGATGATCCAGATGCAAAGTATGCTGGGTGTTGCCGACAACTCCGGCGCTCGCAGTGTAATGTGTATTAAGGTTCTGGGTGGTTCGCACCGCCGTTACGCCGGCATCGGCGACATCATCAAAGTTTCCATCAAGGAAGCTATTCCTCGCGGTAAAGTGAAGAAAGGTGATGTGTATAACGCGGTGGTCGTACGCACCCGTAAAGGCGTTCGTCGTCCGGACGGCTCAGTCATCCGTTTCGACAACAATGCGGCTGTGTTGCTTAACAACAACCAACAGCCGATCGGTACTCGTATTTTTGGCCCGGTGACCCGTGAACTGCGTAATGAGAAGTTCATGAAGATTGTGTCCCTGGCACCCGAAGTACTGTAAGGAGTCGAACGATGGCAGCTAAAATCCGTCGCGAAGACGAAGTGATTGTTCTTACCGGCAAAGACAAGGGCAAGCGTGGCAAAGTCACTCAAGTTCTGATTGCTAAAGGTAAGGTAATCGTGGAAGGCATCAACCAGGTGAAGAAACACCAGAAGCCGGTACCCGCACTGGGTCAGGCTGGCGGTATCGTCACCAAAGAAGCCCCCATCGATGTATCTAACGTAGCGCTGTTCAACTCTGCCACTGGCAAAGCTGACCGCGTTGGTTTCCGGATTGAAGACGGCAAAAAAGTTCGTTTCTTCAAATCCACCGGCGAACTTGTGAAGTAATTGGAGTTTAACGATGGCGAAACTGCATGATTACTACAAATCCGATGTAGTAAGTGAACTGACCAAGCAGTTCGGTTACAAGACTATCATGCAAGTCCCTCGGATCGAGAAAATCACCCTGAACATGGGTGTTGGTGAAGCGATCTCTGACAAGAAATTGCTGGAAAATGCTGCTGCCGATATGGCTGCCATTTCCGGTCAGAAGCCGCTGATCACCAAAGCTCGCAAATCTGTTGCGGGCTTCAAGATTCGTGAAGGCTACCCGATAGGTTGTAAAGTAACCCTGCGTGGCGAGCGTATGTGGGAGTTCCTGGAACGGCTGATCTGCATCTCCGTACCGCGTATCCGTGACTTCCGTGGCCTGAACGCTAAAGCGTTCGACGGTCGTGGTAACTACTCCATGGGCGTGCGTGAGCAGATCATCTTCCCGGAAATCGACTATGACAAAGTCGATCGCGTCCGTGGTCTGGATATCACCATCACCACTTCCGCGAATACCGATGAAGAAGGCCGTGCTCTGCTGGCTGCCTTTAACTTCCCATTCCGCAAGTAAGGTTAGGGTTATGGCTAAAACATCCATGAAAGCGCGCGAAGCAAAGCGTGCCAAGCTGGTAGCCAAGTACGCAACCAAGCGTGCCGAGCTCAAAGCTATCATCGTTGATATGAACGCTTCTGAAGAAGCGCGTTGGGATGCTGTTCTGCAACTGCAACAGCTGCCCCGTGATTCCAGTCCGTCCCGTCAGCGTAACCGTTGCAACATTACTGGTCGTCCGCACGGTTTCCTGCGCAAGTTTGGCCTGTCTCGCATCAAGGTGCGTGAGCATGCCATGAAGGGCGAAATTCCGGGCCTGAAAAAGGCCTCTTGGTAAAGAATCTCGGGAGTTAGACTATGAGCATGCAAGATCCGATCGCGGATATGCTGACCCGCATCCGTAACGGTCAGGCGGCGAGCAAAGTTGCGGTTTCCATGCCTTCTTCCAAGCTGAAAGTGGCTATTGCCAAAGTGCTGAAAGAAGAAGGTTACATCGCTGGCTACACCGTAGCTGGTGACGTGAAGCCGGAACTGGAAATTGAACTGAAATATTTCCAGGGCAAGCCGGTTGTAGAACTGATCCAACGCGTGAGCCGTCCCGGCCTGCGTATTTACAAGCGCACTACTGATCTGCCGAAAGTTATGGGCGGTCTCGGTGTTGCTATCGTGTCCACGTCTAAAGGTGTGATGACCGACCGTGCTGCTCGCAAAGCAAGCATGGGTGGTGAGATCATCTGCTACGTCGCTTAATAGGAGGTCGGAAATGTCTCGCGTTGCTAAGGCACCCGTCACTATTCCTGCTGGCGTAGAAGTGACTCTGAACGGTCAGGAACTGTCCATCAAAGGTGGTAAAGGTTCCCTGGTTCGTTCTATTCACGCCGGTGTAGAAGTGACCAAAGAAGACAATGTACTGAAGTTCGCCCCGCGCGACGGCATCGCTGGTGCTGACGCTCAGGCCGGTACTGCCCGTGCATTGGTCAACAACATGGTAATCGGTGTTACCCAAGGCTTCGAGCGCAAGCTGCAGCTGGTTGGTGTAGGTTACAAAGCCTCCATCAAGGGCAATGCTGTCGCTCTGGCTCTGGGCTTCTCTCACCCGGTAGAGCATGAGCTGCCGGCTGGTGTAACCGCTGAGTGCCCGTCCCAGACCGAAATCGTTCTGCGTGGCGTTGACAAGCAGCTGGTTGGCCAAGTCGCCGCCGATATCCGTGCTTACCGCGCTCCGGAGCCCTACAAGGGCAAGGGTGTACGCTATGCCAACGAGCAAGTGCGTACTAAAGAAGCTAAGAAGAAGTAAGGTAACACTATGGACAAGAAAGCAGCTCGTCTCCGTCGTGCTACTCGTGCTCGGAAAAAGATGCAGGAACTGGGAGCTACCCGTCTGGTTGTTCACCGTACCCCGCGTCATATCTATGCGCAGGTTATTGCAGCCAACGGTTCCGAAGTTCTGGCCTCTGCTTCCACAGTAGAGAAAGCCATCAGTGAAGCTCTGAAATACACCGGTAACGCAGATGCTGCTACCGCTGTAGGTAAGGCTATCGCTGAGCGTGCTATTGCCAAAGGCGTTCAGAACGTATCTTTCGATCGTTCCGGTTTCAAGTATCACGGCCGTATCGCTGCTCTGGCAGCTGCTGCACGTGACGCTGGTCTTCAGTTCTAAGCTAGGAGTCGAAGATGGCTAAAGTCGAATCTCAAGCCGGCGAACTGCAAGAAAAGCTGATTGCAGTAAACCGTGTTTCGAAAACTGTTAAAGGTGGTCGTATCATGTCCTTCACCGCGTTGACCGTGGTGGGTGATGGTAACGGCCGTGTAGGTTACGGTTACGGTAAAGCCCGTGAAGTTCCGGCTGCTATTCAAAAAGCAATGGAACAGGCCAAGCGTAACCTGAACAAGGTTGAGCTGAACAACGGCACCCTGCACCACCCGGTGAAAGGTGTTCACTCCGGTTCCACCGTGTTCATGAAGCCGGCCTCTCAAGGTACTGGTATCATCGCAGGCGGCGCTATGCGTGCCGTTCTGGAAGTTGCTGGTATCCACAACGTGCTGGCTAAGACCTACGGTTCCACCAACCCAATCAACGTTGTTCGCGCAACTGTAGACGCTCTGGTTCACGGTCAATCACCGGAACAGATCGCTGCCAAGCGTGGTCTGCGCGTTGAAGAAATTCTGGGGTAATGCGACATGGCTAACACTGTAAAAGTAACTCAAACTCGCAGCTCTATCGGCCGTCTGCCCAAGCACAAGGCGACTCTGCGTGGTCTGGGTCTGCGTCGCATTGGTCACACCGTTGAGCTGGAAGATACTCCCTGCGTACGCGGTATGATCAACCAGGTTTATTACATGGTTAAGGTGGAGGGCTAAGCATGCGTCTGAACACTCTGTCTCCGGCCGCTGGTTCCAAGCCTGAAAAACATCGTCGTGGCCGTGGTATCGGCTCCGGCCTGGGCAAGACTGGTGGTCGTGGTGTTAAAGGCCAAACCTCTCGTTCCGGTGGCGGCAAAGTTCGCAACGGTTTCGAAGGCGGCCAGATGCCTTTGAAAATCCGTCTGCCGAAGTTCGGTTTCTTCTCTCGCAAATCTTTGGTTTCTGCCGAAGTGCGCCTGAACGAAATCGCCCTGGTAGAAGGTGATGTGGTCGACGTGAGCACTCTGAAGCAAGCCGGTGTTATTACTAAAAACATCGTGTTCGCTAAAGTTGTTCTGTCTGGCAACATTGACCGTGCTGTGACCGTTCGTGGTCTGTCCGTCACCAAAGGTGCACGCGCAGCCATCGAGGCCGCTGGCGGTAAAATCGAGGAATAATCAGTACAATGGCTAAGAAACCAGGATTGGATGTTAAAGCACAGGGTGGTCTGAGTGAACTGAAGAGCCGTCTGCTCTTCGTTCTCGGGGCGATTATCGTTTTCCGTGCAGGCTCTTATGTGCCGATTCCTGGTATTGACGCCGCCGTACTGGCCGAGTTGTTCCAGCAACAGAAGGGCACCATCATTGAGATGTTCAACATGTTCAGTGGTGGTGCACTCTCGCGTGCTTCTATTCTTGCGTTGGGGATCATGCCGTACATTTCGGCGTCGATCATTATCCAGCTGCTGACTGTGGTTCATCCTGCTCTTGCTGAACTCAAGAAAGAGGGTGAATCCGGCCGTCGCAAGATTAGCCAATATACCCGTTGGGGCACGCTGGTTTTGGGAACTTTCCAGGCCATTGGTATTGCAACCGGTCTGCCGAATATGATGCATGGACTCGTGACTAATCCGGGCCTGGGCTTCTATTTCACAGCGGTTGTGAGTCTGGTCACCGGTACCATGTTCTTGATGTGGTTGGGTGAGCAGATTACCGAGCGTGGGATTGGTAATGGTATCTCGTTGATTATTTTCACAGGTATCGTTGCCGGTCTGCCGCATGCCATTGGTGCTACGGCCGAACAGGCACGTCAAGGGGAATTGCACATCCTGCTGTTGTTGTTGCTGGGCTTGATTGTTTTCGCTGTGACTTACTTTGTGGTGTTCGTGGAGCGTGGTCAGCGTCGTATCGTCGTTAACTATGCCAAGCGTCAACAAGGCCGCCAGGTATTCGCCGCGCAAAGCACGCACCTGCCGTTGAAAGTCAACATGGCCGGTGTGATTCCTGCGATTTTCGCATCCAGCATCATCCTCTTCCCGGGGACCATTACCTCTTGGTTTGGTCAGGGCGAGGGTAAAGTAGCCGACATCCTGCAACAGGTCTCTATGGTCCTGCAGCCGGGTCAGCCGCTTTACGAGATGCTCTATGCAGCAGCCATTATCTTCTTCTGCTTCTTCTATACCGCGCTGGTGTTCAACCCCCGCGAGACAGCAGATAACCTGAAGAAGAGTGGAGCCTTTATCCCGGGGATTCGCCCGGGCGAGCAGACAGCACGTTATATCGATAAGGTTATGACTCGCCTGACATTGGCAGGTGCACTCTATATAACCTTTATCTGTCTGGTACCCCAGTTCTTGATGACTGCCTGGAACGTACAGTTCTACTTCGGTGGCACCTCGCTGCTGATTATCGTGGTGGTTATCATGGACTTCATGGCTCAGGTTCAGACCCATATGATGTCTCATCAATATGGTGATGTCCTGAGGAAGGCCAACCTGAAGGGCTACGGCCGCTAAAGGTCGGCGTAGTTACGGAGTTAAGCAATGAAAGTTCGTGCTTCCGTTAAGGCAATCTGCCGTAACTGCAAAATCATCAAGCGTCACGGTGTGGTGCGTGTGATTTGCAGCGAGCCTAAGCATAAACAGCGTCAAGGCTAATTTTTTACGGTTAGTACTTGCAACAAATAGTTGTGCTGGCTAATATAGCCAGCCAACTTTTGTTGTGTATTGGTTGACCGCCACGTATCCGCTCACGGGCTTTGTGGTGGTCGTAATCTACTATATGTAGGAGTGAATAGTGGCCCGTATCGCTGGCATTAACATTCCTGACCATAAGCATGCAGTCATCGCTTTGACTGCTATTTATGGCGTCGGTCGTACCCGCTCCAAGGCCATCTGTGCCGCAGCCGGTATCGCTGAGAATGTGAAAATTAAAGACCTGGACGAAGCTCAGATCGAGAGTCTGCGTGAACAAGTAGGTAAATTCACCGTTGAAGGTGACCTGCGTCGTCAGATTTCCATGAACATCAAGCGTTTGATGGATCTGGGTTGCTACCGTGGTTTGCGTCACCGTCGTAGCCTGCCTGTTCGTGGTCAACGTACCAAGACCAACGCTCGTACCCGTAAGGGTCCGCGCAAGGCTATCAAGAAGTAACGGGAAGGTAGAAAATGGCTAAAACTCCGACTCGTGCTCGCAAGCGCGTTAAAAAGCAAGTGAGCGACGGTATTGCGCACGTTCATGCATCTTTCAACAACACAATCGTGACCATTACTGACCGTCAGGGCAACGCTCTGTCTTGGGCTACTTCTGGTGGTTCCGGTTTCCGTGGTTCTCGTAAGTCCACCCCGTTCGCTGCTCAGGTAGCTGCTGAACGCGCTGGTGAGATGGCCAAAGAATATGGCGTCAAGAACCTGGAAGTCATGGTCAAAGGTCCGGGTCCCGGTCGTGAGTCTTCCATCCGCGCCCTGAACGCGGCTGGTTTCCGCATCACTAACATTACTGATGTGACTCCGATCCCGCACAACGGTTGTCGTCCTCCCAAGAAGCGCCGCGTGTAACGCTGGTAGCTACTTGGTCTAGGATTGTTGGAGAAAGAAGATGGCAAGATATATCGGTCCTAAGCTTAAGCTTAGCCGTCGTGAGGGCACAGACCTCTTCCTGAAGTCTGGTGTTCGCGCGATTGATTCTAAGTGCAAGATTGACACCGCTCCTGGTCAGCACGGCGCTCGTAAGCCGCGTCTGTCCGACTACGGTGTGCAACTGCGCGAGAAACAAAAAGTTCGTCGTATCTACGGCGTATTGGAAAAACAGTTCCGCAACTACTACCGCGACGCTGCCCGTCAAAAGGGTAACACCGGTGAAAACCTGTTGCAGCTGCTGGAAGGTCGTCTGGACAACGTCGTATACCGCATGGGCTTCGGTGCTACCCGCGCTGAATCTCGTCAGCTGGTGAGCCACAAGGCCATCATGGTAAACGGCCGCGTTGTGAACATTCCTTCTTTCCAGGTTTCCCCTGAGGACGTGATCTGCGTTCGTGAGAAGGCTAAGAAGCAAGCGCGTATCAAAGCTGCCCTTGAGGTTGCTGGTCAGCGCGAGAAGCCGACTTGGGTAGAGGTTGATGCCGCTAAAATGGAAGGTGCCTTCAAGCGCCTGCCGGAGCGTTCCGACCTGTCTGCCGACATTAACGAACAGCTGATCGTCGAGCTTTACTCCAAGTAAAGCTAGCTTCTAAAGAGAGGACACAATGCTGGGTTCTGTAACAGATTTTCTTAAACCGCGGCTAGTTGACATCGAGCAAGTTAGCCCGACTCATGCGAAAGTGACTCTTGAGCCACTTGAGCGTGGCTTTGGTCACACGCTGGGTAACGCCCTGCGTCGTATTTTGCTGTCTTCTATGCCCGGTTGTGCAGTTACTGAAGTCGAAATTGACGGTGTACTGCATGAGTACAGCAGCAAAGAAGGTGTACAGGAAGATATTCTTGAAATCCTGCTCAACCTGAAAGGTATCGCTGTGAAGCTGGAAGGCAAGGACGAGGTAACTCTGTCCCTGACCAAGTCTGGAACAGGCCCCGTTACCGCAGGTGATATCACTCACGGTGATGAAGTCGAGATCGTAAACCCGGAGCACGTAATCTGCCACCTGACTGGTGCCAATGCTGAAATCAGCATGCGCCTGAAAGTTCAGCGCGGTCGTGGTTATGTGCCTGCTTCTGCTCGTGTTCACAACGATGACGAAGAGCGTCCGATTGGTCGCCTGCTGCTGGACTCCGCGTTCAGCCCCATCGTTCGTATTGCCTACAATGTTGAGGCAGCACGTGTGGAACAGCGTACCGACTTGGACAAGCTGGTTATCGACATGGAGACCAATGGTACTCTGGATCCTGAAGAAGCTATCCGTCGTTCTGCCACTATCCTGGCTGAACAACTGGAAGCCTTCGTGGATCTGCGCGATGTCAGCGTGCCCGAGAAGAAAGAAGAGAAACCCGAGTTTGATCCGATTCTGCTGCGTCCTGTCGATGATTTGGAGCTGACAGTTCGTTCTGCGAACTGTCTGAAGGCAGAAGCTATCCACTATATTGGTGATCTGGTACAGCGTACCGAAGTTGAGTTGCTTAAGACTCCTAACCTCGGTAAGAAGTCCCTGACTGAGATCAAGGACGTGTTGGCCTCCCGTGGTCTGTCTCTTGGCATGCGCCTTGAGAACTGGCCGCCCGCCAGCATCGCTGACGAGTAATCCAGATTACGGGTTTCACAGATTTAGTTAGAAGGATAAGGTCATGCGCCATCGTTTGAGTGGTCGTCAACTGAACCGGAACAGCAGCCATCGTCAGGCTATGTTCCGCAACATGGCCAGCTCCCTGGTTCGTCATGAGATCATCAAGACGACTCTGCCTAAGGCAAAAGAGCTGCGTCGTGTAGTTGAACCGCTGATCACCCTTGCCAAGACTGATAGCGTTGCTAATCGTCGTCTGGCATTTGCCCGCACTCGCGACAACGCGATCGTGGCTAAGCTGTTCAATGAACTGGGCCCGCGCTACCTGGAGCGCGCCGGCGGTTATACTCGCATTCTGAAATGCGGTTTCCGTGCTGGCGACAACGCCCCTATGGCTTATATCGAGCTGGTAGACCGCCCGGCCGCTGCTGAAGCAGCTGCTGAGTGATAAAGAAAAAGCCGGGCTTGTCCCGGCTTTTCTTTTAAGAGATTTTGATACTGCCTCAACTGCCTCAACTGCCTCAACTGCCTCAACTGCCTCAACTGCCTCAACTGCCTCAACTGCCTCAACTGCCTCAACTCATTATTCAACTTCTTCTATATAGGAGGTAAGAGTTGTTCCCGAGTCTAGCGAAAAGGTGAATAGCCAGCTCACTTCGTTTAAGCATCATTGGCCAGGTGATATCACCTACCAGGGTGACGCAGGGGTCTACATATACCCGTTTGCCCAATTGCGGGCGTTTTCCCTTGTAAGGTCTCAGTCGCAAGTCCATCTTGGCCTCCTTGTTTTCGGCCATTCTAGCAACCTGGAACTCATTTCTGTGGATAAGCTTGTATAAAAGCTGTGGTTGGATATGAATAACTAAAAAAGTGCCCTTTTTTGCAATTTTATTGCAGGAGAGGGGTTGCCAGAACGAATTCACTCCCTATAATGCGCCTCCATCGACACGGCAAGCGGCAACGCAGAAAGCCAAGTCGATAA
>NZ_JANFNW010000011.1:0-72827 GCF_024436135.1 Aeromonas sp. SG16
TATTGCCCTGGGTTTTACCTTCGATGCTGATATAACATGGAGTTGGCATGTGTATGCTCCTAAATAGATTGGTTAAACGAGATAGCACTCGACCAGACTATTAGCAGCGACCATGCCATTTTTTTACCTTTTAAAAATCAATACCTTAGACATTTTCGCCAGAAACCACACAGCGTAACCATGCAATAAATTGCGCAGACAAACATTTTGACCGGCACAGTTCGCACAGGCAGCCATTTCATCTGCCAGATGAGCAATTGATTGCCTAAAACAGAACTACTCACTGCTATCGAGCACATTCTCGACCTGCGCGGCATCAATATTGAGCTTGACCACCCCCTGCTTGAGGGCCCAGGAAATCGCCTGATTTTTGCTGCTTGCCCCCAGCTTCTCCGCAATTCTCTCCAGATGGAAGGTCACGGTTCTGGGTTTGATATCCAGGATCTGGGCAATATCGCTGACCTGTTTGCCCTCTGCAGCCCATTGGCACACCTCCAGTTCGCGAGTAGTCAACATCTCCCGAGGAGGCATAGCTGCGATGCAGACCCTGGCCACGGCTTCAAAGATATGGGTCGCAAGCCAACTCAGAAACGGAATAGCAGTCAACCATTGATGTTCGGTGCGGGGCTCACTGGTAATCAATGAGAACAGTCCAATATGACCATTTGCACCGTGCCAGGGGATGGTGATGCCATCGCGCAAGCCGGCCTCCTGAGCCAGCAACATAACTTCCAGCCCGGCGCTGTCTTGCAGGTCACAACACTCAGTAATGAGGTTGGCCCAAAGTAACGGTGTACTCTGAGCCATACCTTTTTTGACAACCGGATCAACGGTATAAAGGGCTTGTTCGTTGTAGTACTGAACCCATTCTGCTGGACAACCATTGAAGATCCGCACATCCGGCCGCTGAATGGAGCTGGGCGAGATAAATCCCAAGCGAAAGTAGTCAAATCCCATCAGCTCGCAGATCTGGCGCAGCAGAGCAAGTATTGTCTGTTCATTGGATGCGTCATTGAACCGGGTGATCAGCTCAAGTGCGTTGGTCGTCTCGAAAGTGTGGGGGGATGTAGAAGTCAAAAGCGCATTTCCCCGTTGCCAAAATGTTCTAGATGTTATTAAGCATGGAACAAATAGCACAATATCTTGTTTACGCAAAGAAAATGCTGCTTTCATAGCCTCAGTGACGGGTTAGCATCACAATATCTGGATGCCTCATAAAAAACCCCCGCCTGTCAGGGCGGGGATTCGGAGTGGACTCAAGTCCGGGTTCACTGCGTGTGTTGTCGTTTTTAGAATACGTACTTGACTCGGGCGCTGAGGTTACGGCCCGGCTCGGTCATCAGGCTGTTATCAGAACCCGCATCACGGCCTGCGATGCGCTCGTAGCTGGTGTACTCCTTGTCAAACAGGTTGAAGAGACCGACGTTGAGCTGCAGATCCTGCATCGGGTTGAACTGGGCATACATGTCCACCACGCCCCAACCGGCCGCCTTCGCATACTCGTTGCCCTTGGCATCCTTGCGCACCTTGTCCATGTCGTCGGCAAAGCGCAGCGCCGTATTGAAGTTCCACTTCTCCTGCTCCAGACGAACGCCGACGCTACCGTTGAGGGGGCTCAGGCTGTTGATGTAGTTGCCATCGCCATCCTTGCCGTCGATGTAGGCGAGGTTGCCCCAGACGTTGACCAGATCGGTCAGCCAGTAATCCGCTTTCGCTTCAACCCCCTTGGTGGTCGCCTTGCTCAGGTTTTGGTACTGGTAGACAGCGGTGCGTCCCTCTTTGCCCACTTCCACCATCTCGATGAAATCGTCGAACTTGTTGTAGAAACTGGCCACCTCGTAGCTGAAGCCATTGTGGCTGCCACGCACACCGAGATCGATGCCGTCGCTGCTCTCCGGGTTGAGGTTCGGGTTCGGCTCGATGCGATAGCCGTAAGCCTGATGGTTCAGGGTGGAGAAGGCGCTGTCATACATGGGTGCCTTGAAGCCGTGGCTGTATTGGGCAAACAGGTTGGCCGCCTCGTGGGCCTTGAATACCAGACCCAACTTGGGCGAGATCTCCCCTTCGGAGAACTTGTGAAGCTTGTCGCCTGTGTAGGCGGGATCATTGTCCGGGGTCATCCGGTAGTAGTCATAGCGGGCGCCCGGGGTCAGCACCCAGCGATCGCCGAACTTGATCTCGTCGAAGGCCCACAGGGCGCTACGCTCGCTGGTGGTGGCCGGGAAGCTCAGCTCGTTGTAGCCGACAAAATCATTCGGTTTGGTCGGCCCCTTGTAGCGGGAGCGTTCGTTGTCGGTGTGCTCATACTCGGCCCCCCAGGCCAGACGATGATTGGCCACCGCCTTGTGGAACTGCAGCTGGGCACCGAGGTTCTTCTGATCGAACACGTTGTGATCTAGCGAGTTTTTGGTCACATAGGGGTTGCGCGGGTTAACCGGATATTTGGATGAGGCGTACTGATCCAGCGTCTGCTTGGTGCGGGCAAAGTAGACCTTGGTATCCATCCGGTCGGCCCAACCCTTATTCAGCGCGATGCCGTGATCCAGCACCAGCGACAGGTTGTCGGTCTGCTTGTCGGTGATGGGCTGCTCGAACACGCGGGCAGTGCCGGTACCGACCTTGTTGAGCTTGACCGCGTCCGGCTCCTCGCCATCGGTCAGATAATCGACGGTCAGCTTGAGGAACTGCTCATCAGAGAGATTCCACTTGCTCTTGAGCAGCAGGGCGTGAGTCCCGATATCGAAATCGGTCTTGGTTGAATCGTAGTTCTGGGTGACACCACCATCGCGCCAGGTGTAGCGCAGCAGGTTCTCCACGTCACCGGTACGCAGGGCGCCGGTAAAACCGGCCATCTTCTGGTGACTGCTGGAGGCATAACCGCTGGTCACATCCAGATAGCTATCCTTGCCCTTGAGGAAGTCGCTGGCATCCTTGGTGGTGATGGCAATCACGCCACCCAGCGCATCGGAGCCGTAGGCCGCAGAAGCAGGCCCCTTGGCTACTTCCACCTGCTTGATCATGTCGGTATCGAAGTAGCTCTGACCCACTCCGCCCTTGCTGTAGGCATCGTTCTGGCGCACACCGTCGCGCACCACCTTGACCCGGTTCTCCCCCATACCGCGGATGATGAAGGTCTGGGCATCTCCCTGCCCGCCCAGCACGGCGACACCGGGTTCATAGCGGAACAGGTCAGCGGCATCAGTCACCACCTGCTCTTCGATCTGTTTGGCGGTGATCACCGAAATGGGGCCGGAGACATCTTCCAGCTTCTGCTCCATCCGTGAGCCGCTGACAACCACGACTTCATCCGCCTTTTGAGTGGCAGCAAAGACCTGGGAGGAGAGACCGGCCGCTACGGCGAGCGCGACCAGAGAGAGTGCGTTTTGATGGGTCACAGCGAATCCTTATTGAGAACTATTATCAAACAGGCCGCATCTTACCCACCCCGACTCAAAGATCAATAAAAAAGAATCATTATCATTTAAAAAGAGGATTGTTAGTTTTACACTGCCAGCCATTTCCTGTTTTATGCCTGTAACACAACCCCTGTTCGGGCCTCTCTATGCCGCGAGATTGCTGATGAAACGACTCCCTCTGCTTGCACTGCCCCTGCTACTGCTACTGACTGCCTGCGCCACCAGCCAGCAACCAGTATCCACCCCACTGGCGACTCTCTATGACTATCAGTTGGGTAATTCGCAGCAGGAAACCCTGACTCTGGATCAGGCCACTGCCCGTCTCGCAGATGCCGACATCATTCTGGTGGGCGAACTGCACACCCACCCAGCCATTCACCTGTTGCAGTCACGACTGCTGAGCGCCCTGTATCAGCAAGCAGAGCAACACGGACGGGGGCTGACCCTATCCATGGAGCAGTTCAGCCGGGCCGATCAAGCAACCCTTGATGCCTATCTGGCAGGGAAGATCGGTGAAGCTGCGCTCATCCGCGAAGGGCATGCCTGGCCCAACTACCCGAGCGACTATCGCCCGCTGGTGGAGTTCGCCAAAGCGCACCACATGCCGGTGATCGCCGCCAATGCCCCCAAACCGCTGGTGAGCTGTGTCGGTCAGGAAGGAGTCGCCTGGCTAGACAAGTTGCCCACCTCACGTCGCAGCCAGCTGGCCCGCCAACTGACGCTGGGGGATGATCCCTATCGCCAGAAGTTCATGGCCTCCATGCACCATGGCGATGCCGACAGCAACGCCCGCCGTTTCGCTGCCCAGACCAGCTGGGACGACACTATGGCCGAGAGCATGGTGGATTACCTCGCCAAGCATCCGGGCCAGCAGATCATGCATATCGCCGGTAATTTCCATGTAGAGGGGGGGCTCGGGATTGCCAGTCGCATCGCCAGCCGCAACCCGGCGCTCAAGGTGGCTCTGGTAGTCCCGCAAACCGGGGAAGAGACACCCCCGGGCCAAGCCGCCGATGTAACCGTAAAGATGATGCCGCTCCCCGAACGCTGGCAAAACAGTGCCGAGATGAAGCAAGATATGGGCGCGCTGCATCAATCCCGCAGCCGTGACTGCAGCCAGTGGCTGCAACCCTAATCATCAAGGAAACGGCGGGTACAATATGGATGTGTTACTGATCATCGATGTGCAGCAAGGGGTCATGAAGGAGACCCATCATCAACAACAGCAAGTACTGGCAAATATCAATCGGGCTGCGGCCCATGTCAGGCAACAACAGGGGCGAGTCATCTATATCCAGCATGATGATCTGCCGGGTGGCGAACTGGAACCCGGCACCCCGGGTTGGCAACTGCACAGTGTGCTGCAGCCAGCCAAGAGCGATAGCCGGGTACGCAAGAGCGCATGTGACAGCTTCCTCGACACCGAGCTCGCGTTTCTGCTGGCAGAACAGCCGGTCGACAGGCTTATCCTCTGCGGCAGCAACACCGATTTCTGCGTCGATACCACAGTGCGCAGCGCAGCCTCTCATGGCTTCGAGGTGTTCGTATTGAGCGATGCTCACTCCACCGCCAATCGCCCCCACCTTGGCGCTCCCCAGATCATCGAGCATCACAACTGGATATGGCGCAATCTCGACCTGCCGAATGGGCGCAGTGTGACCCTGCTCACCACCGACGAGCTGCTGGCAGTAACACCCGTTGGGCAGCCATGTTAATCTGGCGCCCTCGCTTTGTTTCTCACCGGAGTCTTGCCGTGCGCCTGTTGCCCGCCACCCTGTTGCTGCTCTTTCCCCTGCTCTCGGCCTGCTCCAGCTTGCCTGGCCAGAAGTATGACGGGCCCGAGCCCCTCTTCCTGACCCACATCAACGAGGAGGGGAGCAAGCGCTTCACCTTTGAAGCCGCGCCCAACGATACCCTGCCGCGCGGCCTCTCTGCCGCCCAGAGCCAGCGCCTGCTGGAGCAGCGGGAAGCATTGCAAGAGAACCTGCTGACCCAGACCCTCGCCAGCAAAAAGTACTGCCGGGAAGGGTACATAGTGCTGAGTCAGACCTCCTGGAAGGTGCGGGGTGAGTGTAACGAGACGGCAACCACTGCCGATCGCAGCGCCTTCCCCAACAAGGCCTCCTGGCAGGATTAAGCAATCCGGATGAGATAACGCAATAAAAAACGGGCAGCCAATTGGCTGCCCGTTTTGTTGTGGCTGATGTCGTGTCGTCAGACCGGCGCATCGGCCGGGCTGGTGAGCTCGGCACCGTTGTCGATGCGCTTGTGCCCTTCCACCAGATGGACGAAGTCCACCAACTCGTCACCGGAGACCGCAAACGCCTGGCCGAAGCCCTTGACGAACAGCCCCTGCTCCGGCTTGAGGCGGAACAGTTTGAAATCCTTGAGGTTGGAGAGCCCCTTGATGATCTCGCCAAAACGCCCCTCCAGCGCCGCCACGGCCTTGCTCCAGCGAGCGTCGTCACGGGCAACCACTTCAGCCACCGCATCAAAGGTCAGACGCTTGCGGGCAAACAGCTCGCGGGCACCACTCTCATCCTCGATCAGCATCAGGGATACCCGGGGTACCTGTTGCAGATTGCGGGCATGGCGGGCGATCTCGGAGATCAGCACATAGTAACCATCTTCCTGAAGCACGAACGGTGCATAGCTGGCGTTGGGATTGCCTTGGCTGTCGACGGTGGCGAGCTGTAGGGTACGGCAGCTGTCGCGAAACTCGCGGATCTCCGGTTGCAGACGGTTCTGCAGACGCTCCTGACGTTCACTCATGCTTTTACTTCCTCTTGAGACGGGTGGCGCAGGGCCATAAAACGGGTGACCTGATCGGCAAGCAACTGACGCTTCTCGTCGCGGCCGAGATAAACCTTGAAGATGCAACGACCGGAGTGGCCGAAGAACTGGAAGGAGTGCCCCTCCTTGCCCATGAACAGCTTGCTGACCAGCGCAATCCCCGCCACGTTGTCCAGCTTGAGGTGACCGTGCAGCTCATCGTCGCGGCCCATCAGGTTGTAGTAGCCACGCGCATCTTTACCCTTCGGGAACGGCGCCTTCACTTCAAAGATGGAACCTTCAGACTCGACGATGGTGGTTACCGGGCCCCAGTCGGCCAGATCTTCCAGCAGAGCTTGTGCGCGATCGGCGGGCAACAGGGTCACCAGCTCCGCGGGCAGCTGGCGAACCACCTCCCACTCGCTGACGGCCAGCTGGGTCGCAATGGTTGAAGGGTGAGCGCTGGGATCCTGCTCCAGCATCTCCTGAATGCGTTGTGCAATGCTCATCGTTTCTCCCTCGGCGAGGCACCAGCCTCGCTGTTTATCATGGCGGCTACTCTAATAAAGCACCAGAATCAATGCAATTGATAATTGCTATCATTCTCAGTGCATTTTATTCAAACCCTTGATATTCTCGGCGGCACATCCTTTTCACCCTATTGTCGGAGGTTAGCATGGGCCGTCCTCTTGCCCTCGCACTCACCCTGCTGAGCAGCTCTCTGCTCCCCCTGTTCACTCATGCTGCCGAAGCGCCCAATACCCGCATCGTCAGCATTGGCCCGGCTACCACTGAACTCATTCTGGCGTTAGGTGGCGACGATCGCCTCGTTGCGACCGATGTCAGCAGCCCCTTGCCAACAGGGTTGCCCAAGGTTGGCTATCAGCGCGTACTGGCAGCCGAAGGGATCCTCAGTCTGGCACCGACTCTGGTAGTCGGCAGCGACGAGATGGGGCCGGCGCCAACCCTCGATCAGCTGCGCCGTGCCGGGGTCAAGGTAGAAGTGCTGGAAACGGCACCGACTCTGGCTAACCTCAATGAGCGTATCGATACCCTGGCCAGCCTGCTGGATGACAAGGCCGCGGGCGAGCAGCTCAAACAGCAGATCCAGAGCCAGACCGAGCAGCTGGCGGCACAAGCCAAACAGAACAAGCCACTCAAGGTTGCCTTTTTGCTGTTGCACAAGGGGCAACCGGTGAGTATTGCCGGGGGCGACACCACCGCCGGCGCTCTGCTTACGCTGGCTGGCGGCACCAATACCGCAGCCACGCTGCACAACTACAAACCCGTCTCCGCCGAATCCCTGATCGAGATGCAGCCTGATCTGGTGCTGGTCAGCGGCCGCGACTGGCAGCGCTACGCCGACCCTGCCAAGGTGCTGGCCGAAGTACCCGCACTGGCCGCCACCCCGGCCGGCAAGCGCAACGCCATTCACGCCATCGACGGTCACGCCCTGCAAGGGGGCCTGAGCCTCAACTCCCTGCAGCAGGCGAACCAGATCGCCCAGTGGCTCAAACAGGGGTCATGATGCGCTTGCCCCTCCCCTGGCTGCTGGCCCTCACCACGGCCGCCCTCGCCTTGCTGCTGCTCGGTTCGCTGGCAACCGGGCCGATGGCACTCACCCTGAGCGAGAGCCTGCGCGCGCTCTATGCCGGCCAGGGGAGCGGAATTGCGGCTCACAAGCTTTTGATCGTGCAGGAGATTAGGCTCCCTCGTACCCTGCTCTGCATCGCGGTCGGCGGGATCCTCGGGCTCTGTGGCGCCGTGATGCAGGGGCTGTTTCGCAACCCCCTGGCTGACCCCGGCATCATTGGGGTCTCCGGCGGCGCGGCGCTCGGAGCGGCCTTGGCCATCGTGCTGCTGGCCCCCCTCGGTGAATCGCTGCAACAGCTGCTCGGCGTCGGGCTATTGCCGCTGCTCGCCTTTCTCGGCGGTGCGCTGACCACCACTCTGGTCTATCTGCTCGGCACACGGGAGGGGGGCACCTCGGTGACCGTCATGCTGCTGGCCGGGGTCGCCATCACGGCGCTCTCGGGCGCGGTGATCGGCCTGCTCAGCTATCTCGCCGACGATCAGATGCTGCGGGATCTCAGCCTCTGGCAGATGGGTACCCTGGCCGCCGGCAAACCTGCCGACATGGCGCTGGCGCTGTTTACGCTGGCGGCCCTGCTGTGGCTCTTTATGCGCGATGCCAATCCCCTCAACGCCCTGCTGCTCGGCGAAGGGGAAGCCCGCCATCTGGGGATCGATGTGCAGGCGCTCAAGCGCCGCCTGATTCTGCTCACCGCCGCCGGTGTCGGCGTGGCCGTCGCGGTATCGGGAATGATCGGCTTCGTCGGGCTGGTGGTGCCCCATCTGGTACGACTGCTGGCCGGCCCCAACCATGTCAGACTGCTGCCCCTCTCCGCCCTGATGGGAGCAGCCCTGCTGCTGGGTGCCGACATGCTGGCACGCACCCTGCTGGCCCCGGCCGAGCTGCCGGTCGGCATCATTACCGCCCTGCTCGGTGCCCCCTTTTTCATCTGGCTGCTGATAAAGAGCCGCCGCGCGCTTTAACACGGATTGCTATGGAACGATTTGCCTCCCCCCTGCTGACTTGCTCCCGACTGAGCCTGCGCCGTGGTCAGCGCCAGATCCTGGATGGGCTCGATCTCGCTCTGCACAGCGGCACCCTGACCGCCCTGCTCGGCCCCAACGGGGCGGGCAAGAGCACTCTGCTAAAATGCCTGACCGGTGAGCTGTCCCATGAAGGCACCATCACCCTGTTTGGCCGGGAGCGTCAGCTGTGGGATAGCAGCCTGCTGGCCCACCGGCTCGGGGTGCTGCCGCAGAGCTCGTCACTCAACTTCCCCTTTCTCTGTGAAGAGGTGGTGGCCATGGGACGCCTGCCCCACAGCGAACCCGCTCGCCGCAAGGAGGAGATAGTGGCCGCCGCCATGGCCCATGCGGGGGTCGAACATCTGGCCAAACGGCTCTATCCCGGGCTCTCCGGCGGCGAGCGGCAGCGGGTACAGTTTGCCCGGGTACTGGCCCAGATCTGGCAAGCCCCTGATTCACCCGAGCAATCGGAACAACCACGGCTGCTGCTGCTCGACGAACCCACCTCGGCCCTCGATCTGAAATATCAGCACCAACTGCTGGCTATGGCCCGGGCGCTGGCCAGCCGCAATACCGCCGTGCTGGTGGTATTGCACGATCTCAATCTGGCGGCGCGCTATGCCGACCGGCTGGTGATGCTGGAGCGGGGCAAATTGATGGCCGATGGCACGCCGGGCGAAGTGCTCACCCCCGAGCTTATCTCCCGCCTCTACGGCTATCCGGCTCAGGTGATCCACCATCCAGAAAGCGGCCTGCCGATGGTGGTGTAGCTGCTTTTTCCGAGGGGATATGCCAGAAAGGGAAACCACGCCCCTATAATGGCAACCTGTTAACCAATGCAGGTGCCCACATGATTCGCTTTGCCACGTTTAATGTTGCCTTTGACCGCACTGCCGCCGGCATGCTGACCGGTGAGCTGGCACTGACCCGCACCGCGCAGGATGCCCTGCTGGCCCGCCTCGCAGGCGGCAATCTTAGCGGAGCAGAGAAGACCAGGGCCCTGAACGTGCAGCAGATCCGCAACGTGGCGGAGATCATCCAGCGCACCCGCCCGGATGTGTTCCTGCTCAACGAGTTCGACAACGACGGCAAAGGCGAAAGCACTACCGATCTGAAAGCCTTCAACGACAACTATCTGGCCCACGCCCAGCACAGCGAAGTGACGGCCATTAGCTATCCGGTGATGCAGAACTTCGCCACCAACACCGGCCTGATGAGCGGTTATGACCTCAACCTCGACGGCAAGGTCAACAGCGGCCCCGATGATGCCTGGGGCTTTGGCAGCTACCACGGCCAGTACGCCTTTGCGGTGATGTCCAAATATCCTATAGACACCAAGCAGATCCGTACCTTCCAGAACTTCAAGTGGAAGGATATGCCGGGCGAGAAGAACCCCGTCATCGATGACTGCAACAACCCCAATGCCAAGATCCCGGCCAGCCGCCAGTGCGGCGATGCCTGGTATGCCAATGAGGTGTGGCAGAAGTACCCGCTCTCTTCCAAGAACCACGCTGACGTGCCGGTGCGGATCAAGACAGACAAGGGAGAAGAGGTCATTCACTTCCTGATCTCCCACCCGACTCCGCCCATCTTTGCCAACGCGGCGCGTCACACCGTCAAGCACAACCGCGCCGAGATCGCCTTCTGGAACGACTACGTCAAGGGGCTCAACTACATGGCCGATGACAAGGGCACCAAGGGTGGGCTGGCCAAAAATGCCAAGTTCGTCATAGCCGGGGATCTCAATGCCGATCCGCAAACCGGCGACGGCGATCTGAGCGCTATTCAGGATCTGCTGAACAACCCGCTGATGAATCAGTCTATCACCAATGGCCCCCTGATCCCGGTCAGCGAAGGGGGCCCGGAGTGTGTCAGCAAGGGGACCGACTGCAAACGCAATCTGAATCGTCCCAACCCGGAGCGGATCACCAACACCAGCGTGCTGCAGCTGGATCACGTTATCCCCTCAGCGAATCTCAACGCGGTGAAGAGTGGTGTCTACTGGCCGGCCAGCTTCGAGGCGGGTTACCACCTGGTCTATGATGCGAAACTCGGCATCGCCAAGGGAGTCAGTTCGGATCACCGTATGGTCTGGGTCGATCTCAAACTCGATTGAGCTACCCACTGACCGTCAATTCGGGGGCCTTCTGGCCCCCTTTTTGTGCCCGCCATATCACCTCGTCTGCCGCCAGCTCAGACTCCATGCTGAGTAACCTGACAGTTACCGCCCGCCACTACGGCAGACGATGCGGCAAATCGTGCGCTACGCCACCATTCCGATACCCCTGCCTTGCAAGGGGGTATGGGGTTTGCTAATACTCCGCGTCCATTAAATGACCAACCATTACCGGGGCAATGAGCCGTGGCGTTTGAACAATTCACTCTGGTGATCTCGCTGTTCCAGCAGCTCTGCGTCTATCTGGTGATCGCCTGGCTGCTCTCCAAGACGCCGCTGTTCATGCCGCTCACTCAGGTGACCCTGAGCTGGCCCCACAAGATCCTCTGCTACCTCATCTTCTCCGGCTTCTGCGTCATGGGTACCTACTTTGGCCTGAGGGTCGAGGACTCCATCGCCAATACCCGCGCCATTGGCGCCGTGCTGGGAGGCATAGTCGGCGGCCCGGTGGTGGGGCTGCTGGTAGGGCTCACCGGCGGCATTCATCGCTACTCGCTGGGGGGCTTTACCGCGCTGGCCTGCACCTTCTCCACCATCGCCGAGGGGCTGCTCGGCGGCCTGGTGCATCGCCACTTCGTCGCCCGCCACCGGCTCGACCTGCTGTTCAGCCCCTGGGTGGTGGGATCTGTGGCCCTTATCGCCGAGCTGATGCAGATGGGGATCATCCTGTTGGTGGCCCGCCCCCTTGATGACGCCATCCACCTTATCGAGAACATCATAGCCCCCATGCTGGTGGCCAATACCCTGGGGGCCGCCATGTTCATGCGGATGATCCTCGATCACCGCGCCATGCTGGAGAAGTACTCGGTCGCCTTCTCTGCCCGAGCTCTCAAGATCGCCGAGCGAGCGATGCGGGTGCTGGACAAGGGCTTCACCCAGGAGGCGTGTCAGCAGATGGCGCGCATCCTCTACGAGGAGACCGGAGTCGGTGCAGTGGCCATCACAGATCGGGAGAAACTGCTCGCCTTTATCGGCATCGGCGAGGATCACCACCTGCCGGGCACCGCCATCAACTCGGCCCACACCTTCAAGGCGATCCAGCATAACGAGGTGGTCTATGCCGACGGCAACCTCATCCCCTACAGCTGCAACCTGCACCCCCAGTGTCGGCTCGGCTCCTCGCTGGTCATTCCGCTGCGAGGGGAAGAGGGATCGGTGGTAGGCACCATCAAGCTCTACGAGCCCAAGCGCAAGTTCTTCTCCTCCATCAACCGCACCCTGGGAGAGGGGATTGCCCGGCTGCTCTCCGGCCAGATCCTTGCGGGCAAATACAACGAGCAGAAGCGGCTGCTGGCCCAGTCGGAGATCAAGCTGTTGCAGGCGCAGATCAACCCGCACTTCCTGTTCAACGCCCTCAACACCCTGTCGGCCGTGATCCGGCGTGACCCCGAAAGCGCCCGCACCCTGGTGCACAACCTCTCCACCTTCTTTCGCAAGAACCTCAAGCGGCAGGGGGACGAGGTGACCCTGGCCGACGAGCTGGAGCATGTGAACGCCTATCTGCACATCGAACAGGCCCGCTTCGCCGAGCACCTGAGCGTGCAGATCCATATTCCCGAATCGCTGCTGGAGTACCGGCTGCCCACCTTCTCCCTGCAGCCCATCGTCGAGAACGCGGTCAAGCACGGCATCTCCCAGATGTTCGAACCCGGCCTGCTGACCCTGAGAGCCCGGATTGAGGCGCAGCGGGTGGTACTGGAGGTGTGCGACAACGCCGGGCTCTATCAGACGAAACAGGAGGGAAGCGGCCTTGGCATGAACATAGTGGATCGGCGCATCAAGGCCCGTTACGGCGCCGAGTACGGGGTCGCCATCGACTGCGTCCCCCATCAATCAACCCGGGTGAGGATCACCCTTCCCCTGCAGGAGAGCCCATGCTGACCGCCCTGATCGTCGACGATGAACCCCTCGCCCGCGAGGAGCTGCGCCTGCTGCTGGAGCAGGCGGGTAATATCCGCCTGCTGGGAGAGTGCGCCCACGCCATGGAGGCGCTGCCCGCCATCCATCGCCTCAAACCCGACCTGCTGTTTCTCGACATCCAGATGCCGCGCATCAACGGGCTGGAGCTGGTGAGCATGCTGGATCCGGACTTGCGCCCCCACATCGTCTTCATCACCGCCTACGACGAGTTTGCCCTGCGCGCGTTCGAGGAGAATGCCCTCGACTACCTGCTCAAGCCGGTCACGGCAGAGCGGATGAACAAGGCGCTGGAGCGCATCCAGCGGCTGCTCTCACCAAAAGGTGAGCTGGCGGGCCAGCCGCTGCCAGATCCGACCCGCATCGCCCAGCCCCTGCGCAGCATTCCATGCAGCGGCCACAACCGCATTCTGCTGCTGCCCCTTGGCGAGGTGGAGTTCGTCCACAGCGATCTGGCCGGCAACAAGGTGGTGAGCGCCCAGCAGCAGGGCACCACAGAGCTGACCCTGCGTACCCTGGAGGAGAAGACCGGCTTCGTGCGCTGTCACCGCCAGTACCTGCTCAACCCGGGCCAGATCCGTGAAATCCTGCTGCTGGACGGCGGGCTGGCGGAGGTAGTGACTCAGGGGGGTCACAAGGTGCCGGTGAGCCGCCGCTACCTCAAGCCCCTCAAGGAGCTGCTGGAGATCCCCTGAGGGGCGGGCCACTCACCCCGCTCCCCTGCCCGTTACCACTCACCCGCTTGCCACACCCGCCCGCTCACCCCTCAAACCACTCGGGGCCGCTTTTCTGCCACTCGCGGGCGGAACCCTGCCACTGACCTTTTCTGCGCTCCCCTTTCCCCACCGCGTCGGTAAAGTGCAGCCTGAGCCCGGCCAGATTGGCCACAGGAAAAGGAAACTCCCCCATGCAACACGCAATCACTTTTGTCATTGCGGCCCTCTGCATCCTCGCCATTGCATATCGCCTATACGGCGTGTTCTTTGTGCGCAAGGTGCTGCAGGCTGACGACAAACTGGTCACCCCCTCCCACCAGCTGGAAGATGGCAAGAACTATGTGCCGACCAACAAGTGGGTCAACTTCGGTCAGCACTTTGCGGCCATCGCCGCCGCCGGTCCGCTGGTCGGCCCGGTACTGGCCGCCCAGTACGGCTACCTGCCAAGCTTTCTCTGGCTGCTGATCGGCTGCGTCATCGGCGGCGCGGTGCACGACACAGTCGTGCTGTTCGCTTCCATGAAGCATCAGGGCAAGTCCCTCTCCGAGGTGGCCAAGGCCGAACTTGGCCCCATCGCCGGCTGGTGTACCGGCCTTGCGATGCTCTTCATCATCACCATCACCATGGCGGGTCTCTCCATGGTGGTGGTGCACGCGCTGGAGCGTAACGCCTGGGGCGTGTTTGCCGTCTTCATGACCATCCCCATCTCCATGGTGGTGGGGATCTGGCACAAGCTGACCGGCAACCTGCAAGCGGCCTCCTGGGTGGGCTTCATCGCCGTGCTGGCCTGTGTCTTCTTCGGCCCCTACGTGCAGGAGAGCGCCTTCGGTGCCTGGCTGACTCTGCGTGCCGAGACCATCAGTCTGGCGCTGCCCATCTACGCCTTCTTCGCCACCGCGTTGCCGGTCTGGCTGCTGCTCACCCCGCGCGGCTACATCTCCAGCTTTATGAAGATCGGCGTGTTCGGCGCGCTGGTGATCGGCGTTATCTGCATCAACCCGGAGATCCAGTTCCCCGCCATGACCCAGTTCGTCCACGGCGGCGGCCCGGTACTGGGCGGCCCGGTCTGGCCCTTTATCTCCATTACCATCGCCTGTGGCGCTATCTCCGGCTTCCACGCCTTCATCGGCTCCGGCACCACCCCGAAACTGGTGGACAAGTGGAACGACATCCTGCCGGTCGCCTTCGGTGCCATGCTGGCCGAGTGCGTGGTGGGCGTGATGGCGCTGATCGCCGCCACTGCCCTGCACCCGGCTGACTACTTCGCCATCAACGCCACCCCGGAAGCTTTCGCCAAACTGGGGATGCAGGTGGTGGATCTGCCGTTCCTCTCCCAGGAGATCGGCATGGATCTGAACGGTCGCACCGGTGGCGCCGTCACCCTGGCGGTGGGCATGTCCTACATCTTCACCAAGGTGCCCTGGTTCAGTAACCTCGCCTCCTACTTCTTCCAGTTCGTGGTGATGTTTGAAGCGGTCTTTATCCTGACCGCCGTTGACTCCGGTACCCGGGTCTCCCGCTACCTCATTCAGGACTTCTTCGGCGAGTTCTACCCGCCCCTCAAGCGCATCGACTGGATGCCGGGCGCCATCGGCGCCAGCGTGCTCGCCTGCGTGATGTGGGGTTACCTGCTGATGTCCGGTGATATCGGATCTGTGTGGGCACTGTTCGGGGTATCGAACCAGCTGATGGCCTCGGTGGGCCTCATCATCGGTGCCACCATCATCTTGCGACTGGCCAGCAAGCGCCGTTACATGCTGACCTGCCTGATCCCGCTGGCCTACCTGTTCGTCACCGTCAACTACGCCGCCTACTGGATGATGAGCAACGTCTACTTCAACTCGGCCGCCAAGGGCTACAACCCGATGAACGGCATCATCTCCCTCATCATGCTGGTGCTGGGGATGCTGATCCTGCTCTCTGCCCTGCGCAAGTGGAGCGAGCTGTGGAAGCTGCGCCAGCAGCCCTCCTACAAGGTGGTCGAGGCAACCGCCTCCTGATCATCCCGACCATGACCAAGGCCCCGCACAAGCGGGGCCTCTCTTTATGTGGTGATTTTCATACGGACTCATTGAGGGATAACTCATTAATGAGCCCCCCGATCACAGAACCGTCTATCCGAAAGTGGTAGTATGCCCGCTCCTGTCACCCTGCTGTCCGACGGCAAACCGGGGTGGCCTCTCCTCCGCTTTCACTTTTTGAGGAACGATTTGATGGAACTGCTTCTGCTTAGCAACGGTAAAGCCAACGAATTTCCGGGTCTGCTCGGCTGGGCCCGGGATCGGGTTCAAAGCCTGCTCGCGCGCAAACAGGTCAAGCGCATCCTGCTGATCCCCTACGCGGTGATCCGCAGCGACTGGGATGCCCGTGCCAACGAGCTGCAGGAGAGTCTGGGAGTCGATGCCATCAGCATCCACCACTTCGATGATCCGGTTGATGCCATCAATCAGGCCGACGCCATCTTTATCAGCGGCGGCAATACCTGGCGCCTCAACCAAATGCTGCACGAAAACGGCCTGATCGTGCCGATCCAGCGTGCCGTGCGCGAGCGGGGCGTGCCCTATGTGGGCTGGAGCGCCGGTTGCAACGTGGCGACCCCGAGCATCCGTACCACCAACGACATGCCGGTTTGCAGTGCCGCCGTGCTGCCCGCACTGGGTCTGTTCCCGCTGCAGATCAACCCGCACTATCTGGACGCCAGCATCAGCGGCCACATGGGCGAGACCCGCGACGAGCGTCTGGCCGAGTTCTGCGCCATCAACCCGAGCGAATACGTGGTAGCCCTGCGTGAAGCGAGTCTGCTGCAAATCACCGGAGAAAACGGCAGCGAGCGTCTGGAGTACTGGAGCGCCCGCGCGCAGGACTTCAAGATCTTCAAACACGGTCAGGAGCCGCAAGCCTTTATGGACGCAACCCCGCTGGCCGAACTGACCCCCTTCAAGGTCGCCTGAGCCACGCAGAGCGCCGCGCCACTTGCCAGCGGATAGCTCGCGAAACCGCAAAAACGACAGAGGGATGGCTCAATGCCATCCCTCATTTTTATCGTCATCTTTCAGCTGGTTGCAGCCTGATTACTCACCCTGCAGGGTCACCAGTACCTTGCGAGCGCCACCATCGACGCGATGCTCGCCAAGCCAGATCCCCTGCCAGGTGCCGAGCGCCAGCTGACCATCACGGATCGGCAGCAGCAGGCTCACCCCGAGCAGGGAAGATTTGATGTGGGCAGGCATATCGTCCGGCCCCTCATAGGTGTGGCGATAGTAGGGGGCATCCTCCGGCGCCAACCGGTGCAGATGGGCCTCCATATCGCTGCGCACGCTCGGATCGCAGTTTTCGTTGAGGGTGAGCGAGGCGGAGGTGTGTTGCAGCAGCAGGTGCGCCATGCCAATCCGGTAATCCGCCAGCATCGGCAGCTTGGCCACCAGCTCGTCCGTCACCAGATGAAAGCCCCGCGAACGGGGCTTCAGAGCCAGCAGGCACTGCTGCCACATCAGACGTACTCCATAAAGACGCGGGAGGTGAGTTTGGTGATGAGTTCGTAGGGGATGGTGCCAATCTCGTCGGCCACCCGCTCCACCGGTAGCCCCTCGCCCCACAGTACCGCCTCGTCGCCGGGCTTGTCGGTCGCGCCCGGGCCCAGATCGACGGTGCTCATATCCATGGAGACACGCCCCACCAGCGGCACGATGCGGCCGTTGACCAGCACGGAAGTGCCGTTGGGCGCCATGCGCGGATAGCCGTCACCGTAGCCGATGGCGATCACGCCAAGGCGGGTATCGCGATCCGCCACCCAGTTGGCGCCGTAGCCCACCGGCTCGCCCGCCTTGTGATCCCGCACCGCAATCAGCTGGGTCTTCAAGGTCATCACCGGCTGCAAATCGTAATCGGCTGCCACCGTGTTGGGGAAGGGCGACACGCCATAGAGGATGACACCGGGGCGCACCCAGTCGCAGTGGGAGTCCGGCCAGGCCAGAATACCCGCCGAGTTGGCCATGGCTCGCTCGCCCGCCAGCGGTGCCGTGAGACGGCTGAAGAGGTCAATCTGCTCGCGGGTAGTGGGCTGATCCAGCTCATCGGAGCGGCTGAAGTGGGTCATGATGTTGAACGGCTGCACCACGTTCTTGCACTTGCCGAGGCGCTCGATAAAGGCGGGCATCTCGTCGGCCCGCACCCCGAGCCGGTGCATACCGGTGTCGAGCTTGAGCCAGGCCACCACGGGGGCTGGCAGCTCGGTCTGCTCCAGCGCTTCGAGCTGCTCCCAGGTGTGAACCGCCGTCTGCAGATTGTTGGCCGCCAGCACCGGCAGGTCGTCGGCGGAGAAGAAGCCCTCCAGCAGCACGATGGGCTTGACCACGGCGCAGGAGCGCAGCATCAGCGCCTCTTCGATACGGGCCACCGCATAGGCATCCGCATCCACCAGGGTGCGGGCGACCGGCAGCAGTCCGTGGCCATAGGCGTTGGCCTTGACCACAGCGATGATCTTGCAAGCGGGAGCGTGGCGCTTGACCACGGCGAGGTTGTGGCGCAAGGCCGCAGTGTTGATTTGGGCAGTAGCCGCTTTCATGGTTTTCCCTTACGAGGGCACAAATGGTCTCCCCCTCATCGGGCAGAAGACCGCCACTCACTTATCGTCGTCGAAGGCCGGACCGGCATAATTGTCGAACCGGGAAAACAGGCCCTGAGCGGCAGCCAATGACTGGCTATCGATCAGGGCAGTCGTGGTAATGACGAAACCGCCATCACCTTGGGTTTACATCAATAATCGTCGTCAAACGCCGGGCCGGCGTAGTTGTCAAACCGGGAGAACTGGCCCTGGAAGGTGAGACGCACCCTGCCGATGGGGCCGTTACGCTGCTTGCCGATGATGATCTCGGCAATCCCCTTGTCAGGGCTGTCATCGTGATAAACCTCATCACGATAGATAAACATGATCAAGTCCGCATCCTGCTCGATGGAGCCCGATTCACGAAGATCCGAGTTGACCGGACGCTTGTCGGCCCGCTGTTCCAGACTTCGGTTGAGCTGGGAGAGCGCCACCACCGGGCACTGCAGCTCTTTCGCCAGCGCCTTGAGGGAGCGGGAGATTTCACCGATCTCCAGAGTCCGGTTGTCGGAGAGGCTGGGAACCCGCATCAGCTGCAGGTAGTCCACCATGATCATGCTGATGCCGCCGTTGTCCCGCGCCACCCGCCGGGCGCGGGAGCGCACTTCGGTCGGGGTCAGGCCGGAGGAGTCATCGATATACATCTTGCCCTTCTCGAGCAGCAACCCCATGGTGGAGGAGAGACGGGCCCAATCCTCGTCGTCGAGCTGACCGGTACGTACCTTGGTCTGGTCGATACGCCCCACCGAGGCGAGCATACGCATGATGATCTGCTCGGAGGGCATCTCCAGCGAGAAGATAAGCACCGGCTTGTCGGCGGTGAGGGCCGCATGCTCGCACAGGTTCATGGCAAAGGTGGTCTTGCCCATGGAGGGACGGGCGGCGACGATGACCAGATCCGAGCGCTGCAGGCCGGCGGTCATCTTGTCGAGATCGTTGTAGCCCGAGGATACACCGGTCACCCCGTTGTGCGGGGTCTTGAACAGCTCTTCAATCTTGTCGACGGTCTGCTCGAGGATCAGCTTGAGCGGCTGGGGGCCTTCGTTGGCGCTGGTGCGCTGCTCGGCGATCTGGAATACCTTGCTCTCGGCCAGATCGAGCAGGTCGTTGGAGGTACGGCCCTGTGGCTCGTAGCCCGCTTCGACGATCTCGTTGGCGACCGAGATCATCTCCCGCACTACCGCCCGCTCGCGCACGATTTCGGCGTAGGCGTTGATATTGGCGGCACTCGGGGTGTTCTTGGCGATCTCCACCAGATAGGCGAAGCCACCTGCCTCCTCCAGCTGTTCGGAGCGCTCCAGCTCCTCCTGCAGGGTGATGAGGTCGATGGGGTTGCCCGCGTTGGAGAGGCGGGTCATGGCCTGGAAGATCAACCGGTGCGGACGGCTGTAGAAATCCTTGTCGATCACCCGCTCGGCGACCCGATCCCAGGCGTCGTTATCCAGCATCAGGCCGCCCAGTACGGACTGTTCGGCCTCAAAAGAGTGGGGGGGAACTTTCAGCTGTTGTGTCTTGGCGTCTTTTTTCGCCGTCACTTGCTCTGCCATACACATAAAAACCGCAGCGGGAAGGGGACGGGAATTTTACAAAAGAAAGCCAACTACGGCGAGCCCTATCTGGCGGCTCATACCATCATAAAGGGCCAGACCAGGGTCTGTTCGCTCTTGCTGCTTCTGGTTTTGCTGCGCATCTTGCGCTCTTTGCGGCTCAATCGTCTGCTTTTCATGCTGCACACTCCTGACATCGAGACCCACCCGAGGTGGTAATTCGTTCATGAATAATTCATGCCTGTCATGGTACTTATCGGCACAAGCTGCGACACATTTAGGGACAGGCAGCCTGCCATGCGCCTTGCTGAGCTTGCCTAAGCAGAGCATGCCCCAACTACAGACGAGAGTGAAAGAGTCAAAATGAAAAAGATGCTGACCCTGTTTGCCATGATCCTGGCCATCGGCCTGGGGGCACCGCACGCCGAGGCCAAGAAGTTTGGTGGCGGCAAATCCTTTGGCAAAAGTTACAAGACAGCGCCGGCACAGCCTGCGGCCAAACCGGTCGACAACAAGAACCCGACCCTGAATGCCCAGACCCCGCCGAAGAAGAGCGGCATGATGGGTGGTCTGCTGGGCGGTCTGCTGGCCGGTGGCCTGTTTGCCTACCTGCTGGGCAGCGGCGCCTTTGAAGGTCTGCAAGGGATGGACTTCCTGCTGATCGCCCTGCTGGCACTGGGTGCCGTCTTCCTGTTCCGGGCCATGCGCCGGGGCAAGATGGGAGCGCCACAACCGCAACAGACGGCCTATGCCGGTTATCAGCCGCCCCAGAGCGCAGCCCCGCAGCAGTTCGAGCAGAGCCACAGCGCCCCGCAAGCGACCGGCTTTGCCGACAGCGATGTGCCGTTCCGCCTGCCGCCAGGCTTTGACATGAACGGCTTCCTGGCCGGTGCCCGTGACCACTACCGCACCCTGCAAGAGGCGTGGAACAAGAACGATCTGGAAAAAGTGCGTGAATACGTCAGCCCGGAGCTGTTCGAGCAGCTCAAGGCCGAGCGAGCCGAACTGACTGGCGACCAGCATACCGAAGTGATGTATGTGGATACCCAGCTGGTGCGCGCCGACTACGGCAGCGACTGGGCTCAGGTGAGCGTGCGCTTCAGCGGCCGCTACATGGACCGTCAGGAGCAGGTCGAGGAGGACATCAAAGAGGTGTGGCACCTCGAGCGCGATCTGGCCAAAAACAATGCCCCCTGGCATATCGTTGGTATCGAGCAGCTGTAATCGCAGCGTTCATGAAAAACCGCAGAGGCAGCCATCCGGCTGCCTCTTTTTTTGCTCACTCTATCACCACAAAAATCGGAGGGAGGCTTGTCAGGGCCAATAAACGGATCTGGCAGAGCCTCTCTTCTGCCACCGGTTTGGTATAAGTCAAAGCGATGCCATTTCAGCAAAACCTATAAATTAAATTTATAGTGGCAGGATGCGCATCCCCTTGTGCCTTTAGCGCTGCCAGCGACCCCTCAAGGGGATATGGCCGATCCAGCCAATAGGTCGCAGAGCGGGAAGCGTCGAGTGTGGGCGGCAGGATAAAGGGAAAAGCGCCTTGTAGCAGGGATACCAAGTACCGGGCAGCCGGTGCCTAACCGGCTCAGCTCATCGTCACAAGATAAAAAAATCCCCGGGCAAGGCCCGGGGATCTGTTTGAATGGCGCCGCCAAGTACGGCTCCTGTGATGGCTATGCAAGGATGCTTAGTTGCACCCTTCTGCAGAAGTAGAGTTCAGATAGCTCACCTCGTTGGCCGGCTGATAGTCAGCAACGTTGATGGTCTTCTTGACCTCGATGTACTCCTTCAGCACGGCAGCATCGACCAGGCCAGCGTTGATGGTATCGATCTTCGGATAGCCATCGCCACCGGAGGCACTGAAGCTCGGGATGGCGAAGCTGTAAGTGGCTGCCGGGTCAAACGCCTTGCCACCGATGCTGGTGATATTCACGCTCTTGGCCTGGCAATCCACCGCCATATTGATGCCGCCAAACTGGGCGTAACCACCGGTGTTACGGGTTTTGGTGGCAACCTGGCCCAGATAGGTCGCCAGCTCGCTCCCCTTCATCACCGCCTTGTTGACCGTATTGCCAAAGGGGTGCACCAGCAGCACGCTGCGATAGGTAATGTCGCCGTCCGGGATGCTGTCACGCACACCGCCGGAGTTGACGATACCGAAGTCAACGCCCAGCTTGCCGGTGGTCGCCGTCGTGATCAGGCGGCCAAGGTTGGTCTGCTTGTTGCGCACCGAGTTGCGATCCCCCACCAGCAAGCCATCTGTCGAGCCAATGACGACATTCAGCTCTTGCTGACCCTTCTCCTGATAGGTGAGCAGGGTATTGTAGAGCTCGGGATCCTTCACGATCTCGTCCTGCACGAACTGCATCTTGGCCGGGTCTTTGGTCACGACACCGTTGGCATCGATCGGCTCGCCCTTGGCGTTGCGCTTGATGAGGTTGACCGGGATCAGCTCATAGCTGGTCAGGGTCAGCTTGCCATTCTGGTAGTCAAACTGGGCACGACCCACATATTTGCCCCACTCATGGGCCTGCATGATCCAGGTGCCATTCTGCTGATCCGGCAGGCAGGCATCACCCGGCTTGAAGTTGGCGTACTTGTTGGCGGTACCCGGCTCCATGCAGACCGGATTCTGGGAGTGGCCGCCGATAATGGCATCCAGGGTGCCGGCCGGCAGCTTGCGAGCCATCTCCACATCGCCCGGCGCGTTGCTGCCGTGCTGGCCATCGGCATAGTGGCCCATGTGGGTGATGGCGAAGACCAGATTGGCCTCCTTCTTGTCACGGATCTGCTTGCCCAGCTTGGCCGCTTCCGTGGTCGGATCGCGAAACTCCAGAGTTTTCACGTTGTCGGGATCCACCAGCTGGGCGGTATCCTCGGTAGTCAGGCCCAGCACGGCGACCTTGAGACCGTTCTCCAGCTTGAACACCTTGTAGGGGTCGAAGTAGTGCTTGCCACTCGCCTTGTCATAGATGTTGGCGGAGAGCATGGGGAACTTGGCCCACTTGCGCTGCTTCTCGATCACGCTGAGGGGGTTGTCGAATTCGTGGTTGCCCACCGCCATGGCGTCGTAGCGGATGCTGTTCATCGCCATGAAGTCGGGTTCGGCATCCTGCAGATCCGACTCGGGAACCCCGGTATTCACGTCACCGCCGGAGAGCACCAGCACATTGCTGCCAGCCGCCTTGGCCTCGCTACGCAGCCGTTCGACCAGCGTCTTCTGGGCTGCCATGCCATATTCGTTTTCCGCGTTGTTCCAGAAACGGCCGTGGGTATCGTTGGTATGCAGAATGGTCAGTTTGCAGACATTTTCGGTGCAGGGTGCAACGCTGTCGTTTTTGGAGATATTGCAACCCGTCAGTGCCGCCAGCACGGCCAGGGCCACGCTGCCTTTGATAACGTTATTATTCATTTCCATATCACCTTGATTGTTTTGTTATTTAGTGACCCTATCCAGCAGGTCGGGCCCAAATATAACAAACAACGAAGAAGAAATTTTCATCAGCGACTCACAAATGTTGTTAATTGTGATCGACGGCCAAACTTACCCTTTGCTGCTGATTTTTAAATGCTTTTATTGAGGTGTTTCTCATTTGCAGCCATACCTGACCTAGCCCCACGAAACGCGGTTTTATGGCATACTCCCTCCCCTATGCCCGAGGAGTGTGTTGATGGCCAAGTACGACAAGATTTCCCCCGAGACCCAGCAGGAGGCGATGAAAATTGCCCGCGCCAACCAGAAGCCGGGGCAGACCAAGGAGCAGACCCAGCTTATCGCCCAGGGGATCCAGAAAGGGATCGACGAGTATAAAAAGCAGATGAAGGCGCGGGCTCGCGAAGCCAGTCGCCAGAAGAAGCTGCAGACCAAAGCGAAGCAGAGCCTGCAAGCGCAGCAAGACGACGAACAGGATGAAGCCCTTGAGGTCATCGAGGTCACTCGCCACCATCCGCTGCCATGGGCCCTGCTGGCCGCCAGCTGGCTCGGCTTTGTCGCCGTCTGGTTGTGGTTGCGCTAAAAGGCCGCAAACCTTTGTCCGGGATCCGCTTCACAGAGCAGGGCCATCAGGCTGGTCAGGCTAATTGAAGGCTGATTAAATCCCGCCTCTGTTTGCCCCAGCCCAAGCTGTTGCCAACCAAGCTATTGCCAACCCAGACTGTCTGGTCATCTGTTTTCAGGAAATTCGTTATGAACCCCGCTCCGCTCTACCTGCTGGCCCCCTTTGTGCTCTTTCTGGTGACCATGCTGCTCTATCGCATCTCGCCGCTGCGGGCCGTTGCCGCTGGCACAGTGCGCTGGTTTATTCTGCCCGCCTTTACCCTCTTTATTCTGCTGAGCATCATCAATGGCGCCGCCGATCCCGCCCTGCGCAATCCCGCCTTCCACTGGTTGATGCCGGGCCTTGGCTTTGCCCTGAGCCTGTTTCCGGGCCTGCCCAAGGCACTGGTGCCACGTCTGGCCATCAAGGAGGGAGCCTTTGCCGCCCTCGGCCTGATGCTGATGAGCCTGGCCATGGTCTACTGACCGGCTGGCCGCTGACGCTGACATGACTCAAGGGGCGCTCTGTGACGAGCGCCCCTTGTGCAATCAATAACCTGCAGGCATCTTGGTGCAAGGATCGCCAGCCAGGAGGCCAGATGGAGAATCCGCCCGATTTCATGGCGCTATGGGACTATCAGGATCCCGTCGCCACTGCCCAGCGCTTCGATGCCCTGCTGCCCGTAGCGCGCGCCGACCAGGATTTGCAGCTCGAGCTGGAGCTGCTGACCCAGATTGCCCGCACCCTCGCTCTGCAACACCAGCCAGAGCAAGCCAGACAGACCCTTGATGACGTAGAGAAGCGCCTCACCGGGGCAACCCCCAGAGCCCGGGTCAGATTGCATATCGAGCGGGGCCGCCTGTTCCATGCCGCTGGCGATCAGAGTCAGGCCAAAGCGCAGTTTGAGCAGGCCTGGCAACAGGGGCTCAAGAGCAAGGAGCTCTATCTCGCCATTGATGCGGCCCAGATGGTGGCCATGACGGTACCGCCGCCAGAGCAGAGCCGCTGGCATCAGTTGGGGATGGAGCTGGCCGAGCGCAGCCCGGATGAGCGGGTGCGCAGCTGGCTACCTGCCATTTACCATAATCTGGGCTGGACCCTGTTCGAGCTGGGGCGATTTGAGGAGGCAAAAGCGCTGCAACAGAAGTGTCTGAGCTGGCATGAAACGCATCAGGAGCAGAAAAAGGCTTTTATCGCCCGCTGGAGTCTGGCCCGCCTGAGCCGGGCCATGGGTCTGCATCAACAAGCGATGGCCGAGCTGACCCAGCTTAAAGCCGATATGAGCGACGCCGGCGCTGCGGAAGATGGCGATCTGTTCGAGGAGCTGGGGGAGAATGCGCTGGCGCTGGATGATCCGGCAGCGGCCGAATACTTTGCCCGTGCCTGGTTTCTGCTCTCGCGCGATAGCTGGAGCAAGAGCCATGAAGCGGAACGGCTAGCCCGGCTCAAACGCCTAGCCAAACTCTGAACGACGCAAAAGAGAAGGGCGGCTCTCTGGCCGCCCTTCTCTTTTGGCGAGCTGGTTCAGGCCAGATTGGCCTCTTCCCACCCCTGCTTCTTGCGATAGATGGTGGAGGGGCTTATCTCCAGCAGCGCCGCCGCCTTGGGAATATTGCCGTCACAGCTGGCGATGGCCTGCTCTATCACCTCTTTTTCCACCAGCCAGAGCGGCCGGATCGGCCCGCCAACTGCGGGAGTGGTAGCTGTCGCTGCGGGTTGCTGGTCAGCTGTCGTTGCAACAGCCAGAGCCCGCACACCATTGAGGGGCGGTGGCAGGATATCCGGGCTGACCAGCTCCTTGTCATTGAGCACGACGATATTGCGCACCACGTTCTGCAGCTCGCGCACGTTGCCGGGCCAGGGGTAGTCAAGCAGCACCCGCGCCGCGGCGGCATCGAAGTCGCGAAAGCGCTTGTTCTCCTCTTTCGCATAATTCTGCAGCAGGCTGCGGGCCAGCAGCAGAATATCCTCGCCCCGATCCCTGAGCGGCGGCAGATAGAGGGGGATGACGTGGAGCCGGTAGTAGAGATCCTCGCGAAAACGGCCCGCTTTCACTTCCAGCAGGGGATCCCGGTTGGTGGCGCAGATAAAGCGCACATCCACGGTCTCCAGTTTGCCGCTGCCGACCCGCTGCAAGGTGCCGGTCTGGATAAAGCGCAGCAGCTTGCTCTGCAGGTCGAGATCCATCTCGCAGATCTCGTCGAGAAACAGGGTGCCACCGTCCGCCAGACTGGCTGCCCCTTTGCGATCGCCCTGGGCACCGGTAAAGGAGCCCTTCACATGGCCGAAGATCTCGCTCTCCATCAGGTCGTGGGGTATGGCGGCACAGTTGAGGGCGATAAAGGGCTGCTCGCGGCGCGGGCTGCACTGGTGGATCGCCTCGGCGCACACCTCCTTGCCGGTACCGCTCTCGCCGGTAATAAAGACGGTCGCCTTGCTCGGCGCCGCGCTCTCGATGATGCGATAAACCGCCTGCATCGCCATGGAGGCACCGATAAAACCGAAGAAGGATTGCCGCTCGAAGTTCTCGCGATAGTGAGCAACCAGCGAGCTCAACTGCTGGTGTTTCAAGGCATTGCGGGCTGTGGCGCAGAGCCGCTTGCTGTCAAACGGCTTGGTCAGAAAGTCGAAGGCACCGAGACGCATCGCCTCCACCGCCACATCCACCGAGCCGTGGGCGGTGATCACCACCACGGCGCAGGGGAGCTGCTGTTCGGTGATCTGTTGCAGGATCTCCATGCCCGACATGTCGGGCAACTCAAGGTCGAGCAGCACCACCGGAGGGGGGCTCGCCAGCAACACCTCCAGCGCCTGCTGTCCGCAATCGGCCAGCACCACCTCATAGCCATCCTGGCGCAGGTACTGCTCATAAACTACAGCCAGACTCCGGGTATCTTCCACCAACAGGACACGGGGTGCGTTCTCAGCCACAGGATTGATCCTTGTTAATTGATTTTGTTCTTTATTTTTAGCGCTACCGCTGATATCCCATGCGCAATGCTCTCAGTTTATCCCGCGAAACGAGAGGATGCACAAGTAAAAACGGCTCCTTAAGGAGCCGTTTTCATCGATACAAAGGAATTACTTCTTGGCGTCTTCTGCAGCCGGCTTCTCGATAGCCAGCAGTTCGACGTCAAACACCAGCACGGCGTTAGCCGGGATGGAGCCAGCACCGTGCTCGCCGTAGGCCAGCTTGGACGGCAGGAAGAACTTGAACTTGGAGCCAACCGGCATCAGCTGTACGCCTTCGGTCCAGCCCGGGATAACCTGGTTGAGCGGGAAGGTTGCCGGCTCGCCACGGTCAACGGAGCTGTCGAACTTGGTGCCATCGGTCAGAGTACCGGTGTAGTGAACCTTGACGATGTCGGTCGCTTTCGGCTTCGCGCCAGTGCCCATCTTCTCGACCTGATACTGCAGGCCGGATTCGGTGCTCTTCACGCCCTCTTTCTTGGCGTTGGCGGCCAGGAACTCTTCACCTTTCTTCAGATTCTCAACGGCATCTTTCTCGGCTTTGGCCTTGGTCAGCTCGTTGATCTTGGCGTCGTACTGCTGCAGTACTTTCTGGATCTCTTCGTCGGTCATCTTGGCTTCTTTGCCCAGACCATCGGTGACCCCTTTCAGGATGACGGCGTTGTCCAGCTTGATACCCAGCTCCTGCTGGCGCTCCAGGGTGTTGGCAATGTAGCGACCCATGGAGAGGCCGATGGCGTAACCGGATTGCTCTTCAAAGCTCTGCGCCTTGGTAGACGCTGCCGGTTTGCTGGCCTCTGCCTTCACCTCGGCGCTATTGGCAGCCGGCTTCTCGTCTTTTTGGCAAGCAGTCAGACCTACGGCAACCGCCGCAGCCAACAGGGACACCTTCAGAAATTTGTTCATCAGTTTCTCCAAACTCCAAATACCGCTCTCGGTTCCATCGTGAAATGAGAGGTTTATCGTGATAAGCGCCTTATACTAACGCCGTGATTGCAGGTAACAAAAGCGTGAGACATCAAAAATGATAAAAAGTGCCATTTATCTGCTAGGCCTCTGCCTCATGCTCACCGGCTGCGAGCAGAGTGCCCGACCAGACCGGCAACTTTCCCTCGCCAGCTCGGGTCTGCTGGCCGCCGATCTGGCCAGTGACGGCAAGCAGGCCATCGTCTCCAGCCTCGGCCAGGGGGTCGTGGTCTGGGATCTGGAGCAGAACCGCCAGCACTGGCGCTGGAAACAATCCGGCTCCCCCGATGATCTGGTCTCCATCGTCCGTTTTGCGCAAGGGGATAGTCACGCCGTGACCGCCACAGCCACCACCTTTGCCATCTGGCAGCTCCAGAACGGCCAATCGCAAGGCTACTACTCGCTTCCTGAATCCAGGCTGAGGGATATTGCCCTCTCGGCAGATGGACGCAATGTGCTGATCGGACGTGAAGATGGCAAAGCGGAGTGGGTCGACACCCAAACCGGACGGCGCCTGCAGTTTCTCGGTCACACCGAGCAGATCAATACGGTGGATCTCTCCGCCAACGGCCGCTACGCCCTGACCGGCGGCAATGACTACAGCGCCTATCTGTGGGATACCCGCAGCGGTCAGGTGGTCTGGCGCTTCAACCATGGCGGCCGGGTGGTAATGGCACGGCTGGAGCCGAGCGGTCGCTACGCCTTCACCGCGGACAGCAGCCGGGGCAGCATCTGGGATCTGAAAACCGGCAAAGAGGTGAGCCAGCTGCAATTCGGACACCGATTCGAGGTCTACACCAGCGCACGCTTCGCCAATGACGGCAAATGGCTCATCACCGGCGCCCCCTCCCGCCAACTCTCGCTATGGCAGGTGAACGATGGCGCCCTGTTGCAGAGCTGGCTGGTTTCGCCCCATCCCAAGGTAAAACCGCCCAGTGCAGTGGTCTACGGCGTGGCTTTGCGCGACAATAGCCACCTTGTCAGCGCCAGCTCCAGTGGCCTGGCCGAAATCTGGACCATCAAGTAAGGACCCGCAGGCCCATGAGTCAGCATTTAAACGAACGCATCGAAACCCTGGAAACCCGTCTCGCCTATGCGGAGTACACCATAGAGCTGCTCAACGACGAGGTCACCACCCAGGGGCGTGAGCTCGACCGGCTCAAGCACCAGATCCAGCTGCTGGTCGACAAGCTCAAGAGCGTGCAACCGAGCCAGATCGCCAGCATGGCCGAAGAGACCCCGCCTCCTCACTACTGATGAGCGCCGTCTGCCCGGCAAATGTTGTCCAATAAAAAACCCGCGATAAATCGCGGGTTTTTTATCATCGGCGTGGCCGTGATCAGTGGTGATGGCCCTTGCCACCACAACCGCCACCACCGCCACCACCGCAGCAGCCGCCATGACCATGATCGTCGCCGTGGTCATGATCGTGGCTGTGACCGGCACCGCCACAGCAACCGCCGTGAGCGTGCTCTTCGTCGTGGTCGTGACCGTGACCACCGCAGCAACCGCCATGGCCGTGATCGTGGTCATGACCATGGTCGTGACCGCAACCGCCGGCACCGTGAACGTGGCCGTGAGCCAGCTCTTCGGCAGTGGCAGCGCGCACGTCCTTGATCTCGACCTTGAAGCCCAAGGTCACGCCAGCCAGCGGATGGTTGCCATCTACCTTGACGAACTCTTCAGACACTTCAACTACAGTCACCGGACGATGGCCATCGTCGGTTTCAGCCACGAAAGTATCCCCTTCGGAGACTTCCATGCCGTCGAACAGCTCGCCCGGCACTTCCTGCACCAGAGACTCGTCGTATTCGCCGTAGGCCTGGCTCGGGGTCAGGGTCACTTCGAAGGCTTCACCTACCGCACGACCCTCCAGCTCGGCTTCGAGGCCGGAAACCAGATAACGGGTACCGTGCAGATAGACCAGCGGCTCTTTGCCGACAGTGCTGTCGATGACTTCACCGTGCTCGTCGGTGACTGTGTATTCCAGCGTAACCACGCTCAGAGGAGCTACTTTCATGTCAGGATCCTGCGGATAGAAAAAAACGGGCCCAGAATAACCTAAAAAGTGGGCCACGCATATGCCATGCCCCGTCAGCGGGCGATGAAAAAATCGGCGATGCCACCAGTTTGGGCAACAACGCCCTGCACTCTTCAGGGCTATCAGGGACGAAATACGCCGATCACCTCTTCGGCTTCACGGGTTACCCGCTCCACCTCTTCCGGCGTCTGCACCTGGGTATCACCGCACGCGACGCAGGTCACCTTCTCGACTCCATGCTCCATATACAGCATCATGTTGTCCAACTTGCCGCACGCCGGGCAAACCGCACCGGCAATGAAGCGTTTTTTACGTCTGGTTTCCATATTTGTTACCTCCAGGCAGCATCATATCAGGGTTTTTACATGCATCACGCCATCGAGTATCACCATTTTTCCTGTCACGGCCTGCAGGCTGGCAACCGCAAACGCACGCCGGTCGGACAACTGCTGCGGATCACCCGGGGTGCGGCGCTGCTGAGACTTGGTCAGCATGAACTCCTGCTGCCGGCTGGCAGCTGCTTCTGGCTCTGTGCCGATGCACTGGCCGCCTTCAGCCCGCTCAGCGGTTGTGATTACGATCAGCTGAACGTCTCTTTGCGCGTAACCCAGCCGCAGCAGGCAGGCTGGCTGCAAGCCACGCCCCTGCTCAATGCTCTGCTCGACTCCCTTGCCCTGTGGCAACGGCCGCAAGAGTGGCAAGGGGCCTATGGCCAACGCCTGCAGGTGATCCTCGATGAGTTGCAGCAGTGCACCATCCAGCCACAAGATAATGAAGCGCTGCAGCAATGCTGGCAGGCTTTGGCCCGCGGCGACGCACAAGCCCTGGCAGAGTGGCAGCAACGTGGCGATGCACCGCAGGCAGGGGAAGAGCTGCAACAACAGTGGCAACTGCTGCAGGCACTCAGACTGCTCAAGGGGGGCAGCAAAGCCGCTCAGGTCGCCAACAAACTGGGTTATGGCGATGAGGCCACACTGCAAGCTGCCTGCCAGCGCTGGGGAGTGGTACAAGATTAGGGGGAATAGGGCCGTCCGGAGCCAATGAGCTAAAATCTTGGCTGATTGAGTCCAGCTTTTTGCCAGATGGCCGTTAACAAAGGGGCCATCGCCCCCGTAATCCTTTATGCTAGAGGCCAGAAATGACAGCCACAGTTTCGACCAACAGGACACCTGCCATGACGAGCAAAGCCAATCAATCACAGGGCATGTTGCTGTTTCATCTCTCTGCCAAGCAATCTTTTGCCATCGGCACTCTCAAGGTGAAGGAGATAGTGCCCTATACCCAGCTGACGGCCATGCCCCACTCTCACCCCACCGTGCTGGGGGCAGCCAACATGCGCGGTTCCACCATTCCGGTGATCGACATGGCGATGGCGGTGGGCTATCGCCCCATCAGCAGGGAGGAGATGCCCCACTGCTTCATCATCATTACCGACTGCCGCCGCACTCTGGTCGGTTTTCTGGTGCGCGGTATCGACAAGATCACCGAGTGCAACTGGCGCGATATCGAGCCCCCTCCCGCTTCGCTGGGTCACAACGTCTTTGTGACCGGGGTAACCCGGGTCAACGATCAGCTGATCCAGCTGCTGGACGTCGAACTTATCCTGTCGCGGGTCTACCCCGATGACCCGAGCCACCTCTATCCGGTGCTGACCGATGTGCAGCGCGAACGGATCAAGCCGATGCGGATCCTGCTGGTAGATGACTCCTCCGTCGCCCGTCGTCAGCTGATGGCGGCGCTCGACTACATCAATATCCCCTATGAGGTGAGCACCAACGGCAAGGACGCGCTGGCCCTGATGCAGGAGCGAGCAAGCCAGAAAACACCGATCGACATTCTGGTGAGCGATATCGAGATGCCGGGGCTCGATGGCTACGAGCTCGCCTTCGAGGTGCAAAGCGACAGCAAGCTGGCTGGCGCCTACATCATTTTGCACACCTCCCTCTCGAGCGAAATCAGCGTCGAACGTGCCCATCAGGTGGGCGCCCACGAGGCGCTGACCAAGTTTGAGGCCAATGAGCTGATCCAGGCCATGCTGCGCGGTGCCGAGCACCACGACAAACTGCTGGTCTGATCCCCATCCGGCGGGCAGCCCTGCTCGCCGGTTTGTCATCTTATTATCGCCGTCGCGGATCATCGCCATGCTCACAGAAAGCCACTTCCACGCCCCTTGGTGGGCTCGCAATCCCCACCTGCAAACCATTCTGCCCAAATGGCTACGCCGGACTCCGGCCCGATTTGTGGCCGAGCGCTTCGAACTGACTGACGGGGATTTTGTCGATCTCGCATGGAGCGGTGAAATCACGGCTGATGCGCGGCCGCTGGTGGTGGTATTTCATGGTCTGGAGGGAAGCATCCACTCCCACTACGCCAAGGGGCTGTTTGACCATCTGCAACAACAGGGAATGGCGGCGGTACTGATGCACTTTCGTGGCTGCAGTGGCGAGCCCAATCGCCATCTGCAAGCCTATCACTCCGGCGCCATCGCCGATGCCCAGGAGGTCATTGCCGAGCTGAGCATGCGTTTTCCGCACAAGCCATTGATTGCCATCGGCTTTTCTCTGGGGGGCAATATGCTGGTCAATCTGCTGGCGCGCGCCTGCCCTACGGCGGTGAAGGCGGCGGTGGTGGTCTCGGCCCCGCTGCAACTGGCCAGCTGTGCCGAGCGGGTCAATCAGGGATTTTCCAAGGTCTATCAGAACTATCTGCTGCGCACCATGCGCCGCAACCTGTTGAACAAGATCAGTCAGCAGCAAAAAGCGGGCGAGCGCTGGCAACCGAAGCAAGTGCAAGAAATAGCCACTCTGCGTGACTTTGACGAGCTGGTAACCGCACCGCTGCACGGTTTTCACAGCGCCAGCCACTACTACCAGAGCTGCTCGGGGCTACCACTGCTGGGCCAGATCCCCATCCCCACCCTGATCCTGCACGCCGCCGACGATCCCTTTATGTCCGATGCCGTCATCCCGCGCCCCGAGCAGCTCTCGCCCCATGTGCACTATGAATTGAGCCGCTGTGGCGGTCATGTCGGCTTCCTGCACGGTACTCCGTGGCGTCCCCGCTTCTGGCTGGACGAGCGGATCAGCCGCTGGATCGCCGAACAGAGTCAGGCCGCGACACAGAACTGATTGCGCCCCGACTCCTTGGCCCGATAGAGCGCCTGATCAGCCCGCTCCAGCAACTGGCTTGCACTTTCACCGGGCAGTAGTGTGGCAATCCCCTGACTCACCGTCACCCAAGAGGCGACATCGGACGCCTGATGCTCCAGCTGCAGGCTGGCCATCCCCTCCTGCAGCCGCCGCGCCACCTCACGAGCCCCCAGCTGATCCGCATCCGGCAGCAACAGGACAAACTCCTCACCGCCATAACGGGCAACCAAATCTGACGGGGTACGAACCGAATGGGTGAGCGCAGTTGCCACCTCCTTGAGACATATATCCCCGGCCTGATGCCCATAGCGGTCGTTGAAACGCTTGAAGTAGTCCACATCGATAAGAATGAGTGAGAGAGGCATGCCGCTCTCACCGCTATGAGTGAGCCCCCGCTCCAGCTCGACATTGAAGTGACGCCGGTTGGCAACGCCGGTCAGCGGATCCTGCTTGGCCAGCCGGTCAAGACGGCGCAGCAGAACCAGATTCTCGTGTTCGCGCACGATCGCCAGCTCGAACCAGCGGTTGAGCATTCGTCGTCCCACCTCCAGTGCAATAATGCCGAACAGCACGCCAAGCAGATAGATCTGGGGAAAATCGACCTTTAAAAAAAGCTCGATTCCCACGCCAGCAGTCAGCGGCCCCAAGAGATAGCCGTAAAACACCTTGCGATCGGGATAAAACGCGATGAGTGCCGCCAGCAGGTTGAGCCGCATGATCCCATGGGCATAACTAAGGCCGCCACGCAGCTCAACCTGGCCAAGGGTGTAAATATGCAGGGTCCAGATCCCCCCCCAGACCACCATCACCAACGCAGCGATCCGTAACCAGGTACAATCCTGCAGATGGTCACAAAACAGGCTGATAACAGGCAGCAACAACAATGCCACCATCACCAGGGCCAACTCACTCTGAAAACTCCATGGCAGCATGTGATCACTGGCAAGGCCTGCCTGACTGTAAACCTCATAGCGAATCGCCAGAAACAGCACCACCAGCCAGTTCAGCAGCCAGAACCACACCATGCCGCGACCAATGGCCTGCCGGCGCGCCTGATCCAGATGATCCGCCAGGGTTAACGGCGCACTGCGCTGCTCTTCAGACAACATCTCGGACTCCGGCGAAAAAAGTAGAAATTGGTTGCACTCGCGCAATTCAACACAACAATAGCTCGGTGGTTATATCTTTTTGCATCGAGATCCCTTCATGATAATTCCCTGGCAAGAGTTGGATGCCGACACCCTGACCAACCTGATCGAACATTTCGTACTGCAGGAAGGAACCGAGTATGGCGAACAGGATGTATCACTGGGTACCAAGGTTGAGGAAGTGCGCAGCCAATTACAGCAAGGCAAGGCGGTGATCGTCTACAGCGAGCTGCACGAGTCGGTCAATATTGTGCCCAAAGATCGCTTTGACGAGTCAGCTTGACCGAACCCGAAGCCAGCCTTTATAACGGAATTTCCAAGGAAGAGAGAATTCTATGTCGGCCAAGCACCCCATTATTGCCGTCACCGGTTCATCCGGTGCCGGCACCTCCACCTCCACCATCGCCTTTCGCTCCATGTTTCATCAGCTTGGTTACCAGGCGGCAGTGGTCGAGGGCGACAGTTTTCACCGCTACACCCGCCCCGAGATGGACGTAGCGATCCGCAAGGCCCGTGAACAGGGGCGCCACATCAGCTATTTCGGCCCCGAGGCCAATGATTTCGGGCTACTGGAGAGTTTCTTTCAGGGCTATGGCCAGGATGGCACCGGCCAGTACCGTCGCTATCTACACAGCTTTGATGAAGCGGTGCCTTTCAACCAGATGCCCGGCACCTTCACCCCCTGGCAGCATCTGCCGAACGATACCGATCTGCTCTTCTATGAGGGGTTGCACGGCGGTGTGGTCACCGAAGATCACAATGTGGCTCGCCACGTGGACTTTCTCATCGGCGTGGTGCCCATCGTCAACCTGGAGTGGATCCAGAAGCTCATTCGCGACACCTCGGAGCGGGGCCACTCCCGTGAGGCGGTAACCGACTCCATCGTTCGTTCGATGGATGACTACATCAACTTCATCACCCCGCAGTTTTCCCGCACCCACATCAACTTCCAGCGGGTTCCGACGGTGGATACCTCCAACCCTTTCAGCGCCAAGGTGATCCCGAGCCTGGACGAGAGTATGCTGGTGATCCGGTTTCGCGGCATCAAACAAGTAGATTTCCCCTACCTGCTTTCGATGATCGACGGCTCATTCATGTCGCGGATGAACACAATCGTGGTTCCGGGTGGCAAAATGGGCTTTGCGATGGAGCTGATCCTCAAGCCGCTGATCCAGCAACTGCTCGAAACGGGCAAAATCACCTGATACAAAGGAGCTTATGATGCGCTTTGCCTCTCTCTCTGTGGTGCTGTTCGCCCTGCTGGGTGGCTGCAGCAGCGGGCCGTCAGCACCAACGTTTGAACCCGGTACCATGGTGGCTCGCTCGCTCGGTGACTGGACCTTCGGCGCCACTCCGCGCTACGCCCTGGCGGAACAGTATCAGTTTGCCGGCGATCAGGCCGAAGGGTGGCTGGAACCCATCCAGAATGCCGTTAGTAAAGAGCTCAATGGCAAGGGGTGGCAGAGTGTTCCTCTTGATGAAGCGGACCTCTGGGTCGCTATCGGTGTGGCGGGTGACAAGGATATCAGCGATGGCCAGATTTTTGCCCGCCTTGGCATGACACCCGGGGTGCAGGCCGCACCGGATCAGCGCAAAGGCACCCTGGCCATAGTGCTGCTCGACCGCAAAACCCAGAAAGCCGTATGGAGCAGTGTCATCTCGCTGGCCAGCGATGCCGCCATTGCCGATAACCAGCGCCAGGCTCTCAGCCAGCAGCTCGCGGCCAAACTGCTGGCACCAGTCCCCACCCACTGACGCCCTCATCATTTTTTGCTGATGATTTGAATAAAAAAGAGCGGCTTGTCAGATGACAAGCCGCTCTTTTTGCTGGAATGCGCCGGAATTACTTCAGCTTGCAGGTGAGCAGGGTCACCCCTTTCTGGGTCAGCAGTGCCTGTTTGTCCTGATTCCAGAAGGTGGTCACGCCGTCGGAATATTTGGCACCGTTATCCAATTCGACACGAGCCAGCTTGTGATAGACCCCGGCATAGGGGAACTGCACCATGTCAGCCTGAGCATCATAGGTAATGGCCAACAGCTCTTCCCCGCACTGGTACTGACTGTACTGATACTTGGTGGGTTGCGGGCTGGTGCACGCTGCCAGACCCAACAGGGGAAGCAGAGCGATCATTTTTTTCATTGCACTTTCCTTATGTCATGGCGTTATCGGTGGAACAACGCTTCGGTTATCAAGCCTCAAGAATTTGATAACTATGGGTAATTTGTACCGCTTTTTCCAACATCAGGGAAACAGAACAATATTTCTCCATCGACAACTCGACCGCTCTGGCGACCTGCTTTTCTGCCAGCCCCTTGCCGGTCACCACAAAATGGAGATTAATCTTTTCAAAGACCCGGGGTACGCTGTCAAACCGCTCACCATCGAGTTCAACATGGCAAGCCGTCACGACCTGACGCGCCTTCTCCAGAATGGATACCACGTCGATGGAGCTGCAACCGCCCACGGCCAGCAACACCATCTCCAGCGGGCTGGCCCCCTCGCCCGGGTTGGCACCATCCAGGATCACCTTGTGCCCGGATTCGCTCTCCCCGACAAACTTCATCCCTTCAACCCAGCTGACCTTGGCTTTCATCTCGCATCCTCTTTGGTTAAGCCTGTGCTCATGATGCTCCTAGCATACCCCAGCCATCACGGCTTCGGCATCTCTTCACCCGGCCGGGTAACCACAGGGGCAAGATGATTGGGAGGTTAATAGATCAAAATCAACATCTCCCCTCCCTATCTTCCCTAGAATGGCTGAAGCGGCGCAGCAGGCATTACTCAAAGGGCTCTATTCAAAAGGGCGCAAAGCCTTGTCAGCACAGACAAAGGCTCTTATCCTACTGCGACTAATACAAGGAATGGCAAGAGTTGGCTGCTTGCCTGGACGCTCGAGTCCATAAAAAGACACTACAGAGGAATTCTCATGGTTATTGGCAAACCGCAAAGCGATCCCACCCTGGAATGGTTCTTGTCGCACTGCCACATTCATAAGTACCCCGCCAAGAGCACCCTGATCCACGCGGGTGAAAAAGCGGAAACCCTCTACTACATCGTCAAGGGCACGGTTGCCGTGCTGATCAAGGACGACGAGGGCAAAGAGATGATCCTCTCCTATCTCAACCAGGGGGATTTCCTCGGCGAGATGGGTATGTTCGAAGAGAACGAAAATCCCGAGCGCTCTGCCTGGGTGCGCGCCAAGGGCTCCTGCGAAGTTGCCGAGATCTCCTACAAGAAGTTCCGTCAGCTGATCCAGGTCAACCCGGATATCCTGATGCGCCTCTCCGGCCAGATGGCCAAGCGCCTGCAGCACACCAGCCAGAAAGTGGGTAACCTCGCCTTCCTGGATGTAACCGGCCGGATTGCCCAGACCCTGCTGAACCTGGCCAAACAGCCGGATGCCATGACTCACCCGGATGGTATGCAGATCAAGATTACCCGTCAGGAGATCGGCCAGATCGTCGGCTGCTCCCGTGAAACCGTTGGCCGCATCCTCAAGATGCTGGAAGAGCAGGAGCTCATCTCTGCCCACGGTAAAACCATTGTGGTATTCGGTACCCGCTGATCCACTGGTCCCGGACCACTGGCTCCAAAAGGCTGCTACGGCAGCCTTTTTTGATCACCTCCCCTATAATCCCGAACGCCCGTTCCAGCTTTCGCCAAGAGAATCGCTATGCACCTTCAATGTCCCCGTTGCCGCAGCCAGCTTCATCTGCATGAAGCCTCAAAGGGTCGCTACTGCGACAACAAGCACCACTTTGATCCAGCCCCGGAAGGCTATCTGGATCTCATCCCCGGCAAGAAAAACCCCAAGGACAGCGACAGCCGGGCGTTGATGCGCGCCAAGCGTCACTTTCTCGAACAGGGCCACCAACTGCCGCTCGTCGAAGCAATGGCCAGCCTGCTCACCCCCCTCGAGCCGCGCGAACTGATCCATCTGGGCTGTGGCGAGGGCTACTACTGCCGCGCGCTGGCCGAACGCCTGCCGGGCTGGCAGTTTGCCGGCGTCGATATCGCCAAGAATGCCATCTTTGCCGCCACCAAGGCGCAGCCTGACGGCAGTTTTGTCATTGCCGATCCAGCCAAAGCCCCGCTTATGCCAAACTCCGCTGACTTGCTGCTGGTCAACGACCTCAAGATCAAAACCGAACAGCTAGTCAACTGGCTGGCACCGGGCGGCTATCTGCTCTATCTGCAGCCGGGCCCCCGCCATCAGTGGCAACTAAGAGTCAGCCTCAACCCAATCAGCATGGAACACCCGCTCAGCTGGCCGGCCCTCGCAGGCCTGACCAAGATTGCGCAGCAACGCGCTCAATTCTCCCAGACTCTCGATCAGGGACTGCGCAGTTTTATTCTGGAAACCAGCCGCCTCGGCTGGCGGGCCACGGGTGAGCAGCGCCACGCGTTCACCCATCAGGGCCCAGACGAACTGGAACAGGATCTGCTGCTGACCCTGTGGCAAAAACCGCTCTGATCACAGTGCGAGAGCAGACCCCCTGCTCTCGCCGACCCCCTTTGAACATCAAAATGTGATTTGGTTCACACGCTCAATCATTGCTCCCCCCTTTGCCCTCCACCCAGCCAAACTCAGATTAAAAAACTAACAATCTGAATTAACTAGACTTTTAAACTGTACAAACCTGACACACTCAACATATTCATCTCCTTATGGCGCCAATTAAACACGGATAGATTCAGCGCCAGTCAAGGTTAGGGCGCCTACCGTGTGGCTATCGGACCATTTCCGATTTAACAGAACCGAATACAGGTTCGGAAGTGTTTACATCAGAGGAATAAGCATATGAAGAAGTCTGCACTGACTATGGCCATCTCCAGCCTGCTGCTGGCGAGCGGTGCCCATGCTGCTACTGTGTACAACCAGAACGACACCAAGCTGGACATCGGCGGCCGCGCTCAAGGTGCTTACTATGGCACTGACAACAACAGCGCCGAAGGTGACCAGAGCTATTTCCGTCTGCACGTTGCAGGCGAAACCAAAATTGCTCCGGAAATGAAAGCGTTCGGTTTTGCCGAATACAACCTGCCGACTTCCGGTTCTGACAACGATGAACTGCGTTATGCCTACGCCGGTATCAAGCACGACCGCTTCGGTGCCTTCAGCTACGGTCGTCAGGATGGCCTGTTCACCAAAGCCGTTAACAACTACACCGACGTACTGCCCGAGTGGGGCGGTGACGGCCTGGGTAAAAATACCGAAGTATTCGGTACCGGTCGTACCAATGGCCTGGCCCAGTACATCTACACCTATCAGGGTCTGACCCTGGGCGCCCAGTTCACCGGTAACAACGATCCGCAGAACTCCGGCCGCAGCGAAATCAACGAATCCTTCAACGGTAACAACCCGTATGTTGCTGGCACCAACTGGAACAGTACCGGTTCCAAAGAGGGCTTTGCCTTCTCCGCCAACTATGACTTCAACATGGGTCTGAGCCTGGGTGCCGTATACAACCAGGCAGGCAAGACCGACGAGCAGGCTAAATACGCTGCCTTCGGTGGCGAGAAAGATGCCAAGCTGATGGGCTTTGGTGCCAAGTACGCTGCTGATAACCTCTACCTGGCCGCTACCTACTCCCACGGTGAAGATCACCTGTTCGTCAAGAACGGCTACGCCGAGAAGATGGATGGTTACGAAGCCGTTGCCCAGTACACCATCGGCAAGTTCAAGCCTTCTCTGGCCTACCTGCGCACTGACGTGAAAGATGGCGCTCACGGTATCGATGATACCTACACCGAGTACGTATCTATCGGTGCCTGGTACAACTTCACCGACAACTTCAACGCTTACATCGACTACAAACTGAACCTGCTGGATTCCGTAGATGGCAAGTCCGTCAACTCCCTGGGTCAGAACACCGATGACGTTGTTGCTGTAGCCCTGCAGTACAACTTCTAAGTTTTTAGAAGTCAGTTATACCTGTGAAATCAATGTCTACTGTTTGAATTTCTTCCGGCCGCTTGCGGCCGGTTTTTTATTGCGCCTTTTCAGCACCTTGCATATAACTATCGAGCGGAGAGTTGCCAAGTGCCGCTATCTGCATACAAAAATGGTGCACAGAAGGACATTCACGGATGAAACGACTGTTCTGGAACAAGATCTGGTGGCAGATGTGGTTGATACTGTCGCTGCTGTTGGGAAGTCTCGGTTTTACCGCCCCCGCGCAGGCAAGCTGGGACAAGAGCCTCTACCGTCAGCTCGGCCTCGCCGACAAACTCGATCAGCAAACCTTTCGCAAAGCGCTCAATAGCTACCAGAGCGTGCGCCATAAAAACAAATCCATTCTGACCATCATCGATTACAGCAAACCATCTACTCTGCGCCGGCTGCTGGTCATCGATATGAAACGCTACAAACTGCTCTACTACACCTGGGTCAGCCACGGTCGCAACTCTGGCGAACTGGCCGCCCGTCAATTCTCCAACCAGCCCAACTCGATGAAAAGCTCGCTCGGAGTCTATCGCACCGCCGAAACCTATCTTGGCAAGCATGGCTACTCACTGCGGCTGGATGGCCTGACCCCGGGCCTGAACAGCAATGCCCGCAAGCGGGCCATCGTGGTACACGGAGCTGACTATGCCAGCCCGCGCCATCTGCTCAAATATGACAAGCTGGGCAGAAGCTGGGGTTGCCCTGCCCTTCCCCAGGAGCAAGCCAGAGCCATCATAGATACCATCAAGGGTGGGAGCGTGATCTACGCTCACGGATAAAGAAGAGGGCCAGCAACCGCTGGCCCTCTTCTTGAACACTTGTTTTTAAATAACCGTACTGCTCGTTTTATTGGCGAACGACCAGCACCGGGCAAGGGGCATGACGTACCACAGATTCGGCAACGCTGCCCACCAGCAGGTGGCTGATGCCGGAGCGGCCATGGCTCCCCATCACGATGAGATCCGCCTCATCATCATTGGCCTGAATGACAATCTCATCGGCCGCGCGGCCAAAACGGATGTCAAACGTTGCGGGAATCGGCAAGGTAGCCACCAGCTCCTTGAGCTGGGTTCTGGCCTGACGCTCCATCTCATGAGTAATCTCGACAGCAGTCATGTGCAGGATCTTGTAGCTGTCAAAACCATGCAGTTGATCGACGACGTGAACCAGCTTTAACCGGGCGTCATGGCTTTGCGCCATGAATACGGCATAGTCGAGAACCGCTCTGGACATTTGAGAAAAGTCGACGGGACAAAGCAGTGTCTTGATCGATGGCATAAGCAGTCTCCTCTACTAATTGGGGTGCTATTGAATCTCAACGAGATCATATCAACCCGACTGCAAATAACTCTCGACCCTGTCGCAAAACGAGCATTCAAAGGGATGGTTACCGCGCCTCCCGGAGAGCGCATGGTGTAAAATAAGGTATCAACTCCCCCTTTTTAGCTGCCCTCGAGAGGCCGATTGTGACCATACTGCGTATCGGTTGTCTGTTGGTCTGTTATCTCTGCGCACCTCTCTTCTGCCGCGCAGAATCACTCCACGTCTATTGCGACAACTGGCCCGGTTTTTGTCAAACCGATGGACAAGGGTTCTACCTTGATGTGGTCAACAGCATCTATCAACCCCATGGTTACACCATCGTCCCCCATATTGTTCCCTACAAGCGGGCCCTCGCCATGGTGACCCGTAACAAGGGGGACATGGCACTGGGGGTCTATCAACATGAACTGGGCGATGTGCGTATGCCGGAATACCCAGATTCAGCGGACGATCTCTCTGTCGTCATGCTCAAGCAGTGGCAACCAAAATGGCAGGGGGAGCAGAGTCTAGCTGGCCAGCAGGTGTTGTGGCAGCGGGGCTGGGCACTGGACAAATACATATCAGTGCCCATGAACTGGCATGAAGTGGACAGCTACGAGATGGCCCTCCAGCTGCTCGAGAAGGAGCGCTATCGCTATTACATGACCGTCGGTGTGCTGCATGTCGCCAATCCGCCCCCCACCAGCATGAGCCGCATATTTTTGCGCTGGATCCCCACCTATCCTGTTTTTAGCAACAGTGAGCGAGGGGAAACACTGCAGCAGCTTTGGGATAGGGAGATGGTCAATCTGATCCGCAGCGGCGAGCTGGCCAATATCTATCGGCGCCATCAGCTCTACGACTATTACCAAGGCTTTATCAAGGAGATGGAGCAGAAGGAAAAAGTAGCCCCCATCCGTTAAATCTTCCTACTCTTCCTGCCCGTTATGGCAATACCCCTTGGCCAGTCGGTCATAGAGGATCACGTTGACCGAGGCAGCCAGATTCATGCAGCCTTGGGTCGGCACGTAAACCACATCTTTCACCGCACCATATAGGGCGGGATCGAGCGTGCCATCCTCCGGCCCGAAGATATAAAAAGCGCGCTCCGGATGGATATAGTCGGGGAGCGGCGTAGCGCCGTCGATCAGATCGACCACCACGGGAACACACCCTTCCGGCATGAATTGCAGCAGGTCATCCACCCCGAGCAACGGGATCTTCTCCACCATCTGCTTGGTATCGGTGGCAAAGCGGCGCGCCAGCTCGAAGCGGTTGCCGGTGTAGTAGACCTCATCCACCCCGTAGCAACCCGCAGCCCGCATCACGGCACCGACATTTTCCGGGGATTTGGGATTGACCAGCCCCACGCAGCAGAATGCTCTCTTTTCCATCATCTCTCCTCATCTTGCGGCGGCCATTATATGCCGCTGCGGGGTCATCGACCCGTTAAAAGTACCTCCCCAGGCTCAACGACTCGTCGCCCCATCACGGATGTCGATTTTTTGTGCGCAAGCCGACAAATTTTGTACAAGTCGATAGCCAGCAAACGTTTCCTAGCAATAATAGACAAACGTTTGCAAATGGATGTTTGTCTATGACTGAGCGTGAACAAGAGATCCTCGCCCTGCTGCGTCAGGATCCCATGATTGCCCAGCAGGAGCTGGCCGATCGCCTCGGCATCAGCCGCTCTGCGCTGGCCAGCCACATCTCAAGCCTGATCCGGCAGGGATATGTGCAAGGCAGAGGTTATGTACTGCGAGAGGGTCCCTACGTGGTGGTGATCGGCGGTGCCAATATGGATATTTGCGGTACCAGCCACGACAACCTGCTGCTCGGCGACTCCAATCCGGGCAAGGTGCGCACCTCGGCGGGCGGTGTTGGCCGCAATATCGCCGAGAATCTGGCGCGGCTCGGCAGCGATACCCGACTGCTGACTGCTGTCGGCAACGACCAGTATGGTCATCATCTGCTGGAGGTAAGCCAGCGAGCCGGCGTCGATGTGCGCCAGACTCTGGTGCTCGATGGCCACACCACCTCCTGTTATCTCAGCCTGCATGATGGCAGCGGCGAAATGAGCTGTGCTATCAATGACATGGCCATTATCGAGCAGCTCACTCCTGCCCGCTTGACCCCACTCGGCGGCTTTCTCGGCGGCGCCCAGCTCTGGGTGCTCGATACCAATCTGGCCATCCATACCCTCGACTGGCTGTTCGAGCGGCAAGGTGAGCACGCCATCTTTGTCGATACCGTTTCGGTGGCCAAGGTGGAGAAGATCCGCCCCTGGCTCAGCAAGATCCACACCCTCAAACCCAATCGCAGCGAAGCCGAGCAGCTGTGCGGCATGACCATCGCCGGGCCCGAAACCTGGCCCATGGTGGCCGCCTGGTTCCACCGCGCCGGGGTCCAGCGCCTGTTCCTCAGTCTGGGTGAACAGGGGATCTTCTACAGCGATGGCGAGCAGCAGGGCCACCTGCCGGTGCTGGGCTGTCCGGTACTCAACGTCACCGGCGGCGGGGATGCCTTTATGGCTGGCCTCGCCCACGCCTGGCTGCAAGAGCTCGACATTGCCCAGACCACCCGCTTTGCCTTGGGCTGCGCCGCCCTCACCGTCAATTGTTCCGATACCGTTTTTTCCGGTCTGAGCAAGACCGCCGTTGACCGCATACTGGAGGAGTACTCATGCTGAACGCTTACCTCGATATCCAACCGGAAGTTGCTGCCGCGCTGACCGCCGGCAAACCGGTCGTTGCCCTCGAATCCACCATCATCTCCCACGGCATGCCCTATCCGCAGAACGTGGAGACGGCCCGTCAGGTTGAACAGGTGGTGCGCGACAACGGCGCCATTCCGGCGACCATCGCCATCCTCGACGGCCGCCTCAAGGTGGGTCTGGATGCCGGTGCGCTGGAAGCGCTGGGCCGGGCTGGCCACAGCGTGACCAAGTGCAGCCGCCGCGACATTCCGTTCGTACTGGCGCGCAAGGGAATGGGAGCTACCACGGTCGCCTCCACCATGATCATCGCTGCCATGGCGGGGATCCGGGTCTTTGCCACCGGTGGCATTGGCGGGGTACATCGCGGCGCGCAGGAGACCTTCGATATCTCGGCCGATCTGCAGGAGCTGGCACAAACGCCGGTGGCAGTAGTCTGTGCGGGGGCCAAATCAATTCTCGATATCGGGCTGACTCTGGAGTATCTGGAGACGCAAGGGGTGCCGGTGATCGGCTATCAGACCGAAGAGTTGCCCGCCTTCTACACCCGCGAGAGCGGCTTCAAGGTTGATTATCGACTGGAGAGTCCGGCAGCCATCGCCGAGGCGCTTCGCCTCAAGTGGGAGCTGGGACTGGCGGGCGGCGCCGTGGTGGCCAACCCCATCCCGACCGCACACGCCATGCCGAAAGCCGATATCGACGCAGCTATTGCCCGGGCGCTCCATGAAGCGGACGAGCAAGGGATCAAGGGCAAAGCGTCAACCCCCTTCCTGCTGGCACGTGTCTGCGAGCTGACTGGCGGCAACTCGCTGGCGGCCAACATCCAGCTGGTACTGAACAACGCGGCGCTCGGTGCCCGCATCGCCGCCGCACTGTAATCAAGCGCAAATGAAAGGAGGGCCTGTTGGCCCTCCTGCTATCACATGTTTTTAATCTCGTTGCCGATGCCCTTGACGGTATCGCGCGTGCCGTGACCTATCTCCTTGGTCACATCACGGGTCGTATGACCGATCTCCCGGGTGACATCACGAGAAGTATGGCCAATCGTTCGACCAACCCCCTTCATCTCGGCACACCCCGTCAGCAGCACGCCTGCAATCAGCAGAACGTATTTCATCTGTACTGTGCTCATGTCGCGTCTCCCGACGTTATCACAGTGGCTTGGCAACCAGCAGAGTATGGCCCGGCCCCGGAATGTCGTGATCCTCCTCGACATGGAACTCGGCCTCGCGCAGACACTGGTACAACTCTTTGGAGTGGTAGAAGCGGCTGTTGCCATTGGCCAGACAAGTAAAGTAAAGAGAGGTGGCGTTGAGGCTGAAGCTCGCCGCCTCAAACGGCTGCCGATCCCAGAACAGCTCCAGAATGCACAACCTGGCCCCCTCCTTCATGCTGCTTCTGATCCGCCGCAGCATGGCCACAATCTCGTCATGGCTGAAGCAGTCGAGAAACTGGCTCATCCACCAGATGTCCGCCTCACCGGGCAACGCTTGCTCCGACAGCAGATTGACCGGATACCCCTGCACCCGCTCGGCAAGCCCCGCGGCCCGGATCTGCTCGCTGGCCATGGCAATCTGCTCGGGCAGATCGAGAATGGTCACCTGCAGTTCGGGACTGCGCCGGGCACACGAGATGGCCCACTTGCCGGTATTGCCCCCCAGATCGTAGAGGTGACGCGGCTCGTAACCGAGCACCAGATCCTGCGCTTGCTTGAACGCCCAGTCCGAATAGAAGTGATCGAAACGAAACCAGCTGCTGCGCGCAGGCTCCGGCAGATCCTTGAGATGGGCATAGAGATTTGACCAGTCGCCAAACTCCTTGAGCCCGGCAGGCGTACCGCTTTCGATGGCCTGCTGCAGGTGGGCAAGGGGCTTGTAACAGACATGCTGGACAAAATCCATGTTGACCCGGGTCATGGGGTCGCTCAACAGATAGTGACCCACCTTGTCCAGCAGGTAGCACTCCCCGTTGAGGTGGCAGATGCCGCCCCCCAGCCCCATGTCGAGCAGTACACTGACCGCATACTCGGTCAAGCCGGTCGCCTCGGCGATCTGCGCAGCGGTCGCCCCTTGCCGCTCTTTGGCAAGAAACGCCAGAATGCCGAACTCACGCAAGCTCCAGGCTGCCTGAAACAGCATGGGCGCAAAAGCGATCCGCTGGGCCTGACTGATGGCATCCAGTGCGTTATGACGATCCGCCTGATAGTGATTCAAGAGACACCGACCTTACTTGTTGCTGCTGGCGCGATTCAATTCGATTTGAATTGCTTCGTTCAGCCCGGCAATCCAGCGGTTGTAATTGCGGTGGATTTTTCCTTTACCCTTGTCATCCAAATTGACGCTGCTCACATAATTAATAGAGTAATTAACGGTGTTATAAGGAATGCTGATATTGGCCTGATGTTGGCGAACCTGGATATGGCCAGTAATTATCCCTGGCTGCTCTTCACGCATTACCCACTTTTTACTAACACCGGCATTAATAATGGCGCGAGAAACATCCTTTTCACTCAGATTGGCCGGAACCAGACTATTGGTCATATTCATGACCGGCTGGGAAGTGGAGCAACCGGCAACCCACAGCAGTGTTAATGCGCTGATAATAATTTTGAGCATTTTCATTTTTGTAACCCTTTGTAATTGGAACCTGTCAAAGCCGACCCAATGAGACAATAAAATGTGTGTCCTTTCAATAAATAAAGGTGAGGGTGAATACTTTCTTCATACTTGTAACTTGCGTCACTGCTTGCCCCTGTTCTTGATTTGAAATGGTGGTAATATGCACGTCCTATTCAAATCCTTAACTGGAGCTGAACCACTGGTGGAGCCCGTGGTCGAGTCTCCCTGTTAGCATCATCCTGTCAAGGTCGTTTCGTGTACAAGAATTCCTCTTTTTCCATCGTTGAAAGTTGCGCGCTGGCGCCGGGGCTCACCACCCGGGAGCAGTGGCAAGGCTGGGCGAAAGAGGGGATCTGGCCAACGCAATCGCCTCTGGCAACGCCTCACATCCCCATGATGGTGGCACGCCGCATGAGCCAGGGTAGCCGCCTTGCGGTAGAAGTGGCCCTCGATATGATGTCGCGCCATGCCATGGAGGGGGCCGTGTTTGCCAGCCGCCACGGGGAGCTGGATCGCTCCATTGGCCTGCTGACGGCACTGGCACAGGCGCGCAGCCTCTCCCCCACCGATTTCTCCCAGTCAGTGCACAACACCGCAGCCGGGTTGACCTCCATTCAGGGCAAGCAGCCCATCCCCATGAGCTCGCTGGCCGCGGGGAGCGGTACCTTTGCCGCGGCCCTGCAGGAAGCCATCGGCATGCTCGCCGACGGTATGGAACGGGTACTGGTGGTGGCCTTTGAGGGGACGCTGCCGGCATTTAGCCAACCCTGGCTCGGTGATGAACCGCCACCCCATGCGGTGGCGCTGTTGCTGAGCCGGGGCGATGAGTGGCAGGGGAGTGCGCTGGCGACGGACACTGGCGCAACCGGCAAGGGCGATGCACTCGCGTGCTGGCGCGCCTTGCTGGACGGCATGCCACAATTTAGCATCACCGACGGGCGCAGGGAGTGGCTATGGCAGCGCAATTGAACCGGCTCTGGCGCCTGATTGGTACCATGCTGGGATTTACCCTGTTCGGCATTGGCTGCCTGCTGCTGACGCTGGTCTGGTTTCCACTGCTCTGGTTATTTGTACGCGGGGAAACGCGTCGCCACCTTGCCCAAAGCACCATCAGAATAAGTTTTCGTTTTTTCCTCAATGTGCTCAGGCAATTAAGGGTACTGGATTATCGCTTTGACAATATGCCCCAGCAATTGAGCGGCGTATTGGTATTGGCCAACCACCCCAGCCTGCTCGATTATGTATTGCTGGCAGCTTACATGCCGGAGTGCGACTGTATTGTCAAAGAGGCGCTCTGGCATAATCCGTTTGTCGCCGGCATCGTGCGGGCCGCCGGTTATATTCCCAATGCCGCGGCCGAAACATTATTACCGGTATGTTGTGAACGCCTGCAACAAGGTGCGGTACTGTTGGTCTTTCCGGAAGGCACCCGCACGACCCCTGGCGAGCCGCTGCAACTGCAACGCGGCGCAGCCCATCTGGCCGTCCGTTGTCAGGCCAGGCTACAACCGGTTCGCATTCACTGCTCGGCCCCGTTTCTGACCAAACAGCACAAATGGTTCCATGTGCCCGCGCACAAGCCACTCTTTACGGTAGAGTTTCTGCCCCAGTGTCAGGCTCGGGATCTGATGCCGCACGAAGAGGCACCTTCGCTGGCCGCGCGGCATCTCACTCACTATTTCAAACGGGTATTGAGCCCGGCCCAATCCGCCTCTGTATGGACTCAAGATGCAACAAACACTAACTGAAGAAATCAAACAACTGATCATCGACAGCCTCAACCTCGAAGGCATGACGACTGCCGATATCGACACCGACGCCCCGCTCTTCAATGACGGTCTCGGCCTCGACTCCATCGATGCGCTGGAGCTGGGACTGGCGATCAAGGGACGCTACGGCATCGTGCTCTCGGCTGATGACGAGAATACCCGTCGTCACTTTGCCTCTGTTGCAGCCCTGGCTGCTCTCGTCAACCAGCAGCGGGGATAATCGCCATGACCAGAGATGAGATCTTCAACGAAATTCGCCGCGCCCTGGTCGAGCTGTTCGACATCGACCCCGAAGACGTCACCATGGATGCCAAGCTCTATCAACAGCTTGAACTCGACAGCATCGATGCCATCGATCTGGTGGTGCACCTGCAAAAACTGACCGGCAAGAAGATCAAGCCGGAAGAGTTCAAGTCGGTGCGCACCGTCGCCGACGTGGTCGACGCCGTCGAACGCCTGCTCGCCGAGTAATGCGTCGCATCAACCTGCTGGCGGGCGCCTTGCTACTGCTCTATCCCCTGCTGGTCTATCTTGGCCTGTCGCATGGGGAGAGAGGCCTGCTGGCTCTGCTGCTGTTGCCGCTGTTTGCCATTCGCCTGTTTGCCGGCGCAGCCCTGCCGGGAGCTTGGCGCTGGGCGACCCGCTGGCTCGGGGCCGTCGGCCTGTTGCTGATCGGCCTCAACCTCTGGTTTCGCGAGCACGACTGGCTGCTTTACTACCCCATTGCCGTCAACGCGACCCTGCTGGGAGTGTTTGGCTGGAGCCTTACTCAACCTATGACGCTGGTTGAGCGGCTGGCCCGCCTCACCACGCCGGATCTGCCGGAGCGGGGAGTCCGCTACACCCGCAAGGTGACCCGGGTGTGGTGCCTCTTTTTTATCGGTAACGGCCTCTTTTCTGGCTGGACTGTCTGGCACGGCGATCTGACGCTCTGGAGTCTCTACAACGGCCTTGTCAGCTATCTGCTGATGGGCGTGCTGATGGGCGGTGAATGGCTGGTGCGCCAGCGCGTGATGAAACGGGATAGCGCATGACCCTGCTCGATGAACTGCTGCAGGCAGATGGCAACCGCGTCGTCAGCTTCGATGGCCAGCGAGCGTGGACGCTGACACAGCTGCGCCAGAGCGCCGGGCTGCTCGCCCGCCAGCTCACCGCACTGCCGGTGCAGCGCTGGGCTATTTGCACCGGTGACAGCTACCACTTTTGTCAGGCGCTGCTCGCCTGCGCCATGGCTGGGCGAGCCGTGGTGCTGCCCGGCCACCAGCGCCTCGCCGGCTTGCAGGAGCTGCTGGATCAAGATGCCTTCGATGGACTGCTTTGCGATGAACCGCTGCCGCTCCCCTGCGCCGTGCTGCGCATCGATGCCGTTACAGCCTGCGAGCCATTGCCAGCCACGGAAGCAATAGCGACGCTGGCCCCCGAGATCACCCTCTACACCTCGGGTTCAACCGGCCAGCCCAAGGGGATCACCAAACCCTGGGCGCTGCTTGAAGCAGAGGTACGTACCCAGATCGCCCTGTGGCATCAGCACCTTGGGGGAGCGAGGCTCTTCTCCAGCGTCAGCCATCAGCACATCTACGGCCTGCTCTTTCGCATCCTGCTGCCGCTGGCGCTCGGCATTCCGTTTGCCCGCAGCCAGACCGACTATCCGGAGCAATTGGCCAGCCAGAAAGAGCCATGGGTACTGGTCAGCTCGCCCGCCTTCCTGTCGCGGCTCGATCCCGCCCTTGCGGGGAGCGGCTGCCGGCAGATCTTCTCCTCCGGCGGCCCGCTCGCCTATGAAGATGCACGCCAATGCGCGGCGCTGCTCGGCCCCTTGCCGGTGGAGATCTACGGCAGCAGCGAGACCGGCGGCATCGGCTGGCGCCAGAGCGCTGCGCCCGATATCCCCTGGACCCCTTTTGCCGGTGTCACTGTCAGCTGTGACGAAGAGCAGACTCTGCTGTTGCGCTCACCCTTTATGGATGAGCCTGAGCCCTGGGTCGGCAGCGATCGCATCACTCTGTGTGATGATGGCGACAAAGGCGCGGCAGGCCGCTTTCACCTGCTTGGCAGGCGCGATCGCATCGTCAAGATCGAGGAGAAACGCATCTCGCTCGACGATGTCGAGCTGCGCATCAAGGGGCTGGAGGGGATACTCGATGCCGCAGTCTTGCCCCTTGAGCAGGGCGGACGTCAGGTGCTTGGCGTCGCACTGGTGCTCAGCCAGCAGGGGATGCAGAGCTTCACCCGCCTTGGCCACGGCGCCTTCTTGCAACAGTTGCGCCGCCAGCTGCGCCCCTGGCTCGAGCCGGTGGCGCTGCCGCGCAGCATCAGACTTTTTCCGGCGCTGCCCCTGACCGGCGCGGGCAAACGCGACGGTGTGGCGCTGCGTCAGGCGTTTGACCAGACGCCACTGCAACAACCCGGAGTACCCACCTGATGGATAGTTCACTGCTGCCCGCCCTGCTGGCACGTCAGGCAACCTCCGATAGCGTGCAGCTGCTGCTGCACCTGAGTGCCGACCTGCCCTGGTTTGCAGGCCATTTTCCCGGGGCGCCCCTGCTGCCCGGGGTCACCCAGCTGCAACTGGCCATTCACTTCGCCCGCGCAGAGAAGCTGCTCACCGGCGAGTTTCAGGGGATGGACCAACTCAAGTTCCAACGCCCGCTGCGCCCGGATGATCACTGCTGGCTGATCTTGCGCGCTCATGGCGACGGCCAGCTGCGCTTTGAATATCGTCTCGGCAGCGCAGAGGATGTCGATACACTGCCGCTCGCCAGCAGCGGACGGGTCAAGCTATCGTGACGCCCTGCATCATCATCCCCTGCTATAACCACGCAGCCCCTCTCGCGGCGGTGCTGCGTGAACTCGCGCAGCTCAACCTCCCCTGCCTGCTGGTCGATGATGGCAGCGAGCCGGCCGCGGCCACCCTGCTCGATCAGCTGGCAGCCGAACACGCCGGCTGGGTCACGTTGCTTCGCCATCCGCACAACCGGGGCAAGGGTGGCGCAGTCAAGACGGCGCTGCTGGCAGCCAGAGCGCGCGGCTTCAGCCACGCCCTGCAGGTCGATGCGGATGGCCAGCACGATCTCTCCCGCCTGCCAGAGCTGCTGGCCGAATCAGAGCGATTCCCGCAGGCGCTCATCTCCGGCGCCCCCGAATACGATGAATCTGTGCCCAAGGGGCGCCTCTACGGCCGCTACCTGACTCACGTCTGGGTCTGGATCGAGACACTCTCCTTCGAGATCAAGGACAGCATGTGCGGCCTTCGCGTCTATCCGGTCGAGGCGAGCTGCGCGCTGCTTGAGCAGTGCACTCTCGGCGAACGGATGGATTTCGACATCGAGATCATGGTGCGCCTGCACTGGCGCGGCGTGGCAGTGCGCTTTGTTCCGGTCAAGGTGCACTACCCCGAGAACGGCCTCTCCCATTTCAACCCGCTGCACGACAACCTGCGCATCTCCTGGATGCACACCCGTCTGGTGCTGACCCTGCTGCGCGATGGTGCAGCCAGCCTGTTGCGCGCCCCCGGCAAGCTGCTGAAGCGCGGACGGGAACACTGGTCACGCACCCCGGAGCGCGGCACCCTGCTCGGCATTCGCACCATGCTCTGGAGCTACCGGCTGCTCGGCCGCCCGGGCTTCAAGGCCCTGCTGCTGCCGGTCATCAACTACTTCTGGCTGACCGGTCGCAGCCAGCGCGAGGCCTCCCGCGACTATCTGGCACGCCTCACCGCCCGCGCCGCCGAGCTCAACCTGCCGCTGCCCGAACCGGTGGGGAGCCTGCGCCACTTCCTGCGCTTTGGCGAGGCGGCGCTCGACAAACTGGCCGCCTGGCGCGGCGACATCGGCCTCGACGACATCGAGCTGGTGAACCCTCATCATTACGAAGCGGCTCGCGGTAAGGGAGCCCTCATCATCGGCTCCCATCTGGGCAATCTGGAGCTGTGCCGCGCCCTTGGCAGCAAGGCGCAAGGGGTTCGCATCACGGCGCTGGTCTTTACCCGCCACGCAGCCCGCTTCAACGCCCTGTTGCAGGAGGTGAATCCCGACTCCGGCCTCAATCTGGTGCAGGTGCAGGAGCTGGGGGCCGATACCGCCATCATGCTCAAATCACGCATTGAGGCGGGGGAGTGGGTGGTGATCGTCGGCGATCGCACCTCTGTCACCAAAGAGAAACGGGTGGTCTGGGCCAATTTTCTCGGCGCCAAGGCCCCCTTCCCGCTCGGCCCGTTTGCACTGTCGGCCATCCTCGGTTGCCCCACTTACCTGATGTTCGGGCTGCGGGAGCAGGGGCGCTTTCGGGTGCACTTCGAGCCGTTCGCCGACGGCTCGCCCCTGCCGCGCGCCGGGCGCCAGCAGCAACTCGAGGCCCGGGTACAGCACTACGCCAACCGGCTGGAACACCACTGCCTGCGTGCGCCGCTGGAGTGGTTCAACTTTTTCGACTTTTGGCATCTGACCGATGAGCAGGACTGATCAAGGCATGCACGAGATCCATTTCGGGGTCCGCCCCCTCACCATCGAAGAGGTCGTCGCGCTGGCCGAGCGTCGCGCCACGCCACGCCTCAACCCGGCCCCCGAGTTCCGGGCCCGCATCCAGCGCGGCGCCGACTATCTTGACCGGCTGCTCGCCGAGGAAGGGGTGATCTACGGGGTCACCACGGGCTATGGCGACTCGGTCACCCGGGCGGTACCACTCGATCTGGTCGATACCCTGCCCCTGCATCTGACCCGCTTTCACGGCTGTGGCATGGGCGAAAACCTGAGTCTGGCCGCCACCCGCGCCGTGCTGGCTACCCGCCTCAACTCGCTGGCACAGGGAGTTTCCGGCGTCAGCCTGCCCCTGCTCGAGCGGCTCACCTGGCTGCTGGAGCAAGACCTGTTGCCACGCATTCCCGAAGAGGGGTCGGTCGGTGCCAGCGGCGATCTCACTCCGCTCTCCTACGTGGCGGCGGCGCTGATCGGCGAGCGAGAACTCTACCGCAACGGGGAGCTGACCTGCGCGGCCGAGCTCTATCGCGAGCTCGGCATCACACCGCTCCGGCTGCGCCCGAAAGAGGGGCTGGCGCTGATGAACGGCACCTCGGTGATGACGGCGCTCGCCTGCCTCGCCTATGCCCGCTGCGACTACCTGATGCGGCTCTGCACCCGCATCACCGCGCTGGTGAGCGTGGCGATGGAGGGCAACGCCTTCCACTTTGACGAACGCCTGTTTGCCGCCAAGCCCCACCCGGGCCAGCAGCAGATCGCCGCCTGGCTGCGCGCCGATCTGCAGAGTGGCGAGCTGCCGCACCACAGCAACCGGCTACAGGATCGCTACTCCCTGCGCTGCGCCCCGCACGTCATCGGCGTGGTGGCCGACAGCCTGCCCTGGTGGCGCACGCTTATCGAAAACGAGCTCAACAGCGCCAACGACAACCCCCTCATCGACGGTGACGGGGAGCATGTGATGCACGGCGGGCACTTCTACGGCGGCCATATCGCGATGGCGATGGACAGCATGAAGGTGGCGGTGGCCAATCTGGCCGATCTGCTCGACCGTCAGCTTGCCCAACTGGTCGACAGCAAGTTCAATCAGGGGCTGCCGAGCAACCTCTCCGGCGCAAGCGCCGAGCGCCGCTTTATCAACCACGGCTTCAAGGCGGTGCAGATCGGCGCCTCGGCCTGGACGGCGGAAGCGCTCAAGCACACCATGCCCGCCAGCGTCTTCTCGCGCTCGACCGAGTGCCACAATCAGGACAAGGTGAGCATGGGCACCATCGCCGCCCGCGATGCGCTGCGGGTGCTGACCCTGACCGAACAGGTGGCCAGCGCCAGCCTGCTGGCGGCGGTGCAGGGAGTCGAGCTGCGCCTTGCCCTGCAGGGCAATAACCAGACCACCCTCAGTCCGGCGCTCGCTGCCACTGTCGAGGCGGTACGCCGCGATCACCCCTTCCTCTGCGAAGATCGCCCGCTGGAGGCCGAGCTGCGCGCCATGATGGCCCGCCTGCAGGCACGCCACTACCCGATTTATGACGAGGTGTCCCATGTCTGAGCCCTGGCAGCTGAGTGCCGAGGTCGATGTCACCGTCCCCTTCCACGACGTGGACATGATGGCCGTCGCCTGGCACGGCCACTACCTGCGCTACATCGAGCTGGCCCGCTGCGTCCTGCTCGATCGCATCGACTACAACTACCCGCAAATGGAGGCCTCCGGCTATCTGTGGCCGGTCATCGATGTGCGGATGAAGTACATAGCCCCGCTGCGCTTTGGCCAGACGGTACGGGTACGCGCCACCCTGGTCGAGTACCAGCACCGCCTCAAGATCGATTACCTCCTCTATGACCCGCAGAGCGGCAAACGCACCAGCAAGGGTTACACGGTGCAGGTGGCGGTCAACAAGCAGAGCGGCGAGATGTGCCTCGCGTCACCGCAGGTGCTGCTCGACAAGCTGGGGGTGAGCGAATGATGGCTCGCCTCACCCTTCTGCTGCTGGCTCTGCTCTCATGGCCCACACTGGCGATCACCCTGGCTGATGTGCAGCAACAGCTCACGGCGGCCGATGCCCGCAGCGCCCGCTTCGAGCAGGAGCGCCAGATAAGCGGCCTCACTCAAGCGCTGCGCTCCAGCGGCGAGCTGCTGCTGGTGAAGGGCCAAGGGCTCTGGTGGCAGCAGCAGAAACCCTTTCCCCTGACGCTGACTCTCACCCCGACGCGCATGGTGCAGCAGTTGCCCGGTCAACCGGCCCAAACCCTCGACAGCCCGCAACTGCTGGAGTTCAGCAACCTGATGCTGGCTCTGTTCGACCCGAGCGAAGCGGCGCTGGATAACTACTTTCGCCACAAACTCGCCAGCGAGGGGGAGGAGTGGACCCTGACCCTAGAGCCCATCCGCTCGCCCCTCGACAAGGTCTTCGCCAGTCTGGTGCTCAAGGGGCGTCACGAGCTCGCCTCGCTCGCCATCCATGACAAACAGGGGGATGTCACCCTGATCCGCTTTGTTGACTGGCAGCTTAAAACCCTCCCCCTGAGTACCGAGGAGCAATCCCGTTTTGATGCTCACTGAGAAACAGTGGCGCCTGCTGGGGCGATTGTGGCTGCTGCTCTGTGTGGCAGTCTGCCTTGCCCTGGCGCTGGCCCTGCCCCGCGCCCGCTTCAATACCAGCGTGATGGATCTGCTGCCCAAAGAGGAGCACCAGCAGTGGCATCCGGAAATCCGGGCCGGACTGCTCGCCAACCTCGACCGGCAGCTGGTGTGGCTGGTGAGCCTGCCCACCGGCGAAAATGGCGAAGCTGCCGCGACCGCGTGGAGCAAGCAGCTGGCCGCCATCAACTCACTGGAACATCTTAAAGCGGCCCAGCCGACCCTCGCCGGTGCTTGGCAGAGCTACATGCGGCAGATGGCGTGGCAACACCTCACGCCAAGCGCGCGGGCACGGCTGGCCAGTGGCCCGCAGGGGTGGAGCCAGTGGGTGCTGGGGCAGATCTACTCCCCCTTCGGCGGCGTCTCGCGTGCCGAGTGGCAGGCCGATCCCCTGCTGCTGACCCGCGCTGCGGTGCTGGAGCAGAAGAGTCCGATGCAGCTGGACGAAAAGGGCTGGCTCAGCAGCACCGGGCCGGATGGCCGCCGCTGGTATATGGTGCGGGCCGAACTCAACCTCTCCGCTTTCGACATGGCGCGCAACCGCCAGCTGCTCACCGAGCTTGCAACCGCCGAGCAGCAGTTGCGTCAGCACTATCCGGGTGTCGAACTGCTGCGCCGCGGTACCCTCTTCTACAGCCAGCACGCCAGTTCGCTCGCCGAGCAGGATATCTCGACCATCGGGCTGGGCTCGCTGATCGGGGTCATCGTCCTCATCTGGCTGGCGTTTCGCTCGGTACGCGCCCTGCTGCTCTCCCTGCTACCGCTGGCGATGGGGATGCTGTGGGGGCTCGGCGCCGTACTGCTGGTGTTTGGCGAGATCCACGTCTTCACCCTGGTGATCAGCTCAAGCCTTATCGGCATCTCCATCGACTACGCCATCCACTTCCTGAGCGAGCGGCGCCTGCATGGCCACGAGACACCGGCGCAGACCCGTGCCCACCTGCTGCCGGGGCTGAGTCTGGCGCTGCTCACTACCCTGATCGGCTATGCCCTGCTCTGGCTCGCCCCCTTCCCGGGGCTGCAACAGCTCGCCATCTGCGCGCTGGCCGGCTTGCTGGCCGCCTTCCTGACCGTGCTGCTGCTCTTCCCCTACTGGCTGGGCGACCTGCCGCAGGGGGCTTTGCCCATCCGCCACTGGCAGGTGCGCTGGATTGAGGCGTGGCAGCGCCCGAGCGGCCTGCGCCGCTGGCTGCCGCTACTGGTGCTGGTGATCAGCACCATCGGCATCAGCCGCCTCGTGGTGGATGACGATATCCAGAAGCTGCAACCTCTGCCCCACGAGCTGCAGGCGCAGGAGCGCCAGATCCAGCAACTCACCGGCCAGCAGGGTGGCATGACCGGTTATCTGGTGGTGGGCAGCGATGGCGAGCAGGCCCTCACCCGCCTCGAGACGCTGGCTGACCAGCTTGAGCTGGCCCGCCAGCACAAGGTGCTCGACCAGTTTGTTGCCATCAGCCAGTGGATCCCCTCGAAGGCTCGTCAGCTGGCGGATCATCAGGCCATCATGGCGCTGCAACCGGGCGTCATTTCCGCCCTCAAGGCGGCCGGTGTGCCGGTGGCGGCCAGCGCTCGCCCCCTGGATCTGCTGACCCCAGAGGCGTGGCTAACCAGCCCGGTCAGCGAAGGGAGCCGCCTGCTCTGGTACGCCCTGCCCGATGGCCGGGTCGGGATCTGGGTGCCGCTGGCCGGCATTCACGATGCCGCCGTGCTGGCCCGTCTGGCCGACGAGCATGACGGGGTGATCTGGCAGGATCAGCGCAGCCAGTGGAGCCAGCTCTTTGCCGATTACCGCCTCAAGCTCGCCGAGCTGCTGCTGGTCGCGGTGGTGCTGGTGATGGGGCTGCTCTGGCATCGCATCGGCTGGCGCCTGACCCTGCGCATCCTGCTGGTCAACGGGTTGGCCATCGCCATGGGGCTGGCGCTGCTTGGCTTCAGTGGCCAGCCGCTCACCCTCTTTGGCGTGCTGGCGCTGAGCCTTATCTTCGGCATCGGCATCGATTACGGGCTCTTCTTCGCCCACTGCGGCAGCGAGCCTGCCCGCCAGCAATCGACCCTGCTCGCCATCCTGCTGGCCCACCTCACCACCCTGCTGGCCTTCGGCCTGCTGGCGCTCAGCAATACTCCAGCCATCGCCGGTTTCGGGATTGTGCTGAGCGGCGGGATCTTCACCGCGTTTCTGTTATCCCCCATGGTGCTGGCCCCGCGGCCAGCTGCGGAGTCATGATGAGATACTGGTACTTGCTGCTGGTGCTGCTGACCGGTTGCAGCAGCCAGCAGGGGATAGAGGCGTTTATCGCCCCGGGCGTTCCCCTCTCGCTGCCGGCGCCCCAGCGCGCCGAACCGCTAAACCGTCAGCAACTGCTGATCGCCAGCGTCAAGGGCAAGCAGTATCAGCTGCTCACCGCACTGGAGGCCGGCCAGCAGGGTATCACCTTGGTCGGGCTGATGCCGACCGGTGCGCGCCTGTTCAAGGTGCAGTACGACCGATACGGCATTCACAGCGAACGACTGCTCCCCCTGCCCGGCAACGCCCTGCCCCCACCGGCGCAGGTGCTGGCCGACGTGATGCTCTGCTACTGGCCGCTGGCCGAGTGGCAATCTCGTCTGCCGGTGGGCTGGCAGCTGGTCGATGAGGGGGATGTTCGCCGCCTCACCGACCCTGCCGGCGTACTGGTCACCGAGATCCGCTATCAGAGCTGGCAAGGCCAGCGCGAGCCGGTCAGCCTGACCCAGCACCGCTTTGGCTACCGCCTGCAACTGGAGAATCTGGCGCGATGACCCTCTACATTCACGCCTACAGCCTCATCAACGCCCTCGGCCGTGGCAAGGATGAGGTGAGTGCCGCCCTCGAGGCGTGGCGCACCCGTGGCACCAGCCCGCTTGATGGCGATCGCTGGACGCTGGTCGATGGCCGCACCTCGCCGGTGGGTCGGGTGCGCCATCCATTGCCAGCGGTGACGATCACCCCTTACGACTCGCGCAACAACCGGTTGCTGCTGGCGGCACTGGCCGATATCGAAGACGAAGTGAACGCCGCTATCGCCCGCGTCGGATCGCAGCGGGTGGCGCTGGTGCTCGGCACCAGCACCTCCGGCATCGGCGAGGCCGAGGTCGCCGTTGCGGCGAGCGAACGTGGCGAGACGCTGCCACCGCAGTTTGACTACGTGCAGCAGGAGCTCGGCTCACCCTCGCTGTTTCTCGCCGCTCACCTTGGCCTTGAGGGGCCGGCGATGACCATTTCGACCGCCTGTTCGTCGAGCGCGCGCGCCTTCATTACCGCCCGCCGCCTGCTGGCCAGCGGTCAGGCCGATGTGGCGCTGGTCGGTGGGGCAGACTCCCTGTGCGGCCTCACCCTCAACGGCTTTGACAGTCTCGAGTCCTTGAGCAAGCAGCGCTGCCAGCCGTTTGCCGCCGGGCGCGACGGCATCAACATCGGCGAAGGGGCAGCCCTGTTTCTGGTGAGCCTGGAGCCCGCTCCGCTTGCCCTGCTGGGGGATGGGGAGTCATCGGATGCCTGGCATATCTCGGCACCGCACCCGCAAGGGGAAGGGGCCGAGCGGGCAATGCGGATGGCGCTGACCCGCGCCGGCCTTGAGGCTGAGCAGGTCGGCTACGTCAATGCACACGGCACCGCCACCCGCCTCAACGACGAGATGGAGAGCCGCGCGCTGGCGCGCCTCTTCCCGAACAAGGTGCCGGTCAGCTCGACCAAGGTGCTGACCGGCCACACCCTCGGGGCTGCCGGAGCGACCGAAGCGGCGCTCTGCTGCCTGCTGATCGAGCGGGACCTGCCGCTGCCACCGCAAGGTGAAACGACCGATCCGGCGCTGGCCCCCATCGCCCTTGTGCAGGAGCAGGGGCCGGTCGATATCATCATGTCCAACTCGTTTGCCTTTGGTGGCAACAACGTCAGCCTGATTTTTGGCAAAGAGGCATCATGACTTTTCCTCCCATAGAACAACTGCTTCCCCATCGTGCCCCCATGCTGCTGCTCGAACGCGTCACGGCGCACGACGAGCTGAGTGTCAGCTGCGAAACTGTGGTGGGAGCACGGCAGGCGCTGCTGCTCAATGACAACGGCGATCTGCCCGGCTGGTGCGGCATCGAGCTGATGGCGCAAACCATCGCCGCCTGGGCTGGTCTGCAGGCACACAGCCACCATGAGCCGGTGCGGATCGGCATGCTGCTCGGCACCCGCAAATACCAGAGCGAGCTGCCCGTCTTTGCCGCTGGCAGCCGGCTACGCATCGAGGCCCACTGCCTGCTGCAGGATGGCGGGATGGCCAGCTTTGAATGCAGCATCTGGCTTGGGGATCGCGAGTGCGCCAGAGCCCGCCTGAGCACCTATCAGCCCACCGAGGCACAACTGACAGATTTACTGGAGCAGAAACAATGAACTCGACCGTACTGGTTAGCGGCGCCAGCAAGGGAATTGGCCGCGCCATCGCCCTCAAGCTGGCGGCCGATGGTTTCACCGTAGTCGTCCACTACCACAGCGACCAACAGGGAGCGCAGGCGACCCTCGACGAAATTACCGCCCAGGGCGGCAGCGGGCGCCTCATCCAGTTCGATATTGGCGATCGCGAGCTGTGCCGCGCACACCTTGAAGCCGACATCGAGCAGCACGGCGCTTACTACGGCGTAGTCTGCAATGCGGGTATCGTGCGTGACGGCGCCTTTCCGGCACTCACCGACGACGAGTGGGATGATGTCATCCACACCAACCTCGACGGTTTCTACAACCTGCTCAAACCCTGCATCATGCCGATGATCGGACTGCGCCGCGGCGGACGCATCGTCACCCTCTCCTCGGTCTCCGGCATCATGGGCAACCGCGGTCAGGTCAACTACAGCGCCTCCAAGGCCGGCCTTATCGGCGCCACCAAGGCGCTGGCGCTGGAGCTCGCCAAACGGCGGATCACGGTCAACTGCGTGGCGCCCGGCCTTATCGACACCGGCATGGTCAGCCCGGAAGTGGAGGGCGAAGCGCTCAAGATGATCCCACTCAAACGCATGGGACAGGCAGAGGAGGTAGCCGGTCTGGTCTCCTACCTGATGTCCGACATCGCCGGCTATGTCACCCGGCAAGTAATTTCCATCAACGGAGGCCTGATATGAATCGACGGGTCGTAGTCACCGGCATGGCCGGTGTGACCGCCTTTGGCAACGACTGGGCCAGCGTCAAACCGCGCCTGCAGGCAGGACGCAACGCCGTGGTCACCATGCACGAGTGGGGGGTCTATGACGGGCTCAACACCCGGCTGGCCGCGCCGATCAGCGACTTTGCCCTGCCGGCCCACTATCCGCGCAAGAAGATCCGCGCCATGGGGCGAGTCTCCGAGATGTCGACCGTGGCCTCCGAGCTCGCGCTGGAACGGGCGAAGTTGCTGAACGAACCGGTGCTCAGCGATGGCCGCACCGGTATCGCCTATGGCTCCTCCACCGGCAGCACGGCGCCCATCAGCGCCTTTGGCGCCATGCTCAACGACAAGACCACCGCCAACATCACCGCCACCACCTATGTGCAGATGATGCCGCACACGACGGCGGTCAACACCGGCCTCTTCTTCGGTCTGCGTGGCCGGGTCATCCCGACATCCAGTGCCTGCACCTCGGGCAGCCAGGGGATCGGCTACGCCTACGAGGCGATCCGCCACGGCTACCAGACCGTGATGGTGGCAGGTGGCGCGGAGGAGCTCTGCCCCTCCGAGGCGGTGGTGTTCGATACCCTGTTTGCCACCAGTCAGCTCAACGACACCCCCGAACTCACCCCGCGCCCGTTTGACCGGGATCGCGACGGACTGGTGATCGGCGAAGGGGCTGCAACTCTGGTGCTCGAAGAACTGGACCACGCCCTCGCCCGCGGTGCCCACATCATCGCCGAGCTGGTCGGCTTTGCCACCAACTGCGATGCGGCCCATGTCACCCAACCCCAGAGCCAGACTATGCAGCTCTGCATGCAGATGGCGCTGGATCAGGCCGGGCTGCGTCCCGAGCAGATTGGCTATATCAGTGCCCACGGCACCGCCACCGAACGGGGCGATATCGCCGAGAGCCAGGCGACTGCCGCCATCTTCGGTGACCAGACCCCCATCTCCTCGCTCAAGAGCTACTTCGGCCATACCCTCGGTGCCTGTGGCGCCATCGAAGCCTGGCTGTCGCTTGAGATGCTGCACGATGGCTGGTTTGCCCCGACCCTCAATCTGGCCAACCCGGATCCTGCCTGCGAGCCCCTCGACCACATCACGGGTCAGGGACGACAGCTGGAGATCGAGTATCTGATGTCCAACAACTTCGCCTTCGGTGGCATCAACACCTCGCTCATCTTCCGCCGCTGGCACGACGAAACAAAATAAGTGACATCACAGCAAGCAACGAAAAAGGGGCCGATATGGCCCCTTGTTTTATCCGCAATCTGGCGTATCTATCCGCCTCAACGATCCCGGTTCAGGGCGATGAGTTTGTCGAGCACCACCTCACCATCGGCCCGCAAGCCGTTGTGCTCATACTCATTGGTGATCCAGGCTCGGCTGCTACCCAGGCCCCGCAGGGTCTCGCGACTGTAGTCAAACTCCACGTACATATCCTCGGCATAGACGGCGCAGGCCACCGGCACCTTGTTGCGGGCCAGCTGGGCCGGGTCATAGAGCGGCCCCCAATCCGCCTTGTTGGCCAAAAGATGGGCAGCCTCTTTCAGGGGCAGCAACTCGCGGAACTGCTCGAACATCCAGGGGAAGATCATCTCGCCAGTGAAGGCAAAATCCTTGCCGGGTGCCCAGTTCAGTTCGGGAAGTTCCTCTCTGACCCGGGCGGCGGCCCAGCGAGTCGCCTCCCCTTCGGCATAGATGGCCTCGTGCAGGATGGCGAACAGCGGATTGGTATTGAATGGCTGCATGCTCTGCACCTGATAGAGAAATGCCGGGCTCAGCTTGTCGCCGATAAAGGCCTCTTCCAGCAGATAGTAAAGCTCCTCGAAAGCCCCCGTGGCCCCCAAATCCAGCCCCTGCTGCTGGAACTGCTCCACCGTCAGGCGCTGACCATTGGGCAGCCGCACATCGTGCTGGTGCAGGTGGTTGGCCAGCCGGTTGGCGATGGGCTGGGCATGGGGGAAGCGGGCAAAGAAGGCGCGATTCTTGTCGGCCACCCGCAGATAGGTGGCGCGGTAGACCTCCTCTGCGCTGCGGCCAACCGGCGCGATGCCGCCGGTGATATAGACCTCCCGCAGACTGTCGGGGAAGAGCGAGAGGTAGGTCAGGCAGCAGAAGCCGCCAAAGCTCTGACCCAGCAGGCTCCAGCGGTGGGAGGGGCTCAGCTCCAGCCGGATAAACTCGGCGTCCCGCACTATGTTGTCGGCGCGAAAATGGCTGAGATAGTGCGCCTGCTCGGCCGGGGTCATTTTGGCCAGTGAATGACTGTGGATCGGGCTCGACATGCCGGTGCCCCGCTGATCGAGCAGTACCACCCGAAACTCCTCAAGCGCCCGCTTGATCCAACCACTGTTGGCGCTTGGGCGCGGCGCCCCGAAACCGGGGCCCCCCTGCAAAAAGAGCAGCCAGGGGAGCTTGTCATCGAGCCGATCCTTGAGGCACAAAGTGCGGGCAAAGAGAGTCAGGCTCTCGCCATCAGGATCGTCGTGATCGAGTGGAACGGTAAAAAAGTGCGGCTCGCAGTGAATGCCGTCCAGTACGTAGTGCAGTGGGCTGCTCATCTTGACTCTCTCCATGTCGAGGTCGGAATAGGCTCAGCCCCATCTTAGCCCTGCTCGCCAGCTGGGTCATGCCGCTTTTTGCGAATGTGGAGGCTGGTTCAAAGGGTGCAAAAAGAGGATTGAACCACGTTGTCAGGGAGGTGATTGCTTGCTGAATTATTCTCCTGGCCGGGAGATTGACGCCATGCCCCCCATTCAACAAAGATGGCGAGCCTGCAGAGGAGTGCAGGGATTCAGGCCGTCAAAATGGATAAGGGAACGTGATGAAACCGAAGTGGATCAGGGCCGGAAAAAGAGAGAAAAAACCATGCCCCGGCAGCATGTTGCAGACCGGCATGTTGCTGTTCAGTGCCACCTGTGGCGCGACACTCTTTTTAGCCGCGTGCAACGGCAACTAAAAATGAAAAAGCCCGCTCGATTGAGCGGGCTTTTCGAATTTGGCTCCTCCTACTGGACTTGAACCAGTGACATACGGATTAACAGTCCGCCGTTCTACCGACTGAACTAAGGAGGAATTGTGGTGCCCAGAGACGGAATCGAACCGCCGACACGGGGATTTTCAATCCCCTGCTCTACCGACTGAGCTATCTGGGCAACGGCGCGCATTAAACCCTTTCCAGCGCACGGTGTCAACCACACTGGCACGATAAAAAGTTCGTTCGCTCAACAACTGAACGCAACGGGTGGTTATTGGCCGTTTCGGGGCAAAAAACGGGCTCGCCACACCACTCTCCTGTGCCATTCATCACCAAACAGCGGGAAATCAGCGCTTCTGCAGGTTTGCCGCATTGAGCCGGATGCGCTGTGCGAGTATGCTTTGCCGCAACGATACCGCCTGGAGGCAACATGAGTCTGAATATGCAAGAGTGGCGTGAAGAGACCACAGAGATCGTCAACGAGCTGCTGGCCGACGGCAGCAACCCTGACGCGGATTACGACATTGAACACCACTTCGCCTGCCAGGATTTCGACCGTCTGGAAAAAGCAGCGGTTGACCTGTTCAAGGCCGGTTTCGAAGTGACCGATGCCGAAGAGATGGAACTGGATGACGGCGCCACCATCTTCTGCTTCGATGCCACCATCGAGTGCAAACTGAATGTCGAAGCCATCGTGGCCGATATCGCCAAGATGCTGCCCATCCTCGAAAAATACGGGGTGGACTACGATGGCTGGGGCACCTACTTCCAGGATTGATCCTGCCCCATCGCCAAACAACAAGGCCACCGCGAGGTGGCCTTGTTGTTTCTGGCACGAAGTCAGCCCAGATAGCTGGCGGCGAACTCCTGCGGCGGCAGCGGCCGGCTGAACAGGTAGCCCTGCAGACGATCGCAACCGGCATCGGTCAGCCACTGCTGCTGCTCCGCCGTCTCCACCCCCTCGGCCGTAATGCGGATACCGAGTTCATGGCCCAGCCCAATGACGGAACGCACGATAGCGGTCGTCGCCGTGTTGCTGGCAAGCCCCTGGGTAAAACTGCGATCCAGCTTGAGGGTCGCGACCTTGAGCCGCGGCAGATAGGCCAGCGAGCAGTAGCCAGTGCCAAAGTCATCAATGGCCAGCTGGAAGCCGGCAGCTATCAGATTGTCGAGGTTGGTCTCTATCTGGTCGGCATTCTCCATCAGGACCCCTTCGGTGATCTCCAGCTCCAGCTGACTGGCCTTGAGTCCGTGGCGGACGATACAACCCTGTACCAGCTCGCACAGGGCCGGATCACGAAATTGCAGCGGCGAGAGGTTGATGGAGAGCATCATCTCCGGGCAAGCCGCCTGCCACTGCGCCAGCTGGGCACAGCCCTGCTCCAGCATCAGCTGACCAAGCTGGCCGATCACCCCCATCTCTTCTGCCAGCGGAATGAACTCGTCGGGGGAGATCATCCCCAGCTCGGGATGAGGCCAGCGGCAGAGCAGCTCGGCACCATGCAACCGGAGCGTTCTGCTGCAAACGATGGGTTGATAGACCGCAACCAGCTGGGCAGACTTGATGGCCAGTGGTAGCTGGGCCGCAATGAGCTGACGCCGCTTGAGCTTGGCATGGAGCTCAGGATCGAACAGGGTGGTGTAGTGCTGCTGCCGTTTGCCCTGCGCCAGTGCCGCCTCCGCATGGCTGAGCAGCCGTTCGGCATCATTGGCCTTGCCCTGAGCCAGCCCGAGGAAAACCGGGATCTGGATGCGGTGCTCTTCCACCTGATAGTGCTCCATCAGCTGCTGCTGCAACTGCTGGCTCCACCCTTGCAACGGCTCGCCGAGCTCGGGCAGCAGCAGGCTGAAGTCATCAGCCGCCACCCGGCACAGCAGCGAACGCGGCGGCGCCAACTGCTGCAGCCGCTTGGCTACCTGACTGAGCAGGCGATCGGCAATCCGGATCCCGAAGCGATCGTTGATCTCGCGAAAATGGTGCAGGTCGACCAGCACCAGCGTGGCGTTGCGGCCACCCAGATGGCGGCTGGTCTGCAGAAAGCGGGAGAGCTTGAGCAAGCCGGTCAGGCTGTCGTAGTGCTGCTCCTGCTGCAGCTGGGCCTGAGTGGTACGCAGCCCCGTGATATCGCGACCCAGCGTCAGCACACCGAGGGAGTGGCCATCACCATCGGACACATCCACCCGGGTGATCTCCATATGCCGCCCCTTGCCACTGGCGTCCAGCAGGCAACACTCTCCCTGATCCATCCCTTGCGGCGCAGAGAGTCGATAGGGGATCTGGTGGCCCAGCACCTCCTCGGCCCGCTGCCCGATAAAGTCGAGAAACGCCTGATTGCACTCCAGCAGCACGCCGTTATGGTCATCGAAGCGGATAATATCGGGGATCGCATCCAGCAAAAACCGCTGCAATACCTGCTGGTTCTTGACCGTCTGTTCGAGGTTTTTTCGTTGCGCAATCTCGTTGACCACGCCAAACACGGCATAAGGCTCGCCCTGCTGGTCATAGAGCGGCACCTTGTGGATCTCCATCCAGCTGGTGTTGCCACCGCTGTTGCAGTGGAGTTGCTGGTAAAGCAGCGGCTCCCCTTTCGCCAGCAGTTGCCTGTCCTCCTCGCCAAAGATGTCTCCCCACGGCATTTGCGCATTCGTCTTGCCGACCACCTCGGCAGGCGAGAGATAGCCAGCCTCGCTGGCAAACATGCGGTTGGCAAAGAGGTAGCGCCCATGCTTATCCCGACAAAAGATACTCATTGGCAGATGGTCGATGATCTGCTGCAGCAGATCCGGGGTGAGCATGTTGTTCACAGGGGCGCTTATGGAGGAATTTCGAGCAAATCTATGATAGCAAACCGGTTTTGTAAAGCGACCTGACTGGCACAATAACACGCTCGATGCAGGATGCTTGCTGACAGAGATTGTCGCTCCGGAGATAATAGGCGCCGGTTGGCCAATGGCCGGATGAAATGGACGAGAGAAAGAAGATGAAAAAGATTATGGGAGGCGCTCTGGCGCTGCTGCTGGTCGGTTGTGCCGGTGACAACAATGGTGGTGAAGAGTACCGCTACAACCCGCCGATTGCCAAGGCGACCAACAATACCCAGGAGATGGCGATCCCGGTTGACCTGGTATGGGCCCGTGCCGAGAAGTGGTTCACCGATCACGGTCTCAACATCGGAAACAGCCAGCGCGGTTCCGGCCTGATGACCGCCAACGTCGAGCACTCTGCCGACGGTCTGGAGTGGCTGGATTGCGGCACCATGGGCTCCAAAGTAGCACTGGGTAACCCCAACCTGCAGATCAACCTGATCATCACCCAGAGCGGCAACAGCAGCGTGGCGACCGTCAACGTCAAGGGCAACACCGAGCTGTTCTTCGTTGAATCCTCAGGCGAGCGCGTACCGGCCCCCTCCATCAAGCCGGTCTGTGTCTCCCGCGGCACCCTGGAGCAAAGCCTGTTCGCCACCCTCGGCAACTGATTTTTCTTCGCTTCAAAATAAAAAAGCGGCAGATTTCTCTGCCGCTTTTTATTGCGTAGCCGTTAGTGCTTACGGCTTGTCAATATCGAGCATGTGATTATTCAACATGTAATCGATCACCTGATTGGCCGTGGTCGCCGAACCGCCCGTCAGACTGTCGAAGGTGTGGTTCATCAATACGATCTCCTGGGTAACAGAGGCCGTGCTGCTCTCCTTGACCTGCAGGTGCACCCCTTCGTTATCCTGGAACACCGAGAGCAGGCTCTTCAGATCGTTCTGGTTGTGAGAACCATCGTGATCCAGCAGATCGCGCAGATCCAGTTTGTCACCTTCCGCCTTGGAGAAGTCGACCACGTAATCCTTGGCAACACTACCCGCAGCGGTATCGCCCTGCAGCCAGGTGAAGGTATCGGCACCGCCATCCCCTTTGAGAATGTCATTGCCAAGACCGCCGACGAGGATGTCATTACCCAGACCACCGCTCAGGATATCGTCACCGGTACCTCCGTACAGGATGTCGTTGCCACTGCCACCGTACAGGGTGTCGTTGCCGCTCTCGCCATAGAGAGTGTCGTTGCCAGCACCACCGAACAGGGTATCGTTGCCAGCACCGCCGAACAGGATGTCATCGCCCCCCTGACCAAACAGGATATCGTTGCCATCCCCACCGTTCAGCACGTCCGCCTTGTCATTGTTGGAGGACTGATCGAACTCGCTGGCGTGGTCCGTGATGTAGTCATGGACCTGGGCATCGGTCACCGAGCCTGTACTCAGCTTGCCGGCCACATACTGCTTGATGGCCGCGTAGCCTTCACCATTTATGCCTGCAAAGTGGATGGCATCCCCAAACAGGATATCGTCACCAGCACCGCCGTCGATCCGGTCGCTGCCCGGCAGGTTGTTCACCGAGGTGCCCAGGATGGCGTTGGCCAAATCGCTGGCGTTGACACCGGTCATGATGACGCCGTCAGAGTCGTAGGACTTGAGATCGTTGTAAGAGATGTTGGCCCCCAGCCCGATCGCTTCCACCGTGACCCCCATGCCCGTCAGCAACGCAAAGCCGGCAACGGCATTGCTGATGGTGGTGGATGTGGAATCCTGTCCATTACCTGCCAGGGTCGAGTAGGTATAACCACCCAGACCATCAGGGCGCATATAACCGATCGTGGATACCTTGCCTGAGGTATCGCTCTTGTACACGACGCCCTGACCATCAATCACGGTGAAGTTACCGTTCTTGTATACCTGACCTGGCACATAGCCATTTTGCAGCAGCTGGTTGAGATACACGTCCTTGTTGTTGTTGGTGTAGTCATCAACCAGCGGGTTGCTGCCTTCATTGCTCAGATAGTAAGTCGGCTTACCATCGGTAATGAAGTAGGTCAGGTTCTTGGCATTGGTATTACCCTGTACGGTCGAGCTGTTGAACCAGTTGGCCGTGGTCTTGAACACATCCTCGTAGTTGGTGCCACCACCGTTGCTGGAGCTGCCATCCATGCTGTCGAGAATGGCTTGCAGCTGGCTCAGGGCGTTGCTGTCCTTCAGGTTCACGCTGACCGATTTGTTGGCCATGGTGTCGAAGTCCACCAGGAAGATGTTGACCGTCCCAGCCCCATCGGTCCCGGCGCTCGCCTTGAGGCTGGAGAACACCTGTGCCAGCTGGCTCTTGATGGTGTTCATGGCGCTGGTACCGATACTGCCCGAGCTATCGACCATAAAGGCGATGTTGTAGTTCTGGCCCGGCAGTACCACGCTGCCATCCAGATCCCCGACCACGATATTGTGCTCGCTGCCGTAGGTATGGTTCTGATCGCCCGGCTCCCCTTCAGTGGCGTTGAAGTAGCTCAGGCGGATAGAATCCTGATCCGATGCAGTACTGGTGTTATCTGTTACAACCTCCTTGGCAGTGGCTTCAACCTTGAGATCGACCTGACCGGCGCTGCTGCCCGGCACTCGTAGAGTCAGCCCGGTCAGCTTCACATCCAGCGCGTTCACACTCCACAGACCGCTGCTAGCGGTGAGAGTGAGCTTGCCATCAACCCCGACGGTGCCCAGCAACTGACTGCCGCTGTAAAGTTCGGCTCCCTTCGGCATCCCGCTCAGTACCAGGCTATCGAGCACTTCGCTGCCATCCCGGTCGGTCAGGGATGCACTCACCTCCAGCGGGTAATCGACCACCACCGGCTGTACCAGAGTCAGCTCACCGGTGCTCTGGTTAAGCTGGTAGATACCGTCTGCAAACTGGACATACTCCACGTCGTGCAGCGCCTTGGTGATGCCGGCCCCCTTCTCAGTAACAGAGAAGTCGAACCAGCGATCATTGACCGAGTATCCGCTTCCCTTCTTGATGGCGTAGTCGGCACGGTTGCCAGTCAGCACCGCGATATCAGTACTGGCACCACCATAAAGGCCGTCGCTGCCGAGACCGGACACCAGCACATCGTTGCCGTCACCACCATAAAGGGAATCCCCCTGGGTCGCGTTGCCACCGACCAGAACATCATTGCCCCCCTGTCCATAAAGCAGGTCTCCACCACCGTGGGTACTGACAATATAATCGTTGCCGCTGTTGCCAAGTACTTGTTCCTGACCACTGCTGCTGTCCGTCAGCGAATTGGTGATGCCAAAAGCCGTCTTGTTGAAATTGCCAGACTGGAACTGATCCGTAATGACACTCGCGCTCGGGAAGCTCAGGTTGTAAGACGGTATGCCATTCCCCGTTAGGGTGACATTGACCGTGGGCTTATCGGCCACTGCAGTCACGTCGATCACCAGCTTGCCACTGTTGCTGAGGTTGGCACCGTCGCTGACCTGGTAATCGAAGCTGGCGTAGTCCCCCTTCATGTTGCCAGTGATCACACCGCCGCCATTGCTGGTGCTGGAGCTAGACTCGTTCACCCCGGGCACAAAGCGCAGATGGCCAGCATTCACCTCGGTATAAGAGATGAGGTCACCGCTTGATACTGCTATCCACTGGCCTGCGGCATTAAGGTACTCGAGCTTGCCACTGAGAGGTAGAGTGCCGATCTTCACGCTGAGATCGCTCGCAGCCTGATCATCGCTGGCACCAAACTGGGCCCACTTCAGCACCTGCGGCGTATCTTCGTTGCCGGTACTGTAGCCACCCGTGGTCACCGGCGCATGATCGTTGTCGATGATGGTACCGGTGCCATTCTGATTACCCACTGTTACCTTAAGGGTCTCATTCGCTTCGACTAGACGATCATCTACTGTTGGTATTGTCACAGTAAAGCTGGACACACCGGCCGGCACAGTGATCTTGCCTGTGGTGCTGTTGTAGACAACCCCGTTACTAAATTGCAGAGTTCCCCAGTCTGGGCGGGATGCCATATTGGAACCGCTACCAGCAATGGAGAAATCATATTGGGTTGCTTCATGAGTCGGGTCAGACAGAGTAACAATGTGTTGTAGGTTACCTCCTTCCACCACGCTCTCAGTGGAGACAGACTGCACGCTAGGGGTAAACAACGGTTTGGTAGCAAAAGAACCAACACTAGAGTCACCATCCGCATCAAACACCCTAACCTGGAAGTCGATATCGCCATCCCCTAACGGCTTGGACATATTCTGATACTGGAAGAACTCCCACTTGCCGGTGGCAGGGGTAAATTCCAGACGGAATACCAAAGTGCCATCACTGGCTTCGCCATATAGGGTATTGGGCAAGCCCGGTTTGCTGGAAATGGAGATCTCTTTACCAGTAGCCGTCATCAAACCCACTTCATTGGATCCCAAAAGCTCTATATGCCCCTTACCATCAGCCCCCCACTGCGGGGTGACCGTGCCGGAACCGTAGGCGATGGCCGGTGCAGTGGTGGCACCGAGGAACTCGATGCTCTTCACGGTGAAGTCGCTGTTGTCGGCGTAGAGGCCGTTACCATTGTTGGTAGCTTTGATGACCATGGTATCGAAGCCACCCTGCTGCACTTGGAAGTTCTGGTTGTACTCTCCACCTGCCGCATCCGAGCTAAATGTCAGTGTGGAGATCAGTACTCCTCCGCGATAAAACTCCACGACACCACTCTCCTTCTCGCCACCAAACATCTGGCTGAACTTGATGTTGGCGCCATAGGCTACCTTGCCCGCATCCAGCTTGACTATCAGTTGCTCGGAAGCCGAAGTACCGTTTGCAAAGTGACGGTAATCCACCTCGTTGGCGAAGTTGAGATTTGGTGAACCGACGCTGGAAACCCCCAGACCAGCGCTGGAACCGTTGACATTGGCGGTGATCAGGGTCGAGTTAGTCGATGAAGCAAAGCCCAGCGCCGTGATGCTGAAACCGCTCACGTTCAGGGTTGTCTGGTTGCTGCCACTGTACTTGGTCAGATCAAACAGGCCGGTTAGGGTATCCGGGATATTGCTCTTGATGACGGAGACGACCGCGGCATCGCCCGCGATCGGTGCATCATCCTCGACGCTGACATCCAGCTTGTCCTTAGTGACGCCGCTGCCATCGGAAACCTCCACATCCAGCTGGAACGACAACTTGTCTTCCGAGGTCGTATCCGCGTGGTCGAGGGGACCTTTGAGGGTCACGTCATAGGTCCACTCTCCCTTTCCACTGGCATTGGGTGCCGTCAGCTTGACCTCGACCACAGCCTTGTAATCGGCGCTGCCAATCACCCCTGTGTAGCCGACCAGCGTCTTGCTGCCCGCATCCCAGCTCCACTGGATCTTGGCCCCACCGGACGTCAGCCCGGCCGGTCCATTCAGGGAAATGTTGAGTGTGCTGCTGTCGATGTCGCCCACCGAGAGGGTGCCGGACGCCTTGATGGCATTGGTGGTATCCGGGTTGCCGACCTTGTCGGGAATGCCATTCACCAGCCCCTCTTCGGAGACGACAGCCCCGTTGGAGATGGTCAGCGTTGGCAGATCGTTGACCGCATCCACCTTGATGGTCACGGTTGCGGGACTCGCATCCACGGCGCCGTCGTTGTCTACCGCCGCATAGTTGAAGCTGGTGTTGCCGTTCCAGTTAGCATGCGGAGTGAAGGTGAGCTTGCCGGCGTCCGCCACCGCAATGCTCTGATCCACTGTCACCGCAACCCCGTTCAGATAGAGGATGCCGTTGGCAGGCAGGCTCTTGATGGTGAAACTCACCACGTTGCCATCAATATCGCTGCCACTGAGGGTCGGGATGGCGATGCTGACTGCATCTTCCTGACCGTTTGCCTGTTTATTCAAAGTCTCCGGCGCTTCATTCAGGATCTGCGCGTTGTCGCTGCCCGGCAGTGAGACGTTGCCCGCCTTGTCGGTCTGGGTCGCCGTCACTGTCAACGACTTGCCGTTGGCTGGGGTAGTCTCCGTCCAGCTGATGGTGCCGTTCTGATAGCCGTAGCTCTTGCCATTGCTTGCCAGCAGGGCACCATCGGCCTTGAGCGTCAACTGGACAGTGCTGTTCACCCCACCATTGTTGATGGTCAGCGTCACCTTGCCACCCGCAACCAAGTCAGCATGATTGACCTCTGCCCGAACCTGGATCTGATCATTGCCAATCTCGGCCTTGGTCAGCTTTTGGTCATTGTTGGCATCATCCACGATAACCACGGCCGGAGCATTGGGGGCCTGGGTGTCGGTGTCGGCGCTGTCGCTGCCGCCGGTCCCCTTGTTGCCCGCCAGGTCGGTGTAGCTGTTCTCCTTCACGGTGACGCTGGCTGTGCCTTCAAAACCCGGGGTCGGCGTGAAGG
>NZ_JANFNW010000011.1:72922-137890 GCF_024436135.1 Aeromonas sp. SG16
GCTCGCTGAAGGTGAAGGTGACCTCGCTGGTCTCGCCCACGGTCAGCTTGTCGTCAACGATGTTGACCACCACGCTCGGTGCTTTGATATCGGCGCCGGCTGTGTCGCTGCCGCCGGTGCCCGCGTTGCCCGCCAGGTCGGTGTAGCTGCCCTCGTTCACGGTGACGCTGGCTGTGCCTTCAAAACCCGGGGTCGGCGTGAAGGTGCCGGTCCAGGTCTTGCCGCCGTCAGTGGTCTTGAGGTCGGTAACAGTGCCGCCCACCACGGTCAGGTCGCCCACTTCGAAGCCCTTGACCTGCTCGCTGAAGGTGAAGGTGACCTCGCTGGTCTCGCCCACGGTCAGCTTGTCGTCAACGATGTTGACCACCACGCTCGGGGCCGCCGTGTCGATGCTGTAGCTTTCGCTGTCGGACTTGGTGGTGCTGTTGCCCGCCGCATCGGTCACGGTGATCTCGGCCTTCACGCTCGTGCCATCGACCAGCTTGTCGGCGGTGGTGCTGGTGCTAAAGCCCAGTTGGCCATTGCCCAGCACGACAACCTGGGTTGTCAGCTTGCTGCCATCGCCCAGGGTCAGGGTCACGGTGTCACCCACTTTGGCGTCGCCGCTCACGGTGCCGCTCAGGGTCACGCTCGCCTTATCATCCGCTTCCGCTTTGTTGACGGTGTTGTCGCTACCCACCACGATCGGGTCGAGGTCGATGTCCAGCTCCGGTGCCACGGTGTCGACGCTGCCATTGTCGGTTGCCGTTCCGGTATTCCCCGCAGGATCGGTGACGCTGGCCGTGACGTTATAAGAGCCCTCAGCCAAAGGGGTGACTACATCAACAGTGAAAGTGCCGTTTGGATTGACTATCGCGGTAAGGGTTTGCTGATTACCATTCGCATCGGTAACCAGCAGGGTCACGATACTGCCAGCCGGAGCATCTGTGGTACCGGTCAGAGTGGGAGTGGTGTCATTGGTGTTATCAGGAGCCGATACGGTGATCACTGGCGGCACAAGGTCGATCAGCTGATTGTCGGTACCCGGCAAGGCATTGACGATGACGCCGGTATCGACTGGATTGGTCGTATCAAAACCCGCCTGGGAGATAGTGGCATCACCTATACGGTCGATGGTGACAAAGCCGCCGTTGCCGCTGGCGCCAGCAACACCGCCGACGCCACCACCGCCAGCAGCAGGTGCACCACCCGCAGCCGAGGCTTCAAAAGTCTTGGTCGGGTCAGCGCCGCCCAAAATGGCTTGTTGCAATGCATTGATATCACTCGGAGTGCCGGGTGCACCGTTTTGTGCCAGCTGGGGCGCATCTCCCTCTTCGGCCGACTCGCTCGGCTGACCGGCCGGCTGCACATTGAACGACTGGTTGCCGCCCATAAAGCTGCCACCATCCGGAGAGACAATCACAGCCCCTTTTGGCAGTACATCCCCTTCAACCAACAGCTTCCGGCTGCCGTCTGCGGCAAGCAGGTAAATCTTTCCTTTGAGTTGGGTTACGGTTACGCCCTGTTCCAAGGTAATGGCATTGGTAATCATGTTCTCTCCTGAATCCTGATTTGCATGCAAAAAGCCACAGCCTACTTTGCACACAGGCAGTGGAAATAACCAGTTAGAAAATTCGAAAGAATAGACTGATTTGGGGCTGAACTGTTCAGCCGGCCAGAAGGGTCGGAGCTAACGGAGGGATATAAAATAAAATCAATTTTATCAGTACATTACAGAAATATGGCAGGCGCATGACAAACCATGCACCTGCCATTTCAGAGAGTTATGCACCAGCCCAGAGGATGATAGCCAGCAGCTGTGGCGAGATGATCCGCAGGAACATCACCAGCGGGTAGACAGTGGCATAGGAGAGGGCGCTGGCACCGCTGGTCGGATGCATGGCGTTGGCAAAGGCCAGCGCGGGAGGATCGGTCATGGAGCCGGCCAGCAAACCACACAGGGTGAGGTAGTTCATCTTGCCATAGAGGCGAGCCAGCACCCCGACCACCAGCAACGGAATAAGGGTAATGGCGACGCCGTAGAGCATCCATGAGGGGCCATCGCCGTGGATCAGGGTATCGACGAAGCCGGCACCGGACTTGAAGCCGACCACCGCCAGAAACAGCACGATCCCGATCTCCCGCAGCGCCAGGTTGGCACTGGGCGGCATGAACCAGTAGAGCTTGCCGATGCTGCCGATCCGCGACAGGATCAGCGCCACTACCAGCGGCCCGCCCGCCAGGCCGAGCTTGAGCGCGGCCGGGAAGCCCGGCAGATAGAAGGGGATGGAGCCAAGCAGCACGCCAAGGCCGATCCCGATAAAGACCGGCAGCATCTGCACCTGCTGCAGTTTCTGCTGCACGTTGCCGACCACATTGGTCACCGCTTCGATGGCATCGAGGCGCCCCACCAGGTTGAGGATGTCACCAAACTGCAGGCTGGTCTGGCTGGTCGGCACCAGTTCGATACCGGCCCGATTGAGGCGGGAGATCACCACGTCATAACGCTGTTTGATGTCGAGATCGCGGATCTTCTTGCCCAACACCTGTTCATTGGTCACTACCACCCGTTCAACGCGCAGGTCGGTACCACGAGTCGAGAGCGAGGTCTCCACCTCCTCCCCGAGCACCAGCAGCACCTTGTGCAGCGCATGGCGCTCACCCACCAGGTGGAGCAGGTCGCCCAACTCGATGCGCGAATCAGGACGCGGCACCATCAACTCATCGCCGCGCTTGAGGCGCGAGCAGATGACATCGGCTTCGTCGAGACTCGGGATCTCGCTCAGCATCAGGCCATGCATATTGGGGTTGCGCACCGCGATGTTGATGGTCTGCAGACTCTCCTTGGTCTTGCCGGTCTGCAGCTCGAACTGGGCGGCTTCCTCCTCAACCTTGATGCGAAAGAAGACCCTGATCAGCCACATGGTGAGCAAAATGCCGCAGATACCGAACGGGTAGGCAACCGCATAGCCCATCCCCATCAGGCCGGTGGAGCCGGGAGCTGCGCCCAGTTCACCCAGGATCTGCTGGCCCGCACCGAGCGAAGGAGTATTGGTGACCGCACCGGAGAATACCCCGAGGATCACCGGCAGCGGTACATCGAACAGCTGGTGCAGGGCCGCAGCGACCACGCCGCCGAGCAGCACCAGCAGGGCCGCAAAGCCGTTGAGCTTGAGGCCGGAGCTGCGCAGAGAAGAGAAGAAGCCGGGACCAACCTGAATGCCGATGGTGTAGACAAACAGGATCAGACCGAACTCTTGAATGAAGTGCAGGGTTTGTTCATCCAGTGCGAGACCGGAGAGGCCGGCAAAGTGCCCGACTATGATACCGCCGAACAGCACCCCTCCTATCCCCAACCCGACGCCATAGACTCGCCAGTTCCCCAGCCAGAGCCCCAGCACTGCCACCAGCGACAACATGCTGATGGAAAGCGCGATATCACTCATTGTGTGCATCCTTTGCGAATTGAACTGTCCCTAGCTTGTCAGCAAACGATGCCGCCAACTGTGTGATAACGCACGAATTTATCCTTTGGTGCGGCAAAAATACCAATTAAGGGTTAATTAAACGACATAGCCGTAAATGGCCATAAAGTGACAAATGCTGCCCCCCAGCACAAACAGATGCCAGATGGCGTGGTTGTAGGGAATTCGCTTGGCCACGTAGAAGATCACCCCGAGGCTGTAGACCAGTCCGCCCGCCGCGAGCAGCAGCAGCCCTTCACCAGCCAGATGGATATAGAGCTGATAGATAACCACCAGCGACAGCCAGCCCAGCATCAGATAGGTAAACAGCGACAACTTCTTGAAGCGATTGATGAATATCAGCTTGAACACCACCCCGGCCAGCGCCAGCCCCCAGATCACCACCATCAGTCCGCGCGCCAGCGGCGTATCGAGCGCCACCAGCAGGAAGGGGGTATAAGTACCGGCGATCAGCAGATAGATGGCGCAGTGATCAAACACCTTGCACCAGCGTCGCGCCTTGCCCTCCACCATGCTGTGGTAGAGGGTCGAGGCGAGATAGAGCAGCACCAGACTACCACCATAGAGGCTGTAGCTCACCAGCGCTTGCGTGCCCTGCCCCCACCCCTTGATCAGCAGCAGCACCAACCCGGCAATACCCAGCAACAATCCCGCTCCGTGGCTCAGCCGGTTGGCCAGCTCTTCCCGGGGGGAGTAATCCATCACACCACTCATAACATTCACTCCGTTATCATTGGCGACACTCTACCCAGCGTCATTTCAGAGTACAAGTGTTCGCTTAAAAAATGGGGTGGCTGTCACCCGCCCCCCTTTGGTGTATGCTCTGCCGCCGATGCCCGACAGAAGCGGCATAGACACCTACCCCGGTGACCTGGTCTGGAGAACCTGATGAAGTTGACTGAGCTGTTTGCACAAGCGGATCCCGCCTTTGGCGAGGCGATGAGCACCTTGCTGGAGACCTTCCACCACTCCGACGACAGTCAGGCCCCCTACCAGCGCGACCTGTTCACCCATCAGCTCGACCAGTCCTGCATGCCCGCCAGCGGCTGCTCGACCGAGACCTATCTCGCCCGGCTGGCTACTCTGGTACCCGGCGCCTCTCACCTCACCTCGCCACGCTACATGGGTCATATGACGGCACCATTGCCGGCCTTCACTGCCGAGCTATCCCGTCTGGTGGTGATGCTCAACCAGAATCCGATGAAGATGGAGTCCTCACGCCTGCTCAGCTTTCTGGAGCGGGAGGTGCTGGCCAAGCTGCACCGCCTCATCTATGGCATGGACGATGCTTTCTACGGTGAACAAATGCATGCCAAGGATGCCGCCCTCGGCGTCATGACCAGCGGCGGCACCATCGCCAACGTCACCGCCCTCTGGCTGGCCCGCAACCGCGCCTGCGGCGACAACCTGTTTGCCCTCTACGAGCAGGGCTATCGCGGCGCCGTCATTCTCGGCTCCCGGCTGATGCACTACTCCTTCGACAAGGGGATGGATCTGCTGGGGCTGGGCGCCCGCAGCGTCTGGCGCCTCGAGACCGACGAGCAGAACCGGCTCAGTCTGGCTGCGCTGGAACAGGCGCTGATCCAGTGCAAAGAGCAAAAATTGAAAGTACTGGCGCTGGTCGGCGTGGCGGGCAGCACCGACTTTGGCTCCATCGATCCCCTGCCGGAGCTGGCCGCCATCGCCGAGCGCGAGCAGATCCACTTCCACGTGGATGCCGCCTGGGGTGGCCCGACCCTCTTCTCTCCCCGCTATCAAAACCTGCTGGCCGGGATCGAGCACGCCGATACCGTCACTCTGGATGGCCACAAACAGCTGCTGGTGCCGCTCGGTACCGGCATGCTGCTCTGCCGCCAACCGGATCTGATGATGGCGGTCAAGCGGGAGGCCCCCTACGCCATTCGTGCCACCTCGTTTGATCAGGGCCGCTTTACCTTGGAGGGCACCCGTCCGGCCAATGCCCTCTATCTGGATGCCGCCTTCCAGCTGTTCGGCCAGCAAGGCTATGCCGACCTTATCGAGGCCAACTACGACCGGGCCCGGCTGATGGCCGAGCTTATTACCAGCAATCCGGCCTTCGAGCTGATGTCTGCTCCGGTGATGAACCTGCTCTCCTATCGCTGCATCCCGCCCCATCTGCAGGGTAAGGTGCTGGATGAAGCGGCCAACGAGCAGGTCAACGCCTTCAACGTGGCGCTGCAAAAAGCCCAGCGCGCCGAGGGGCACAGCTTCGTCTCCCGTACCCAGCGCGCCGTGGTGCGCTACGGTGCCCAGCCGCTTACTCTGCTGCGCGCCGTGCTGCTCAACCCCCTGATTGAAGAGCGCCATATCCGCGACCTGCTGGCCGATCAGCAGCGACTGGGGCTCACCATTGCTCGCCAACTGTTTGGCGACAGCGCGGAACCGGCGTAAAAATGAGCGGTCTTATTCATTTGCCGTTGTCCACCGTGCGGGTAGACTGGGCAAAATTTGCAGGCCATCTTTGAGGACTAGGCGTCAGAAATGAAGCAATTTATTGAATTTATTCCACTTATCGTTTTCTTTGCGGTCTACAAGTTCTACGACATCTACATGGCCACTGGCGCCCTGGTGGTGGTCACCGGTCTGCAGCTCGCCTACAGCTGGATCCGCTATCGCAAAGTCGAGAAGATGCAGCTTTTTACCTTCCTGCTGGTCGGCTTCTTTGGCGGTCTCACCGTGTTCTTCCACGATGACACCTTCATCAAGTGGAAAGTGACCGTCATCAACGCCCTGTTTGCGCTGGGGCTGCTCATCAGCCGCTATGGCTTTGGCAAGAACCTGATCAAGCAGATGCTGGCCAAGGAGCTGCAGGCACCCGACGCCATCTGGGATCGGGTCAACCTCGGCTGGGCCGGTTTCTTTGCCGTCTGCGGCCTGCTCAATCTCTATGTGGCCTTCAACCTGCCGCAGGAGATGTGGGTCAACTTCAAGGTGTTCGGCCTGCTGGGGATGACGCTGGTCTTTACCCTGCTCAGCGGTGTCTACCTCTACCGCCACATTCCGGCTGATCAGAAAGAACAGCTGAAAAAATAACCCTCATCAGAAAAGGATTGTCTCATGTGGTATCTCATCTACTCCGAAGATGTTCAGGGCAGCCTGCCGCTGCGCAAGCAGGTTCGCCCCGCCCATCTGGCTCGCCTGCAAGCCCTGCAGGATGAGGGTCGGCTGCTGACAGCCGGCCCCAACCCGGCCATCGATGCCGAGGATCCGGCCGATGCCGGCTTTACCGGCAGCACCGTCATCGCCGAATTTGCCTCGCAAGCGGATGCCCAGGCCTGGGCCGATGCCGATCCCTATGTGGCAGCTGGCGTCTATGCCAAAGTGACCATCAAGCCGTTCAAGAAGGTCTTCTGACCCGAAGCGAATAGCGAAATAAAAAAGGCCGGACTGGAAGTTCACTCCAGTCCGGCCTTTTTGCATCCCGGTATCAGCCTCACGCCCTGGCGACAAACCATGGGTTGAGGATGTCGGTCTTGTTATAGCGCAGCGGTGAACCATCGAGTTGGGTGACGCTGCCCCCCGCCCCCTCCAGCACCGCCTGCGCAGCGCCGGTATCCCACTCGCAGGTGGGTGCGAGGCGCGGATAGAGCTCGGCGCCCCCCTCGGCGATGATGCAGAACTTGAGCGAACTGCCCATAGAGACCAGCTCGATTTCCCCAAAGGGAGCCAAGAAATCGAGGGTCTCCTGCGACAGGTGGTTGCGACTGCCTACCACCCGCCACGCTTCTCCTTCACGATGGGGCCGGGTCTGGATGGACTCGCGCTTGCCATCGACGATGCGCCAGGCGCCTACTCCTTTGCCGCCATACCAGAGCTTGTCCAGCACCGGCGCATAAACCAGCCCCCAGCGCGCCACCCCCTCTTCAATCAGTGCGATATTGACGGTGAACTCGCCGTTGCGGGAGACAAACTCCTTGGTGCCATCGAGGGGATCCACCAGCCAGTAACGGGACCAGCCGTGGCGCGCCGCCATCACCTCGGGCCCCGACTCCTCGGACAATACAGGGATGTCGGGAGTCAGCCGTGCCAACGCCTGCACGATCACCTCATGAGCCCCCTTGTCGGCCGCGGTCAGCGGACTCTCGTCGCTCTTGTACTCCACCGCGAAAGGCTGGCTGTAGATGGCCATGATGGCCGCCCCCGCCGCGCGGGCAACAGGTTCAAGTTCGGTGATATCGGGGTGGTACATAACAGGCTCGATCAGTGAGTGAGAAACCCAGTCTATCGCGTTTGTCATCAACCGCTTATAGCTGATTGCACTGGATTATATTGCCCCCGCTTCTCCTGTCCCGTGCTGCCATCGGCCGGTACCAGCAGCACTTCGATACCGGCATTGCGCAGACCGGAAAGGATATCGGCAGGCACGGCATCGTCGGTGATCAGGGTGTGAATTCGCAGGGTATCGATGATCTTGTGCAGGCTGCGCCGGCCAAACTTGCTGGAGTCGGTGACCACCACAATCCGCTCGGCCACCTGACACATGCAGCGGTTGAGGCGTGCCTCATCCTCATGATGGGTGCTGACGCCGCGCTCCAGATCGATGCCATCCACCCCGAGAAACAGCATGTCAAAGTGGTAGTTTTGCAGGGACTGCTCCGCTTGCGCACCGTAGAAAGAGAGCGACTTGCGGCGCAGATGTCCGCCCGTCATCAGCAGCTCCACCCCTTCTGCTTCGAGCAGTTCATTCGCCACATTCATGCCATTGGTCATCACCAGGATCTCCTGATGTCCCTTCAGATGACGCGCCACCTCCAGTGTTGTCGTCCCCGAATCGAGGATAAGACGACAGCCAGAGGGCACCAGAGTCGCCGCCAGCGCGCCGATCCGCTGCTTCACCGGAGTATTGAGCACACTCTTGTCGGCAATGGTGCGCTCCGGCACTGTCTGGCCCGGTTCACACAGCAGGGCGCCGCCGTAGGCGCGCACGGCCACCCCCTGCTTCTCCAGAAAGGCCAGATCGTTGCGGATAGTCACGGTAGAGACCTGATAGTGACTCGCCAGCTCGTTGACCTGAACGCTGCCATTGCTGCGCAGCTGCTGAATAATCCGCTCCCGCCGCTCGCTGGTTCCGAGCGCACCTTTTTCACTTGTTTGCATAGTTCTTCTGCCGGAATGCTGTAGTGAAAGATCGCTTTCACTTCGTTACGTTTGCATATTAACGCTCAGCGAAGGTGCCAAATCAAGCCTTCATTACGCTTTACCACCACTCTCATCATCTTTCCCCACCATTCGAAACCTTTCGATGCCTTTCTTTTTGTGATCCCTTTCAAGATCTGACGACTCTTTTGTTTCGTTTTCTTTTCCTCCCTACTACCGTAAAGAAAAGAAATCGAAAGAACCTTTCCATCCGCAGCAACCAAGGAACATCAAAATGAAATCCATGCTGGCACTGGTCGAAAGACATAAACAGGGAGAACAGACCGGGATCTACGCCGTCTGCTCCGCTCACCCGCTGGTGCTGGAGGCCGCGCTGCGGCTGGCCGCCGAAAGGGATGAGCTGCTGCTGGTCGAGGCCACCTCCAATCAGGTGGATCAGTTTGGCGGCTATACCGGCATGACCCCCGCCGACTTTCGCGATCGCCTCTACGAGCTGGCGGCACAGTGTCACTTTCCGGCGCAGCGCCTCATTCTGGGGGGCGACCATCTGGGCCCCAACCGCTGGCAGGGGGAACCGGCCGGGCAGGCCATGGCACATGCCGAAGATCTCATCGCCAGCTATGTCGCTGCCGGGTTCAAGAAGATCCACCTCGACTGCAGCATGTCCTGTCAGGGCGATCCCGTCCCCCTGACCGATGAGCTGGTCGCAGAGCGAGCCGCACGGCTGGCGCAGATCGCCGAGCAAACCTGTCTGGCCACTTTTGGCGAGAGCGATCTGGTCTATGTGATTGGCACCGAGGTGCCGGTGCCGGGCGGTGCCCATGAAGATCTTGCCGAGTTGGCGGTCACCACGCCGGAGGCGGCGCGCCATACCCTCGAGGCCCACCAACAGGCCTTCAGCAAGGCAGGGCTGGCCCATATCTGGCCGAGGGTGATCGGTCTGGTGGTGCAACCCGGCGTCGAGTTTGACCATACCCGCGTCATCGATTACCGGCCCGAAAAAGCGGCTCCCCTTAGCCGGATGATCGAAGCCTATCCCCACATGGTGTTCGAGGCCCACTCCACCGATTACCAGACTCCCGAGGCCTACCGCCAGCTGGTACGCGACCACTTTGCCATTCTCAAAGTCGGCCCCGCCCTCACCTTCGCCCTGCGCGAAGCGCTGTTTGCCCTTGCCGCCATCGAGGAGGAACTGGTGGTTGCCAAGGCCTGTTCAGGTCTGCGCAAGGTGATGGAAGAGACCATGCTGGAGCGCCCCGACTTCTGGCGCAGCCACTATCAGGGCAGTGCCAACGAGTGTCGACTGGCCCGTGGCTACAGCTATTCGGATCGCATTCGCTACTACTGGCCCGATAGCCGGGTCGATGAGTGCTACGCCAGATTGCTGGCCAATCTGGCGGCGGAGCCCATCCCCTTGCCACTGCTGAGCCAGCATCTGCCCCTGCAGTATCGCAAGGTGCGTCAGGGCTCGCTCTCGGCCAATCCCCATGACCTCATTCTCGATCAGGTGCAGGAGGTGCTGCGGCACTACGCCAGCGCCTGCACTGCGGCCTCTCGCCGCCATTCCCAGCTCGACCCTGTTGTATAAGGAGTTGCAGACATGATCCTTGGTTATTCAGAAGAGATGTTGCGCAGTGCCAATGGCCTGGCGACTGCCCGTGAAATTCGCCAGCAACCCGTCACCTGGCGCGAGACCCTCGCCATGGTCGAGGAGTGCCGTCCAGCATTGACCCGTTTTCTGACCCCCCTGCTCGCCCGGCAAGAGCTGCGCATCATCCTGACCGGGGCTGGCACCTCCGCCTTTGCCGGTCGGGCGCTCGCCCCCTATCTCTCGGCCCACCTGCATGCCCGGGTCGAGGCGATCGCCACCACGGATATCGTCACCGACCCGGCCGAGTATCTGGCCGAAGATTGCCCGACCCTGCTTATCTCCTTTGCCCGCTCCGGCAACAGCCCCGAGAGCGTGGCGGCGGTCGAACTGGCAAGCCAGCTGCTCAGCCACTGCCACCATCTGGTACTGACCTGTAACGGTGAAGGGGCGCTCTATCGCCGCTGTCAGCAAGATGCCCACTCTCTGGCCCTGCTGATGCCGCCCCAGACCAATGATCGCAGCTTCGCCATGACCAGCAGCCTGACCAGCATGATGCTGAGCTGCCTGTCTCTCTTCCTGCCAGAGCGGTTCAACCGCCAGCGCTGCGAGCAACTGGTCGCTACCAGTGACGCCATTCTGGAGCAGGTTGTGCAGCGCGTACCGGCCTGGAACGAGCCGTTGCCCGAGCGGGTCATCTATCTTGGCAGCGGCAGTCTGCAAGGGGTGGCGCAGGAGGCGGCACTCAAGCTGCTGGAGCTGACCGCCGGCCGTCTGGTCGCCATGTTTGACTCCCCCACCGGTTTTCGCCACGGCCCGAAATCGGTCGTCAACGAGCAGACGCTCATCCTGCTGCTCATCTCCAACGACCCTTACACCCGGCAATACGATCTGGATCTGCTGCGCGAGCTGCGAAGCGATGGCAAGGCCGCCCGGGTGGTCGCCATCGCCGACCAGCACCATCCCGCCATCGAGGAGGGGGAGTACATCTATTTGCCCGCCACCCTGCATGGCGACGATGCCCAGCTCGCCTTCTGCTACCTGCTCTATGCCCAGTACTACGCCTTCCATACCTCGCTGGGACTGGGGATCAGCCCGGACAATCCCTGCCCCACCGGTCAGGTCAACCGGGTCGTACAGGGGGTCAATATCTATCCGTTCCACCAAGAAGGAGTGCTGTGATGCCCAATATCGTATTAAGCCGGATCGATGAGCGTCTGATCCACGGTCAGGTCGGTGTCCAGTGGGTCGGCTTTGCCGGTGCCAATCTGGTGCTGGTCGCCAACGACGAGGTGGCAGAGGACCCCATCCAGCAGAACCTGATGGAGATGGTGCTGGCCGAAGGCATTGCGGTGCGGTTCTGGCCGCTCCAGAAGGTGATCGACAACATCCACAAGGCGGCAGATCGCCAGAAGATCCTGCTGGTTTGCAAAAACCCAACCGATTTCAACACCCTTGTTCAGGGAGGTGTCCCCATCTCCCGGATCAACGTCGGCAACATGCACTACGCCGACGGCAAGCGTCAAATCCACAAGACCGTATCCGTGGACGAACAGGACATCACCGCATTTCGCGCCCTGCGGGACGCCCGTGTCGAGTGCTATGTCCAGGGCGTGCCGACCGAACCGGCACAGGACATTTTCAATTTGCTCTGATTAAGGACAATTGTGATGGAAATCAGTTTGTTACAAGGTCTGCTGCTTGGCATCCTGGCGTTTTTCGCCGGACTCGACCTGTTCAACGGTCTGACCCACTTCCACCGTCCCGTGGTGCTGGGGCCGCTGGTTGGCCTCATCCTCGGCGACCTGCCTACCGGCATTCTGGTGGGCGGTACTCTGGAGCTGGTCTGGATGGGGTTGGCCCCGCTGGCGGGGGCGCAACCGCCCAACGTCATTATCGGCACCATAGTCGGCGCCACCTTCGCCATCACCACCGGGGTCAAGCCGGATGTGGCGGTCGGGGTTGCCGTTCCCTTCGCCGTTGCCGTACAGATGGGGATCACCTTCCTCTTCTCGGTGATGTCGGGGGTGATGTCCCGCTGCGATCGCATGGCCGAAGCGGCTGACGTGCGCGGTATCGAGCGGGTCAACTACCTGGCACTGCTGGCTCTGGGCACTTTCTACTTCCTCTGTGCCTTCCTGCCCACCTACTTCGGGGCCGAACATGCCAAGGCAGCCATCGACGTGCTGCCCGCCCGCCTCATCGATGGCCTCGGCGTTGCTGGCGGCATCATGCCCGCCATCGGTTTTGCCGTGCTGCTCAAGATCATGATGAAGAACGTCTATATCCCCTACTTCATCCTCGGTTTCGTCGCTGCCGCCTGGCTCCAGTTGCCGGTGCTGGCCATCGCCGCCGCCGCGCTGGCCATGGCCCTGATCGACTTCATGCGCACCACCACCCCGCAAGCTCGTCCTGTTCAGGAGGAAACCGAAGATGGCATCTAACAACACAGCTGCGCGGATCATCTCCAGCGCCGAACCGCACAATACCCGGCCACAATCCGACGACACCTATGAAGATCAGCAGCTTGGCGCCGAGCTGACCAAGCAGGATATCAACCGCTTTGCCTGGCGCTCCCTGCTGCTGCAGGCCTCCTTCAACTATGAACGGATGCAGGCCTCAGGCTGGCTCTATGGGTTGCTGCCGGCACTGCAGAAGATCCACACCAATCCGCGGGATCTCTCCCGGGCCATGAAAGGGCACATGGGCTTCTTCAACACCCACCCCTTCCTGGTCACCTTCGTGATGGGGATCGTGCTGGCGATGGAGCGCTCCAAGCAGAACGTCAACAGCATCCAGAGCACCAAAATTGCCGTCGGTGCACCGCTCGGCGGGATTGGCGATGCCATGTTCTGGCTCACCCTGCTCCCCATCTGCGGCGGCATAGGGGCAGATCTGGCGCTGCAAGGTTCCATCATGGGTGCCGTGGTCTTCTTCCTGCTGTTCAACGTGGTCCACTTCGGCCTGCGTTTTGGTCTGGCGCACTACGCCTACCGCATGGGGGTGGCGGCCATTCCGGTCATCAAGGCCAATACCCGCAAGGTGGGGCATGCTGCCTCCATCGTCGGTATGACGGTGATCGGCGCACTGGTCGCCACCTATGTGCGTCTTGGCACCACGCTGGAGATCACTGCCGGTGATGCGGTCGTCAAACTGCAGGCGGATGTGCTCGACAAGCTGATGCCCGCCTTCCTGCCGCTGCTCTACACCCTGGCGATGTACGCCCTGATCCGCAAAGGCTGGAGCCCGCTGCGCCTCATCGTCATCACGGTGGTACTCGGTATCGTCGGCAAGTTCGCCGGTTTCCTCTAATCCGGAGCCGGCAGCAAGCCGGCCCCCTTTGCCGTAAAGGAACTGACTATGTTGGGCATCATTATTTGTGGTCACGGCGGTTTCGCCAGCGGTCTGGAGCGCGCCATGCTGCAGATCCTCGGCGAACAGGAAGCGGTTATCGCCATCGACTTTCCCGAGAGCTCCACCACTGCCCTGCTGCAGGCGCAGTGCGAAGCGGCACTGACTGAGGTCGACAAGGGGGGTGGCGTGGTCTTCCTGACCGACCTGCTCGGTGGCACCCCGTTTCGGGTCGCCTCTACCCTCTCACTGCACCAGCCAGAGCGGGAGGTTATTACCGGTACCAACCTGCAACTGCTGCTGGAGATGGTGCTGGAGCGCGATGGCCTCAGCGCCCGTGAATTCCGCCGGCAGGCCCTTGATTGCGGCCACCGGGGGCTCACCTCGCTGGCAGATGAGATGGGTAAAGAACGTCAGGCAGATGCCGCTCTCGTCGAGGAGGGTATTTAAATGACCTCACGGATCCGTGCCCGTCGCCTTCTGACCGAACAGGGTTGGCTGGAACATCAGGAGCTGACCCATGAAGGGGGCATCATCACCGCCATCGCTCCCATCACGGATGGCGAGCCGGCGCGAGATGTCGAGCTGCTGGTGCCTGCGCTGATCGATGGTCATGTCCACGGCGGTGCCGGTGTCGATGTTATGGATAGCGATGGCAATGCCTTGGCTACCTTGTCGATGGCCAAGGCGGCAGAAGGGGTCGGTGCTTTTCTTGCCACCACGGTCACCGCCCCACTCCCCGAGATAGAGCAAGCCCTTGCTCGGATTGCCGATAGCGTTGTCCGCGGCATGCCGGGCGCCGAGCTGCTCGGCAGCTATCTGGAAGGGCCCTACTTCACGCCGGACAACAAGGGCGCCCACGATCAGGCGCTGTTTCGGGAGCTGGATATTGCCGAACTGAACCATCTGCATCAGCTGGCGCGTGGCAGCCTGAAGGTGGTCGCACTGGCACCGGAAAAGCCCAACGCCATCGCGGCCATTCACCATCTTGCCGCAAACGGCATACGGGTGATGCTGGGCCACTCGGCGGCGGATCACGACACCACCATGGCGGCGCTGGCAGCGGGCGCCTCCGGGCTGGTGCACTGCTTCAACGGCATGCGCGGCCTGCACCACCGTGAACCCGGCATGGTCGGTGCAGGTCTTGTCCATCCCGCAGCCTGGCTGGAGCTGATCGCCGATGGCCATCATCTCCACCCGAGCGTGCTCAAGCTCTGTCACTGCTGCGCCGGTGAGCGCCTGCTCTTGGTCACCGATGCGATGCGCGCCGCCGGTATGCCCGACGGTCACTATCTGCTTGGCAACTATCGGGTCGAGATGAAAAACGGCGTGGTACGCACCGGCACCGGCGGTCTGGCGGGCAGCACCCTCACCCTGCTTGGCGCCGTACGCAACATGGTGCAGCTGGCGAACGTACCGCTTGATGAAGCCATCGCAATGGCCTCACTGGCACCAGCAAAGATGCTCGGCATTGCCGATCGCCTCGGTTCACTGGCAGTTGGCAAACAGGCCAACCTGCTCGCCCTCACCACTGAACTCAATCAACAACACATCTGGGTAGCTGGCCGGGAGATAAACCCGACCCAGCTCTCCTCCCTTTTCTCAGGATCTCGCGTCAATCAGGACGCTCAGGAGTCACTATGTATCTGATCTCTTCCCATGAAATGCTCAAAGATGCCCAGCGCCGCGGCTATGCCGTACCGGCTTTCAACATCCACAACCTGGAAACAGTGCAGGTAGTGGCTCGCACCGCCGCTCGCATGCGCTCTCCGGTGATCCTGGCTGGTACCCCGGGTACCTATCGCCATGCAGGGGTCGAGTATCTGGTCTCCATCTGTCAGGCCGCCGCCCATGAGTACCGTATCCCGCTGGTGCTGCATCTGGATCACCACGAAGACGAGCAAGACATCCACTACAAGGTCGAAGCGGGTATTCGCTCCGCCATGATCGATGCCTCGCACTTTCCGTTTGAAGAGAACATCGAGAAGGTGCGCAGCGTGGTGACCTTCTGCCACCGCATGGGGGCCAGCGTCGAAGCAGAGCTGGGTCAGCTGGGCGGTCAGGAGGATGACCTCATCGTCGATGCCGCTCATGCCAAATTTACCGACCCGCTCAAGGCGGCCGAGTTTGTCCGCCGTACCGGTATCGACTCGCTGGCGGTGGCCATCGGTACCGCACACGGCCTCTACAAGGAGGAGCCCCGTCTGGACTTTGCACGCCTCGCCGCCATTCGCGAGCAGGTGGATATTCCGCTGGTGCTGCACGGCGCCTCCGGCGTACCGGAAGCCGATGTGCGTCGCTGCATCGAACTCGGGATCTGCAAGGTCAACGTTGCGACCGAACTGAAGATCGCCTTCGCCGATGCGATGAAAGCCTTCCTTGGCTCTCATCCGGATGCCAGCGACCCGCGCCAGTATCTGGTGCCCGCCATGGCCGCCATGGAGGAAGTAGTCGAAGCGAAAATCCGTATGTGCATGAGCAATAACAAGATTTGATAACAATAAAATTACGGTAACAGGTCTGGGAGATAATAATGATGGCTCGCGCATCCTTGCGAAATAAGGTATGGGAATTTGCCCAGAGTTTGGGGAAAACATTTATGTTTCCCGTCTCTCTGATGGCATTCATGGGATTACTGCTGGGGGTGGGATCATCCATTACCAGCCCCTCCACCATAGATAATTTTCCTTTTCTTGGTGGGGAATATACCCAGCTCGTCTTCAATCTGGTGGCAACCGTAGGCAGCTTCGGCTTTACCTATCTGCCCATCATGTTTGCCATCGGAATTCCGATGGGATTGACCGAAAAGAACAAGGGTGTCGCGGCCTATTCCGGTTTCGTCGGCTACATGGCGATGAATATCGGGATCAACTTCTATCTCGCCAGTACCAATCAACTGGCTTCGCCGGAAAATATCAAACTGGCGGGGCAAGCCATGGTGATGGGGGTTCAGACCCTCTCCATGGGGGTGCTGGGTGGCATAGTGTCGGGGATCGTGACCTACTTCATCCATCGCCGTTTCTATAACCTCAAACTGCACGACGCCTTCTCGTTCTTCAGCGGCCTGCGCTCCGTGCCCATTATCACTGTGCTGGTCATGTCGCTGATAGGTCTCGCCATGCCGCTCTTCTGGCACTATGTGGCACTCGGTATTACTGCGGTCGGCAACATGATCATCTCTGCCGGCTCTTTTGGTGCCTTCCTCTACGGCGTGGCCATCAACCTGCTCAAACCGCTAGGTCTGCACCACATCATGCTGGCCATGGTGCGCTTCACCCCGGCAGGCGGTACCGAGCTGGTCAATGGCGAAACCATTTCCGGCGCTCTCAATATCTTCTTCGCCCAGTTGAAAGCGGGTGAACCCATCAGCCCGGCAGCAACCGCCTTCCTGTCGCAAGGGTTTATGCCGACCTTTATATTCGGTCTGCCTGCTGCAGCGTTGGCCATGTATATGGCAGCCACGCCCGGCAATCGAACCAGAATCAAGAGCCTGATTATCTCCGGGGTACTGGTCTCTATCGTGACCGGTATTTCCGAGCCCATCGAATTCCTGTTCCTGTTTGTCGCGCCGGTACTCTACCTGTTCCATGTCTTTATGACCGGCGCCGCGCTCTTTGTGGTGGCCATGTGTGGCGTCACCATCGGCAATACCGATGGCAGTGCACTCGACCTGCTTATTTTCGGCATCCTGCAGGGCTGGCAAACCAAGTGGTATCTGATTATTCCCATCGGCCTTATCTGGTCTGCCATCTATTTCACCGTCTTCTACTGGTACATCAAGAAATATGACATCAAGACCCCCGGCAGGGATGAGGTTGATGATATCCAGATTGCGAAACACGACCCGGCCGTGATCCTGAGTGCCCTCGGTGGCAAGGAGAATATCGTCAGCCTGGACAACTGCGTCACACGGCTGAGACTGGTGGTACACGACATGGGCAAGCTGCAGGAGAAGATCCTGAAACAGGCTGGCGCCCTCTCCGTCGTCAAGATCGACGAGCACAGCGTGCAGGTCATCATTGGCGCTCAGGTTCAAACCGTGAAGGATAATCTCGATGCTCTCCTGTAAAGATCGGGAGGCTCTGCGCCTCCCCACCCCCTCTGCCGACTTGCAACCCTCCCGTTTCGACGAGCTGGCAGATCGCATCAGCGACAAATGTCGCAAGTGGGATATGAAAGTGATCGAGAGCCGCTTTGGCCCCGTTCCTGCAAACAGCATTCCCATGTGGATTGCCGATATGGATTTCAAATCACCGCCGGCTGTGGCTCGCAAGTTCAGCGAAATCATCAGCTGGGGCACCTTCAGCTACACCCACTGCATCGATGATTTCTACGAGGCGGTCATCAACTTCCAGGCCCGCCACCACAAGGTCGCGGTGGAGCGGGAGTGGATCACCCTCTCCTATGGCACCGTCTCTACCCTGCATTACACGGTGCAGGCATTCTGCCAGCCGGGTGACAGCATCATCATGAACACCCCTGTCTATGATCCCTTTGCCAAGGCGGCCGAAAGGCAGGGGGTCAAGGTTGTCGCCAACCCGTTAGCCCTGAGCAAGGGGCGATACCGGATCGATCTGGCGAAGCTGGAGGAGCAAATCATTGGCCACAAGCCCAAAATCTATTTTCTCTGCTCGCCCCACAACCCGTCGGGCAGGATCTGGAGTCAGAGCGAGCTGGAAGCCGTTGCCGACATCTGCCTGCGCCATCAGGTGTTGATGATGGTCGATGAAGTGCATGCCGAGCACATCATCCATGGCGAGTTCGTCTCCTTTCTGGCACTGGAGGAGCGTTACCGCAACAACATGATGCTGATGAGTTCTCCCAACAAGGCATTCAATCTGGGCGGATTGAAAACCTCCTACAGCATCATTCCAAATCCGCAGATCAGAAGCCGGTTCAAAGCCCGTCTTGAGCAGAACTCCATCACCTCTCCCAACGTGTTCGGGCTCTGGGGCATTATCACTGCCTATAACGAGTGCGATGAGTGGCTTGCCGAATTGAATCTCTATCTGAGAGAAAACTACGCCCTGCTGGCGCGCTACTTCAGGGAGAATCTGCCCGACTTCCAAGTCATGCCGATGGATGCCTCCTATCTGGTCTGGGTCAACACCAAAGGGAGCGGAATGAGCGCAAGCGAGGTGACCCACAGATGGGCGGTCGAAGCGGGTGTCATCATCGAAGATGGCTCCCACTACGTCAGCGATGGCGAAGAGTATGTGCGGATCAACATAGGCACCTCCCGCCAGCTGCTTGGTGAGGCGCTGCAGCGTCTGGGAAAATGGACACAGCAGCAGGCCTGACGGCTGTCGATATTCCCATCGGCAGAAACAACAAAAGGGACGCCATGGCGTCCCTTTTGTTTCATATGGCCACTGTGCGTTGCCAGTGCGCGAAGCATCAGATCCCCTGACGGGCTTCCTGCATCAGCAGACGCATATCGCTCACGGCCTTGGCCAGACCGTCGAAGGCGGCGCGGCCGATGATGGCGTGGCCGATGTTGAGCTCATAGAGCTCGGGGATGGCGGCGATGGCCTTGACGTTGTGGTAGTGCAGACCGTGGCCTGCATTGACCTTGAGCCCCTTGCCAGCGGCATAGGAGGCACCGGCGGCGATGCGCTTGAACTCGGCGTTGCGCTCGGCATCTGTGGTGGCATCAGCGTAACGGCCAGTGTGGATCTCGATAAAAGGAGCACCACTCTCGGCGGCCGCATCGATCTGGATGGGATCGGCGTCGATAAAGAGGGATACCTGCGCCCCCACCGCGGAGAGGCGGGCAACGGCGTCAGTCACCTTGTCCAGCTGACCGGCCACGTCCAGACCGCCCTCGGTGGTCACTTCGGTGCGCTTCTCCGGCACCAGACAGACGAAGTGAGGCTTGATGCGGCAGGCGATGCCGATCATCTCTTCGGTCACCGCCATCTCCAGGTTCATTCTGGTCTGGATAGTCTGGCGCAGGATCTCCACATCGCGGTCGGTGATATGGCGGCGATCTTCTCGCAGATGCACGGTAATGCCATCGGCCCCGGCCTGTTCGGCCACGAAGGCGGCCTGTACCGGATCCGGATACTGGGTGCCCCGGGCGTTGCGCAGGGTGGCGATATGGTCGATGTTCACACCCAGATAGATTTCACTCATTGAGAACTCCTTGAAAGGCTTCATCTGTTGACTGCGCGGTCAGCGAATCCCCCCGCGCCAATATCCGTATGTCTGTAATCTGTGTCAGCCTTGGATGCTGGCTTTGCGTTTTAAAAACAGCTCCCGGCTCTTTAGCTGGCGTTTGCCCAGATAGGGTTGCAGTGCCAGTCGGCTGAAACGTTTGGCCGCCTGCAGCAAGGGAGGGGTATCGAAACGTCCCTCGGCAAAGGCGAGCAGGTGGGCACCGAGAAACAGGGTACGGGGATCCGGCGCCCGCTCGCAAGCAACAAAGCCCAATTCACGCTCGAAGCCATAGAGCAGAGTCGGCTCGATGGGCGACTCGTCGTCCGCCGTGTATTCGAAATCCACCGCATAACCCAGCGCCTGCAGCAGCAGGAACTCGAAGCGACGCAGCGGCAGCTCAGGCGTCTCGCCGTCAGCCAGCGCCATGATGGCACGGGCATAGGCATCGAACACCTCGGGGAAGGGGGTGTGGGCTTCCAGCAGGTAGTAGACCAGCTCGTTGAGATAGAGGCCGTAGAAGAGGCGATCGCCACCGAGTCGCAGGGAGTGGTCGGGACATTCGACCTGGGTGAGGTTCTTGAGATCCCCCTTGCCGCGCCAGGCGATGGTGAGCAGGGTAAAGGGTTGCAGCAGCCCCTTGAGAGGGGAGCGTGGCCCGCGAGAACCGCGAGCCACCAAGGTAAAGCGGCCACTATCCTGAGTGAATACCTCGACCAGCTGGCTGGTCTCACGATAGGGCCGGCTATGGATGACGAAAGCCGGGGTCAGCAATCAGTCAACGCCACTTAATCGTCACCGTAGCCAAGACTGCGCAGGGCGCGCTCGTCATCGGCCCAGCCTGACTTGACCTTGACCCACAGCTCGAGGTGCACCTTGTTCTGGAACAGCCGTTCCATATCGAGGCGCGCTTCGGTACCGATGGTCTTGATCTTCTCGCCCTTGTTGCCAATGACCATCTTCTTCTGGCCATCGCGCTCGACCAGAATGAGGCCGTGGATGTGATAGATACCGCTCTCTTCCACCTTGAAGCGCTCGATCTCCACCGTCACCGAGTAGGGCAGCTCCTCACCGGTGAAGCGCATCAGCTTCTCGCGGATGATCTCGGAGGCCATGAAACGGGAGGAGCGATCGGTCACGTAATCTTCCGGGAAGAAGTGGACGTTTTCCGGCAGCAACGGCTTGGCCCACTCGCGGATCTTCTCCACGTTGGTGCCCTTCTGGGCACTGATGGGCAGGATATGGGCGAAGTTCATCTGCTGGCCCAGCCACTCGAGGTGGGGAAGCAGCTCCTCCTTCTCCTTGACGTTGTCGATCTTGTTGACCGCCAGTACCACCGGGCACTTGAGATTGCGCAACTTGCCCAGCACCATCTCGTCATCTTTGGTCCAGTGAGTACCGTCCACCATGAATACCACCATGGCCACGTCCCCCAGCGAACTGGTAGCGGCGCGGTTCATCAGGCGGTTGATGGCCCGTTTCTCTTCAATGTGCAGACCCGGGGTATCGACATAGATGGTCTGGTAGTTATCCTCGGTGTCGATCCCCAGGATCCGGTGACGGGTGGTCTGGGGTTTCTTTGAGGTGATGCTGACCTTCTGGCCAAGCAGCTTGTTGAGCAGGGTGGACTTGCCCACGTTGGGGCGGCCCACGATGGCGACAAAGCCGCAGTAGGTTGTATCTGTCATGACAGTTTTTCCAATGCTTGCTGCGCCGCGGCCTGTTCGGCCTTGCGGCGGCTGGTGCCGACCCCTTTGATCGGACCATCCAGACCTTCCACGTCACACTGGACGGTGAACTCCTGGTTGTGGGCTTCGCCCTTGACATTGGTCACTGTATAGGTCGGCAGGGATTTGCGGCTTCCCTGCAGAATTTCTTGCAGACGGGTCTTGGGATCCTTCTGCTCGATGCCCGGCTTGATCTCCTCCAGACGGCTGGTGTACCAGCCCAGCAGCAGAGTGCGTACTGTCTCGAGATCACTGTCCAGATAGACGGCGCCAATCACCGCCTCGACCGTATCGGCCAGGATAGATTCACGGCGAAAACCGCCGCTTTTCAGCTCGCCCGGCCCCAGGATCAGGTGATCCCCGAGGTCAAACTCGCGGCCCAGCTCGGCCAGGGTCTTTTCGCGCACCAGAGTGGCACGCATCCGGCTGAGATCCCCTTCCGCCGCTTGCGGGAAGCGATGGAACAGATCGTCGGCAATCACCAGACTCAAAATCGAGTCACCCAAAAACTCCAGTCGCTCATTGTGACGGGAGCCGGCGCTGCGGTGAGTCAGCGCCCGGGTCAGCAGTTCCAGATCCTGAAAGACGTGTCCGAGACGGGACTGCAGTCTGTTCATCTTGATATTCATTTACTTGATTCCGCCAATGCGGTTGAAGCGCACCCCTGTCGGTACCCAGCTTGGCAGCAGGGAGCCCTCTTCGCGCTCGAATTCAAAACTTATCCAGATAGCGACCGCCTTGCCGACCAGGTTCTGCTCGGGCACAAAGCCCCAGAAACGACTGTCGGTACTGTTGTCACGGTTGTCGCCCATCACGAAATATTGCCCTTCCGGTACTACCCACTCGTCAGGGTAGGTGCCGGGCTGGCGATAGTAACGGCCAACCATATCGGGCATCAGCGGGTTGCGCAGGGTCTCGTGGGAGACATCGCCCAGCTGCTCGGTATAGCGGTCAAGGGGGATCCCCATCTGGGTAAATTCGCCTCTTTGTTCAAACTTGACATCGAGCTTCTGGAAGCCCGGGCACGTTTTCCCCTCCTGCTCCTCGCACTTGGGCCGGATCATCAGCTCCTTGTTGCGATAGATGACCCGATCCCCCGGCATGCCGACCACCCGCTTGATGTAGTCCACCCGCGGTTCAAGCGGGTATTTGAACACCACCACATCGCCGCGCTTGGGCTCACCGGTCTCGAGGAACTTGGTGTTGGTCACCGGGTCCCGCAGACCATAGGCAAACTTCTCCACCAGGATGAAATCGCCCACCAGCAGAGTGGGCATCATGGAACCTGACGGGATCTGGAACGGTTCAAAGATGAACGAACGCAGGATCAGCACAAAGGTGATGACCGGGAAGACCCCGGCGGTCTGTTCAATCCAGACCGGAACGGGGGCCACCTTGGCCAGGGTTTTGTCATCCAGATGAGCGCCGCCATGGGCACGGGCCACGGCAATTTTGGCGGCTCGCTGTTTGGACCAGATCATCTTGTCCAGACACCAGATAACACCGGTGATCGCGCAGACCACCACCAGGATCAGGGAAAACGTGCTTGCCATCTATTAATCCTTTCCGACGTGGAGAATCGCGAGGAAGGCTTCCTGCGGCACGTCGACACGGCCGAGGGACTTCATCCGCTTCTTACCTTCTTTCTGCTTGTTCAGCAGCTTCTTCTTACGACTCACGTCACCACCGTAACACTTGGCAGTTACGTCCTTGCGCAGTGCCTTGACGGTGCTGCGCGCGATGATCTGGTTGCCGATGGCCGCCTGAATCGCGATATCAAACATCTGACGCGGGATCAGCTCGCGCATCTTCTCCACCACCTGACGACCGCGATACTGGGCGTTGTCCTTGTGGGTGATGATGGCCAGCGCGTCGACGCGCTCACCGTTGATCATGATGTCCAGACGCACCATGTCGGAGGTTTCGAAACGCTTGAAGCCGTAGTCCAGCGAGGCGTAGCCGCGGCTGGTTGACTTCAGGCGGTCGAAGAAGTCGAGCACCACTTCCGCCATCGGGATTTCATAGGTCAGCGCTACCTGCTTGCCGTGGTAGACCATGTTGGTCTGCACGCCACGCTTCTCGATACAGAGGGTGATTACGTTGCCCATGTACTCCTGCGGCAGCAGGATGTGACACTCGGCGATCGGCTCGCGCATCTCCTTGATGCTGGTGATGGCAGGCATCTGGGCCGGGCTGTCGATGTGGATGGTGGAGCCGTCGGTCAGCTCGATCTCGTACACTACGGTCGGCGCCGTGGTGATCAGATCCAGATCGTATTCACGCTCCAGACGCTCCTGAATGATCTCCATGTGCAGCATACCGAGGAAGCCGCAACGGAAGCCGAAGCCCAGTGCAGTGGAGCTCTCCGGTTCGAAGAACAAAGAGGCATCGTTCAGGGAGAGCTTGTCGAGGGCGTCACGGAACGACTCGTAGTCATCGCTGGAGATGGGGAACAGACCCGCATACACCTGCGGCTTCACCTTCTTGAAACCGGCCAGCGCCTTGTCGGCACCATTCTTGGCCTGAGTCAGGGTATCACCCACCGGCGCGCCGTGGATGTCCTTGATACCGCAGACAACCCAACCTACCTCGCCGCAACCCAGCCCGTCGGTGTCCACCTGCTTGGGCGTGAAGATACCGATGCGATCGACACCCCACACCTGACCGGTGCTCATCACCTTGATCTTGTCGTTCTTCTTCAAAGAACCGTTCTTGATCCGCACCAGAGAGACGACGCCCAGATAGGAGTCGAACCAGGAATCGATGATCAGCGCCTGCAGCGGCGCGTCCGGATCACCTTCCGGTGCCGGGATCTTGGCCACGATCTCTTCCAGTACCAGATCAACACCAAGGCCGGTCTTGGCGGAGCAGCGCACCGCATCGACCGCGTCGATACCGACGATGTCTTCGATCTCCTCGGCAACCCGCTCGGGTTCTGCGGCCGGCAGGTCGATCTTGTTCAGTACCGGCACCACTTCCAGATCCATTTCCATGGCGGTGTAGCAGTTGGCCAGAGTCTGTGCCTCAACCCCCTGGCCGGCATCTACCACCAGCAGCGCCCCTTCACAGGCCGCCAAAGAGCGGGAGACCTCGTAGGAGAAATCCACGTGGCCCGGGGTGTCGATAAAGTTCAGCTGGTAGGTGTTACCGTCTTGTGCCTGGTAGTTCAGGGTCACACTCTGCGCCTTGATGGTAATGCCGCGCTCGCGCTCCAGATCCATGGAGTCAAGCACCTGAGCCTGCATCTCGCGGTCGGACAAGCCACCGCAAGTCTGGATCAGACGGTCCGACAGGGTCGATTTACCGTGGTCGATGTGCGCAATAATCGAAAAGTTACGAATGTGTTTCATCGAGCAAGAGTCACTCAAAATTGGTTTAAGGTCGGTTATGGAGGCGCGATTTTACTGGATAACCCGGCTGACGGCCATTCTTTAGTCGCCCACGCCAGTGAAATAGCGCCTGTTCGGTCAGGAGAGGGTACGGACGGGAACCACAACGCCGAGCATGCGGGGGCCATAACGCCCCTCATCGAGCCGGCCGGAAAAGTAACGAACCAGTAAAAAGCCGCCAGCGCCACCCAGCAGAGAGGCAAGAATGGTGACCCCCTCCCCCCCAGAGAGCAGCGGCGCCAACCAGAGTTGCCCCAGCAGAGCACTCGCCAGCAGGCAGAACAGCGGCAGCACATAGACCAGCGCGGCCCCGCGCAGCAGGCTCTCCTGCGGGATGCCGAGCCGAATCTGCTGGCCAACGTTCACCTCGGCGGTAAGGCGGATCCGCAAGCGTGGGGCTTTCAGGGGAAACGCCTTGGCCACGGTGCCGGTACCGCAACCGGATTGCTGCTGGCAGCCACTGCAGGCAGAGCGCCGTTCGCACTCCACCCAGGCATGGTCACCCTCAACGGCTACTACGGTCGCCAACTCTTCACTCATCTCGCTCACGGCAACACCTCGTGCTCATGCAATGGCAGGATCTGAACACGACTCACAGCCAACGGCAAGCAGAGCACCAGTGTGAGCCCAGAGCATGGACTCACTGCACGGCCTCGTTGCGAGCCAGCGGCTGCACCGACTCGGCAATCCGTTTGGCTGTCTCGGCAGGCACTTCCCCGACCACGGTGATCTCGACGCCCACCTCGTTGACGAAGCTCACCAGCGAGGTGGCGCCCTGGCGGATCAGCTGCTGGCGCACCGCCTGCTTGGGATCGACCCGGGAGACGTAGACCGAGAGATCCACCAGCCCGTCGGAGAGCATCATGTAGTCGACCGGCATACTGGTGGTCACCAGCTGGTGCCTGTCCTGCGACAGCACCTTGAAACCATCTGGCAACCAGGTCACCTGCCAGTTAAGCTGCTGCTGCGGTGCCGGATAGGCATCTTCCAGCGCCAGCGCAGGGGGCAACTTGCTGTTGGCCAGGGTCACCAGCCAGGGGGCAGGCTTGTTCTGCAACTCCAGATCCACCCCCAGCAGCTGCTCGACCAGATTGCCTTCCCGCTCCACCATGTCGACACGCAGCAGCAGATGGCTCTGCTCATCAACCCAGAGCATGAAGCCGTACTTGTCGGCCTCCTTGGGCACCAGCCTCACCACCTGAGCCACCACACCCGCGACGCGGCTGCGGCCAGCCAGCACGGGATCATAGCTCTGCAATACCCGGGAGAGCGGCATGCTGACCAGACTCGACCAGATGCCGGGGAAGCGGGCATCCTTCAGGGTGTAGGGGTCATGGCTGTTTTCAAAGAAGGTGAACTCGTTTTCGCGCTGCAGATACTCGATCGCCTTGCCGTCGAGGTAACTGAGATGAGCCACTTCTTTGCCATTGATCACGGCGTGGCTGATACGGATCGGTTCAAGACGCCCCTGACGGGCCTTGACCATGGACAACTCGAAATTCTGTTGATGCACGGCACTCTGCATCTGCTGCAACAAGGCCTCGGCCGACTTGTCGTCGGCCGAGGCCTTGGCACTGATTAGCAGGAGAGAGGCCAGCAAAATACGGCTGGACTGGCGCACGTTTGTATCCCTGACAACTCGTTATTGTTGGATCTGTCTGTCTTGCAACAGGCGCTGCTGTAACTGGTGATCACGCAGGAAGGCGTTGATGCGTTCGCGCTGCTCCTGCATCTGCTGTTCGGTCATTCCCTGTTGCGGCCGAACGCGGTTGCCCTCTTGCGGATAGTGGACGCTCACTGGCGCGGCACTGCCACCGATCGGGATGGTATTGAGCACAGGGTTGTTCGGCACGCCGTCCTGACCCTGATACTGCTGCACCCCGAAGATGACGGCGGCGGCCACAGACGCTGCGATGGCATATTGCCCCAGCTGCTGGCCAACCCGACGAAACAGGGGTACCACATTGGAATCTGTCTTGACCGGTGCAACGATCGGTTGCGCCACCGGAGCGGCCTCGACCGGCTTGGGTGCCAGTATGGTCGGCTCATCCTCCAGCGCAGCCATGATGCTGTCACTGAGATCCAGTTGCAGATTGACCGGCAGGTCACCCCGCATGGCATCGCCAATCAGGTGGTAACGACCCCAGGTATCTTGCAAGCCGGAGTCCATCTCCAGCTCGTTCAGTACCTCTGCGTCACTCAGCTCACCATCCATCAGGGCAGAGATTTGCTCTTTGTTTGCCATAAGTTAACCCGTCTTTCCCCAGTTAATTCTCGATCAGAGGTTGCAGCTTTTTGTCGATTGCTTCCCTCGCCCGGAAGATACGGGATCTGACCGTACCGACTGGGCAATCCATGATTTCGGCAATCTCTTCATAGCTCAGCCCTTCCAGTTCGCGAAGGGTGATCGCTGTCCTCAGGTCTTCCGGCAATGCCTCAATGGCTGAAAACACGGTGCGTTTGATCTCGTCAGTCAGCGCCAGGTTTTCCGGGGTTGAGACCTCTTGCAAGGCTTCACCGCCGCCATAAGACTCCGCTTCGTCAGCCTCCACATCACTGCTCGGGGGCCTGCGCCCCTGGGAGGTCAGATAGTTCTTCGCCGTATTCACGGCAATTCGGTACAACCAGGTGTAAAAAGCACTCTCGCCACGGAATGTCGGCAATGCCCGGTAGGCTTTGATAAACGCCTCTTGCGCCACATCGGGCACGTCGCCGGGGTTGTTGACATACCGGGCAATCAGGTTGACCACCTTATGCTGGTATTTTTTTACCAACAGGTTGAAAGCTGCTTTGTCGCCGCGCTGGACCCGTTCAACCAGCTGTTCGTCCAGTAGATTCTGGTCGCTCATCAGAGCCGTAAAACCCCCATCAGGTTATCGTTCTTCTTTTCCGGCCCTTCCTAAGCGCACAAGTTCAGACAGGGAGAATCAGAGAAAGTTCGAATCTGTTTAAAAAAATGTGATGCAGGCTGCATCCTCGCCCCCGCTTGGGCTACCATGGTGCCAGTTCTTAATCCAGGCCAATGATACTTATGAAAGCAAGTGTTGAATACCTTTGCGACGTACTGATCATTGGCAGCGGTGCCGCTGGTCTGACTCTCGCATTGCGATTGGCAGACCAGGCCAAAGTCCTGGTTCTGAGCAAGGGGCCCATCAGTGAAGGGGCCACTTTCTATGCGCAAGGAGGCATCGCTGCCGTGTTCGACGAGACCGACAGCATCGAATCCCACGTGAGCGACACGCTCAACGCCGGGGCCGGGTTGTGTGACCCGGCCGTGGTCGAGTTCACCGCCCGCCACGCCCGCGAGTCAATCCAGTGGCTCATCCAGCAGGGGGTCCCCTTCGATCAGGAGGAGAACGCCGACGGCGAATCCCAGTACCACCTGACCCGCGAAGGAGGCCACAGCCATCGCCGCATCTTCCACGCGGCGGATGCCACCGGCAAGGCGGTGCAACTCACCCTGATTGATCAGGTTCGCGCTCACCCCAACATCCAGCTGATGGAGCGCTTCAACGCGGTCGACCTCATCACCACCCGCAAGCTCGGGCTGCCGGGCAACAAGGTGCTGGGCGCCTATGTCTGGAACCGCAATGCCGAACAGGTCGAGGTGGTTCGCGCCCGCTTCGTGGCGCTGGCCACCGGCGGCGCCTCCAAGGTCTACCAGTACACCTCCAACCCCGATGTAAGCTCTGGCGATGGCATCGCCATGGCATGGCGCGCCGGCTGCCGGGTGGCGAATCTGGAGTTCAACCAGTTCCACCCCACCAGCCTGTTTCACCCGGACGACCCCAACTTCCTGCTGACCGAAGCGCTGCGTGGCGAGGGTGCCTATCTGCGCCGCCCGGACGGCAGCCGCTTTATGCCTGAGTTTGACGAGCGTGCCGAGCTGGCGCCGCGCGATATCGTCGCCCGCGCCATCGACCACGAGATGAAGCGACTCGGGGCGGATTGCATGTATCTGGACATCAGCCACAAACCGGCCGATTTCATCATCAAGCACTTCCCGACCATTTATGAGCGCTGCCTCGCGGTCGGCATCGACATCACCAAGGAGGCGATGCCCATCGTCCCGGCCGCCCACTACACCTGTGGCGGCGTGATGATTGACAACAATGGCCAGACCGACATCCCCGGCCTCTACGCCATCGGCGAAGTGACCTACACCGGTCTGCACGGCGCCAACCGGATGGCCTCCAACTCCCTGCTGGAATGTGTGGTCTACGCCCATCAGGCGGGGGCCGACATTCTGGCCAAGCTGCCGATGAGCGCCGAGCCGCCGCGCCTGCCCGCCTGGGACGAGAGCCAGGTGGAGGATTCCGACGAACTGGTGGTCATTCAGCACAACTGGCACGAGCTGCGGCTGATGATGTGGGACTACGTGGGCATAGTGCGCACCAACAAGCGCCTCGCCCGGGCCAAGCGCCGCATCGATCTGCTCAAGCAGGAGGTGCAGGAGTACTACGCCCATTTCCGGGTCTCCAACAACCTGCTGGAGCTGCGCAACCTGTTGCAGGTGGCCGAGCTTATCGTCAACTGTGCCCTGCAGCGCAAGGAGTCGCGCGGCCTGCACTACAACCTCGATTATCCGCAGATGCTGCCGGACTCGAAACCGACCGTACTGACGCCGGAGCGGGATTGATCCCCGCTCCTGCCATACCAATGACCCCGCTTCGGCGGGGTCATTTTTTTAGGGCAATCCGGACAAAGCGCGGCTCAGTTCCTTGCTCCTGCAAAGAGGTAACTCGGGAAGATGTGAGATCGTTCAGCGCCGGTCGGCGGGAAAGTTGATTGCCCGGGCCAGCAGGCGGTAGTGATCGGGAGCGAGAGCATCGGCGAAAAGCCAGAGCATGCAAGGGCGCCCCTGCTCCGGATGCAGCTCAAGGCGCAACACGCCGGGTAGAATGCGGCTCTTGTTGCCGAGCCGATAGGATATGCTCTGCCAGCGCAGCCACTGGCCATCCCACTCCAGCTCGAACGGGATGCGAGGCAACGCCCGCCAGCTCAGGGCAAACGCCAGCAACCAGACGGGAACAAACAGCGCCCACTGCCAGCCGGTAACAAGAGCGCTGACCGGCCAGAGCAGCAACAGAGAGAGGGTCACCAGCCAGTAGCGCTGATGGCGGGAGGGGTGAACAGGGATGATCACCCGCTCCACGGCATCAGGCCTGACGGTCGTGACGGGCCTGATTGCGCTCCAGGATCATCTTGATCATGGCACTGAAGGCGGGATCGGCCGGCACAGCGTGCCCCATGGTCCAGCGGAACAGATCCGGATCATCGCTCTCCAGCAGGCGGATAAAGGTCTGCTGATCGGCTTCGCTCAGGGAGTCGAACTCGTGTTCGAAAAAGGGCATAAAAACAACATCCAGCTCGAGCATGCCACGACGGCAGGCCCACTTCAGGCGGGATTTTTCAACTGGGCTCAACATGGAACTCTCCTTACAAAGACCCGGGGATGGTACCAGCTGGATTTTCCGGCTGACAAACATTAGTTACGTCTTTACCATGCAGGTCACATACTTTCTCTCTGGAATACCATCGTGAGCCTGCAACCCCCTGTTTTTCCTGCCGAGCCGACCCGCTTCGCCCTGACCAAGATAGCCATCACCCGACTGAGTGGTCAGGATCGCGTCAAATATCTGCAAGGTCAGGTCACCTGCGACGTCAACGCCCTGCAACCGGGGCAGAGCACGCTGGGTGGTCACTGTGATCCCAAGGGCAAGCTGTGGAGCGATTTTCGCCTGCTCTGCCTTGAAGAGAGCCTGCTGCTGCTGACTACCCCTTCGGTGCTGGAGCGCCAGCTGCCGGAGCTGAAAAAATTTGCCGTCTTCTCCAAGGTGGAGATTGCCGCCGACGAACGCCACGCCACCGGCCTGGCTGGCAAGGGTACCGATGCGTGGGTCGCTGCGCAGTTTGGTCTGGAGCAGAGCGGTTTGGTCGCTGGCGGCATGGCGGTGAAGATCGAACAGGATCGCTGGCTGCTGGTGAGCAGTGAGCAAGCCGATGCGCTGCCGGCGGGTGACGAATCCCTCTGGTGGGGTCTCGAGATCAAGGCCGGCCTGCCGCACATGGAGGCGGTGCATCAGGGCGAGTTCATCCCGCAGATGCTCAACCTGCAGGCGCTCGACGGCATCTGCTTCAACAAAGGCTGCTACATGGGGCAGGAGACGGTGGCTCGCGCCAAATATCGCGGCGCCAACAACCGCGCCCTGTTCCTGCTGGCGGGCAGTGCCAGTGAGCCGGTCAATGCGGGCGACACCCTGGAGATCCAGCTCGGTGACAACTGGCGTCGCAGCGGCATGGTGCTCAACGCCTGGCAACATCAGGGTCAGGTATGGCTCACCGCCGTACTGCCGAAAGATACCGAGGCTGACGCCCGTTTTCGCCTCAAGCAGGAGGAGAGCTCCCAACTCACCCTGCAACCCCTCCCCTACGAACTGACCGAGTAAGGTCGGCTAGCGAGGCACCCGCGCCAGCAGTGCCTCCTTCAGCCAGCGCCCCGCCTGCCCCAGCGGGCGGGCGCGATGCCACTGCAGCTCCAGCGCCAGCGCATGGCTGGCGATAAAGTCGGGCTCCAGCACCACCACCTCGCCCCGCTTCAGCGGCTGATGCAGTAGAAATTCCGGAATCGCGGACCAGCCAAGGCCCCGCTTGACCAGCTCCAGCACCCCGAGATCCCCCTCGACCCACCACACCTGAGCCGAGATGCGAAAGCGCTGGCGCTCGCTCCCTTCCCGTCGTCCGGTGACCATCAGCTGACGTGCCCCCTGCAAGTCGACCTCCCGCAGTGGCTGCTTGCGCGCCAATGGATGATCCGGCGACACCACCAGCGGCATGGTCACCTCCCCCAGCGAACGGGCGACGATCTCCCGCTGGGGATGCACCTTCTGGTAGCTGATGCCGAGCTGGGCCCGGCCAGTCACCAGCATCTCGGTCACATCCTCCATCAGCGGGAAGAGCAGCTCCAGCTCCACCGTGGGGTAGCGGGTGGCAAACTCCTCCAGCAGGGTGCCGAGCCAGGGGAGGTGAGAGTCATCGTCGATGGCCAGGGTCAGGCGCGTCTCCACACCTGCCGCCAGTTCGCCGGCAATGGATTGCAACCGCTCACTCTGGGCCAGCAGGATCCCCGCTTCCTGCACCATGCGCGCCCCCGCTTCCGTCAATTGCGGATAGCGACCGCTGCGGTCAAACAGGGTCAGCCCCAGATCGATCTCCAGATTCGAGATGGCGCTGCTTACCACCGACTGCGCCTTGCCCAGCTTGCGGGCAGCGGCGGAGAAGGATCCGCTCTCGGCAGCGGCCAGCAAGATTTTCAGTTGTTCCAGCGATGGATTCACCCTTCGGCTCCTCTTTTTAGCCCCCGACAGGCCTGTCATCTATCTATTTTAGCGATAGATACCAACGTGAAACCATCGCAATTTAGCGATAGATTGCCCCCATGTTTTCAACGTGACTGTTCAAGAGAGTGATTTATGCGTACCCGTAACGACCGCATCCGCCAAGCCATCGGCTTTGAAGTGATTGGCCTGTTCATTGCCGCCCCGCTGGCCAGCTGGGCGACCGGCATTCACCTCAGCCACATGGGGCCGCTGGCGCTCTTCTTCTCGGTGATGGCGACCCTCTGGAACTACATCTACAACATCGGGGTCGACAAGCTGCTGCTCAAATATCAGGGACACACCTACAAGAATGTCTGGCAGCGGGTGGTGCACGCCATCGGCTTCGAAGGGGGTCTCCTGACCGTGGCCCTGCCGGCCATGGCCTGGTGGCTCAATGTCAGCATGCTGGAAGCACTGGTGCTGGATCTGGGCTTCGTTGCCTTCTATCTGGTCTACGCCTTCGTCTACAACTGGGTTTACGACAAGGTATTCCCGATCCCGGGCGAGTCGATGCCGCACCTGCAGCAGAATGCACTGGGTTGAAGAGAGACCGGCAACAAACGGTAAAAACAGGGCACCATCATGAAACGTAATGATGGTGCCGGAGAGGAGGTCGGGACGCGCTGACCGGGCGGTCAGCGGCAGGGGATCAGGCCTGAGCCTTGGCGGCTTCGCTGCTCTCGGCCTCTTCGCTCTCCTGTTGGGCCTGGGCGGCCTGCAGGGCTTCCAGTTCGTTCTGGTAGTCGCTCAGGATCTGCTGGGCCACTGCCATGTCACCCTTGTGCTTGCGCTCGAACAGATGGTGCTGCACCACGCCGTTGAGATACTCCACCGTGATGGGCTGCTCAAGGGTTCCCATCAACTCCTCTTTCTCCAGCTCGGCATTGATTTCATCGGCGGTCGTGCGCAGCAGCCCGGCCAATTGAACCAACATGCGGCGCTCACCTTCGCGCAGCAGGCTCAACATGCGGTTTCTCTGCTGCTCATTCTGTTGGGTCATACATTTCCTTACGTCGATAGGGAACAATCCCGCTCATTCTGCCCTGTCCCCGAGACAGCGTCTATCTCATGCCCCCCACTAATTTTCGGCGCTCGCTCACAAATGGCGCCAGATGCTATTTGCTCCGGCTCTGGGGTATAGTAGCCGCTGATTTTCGGGATATTTCTGCAGCAAAAGGGTGTCCCGCCAGCTTATTCATCGAGGCGAACTTCTCCGTTATGACCGATGCCATTGTGGTGCTCTGCACCTGCCCCGACCAAACCAGTGCTGACCTCCTCTGCGAACAGCTGCTGAACCGCCAGCTGGCCGCCTGCATCAATCAGCTGCCGGGGGTCACCTCCGTCTACCGCTGGCAGGGCAAGGTGGAGCGGACGACCGAGATCCAGCTCGTCATCAAATCCCGCCAGCCGCTCTTTGCCGAACTGCAGGCGTGCATTCTGGCCCATCACCCCTATGAGGTGCCCGAGCTGCTGGCGCTGCCGGTGAGCGCCGGCCTGCCCGCCTACCTCGACTGGCTCAAGGAGGAGACGCCATGATGCGCAGTCGCCTGTTCCCCCTCCTGCTGGTGCTGCTGACGCTGGCCACGGCCGGACTCGCGCCAGCCCGGGCCAGCGGCACCGATATTCTCGGCTCCCTCGGCCTTGCGGCGAACGCCAAACCGACGTTCCTCAAGGTGGATGAGGCGTTTCGCCTCGAGAGCGAACAGCGGGGTGATCAGCTGCTGCTGACCCTCAACATCGCTGACGACTACTACCTCTATCGCCACAGCCTGCGCTTCAAGGGAACCAACCTCACCTTCAGCGACCCGGCGCTGCCGGAGGGGAGCGAGCATGAGGATGACTTCTTCGGTAAGACCCGGGTCTACTACCAACAGGTGACCATAGCCGTGCCGCTGCGAGAGGTGGGGGAGCACGCTACCCTGCGCCTCACCTATCAGGGCTGTACCGATGGTCTCTGCTACCCGCCGACCGACAAGCTGATCGAGGTTGCCCCGCTCGCCGCGTCTGGCACGGATAACCCGCAGGCGGCCAACCCGTCACTCAGTCAGCAGGATCAGCTGGCCGCCGCCCTCGGCAGCCAGGGCTTCTGGCTCAGTGTCGCCGCCTTCTTCGCACTGGGGCTGGGGCTCGCCTTTACCCCGTGCGTCTTCCCCATGTACCCCATTCTGACCGGCATCATCGCCGGTGCCGGCCATCGCCTCTCCACCGGCCGCGCCTTCCTGCTCTCCATGGTCTATGTGCAGGGGATGGCAGTGACCTACACCCTGCTCGGACTGGTGGTCGCCTCGGCAGGGCTGAAGTTCCAGGCCGCGCTGCAACACCCCTATGTGCTGATCGGCCTCTCGCTGATGTTCGTGCTGCTGGCCCTCTCCATGTTCGGGCTCTACACCCTGCAGCTGCCGAGCAGTTTGCAAACCCGGCTTTCTGGCCTCTCCAACCGCCAGCAGGGCGGCTCGGTGGCCGGGGTCGCCATCATGGGAATGATCTCCGGGCTGGTCTGCTCCCCCTGCACCACGGCCCCGCTTTCGGGAGCGCTGATCTATGTGGCCCAGAGCGGCGATCTCTGGCTCGGCGCTGCGGCGCTCTATGCCCTCTCGCTCGGGATGGGACTGCCGCTGCTGCTGCTCGGCACCTCGGGCGGCAAGCTGCTGCCCAAAGCGGGCGCCTGGATGGATGTGATCAAGCAGTTGTTTGGCTTCGCGTTGCTGGCGGTACCGATCCTGCTGCTCTCAAGGCTCTGGAGCGATCAGATCACCACCCTGGCCTGGCTTGGCTGGGGACTGCTGCTGTGCGGCTATCTCTATCACCACAACCAGCACCAGCCCCACTCAGTGGCCAAGAGCCTGCGCGGCTTCGTGCTGCTGCTGGCGATGATCAGCGCCGTGGTGGTGGGCAAGGATCTGCTGCAACCGCCCGCTACCGGCACGGTCACGACGGGCACCAACCAGAGTGCCCCGCAGTTTGTCCGCATCAAGACCCTGGCTGACCTCAAGGTGCAGCTGGCTGCCGCCAGCGGCAAGCCGGTGCTGCTCGACCTCTACGCCGACTGGTGCGTCGCCTGCAAGGAGTTCGAACACAAGACCTTCAGCGACCCGGCAGTACGCGAGCGTTTCGGCCAGATGGTGCTGCTGCAGGCGGATGTCACCGCCAACGACGATGCCGATGTCGAGCTGCTCAACACCCTCAATGTGCTGGGGCTGCCGACCCTCATCTTCTTCGACCGTGAGGGCAAGGAGCTGACAGGCCAGCGGGTCACCGGCTTTATGGGACCGGCGGAGTTCCTCGCTCACCTCGACAGGGTCAGCCATGCCAAGTGAGCTGCGCCGACTGCAGCCAAGCGATGCACCTGCCTTGCAGCGTCTGCTGGAACTGGCCCCAGCCTATCAGGCGGCGGTGAGCGATGCGCCCCTCTCCCCGGATGCTGCAGAAGAGGAGCTTGTAGCCTGCCCACCCGGCCTGCCGCTCTCTGCCAAGCATCTCATCGGTCGCTGGGAAGAGGGGGAGCGGACCGCGGTGGTGGATCTGCTGCGCGGCTATCCCGACCCGACCACCGCCTATCTGGGGCTGTTGCTGGTAGGGGAACCCTGGCAAGGTGCTGGTCGTGGTCAGGCGCTCTATCGCCACGCCTGCTCGCTGGCGCGCTCATGGGGAGCCACCCGGCTTCGCCTGTCGGTCATTGCCAGCAATGAATCCGCACTCTCTTTTTGGCAGCGCAGAGGGTTCACCGAGTGCTATCGTCGCGAGCTGGCCGGCTATCGGGCCGAGGCCATCGTGCTGGAACGCGCACTGGAACCGTGAGCCGAGGTTTGCCACCGCCCGTTCGCGTGGCACAATCTGCCCTCCCGTTTTGCTCTTTTTGCACCTGTTCGGAGTTTTGATGAAAAAGTGGTTCATCCCCCTGCTGGCCCTCTGGCTGTTTGGTTGTAGTGCAGGGCCCGGAGAAGATGTTATCCGCCAGCAGGTTACCGCCAAGTTGCTGGCCGAAACGGATGCCAACCTGTTCGATATCAGCGATTTCACCATCCTCGGCAAGGAGGAGCGGATGGAGGGAGTCTATCTGGTCAAGGTGAGCTATCAGCTCCACTTCAAGCAGGGACTGGATCAGCTGCAGGTGCTGCACGATGAAGACCTGATTTATGACCGTGTCGGCCCCTTCCAGCAGGAGATGGGACTGATGGAGCTCGAGCGCAAATATGGCGAGTTCGAAGCGGGTCAGGTGCTGCCGCAAGAGGCGGAGGTGTGGATGATGAAGGGCGAACAGGGCTGGCGACTGGCTGAACCGGCGCAATAAAAGGCTCCCCGCCCCTTACTCTCTGCAAACTCGGCAACGGCAGCTCTGCCGTTGTTGACCAGCTCAGACCTGGGTATCGACCCGATACCCTTTTTGGTCTGCGGGTTCACCCGGCAGCTTGCTGGCCAACCCCGACAGCACATCCTTGAGGGTGATCCCGCTATCTGCCGCACCGCTGCTCTCCAGCAGCTTGGTCAGCTGGCTCTGCAAGGGGTCAATCGCGTCGTTCTGCCCCCCTTGGCTGCTCTCTTTGTCCTTCCCGCCTGGTTGATCCAGCGTCTCCAGCAGACGCGCCAGATCCCGTTTCAGCGGGCTCTCGCTGCTGTCGGCGAGCGCAATCTTTCGTTGTTCCTGTTCTTGCCGCTGTTGTTGCTGCAACGCCAGCTGTTGCTCCTGCTGCTGTTGCAGGGCTCCCATCATGGTATTGATGAACGCCTCCAGCGAGTCCTTGATTGACATATGGCTGCCGCCGCCCACTTCTCCTTTCGACGACAGTCCGAGATTATCGAGCACAGAGCCAAGGTCGCGCACCATCCGGCTGTCACTGCCAGCTGATGACGACAGCGTCGTCCTCGCCAATGGCTGCGCGGTAGAAGATCCCTGCCGTTGCACCAGCGGGCTGGGCCCGCCTGACGCGACCACATTCATCTCCATCTCGGCCCTCCTTCACATCTTTTTCGGCCAGCTAACCCGCTCGTGTTCACCTGACCCGGCATCACTCTCACACCTAAAAGATAGCGCCAACCGGAAGGGATTGGCGCTAACGTATTTTTTGGTCTATCAGGCTGTGCGCTAGTGCAGTGCCGCTATAAACAAGGGCTGGCGGGGTACAGTGCCCCGCCAGTGGATCAGAAGATATCCTTGAAACGGTGCCACAGCATCCCCAACGCCAGCAGCGGAGAGCGCAGCGCCGGGCCACCCGGGAAGGTGATATGGGGCACGCTGGCGAAGAGATCGAAACCCCGGCTCTCACCGCGGATCGCCTCGGCTACCAGCTTGCCCGCCATGTGGGTGGCATTGAGGCCGTGCCCCGAGTAGGCCTGGGCATAGAGCACGTTGGGGTGAGCCTTCAAGCGGCCAATCTGCGGCAGCCGGTTGGCGCCAATCCCGATCATCCCGCCCCACTGAAACTCGATGGCGGTGCCAGCCAGCTCGGGGAAGACCCGCAGCATCTTGGGCAGCATGAAGGCCTTGATATCGCGGGGATCCCTTCCCGAGTAGTTGCAGGCCCCGCCGAACAGCAGACGACCGTCGGCGGAGAGGCGGTAGTAGTCGAGCGCCACGTTCTGATCGCACACCGCCATGTTTTGCGGCAGCAAGCGCTGGCGCAAGCGGCGATCCAGCACCTCGGTGGCGAGGATGTAAGAACCGGCCGGCAGCACCCGCCCTCCCAGCTCCGGATTGAGGTCGTTGAGGTAGGCGTTGCAGCCGATCACCAGATAGTCGGCAGTGACCCGGCCGTGGGCGGTGGTCACTTCAACCTGCTTGCCGTAATCGATATGGGTCACTCTGGAGTGTTCAAACAGGGAAACCCCGAGGCTGGCTGCGGCGCGCGCCTCGCCGAGCGCCAGATTGAGGGGATGGAGATGGCCGGAGCCCATGTCGATGAGGCCGCCGATATAGCGATCCGACCCCACCACGGTATGGATATCTTCCCGCGGCACCAGTTTGAGTTCATGCTCATAGCCCAGGCTCGCCAGATGGTCGAGATCCTCCTCGAAGCCGGCCAGATGACGCTGACGGGTGGCCAGATCGCAGTAACCCCAGGTGAGGTCACACTCGATATTGAAACGCTCAACCCGCTCGCGTACCAGCTGCACCGCCTCCAGCCCCATCAGGTCGAGCTCGCGTACCCCTTCCTCACCAATCCAGCGGGCGAACTGGCTGGTATCGTGGCCGATACCGCGAATAAGCTGGCCGCCGTTGCGCCCGGAGGCGCCCCAGCCGATGCGGTTGGCCTCCAACAGCACCACCTTGTAGCCTGCATCAGCCAGGTTGATGGCGGTGTTGAGACCGGTAAAACCGCCACCGATGATGCTGACATCCGCTTTCAGCTCGGCCTCGAGTTCCGGCCACTGCTGCGGATCGTTGCGGGTCGCGGCGTAGTAGGAGGCCGCGTGCTCCTGATATCCGATGTGCTTTCCTGCCTGCATGTTCAGCATCCTGCCTTGTTGCAAATTGTTTAATAAAATAAGCAAACTTGTTTCGATAATACCCAGCTACGGCACGGCAAACCAGCTACCACGGATCACAGAAATGCAAAAGGCGCCCCGAAGGGCGCCTTTTCATGCAATCAAGGTGCTGTAACGAATTACAGTACGTCGATGGCGTTCAGGTCGGAGAAAGCCTGTTCCAGACGCTTGATCATGGAAGTCTGACCTTCACGCAGCCATACGCGCGGGTCGTAGTACTTCTTGTTCGGCTTGTCGGCACCTTCCGGGTTGCCCAGCTGACCTTGCAGGTAAGCTTCGTTCTTCTTGTAGAAGTGCAGCAGACCTTCCCAGGTAGCCCACTGGGTGTCGGTGTCGATGTTCATCTTCACTACGCCGTAGGAGATGGACTCGCGGATCTCTTCCAGAGTGGAACCTGAACCACCGTGGAATACGAAGTCCAGAGACTTGGCAGGGATGCCGAACTTCTCGGAAACGTACTTCTGGGAAGCGTCCAGGATGGACGGGGTCAGTTTGACGTTACCCGGCTTGTATACACCGTGTACGTTGCCGAAGGAGGCAGCGATGGTGAAACGCGGGCTGATCTTGGACAGACGCTCGTAAGCGTAAGCAACATCTTCCGGCTGGGTGTACAGAGCGGACTGATCCATGTGGCTGTTGTCGACGCCGTCTTCTTCGCCACCGGTGCAACCCAGTTCCAGCTCCAGAGTCATGTTCATCTTGGCCATGCGGGTCAGGTACTCGCAGCAGATGTCGATGTTCTCTTCCAGAGACTCTTCGGACAGATCCAGCATGTGGGAGGAGAACAGAGGCTTGCCGGTTTCAGCAAAGTGCTTCTCGCCCGCTTCCAGCAGACCGTCGATCCACGGCAGCAGCTTCTTGGCAGCGTGGTCGGTGTGCAGGATTACCGGCACGCCGTAAGCTTCGGCAACAGCGTGAACGTGCTTGGCACCGGAGATGGCACCCAGGATGGCAGCTTTCTGACCTTCCAGCTTCAGACCCTTACCGGCGGTGAACACGGCACCACCGTTGGAGAACTGAACGATAACCGGCGCTTTAACCTTGGCGGCAGCTTCCAGTACGGCGTTCACGGAGTCGGTACCAACGCAGTTTACGGCCGGCAGAGCGAAGCCGTTCTCTTTAGCGATGGCGAACACTTTCTGAACGTCATCACCAGTGATCACGCCGGGTTTTACGAAGTCGAAAATTTTCTTAGACATGTTTAATCGTCCTGTCTCGTATGCCGTTAATAAAAAATGGGGGGTTCATCATGAACCGGCACAGCGGGCACATGATAAACGAAACGGGAGGCTTTTGCCCCCCGTTCCGGGTCAATTAGGCTTTGGCGCGCTGTTCCAGAATCTCAACAGCCGGCAGAACCTTGCCTTCTACGAACTCCAGGAAGGCGCCGCCGCCAGTGGAGATGTAGGAGACTTTGTCAGCGATGCCGAACTTGTCGATGGCAGCCAGGGTGTCACCACCGCCAGCGATGGAGAAGGCCGGAGAAGCAGCGATGGCTTCAGCGATAACCTTGGTGCCTTCAGCGAACTGGTCGAACTCGAACACACCAACCGGGCCGTTCCACAGGATGGTCTTGGCGTTCATGATGATGTCAGCCAGAGCCTTGGCAGAATCCGGGCCGATGTCGAAGATCATGTCGCCGTCGGTCACATCGTTAACAGACTTGATGGTGGCCGGAGTGGACTCGGAGAACTCGGCGCCTACAACCACGTCGGTGGTCACAGGAATGTTGGTCTCGGCAGCCAGTTTCTTGGCGGTATCGATCAGGTCGTGCTCGCACAGGGACTTGCCGACGTTGTGACCGGCAGCAGCGATGAAGGTGTTGGCGATGCCACCACCGACAACCAGCTGGTCAGCGATTTTGGAGAGGGATTCCAGAACGGTCAGCTTGGTGGAGACCTTGGAGCCGCCAACGATGGCAACCATCGGGCGCTCGGGCTTCAGCATGGCTTTGCCCAGCGCTTCCAGTTCACCAGCCAGCAGCGGGCCGGCACAAGCGACCGGAGCGAACTGAGCCACACCGTAGGTGGAGCCTTCGGCGCGGTGAGCAGTACCGAACGCGTCCATTACAAAGACGTCACACAGGGCGGCGTATTTTTTGGCCAGCTCTTCGGTGTTCTTCTTCTCGCCTTTGTTGAAACGGCAGTTTTCCAGCACAACCAGCTCACCGGCAGCGACTTCTACGCCATCCAGGTAATCCTTGGCCAGGCGAACCGGGCAGGACAGAGCGTCTTTCAGATAGTTGACAACCGGCAGCAGAGAGAACTCTTCGTTGTACTCGCCTTCGGTCGGACGACCCAGGTGGGAGGTGATCATCAGCTTGGCGCCCTTTTCCAGAGCCAGCTTGATGGTCGGCAGGGTAGCGACGATACGTGCATCGGAGGTGACCTTGCCGTCTTTTACCGGCACGTTCAGGTCAGCACGGATCAGAACGCGTTTGCCCGCCAGATCCAGGTCAGTCATCTTGATAACAGACATATTCAGTCCTCTATATTTTCCAGGTAATGTTAAAAACAGTAACCTTTCGCCCGGGGCAGGCTCAGCCTGCAACCATCATGGCCCGGGTGGTATCCAGCATCCGGTTTGCGAAGCCCCATTCGTTATCGCACCACATCAACATCTTGACGAGGTTGGCATCGCTCACTCGGGTCTGGGTACCATCAATGATGCATGAGTGCGCATCATGATTGAAGTCTACGGAGACCAGCGGTTCTTCCGTGTAATCCAGAATACCGTGTAATGTACCTCTGGATGCCCGTTGCAGGGCTTGATTTACGTCACTAACTGTCACTTTTTTACGAACAGTAATACTCAGATCCATCGCTGTTACATTGATGGTCGGCACCCGCACCGCGATCGCCTCGAACTTGCCGGCGAAGTGGGGCAGGATGCGCTCCAGCCCCTTTGCCAGCTTGGTATCCACCGGAATGATGGACTGACTGGCAGCACGGGTTCGGCGCAAGTCACTGTGGTAGGCATCGATGACTTGCTGATCATGCATGGCCGAATGAATTGTCGTAATAGTACCACAATTTATCTCGAATTCTCGATGCAATGTTTCAATCACCGGCACCACGCAGTTGGTGGTACAGGAGGCGTTGGAGACGATCCGCTCGCGACCCGTCAGCACCTGATGATTGACCCCGTAGACGATGGTTGCGTCCACATCCGCTTCAGCCGGATGAGAGAACAATACCTTGCCCGCCCCCGCCGCCAGATGCAGCTCGGCATCGGCCCGCGAGCCGAATACCCCGGTGCAGTCCAGCACCACATCCACCCCCAGCGCCCGCCACGGCAAGTTCGACGGATCCCGCTCGGCAAACAGGGAGATGAGATCCTCCCCCACCAGCATGCTGTTGCCCGCCAGCTGCACCGGATAGTGAAAACGGCCGTGGCTGGTATCGAAGCGGGTCAGGTGCACCATGGCTTCGGGAGCCGCCAGCTCGTTGATGGCGACGATCTTGATGGTCTTGTCGCGCCCGCTCTCGTAGAGGGCTCGCAGTACATTGCGGCCGATCCGTCCGTAACCGTTGATGGCAATCTTGATCATCTGGCAGCCAGTTCCTTACCACAGATTTGCTAGCGCATGGGCTAGAGAAAAGAGCAGCCGACCGGCTGCCCGGGCCCGGCTCACGACAGCAGGGCCTCCTTGAATTCACCTCGGGCCAGCAGGGCCGCCCCGAACACCCCGGCACTGTCACCAAGGGCTGGAGCAATAATGGGGGCACTGAAACGGGGATTAAAGAGGAAGGGCAAAATAGTCTGCCGTCCCACGCTGTAGAGGCTCTGCACATTGCCCACCCCACCACCGATGACGATCACATCCGGGTCGAGAATATTGACGACATTGGCCAGCGCCTGACCAAACAGCAGGTGCAGCCGGTCGATGGTGAGCTTGGCCACATGATCGTGAGCCGTGGCGGCCGCGATTTGGGCGAGCGAGAGGCGGCGCTTGGCCTTCGCCTCGTACCAGGCCTCCAGCGCCGGACCGCTGATCAGGGTCTCGACGCAGCCACGCTTGCCGCAGTAGCATTCGGGGCCATCAGGGGAGAGCACGTTGTGGCCCCACTCACCGGCGATGCCATGATGACCGTTGAGAATGCGGCCGTTGATGACGATGCCGGAGCCGACCCCGGTGCCCATGATGATGCCGAACACCACTTTCGCATCGGGATGGTGCTGGCGCACCGCACCCAGATGGGTTTCTGCCAGCGCGAAGCAGTTGGCATCGTTGGCAATCAGCACCGGCACGCCGAGCCGGCGCTCCAGATCCTCCTTGAACGGCTTGCCGTTAAGCTCGGTGGTATTGCAGTTCTTCATCAGGCCAGTTTGCGGATCCCGCGCCCCCGGCGTGCCCATGCCGATGACGGTCGGACGCTGGCCAATCTTCTCGGCGCACTCTGCTACCAGCTTGGCGATCTGGCCGATCATATGGTCATAACCGCCCGCCCGCTCGGTGGGGATGCGGTGGCGCAGCAGCACCTCGTCGCCATCCAGCACCACGCATTCACACTTGGTACCGCCAAGATCGATACCCCAATCCAGTGACTTGCTGCTCATCTTGCCTCCTGCACGGCCGCCACGCTCTCGTCGTCGCAGCGCCATTTTTTAATGTAAAACGGGGCCTGACGGCCCCGGATATCAAACAAACTCTTCTTCGCTCGCCCCGGCCTTAGCGACCGTGGTACTGGGCAGAGAGCTCGTGTACCGCGTTGACGAACACACCGGCATGTTCCGGGTTCACATCCTGATGGATGCCGTGGCCGAGGTTAAATACATGGCCATTACCGTGGCCGAAACCGGCCAGAATGGAGGCCACCTCTTCACGGATGCGAGCCGGAGTGGCGTAGAGCATGGAGGGATCCATATTGCCCTGCAGCGCCACCTTGTCGCCGACCCGACGCTTGGCGTCGGCAATGTCGGTGGTCCAGTCCAGACCCAGCGCATCGCAACCGGTGGCGGCGATCTGCTCCAGCCACTGACCGCCGTTCTTGGTGAACAGGGTGACTGGCACGCGGCGACCGTCGTGCTCGCGGATCAGACCATCGACAATCTTGTGCATGTACTGCAGGGAGAAGTCGCGGTAATCGCGCGGGGTGAGCACGCCGCCCCAGGTGTCGAACACCATGACCGCCTGTGCACCCGCCTTGATCTGGGCGTTGAGGTAGGCAATCACGCTGTCGGCCAGCTTGTCGAGCAGCAGGTGCAGGGTTTGCGGCTCAGCGTACATCATCTGCTTGATCTTGGTGAATGCCTTGGAGCTGCCTCCCTCCACCATGTAGGTGGCCAGGGTCCAGGGGCTGCCGGAGAAGCCGATGAGCGGCACTTCGCCCTTCAGCTCGCGGCGGATGGTACGCACCGCATTCATCACATAGCCCAGCTCATCTTCCGGATCCGGAATGGGCAGCGCCTGCACGTCGGCCATGGAGGTGATCGGGCGCTCGAAGCGCGGGCCTTCACCGTGTTCGAAGTAGAGACCCAGCCCCATGGCATCGGGCACGGTCAGGATGTCGGAGAAGAGGATGGCGGCATCGAGCGGGTAGCGGCGCAGCGGCTGCAGGGTGACTTCACAGGCCAGCTCGGCATTGCGGCACAGGGACATGAAATCCCCCGCTTGGGCGCGAGTCGCCTTGTATTCCGGCAGATAGCGCCCTGCCTGGCGCATCATCCATACCGGCGTCATGTCTACATCCTGACGCAGCAAAGCGCGCAGGTATCGATCGTTCTTCAGCTCTTTCATCCCAGTTCCTGAATTCATATCACGCATAAAATGGCGGCCATAATACCACTTTGCCCAGTCAAGCGGACTGCCCAAAACGTGGCAAATGGGTGATCGGTTGCAAAGATGTGAAGGGGCGCAAACCTGACCGCCCCGTTTTTAAAAAGAAGTGCAAAAAGGTTGGCGAAAAGATAAGCGCTGTTACCCCTCGCCAGCCAGTGACAACTCGATCAGCCGCCGGGCAATGGTGCCGTGGGGTGGCAAGCGCGGCAGCCGGTCGGCGGCAAAGAAAGCGGCGGCGACCAGTTCGTCATCCTGCACCTTGATCTCGCCGCTCTCGTAGTCGGCGGTAAAGCCCATCATCAGGCTGTGGGGGAAGGGCCAGGGCTGGCTCGCCACATAGCGCACATTGCGCACCCGGATGCCGCTCTCCTCGAACACCTCCCGCGCCACGCACTGCTCGAGGTTCTCTCCTGCCTCCACAAAGCCAGCCAGCACGGTATACATGGGATCGTCCGCCTGATAGTGACGGCGATGGGCTGCCAAGAGGATCTCCGGCCCCTTGCGCACCGCCACGATAATGCAGGGGGAGATGCGCGGATAGACGCTGTGCCCCTGCTGGCACACCTGCGCCCACTCCCCCGCCTTCGGGGTCATGGGGGCGCCGCACTCGCCGCAGAAACGGTGGGTGCGGCGGAAGGTAACAAGCTGCCAGGCACGGCCCGCGAGGCGAAAGCCCTCCTCGTCCCCCGCCACCATCAACTGGCGCAGGGGGGCCATCATAGTCGTGTCGGCCTCATCACCCAGATCCAGCAGATAACAGGGCAACCCCTGCCACTCATCAAAACGCTCGAAACGGGCACCGGCCAACGCTGCGGGCAGGCACGCCTTCACGCCGCTCGGCACCTGACCCGCCTCATCGAGCAGGATTTGATGGTCACCCGCCACGACAAACCAGCGGGCTTGTTCAGTTAATGACATCGGATAAACACTCTCGTTAAGTCAGATTAAACAACGCCACGGTCACAGCAGGCTGCAGCAGGGGCAAAATAGCGCGAATGGGCCCCATCTTACGACTGGCAAGCGCCACTGACGACCCCGCCGCCCCAACAAAATCGCCTCCGATCTTCGCCCCACCGGGGCCAAAACGGCGAGCAAGAGGAGCACACCAACAAAGAGGCCGCCCGAAGGCGGCCTGCTGTCAATCGTTCTCTCGCTGCGCCGATCAGGCATCGCCCATCGCCAGCAGAGAGGCGTTGCCACCCACAGCAGTGGTATTGATGGTGCGAGTTTTTTCGGTGACGAAGCGGCTCAGGTAGTGGGGGCCACCCGCCTTGGGGCCGGTGCCGGAGAGTCCCTGGCCGCCGAACGGCTGCACCCCGACCATCGCGCCGATCTGGTTGCGGTTGATGTAGACGTTGCCGACGTTGATGCGGCTCGCCAGCTCTTCAGCGTGGGATTCGTTGCGGCTGTGGATCCCGAGCGTCAGGCCGTAGCCGGTGCCGTTGATGTCGCTGATCACCTTGTCCAGATCCCGGGTCGCGTAGCGCACCACGTGCAGGATGGGGCCGAACTGCTCCTTGGCCAGCTCGCGGATGGAGCCGATCTCCAGCGCGGTCGGCTGGACGAAGTGTCCCTCCATGGTCGCAGCGGGCATCGGCGCCTGCGCAATCAGGCGAGCGCGCGGCATCATGTAGGCGAGGTGGGCATCGAGACCGGCTTTGGCATCGGCATCGATCACCGGGCCTACGTCGGTGTTGTGCTCGGCCGGGTTGCCCACTTTGAGCTCCTGCATGGCGCCGGTGAGGATCTCCAACACCCGCTCGGCAATCTCCTCCTGCAGATAGAGCACCCGCAGGGCCGAGCAGCGCTGACCGGCGCTCTGGAAGGCGGCGCTCACCACGTCGCGCACCACCTGCTCCGGCAGGGCGGTGGAGTCGACGATCATGGCGTTCTGGCCGCCGGTCTCGGCGATGAGCGGCAGGATGGCGCCATCGCGCTGGGCCAGGGTCATGTTGATCAGCTTGGCCGTCTCGGTGGAGCCGGTGAAGCAGACGCCACCAATGCGCGGATCCGCAGTCAACTTGGCACCGACGGTGGCACCGTCACCGGGCAGCAGTTGCAGCACGTCGCCCGGAATACCAGCCTGATGGGCCAGCGTCACCGCCAGATGGGCGATAAGGCCGGTCTGCTCGGCAGGCTTGGCGATGACGGTGTTGCCGGTGGCCAGCGCAGCGGCAACTTGCCCCAGGAAAATCGCCAGCGGGAAATTCCACGGGCTGATGCAGACAAAGACACCGCGCCCCTGCAGGAACAGCTCGTTCTGCTCGCCGGTGTAACCGGGCAGCAGGGTCGCCTGCCCCATCAGGCTGCGGGCCTGCACCGCGTAGTAGCGGCAGAAATCGACCGCTTCACGCACCTCGTCGATACCATCTTGCAGCAGCTTGCCCGCTTCGCGGGTACAGAGGGAGACAAACTGCTCGCGGTTCGCCTCCAGCAGATCCGCCAGCTTCTCCAGCGCGGCGGCACGCTCGCTCACCGGGGTTTCACGCCAGCGCGGGAAGGCAGCGTGGGCAGATGCCAAGGCCTGCTCCACCGCCTGCTCGTCGGCCCAGTGGATCTTGCCGACGGTGAGGCTCACATCCTGCGGGCTCAGCACGGTGCGTGCCTCGCTGCGCTTGAGGGTCTCGCCATCGACGATGGGGCCCGCCAGCCACTGCTTGCTCTCCAGCTCTTTCAAGCGGGCGAAGAAGGGGCGCTGGATGGAGAGGATGTTCATGTTGACGCCGCTGGAGTTCTTGCGGTCGCTGAACAGGTTCACCGGCTGCGGAATGCGGTCGTTGGCAAAGCCGGAGTAGCGCTTGAGGGTGCGCAGCGGATGCTCGGCCAGCGAGTCCACCGGGGTGTTGGGATCCACCAGCTTGTGAACGAAGGAGGTGTTGGCCCCGTTCTCCAGCAGGCGGCGCACCAGATAGGGCAACAAGTCCTTGTGGGCGCCGACCGGCGCGTAGATGCGGCAGTGCAGACCGGGATTGTCGCTCAGCACGGCGTTGTGCAGCTCCTCGCCCATGCCGTGCAGACGCTGGAATTCAAACTGGCGATCACCGGCCATCTCCAGAATGCTGACCACGGTATTGGCGTTGTGGGTGGCGAACTGGGGAGCGATAAAGCCGCGGGTCGGCTCGCTCAGCAGGTAGCGGGCGCAGGCGAGGTAGGAGATGTCGGTGCCCGCCTTGCGGGTAAAGAGCGGGTAGCCGGGCAGGCCCGCCTGCTGGGCATATTTCAGTTCGCTGTCCCAGTAGGCGCCTTTTACCAGTCGCACCGGAATGAGGTCACCCTGCTCGCGGGCCAGGGCGGTGAGCCAGCAGAGTACCGGCAGCGCACGCTTGGAGTAAGCCTGCACCACCATGCCGAGCTTGCCCCAGCCACGGTTGGCGTCGGAGCGGTAGAGCTGTTCGAACAAGTCCAGCGACAGCTCGAGGCGGTCCATCTCCTCGGCATCGATGCTGATGGCCACATCCTTGTCGCGGGCCAGACGCACCAACCCCACCAGCCGCTCGCACATCTCGCCGAGCACCCGCTCGCGGTTGGCCACGTCATAGCGCGGATGGAGCGCCGACAGCTTGATGGAGATGGAGGGGGCCGGGCCGCCGTCGCTGATCCGCTCGTTGCCCACCGCCTCGATGGCGTTGCGGTAATCGGTCAGATACTTGTCGGCATCCTGCATGGTCAGTGCCGATTCACCCAGCATGTCGTAGGTGTGGGTGTAACCCAGCTCGCGGGATTTGCGGCTCGCCTTGAGCGCCTCTTTCATGTCGCGCCCCAGCACGAACTGCTTGCCCATGATCTTCATGGCGGCGTACATGGCGGAGCGCACCACCGGCTCCCCCAGCTTGTTGACCATCCGTCCCAGCAGGTTGGCCGGGTTGCCGTCGAGCTTTTTATCGAGCTTGATGATCTTGCCGGTTAGCATCAGCCCCCAGGTGGAGGCGTTGACCAGAGTAGAGTCGCTCTTGCGGAAATGGGAGGACCAGTTGGCGCCGGAGAGCTTGTCCTTGATCAGGGCGTCGGCGGTCTCGGCATCGGGAATGCGCAGCAGCGCCTCGGCCAGACACATCAGGATGATCCCCTCCTGGGTATCCAGGCTGTACTCCTGCAGGAAGGCGTCGATACCGTCACCGGAGCCGCTCTCCTTGCGCACCTTGGTCACCAGAGTACGGGCACGCTGGGTTACCTGCTCCAGCGAGGCGCCATCCCCCGGCAGCATGGCCGACAGTTCGGCCAGATAGGCATTTTCATCCACCACGTAGTTCTGGGTGATGGCTTCGCGCAGGGCGGCCAGATCAGAGGGGATATAGTCAGCGGCAAGCACTTGAGTAGCTTTGAACATATGGGGTCTTCCTGTACGCCCTAAGGCTGATATCGACAAAGGCGGTCACGCCGCCGAAACGCCGACAATGTATACAATATCCTCCCCTATATGAAATGAATTTGTTGCCACTCTTTAACAAAAATCGCTAATTCACCCCATTCATTCCCTTTTGACGCCAGCCCGCCAGTAAACATGAGGGTCATCTGACTTCATTTTGTATACGATCTGCCACCGCCCTGTCGCAAAGCAGCCACGCATCCCGTCCAATAGCGGATGTCCCCAATGCGCCCAAAAAAAGAAGGGCCGCCACGGCGACCCTTCTCAGCAATTCATTCAGCCAGAGGCTGTCAGTTCATCCAGCGATCGCCACGGCTGCGACGGCGGGGCAGCATGGGCAACAGGATGCCAAGCAGGATACCGGCACCCACCATGGCACCACCACGGATGAACCAGTCCATCTGCATGTCGTGCTCCTGATTGTCGTAGCTCTGGGTCAGGGCATCATTCTGCTCTTTGAGATTGTTCATCTCCTCACCCTGGCTGGCCAGCTGGGCCTTGAGGGCGGCAATCTCCTTGCTCTGGGCAGCGATCTGACCATCCTTCTCGGCGAAGCGTTTCTCGTTGTCGCCGTTGAGGTTTTGCAGGCGGGCCTTGAGCTCGTCACGCTCCTTTTCTACCTGCGGCAGCTGCTCGCGCAGGCTGATCTGGCTCTGCAGTTCGCTGCTTTTGATCCATCCATCACGGCCGCGACCGTCCACCACCTGAGTGAAACCGGCCTCGCCGTTCACCGCCTTCACCTCCAGCGGTTCACCAGCCTTGACGCTACCGAGGATCCGGTACTGGGTACCCGGACCATTGTGGATAAAGGTAAAGATGTTGTCTGAAACATAACGGGTATCGGCCAGTGCCTGTTGGGCACACAAGCAGATAAGAATCCCGAGAAGGGCGCGCATGGTTGATCGATTCTCTTTTTCAGGTTTGGACAAGAGGTTGAATGTTAAGCCGCCAGCAGGTTAAAGGACAAGCAAAGAAAAAGCACCTCCCCCGCTCTGCCACAAGCGATAGCTGAGAGCTGGCTCGCAACTTGCGCTCCCGTGCGACAACCTTACTTCTTCTTGAGCTCGCGCACCTCGTCGCGCAGCGCCCGCAACTCGCGCAGCAGCTGCTCCTGCTGGTTGTTGTAGTGGTGGCGCCACTTCTCGGTCTCGCTCTCCTTGGCCGGCTGCAAAAAGATGCTGGCCATGAAACCGCTGATGGCACCAAACAGGCCAACCCCGAACAGGATCAGCAGGCTGGCGACAAAGCGCCCCTCCTCGGTTTTGGGTACCAGATCGCCATAGCCCACGGTGGAGAGGGTCACCAGAGTCCACCAGAACGCATCGTAGGGAGTCTCAATCTGGCTGCCGGGCTGGCCCGACTCAATCCAGTACATAACGCCGGAGCCCACCCCCAGCAGCAGGAAGAAGAGGAACAGGATGCCGGAGAGGGTGGTCTCGTTGCGCTCGCGGCGGAACATGGCCCAGAGATCCGGGTGCTCCTTGAACAACTGATAGACCCGCCACAGCTGGAGCAGACGGGCCCAGCGCAGCTGCTCCACCATCGGCAGACTGCCCGGCAGATAGATCCAGTTGGCCTTGAAGAATGCTTTGCGATCGGGCGCCCTGAGCCAGCCATAGGCAAAGTGGGCGATGAAGAAGTAGCAGATCAGGCTGTCAAGGTCATAGAAGAGCTGCAGGGTCTGGGGGGTCAGTGTCTGATGGCCCCACCAGCGGGCTGTTACCAGTAACACCGAGACTATCGACAGAAATGCCATCAACAAATCCATCGCCCGCAAGTGAGTTAAGTGATGCCGCATACATTTTCCAACTTTAAACACAGTGCAAATTAATAAAAGAGAAGATAATGCCGATAGCCTTGAGGGCAAAGGAAAAAGCGATTTTCAAAGGAGATTTTACGATGCAGTTGAACCTGCTGGAGAAGCGGATGAGCAACATTCGGCTGGTGCCGAAAGTGGTGTTGCTGATGGTGATCAGTACCATTTTGCTACTGACCAAACTCTGGTTTGATGCCAACAATCTGGAGGCCACCCTGCTCACCGAGGGGCTGGATCCGGAGAAAGCCAACGCCATTGCCGACCGCCTGCTCTGGAGCGGCCTGATGGAGACCACCATCATGGGGCTGCTGTTCGTTATCCTGCTGATGACCGGCTCCCGCCTGATGGTCAAGCAGGTGCACTATCTGGTCGATCTGCTGGAGCGTTTCGCCAAGCGGGACCTCAGCCACAAGGTGTTGCTCCGCTCCCGCGACGAGTTCGGTGACATCGCCAAGGCGGTCTCCCACTCCCAGGAGAATCTGAAAGCGGTGTTTGGCAGCCAGCGCGCAGCCTGCAAGGAGCTCAACGACATCGCCTCCCAGGTGACCCTCTGCATGGAGGAGGCCAACGAGGCGATCAGCGAAGAGTTCGCCCAGATTGAGCAGCTGGCCAGCGCCATGAGCCAGATGGTCGGCGCCATTCGCGAGGTGGCTTCTCACGCCGATCAGGCCTCCCAGGCGACTGCCGAGACCAGCCAGCTGGCCGAAGCGGGGAGCCGTTGCGTGGCCGAGACCGTCAACACCATCGACACCCTCTCCGGCAACATCCAGCGCTCCGCCAACGTGGTCAACGAGGTGGAGCACGGGGTCGAGCGGATTGGCTCGGTGGTCGACACCATTCGCGGCATCTCGGAGCAGACCAATCTGCTGGCGCTCAACGCCGCCATCGAGGCCGCCCGCGCCGGTGAAGCGGGCCGTGGCTTTGCCGTAGTGGCCTCCGAAGTGCGCGAGCTGGCCAACCGGGCCCAGGCCGCCACCGTCGAGATCCAGAAGATGATCGAGCAGTTGCAGGGCAATGCCCGTCAGGCTGGCGAGCTGATGGCCCAGAGCGTGCAACAGGCCGACAAGGGGGTTGCCCAGGTGACCCAGGCGGGCGATCAGCTCGCTACCATAGTGGAGCGGGTACAGGGCGTGGCCGACATGAACCGCCACATCGCCGCCGCTTCCGATCAGCAGAGCTCGGTGGCCGAGGAGATGCGCGGCAATCTGGAGCAGGTCAAGCAGATCGCCGAAGGCTCCGTGGTGGTGCTGCGCGAACTGCAGGAGGCCTCGGTACTGGTGGAGCAGCACAGCCAGGAGCTGGATGGCCAGATCCAGTCCTTCAAGCTCGCCTGACTTTCCCGCTCCAATCCGGTTAGACTGGAAGGCCCCGCGAGGGGCCTTTCTCATTTCTGACCCACGGCAAGGAGCCAACATGCAGCAGAGCACGACGCACTCACCCATCGAGATCAGTGACGACAAGGGGCGGCTCGATCTGCCGCTGATCCACCGTTTTCTCTCCGAAGAGGCCTATTGGTGTCGCGGTATTCCCCACAGCACTGTGGTGCGGGCCATCAACCACTCCCTCTGCGTTGGCGGCTATGTCGATGGTCAGCAGGTTGCCTTCGCCCGGGTCATCACCGACAAAGCCACCTTCGGCTATCTGGCGGACGTGTTTGTGCTGCCAGAGTATCGCGGCCGCGGTTACAGCAAGGCGCTGGTGGCCGCCATTGTCGACCATCCCGAGTTGCAGGGGCTGCGCCGCCTCTCCCTCGCCACCTCCGATGCCCACGGCCTCTACGCCAGTTTCGGCTTTGCCCCACCGGCCAACCCGGGTAGCCTGATGGAGATCTACGATCCCGCCATCTACCAGCGCACCTGAATGACTGGCTGCCGATAATTCCCGCCGGATCATGCTTCTCGCCCCTGCGCTGTGACGCGGGGGCCTGACAGTGCTAGATTGGCAGCCAGCTTTTTATCCGGCAGTTTTGTTAACCACAAGGACGGCAACCGTGGCCCAGCACTCTCCCTCTTTCTCCGCCTTCTCCCCCCTGCTGCAGGAGCTGGCCCAGCGCCAGTGGCAACGGCTGACTGAACTGGCCCCTGACTATGGCAACCAGCCCGAGCCGGTGCGCCACACCCTGCTGACCCTGCTCGGCCTCTCCGATTTTGTCGCCGACTCTCTCTTCAAACAGCCGGCGTTGCTGACCGAACTGCTCACCTCCGGGGATCTGGAGCGGGTCGAGCGCTGGCCCGCCTACCAGAGCGATCTGACCGCCCTGCTCGCCGAGGTAAGCGATGAAGAGGCGCTCAAGCGCATCCTGCGCCAGTTCCGCCGCAGCCGCATGCTGGTGATCGCCTGGCGCGAGCTACTGGGCCACGCGACAGTAGAAGAGAGCTTTATCCATCTCACCAAGCTGGCAGATGCCCTCATCTGCTCAGCTCGCGACTGGCTCTACGCCAAACAGTGCGGCGAGCTGGGCACTCCGATGGACGGCAACGGCAACCCGCAGCCGCTGCTCATTCTCGGCATGGGCAAGCTCGGTGGCGGCGAGCTCAACTTCTCCTCGGATATCGACCTTATCTTCACCTTCCCCGAGAACGGCTACACGGTTGGCGGGCGACGCGAGCTCGCCAACCAGCAGTTCTTTATCAAGCTCGGTCAGCGCATCATCAACGCCCTCCACCAGCCCACCCAGGATGGTCAGGTGTTCCGGGTCGACATGCGGCTGCGCCCCTTTGGCGATGCGGGGCCGCTCGCCATCTCGTTTGCCGCCATGGAAGATTACTACCAGCACCACGGCCGCAACTGGGAGCGCTACGCCATGGTCAAGGCGCGGATACTGGGCCCCCAGTGCGAACACGCGGTGGAACTGGCCGAGATGCTGCGCCCCTTCGTGTTTCGCCGCTATATCGACTTCGGCGTTATCGACGGCCTGCGCCAGATGAAGGCGATGATCGCTGCCGAGGTGCGCCGCAAGGGGCTGGAGGGCAACATCAAGCTGGGGGCTGGCGGCATCCGTGAAGTGGAGTTTATCGCCCAGGCGCTGCAGCTTATTCGCGGCGGTCGTGAACCGGCACTGCGGGTGCGTCACCTGCCGGAGGCGCTGGCCGCCATCGCCCAATGTGGCGCCCTCGAATCCGCCCATTGCGATCGCTTGCTGGATGCCTATCGCTTTCTGCGTCGGGTCGAGAACATCTTGCAGGAGATCGGCGATCAGCAGACCCAAACCCTGCCCACCGAAGAGCGGGATCGCCAGCGGCTGATCGCCGCTCTGGGTTTTGCCGACTGGGGCGCCTTTATGGCTCATCTGGATGAGGAGATGGCGGCCGTCCATCAGGAGTTCGCCGCCGTGGTGGGGGAAGAGAAGGAGGCCCCCGCCCACCTCGAGCAGCTCTGGCTCGATCTCTGGCGCACCGAGCTTGACGCCGCCGAGCTGGAGCAACTGCTGACCGCGCAGGGGGTGGCCGAGCCTGCCCCGCTCTGTGCCGCGCTACTGCGTTTCAAGGAGGAGTACAAACGCCGTCAGGTGGGGCCGCAGGGGCGCATCGCGCTGGACTGGCTGATGCCGGAGCTGCTGCGACTGGTGGTGGCCAGCGAGCAACCCGCCCGCCTGTTCGAGCGGGTCTGTGAGCTGCTGACCCGCATCTTCACCCGCAGCGCCTATCTGCAGCTGCTGGCGGAAAACCCGGGCGCCCTGCGCCAGCTGGTGCGGCTGTGCGACGCCAGCCATCTGGTGAGCGAACAGCTGGCCCGCTACCCCATCCTGCTGGATGAGCTGCTCGATCCCCAGCACCTCTACCACCCCACCCCGCTCGATCAGTACAAGCCCCAGCTGCGCCAGTTCCTGCTGCGCATCCCCGAAGAGGACGTGGAGCAGCAGATGGAGGCGCTGCGTCAGTTCAAGCAGGTGCAGCTGCTGCGCATCGTGGCGGCCGACATCGCCGGCGCCCTGCCGCTGATGAAGGTGAGCGACCACCTCACCTGGCTGGCGGAGGCGATCACCGAGGAGGTGGTCAATCAGGCATGGGCCCAGATGAGCGAGCGCTACGGGGTACCGCCCGAGGTGGCAGTGAGCGGTCAGCGCGGCTTTGCGGTGGTGGCCTACGGCAAGCTGGGCGGTATCGAGCTAGGCTACGGCTCGGATCTCGACCTGGTGTTCCTGCACGGTGGCGACCCCAACAGCTACACCGACGGGCGCAAGCCCATCGACAGCCGCCAGTTCTACCTGCGCCTCGCCCAGCGGATCCTGCATCTGTTCAGCACCCGCACCCCGTCCGGCATTCTCTACGAGATCGATATGCGGCTGCGCCCCTCCGGCGACTCCGGCCTGCTGGTCTCGTCGCTGTCGGCCTACGAGCAGTACCAGCAAAACGAGGCGTGGACCTGGGAACATCAGGCGCTGGTGCGGGCTCGCCCGATCTATGGCGATGACGCCATCGTTGCCGAGTTTGCCCGCATCCGCCGCGATGTGCTGGCCAGGGAGCGGGAGCTGCCGACCCTGGCCCGCGAGGTGCGCGAGATGCGCCAGAAGATGCGGGATCACCTGCTCAAGGCCGGCGCCGGCGAGTTCGATCTCAAGCAGTCCCCCGGCGGCATGGTGGATATCGAGTTTATCGCCCAGTATCTGGTGCTGGCCCACGCCTGCGGCGAGCCCGATGCCCTCACCCGCTGGTCCGATAACGTGCGCATCTTCGACGAGTGCGTGATGGCGGGGGTGCTGACGCTGGAGCAGGCGGAGGGGCTGAAGCAGGCCTATCTGGAGATCCGCAACCTCGGCCATCGCCTCAACCTCTCGGAGATCTCCCGCAAGGTGAGCGACGATCAGCTGCAGAGTGAGCGCAGCCATGTCCTCGCCGTCTGGCAAACCCTGCTGGGGGAGTAATTCCCGCCAGCGGCAATGAAAAAGGGCCCGCCTGAATTGCTTCAGGCGGGCCCCGCTCTTATCGGTAAAACAGCATTCCTGCGGCTGCTCAGCCGTGATCCATCACCGTCTCCACCAGCATGCTGTTGAAACGCTGATAGGCCTCTTCCTCAAGGAGCCCCGGATAGCTCAACACCCGCAGCGCATGACCTTGATAGTCAGGATGATAGGGTGGGTGGAGATGGGCATAATCGTTGAGACAAAAACCCAGCCCCTGATAGAAGCGCAGACGGCGAATGGCAATCTCATCCGCTGGAGGATCGATCTCGAGAATGACGGTTTTGCCTGCCCGCTCGCAAAATTCGGCCAGCAGGCGGCTGCCGTAGTTGCGGCCGCGCAGCGCCGGATTGATGGCCAGATGCTCGATATAGATCTGCTCACCGCACGCCCACCAGAAGATGAAACCGAGCAGCAGGCCGTCCTGATAAAAGATTTGGCAGTGATAGCGAGGATCCCGCATCTTCTGCGGCTGATGCTGTGACTGGCGCTGCTCGTAGCGGGGAAAACTCTCGCCATAGATCTGCCAGACCAGCGGCCACGCCGGATGGTTTACCTCTCTAATCACTTCACCCTCAATCATCAGAACTGCCTCTCATATATTTTGCAGAACGTTCATCTATACATGAAAAGTTCTGCCACAGCATCCTCTGATGAAATAAAAGCCAGAACGCCCGATTAGCGGGCGCCATCCGGTTGCGAGACAAACTGCTGCTGGCTGCCATCTGGCAGCAGCGCCAGCACGCTTTGAGCGGCCAGTTTTATCCCTGCCAGCTCGGTGGCCGGGCCGAAGTTGGCTATCAGTCGAGTGCCATCGGCAAACTCGCTCTGCTGCACCACGCCTCTTTTATCGAGCCAGCGAAAACCGGTGAGCGGCTGGTTGTAGAGCCGCTCATGCAGCGGACGGAAGAAGGCATCGAGCCCCTTGAGATAGGGAATGCGCACGCTGGCACTATCCAGACTGAGGTTGAGCAGCGGCGGCACGTTGTAGAGCTGCTGCAACAGTTCGGTCACCTGACGGCTCTCCCTGAATTTGAGGCTATCCATCGTCCAGTGGTGGGTGGTCACTATGCTGTCGTGAAAGACGCTCTGGAACAGCGGCAACCGCAGCGCCGGATCGAAGTAGAGCCCCTGATACTCAGGTTTTAGATGGCTCTGGCGAAAGAAGAACGCGGGCTGATAGTCGGGATACCAGGCTCCCAGATAGTAGGGAGAGCGCTTGTTGCGGCGCATATCGGGATCCTGCCAGCCAAAGCCGCTGGTCTGGGGGCCATGGGCAAAGGCCGCAGTGCGGTTGGCAACCGCGCCGCCCTCCTCGGAGCCCACCAGCACACCCTGACTCCTGGCAATCCACGCCATCCCGGCCATCCGGTTGTCCGCATCCTGCGCCTGAGTGGTCGGCTTGGCCGGGTCGAAGTCGTCAAACACCATGCCGGTCGCCGCCACATCGAGGAACCAGCTGTTGTAGTGGCTCGCCTGCTGCAACCAGGGCACGCGCTGCTCCATCACCGGGCGCACACAGGCCTGATTGGTGTAGACACCGCTGCTTTGAAAGCCGCTCTTGCGCCGTCCGTTCTCCTGCATGATGCCGCAGCGCAGGTAGATATCCTGCCCCATCTGGGCGGTGAGCCAGCTCTGTTGGCTATTCCCCTCCGGCAACGCGGTATCGTAAGAGTCGTAAGGTGCGATGAGATAGCCCGCCGCTTTGGCAAGTTCAATCCCCTCTGGCGCAGCAAAACCGGCGGTCCACTGGGGCAGACCCAGCCAGAGTTTGGGTAGTCCAGACTGCTTGAGAGCGGCGATCATCTTGGCCGAGCTGCCATCACCCCAGCTCTGTGGCTCGTTGAGCGCAGCCCCCAGTTGCGTGGCAGCCTGCGTGCGCCGGGCAGCGAAATCGGCCGGTTGCTGACCCGGATGGCGTAGCACGAGCGCCTGCTCAAGTCCGGCCAGCACCAGATTTTGCAGATAGCGGTTGCGCTCGAGATCGGGCGCTTGCAGCGCCGTTTTGCTCTCCCCCTTGAGCCAGTCGGCGGGGATCAGGCGACGCAGTGCGGGCCAGCTCTTCACATCCTGTGGCACCAGCAGTCGCTCGCCCCAGAGGTAGAGATGAGAGGCACCGATCAGCCGCTTGCCATCCGGCACCGCCGCAAGCTTGCTCTCGAGCGAGACCAGCTCGCCCCGCTCCTGCAGCCAGTTGCGATAGACCTTGGCCGCCGCCAGCCAGTCGTTGCCCGGCTGCAGCGTCACTGCCACCTCATAGGGGTCAGCCAGATTGAGGCGATTGACGCTATGGGTCGCTGTGAGGGCAATGCCATCTTTCTTCGGGGCAAAGGTGATCCGGTTGTTGAAGGGGTTGGCAAAGAGGATCGCCAGCTGCTGATCACCGTAATCCAGCCCGACCAGCGGCAGGGTAAGATTTTCGGTGGTGTTGATCCCCTGATACTCCTGCGCCAGCGCCTTGCGCCACTCGGGATGATCAACCGGGATGCGAAAACCCTCGTGGATCGGCAGCATCAGCGCCTGCGCCCCTGCCGGCACCCGTGGCCATACCAACTCGCCTGCACTCGCACGACTCAGGGTGAGGATCAGACGGTTGCCCTCGAGACGGGCAGAGGCTCGCACCTCGCCATCGGCACGGGTCAGCCAGCTTACACGCTCCCCCTCCTGCTGCAAGGCGGTGACCGGCTGACGCGGGCCTGGAGAGGAGATGGCAAGGTGCTGGCCTGATGGCAGCACAGCCTCGGCCGCCAGGGTGGCGGGATCCAGCTCGATACGCCACTGATCGTTGGCCAGGGTCAGCGCCTCGGCAGGCAGGGAGAGCAGCGGCATCAACAGCAGCAGCGGGCGGATCCGGCTCGCCAGCACGGGGAAAGAAGTCATGGTCGGTGATTCCTGATACAAACGGGAGCCGCCATTGCAGCAGATCGGCAGGCTCAGATTGTCAGGGCAATGTCAGGATTAAGCACAGATTGGCGGCGGAGGCTTCTCTCAGCCATGTCCCGTTTAATAGCCCCCACCATCCACCGGGCAATTGTTGCAAATAACATCAACAAAAAGTGACAGTCATTGCACCAGCGAAACAATCTTTGCCAGAAGCAGAGACCCAATCCCCCGGCATCACTCCACCGGCCCCGCCTGACTGTGACTTAGCTGCAACACCAGCTGACCGCGCTGGCTGGTCTGCACCAGCGAGAGGGTGCGCCAGCTGTCGGGCGTGGCGGCAGGCCAGCCCACCTTGCCATCGAGAGGCAGACGGTTCCACCACAGCAGGGAATATTGCGGGCGGGCCAGCACAGTCTGCTCAAGCCAGAGCGGAGTGCACGAAGCGGGATTGGCGGGGGGATTGGCCACCCTCTGCGGCGAGCGGGAGAGCCAGTCCAGATCCTGCACCGCAGGCAGCGGCAGCACTACCTGCCACTCCTTGCCAGCCACCGCCAGCCGCAGCTGATAGAGTCCGGCTGGCAAAGGCGTAGGCAGATCGGCCCCCACGACCCTGACCCCCTTGCGCCCTTCCGCCTCCCACTGGGCACCTGCCAACCGGTTGCGGCCAGCGGAATCGATGAGTTCCGCGGCGGTGATGGGCCCCTCGCCGGTCAACTGCACCCGATAGTCCCGCAACAGCGGCGCATCGCGCTGGATCAGCTCAAGGCGCAGCTCGCTCACCCCATCAGGCAGAGTGAGCGGGAAATCCTTGCCGCAGTGCTGGGTACTCAGCGCAGCCAGCATCCCCTGCCAGCTGCGGCGCTCGGCATCGCTGTTGAGGGCAGGCCATGCCTGCTGCAAAGATTGCCAGGCGTGCCGGTTATCATCCTGCAACAGCGCCAAGGTAGCCGGTTGCAGCGGGTCGTCGCGTTCGGTTTCCTGGAGGCGTTCGGTTGCCATCACACAGCTTGCGTTTAGAAGGCACAGGCTCAGAAGGCCGCCGCTTAGAGCCAACAGCAGCCCAGCCCGCGTTGCACGCTTCACGCTGGCACCTCCAGCCGGTAGCCGATGCCGCGCACCGTCTCGATGGCCAGTCCGGGTAGCTTCTGGCGCAGCTGCAGAATATGGGTATCGACGGTGCGGGTGGAGGGAAACGCCTGATAGCCCCACACCCGGTTGAGGATCTCCTCCCGGCTCAGCACCCGCCCCGCCATCCGAACCAGCAGGGTGAGCAGGGCAAACTCGGTGGGGGTAAAACTCACCTCCGCATCCTGCCAGCTCGCCTGCATCCGGGCGGGATGAAGCTGCAAGCCGCCCACCGCCTGAGTGCCATCCCCCAGCTGGCGCAGCTGAGCCCGGATCCGCGCCAGCAGCTCGTCGTGGGAGAAGGGTTTGGTCAGATAGTCGCGCGCCCCCGCATCGAGCCCGGCCACCCGATCACTCACCTCCACCCTTGCGGTGAGCACGATCACCGGCAGCGCCTTGCGCGCCAGCCACTGGGGCAGCCAGTCCAGGGCATCCCCCTCCGGCATGGTGCGATCCAGCAGCACCAGATCCGCCACCAGCCACTGCTGCTCCGCCGCAGCCAGGGTGTCGCACCAGAGGCAGCGATACCCTTCGCGGATCAGATAGCGTTGCAGGTTCTCCGCCAGCAGCGCCTCGTCTTCGACAAGCAGGATGGTTTTCATGATTCGGGGTCGCTCCAGAGTTGGCAGGGCAGCGTCAGGGTAAAAGTAGTGGGCGGGCCGGATAGGGCGAGGCGCCCGCCAAGACGGCGCAGCAGATGGCGCACGATGGCAAGCCCCAGCCCCAAACCATCGGCACGGGCACCGCGGTGCAGCAGGGTGGCGAGTCGGTAATTTGGCAGCTCGCCGCCATCGCTGACCGCGAGGATCAAACGCCCCGCCTGCCAGCTGGCACAGATCCGAACCGGCGCGCGGCCATGCTGGCTGGCGTTGCGCAGCAGGTTGTCGAGGGCAAGGTCGAGCCAGTAGAAAGGGAGCGCCAGAGTCATCTCCCGCTCAAGGCAGAAGGTGGCATCATGCCGCTCGCAAGCCAGGGTGAGCCACTCGGTGAGACTGACCGCCACCCGCTCATCTTCGAGAGTCTCTGCCGCCAGATAGTGGCGACTGGCCTGCGCCAACTGATGCAGGCGGGCGACACTGCCCAGCAGCTGGCCCACGCTCTGCTGGGCGGAAGCGGGCAGCCGGTCGAAATCGTGGCGCAGCTCCTCGCTGATGCCGGAGAGCGCCATGATGGGAGTGCGCAGCTCGTGGGTCAGCATCTGCAACGCGACGCGCCGCTCCCGCAGCAGGCGCCAGCGCTGCCAGCTGGCCCACCCCAGCAACAGGATAAAGCCAAACGTACTGGCCAGCGCCAGCCACTGCCAGCCAAGCGTGGGGCGAGTATTGAAACAGATCGCTCCGACTCGCTCTTCACAGGGGCCATCGATACGGCTATCCAGCGTCACATCAAGCCGCTCGGCCAGCGGCTGCCACTGCCCGGCGCCATAGCGGCGCCACTGCTGATCTGCGAGCAGCCAGAGCTGACCCGATTGCAGCAACCAACGCTCGCCCCGCAGCAGGGCGTCGAGGTTGTCATCGCCGAGCTCGCCAAGCAGCCCCAGCTGATCACGCCGCTCCCGCACATGGAGCAGAGCATCGAGCCCGGCCGCCGGATGACCTGCCAGCCAACGAGCCGTGCTGGAACCGCCCAGCGGATAGATGGGGTGAGCGGCAAACCAGCGGGTCGAGGGCGCAGTCCCTTGGCCGCAAAGCGCTCGCAGCAGTGGCAGCCACTCGGCGGGCAAGTCATTCTCTGTCCCACACTCCTGCTGATAGCGATAGATGGCCTGCAACTGACGCAGCGGGTAACGCTGCCAGGCAGGATGAAGGGAGTCGGGGGCGATCAGGCGACGATCGAGCCGCTGCACCTCGTCAAGAGGCAGCGCCTGTTCGGGAACCTGCCTGGCCAGCTCGCCCGCCAGGCGATCAGCCAACGGCCCGGCCAGCACGGGAGAAGTCATGCCGTAGCAGGTCAGGGAGCAGAGCAGCAGGATCAGGCGCATGGGTTCAACTCGAGATGACTCCGGATCAAGGCGCAGCAGATCACTGCGCCATAAAAAATATCAGCGCCATTTTTCAATGGCGCTGACATCCGGTCAACCGCTAACGGCATTGGCGCGGCTCCCGCCAGCCCATGCCCATATGAACCGTCACCTATTTGAACAGTCCCTTGAGCAGCTGGTCAGCCACCCCTTTGACGGTATCGTTGTCGGCCTTGTCACCCAGCAGCTTCTTGAGGCCGCGCTCGGCCTCCTTGCGCGCCTTATCCTCCAGCAACTTGTTGTTGCTGAGCAGTGCCTTCACGTCGAGCTGGTAGCTGGGGGCTTGCCAGTGGCCGCCGATCCGCACCGGAATGGTGATCTCTTTGAGCTCGTCCACATCCTTGCCCCCCTGCCCCTTGCTGCTCTCGACGATGGAGGTAAGGAACAGGAAGTCGAGGCTCTCCGGCACCAGCGCCGTCTGCCCCTCGCCCTTGACCCGCAGGGCCGGGGCAAAGAGCTGGATGTCGTTGCTGCGGGCGATGCCATCGGCAATCTGGAAGCTGGCGGTCAGGGCGCTGAAGTCGGTCTTGCGCGCCTCCTTCACCTGCTCGGCCCCCTTGCCGCTGAGGGTAGCCCGTGCCTCGCGGATCATCTCAGGCAAGTTGATGCCGTGCAGGGCACCGTCGCTCAGCTTCAAGGTAACCTTGCCCTGCATCCCGTTGCGCAACGCCAGCGCGGAGAGACCACGGCCCTGCACCTGCACATAGAGATCGCCCTTGCCCTCCAGCAGATCACTCTGGGCCAGAGTCTGCAGCAAGGGACGAATGTTCACTCCGGCCACCTGTTTGTGCACCTTGTAGGTGGCGGGCTGCTGGCGCGCGTCGAGTTCCCCGTTCGCGTTTACCTGACCGCCAGCCACGGTCGCGCTGAACTGCTTGAGCGCCAGCAACCCTTTGGCCAGAGCCACCTGAAGATCGACAGCTCCGAGATCCAGCCCTTTCAGACGCAGGCTGCCGAGTTGCAGCCGACCATCCAGATCCACCCCTTTGAGAGCGCTCAGATCCGGTTCGACCGCGGAGAGGGCTTCGCTCTTGCCGGTTACCGCTTTATTGCCACTTGCAGCGGTGTTGGCAACACCGGCCGCCGGTTTGTCCTCTTTCGCCTGTGTTGGAGTGGCCGGTGTCGAATTGGCGAGCCATTTGTCGATATCCAGCTTCTCCCCCTTGAGATCGAAGCTGATTGCGGGAACAGCGCCAAGCTGCACGGTTCCATCACCACTCAGCAGCGCCTCATCAGCACTCATCACCAGCTTGCTCAGGGTAATCAACTGCTTGTCGAGCTCGGCACGGGCAAACCCGGTCAGTTTCAGCTTCATCTGCGGGCGTGGCAGCGCGTCACCTTCCAGCGCTGCCGTCAGCAGCACATCGGAGAGCTCGGCCAGCTTCATCTCTTTATCGAGCCGTCCCTTGAGCGTTCCTTCCAGCGAGCCAGCCAGTGAAGCTTGCTGCCCCTCTACCTTGGCACCCTTCAGCGCCAACGTGAGGTTGCTCCACTCACCAAGGGCCAATCGGTCTCCCTTGATGGAGAAACTGTCGAGTCGCAGGGACGGGTTACTCAGGCTGCCGCTGAGGCTCAAGTCTTTCAGTTCACTCGCCATCACCTCCTGCGCCAGCTTGATCTGGGTCTGCCCTTTAACGTCGAAAGCGAGCTTGTCGGCACTCCCCTTGGCGGCCAGCGTCACGGGTACCCACTCACCGGTAGCCAGCTGCCCCATATCGAGATCGAGGCGATCCAGTCGCAGCGAGGTACCGCGGCGATCATCCTGTACCAGCGCACTGGCCTGGGAGAGCGCGACACCCTGCAAGCTGATCTGCCAGGGCTTGCTATCAGCGGTTGGCGCAGGGGTTGCGGGGACGACCGGTTCGCTTGCATCAGCAGTGGCATCTTTGATCAGTCCGCTCAGATTGGAGCTGCCATCCGCCTTGGTCTGGATAAAGAGATGGGCGCCACTCAGGGTCACCTTGCCAATCTCCAGACGATGGGAGAGCAGCGGCAACAGGGCCACCGAGGCCTCGCCCTGTTCGAAACGAACCAGATCAGGCTCGGCAAAACCGGCCGGATTGCGCAGAGCCACCTTCTCCAGCGAGAGGCCAAGACTCGGCCAGAAACGCCAGTCAATCTCCCCTGCCATCACCAGCTCCCGGCCCGTGCTCTTGCGCACCTGTTCAGCCAGTTGGGGCTTGAATTGATTGGGGTCGATAAGGCTTATCAGCGTCACTATGGCCAGCAAGGCCGCCACGGCGATGCCGAGCAAGATGAGAACTATCTTCTTCACGATATGCTCCTTGAATCCGGATCCACTGCAGACTATACCACTCACAGTCTGACGAATGGCGTCTACGGGACAAAAGCGGACAAGGATGAGACAGGGATGGTCGCTGCCAATCCCCATCGTCATCAGCAGGGATCAGGCTTGCAAAGGGGATTGCTGCAACCGCGCCATAGCTGTGCGCGTAGACTCGAAAGCAAAACTGGGCAAGGGGATATCGCTGATCTTCAGCCACTGACAGGCGGCCACATCGTCAGCCGGCTGGATGACCGGTTTTTCACTCAGCCTGATGGCAAAGAAGGTGTCACAGGTGTGATAGGTGATGCCATCGTAGGGATAGATATTGGGGAATGAACCGAGATAGGTAAAAGGTTGGGCGCTGACATCGAGTCCCAGCTCCTCCTGCAACTCGCGCACCAGCGCCCCCTCCAGCGACTCGCCGGGATCGACAAATCCGCCTGGCAGATCCAGCAACCCCTTGCCCGGATTGCGGGCACGCACCGCAACCAGCACCTCGTCCTGCCAGCAAAGCGCCACCATCACAGCCGTCGCCACATTCTGGAAAAAATGAAAACCGCAGCCACAGCGAAACTCTTTGGGGCTGACGCTCTGCAGGGTTTGACCGCCGCATTTTGGACAAAACATGGGCTATCTCCGACGAAATAAAGCGCCATTTTAAGCTGTTGCGACCGTTTTTTATGAGTAAAACAGACGGGGAAGACGAGGAATTCAAAGGAAGAGGAATAAAACGGGGCAATTATCAGGCGATTTGCGGATTTTCAGGCAATAAAAAACCCCGCTCGATGAGCGGGGTTTCTTGTATTGGGTGCCTGGCAGTGTCCTACTCTCGCATGGCGAATGCCACACTACCATCGGCGCTACCGCGTTTCACTTCTGAGTTCGGCATGGGATCAGGTGGTTCCACGGCGCTATTGCCGCCAGGCAAAAATCTTCAATCTGAGAAAGCTGACGTAAGTAATTCGCTTCGTATTTGCTACAAGCCTTAGAACACTTCTTGGGTGTTGTATGGTTAAGCCTCACGGGTAATTAGTATGGGTTAGCTCAACACATCACTGCGCTTACACACCCCACCTATCAACGTTGTGGTCTCCAACGGCCCTTTAGGACCCTCAAGGGGTCAGGGATGACTCA
>NZ_JANFNW010000012.1:0-134937 GCF_024436135.1 Aeromonas sp. SG16
AAAATTGTTTTTGATGCTCGATGCTGTGAGTGCCCACACAGATTGCTTGATTCAAATTGTTAAAGAGCGTCACGCTTATCGCGTTGAGGAGGCGCATATTACGCTTCTCACTTCGAAAGTCAAGCGCTTGTTTTCGCTTTTCTTTCGGCGCCTGCTTCGCTAGGAAGCTGGCTTATCAGGTTGGCGTGTTCCGCCGTGCTGGTAGGGGCGCATTATAGGGAGCCGCGCCGCGATGACAATAGTTTTTTGAAGAAAATCACGAAAATTTCAAATTATTCAATTAGAAACAGCTTATTCAGTGTATATATACAAGGTTATCCACAATCCAGCTGTTTCACTCCCCTTTTAGCGCCATTTATATCGCCGCCAGAGCCTTTGGGAGTGCCATACTGGAGCCGATAACCTCTTCCGAGTGGACCATGGTAGCGCCAATCAGGAAAGCTGGTTACCATGGAGGTGAATACAGTGTTGCACCTTTTTTGCTTTCATTTACAAAAGGTCTTTTAAGATGAATTTATCCAAGTTTCCCGTCTATATGCAGGCCGCAATCCTTGCTCTGGTATTGGCAGTGGTTGGCTACCTGGTTGCCCAGGCCCTGCAATTCTCTTTGAAAGCGGAAGTCATTTTTGCAGCAGGTCTGGCGATTGGCGGTTTTGTGGTACCGCTGCTCCTGAAAAGAACCCCGGCTAATGCAGCCGAAGCGATCGCCAATCAGGAGACTTGCACCTTATATGTAGGCAACCTGCCATATCGCGCCAACGAGATTGCCGTGCGCGAATTGTTTGCCGAACAGGGCCAGGTAATTTCCGTACGCCTGATGAAGGACAAGGCAACCGGCAAGCGCAGAGGATTTGGTTTCGTCGAGATGCCTGCTGCCGATGCTGCCAAAGCGATTGCCGCATTGAATGACAAAGAGTATCAGCAGCGAACCCTCAAGGTACGCGAAGCGAACGACAAGCGAGACAAAGAGGAGAAGGAGGGTGGTGAAGTCGAGGCTTGATCCCCCGTCAGAACCCCACCTCTTCCAGTGATGACAGCCCCCATGCTTGCAAGGGGGCTGTCAGTTTTTGGGCCTCCCCATCCAGCCGGGTGCAGTAAGCCCTGGCAATCACCTCTTCTATATGTACAGGCTGCACGGCGGCGTGCCCGCCATTGCTCAGCAACCAGGCCACCCGTTTGGCAACTGCACTGCCCGAGTCGATCAGCTGACATTGCGGCATCAGCTGCCCAATCTCTTCATTGAGTAGAGGGAAGTGGGTACAACCGAGCACCAGCGTATCCGGCTGCTCTTCCCCCTCCAGCCAGTCAGCCAGCACTTCACGCAGCAGCGCCATATTGACCGGCAGGCCCGCAAGCTTGTGCTCCGCTTCTATTACCAGCTCGGTGGTGCCCTTGAGCAGCACCCGCTTGCCGGGGGCAAACTGGGCGATCAGTTCGTGGGTATAGTCGCGGCTGACGGTACCCGGCGTGGCCAACAGGCCAATACAACCGTTGCGAGTCTGCGCGGCGGCGGGCTTGATGGCAGGCACCACCCCCACCACGGGAATATCCAGAGCCTCGCGCAGGGCCGGCAGCGCTATGGTGCTGGCCGTGTTGCAGGCAATCACCACCAGCTCGATCTGATGACGGGCCACCATGGTAGTAACCAAGCGGGAACAGGCAGCAATCAGGGCGGGCTCACTCAATTCACCATAGGGGAAGTTGGCGTTGTCGAAGCAGTAGAAATAGTTGTGTGCCGGCAGAACGCGACGGATCTCGCGGTAGATGGTCAGGCCACCCATACCGGAGTCAAACACGAGAATATTGGCCACTTGACCTCCCCCTTTGGTGCAAGGCGGCGATCATACTCCCGCCTGCCGCCAATAGAAAAGGCCCTGCCAATGGCAGGGCCTCGGTTTTTCAAAGATGAACCGAATAAAGCATCAGAAGCGATAATCGGCAGTCACTTTGAACTCGGTACCCGGTGAGGCATAACCATAGGCAGGGGCGTAATCACGATCGAACAAGTTATCTATACGCCCCCCCAAGGTAAATTGCTGAGTCACCTCGTAACTGGCGGCCAGGTTTAACAACGTATACGCACCGAGCTCTACCCGTTGGTTTGTCGCCCAGTTATTGTCATAGCGCTTGCCGACATAGAGCAGCTCAGTCGTCAGTGTCGTGGCATCGAATCGGGTATCTGCGATCCAGCTACCCTTATGCTCGGCTCTGCGCAGCAACTGCAAATCCTGATTACCCTTGTCTTTGGCTCTGGTGTAGTCGTAACTCAAACGATGATGCACGGGCCCGGTATCGATACCGATTTCCGTTTCCACCCCTTTGATATCCGCCGTGGTATTTTTGGGATTGCAGGTGTAGCTCATGCTGGTCAGGCAATAAATCAGATTATCGATGCGGTTGCGATACAGATTTACAGACCAGTCCCAGGCCGAATAGCGGCCTGACAGACCCAGCTCCAGATTTTTGCTCTCTTCCGGCTTGAGTGTCGGATTCTCAGACCCTGGATAATAGAGCTGGTTGAAGGTGGGCGCTTTGAAGCCAGTACCGTAGCTCAGCCGGACATTATGGTTTTCATCGATATCCAGCCCGCTGGCCGCAGACCAGGTGTTGTGACGGCCATATTGCTGGTTGTCATCGGTACGACCTGACAGCTCCCACAGCAGCGCCTGCCAACGGTAGCTCCCCACGGCAAACAGACCGGTATTGTCGCGATCAGGTGCGCTGAAGGTTTTGCCATAGCTGCGGGAGTCTGATTTCATCTCCTCACGCTGCCAATCTGCGCCACCGGTCAGATTCATCCCTTCGATGCCGCTCCAACTGTTAATCCAGGAGAAGCGGGTTAAACCTGTATGAATAGGCTCACCGCTAGCCTCTCCTTTAGCCTCCTGCCAAGTCTTCAGCTTGTTCTCACCGTAACTGGCTTCAAGTCGACTGATCAGATCCTTACCCTGGAACTTGAGACCACCATCATATTGGAAAGCCTGTACCCGACTCTGGTCCGTGCTGCCATCTGTGTCGGTGAGATTGTCATAGCCCTGAGCATTGAAGTCCGCACTCCAAGCATCATTAAAAGCGTGGTTCAAACCAATTTGGCCATTACGGCTAGCAAAACCATCCCGATCCGGCTGTTTGGTATTGGCTACGACATCAAAACCATCGGTACGCTCGTAGCCGATCAGCATGTTCATATCGGTTTTTTGACCCAATGACTGAACCGTTTTGAGCTCGCCTTGGCCATAACCATTGCTGCCAGCACCGCCCTTCAGGTGTGTCTCGCTGCCATTCTTGGCGGATGTTTTGGTGATGAGGTTGATAACGCCGCCAATGGCATCGGAGCCATACACAGCCGCGCGTGGGCCACGGATATACTCGATGCGCTCGATATTGCCGAGCGGGATTTGGCTGAGATCAGGCGTACCCGCCACCATGGCGGCAATCGGACGACCATTCATCAAAACCAGCGAGTGGTTGGAGTTGGTTCCACGGATAAACAGGCTGCTGATGTGACCCCGGCCTCCCAGTGTCGCTATCTGCACACCAGGCAGGGTTTTCAGCAGTTCGGGCAAACTCTGAACCTGACGAGATTCGATCTCGGCGCGATCGATCACCACAACGGGCGCCAGCACCGAGCTGACCGGTTGTTCCACGCGGTTGGCCGTAATGACCAGAGTTGGATTGATGGGGATGGTGGTTTGGGCAAACGCCGCCGTCGGCAACAGGGCAGCCGCCAGAAATTTCTTCGACATGAGAGATCCTTAAGTTCGCGTAAGTATCTACTTCGTGGCCGGTTTCTCTCGGCCCGAAATACGAACTCTGGCAGGTCTTCGGGCTCGGGGGCTGATAGCCTACGGCGACGGCTTCCCGCCTGACGGCAGTGCCCTGATGTCGCTTCGTTCCCCCTTACCGCTGCGCGCCAGCTCCGGATTCTCACCGGATTCCCTATTAAGCATGATGCGCCAAAGCGGGAGGATTATAGGCAGAGCAAAGCTGGATGTATAGCCATCCAGATTTCTATTTATTGCCAGCTAGCACCGCCAGCCGCTGTTGGGCCCCCTCCATCACCGCCTGCACCCCGGGATGAGAGAGATGGCGCCCTGCCGAGACCAGATAGTAAGAGAGGGTAACGTCGGCCAGAGTCGCAATCCGTTCCACTCCGTAGAGGCGGCCAATCTCGTCGGCCATCGCCAGCGGCGCCGGGAAGATCCCCATCCCCGCCTTGCCGAACGACTTCATCAGGGTGGAGTCATCAAACTGCCCCACCAGATGGGGATGAATGCCCTGCTGGCGATACCACTCCAGCAGCCGATCGTGGGTGGCAGACTTCTCTCCGGGAATAAGCAACGGCAACCCCTCCAGCGAGGCGGGAAAGCCGTCCCGCGCCCGCGCCGCCAGATCGGGGCTGGCAAACAGCGCCAGCGGGCTGCGCCCCAGCTCGTGGTTATAGCCGCGCACGCCGCTGTCGGGAGGGAGCGGACGATCGATCAGCACCATGTCGAGCCTGTGGCGAGCCAGCTCGCTGAACAGCTGCTCGGCCCGCTCTTCGTGGCACACCAACCGCAGCGGCGTCGCCAGCGCCATGGCGGGAGCCAGCAGCTCGAACGCCAGAGTACGGGGTACCGAATCGGCGATCCCCACCTGCATGGTCAGCTCCTGACTGGCGTGGCGCAGGGTGTGCTCCAGTTCGGCGCCAAGCGAGAAAATAGCCCCCGCCTGCTCCTGTGCCTGCCGTCCCGCAGCAGTCAGCACCAGACGTCGCCCCACCCGGTTGAACAGCGCTACCCCGAGGGACTGCTCCAGCTCGGCGACCTGACCGCTGATGGTCTGCGGCGTGAGATGCAGCTGTTCGGCGGCCTGCGTCACGCTGCCGCAGCGCGCCACATGCCAGAAGTAGTAGAGCTGTTTGTAGTTGAGCATGCCGTTCCCTATCAGTTTTTATCGAACAACCATCAGCGAGAATCTGATTTTATCGAAACATTGCGGGCTCTAGCATGCAACCATTATCTGAACTGCCCTGCGAGCCATCATGCTGGACGTCGTTGTTCTCTTCTTTCTGTTTGGTCTGCTGGCCGGTCTGGTGCGCTCCGAGCTCAAGCTGCCACCCGCCCTCTACGACACCCTCTCCCTCTTTTTGCTGCTGGCCATCGGCCTCAAGGGCGGCGTCGGGCTGGCCCAGCAATCCTTGCAGCCCCTGCTACCGCAACTGGCGCTGGTGATCCTGCTCGGCGTGGTGCAGACCCTGCTCGGCTTTGCCGTACTGCGCCTCAAGATGAACCGGGTCGATGCCGCCGCCACTGCCGCCCACTATGGCTCGGTCAGCGTCGCCACCTTTGCGGTCGGGGTGAACTGGCTTACCGAGCGGGGCATCAGCTTTGAATCCCAGCTATCCATCTTTCTCGCGGTGATGGAGATCCCGGCCATTCTGGTGGGCATAGTGCTCGCCCGCGGCATCAGTCGCGAGACCCGCTGGCGCATGCTGGCGCACGAGACCTTCCTCGGCAAAGGGGTAACCCTGCTGCTGGGCGGCATGGCCATCGGCTATCTGGCCGGGCCGGACGGGATTGCCCCGCTCAAACCGCTGTTTGTCGACCTGTTCAAGGGTGCGCTGGCGCTGTTCCTGCTGGAGATGGGTCTCATCGTCGCTCGCCAGTGTCAGGATCTGCGCCGCCATGGTCTGTTCCTGCTCGGCTTCGCCCTGTTGATGCCGCTCGCCTCGGCGGGACTGGGATTGGCTGCTGGCCAGCTGATGGGGCTCTCCCTCGGCGGCCTGACCCTGCTGGCCACCCTGGCGGCCAGCGCCTCCTATATTGCCGTGCCGGCCACCATGCGCATCGCCGTGCCCCAGGCCAACCCGGGGCTCTCTCTCAGCGCCGTGCTGGGGGTCACCTTCCCGTTCAACATCATGCTGGGGATCCCGCTCTACCACAGCTGGGCCCGCCACTTCACGGAGTAGCCACATGCAGACCGAGACCCGCACCCTGCTGACCGTCATCACGGAAGCCAATCTGGAGCCGACCCTGCTGCGCACCCTCACCCGCGAGGGGCTGCGCGGCTACACCATCACAGATGCCCGCGGCAGGGGGGATCATGGCGAGCGCAACGCCAGCTGGAGCGAGAGCGGCAACATCCGGCTGGAGGCGATCTGCAGCCGGGAGCAGGCGGAGCGGCTGCTGGCCCACCTGCAGAGTCGCTACTACCCCGATTACGCCATGATCGCCTTTCTGCAACCGGTCGAAATCGTGCGACCCGAGAAATTCTGAGCCGGCTTGCCGGCTCTTTTTGCTCACCAAAAGCAAACGTTTAACAACAAGGATTCAGAGAAAATGAACACCCCTCCCCTGATCGGCCTGGTAATGGGCTCCGACTCCGACTGGCCAGTGCTGCAGGCTGCCGCCCGCATCCTCAAGGAGCACGGCGTGCCCTACGAGGCGCAGGTGGTCTCGGCCCATCGCACCCCGGATCTGCTGTTCGAGTATGCTGCCACTGCCCGCGAGCGCGGCCTGCGCGCCATCATCGCCGGAGCCGGTGGCGCCGCTCACCTGCCGGGTATGGTCGCCGCCAAGACCACGCTGCCGGTGCTGGGGGTGCCCATTCCCTCCCGACATCTCAAGGGGATGGACTCCCTGCTCTCCATCGTGCAGATGCCCAAAGGGGTACCGGTCGCCACCTTCGCCATCGGCGAGGCGGGGGCTGCCAACGCCGCACTGTTTGCGGTCTCTCTGCTCTCCGTTGCACAAGACGGCGACGCCCCCCGCTACCGGCAGCAGCTCGACGACTTCCGCACCCACGAGCGAGATCGGGTGCTGGCACTGCAACTGGAGGAACCGACATGATCCTGCCACCCGCCACCCTCGGCATGCTGGGGGGCGGCCAGCTTGGCCGCTACTTCGTGATGGCCGCCCACCGCCTCGGCTACAAGGTGGTGGTGCTGGATCCCGACCCGGCCAGCATCGCCGGTGCCGCAGCCGATCACCATATTGTCGCCACCTATGACGACCAGACCGCCCTGCACGAGCTGGCCAGCCACTGCGAGGCCATCAGCTGCGAGTTCGAGAACGTGCCCGCCGCCACCCTCGCGCTGCTCGAAAAACAAAAGCCGGTACGCCCGGCCGCCAGCGCGGTGCAGGTCTGTCAGGATCGCCGCGAGGAGAAAGCCTTTCTGCGCGGAGCCAACATCCCGGTCGCCCCCTATCTGGCGCTACTGCCGGAAGAGCCTATCCCCGCACAGGCCAGCGAACTCTTGCCCGCCATTCTCAAGACGGCCCGCGAGGGGTACGACGGCAAGGGGCAGTGGCAAGTGAACAATCTGGATGAGCTGGCGACGGCACTGACAGCCAGTGGTGTGCCCTGCGTGCTGGAAAAACGGCTGGCGCTGGAGGGTGAGTTTGCCCTGACTCTGGCCCGTAGCCCGAGCGGCGCCATCAGCACCCTGCCGCTGGTGCAGAACTGGCACAGCGGCGGCATTCTCGATCAGACCCGCTCCCCAGCCAAGGTGCCGGTGCTCGAGAGCGAAGCCAAAGGGATCGCCGAACACATCATCGCCGCCCTCGATTATGTCGGGGTGCTGACGGTGGAGTTCTTTCTGGTGGAAGGTCGATTGCTGGTCAACGAGCTGGCGCCCCGTCCCCACAACTCGGGCCACCCCAGCCTCGACAACGCCGCATGCAGCCAGTTCGAGTTGCAGGTGCGGGCCCTGTGCGATCTGCCGCTGCCGGAGCAGATCGCCATGCGCCCCGCCCTGTTAATCAACCTGCTGGGGGATCTCTGGCAAAACGGCACGCCCGACTGGGCCACCCTGCTGGCGCTGCCCGGCCTGCAGCTGCACCTCTACGGCAAGAGCGAACCCCGCCACGGCCGCAAGATGGGCCATATCACAGTAACCGGTGACGACTGGCCAATGGTGGAGGATACCTGCCGCAAGGCCCGCCAGCTGCTGGGGCTAGCGCCACGCTAATCGATCATCGGAAATGCAAAGACCCGGGCATGGCCCGGGTCTCTATTTTTGCTTGCTGTGGCAGGGAGCCTTATCAGGCCCGTTCGGTGGTCAGCGCCACGGGGGCCGGCAGACGGATAGTGAGGGAGAGCACCAGCGCCACCACCAGCAACACCAGGATCAGGTGGAAGGTCGCCATAAAGCCGCCAAACAGGGAGGCTACGATGGAGCCGATGATGCTGCCCAGACCAAAGCCCAGATAGATGACACCGTAGTTCTTGGTCAGGTTGTTGAGACCGAAGAAGTCGCTCACCAGCGAGGGGTAGACGGTGATGGTGCCACCGAAGCTGAAGGCCACACAGGCAACCGCCACGAAGAACAGATTGGCATTGAGCGGCACGAACAGCAGCAGCGCCATGCCCGCCAGGGTAATCAGCTGGGCGATGGTGATGACCCGAATGCGGGACATCTTGTCGGAGAGGATACCCAGCACCAGACGGCCACCCAGGTTGGCCATGGCGATGATGGCGACGGCATTGGCAGCGACGACAGCAGGCAGACCCACCATCTTCTCGCCGATATCCTTGGCCACGCCGATGACATAGAGGCCGCTCATGCAGGCGGTGAGGAACATCAGCGCCAGCATCCAGTACTGCGGCTTGCGCATCGCCTCCGCCAGAGTGAAGTCACGGCTCTCGCTCTGCTGCACGGAGGCGGCCTGCTTGGGCGCATCCTTCATCAGCATGCCGCCCACCAGCACCATGGACATCGCAATCAAGCCCCACAGCTGGAAGGTGGTCTCAAGGCCGGAGCTGGAGAGCAGCAGCAGGTTGATGTATTTGAAACCGAGACTGCCGAGGCCATAGGCACCGATGGAACAGGCGGAGATGAGCCCCTTGCGCTCCGGGAACCACTTCACGCAGTTGGAGAGGGTCATCAGGTAACCGGTACCGTCGGCAAAACCGACCAGAATGCCCGCGCAGAGGTAGAGCATCGCCAGATTGCTGGCGTGGGCGGTGAGGAAGAAGCCGATGCCAAGCAGCACACCGGCGCCCAAGGTCACGTTGCGCACCCCGAATCGCTCCTGCAGCTTGCCCGCCATGGAGGAGGCGACCGCCAGCGAGAGGCTGAGCAGGCCGAAGGCGAAAGCGACCTGACTCACCGGCTCGTCCAGCTTGTCGGAGAGCTGAGCGTTGAACAGGCTCCAGGTGTAGACAGAACCCAGTGCGAACTGGGTGATGATGGTACCGATCAGTGTCAGGTACCGGGTGCGATTCATCTCTTTGGTCATGATGCGTCTCGGTCGATGGCCTTAAGGAAATTGAGGCCACTATAGGCAAGACGCAGTTCGCGCCGATCGATTAAGGCATGAAATGCAGATCGGCGGGAATGAATGACAATCAGAGCCGCATCAGCTGACGGAACGCCTTGATGTTGCTGCGACTGACTGGCACCTCGAACGGCAGATCATGGAGCCGGATGAGATAGGTGCTGTTAAACCAGGGGACTATTTCGCGGATCTTGTTGATGTTGACGCAGTAGGAGCGGTGGCAACGGAAGAACCCCTCGGCAGGCAGCCGGCTGACAAACTCGCTGATGGTCATGGTCATCACGTAGCGGTCATCGCGGGTGTAGACATAGGTAAGCTTCTCGTCGGCTTCCGCGTAGTAGATCTGCTCGCAGGGGGTGACGATGATGCGCTCCCCCTTCACCAGATTGACGGTGCGATTCTGCGCTGCCCCCGGCTCGCTCCCCTGCCCCGCCTGCGACTTGCCCGCCTGCTCCAGCTTTTGCAGCAGGCTGATGAGGCGCGGCTCGTTGTAGGGTTTGAGGATGTAGTCGAACGCCTCCAGCTCGAACGCTTCCACCGCAAACTCCTTGTAGGCGGTGACGAAAACGATGTGGGGCGGGTGACTCGACTTGTGCAGGTTCTTGGCCAGCAGCAGGCCGTCGATGGAGGGGATCTGGATATCCAGAAACACCACGTCCACCTCGTGATCCTGCAGGTATTTGAATGCCTCCAGCCCATCCTCAAAGCTCGCCACTATATCGATCTGGCTGTGCTGATTCACCAGATAGATGAGCTCCTCGCGGGCCAGATACTCGTCTTCCACTATGATCGCTTTCAACATGACATTGCCCCCTGAAGAAGCACAGGAGAGGCAAGCTCCTCACGAATCAAACATTCGTCTTCCACAATGATCGCTTTCAGCATGACAACACCTCTCGCGGCACACACTTATCCTCAGCCATGATGGCACTCAGCATGGCATCGACTCCTGATCCGGCAGATAGAAACTCACTTCGGTACCCGGTTCCAGCCGTTTGAGGTGCAGGCCGTCACCATAGAGCAGCTTGACCCGCTGATGCACGTTCATCAGGCCGATGCTGCGGCTCTCCACCCGACCGGCGGCGACCCCGTCGATCACCTCCTGACTGATGCCGTAACCTGTGTCTCGTACCGATACCCGGATGCCGCCCGCCAGCTGCTTCACCTCGATGGTGACCCGACCCGGCGCGCTGCGGGGCTGGATGCCGTGCAGGATGGCGTTTTCCACCAGCGGCTGCAACAGCAGGCTCGGTACCTCGATATGCACGTCATCCACATCGAACACCACCTCCAGCTTGTCGCCAAAGCGGGCCTGCTCGATGGCCACGTAGTCGCGCACCTGCTGCAACTCCTCCTTGATGTCGATGAGGGTGTCACCCTTGTTGAGGTTGTAGCGCAGGTAATCCGCCAGATTGGCAATGAGCTGGCGCGCCTGCTGGGGCCGGATGCGGATCAGCGACGAGATGGCGTTGAGGGCATTGAACAGGAAGTGCGGATTGATCTTGCTCTGCAGGGCGGTGAACTCCGCCTTACGGGTCATCTCTTTCAACTGCTCGATGCGCGACACCTCCATCTGGGTGGAGATGAGCTGGGAGAGGCCGACCGCCATCTCCCGCAGCGAGCTGGTGATGCTGTGGGTGCGGCGGTAGTAGATCTTGAGGGTGCCGCTGACGGCGCCGTTCTCCCGCAGCGGAATAATGATGACCGAGTGGAAGTCGGCCAGATGGTACTGGCGCAGATCGTTGTTGATGATGATCTGGTCGAGCAGCACCGCCTGCTGGGTCATGCCGCTGATAGCGTGGTGCTCCTCCAGCTCGTAGTAATCCTTGCCCACCCCCACATAGGCCAGCACGTCGCGGGTGTCGGTGATGGCCACCGCGTCGGCACTGATCTCGCTGCGAATGATGGCGCAGACCTGGCTCAGGGAGTGGCGGTCGATGTTCTGGAAGAAGGGCAGCGTCTTGTTGGCGATATCGAGCGCCAGCTTGGCCTGCTTGGCGGCAATCAGCTCCTTCTCGTCATCCAGATCCTGCACCAGCTTGATGATGAGACCGATGCAAAGCGCCCCGGCAATCATCGGGTAAGCGATATGGCTGACGATCTCGACGCCCACCTCGTGCGGCTCGGTCAGCAGCCAGATCAGCAGCATGGTGAGCCCTTCACACAGCATTCCCGCCAGAATACCGTAGAGCCAGAGCCGCGACTTGCGGCAGCGCAGGTGCAGCCAGGTAGCGAGCAGGCCGGCGATGATGCTGGCGATGAGACACGGGATCGAGGTGTGGCCATCCATGTCGATGAGATAGCGGTGCAGACCGGAGATAACCCCGGCCGGAATGCCGACCCAGGGGCCAAACAGAATGCCGCCGGAGATAATGGCGATGATCCGCACGTTGACCAGCGCCCCCTCCACCGGAATGCCGGTGTAGGTACTGAACACCGCAAACAGACAGAAGATGGTGGCGACCAGCACCCGCTCCGCCGGGGTGTGATCCTGTTTCTGGAACAGCCGCTGGAACGGCCGGGTGCGGGTCAGGAAGAAGAGGGTCATCAGCATCAGCGCCGCCCGTTCGAACACCGCCAGCAGCATCATCTGATTTTCAAGCATCCAGACCCCCTCGTTGTCACTCGTTCAACCCGCAACCATCACCAAAAACCGGGGCCGGATAAACCAGCCCCAGCGACATCAACAATATTGGCCAGCTACCCAGCCGGAGGACCAGGCCCACTGGAAGTTGTAGCCACCAAGCCAGCCGGTCACATCGACCACTTCGCCGATGAAGTAGAGGCCGGGCACCTTGCGCGCCTCCATGGTCTTGGAGGAGAGCTCGTTGGTATCGACGCCACCCAGGGTCACTTCTGCGGTGCGATACCCCTCGGTGCCGTTGGGCAGGATCTGCCAGTCACCCAGCAGGTTGGCGATCGCCTCAAGTTCCCGCTCGTTATACTGGCGCATCGGCTTACTGACCAGCTGGCCCAGCTCCACCAGCTTGTCGACGAAGCGCTTGGGCAGCTCGCGCCCCAGCACGGTTTTCAGCTCCTGTGCCGGATGCGCCTGTGCCCATTCGCGCAAGGCAGCCGGAATATCCAGCTCCGGCAGCAGGTTGATGTGGATCTTCTCGCCGGCGTGCCAGTAGGAGGAGACCTGCAGGATAACGGGGCCGGAGAGGCCGCGATGGGTGAACAGCATCGCCTCCTTGAAGCGGGTGCCATCCTCGGCGGTCACCGCTACCGGCAGGCTGATACCCGCCAGATCGGCAAAGGCCTCTTTCTCCGCCTGATGGAGGGTAAAGGGCACCAGACCGGCGCGGGTCGGAATGACCTTGAGGCCAAACTGCTCCGCCAGCTTGAAGCCGTATGGGGTCGCCCCCAGCTTGGGCATGGAGAGACCACCGGTGGCGATGACCAGCGAGTGACAGCCGATCTCCCCCTTGCTGGTCGTCAGCACGAAGCCCTCGTCCTGCTTGCTGACGGTGAGGATCTCGGTCTGGAACTGCAGGGTCACCCCGGCCCAGTCGCACTCGGTAAGCAGCGCATCGACGATCTCCTTGGCGCTCTCGAGACAGAACAGCTGCCCCAAGGTGCGCTCGTGATAGTTGACCCCGTGGCGATCCACCAGATCGATGAAATCCTGCTGGGTGTAGCGAGCCAGTGCCGACTTGCTGAAGTGGGGATTCTCCGACAGGTAGGCGTGAGCGCCAGCCTGATGGTTGGTGAAGTTGCAGCGACCACCGCCACTGATGAGGATCTTGCGGCCCGGCTTCTTGGCGTTGTCGAGCACCAGCACCGAGCGGCCCCGATAGCCTGCCTGCGCCGCACACATCAATCCGGCCGCACCGGCCCCGATCACCACCACATCGACCTGCTTCATCATCACTCACTTATCAAAATAGAAACGGCACCTGGCCAGAACCGTGATTGCCTCTGGCGGAACACAACCATAGTGGCTGCCAACCAGAATAAACAACGGCCCTTAAAAGGGCCGTTATTGTACTGGCTGAACACTAAGTGTCCACGACTATCAGGCGTTGCTGTCCATGATGCTGGCCGGAGCGCCCTTGGCCAGTTCGGCCAGCTCCTTGTCGATGAAGTAGAGGCCCTTGCCATCTTCACCCACCAGACCGAGACGGTCGACGATGCTCTTGAACAGCTTCTCCTCTTCATGCTGCTCGGCCACATACCACTGCAGGAAGTTGAAGGTGGAGTAGTCCTGAGTAGTGAAGGCTACGTGGGCCAGACCATTGATGCACTTGGTGATGTGGTACTCGTGCTCCAGGGTGGTACGGAACACGTCGCCCAGCGACTTGAACTCGTGGGGAGGGGCATCGATGGCACCCAGCTTGGGCATGGCACCGGTCTCGCTCACATAGGTGAACAGGCGCTCCATATGCTGGCGCTCCTCGACGGCGTGCTGGCGCAGGAAGGTGGCAGCCCCCTCGAAACCCTTGTCTTCACACCAGGCGCTCATCTGCAGATAGAGATTGGAGGAGTAGAACTCCAGGTTAATCTGCTCGTTCAACTTCTCGATCATGGCTTTGGCCAACATCTTGTTTCTCCTCAGTGATTTGGTATCGATTGTCGCCACACTCCGGCCATGAATCAACCCGCCAGAGAGAGGGGGATCCCGTTCCTGCCAACTCAGGGTGTCAGCTCGCCAAGGGAGGCGACATCCACCGGCGCACCGTAATCGACGCCCGGCAACTCGAAGCCGTTGAGCTGCATGAAATCCTGCCGCAACCCGGCAAAATCCCCCAGCCCGTGGAAATTGTCCGGCGTCACCTTGGGCCAGAGCGCCGAAACGGCGGCCTGAATGGCCGGGTCGAGCTCGTGGTCATCCATCCGGATCAACCGGTTGCCATCAGCCACCACCCCATTGGGCCCGTACATCTTGGCGGCGAACAGCCGCTGCATCTGCTCGATACAACCTTCGTGTACACCGCGCTCCTTCATCACCCCCATCAGCAGGCCGAGATAAACCGGCAGCACCGGAATATAGGCGCTCGCCTTGGTCACCAGCGCCTTGCAGACCGATACCCAGGCGTGGCCACCGATCTCGGCCAGCTGCAGGTTGATGGTCTCGGCGGTGGCGTGCAGATGCTCCTTGGCATAACCGATGGTGCCGTCCCGATAGAGGGGATAGGTGGATTCCGGGCCAATGTAGGAGTAGGCCACGGTTTGCGCGCCAGGGGCCAGACAATCCGCCTGCTGCAACGCCTGCATCCAGAGCAGCCAATCCTCGCCGCCCATCACGGTAACGGTATCGCGGATCTCCTCCGGGGTGGCGGGCGCCAGTGACTGCTGCACCAGCGTATCGCGCTCCAGATCCAGCCCCCAGCCGCTGAACGGCTGGCCGGTAGTCTTGAGCACCGAACGCACCTGTGTACCATCGGGCAGCACCCGGATGCCGCTCGCCAGCGAATAGATCACCAGATCCACCTGCCCCAGCTGCTGGCGGATGGTGTCGATAGCCTGCTGGCGCATGCCGTCGGAGAAGGCATCGCCGATCAGGTTGATGGCGATACGCCCCTCCTGCTCCGCCTCCTTGCGAAACCAGATGTTGTTGTACCAACCGGCACTGCCCAGCCCCTTGTCGGAGGGGCCACGCTCGAACGAGATGCCGATGGTGTCGGCACCCGCACCGAAGGCGAGCGCAATGCGCGACGCCAGCCCGAAACCGGAGGAGGCCCCCAGCACCAGCACCCGCTTGGGCCCGCTGAACGGGCAAGCGGCCTTGATCCGTTCGATCTGCTGTTGCACGGCGGCGCGGCAGCCGATGGGGTGACAGTTGCGGGCAACACAACCTTGAATCTGGGGATGAATGATCATGAGAAGACCTCCAAAGAAACTGGCTACAGCATAACCAAGTCGCGGGAGATTAACTTGATGCCGGATCTCTATCAGTAAGAAAACGGCAAGAAAAGCAGCAGGAAATGAGGCAGAAAAACAAAAGGGAGCACGTGGCTCCCCAAAGCGGTATTCAGATGCTTTTTGTTGTTTTGTGTTCATTGCGAAGCACGGGCACATCCTATGCCTCTCAATGGCTGCGGGCAATAGAGTGGGTGTGACCTGGCTCAAACTCCTGTTTAATTTACGAGCAAAAAGTGATTATTAATTGAGTCAATTGCAACCGTCAGCTGGAAATTAAACTCGTTCAAATCCCTAAACTGTGCCCAAGGCACCATTTTAGTTTCAGCAGAGATTGGTATAGTGAGTGAAGGATCGGTAAGGAGACATCCCATGAGTGGTACAACCTATTACAAGCACATTCTGGCTGCGATCGACTTGTCGGAGGATAACCGCAAGGTGATCGACAAGGCGGTGGACAGAGCCCGTTCCAACGGCGCCAAGCTGTCGGTTATCCATGTCGATGTGGACCTCAAGGATCTCTACACCGAGATGATCGATATCGACATCGACAACGTGCAGGATCAGGTGATCGCCGAAGCGAAAGAGAAGCTGGAGGCCTTCCTCGCCTCGGTGGACTACCCCATCGAGAAGAAGCTGGTCATCTGCGGCGATCTGAGCGAGCGGGTCAATCAGGCGGTCAAGGAGTACGAGATCGATCTGCTGGTATGCGGCCATCGCCAGAGCTTCTGGAGCCTGCTCACCTCGAGTGCGCGCCAGCTGATGAATACCGTGCCGTGCGATCTGCTGGTCGTTCCCTTGCAGAAGTGATCAAACAGGCGTAGTGTGATTTGCCATGAATATGACCTCATTCAATCACAACTACTGGTGGTGCTGCTCTTAAACAGGCGGCACCGCGTTTCTATTGTAAATTTCCCAAAGAAAACACCGTGACCGCCGAGAGGCGGTCAACTGTTTTTATCCCTTTGTCGCCTCCCGGCTCACCCAACTGGAGAGAGTGACATGCACAACCCCGTTATCCTGACTGGCGATCGTCCCACCGGCAAACTGCACATCGGCCACTATGTCGGTTCCCTGCGCCAGCGCGTCGAAGCCCAGCACCATTACCGTCAATTCGTGATGATCGCCGATCTGCAGGCGCTGACCGACAACGGCCACAACCCGGCCAAGGTGACCGACAACGTGCTGGAGGTGATGGCCGACTATCTGGCGGTCGGCCTCGACCCGGCCAAGACCACCTTCTGCCTGCAGAGCGCCCTGCCCGCCCTCGCCGAACTCACCTGCTACTACCTCAATCTGGTCAGCGTCGCCCGGCTGGAGCGCAACCCCACCGTCAAGGCAGAGATCCAGCAAAAAGGGTTCGAACGCACGCTGCCAGCCGGTTTTCTGGTCTATCCGGTGAGTCAGGCCGCCGACATTACCGCCTTTCGCGCCAGCCATGTGCCGGTCGGGGAGGATCAGCTGCCGATGCTGGAGCAGACCAACGAGATCGTCCGCCGCTTCAACTCACTGGTAGGCAAAGAGGTGCTGACCGAGTGCCAGCCGATCCTGAGCGACACCGGCCGCCTGCCCGGCATCGACGGCAAGGCCAAGATGTCCAAATCCCTCGGCAACACCATAGAGCTCGGCATGTCGGCGGAAGAGGTCAAACAGGCGGTGTTCGCCATGTATACCGACCCCAACCACCTCAAGGTGAGCGATCCGGGTCAGGTGGAGGGAAATACGGTGTTCGCCTATCTCGATGCCTTCCATCCGGACAAGGAGCTGGTCGCCGAGATGAAGGCGCACTACCGGCGCGGCGGGTTGGGCGATATGCGCTGCAAACAGGTGCTGAACGACTGCCTGCAGACCCTGCTTGCCCCGATGCGGGAGCGCCGGGCCGCGGCCATCGCCGACAAGAAGATGCTGCTGGAGCTGCTCTATCAGGGCACCGAGCAGGCCCGCATCCTCACCGATGAGGTTTTGGCGGAGGTGAAAAGCGCTATGGGGCTCGACTACTTCGCCAGCATCCGCTGAGTCGGCGTACCGAGCGCATCGGCGCCGTAGAGGTCGTACACCAGCTGATGCAGCAGGCTCTTGAACCAGCTGATCGCCTCGTCATGGGCGGTGAGCGGGTGGCCCGCCATCAGATAGACGATGGGGATCTCCGGATCCAGCTGATGCATCCGCAGCGGGTAGTAGCGGCAGAAGTGGCGCCCGATCATCTCGGGCACCACCACCAGATAGCGGCCGGTCGCCATCAGCGGCGGCACCGCCATAAAGCTCGGTAACCGGACCCCCAGCTCCCGCTCCACCCCGAAGCGGGCCAGCCAGAGCTCAACCATCGCCTGACTGTGACCCCAGCTGGAGGTGTGGATATGGGGGCGGCTGACCAGCTCGACCGGAGTCAACAGATCGGGCAGCTCGCTGCCAAGGGGCGACAGGCAGACCAGCGGATTGCTGAACCACTCCTCACGCCAGAGACGGGGCGAGAGGTGGTTGGCACCGGCAAAACCGATCACCAGATCCAGCTCACCCTTCTCCAGCTCCCGCTCGTAGTCGCTGTCGGCCAGCTCGCACACCTCCAGCCGGCAGTGGGGCGCTGCGCGGAACAAGCGATCCACCAGCAGTGGCACCAGCCCGTGCTCTACCGAACCCGGGGTGGCGATGCGGAAGATCCGCCGCGCGCTGGCAGGTTCGAATCCCTTGGCCTGCCGCAACCCCTGCTCCAGCATCGCCAGTGCCTGCCGCACCGGACCGGCCAACGCCTTGGCCCGCTCGGTCGGCATCATCTCCCGTCGGCTCATCACGAAGAGAGGGTCATCCAGCGCGATCCGCAACCGACCCAGCGCATGACTGACGGTGGATTGGGAGAGATGCAGCCGCTCGGCGGCGCGGGTGACGTTGCGCTCCTGCATCAGCATGTCGAATACGGCGAGCAGGTTGAGGTCGAGGCGGGAGAGAGAGCTATCCATCGATATTAGCCATAGTTGAATGCCGACAATTCATTTTTACCATAGTAACAGATTACCTAGAATGCGCAGGCTTAATACATCGGAGATTAAAATGCGTAGCTATCTGTTATTGCTGGCCATCGGCCTGCTGTGGGGTTCCCAGTTCATTTTCATGCACCAGGCCGTTGCCGAGCTGCCCCCCATTCTGGTGGCTGCGGGTCGTGCCCTGTGCGGCAGCCTTACCCTGGGTCTGCTCTGCCTGTTCATGCGCCTCAAGAGTGAAAACACCCCGTGGCGTACCTACATGCTGATCGCCCTGCTGGATGCCACCATCCCCTTCATCATGGTCGCCTGGGGCCAACAGTATGTGGATAGCGCCATCGCTGCCGTGGTCATGGGTTGTATCCCGTTTGTGACCATTCTGGCTGCACCGCTGTTTATTTCTGGTGAAAGAATCACCAAAACCGGTCTGCTCTCCGTGATCATCGGCTTTGCCGGTGTGCTCACCCTGTTCTGGCCGAAACTCTCCCAGGGCATGAACGCCGGTCTGCTCGGTGCCATGGCCATCCTGCTGGGTGCCAGCTGCTTCGCCATCGGTCTGCTGATGATCAAGCGCTTCGCCAAGGACCATCCGGTCGTGGTCGCCCGCAATATCCTGATCTCCTCGGCAACCCAGTTGCTGCTGGTCGCCCCCTTCATGGTTGACCTGAGCGGCCTGACCCTGCCGAGCAGCCAGGCCCTGAGCGCGATTACCGTGCTGGGTACCCTCTGTACCGGTCTGGTCTACTTCCTCTACATGGCGCTGATCCAGAAGGCCGGCCCGACATTCGCCTCCTTCAGCAACTATCTGGTGCCGCTGTTCGGCGTGATGCTGGGCGCCCTGTTCCTCGGCGAACAGATCCACCCCACCACCGGCGTGGCACTGGCTCTGATCCTCGGCTCGGTCGCCATGAACCAGTGGGCCCAGCAGCGTCGTGTACAGCGTGAGGCAACCCTATGTCAGGCATCTTGACCACCCTGTGCGGCGGTCTGGTCCTGATTGCCGGCTGGCAGTATCGCCAGCGACTGGCGGGCATGCTGGGGCTGTTGATGGTACTGCTGCCCTGGTTCTTCGATAGCAAGCTGCAAGCCATGCTGAGCTATGCCCTGAGTGCCTGAATCGCTTTTCTGAGTGTGTGAAGAGAGTTCATCTCTCCTGTTTTTTGGGACTGTTTTAAAAAACCTCCGATTTGTCCCCCGCTACCGGCGCTCTGCGCCGGTTTTTTTATGCCCGCTTGCCGCCACTCACATCCGATAGAGGTAGTCGATCCGCTCGTTCTTGCGCGGGCCGGTGATTTGCCAGCTCAGCAGAAAACCGCCGTCAATCTCGGTCAGCTCGGCGCGGTAGTGATCCGCCCCGCACAGATGGGGCTCAGCGGTCAGCCAGCGGCCATCCCCTTGCGGCAGCAGTTCGAACAGTTCGACCGGCGCCTCATAACGCAGGTGAGAAAGGCGGATCCCCCGCTCGCTACGTTGCCACCAGAAACGGTTGTGCATGGTGAGCACCCGACCATGGGGAGTGGTGTAGCGCCCCTGCTCGCTGAAGAGCCAGCCACCCTGATGATCGGCCACCGCCACAACCCCCTCGCCGCGACCATTCCAGTCGGTCGCCGACCCCTCGCCATTGCTGGCGGTGAAGCCAAATGCTCCGACCTGTGGCAATCGTGCCCATAAACGCTGGATTGCCGCTTCCATCTCGGCCATCATAGCCCCCTCAAAAATTGACAACTGACGACAAATCAACCACATGAACTACTTGATAGGGGTCACCCTGCTCTGGTCATTCTCCTTCAGCCTGATCGGGGTCTACCTCGCCGGTCAGGTGGATGCCTACTTTTCGGTGCTGACCCGCATCGCTCTCGCCAGTCTGGTGTTTCTACCCTTCCTGCGTCGCCGCTGGCTGCGCCCCGCTCTGGCAGGCAAACTGATGGCGCTGGGCGCCATCCAGCTCGGCATCATGTATCTCTTCTACTACCACTCCTTCCTGCTGCTGACAGTGCCGGAAGTACTGGTCTTTACCATCTTCACCCCCATCTACGTCACCCTGCTCCACGACCTGCTTGAGCGGCGTTTCAACCTCGCCTACCTATGGGGAGCCCTGCTGGCCGTCGCCGGTGCAGCCGTGATCCGCTTTGACGGGCTGACCGAGAGCTATGCGCTGGGCTTTCTGGTGGTGCAGGGAGCCAACCTCTGCTTTGCCATGGGTCAGGTGGGCTACAAGGTACTGCTGGCGAGGGAGGCTGAGCAACCGCCACAGCTGGCGATTTTCGGCTGCTTCTATCTGGGAGCACTGGTGATCGCCCTGCCCGCCTGGTGGTTGCTGGGCAAGCCCCAGTATCCGACCAGCGGGCTGCAGTGGGGCATTCTGCTCTGGCTCGGGGTGGGCGCTTCGGGGCTGGGCTACTTCCTGTGGAACAAGGGGGCAACGCTGGTCAGCAGCGGGGTGCTCGCCATCATGAACAATGCGCTCATTCCGGCCGGCCTGCTGGTCAATCTGCTGATCTGGGGCAAGGATACCGATTTGACCCGGCTGGCCATCGGCGGCGTGCTGATGCTGGCATCCCTCAAGGTGTGCCAGCATCGCAAGGTCACTTCATCCTGAGTGGCAACTAGCCGACGACGGCGTTGCGCTCCCGTCTGGCCTGACCGTGGCAGGTGGCCAGACGGGCCAGCAGATGGTCAAGCTGCTCGCCGGGCTGGCTCTGTACCAGCCCGATACTGACGGTCACCGGCCGCTGTGGCAGCAGGCTGGCGTCGGCAATCTCGAGGCGCAGCCGTTCGGCAATCTCCAGCCCCTTCATCCGCTCGGTGCGGGAGAGCATCAGAATAAAGCCATCCTCATCCCAGCGGGCGAAGGGATCTTCGCGGCGCAACTCGTGACGCACGATACGCGCCAGCTTGGCCAGCATGGCGTCACAGGCAGCCTCGCCAAAGAGCTGGCGGATCTTGGCCATGTGATCGACCGAAAATTGCAGCAGACTGAAACTTCCCCCCTCGGCCAACAGCCTCTCCTCCAGCAGTTGCTCGAAGCGGCTGCGACTCTCCAGCCCGGTCAGCGGATCGGTACCGTGCCGCTCTTCCACCAGCACGACGGCGGGATCGAGATGGCGCACCACGCCAAGCAGATGGCCCCGCTCGTCACGGCGGATCCGCTCTTCCAGCCGGATGTAGTGGCCGTGGTGGTGAAGAATGCGATATTCGAGGCGCAGACCGCTGCTGCGGCCGCTCTGGCAGAAGCTCAGGGCATCTGCCAGCCGGGCAACGTCATCGGGATGCACCCGCTCCAGCCAGCCGAGATCATCCGGCCAGCTATCGCCAAGCCCCAGCAGGCGCAGGCAGGAGGGGTCGCGGCGCAATCCCTGTTGCGGAGACCAGGTCCAGATCCCCGCCTCCAGCAGCGCCATGGCATCGAACAGCAGACCCGGATCAAGCCGGGCGGTGACATCCACCAAAGGTGTCTTGAGCATTTCCATGGGGCACCTCGAAACCGAATCTGAAGAGCTGATTCATAAGTAACATTGGCCATGGCGGCGAGCAACAGGGTCAGCTCGCTTTTCCGTGATAACCCTCCATCAGGGTCTGCCAGTTGTCCGGTACGAAGTGAAAACTGGTGTGCAGTTGAGACTCCTTGTTGAAGGAGCGCAACAGCCGCTCCAGATTGCCCTTCTGCCACTCACCGGGGGAGCGGATCGCCCCCTTGTCGAAGTCGATCACCCACACCTTCTCATCCTTATCGAGCAGCAGGTTGTGGCTGTTGAGATCGGCGTGGTAAACCCCGGCATCGTGCAGCTGGCGCACCGTCTGGCCAATCTTGTGCCACACCTCGCTAGCAACCGGCCCCTGCTTGAGCAGGGCGACCATGTCCTTGGCACCGCGAATACGCTCGATCAGGATGTCGGCGCGATAAAATGGGCCCTGTTTGGCCATCCGCGCACCAAACGGACGCGGCACCGGCAACCCCAGTTCGCACAACTTGGCCAGCAGGGTGTATTCCGCCATGGCGCGGCTCGATTCGACCCCTTCGAACCAGAAGCGATCCCGCACCACCTTGCCCACCATGCCGCCACGATAGTAGTGGCGCAGCACCAGATGGCGGGACTCATCCTTGACGAACCAGGTCACACCGCGACCGATGGAGGTTCCCACCACCTGACGGTTGTTCTGCCACCAGGCCGGTTCGAATAACTGGGAAGTGGGGTCGCGAAAGGCCCCTTCGGCGAACCAGCAAACCTGGTTGTGTTCGGTCTGTATCAGCATCATGAAGATCCCGCTCGGTGGGTCGTTGATCGCCCCTATGTATGGGCGATGAGGCTGCGACTGTGGCATGCCCGCAACATGTGCCAGCCATGGCGGCTATTAGGGTGGCAAAGCCCGGCTGACGATTGCGCGCAATTTTACAATCCACAGGGGAGTTTGCATAATGCCATCCACCCTTTTTGCCAGCCGTGCGCCACATCATGCCGCTATTTCAAACGCCTCCCTCCTCCATCTGCATTCTGCGGCTCTCCGCCATCGGCGACTGCTGCCACGCGCTGGCACTGGTACGGGTCATCCAGCGGGAGTGGCCGCAAACCCGCATCACCTGGATCACCGGAAAAATCGAGGCAACCCTGTTTGCCGATCTGCCCGGTGTCGAGGTGATCGCCTTCGACAAGAGCAAGGGATGGCGCGGCTATCGCGACCTGTGGCAGACCCTCAGGGGGCGCCAGTTTGATGCCCTGCTGCATCTGCAGGCGGCCATGCGCGCCAGCATCGCCACCCTCGGCATCAAGGCCAGGGTCAAACTCGGGTTTGATCGGGAGAGGGCCAACGACGGCCAATGGCTGTTCACCAACCACAAGGTGCCTTCGCCTGCCTCCCCCCATGTGCTGGATGGTTTCCTCGCCTTTGCCAAAGAGCTCGGCATCAAGGAGCTGACCCCGGACTGGCAACTGCCCATCAGCGCCGAACATCAGGCGTGGGCAAAAGAGAAGATTGGCGGCAAACCGACCCTGCTGATCTGCGCCGCCGCCAGCAAGGCCTTCAAGAACTGGACGGCCGCAGGCTATGCCGCGCTGGCAGATCACGCCGCCAGCAAGGGCTTTCAGGTCTATCTCTGTGGCGGGCCTGCCAAACTGGAGCGGGATCTGGCTGCCGACATCCAGCGCTTAAGCCAGAGCAAACCGGTCGATCTGGTGGGGCAGACCAACCTCAAGCAGCTGCTGGCGCTGATTGGTGAGGCGAGTCTGGTACTGGCCCCCGACACAGGCCCAACCCACATGGCCACCATTGTCGGCACGCCGGTCATCGGTCTCTATGCCCACCACAATCCGGCCCGCACCGGCCCCTATCTCTGCCGGGATTATGTGGTCAGCGTCTATCAGGAGCTGGTCGAGCAGGAGACAGGCAAGCCACTGGCCGAGCTCGGCTGGCGCACCCGCCTCAAGGATCCCGATGCCATGAGCAAAATCACCAGCGAGCAGGTCATCGCCGCCTTCGATCGCCTCTGCGCCGATCGCCATCTGCCTGACTGAAAGCAGCTCGGAAATCCCGAGCTGTGAGGCAGGGATAACCTGATGGCCCCATGCCGGAGCGACAGGCAGAATAACGACCGATGTGGGTTACGCTCCCGCAACAAGCTACGAACACTTTGATCGGCCGGAATATGATTCCGGCCGTTTTTTTATTCGCCACCTTCTGTTAAAATTCGCCGCCTTTACATCCCCCTGATCCAAGAATTTATCCGCATCATGCGTTTGGCTGTCTCCCTTTCGGGCACAAGACGGCGGCCTCTGCTACAACCAAAATGCGGGTTCCGATTAAAGGTAATAACATGGCGCAACAAGGCACTCTCTATATCATCTCCTCCCCGAGCGGTGCAGGTAAATCCAGTCTGCTCAACGCCTTGCTGACCAACCACAATCAAGCTGGCAAGATGCAGCTGTCGGTCTCCCACACCACACGCGCTACACGTCCAGGCGAAGAGCACGGTGTCCACTACCACTTCGTCAAGGTGGAAGAGTTCAAGGAGCTGATCGCTCGCGGTGATTTTCTGGAGTGGGCCGAGGTATTCGGCAACTACTACGGTACCTCCCGCGCAGCCATCGAAGCCTGTCTGGCGCAGGGTATCGACGTATTCCTCGACATCGACTGGCAGGGCGCCCGCCAGATCCGCGAACTGATGCCGACCAAGTCCATCTTCATCCTGCCCCCCAGCCGTGAAGAGCTGGAACGCCGCCTGATTGGCCGCGGTCAGGACAGCGCAGAAGTGATCGCCGGCCGGATGGCAAAAGCCATTGCCGAAATGGTGCACTACGACGAATATGACTACGTGATTATCAATGAAGAGTTCGAGCAGGCGCTGTTCCAGCTCAGAGCCATTATTGAGTGCCAACGGCTGGAGATGCGTCATCAACAGCAGGCACAACAAAACTTGCTGCAACAGTTACTGGCAGAATAAGCCAAAAACGAGTAAACTTTTGCGTCATTTTTAAACACCGCTTTTCTAAACACAGAAAGCCCACATAACTGGAGTCCTGCATGGCACGCGTTACTGTAGAAGATGCTGTAAAACAGGTTGGTAACCGTTTTGACCTGGTGCTGGTCGCCGCACGCCGCGCCCGTCAAATCGCGGTTCAAGGCAAAGATCCGCTGGTTGAAGAAGAGAACGACAAGCCGACCGTGATCGCCCTGCGTGAGATCGAGCTGGGTCTGGTAAACAACCAGGTAATGGACACCCAGGATCGCTACGAGCAGCAAGAACAGGAAGCCGCCGAGCTGGCTGCCGTTGCTGCCATCGCCGAAGGCCGCGGTTAAGTAAGTCTTTCCCCATAGTCGGTACCCGCCCGGGTGCCGACTGTTCATCCCCATTTACAACCGCTCGAAAACCTCGCAAACTCAGGTCTACACGCTCAACTCCACGAATTGCCGTTTCACCGCTGCGGGGACTGTCTTGTATTTATTTGAAAATCTTAAAGAAATAGCCAGTTCCTACCTGCCGCCCGAGCAGGTCGAGAAGCTCAGGCAAGCCTATGTGGTGGCCCGTGATGCCCACCAGGGACAGATGCGTTCCAGTGGCGAGCCCTATATCACCCACCCCGTCGCCGTTGCCCGAATTCTGGGCGATATGCGCCTCGATCATGAAACCCTGATGGCCGCCGTGCTGCACGACGTCATTGAGGATACCCCCATCACCAAGGCCGATCTGGCTGAACAGTTTGGCGATGCGGTCGCCGAGCTGGTAGCCGGGGTCTCCAAGCTCGACAAGCTGAAGTTTCGCGATCGCAAAGAGGCTCAGGCCGAGAACTTCCGCAAGATGGTGATGGCGATGACCCAGGATATCCGGGTCATTCTGATCAAGCTGGCCGACCGCACCCACAATATGCGCACCCTGGGCTCGCTGCGACCGGACAAGCGCCGCCGCATCGCCCGGGAAACCCTCGAAATCTTCGCCCCCATCGCCAACCGCCTCGGTATTCACACCATGAAGAACGAGCTCGAAGAGCTGGGCTTCGAGGCGCTCTATCCGATGCGCTCCCGCGTGCTGCGCGAATCGGTGCGCCGCGCCCGTGGCAATCGCCGCGAGATTATCGACTCCATCCAGAGCGAAATCAGCGGTCGTCTGAAAGAGGCGGGGATTGAGCATCAGGTCAGTGGTCGCGAGAAGAACCTGTTCTCCATCTACAACAAGATGGAGAAAAAAGAGCTGCAATTTCATGAGGTAATGGATATCTACGCCTTTCGGGTCAAAGTGAAGGACATAGATACCTGTTACCGGGTGCTGGGACAGATGCACAGCCTCTACAAGCCGCGCCCCGGCCGCTTCAAGGATTACATCGCCATCCCCAAGACCAACGGCTACCAGTCGCTGCATACCTCGCTGGTGGGGCCGCACGGGGTACCGGTCGAGGTGCAAATCCGCACCGAATTTATGGATCAGATGGCTGATAAAGGGGTTGCTGCCCACTGGGCCTACAAACAGGATGGCGACAGTTCGGGTACTACCGCCCAGATCCGCGCCCAGCGCTGGATGCAGAGCCTGCTGGAATTACAGCAGAGCGCCGGCAGCTCATTTGAATTTATCGAGGGGGTCAAAACCGACCTCTTCCCCGACGAAATCTACGTCTTTACCCCCGAAGGGCGCATCATGGAGCTGCCCGCTGGCGCCACGCCGGTGGACTTTGCCTACACGGTGCACACCGACATCGGCCACGCCTGCGTCGGTTCACGGGTCGACCGCCACCCCTACCCGCTCAGCAGCCCGCTGCACTCGGGCCAGACGGTGGAGATCATCACGGCACCGGGCGCCCGTCCCAACGCGGCCTGGCTCAACTTCGTGGTGACTACCAAGGCGCGCTCCAAGATCCGCCAGTTCCTCAAGAACCTGCGCACCGAAGAGTCGGTGGTACTGGGTCGCCGCCTGCTCAACCATGCGCTGGGCGCCAAGAATATCGAAGACATCCCCGAGCCGCGCATCAAACAGGTGCTGGCCGACACCAAGCACGAGAACCTGCAAGGCCTGCTGGCTGATGTGGGCCTCGGCAACGCCATGAGTGTCATGGTGGCGCGCCGCATGCTGGGGGATGAACTGCCGCCGGAAGAACAGCCCAAAACCAGCAGCAAGAAGATGCCGATCAAGGGTGCCGACGGCATGCTGGTCACCTTCGCCAACTGCTGCCGCCCGATCCCGGGGGATGCCATCATCGCCCACATCAGCCCGGGCAAGGGTCTGGTGATCCACCAGGAAGCCTGTCGCAACATCAAGGGCTACAGCAAGGAGCCGGACAAGTACCTGCCGGTGCAGTGGGAAGTGGACAAGGAGCAGGAACAGGAGTTCCGCACCGGCATCAGCATCGAGATCATCAATCATCAGGGTGCGCTGGCCGAGCTGGCCAACGTGATTGCCGCCACCGGTGCCAACATTCACGCCATCAGCACCGAAGAGAAGGATGGCCGGGTCTATCAGGTGAGCCTGCTCATCACCACCAAGAGCCGTATCCATCTGGCCAACATCATGCGCAAGATCCGCGTCATGCCCAACGTGCTCAAGGTGAGCCGGCAAAAGAACTGATCACACAGGCGGCGCAAGCCGCCTGCTGCTTTTTAAGAGACAACCATGACCCCCGAACGCTTCAAGCGCATCACCGATATACTGGCCCAGCGTCAGCTCGATTTGACTGTCTGTATGGAAGAGGTGCACAAACCTCACAACCTGGCTGCCATCGTGCGTACCGCCGATGCCATCGGCATCCACCGGGTACATGCAGTCTGGCCCAAGACCTGGATCCACAAGCGCAAGGGCACCGCCCGCGGCAGCCAGAACTGGGTGGATGTGAAACTGCACCCGGACATCGGCAGCGCGGTCGCCGAGCTGAAAGCCTCCGGCATGCAGATCCTGGCGACCCACCTCTCCGACAGCTCGGTCGATTTTCGCGCCATCGACTACACCAAACCGACCGCCATTCTGGTGGGACAGGAGAAGCACGGCATCGGTGAAGAGGCGCTGGCCCTGGCCGATCACCATATCGTCATTCCCATGGTCGGCATGGTGCAGTCCCTCAACGTCTCGGTGGCCGCTGCCGCCATCCTCTACGAGGCGCAGCGCCAGCGCGAGCAGGCCGGTTGCTATCAGCGCGGCTGTCCGCTCACGCTGGAGGAGCAAAACAGCATCCTGTTCGAGGGTGGATATCCCATCTATGCCCAACTCTGCAAAGAGAAAGAGATGCCCTACCCCCAGCTCGGCCCGGCCGGTGAAATTCTGGCAGACGAAGAGTGGTGGCAACGGATGCAGCTGACCCGCAAAGGCTGGGCCCAACAGATCGAGCAGGACGACCTACAGGAGGAGTGATGGAGAACCCTTTTGGCAGCTGGCTGGAATCCCGCATCATCCGGGATCACCTGACCAACCCGAATATAGAGGCCGGCGACTACAGCTACTACTCCGGCTACTACCACGGCAAGCCGTTCGAGGATCACTGTGTCCGTTATTTACTCGGGGATGGCTCGACCAGAGCAAGCTGGGACAGCGGCGAGTGGGGTACAGAAGTAGACCGCCTGATCATCGGCAAGTTCTGCTCCATCGCCTCGGGCGCCACCTTCATGCTGGCAGGCAATCAGGGCCACCGGCTGGATTGGGTCTCCACCTTCCCGTTCAACCCCGATACCTTTGGCGAAGGGGCCTGTAGTGGCTTTCTGCGCAAAGGAGATACCCGGATCGGCAACGATGTCTGGATCGGCTCGGAAGCGATGATCATGCCCGGCATCACCATAGGTGATGGCGCCGTTATCGCCACTCGTGCCGTGGTGACCAAGGATGTGGCCCCTTACACCATAGTCGGCGGCAATCCGGCCCAACCGATCCGCCGCCGTTTCAACGATGAGCAGATCGCCATGCTGCAAGAGATGCAGTGGTGGGACTGGCCTCTGCCCACACTGCAAAGCGCCATGTCGCTGCTCTGCTCCGGTGACATCGCAATGCTTTATCAATACTGGCAAACGGAGTGTGCCTGATGAAATCCCTCTCGATTCCCCTGTTGGCCCTGACCCTGTTTTCTGCCGGAGCCCTTGCCGTGACCAATCCCTATGCGCTGACCAGCGAAGCCGATGTGCCCACCCTCTACCAGCAAACCCTGCCCGACTTCTGGCGCCAGCATGCCATAGAAGGAGAGTTCAAGAGCAAGGATGGCGTCGCCATCCGCTATGCCGCGCTGCGGCAGGAGAAGGTTGATCGCGCCATCCTGATCGTCAACGGCCGGGTAGAAAGCTACCTCAAGTATCAGGAGCTGGCATGGGATCTCTGGCGCCAGGGCTACAGCCTCTACCTTATCGACCATCGTGGTCAGGGGATGTCCGGCCGCATGCTGAACGACCATGACAAGGGTTATGTCGACCAGTTCGACGATTATGTCGTCGATATGAAGCAGTTTCACGACCAGATAATCATGGCGGACAAGCCCGCCAAGCTGTTCCTGCTGGCTCACTCCATGGGGGGTGCCATCTCGGCCCGCTATCTGGAGCGCTGGCCCGATGATATCCGCGCCGCCGTGCTCTCCTCCCCCATGCTGGGCATCAATCTGGGCGGCCTGCCCAAATGGCTGGCTAAGGGGCTGGCCACCACCATAGGAACAGTCGGCGGCTGGTTTGGCGAACCACCCTATGGGCCGGGTCAGGGCCCCTATCAGGATCATGGCTTTGCCGATAACGAGCTGACTCACAGCCAGTCACGCTATCAGGCTTTCCGCCAGATTTATGAGCAGCACCCGCAGATCAAGCTGGGGGGGGCCACCGCCCACTGGATTTATCAGGGGATCACCGGTGCCGATGCCGCCATTGCCGATGCGGGCGCCATCAAGACGCCGCTGCTACTACTGCAGGCTGGCAACGACAGCGTGGTGGACAACGCGGCGCAGGATGCGTTTTGCACCAAAGCCAACTGCGAAGGGGGCAAGCCGCTGCGAATTGAAGGGGCCTGGCACGAGCTCTTCATCGAATCCGACGACAAGCGCCAGCCCGCGCTGACCGCCATGCTCGATTTCTTCGCCCGCTACTAGGCTGGCTATTTTTTGTAACCCTAAATAAATGGGGTGACCATGCAGGCTGGGGTAAACTGCCCCCGCTTTCAATTGATGCCGAGGTAAAGATGTTCAAGGTAGTTGTATCCGATCTCGATGGAACTCTGCTCAACAAGCAGCACCAGATCTCCTCCCGTACCCGGGAGACCGTCCGCCGTCTGGTTGAGCAGGGCGTGAAATTCGTGGTCGCCACCGGCCGTCACCACGTCGATGTACGCAGCTTCCGCGATGCGCTCGGTCTGGATATCTACCTTATCACCTCCAACGGCGCCGTGGTGCATGACAAACAGGGCAAACTGGTGTTCAACCAGCCGCTGCCGACCGACATCGCCGCCGAGCTGGTTGCGCTCGAACGTGACCCATCCATCCATCTCAACGTCTATCAGGGCGATGACTGGGTGGTCGAGGAGGAGCTGCCCTGGTTGCTGCAATTCCACGACGAATCCGGCTTCACCTATCGTCTGGTCGATGACCTGAAACAGGAGTCGATGGAGCAGATCAACAAGGTCTTCTACATCGGTGACCACGAGAAGCTGCTGAAGATCGAGGAGCACCTCAACCAGCGCTACGGCGACCAGCTCAACGTCACCTTCTCCCTGCCGGACTGCCTCGAAGTGATGCACGCCGGCGTCCACAAGGGCAATGCCGTGCGCGCCGTACTGGAGCAACACGGGCTGGAGATGTCCCAGGCCATCGCCTTCGGTGACGGCATGAACGACTTCGAAATGCTGAGCATGGTGGGTCGAGGCATCGTCATGGGTAACGCCCACGACCGCCTGAAAATGGCACTGCCGGAGCATGAGCAAACACTCACCTCCGATGAAGATGGCGTTGCCGTCTATCTGGAGCGCTGTTTCGAACTGGAACCGGTCGCCAGCTAAATAAAAACGGGAACCATCGGGTTCCCGTTTTTATTACTTCCGCCGAAAGCGCTGGTTGTCACCGCCGTGGCACTGCCAGAGGATCAGGGGAGTGCCATTGGCGCTTCCCCCCTGAGCAACATCCAGACAGAGCTTGCTGCTGCGACTCATGAGCCGATCTCGCTCCCAGCGCCACTGCTGGTTGTCGCCACCATGGCAATCCCAGGCAATCACCTTGGCACCGGCATCGCGGCCGCCCCCGGCAACATCCAGACACTTGTCGCCAACCCTTATGGCATTGCCATCAAGACGAAAACGCTGGTTATCCCCGCCGTGACAATCCCATAGCTGCAAGCGGTTGCCATTACGTACACCACCGGCAATATCGAGACATTTGCCATTGGCTGCCACGATTTGCCCGCCATGCTCTTCCCGGGCGCGAGCTTCTTTCTTTTCCTGCTTGTGGCCGTAATACGCAGCGGCACCGATGGCACCAATCACCACAGTGCCCAACAGCAGATCAGAAGAGTCGAGATTCTGGCACCCTCCCAGAGAGAGCGACAGACATGCAGCAATCAGAGGTGACGGGCGAATCATTCAATCCCCCCGACCAGAAAGCTCTGGTTGGCCCCACCGTAACAGTCGGCCAGACGCAGAGGCGTATTCGCAAAGTGACGTCGGCCAGCGACATCCAGACAACGGGAGACCTTGCTGTTAAAGAGTTTGTCCTCCTGCCACACCCACTGCGCATGGCCATCACAGGGCGCCAACATCAGCTCATTGCTGTTCTTGGCCTGCAGGCAGGTCTGCTGCAACTTCAACTCGCCAAGATCCCACTCCAATGGTTGTGCATCTTTATCAGTGCAAACCTGTGTCACCGCCTGCTGGCGGGCAATGCCGACACAAAAACCATTGTTGGTCAGCAAAAGTGAGGGGGCTGACTCGCTCTGCGGATGGGCAACCACGATCGTGCTCAGCATCTCATCGGTCGATGGCGGTTTAAGGGTACACCCGCCCAGTACCATGGCCGCCATAAGTGCGGGGTAGCGGGAGAAAATCGAAATTCTGTTATGCATAAAAACAAGCCTGAAAGAGGTCTGTGACATCCGGTCACCAAGGACTCCAGCTGGCAGGATAACTGAAGAGAGGGCAAGACTGTCCGGATAGAGTGTAAACAGACGTTACAGCAACGTGGAAAACGAGGATAGGAGCGGCAGAAAGCAAAAAACCTCGCCGAAGCGAGGTTTTTCAGAATGTGGTCGGTGATAAAGGATTCGAACCTTTGACCCTCTGGTCCCAAACCAGATGCGCTACCGGGCTGCGCTAATCACCGAGAATATTTTGTCTTACAAAAAACAAAGACGACCTGATGGCCATCCTCGTTATACAGCAAGTATGGTGCGAAGAGAGGGACTCGAACCCTCACACCCGGGGGGCACTAACACCTGAAGCTAGCGCGTCTACCAATTCCGCCACCTTCGCGTACCTGACAAGCTGTAAAATGGGGTGGCTGATGGGGCTCGAACCCACGACAACCGGAATCACAATCCGGGACTCTACCAACTGAGCTACAGCCACCACAGCTGTTTTCGTTCTACAACAACGCCCGTTTAACCGGCGCACTTTGGATGGTGCGCCCGACAGGATTCGAACCTGTGACCTCTGCCTCCGGAGGGCAGCGCTCTATCCAGCTGAGCTACGGGCGCTACGCTGTCGAACGGGGCGCAATATTAATGATGGGGGGCATGCTTGTCTACACTTTTTTTGTCCCTTTGCGCCAAGCGTTGTTTTTTCAAACAAATAGCGCGTTTTTGGCTCATTTTTCCCCCAACAACACACCCGCTGGTTCGCCTGGATGATCGCTTTCGGCGCTATTTTCCGTATTAACCATGTTGCCGCCTTGACTTGATCTCTTCCCCACCTAGAATGAATGAACGTTCATTCACGAGTTCATTCTGATGAGTCACGACAAGAAAGAGATCATCTTCAATGCCGCCCATGAGGTGCTGGGTGAACGGGGTTTTCATGGCCTGTCGATCGCCGAAGTCGCCAAGAAAGCCGGCGTCGCTGCCGGCACCATCTATCGCTACTTCAATGACAAGGATGATCTGATTCGACAGTTGCATCAGCACACGATATTGCAGTGCGTGCCGCTGGTCATAAGAGAAGTGAATTTCAATGAAGTTTCATTTCAACAATTTCGACAATTATGGCTCAATATTCATGCCATTTTTGTGAACGAACCCAACGCTCTGAAATGCAAATTACAGTATGAGAGCTCGCCCCTCGGGGCCGAGCTGGCCACCAATCCTGTTCTGCTGTCGGCATGGGAGCCACTGGACAGATTTTTTGAGCGAGGTGTTGAGCAAGAATTGTTTATTGATTTACCGATACGAGCACTCCAGGTATTGAGCCTGGACAGTGTGGTACACCTGGCCCTGCAGTGCGGGGTTCACAAGATCATGCTGACCGAACAGCAGTTGGAAACTGTTATTCGTGCTAGCTGGAATGCAATTTTATCTCCCAATACTTCCACCTCAGGAGCCTGTTCATGAAAAAGTGGATGGCCATTATGTTGCTGATAGCGATCGCCCTGTTTGGCAGCGTCATCGGCTTCAATTTGTTTAAACAGAAAATGATTGCCAAATACATGGCCAACCGGCCGGAGCCTGAATTCCCGGTAACGGCCATGGTAACCAAGGCGCAGGACTGGATCCCGACCATCGAGGCGATCGGCTTTATCGAGCCGAATCAGGGGGTTACCCTCTCGACCGAACTGTCAGGCACCATTGATACCATCACTTTCGAATCAGGCAAGCCGGTCAAGGCTGACCAGCTGCTGCTGAGCCTAGACTCCAGCGTGGAGAAGGCCAATCTGCGCGCCTCCCAGGCCAAGCTGCCGGCGGCAAAAGCCAAATTCGACCGTTTCCAGAACCTCTACAAGACCAGCTCCATCTCCAAAGAGCAGCTGGATGAGGCGGAAGCAGCCTATCGCTCGCTGGAAGCGGATATCGAGAGTCTGAAGGCGACCATTGCCCGTCGTGAAGTCCGCGCCCCTTTCAGCGGCGTGGTCGGTCTGCGCAATGTCTTCCTTGGTCAGTACCTGCAACCGGGTACCGATATCGTGCGTCTGGAAGACACCAGCGTGATGCGTCTGCGTTTCACCGTGCCCCAGACCGATATCTCCAAAATCAAACTGGGTCAGATCATCAAAATCAATGTAGATGCCTATCCCCAGACCCAGTTTGATGGCCATATCACCGCCATCGAGCCTGCCGTCAACTACCAGAGCGGCCTGATCCAGGTGCAGGCAGATATCCCGAATAACGATGGCCAGCTCCGCTCCGGCATGTTTGCCCGCGCCAGCATCATCCTGCCAACCGTACAGAACCAGATCGTGGTGCCGCAGTCTGCCATCTCCTTCACTCTCTATGGTCAGAACGTCTACGTGCTCAAAGAGAGCGAAGAGACCGACAAAGAGGGCAAGAAGGTGATGGTCAAACGCGCCAAGCAGGTAGTCGTCAAGGCGGGTGAGCGACGTGGCAATGACGTGCACGTACTCTCCGGCATTCAGGCTGGCGACGAGATCGTGCTGTCAGGCCAGGTTCGTCTGAGTAATGACACCAAGGTGCATGTGGTCGAGAACGATGCTCTGGCCGTTCCGGCACAAACCCCGATGCTGTAAGCGCGGAGATCTGCGATGCGATTTACTGACATATTCATAAAACGACCCGTGCTGGCAATCTCGCTCAGCTTCCTGATCGCCCTGCTGGGCTTTCAGGCAGTCTTCAAGATGCAGGTACGGGAATACCCCGAGGTGACCAACACGGTGATCACGGTCAACACCAGCTATTACGGTGCCAGTGCCGACCTGATCCAGGGTTTCATCACCCAGCCGCTCGAACAGGCGGTCGCGCAAGCCGACAACATCGACTTCATGACCTCCTCCAGCCAGCTGGGCAGCTCCACCGTCACCGCGTACATGAAGCTCAACACCGACCCGAATGCCGCGCTGTCCGACATCCTGGCCAAGGTCAACTCGGTGCGCTCCCAGTTGCCCAAAGAGGCGGAAGACCCCTCGGTCACCTCCTCAACCGGTTCAACCACAGCGGTGCTCTACCTCGGTTTCACCAGCCCGGAGCTCAACTCCAGCCAGATCACCGACTATCTGGAGCGGGTTATCAAACCGCAGCTCTTTACCGTCGGCGGGGTCTCCAAGGTTGACCTCTACGGTGGTGTGAAGTTTGCGCTGCGGGTATGGCTGGATCCGGCCAAGATGGCGGCGTTCAATCTGACCGCCAGCGACGTGATGACAGTGCTCAACAGCAACAACTATCAGTCGGCCACGGGTCAGGCGACCGGTTACTTCACCCTCTTCAACGGCAATGCCGAAACGCAGGTCGGTGATATCGAAGAGCTGAAGCGTCTGGTGGTAGCCAGCCGTGACAGCAAGGTGATCCGTCTCTCCGACATCGCCAAGGTCACGATGGAGAAGAGCCACGACGTCTATCGCGCCAGCGCCAACGGCCGTGAAGCCGTGGTTATGGCGGTCAACGCCGCACCGACTGCCAACCCCATCAACATCGCCCACGATGTACTGGAGCTGCTGCCGAGTCTGAAGCGCAACATGCCGAGCACCATGCAGGTGAACGTGCTGTATGACTCCACCATCGCCATCAATGAATCGATCAGCGAGGTTATCAAGACCATTCTGGAAGCGGCCGCCATCGTACTGGTGGTGATTACCCTGTTCCTGGGCTCGTTCCGCGCGGTCATCATCCCGATCATCACCATCCCGCTCAGTCTTATCGGCGTGGTGATGATGATGGACATGTTCGGCTTCTCGATAAACCTGATGACCCTGCTGGCGATGGTTCTGGCCATCGGTCTGGTGGTGGATGACGCCATCGTGGTGCTGGAGAACGTGGACCGCCACATCAAGGAGGGTGAAGAGCCCTTCCGGGCAGCCATTATCGGTACTCGCGAAATCGCCGTGCCGGTTATCGCCATGACGGTCACGCTGGCGGCGGTATACGCGCCGATCGCCCTGATGGGGGGTATCACCGGCTCGCTGTTCAAGGAGTTTGCCCTGACCCTGGCGGGCGCCGTGTTCGTTTCGGGCATCATCGCCCTGACCCTGTCGCCGATGATGTGCTCCAAGATGCTCCGGGCCAACGAAACGCCAAGCAAGTTCGAGAGCACTGTCCACCACCTGCTGGAGCGGATGACCGAGCGCTATGACCGCATGCTGCATGCCGTGATGCAAAAACGCATCGTGGTAGTAGTCTTTGCCATCATCGTCTTCGCCAGCCTGCCGCTGCTGTTCAAGTTCATTCCGAGTGAGCTGGCACCATCGGAAGATAAAGGGGTAATGGCGGTACTGGGGACAGCCCCCTCCAACGCCAACCTGGACTACATCGAAAACACCATGGCCGATGTGAACAAGATCCTGGATGAGCAGCCGGAAATCGCCTACTCCCAGGTCTTCTCCGGTGTGTTCAACTCCAACCAGGCGTTCGGTATCGCCTCCATGGTGCCCTGGAGCCAGCGTGAAGCGAGCCAGAAAGAGGTGCTGGATCGCGTCGCCAAACTGGTGAAAGACATCCCGGGTATGGCCATCACCACCTTCCAGTTCCCTGAACTGCCGGGTGCTTCCAGCGGTCTGCCGATCCAGTTCGTCATCACCACCCCGAACAGCTTCGAAAGTCTGTTCCTGGTGGCTGGCGAGATGCTGAGCGCAGCCGAGAGCAATGGTCAGTTCGTCTATTCGGATCTCGATCTGAACTACGACTCTGCCACCATGAAGATCAAGATCGACAAGGACAAGGCGGGTGCCTACGGCATCACCATGCAGGACATAGGTATCACCATGGGCACCATGATGGCGGACGGTTACGTCAACCGTATCGACCTGGATGGCCGCTCTTATGAAGTGATCCCGCAGGTCGAGCGTAAATACCGCCTCAACCCGGAATCCATGAAGGGGTACTACGTCCGCGCCGCTGACGGCAAATCTATCCCGCTGGGCAGCCTGATCAGCATTGAAGTTGTCGGTGAGCCGCGTGCCCTGCCCCACTTCAACCAGCTGAACTCCGCCACCATAGGTGCGGTTCCAGCCCCCGGGGTTGCCATGGGTGATGCCATCAACTGGTTCAAGACCACCGCCGACGAGAAGCTGCCGCAAGGCTATCGCTACGACTTTATGGGTGAAGCTCGCCAGTTCGTTACCGAAGGTAATGCGCTTTACGCCACCTTCGCGCTGGCACTGGCCATCATCTTCCTGGTGCTGGCCATCCAGTTCGAATCGGTACGCGACCCGCTGGTGATCATGGTCTCGGTTCCGCTGGCCATCAGTGGTGCCCTGATCGCGCTCGCGTGGGGTCTGGCGACCATGAACATCTACTCCCAGGTGGGCCTCATCACCCTGGTGGGTCTGATTACCAAACACGGTATTCTGATCTGCGAGGTGGCCAAAGAGGAGCAGCTGTTGCACGGCATGAACCGGATGGAAGCCGTGATGCAGGCCGCCAAAGTGCGTCTGCGTCCAATCCTGATGACCACAGCCGCCATGATTGCCGGTCTGATCCCGCTGCTCTATGCAGCAGGCGCAGGGGCCGCCCAGCGCTTCAGTATCGGTATCGTCATCGTGGCCGGTCTGGCTATCGGCACCCTGTTCACCCTGTTCGTGCTGCCGGTGATCTACACCTTCCTGGCGTCCGAGCACAAACCGCTGCCGGTCTTTGACGAGACCATTCCGCCCAAGGCAAACAGCGGAAACTAAGCGTTCATCTCAAGCAAAAGGCCCCGTAACGGGGCCTTTTTTATGCTTTGCAGGAAAGACGACATAAGTCCATGAAGCAGTTAAACTAAAAAACATCACATCCAGACCGCAAGGACGCCATGTCAGGACATTTCTTCAAGACCGCCAGGGCCGTCGGCAGTAACGGACTCTCATACCGTCTGCTCTCCTATATTCTGGTCTGCAGTACCGTACTGGCGATGATCATCACTGCACTGCAACTTGCCTGGGATTACCGCAAGGACGTTGCCGTTATCGAAGACAGCATCGGCCAGATCGAGGCCTCTTTTCTGCAACCTATCGCTGCCAGCTTGTGGAACCTGGATGAAGAGCAGGTGAAGGTACAGATCGAGGGCATCATGAACCTGCCCAACATGCAGTTCGTGATGGTCAAGGAGATGCTCGGCAACTCCGAAGTCCCGCTACTGACCCAGGGGGTGGAGCGGGAAAGCTACGACATCTCCCGCGAATTCAACCTCACCTATCAAGGCGAAGTGGTGGGCAAGCTGTTCGTAGCAGCCTCGCTGGAGCAGATCTACCAGCGCCTGATCGAGAAATCGGTGCTGATCATGGTCAGCCAGACTATCAAGACGCTGGTGGTCTCGTTTTGCATCCTGATCATCATTTACTATCTGGTGGTTCGTCACATCAACCGCATCGCCAGCTATGCCCAGAAGTTCAATCTGGATCGGCTCGACATGGAGCTTGAGCTGGAGGGGCGCCCCCTGCCCCGCAAAAAGCCTGATGAACTGGATACCCTGGTCGCCACTCTCAACCAGATGCGCACCCGGCTACGCGATGAGCTGCTGGCTCGCCATCAGGCCGTGGAACAGTTGCAACAGGAGCGCGACTTCTCTGCCACTCTGATCAATTCGGCCAACATGGTGATCTGCTGCATGGAGCCGGATCTCACCATCGCCAGCATCAACCCGGCAGCCATCCTGCTGACCGGCTACCACCAGCAGGAGCTGCTGCAACACAACTGGCTCGATCTCTTTGTCAGCAACGCCCAACGTCAGGAGCTGAGCAACATCCTCTCGGCAGAGGGGTCACTCGCCGACAAGGTGGTCATCATGCATGACCAGCAGGCCCATGAACTGGTGCTGCAGTGGACTTTTGTCCCCTTCTACGAAGGGCCCAACCTCAAATACCAGATCGGGTTTGGCTATGACATCACCCAATTGAAGAAGGTCGAGCGGGAGATTATCCAGCTCAACGAGCAGTTGGAAGGCAAGGTTGCCGAGCGAACTCGCAGCCTGAGCGAAGCCAACACCCAGCTGGGCAAGGCTTACGACGATCTGAAGCAGGCTCAGCAGACTCTGGTAGAGTCGGAAAAAATGGCGTCTCTGGGTTCACTGGTGGCCGGAGTGGCCCACGAGATCAACACCCCGATCGGTATCAGTGTGACGGCTTCCTCCTATCTGCAGGAGCGAGTTGCCGACTTCAAATCGCACATTGAGTCAAAACAGCTGTCACGCTCCTATCTCAACGAGTTCACCGTCAACCTCGACGAGTCCATGCAGCTGCTGCAAGGCAACCTGCGCCGCGCCTCCGAACTGATTGCCAGCTTCAAGCAGGTGGCTGTCGATCAGTCATCGGAAGCTCGCTACAACTTCAGCCTCGCCGACAACCTCCATCAGGTGGTCGTCTCCCTTGGCCACAAGCTGAAAAAGGCCCAGTGCGAGGTCGATATCCAATGCGATCCCAAGCTGTCGATCTTCTCCTTCCCCGGCAGCTTTACCCAGATCTACTCAAACCTGATCCTCAACTCCATCAACCATGGTTTCGACAACTGGGACAAACCCAAGAAGATCACCATCAAGGTAGAGCAGCAGGGAGAAGAGTTGCTGATCGACTACAGCGACAACGGTCGCGGCATTCCGCCGGAGATATTGCCGCGCATCTTCGATCCGTTTGTCACCTCCAAGCGGGGCCAGGGCGGTAGCGGCCTCGGTACTCACATCATCTACAACCTGGTGGTGCAGCTGCTGCGCGGCCGCATCCACTGTGCCAGCGAACCGGGTAACGGCGCCGAGTTCCATATTCGTCTGCCGATCCAACATAACTGAGCGCTGGCTCTTGTGAGCCAGCCGCTTTATCCCCATCATGCTGTGATTGCATTCTTAATGAGCGGAGAACCTCGCAATGGCACAGCATTTTGACTATATCGCCATCGGCGGCGGCAGCGGCGGTATCGCTTCTGCCAACCGGGCTGCCATGTACGGTAAGAAAGTTGCCCTGATTGAAGCCAAAGAGTTGGGTGGAACCTGCGTCAACGTAGGCTGCGTCCCGAAGAAAGCCATGTGGTATGCAGGCCAGATCGCCGATGCCCTTAAATATGGCGCCGATTACGGCTTCGACACCACTCTCAACCACTTCGACTGGGCCAAGCTGGTCGAGTCCCGCAAGGCCTACATCGGCCGCATTCACACCTCCTATCAGAATGTGCTGGGCAAGAACCAGATCACCGTCATCAAGGGATTTGCCCGCTTCGTCAATAGCAACACGATCGAGGTCAATGGTGAGCAATACACCGCAGATCACTTCCTGATCGCTACCGGTGGCCGCCCGGAAATTCCGGCCATCCCGGGTGCCGAACTGGGGATTGACTCCGACGGCTTCTTCGAGTTGCAGAGCCAACCCAAGCGGGTTGCAGTGGTAGGTGCTGGCTATATCGCCGTCGAGATCGCCGGGGTGATGCAGGCACTGGGCTCAGAAACCCATCTGGTGGTGCGCAAGCACGCCCCGCTGCGCAATTTCGATCCCATGATCCACGAGACACTGGTCGAAATCATGGCGCAGGAAGGGCCCAAGCTGCATACCCACGCCATTCCCAAGGCCGTGCTCAAGAACGCTGACAACAGCCTGACCCTGCAGCTGGAAGATGGTCGCCACCTCACCGTCGACTGCCTGATCTGGGCCATCGGTCGCGTCCCGGCTACCGACAACCTGAATCTGGCCGCCGCCGGTATCGCGCTGGACGAGAAGGGCTTTATCCCGACCGACAAGTTCCAGAATACTGCCGTTGCCAACATCTATGCAGTAGGTGACAACACTGGTCGCATCCAGCTCACGCCGGTAGCCGTCGCAGCGGGCCGTCGCCTCTCCGAGCGGCTGTTCAACAACAAGCCGAACGAGCACCTTAACTACGATCTGGTACCGACCGTGGTCTTCAGCCACCCTCCCATCGGCACCATTGGCCTGACCGAACCGGAAGCCATCGCCGAATACGGTGAGGGGCAGGTGAAGGTCTACCGCAGCCAGTTCACCGCCATGTATTCTGCGCTGACCCAGCATCGCCAGCCCACCCGGATGAAACTGGTCTGCGTCGGTCCTGAAGAGAAGGTGGTCGGTCTGCATGGCATCGGTTTTGCGATGGACGAGATCCTGCAAGGCTTTGGCGTCGCCATGAAGATGGGTGCCACCAAGGCGGACTTCGACAACTGTGTCGCAATCCACCCCACCAGCGCAGAAGAGTTTGTAACCATGCGCTAAGCACGCTGCAGGCTGACCTGCCAATATCAGGTCATCTTCATCCACCAGCGTTCAAACCCGGCTCAGGCCGGGTTTTTTGATCCCGACTCGCCACCAGAACCCTCGCAAAAACCTCGTTCTTTACGCCGATTTTACGCCTGCCACATGGCGCTTTATGGCGCCTTTACGCCGGTTCTTCTTACCATTTCAGCGTCAATAACACCAACAGAGTCGATATGGTTTTACATCGGCTCTCGCAGCTAATTATCTCAATGGAGTCGATATGAATTGGCTATATCTGCTGCTGGTCCTCGCCTTGATGGTCTATCTGCTGCGCGCACTCACGCGCAGTCACGAGTGAGGAATCCGCTATGTGGCAAGAAATGATCTATCCCGTCGCATTTGTGCTGCTGGTACTGCTGCCAGCACCGCTGCTTGGCAATTATCTCTACCGGGTATTTGAAGGCCAGTGCCGCTGGCTGGCCCCCGTGGAGCGTGCCACCCTGTTATGTTGCGGCACGGACGGACGGGAACAGGACTGGAAGTCCTATACCCTCAGCCTGCTGGCCTTCAATGGCGCCGGCTTCGGCCTGCTGTTCCTGATCCTGATGGCGCAGGGTCTGCTGCCCCTCAACCCGCAGCAGTTGCCCGGCCTGAACTGGCAACTCGCCTTCAACACTGCGGTCAGCTTTATGACCAACACCAACTGGCAAGCCTATTCCGGTGAGGCCAGCCTCTCCTACTTCAGCCAGATGGTGGGCCTGACCACCCAGAACTTCGTCTCTGCCGCCACAGGTGCTGCCGTAGCGGTTGCGATGTTCCGCGGTATCGCCCGCCAGCAGACAACCCACCTTGGCAACTTCTGGCTGGATCTGGTGCGTTTTTGCCTCTACGTGCTGCTGCCGATGTCGCTGATCCTGGCGCTGCTGCTGGTATGGCAGGGGGTTCCGCAGAGCCTGTCAGCCTATCTGCCGTTCCACACTCTGGAAGGTCAGGAGCAGCTGCTGCCGCTCGGCCCGGCAGCTTCGCAAATTGCCATCAAGCAGCTCGGCTCCAACGGCGGCGGCTTCTTCGGCATCAACTCCGCCCACCCATTCGAGAACCCGACCGCCCTCTCCAACTGGCTGGAGATGGTCGCCCTGCTGACCCTGGCTGCCGCCATGGTCTTTACCCTGGGTCGCTATGTGAAGGACATGGCCCACAGCCGCGCTATCGTCATTGCCATGACCATCATGCTGGCACTGGGACTCTTCGTTTCCATCACTCAGGAGATGAAACTGGATCCGGCCCTGACTCATCTTGCCAGCGAAGCGGGTAACTGGGAGGGCAAAGAGAGCCGCTTCGGCCCGGTGCTCTCCAGTATCTGGGAAGTGGCGACCACCGCTGCCTCCAACGGCTCGGTCAACTCAATGCACGACAGCTTCGCTCCGCTCTCCGGCATGGTCGCCATGATCAACATGCTACTGGGTGAGGTGGTGTTCGGCGGCGTGGGTGCCGGCATCTACGGCATGATGCTGTTCGTGCTGCTCACCGTCTTCCTGTGCGGTCTGATGGTGGGTCGTACCCCGACCTATCTGGGCAAGCGCCTCGGTATCACCGAGATGAAGTGGGTCGTCGCCAGCATGCTGGTGATGCCGGTGGGGGTTTTGGTGATCGGCGGTGTCACTCTGCTGATGCCGGATGCGGCCACTATCATAGGTCACGATGGCCCCCACGGCCTGTCACGCCTCATCTATGCCTACGCCTCGGCTGCCGGTAACAACGGCTCAGCCTTTGCCGGCTTTGCTGCCGGTGACAACTGGCAGTGCGTTGCCATCGGTCTGGCCATGCTGCTCGGTCGCTTCGGCTACATCATCCCCATCATGGCCATTGCCGGCCAGCTCGCCCGCGCTCCGCGTCAGGAGATAAGCGAAGGGGATTTCCCGATCCGCGGCCCGCTCTTCATTACCCTGCTGATCATCACCGTATTGCTGATTGGCGGCCTCTCCTTCCTGCCGGTGCTGGCACTGGGCCCCGTGGCAGAACATCTGATGCTGGGAGCTTTCTAAATGAGCAAGTCCACTTCAATGAGTCCCGACACCATGCAGGTGAAGGGCAAAAAACAGCAATCGCAGATCCTGCAGGCCATGGTTGAAGCTATCTACCGCTTCCATCCCAAGGCGCTGTTTGGCAGCCCCATTCTGTTCACCCTCTGGCTGGCAGCAGTCATGGCGACGGTGGAGTCACTGCTGGGGCAGCCGTTCTCCGGGGTCGCCCCCTCGCTGGCCTGGCAGCTGACAGCCTGGCTCTGGCTCACCCTCTGGTTTGCCAACTTCGCCGAGACGCTGGCCGAAGGTCGCGGCAAGGCGCGAGCCGACAGCCTCAAGGCTGGCATGAGCCAGCTCAAGGCCCGTCGGGTGGCTAATGCAAAAGATGGTCAGGGCGAATGGGTCCCCGCCACCAGTCTGATGAAGGGTGATCTGGTGCTGGTACGCAGCGGCGAGATGATCCCGGCCGACGGCGAGGTGATCGCCGGTATCGCCTCGGTCAACGAGGCCGCCATCACCGGCGAATCCGCCCCCGTCATCCGCGAATCGGGTACCGATCGCAGTGGTGTAACCGGCAATACCACCGTCGTTTCAGACGAGATCTGGGTACGCGTCAGCAACAATCCGGGCGAAAGCACGCTGGATCGCATGATTGCACTGGTGGAAGGGGCCAAGCGCCAGAAAACGCCCAACGAGATGGCGCTGGATGCCCTGCTGGTCGGGCTGACCCTCATCTTCCTGCTGGTGGTCGCCACCCTGCCCTGGTTCCTCGACTACAACGGCACTCAGGTCCCGCGCCTCTACCTGATCGCGCTCTTTATCACCCTGATCCCGACCACCATCGGCGGCCTGCTCTCCGCCATCGGCATTGCCGGTATGGATCGACTGGTGAAACTGAACGTGATTGCCAAATCGGGCCGGGCCGTCGAAGCGGCCGGTGACGTGCGCACCCTGCTGCTGGACAAGACCGGCACCATCACCTTCGGCAACCGGATGGCTGACGAACTGATCCCGGCACCCGGCGTTGACCCGGCCCTGCTGGCACAAGCGGCCATGCTGGCCTCGCTGGGTGACAACACTCCCGAGGGTAAATCTATCCTGACTCTGGCGGGCAAGAGCCACACCAAACCGAGCCAACTGGACGATGACAAGGTGATCCCCTTCAGCGCCGAGACCCGTCTGAGCGGACTGGATCGCAACGGTCACCAATATCGCAAGGGAGCTGTCGATGCGGTACTGAACTACCTCTCCCTCGACCGCAAAGCGGTACCGGAGCTGGTGCTCAAGTCAGTCGACAACATCGCTCGTCAGGGGGGTACACCGCTGCTGGTCTGTACCCATGAACAGCTGCTGGGGGTGGTCTACCTCAAGGACATCATCAAGCCCGGCATCAAGGCCCGCTTCCAGATCCTGCGCCATATGGGGATCCGTACCGTGATGATCACCGGTGACAACCCGAAAACGGCCGCCGCCATCGCTGCCGAAGCCGGGGTGGATGACTTCATCGCCGAAGCAACGCCAGAGAAGAAGCTCGCCTATATCCGGCAGGAGCAGGCCGATGGCCGTCTGGTCGCCATGTGTGGTGACGGTGCCAACGATGCACCGGCGCTGGCACAGGCTGATGTGGGTCTGGCCATGAACGAGGGTACCCAGGCCGCCAAGGAGGCGGGCAATCTGGTGGATCTCGACTCCAACCCCACCAAGCTGCTGGATGTGGTGCTGGTCGGCAAACAGCTGCTGGTGACCCGTGGCGCCCTGACCACCTTCTCCATCGCCAACGATGTGGCCAAGTACTTTGCCATCCTGCCGGCCCTCTTTATCGCCGCCTACCCGCAACTGGGGGTGCTGAACCTGATGCAGCTGGGCAGCCCGCAGAGCGCCATCCTGTCGGCCATCATCTTCAACGCCCTGATCATCGTAGCGCTGGTGCCGCTGGCCCTGCGCGGTGTCGACCTGAAGGGATCGGCCGCCAGCCTGCTGCGCCGCAACCTGCTGATCTACGGTGTCGGCGGCCTGCTGGTGCCTTTTATCGGCATCAAGCTGATCGACCTGGTCATTACCGGCCTGGGTCTGGTGTAACGGCATAACCGGGATGCGGGTCAGCCCGCATCCACACAACGAATTCGGAGCATATCCATCATGATCGCAATCAGAACCCTGCTGACCCTGACCCTGCTGCTGGGCGTGGGTTATCCGCTGGTCGTCACCGGACTGGCCCAGCTGCTCTTCCCCTGGCAAGCCAACGGCAGCCAGCTGACCGACAGCAAGCAGCAACTCATAGGTAGCGCCCTGCTGGCACAGAAATTCGAGCGGGCTGAGTACTTCCACCCCCGCCCCTCCGCCAGTGATTTCAACACCATTGGCGGTAGTGCCAGCAATCTGGGGATGAGCTCACCGCTGCGGGCGGAGTTCGCCGAACAGGCCGCCAAGGCACAGCCTGAAACCAGCTCTCCCGCCATGCTGACCCGTTCCGCCTCTGGCCTCGATCCCCATCTGCCACTCGATGCGGTGCTGGCGCAGGTGGATCGCGTCGCCAGAGAACGTGGACTGGATCCCGCCCAACTGACGGAGCAGGTCAAGTCGGCCACACAAGCTGGTATCCTTGGCCCGCAGGTGGTCAACATTCTCCAGCTGAACCTGCAACTGGATCATCAAAAGGGCGCCTGAGGGCGCTCCTTGCCGATCTGGCGTTGACCTCCATTTTCGACGCGGGCAGTTGGCTCGATAGGGATAAGCATGCGTGATGAGGTAAGGGCTGACGCCCTGCTGGCAAGTCTGGAGCAAGAGCACAAGGGCAAGCTGAAAGTCTTTCTCGGGGCCGCCCCCGGCGTGGGCAAGACCTACGCCATGTTGCAGGCGGTGCGGGAACAGGCCAAGGAGGGGGTCGACATCCTGATCGGCGTGGTGGAGACCCACGGCCGGCAGGAGACACTGGCCCTGCTCGACAAACTCGCTATCCAGCCGCGCAAGATCCACATGCACCGTCAGCAGCGGCTGGAGGAGATGGACCTCGACGGTCTGCTGGCGCGCAAGCCAGCCATCGCCGTGGTGGACGAACTGGCCCACAGCAACGCCCCCGGCAGCCGCCACGAGAAGCGCTGGCAGGATGTGGAGGAGCTGCTCAACGCCGGTATCGACGTCTACAGCACCCTCAACGTCCAGCATCTGGAGAGCCTCAACGATCTGGTGTGGCAACTCACCGGGGTCAGGGTCAAAGAGACCCTGCCCGATCAGGTTCTGCTCGATGCAGACAGCATTATCCTTATCGACCTCCCCCCCAAGGAGCTGCTCGGCCGCCTGCGCGAGGGGAAGGTCTATGTCCCCCATCAGGCCAAGGCCGCCCTGCAATCCTTCTTCTCCCTCAACAACCTCACCGCATTGCGGGAGCTGGCGATGCAGACCGCAGCCAGCCATGTGGAGGGCGATCTGCAACTGCAATGGCAGGCGGCGGGCAAAACCACATTGCCGCTGCGGGGCAAGCTGATGGTCTGCCTCGGCAACCAGCACGGGGCTGCGCTGGTGCGCTATGGCCACCGCTTTGCCCAGCGTCGCCAGCTGCCCTGGCTGGTGGTGCATGTCGACAGCAATGGCCACAGCTCGGCCGATGTGGAGCAGGCGCTGGCGCTCGCCTCCCAGTTGGGCGCCAAGGTGCTGACCCTCTCCAGTCCGGCGGTCGCCAATACCCTGCTGGAGACTGCCGAGCAGCAGCAAGTATCGCAGCTGCTGCTCGGCAAACCCCACAAGGCGCCGTGGCGTCGCTCGCTGGTGCAGCACCTGCTCAAGCAGGCACAGGGGCTGGAGATCACCCTGGTCGATACCGAGAAGCAGAAGCCCAGAGTGGGGATGCGCTCCCCGACGCCGAAGGATATTCACCACAGCCTGCTGGCGGTGGCCATCATGGGGATCACCTCGGCCATTGCATGGGGGCTCTCCTACTGGCTACCCCCCGCAGCGTTGCCACTCATCTTCGTGCTGGGGGTGCTGGCGACTGCCCTTACCACCAGTCTGGTGCCCGCCACGCTGGCGGCCGTGCTGGGCTTTATCGCCCACAATCTGCTCTTCACCGCCCCCTACTTCTCCCTGAGCGTCGCCAACCACAGCGACCTGCTCACCCTGTTCGTGCTGCTTATCGTCGGCATGACTGCGGGACGCCTCGCCTCCCGCCAGCGGCAACAGCTGATCGGCCTGCGCGAGACCCAGCAGCTGGGCAATGCCCTGCTCTCCCTCAGTCAGGGGCTGGCAACCGCCAACAGCCCGGAGGAGGTGCTCAGACAAGGAGCACAAGCGATCTCGCTGGCGCTTGGCCAGCCGACCGTAGTGATCGACAAGGATTTTCACGACCGCCTCGGCAACGAGAAGCACAGACCCGGCCAGACCGACAAAGCGGCCATCGACTGGTGTCTGGCCCAGAAGCAGAGTGCCGGAGCCCACACCGCCACCCTCAATGCCGCCGAGGCGCAGTATCACCACCTCAGCGATGATCTGGTGATCGGCATAACACTGGCCAATCCGCTCTCCTCCTCCGCCGAGCATCAACTTCAGGCGCTGCTCACCGACATTCGCGCCGCGCTGGCGCGGATCGACCTCAACGAGCGGCTGGCCGACAGCCAGCTGCAGGCGGAAACAGACCGGATGCGGGCCGCCCTGCTCTCCTCGGTCTCCCACGACTTGAAGACGCCGCTGGCCACCATCATGGGGGCTGGCAGCACTCTGCTGGAATATGGTGACCGGATCCCGCCGGATGATCGCAACGAACTGCTCCACTCGGTACAGGACGAGGCGCGCCGCCTGCACAGTTATGTGCAGAACCTGCTGGATATGACCCGTATCGGCTCCCCCGACTTCCAGTTGAAGCGGGACTGGGTCGACCTGACCGATCTGGTGGAGAGCGCCCGCAAGCGGCTCGACTCCTCCTGGCGCCAGCACAAGCTGCTGGTACACATCGATCAGCATGTGCCCCAGCTCTATGTGCATGGCGCCCTGATCGAGCAGGTGCTGGTCAACATCCTCGATAACGCCTCCCGCTACTCGCCGGCAGGCACCCCCATCGAGTTCAAGGTGATGGTGGCCGAACCCGACCTTATCATCGATATCATCGATATCGGGGTCGGTATCGCCGAGTCGGATCGGGAGAAGATCTTCAACCTCTTCTATACCCAACCGGTGGGCGATTGCGGCAGCCGTGGCACCGGGCTTGGCCTCGCCATTTCCCGCGCTATGATAGAGGCCCACGGCGGCAAGATTTGGGCCTTCTCCGGCCCCAATGGCAACGGCACCTGCATGCGCATATCCCTGCCGCTCGCGCTCAATTCACCGGAGGTTTGATGGCGCACATTCTGGTCATAGATGATGAAGCGGCGATCCGTCGCTTTCTGCGGATCAGCCTGATTGCCGAGGGGCATCAGGTGAGCGAAGCGGTCAGCGTCACCGAGGGGCTGGAGCAATACCGCCATCTCAACCCCGATCTGGTGATCCTCGATCTCGGCCTGCCTGATGGCGATGGTATTCAGGTACTGCAGGCCATTCGCGAACACCACCCCAACCCGGTGCTGGTGTTGTCGGCCCGTGATTCGGAGCAGGAGAAGGTGCGCTTGCTGGATGCCGGTGCCAACGACTACATGAGCAAGCCGTTTGGCATCGGCGAGATGATGGCCCGCATTCGCGTGCTCTTGCGCCAGCGGGCTGGCGTCAGCAGCGGCGAGCGGCGCCACTTCCCCCAGTGTGGCCTGACGCTCGATATCAGCAGCCACAAGGTGACCATGAAGGAAGAAGAAATCCCCCTCTCCCGCAAGGAGTTCGCCCTGCTGCAGGCGCTGGTGTGCCACCCCGGCAAGCTGGTGATGCAGACCCAGCTGCTCAACGACATCTGGGGGCCGAGCCACAAAGAGGACACCCACTACCTGCGCATCGTCATCGCCAGCCTGCGCAAAAAGCTGGGGGATAACCCCCAGCAACCGACGCTTATCGAGACCGAATCAGGCATCGGCTACCGCTTTATCGGCAACTGACGTTTCACGTGGAACGACGCCCGCTGCAAAGCAGCGCCAACAGACCGCAGCCACTGAGCAACAGGCCGAGATCCTGCAATCCGGCCGCCACCGCCAATCCCAGACTGAGCAGCAGGTAGTAGCCAAGCCCGAACAGGGCGCCTGCACTACCCGCCACCTCGCGATAGGCCAGCAGCGCCTGACTCAGCACGTTGGGGATCGCCAGTCCGAAGGCCACCACGATTCCCATCATGGGCAGCAGGAACCAGAGGCTGACCTCAGTCGCCCAGACCAGCAGCCCGGCAACCAGCGCCAGAGCGCAAGCCAGTCTGATCAGAGAGGACGGCAGCCACTCCCTCCCCAGCAGATGCTTGTTGAGCAGGCAGCCAAGCAGGGTCGCCAGTGCCAGCAAGATCCCCGAGTAACCAAACTCGCCGGTGCTCAATCCCAATCCGGCAAACAGGAACGGCGCCAGACTGTAGTAACCAAACAGCATGGTGTTGAACAGGGCCACCAGCATAGCACTGCGCCAGAGCCCGCCATCCTTCATCATCCGGCACGCCAGCGGCCAGAGTGCGACTTGCCGGGTGGTGGCCGGACGGGTTTCCGGCAGTTGCCAGCAGGTCACCAGCAGCAAACCTACTGCCAGAACCAACAGACCGCTGAACACCCCGAGATAACCGAACCCGCTCGCCAGCTGGCCGCCACTGAGCAGCCCCAGCACGGGACTGAGTGAGAGCGCAATGCCCATCACCGAGAAGACCCGCGCCAGATCGCTGCCCTGATAGCTGTCGCGCAGCATGGTCTGGGTCACCACGGAGCCCACGGCGGCGCCAAAGGCCGAGATGACCCGGGCCAGCAGCAGAGTTTCAAACTGGTTGGCCAGCAGCGCCAGCAGGGTGCCGACGCCATAGGTGAGCAACCCGGCCAACATGGCGGGACGCCGTCCGATCAGATCGCAGAGCCGTCCCCAGCAGACCACGCCCACCGCAAACGCCAGAAAATAGACCGACAGGGTCTGGGATGCCTGCCCCTCGCTCACCTGAAACTGGCTTGCGATGTGGGTCAGGACCGGGCTGTAGATGGTCTCCACAATCTGGGGAAACATCATCAATCCCACCACCAGCCAGAGCGGTGGCAACTTGTTGTTCATGACAAACCTCCTTCACAAGAGGTCGCCATTCTAGAGAGATGCCGATTGTCTGATTACAATAAGCAGGACTATAAACATCAAGAATCGGACATATGGCCTTTATTCTTCCCGATCACCCTTTTGACCCCGACCAGCTGACCGGCTGCGTGATCGGCATCGCCTCCGCGCTCGGCTGGCACGACTCAGGTCTGCATCAACATCAACGCCATCAGCTGCTGTTCGCCCAATCCGGCTGCATGACCATGGAGCTGGAAGGTCGGGTCTGCCTGCTGCCACCCACCCGCGCCGCCTGGCTGCCTGCCGGCACCGCACACCGGATCTTGATGCGCGGTGTGGTGGCCTACCGCTCCCTCTACTTCCAACCGCACCCCGAGTTGCCCGGTACGATGGAGGTGTTGGCGGTCAATCCGCTGCTGCACGAACTGATCGAACGGATGGCGCTCTGGCCGTGGGACAAACCGCAAGAGCAGCAACAACGGACGGTGGCACTGTTTATGGAGGAGTTGGGGCAGGCGCCGCGGGAGTCGTGGCAGCTGCCGCTGCCAACCGATCCCAGACTGGGCGACTGGCTACAGCAGTTGAAACGGGGGGATGCCCTACCCGATCGGCTCAACCGGCTGGCCGAACGGGTAGGTGCTAGTGACAAGACCATTGGCCGTATCTTTATGCGGGAAACAGGCATGAGCTATCAGGCGTGGCGTCAGCAGTGGCGACTGCTGCGGGGGATGGAGCTGTTGGCCGAGGGACAATCCATCAGTCGCATATCCTCAGCTCTGGAGTTTTCCAGCGACAGCGCCTTTATCAGTTTCTTCAGGCAACACACCGGGCAGACTCCTGCACGCTATATCACTCCCCACCAAGGAGATGCTCCAACCAGCTGATTTGGTTCAAATAAATACATTTAACCTGTGCGCTTGTCCGGTTAATGTTTCTTTCGAAACCGCAGTGCCTCCGCGCTTAATTTTTACGCCATGTTCCACGTGGAACGTCCCATCTTTTTGATCGACACCCGCTTTTAAACTGAGCTATGGTGCTACATCCCCGTAACTCAAATCTGGATCTGTCACTGAATGGAATTTTCCTTGTTCGGCGAGAAGTTCACTCGCCACGCCGGTATTACCCAACTCATGGATGACCTCAATCAGGGGCTGACCAATCCGGACGCCATCATGCTGGGTGGCGGCAATCCGGCCCCCATCCCCGCCATGCTGGAACGCTTTCAGGCCGAGGCCAAAACCCTGCTCGACAACGGCGAACTGGTGAAGGCGATGGCCAACTACGATGGCCCGCAAGGCAAAGACAGGTTCACCAGGGCGCTAGCCGGACTGCTCAGCAAGGAGCTGGGCTGGGATATCTCGGCCCGCAATATCGCCCTGACCAACGGCAGCCAGAATGCCTTCTTCTACCTGTTCAACCTGCTGGCCGGTGAATTTGCCGATGGCCGCAAGAAGAAGGTGCTGTTCCCGCTCGCCCCCGAGTACATCGGCTATGCCGACTCTGCGCTGGCGGACGACTACTTCGTGGCCTACAAGCCCACCATCGAGAAGCTGGCCGATGGTCAGTTCAAGTACCACGTGGATTTCGAGAGCCTGCAGGTGGGTGACGATATCGGGGTGATCTGCGTCTCCCGCCCCACCAACCCCACCGGCAACGTGCTCACCGACGAAGAGATCGAACACCTCGACCAGATTGCCCGCGACAAGGGCATTCCGCTGCTGATCGACAACGCCTACGGCGTCCCCTTCCCGGGCATCATCTTCAGCGAAGCCAAGCCGTTCTGGAATGCCAACACCATCCTCTGCATGAGCCTCTCCAAGCTCGGCTTGCCGGGCACCCGCTGCGGCATCGTCATCGCCGACGAGAAGATCATCCAGGCCATCACCAACCTGAGTGGCATCATCAATCTGGCGCCGGGCAGTCTGGGGCCTGCTATCACCATCCCGATGATCGAGAGCGGCGAGATCATCGCCCTCAGCGAACAGGTGGTGAAGCCCTTCTATCAGCAGAAGGCGGAGCTAGCGGTGCAGCTGTTGCGCGAAGCGATCCCCGACCCGCGCTTCCACATTCACAAGCCGGAAGGCGCCCTCTTCCTCTGGCTCTGGTTTGAAGATTTGCCGATCCACTGTCAGGAGCTCTATGAGCGACTGAAGGCGAAGAACCTGCTGATCGTGCCGGGTCACTACTTCTTCCCCGGTATCGATGACCCTGAGTGGCGCCACAGCCAGGAGTGCATCCGCCTCAACTACTCCCAGAGCGAGGAGCTGGTGCGCCGCGGCATCGCCATTCTGGCCGACGAAATCAATGCCCTCTACGCTGGCTAACTCAGTCCGGCCAGCCAAAAACAGAAAGGCCTGCAGATGCAGGCCTTTGTTGTCTGTCGCGATCCGGTTTACTTAGCCGGGCAGCGCCAGCTGCTCGGGTTTGCCTATCGGGATGGCGCGGGGCTTGAGCGCCTCCGGCAGCTCGCGTGCCAGATCGATGGTCAGCAGACCATGCTCCAGCTTGGCGCCCTGCACTTCCACGTGCTGGCTCAGCTTGAAGGCGAGCTCGAAGTCACGCTCGGCAATCCCCTGATGGAGGAACTGACGCTCACCGGCCGCAGCCCCTTTGCGCCCCTTCACCCTGAGGGCGCCGTTTTCGGTCTCCAGCTCCAGCTCTTCGCGCTCGAAGCCAGCCACGGCGACCGTGATGCGATAGCCATCCTGATCGCGCTTCTCAATGTTGTACGGGGGGTAAGCGGCGGTCTTCTGCTCAAACAGACCTTCCAGCTCACGGGCCATCCGCTCGAAGCCGACGGCGTTGGAATAGAGATGAGAAAAATCGAGGTTACGCATAATCCTATCCTTCTAATAAGCAACAGGTTCAACTCTCCACAGGCCCGTCATCGGCACCCGGGAAATTTTAAAATTTCAGTGAATTCAGGCTATCAGCCGTTGATCTCGATCTTGCGCGGCTTCATCGCCTCGGGCACTTCACGCACAAGCTCGATGTGCAGCAAGCCGTTTTTCAGGTCGGCCCCTTTCACCCGCACATAGTCGGCCAACTGGAAGCGGCGCTCAAAACCACGCTCGGCGATCCCCTGATAGAGATAGTTGCGCCCGGTGTCGGCCTGCTTGTTGCCCTTCACCGTCAGCAGATTTTCCTGGAAGCTCAGCTCCAGCTCTTCCTGGGTAAAGCCCGCCACCGCCATGCTGATGCGGTAGTCGTTGTCACCCAACAGCTCGATGTTGTAGGGGGGGTAACCGGCATTGCCATTGCTGGCCGCAGATTCGATGAGATTGGCCAGACGATCGAAACCGATGGCAGAACGATAGAGCGGAGAAAAGTCGATAGAACGCATAGTATTACCCTCTTGTGAGCGATAACGGATTGTTTGCCCTCCTTATGGACGGGCGCCTGGTCGAAACCTCTGTCGAGCGTTCCGGCCTTGTTACCTATATAGGGGCTCACTTTTTCCTTTCAAGGGGATTTTTTCAAATTTTTTAAATGGCCGCGCCGATCTGTAGAACATCAACCTGTTGGCCCGATAGTGATGATAATCGACCCATGGGCCACTGATGGCAACTCGCTCCGTCTCACATAATTGGTTGCATATCCACCAGCCAACATGGAGCCATCCCATGAAGATTACCCAGGTTCGCAACGCCACCCTGCTGCTCGACTATGCCGGCACCCGCTTTCTGATCGACCCCATGCTCTCGGCCAGGGGGGCCTTCCCCGGCTTTGAGGGCACCGCCAACAGCCATCTGCGCAATCCGCTGGTCGAGCTGCCGCTACCGATCGATGCGCTGGTCGATGTGGACGCCGTAATCGTCACTCACGACCATCCCGACCACTGGGATGATGCCGCCAGAGCGCTAATCCCCAAACATCTGCCGCTCTTGGTACAACATCAGAAAGATGCCGATGCCATTCGTGCCAGTGGCTTTGAGGATGTGCGCCTGCTGAGCGACCAGCCCGAGTTTGCCGGCATTCGCCTGCAGCAGACCGGTGGCCAGCACGGCAGCGACCAGTTGATGGCGGTATTGGGCGAGCGCATGGGAGAAGTGTGCGGCGTGGTCTTCTCCCACCCCGATGAACAGTGCCTCTATCTGGCCGGTGACACCATCTGGCATCCCCGGGTCGAGCAAGCCCTGCAACAGCATCAGCCCGAGGTCATCATCCTCAACTGTGGCGATGCACAGGTGCCCGGGCTCGGTTCCATCATCATGGGCAAGGAGGATGTCGCCGCCGTTTATCAGGCCGCACCGCAAGCCACGCTGATCGCCAGCCATATGGAGGCGGTCAACCACGCCGTGCTGTCACGCCAGGAGCTGCGCGACTATCTGGCGGAACGGGGCATGATGGATCGGGTACGGGTGCCAGAAGATGGCGAGGCGATATCGCTGTGACCCGCAGGAGGGCCATGTCAGAGATGGCCCTTCGGCTTTCACTGCCGAACGCTTATGATGAGTGGTCTGCGCGCAAGAGAGGAGCCAACACCATGACCACCCCTATCGTTGCCGTGGTGACCTTCGATCACTTCAGCCCTTTTCACTGCGCCGTCCCCTGCCTCATCTTCGGCGATATCCTGCCGGGCCAACCGCTGTTCGAGCTCAAGATCTGCTGCGGCGATGGCAACCCTCATTCACACTCGGCGCAAGGCTTCACCATTCAGGCTCCCCATGGGCTGGAGGTGCTGGCCGAGGCGGAGATCATCGTCATCCCCTTCTGGCACGACCCGGCAGCACGGCCACCCGCAGCGCTGCTCGATGCCCTGATTGCCGCCAGAGCCAGAGGTGCCCGGCTGGTCGGGCTCTGTCTCGGCACCTATGTGCTCGCCTACGCCGGGCTGCTCAATGGACGCAAGGCATCGACCCACTGGGAGTACGAACAGGATTTCTGCCACCGCTTTCCCTGCGTGCAGCTCGATACCAACGCCCTCTATGTGGATGACGCAGGGCTGGTCACCTCGGCAGGCACTGCCGCCGGGCTGGACTGCTGCCTCTATCTGGTACGCCAGTACCACGGCTCGGCCATCGCCAACAAGGTGGCGCGGCGGCTGGTTATCCCGCCTCACCGGGAAGGGGGGCAGGCTCAGTTTATCGAGCAGCCGGTGCCCGCCTCCACCCGCGATGTCCGGATGAACCAGTTGCTCGATCACCTGCGTGCCCATCTGGCCGAGCCTCACACCCTGGACTCTCTGGCATATCACACCCTGATGAGTCGGCGCACCTTTACCCGCCGTTTTCATCAGGCAACCGGCCTCTCGGTGGGTGAATGGCTGCTGGCGGAACGGCTCAGGCGCAGTCAGGAGCTGCTGGAGGTAAGCAGCCATTCCATCGATCGCATTGCCGAGCTGGTCGGCTTCAAGAGTGCTACCTCTCTGCGCAATCACTTTCGTGCCCGCTTTGCCATCTCCCCCAGCGAGTGGCGACGATCTTTTCGTGGCAACAATGTCTGATGACATCCTCTATACCCGCACACTCCGCTATGGCAGGCTAAACCAGAGATCCCGAGGAGTCATTCCATGTCCCGTTCCGAACGCCTGCTGGCCCTGCTCCAGTTGCTGCGCGGCCATCGCTACGCCATCACAGGTGCGGAGCTGGCCAGCCAGCTTGGCATCAGCCTGCGCACCCTCTACCGGGATATCGCCACCCTGCAGGCACAAGGCGCCCATATCGAGGGTGAACCCGGGATCGGCTATGTGTTGCGTCCCGGCTTCATGCTGCCGCCATTGATGTTCAGTGAAGAGGAGCTGGATGCGCTGGTGCTGGGGTCGCGTTGGGTCGTCGCCCACGGTGACGGAGCCTTGAGTGCATCGGCCAGCAGTGCGCTGGCCAAGATAGAAGCCGTGCTGCCCGCCGACTATCGCCAGCAGCTCCAGAGCAATGCCCTGCTGATCGGTACCTCCCGCAGCGACAGCCTCACCGATGAAGCCCCACTGCGCAGCGCCATCCGCCAGCAACGCAAGGTGACCCTGATCTATCGCGATCTCAAGGATGAGGCCTCTGAGCGCACCGTCTGGCCCTTTGCCCTCGGCTACTTCGAACAGGTACGGGTACTGGTGGCCTGGTGCGAACTGCGTCAGGGCTTTCGCCACTTTCGGGTGGATCGCATCACCCGGATGCAACCGCAAGATTGCCGCTATCCAAAAAGCAGAGAGAGCCTGCTGAAGGAGTGGCGCGCCACCCAGCAGATCCCGCAGCCGAAATTCATTGCTGACAGAAACTGACAGCAGGTAGCGCCATGCTGACGGGGTCGGCGCCGATGCGCCATCTCATCAGCAAGGAGCATCACCATGTTAGTCCCCCAGTTCACCATCCTCTACGTTACCAATCCGACCCGCAGCGCGCTCTTCTACCGCGAGTTGTTCGAGCGTGAACCGGTGGAGGAGTCACCTACCTTTGCCATGTTCGTGTTCGAATCGGGCGCCAGACTGGCACTCTGGTCCAGCGCCACAGTTGAACCTGCCGTGACCCAAACGGCCGGAGCGATGGAGCTGGCCTTCGCCCTCCCCGATGATGATGCCGTCGATCGCCTGTCTGCCGAGTGGCTGGCGCGCGGGCTCACCCTGATCCAGGCGCCGACCAAGATGGAGTTTGGCTACACCTGCATGGCCCTCGACCCGGATGGCCATCGTCTGCGCCTCTACTGCCCGGCACCTGAGCTGAGGTAACCCGGTTCAATGTTCCACGTGGAACGACCCTATCCGATCGGCTGTGTTATCATCTGCGCGCATCATTTTATGGATAAACAATGACCACTCGACATAATCCACTCAAACTGTATCAGCCAGATAACTGCACAGCCGATGAACTGAGCGAGAAGCAGTTGGCACTTTTTTCCCTGCTGCAACTGCGTGAGCAGGAGTTTGGCTTCAACCCCAACGTCATCGTCCACTACCCGGAAGCCAGCTTTCTCGATACTCCGCTCGATTATCTGGATCAGCTGATCGATGAACAACGGCAGCAGGGCCACCTCATCAATGAGGTGGTGATACTCACCACGTATCAGGAGCTCTATTCCCCTCTCACTCAAAGCGGTTATCTGCACGAAGCCGTTCATATGCCCGCAGGCCCGGATCACACTGCAATATTCAGAGCGTATTACGGTTCTCAGCCAGCAGGCAAAACCCTCTACATCGAAGCCGTCAACGAGCAGGATCCCAAAATCCGGCCGACCTTTGTCTTGATGCTGCATGATGAGAATGGTGAACTGCAGGGAGGTATGTCCGGGTCTATCTACTCCACAGACAATCGGCGATACGCCTATATCGGCACTGTGGTGGTGCAACCTGGGCAACCCGCAGGAACCGGCACCCTGCTCGCCAATACCGTGCTGGAGTACCTGACGCAGCAAGGGGTTTACGAGGTCAATCTCGGTACCCAGACCGCCGAGCCTTTCTATACCAAGCTGGGGTTCGGGGTTATCCACCACATAGTGCCAGCGTTGCGTCATCGCACGGCTAGCGATGGCGCTGTGCTACCCCACAACCTGGTCATCATGAGCAAAATGCTCTGATAAAGCAGACTGCAGATGTAAAAAAGCCGCTCTTGTGAGCGGCTTTTTATTGCAATCAGCGAGTCTGATTAGACGTCGAGGTTGGCTACGCGCAGGGCGTTGGTCTCGATAAAGTCGCGACGCGGCTCTACAGCATCACCCATCAGGGTGGAGAAGAGCTGGTCAGCACCAACCGCATCGTCGATGGTGACGCGCAACATCCGGCGGGCTTCCGGATCCATGGTGGTTTCCCACAGCTGGTCCGGGTTCATCTCGCCCAAGCCTTTATAGCGCTGGATGTAGATGCCGCGTTTGCCTTCGCCCATCAGCCACTCGACCGCTTCGACGAAGCTGGAGACCGGCTTCACCTTCTCGCCACGCTTGATGTAACCACCTTCCTCGATCAGGTTGGCGATCTCCTTGCCCAGCGAGACCAGCTGACGGTACTCGGAGGATTGCAGGAAATCGTAGCTGATCGGGTATTCGCGGTCGACACCGTGCTGACGTACCACGGCATGCGGCACGAACAGGCGGCGCTCTTCATCGCGGCGAACCTGCATCTGGTACTGGATGCCCTGGTTGCTCTCGTTGAGCACGGCTTCCATACCCTGACACCAGGCCAGCAGATCGCTCTCGCTGTTCAGCAGCGCTTCGTTCAGCTCCGGCTGATAGATCAGCTGGGTCAGTACAGCTTCCGGCGCACGACGAGACATGCGGGTGATCAGGTGAGTCACCGAGCGATGCTGGTTGACCAGACGCTCCAGCGCCTCGCCACCGATGGCCGGGGCAGACTCGTTGACGTGCAGGGTCGCACCATCCAGCGCCATGGCGGTCTGGTACTGCAGCAGCGCATCTTCGTCTTTCAGATACTGTTCCTGCTTGCCCTTCTTCACCTTGTAGAGCGGCGGCTGGGCGATATAAACGTAGCCACGCTCGATGATTTCCGGCATCTGACGATAGAAGAAGGTCAGCAGCAGGGTTCGGATGTGCGCACCATCGACGTCCGCATCGGTCATGATGATGATGTTGTGATAACGCAGCTTGTCCGGGTTGTACTCGTCGCGACCGATACCGCAACCCAGTGCGGTGATCAGGGTGCCTACCTCTTGTGAGGAGATCATCTTGTCGAAACGGGCCTTCTCTACGTTCAGGATCTTGCCCTTGAGCGGCAGGATGGCCTGGTTCTTACGGTTGCGACCCTGCTTGGCGGAACCGCCAGCAGAGTCCCCTTCCACTATGTAGAGTTCGGAGAGAGCCGGGTCTTTTTCCTGACAGTCAGCCAGCTTGCCGGGCAGACCGGCGATATCCAGCGCGCCTTTGCGGCGAGTCAGTTCACGGGCCTTGCGGGCCGCTTCACGGGCACGGGCCGCATCGATGATCTTGTTGACCACGATCTTGGCATCGCCCGGGTTTTCCAGCAGGAAGTCGGCCAGCTTCTCACCCATCGCCTGCTCGACAGCAGTCTTCACTTCGGAAGAGACCAGCTTGTCCTTGGTCTGGGAGGAAAACTTGGGATCCGGCACCTTGACGGAGATAACGGCAATCAGACCTTCACGCACGTCATCACCGCTGGCGGCAGATTTGGCCTTCTTGCTGTAGTCCTCTTTCTCCATGTAGGAGTTGAGGGTACGGGTCAACGCGGTACGGAAACCAACGAGGTGGGTACCACCATCGCGCTGCGGAATGTTGTTGGTGAAGCAGTAGACCCCTTCCTGATAGGCGTCGTTCCACTGCATGGCAACTTCCACGCCGATGCCATCCTGTTCGGTTGTGAAGTGGAACACTTTCGGGTGGATCGGGGTTTTGTTCTGGTTCAGGTACTCAACGAACGCCTTGATGCCGCCTTCGTAGCAGAAGTGCGCCTCACGGCCATCACGCTCATCCATCAGACGGATGGAAACACCGGAGTTGAGGAAGGAGAGTTCGCGCAGACGCTTGGCCAGGATCTCGTAGTGGAACAGGGTGTCGCTGAAGATGGTCGGGCTCGGCCAGAAGCGTACTTCGGTACCGGTGCCAGTGCTGTCACCGATCTGCTTGAGCGGAGCCTGCGGCTCACCCAGATGATAGGTCTGTTCGTAAACGTGGCCGTTACGACGAATGGTCAGCAGCAGCTTGTCAGAGAGCGCGTTAACTACGGAGACGCCGACGCCGTGCAGACCACCGGAAACCTTGTAGGAGTTGTCATCGAACTTACCGCCAGCGTGCAGCACGGTCATGATGACTTCGGCAGCGGAGCGGCCCTCTTCCGGGTGAATATCGACTGGAATACCACGGCCGTTATCGCGCACGGAGACGGAGCCATCGGAATGGATCTTGACCTGAATATCGGAGCAGTAGCCAGCGAGCGCCTCGTCAATGGAGTTATCGACGACTTCGAACACCATGTGGTGCAGACCCGAGCCATCATCCGTATCGCCGATATACATCCCCGGGCGCTTGCGGACCGCATCCAGGCCCTTCAGCACCTTGATATTCGAGGAGTCGTAAGTATTTTCACTCATAGCTTACTCTCTGCCTTCTCTAACGTTTCGGAGATCTTGCCTTGTTCCACGTGGAACAACTTGCAGTCATTCGCATCCATCATGTCTGCGAGCTGACCGGTATCGATAGCGGTGATAAACACCTGGGACGCGCACTGCTTCAGCCTTGCGGCCAGGAGGCGACGCTTCTCGACATCCAGTTCAGAGGCAAAATCGTCAATTAAAAAAATACAGCCACGGCTGCTATGTTGATTCAAATAGAGCCCTTGGGCCAAGCGCATGGCACAAACCAGCAGCTTGAGCTGACCCCGGGACAAAATATCCTGAGCAGGCACCCCGTTCGCCTTGAGGCGCACATCGGCTTTCTGCGGACCGACACCGGTGTAGCCCAGCGCCCGATCCCGCTCAAACCCCGCCTCCAGCAGTTCGTTGAGGGGGGTATCTTTCTCCCAGCCCCGGTAAAAACCAAGACTGATATCGAATTCCGGCAGAAAATCCGCCGTCATCTCCTTGATCAGGGGCGTAATGGCCTGACAATAACTGGCGCGAAAGCCTGCCAGTTCACCACCCAACCGCACCAGCTCCTGATCCCAGAACGCCAGCTGGCGATATTGGGTGCTCTGGCGCAGCAGCGCATTACGCTGTTTCAGCAGCCGCCGCACCCGCCCCCACAGTGCGAAGAAGGTGGGTTCCTGATGAAACACCCCCCAATCGAGCCAGGCCCGACGAGCCTGCGGCCCCCCGGTCAACAGATTGAAGCCATCCGGATGGATGAGTTGCACCGGCAGCAGTTCGGCCAGATCGGCCAATCGCTGCGCCTGCGCTCCGGCAATCTTGAGCTGGGTCTCGCCACTCTTGTCCTTGGCAAGACCGATAGGCACCTGACGCCCATCCAGTTCGCACTGGGCAAACAGGGTAAACGCCCTCTCCCCCTGGCGGATAACCCGCCCGGTCAGATGAGTGCGAAAGGAGCGCCCCAGACCAAGGTAGTGAATGGCTTCCAGCACGCTGGTCTTGCCGCTGCCATTGCACCCGACCAAAATATTGAGGCCGGGTGACAACGCGAGACTGGCTTGCTGGATATTGCGAAAGTCGCTGAGCTGGAGTTTGACCAGAGACACGACTAGATCCGCATCGGCATTACCACGTACTGAGCATCCTGATTTTCAAAATCCTCAATAATGGCGCTGCTGACGGAATCGCTCAGGCTAACCCGGATTTGCTCACATTTTAACGTATTCAGCACGTCCAGCACATAAGAGACGTTGAATCCGATCTCCATCTCGCCAGCAGCGTATTGTACGTCAAGCAGCTCTTCCGCTTCTTCCTGTTCCGGGTTGTTGGCGGTGATGCGCAGCAGGTTTTCCTGCAGATTGAGACGCACCCCACGGAATTTTTCGTTGGAGAGGATCGCTGCGCGGGCAAACGCCTGACGCAGATCCTCGCGACCAGCGATCAGGGCCTTGTCGCTGTTGCGCGGAATGACCCGGCGCCAGTCCGGGAAACGGCCATCCACCAGCTTGGAGGTAAAGATGAAGCCGTCGAGAGCGGCACGCAGGTTGCTGCGACCGATCTGCAGCCGTACCGGCTTGTCTTCCGCTTCCAGCAGACGCACCAGCTCCAGCACCCCTTTGCGCGGCAGGATAACCTGATGATCGGGCAGCGATTCCCCCACAACCTCGCGGCGGCAGGTGGCCAGACGGTGACCGTCGGTCGCCACGGTACGCAGACCGTGACCTTCACTCTCGAACAGCATGCCGTTCAGGTAGTAACGCACATCCTGGCTGGCCATGGAGAACTGGGTCGCATCGATCAGCTTCTTCAGCTCCAGCTGGCTGATATCGAACTCGAGCACGGATTCCCAATCCTCGATGTTCGGATACTCGGTTGCCGGCAGGGTCGACAGATTGAAACGGGAACGACCGGAACGGATGATCAGGCGATCGCCTTCGGTATTGAGACGGATCTCGGCGCCTTCCGGCAGACCACGGCAGATGTCCAGCAACTTGCGCGCCGGCACAGTGGTGCGGCCATCTTCGCTGGCACCATTCAGATAGACCTGACCGATCATCTCTACTTCGAGATCGGTACCGGTCAGCGACAGCAGACCGTTGCTGACATCAAGCAGCACGTTGCCGAGGATCGGCAGGGTCGGTCGGCCACCCAGGGCACCGGACACCAGTTGCAGAGGACGTAACAGGGCCTCACGGCTAATTTCGAGCTGCATCTGTGCTCTCCGTTATCAGGAAGAAAGGGTACGGATCAGGTTGGAGTAGTCCTCCTTGATGTCGTGACTCTCCTCCTTCAGCTGCTCGATCTTGCGGCAGGCATGAAGAACGGTGGTATGGTCACGGCCACCAAAGGCATCACCTATCTCCGGCAAACTGTGATTGGTCAGCTCCTTGGCAAGTGCCATCGCCAGCTGGCGCGGGCGGGCCACGGAGCGGGAACGGCGCTTGGAGAGCAGATCCGCAAGCTTGATCTTGTAGTACTCCGCCACCGTCTTCTGGATATTGTCGATGGTGACCAGCTTCTCCTGCAACGCCAGCAGATCGCGCAGCGCTTCGCGTACGAAGTCGATGTTGATGGCGCGACCGGTAAAGTTGGCGTTGGCGATCACCCGGTTGAGGGCTCCTTCCAGTTCACGGACGTTGGAACGCAGCCGTTTGGCGATGAAGAAGGCCACTTCGTCCGGCAGGTGGATCTGGTTCTCGTCCGCCTTGCGCATCAGGATGGCGACGCGAGTCTCCAGCTCAGGCGGCTCGATCGCCACGGTCAGGCCCCAGCCGAAGCGGGACTTGAGGCGATCCTCGACGCCGTTGATCTCTTTCGGATAGCGATCCGAGGTGAGGATGATCTGCTGGTTGCCTTCGAGCAAGGCGTTGAAGGTATGGAAGAACTCCTCCTGGGAGCGCTCCTTGTTGGCGAAGAACTGGATGTCATCGATGAGCAGGGCATCGACGCTGCGGTAGTAACGCTTGAACTCTTCAATGGCGTTATTTTGCAGCGCTTTCACCATGTCCTGAACAAACCGCTCGGAGTGCATATAGATGACTTTCGCATCTTTTTTACTCTCCTTGATGGCATTGCCAACGGCGTGCAGCAGGTGGGTTTTACCCAGGCCGGTGCCGCCATAGAGGAACAGCGGGTTGTAAGCGCCACCCGGATTGTCCGCCACCTGACGGGCCGCCGCACGAGCCAACTGGTTAGACTTACCCTCGACGAAATTCTCGAAGGTATAGTTCACGTTGGTGTTGCTCTTGTGGTTCGGCTCAGGCTTGGTTTCGGGCTTGCTTTCCCAGCTCTTCTGCAAGTTATTCACAGGCGCAGCACCCTGCGCCGGCGCTCTGCTTGCAGCGACGGTGACGGGGTGGGGACGATTGCCAATATCAAAACGCAGGGCGGGGCCATCGACCCCGCAAAGTTCGTTAATGATACCGTTCACCCGGATGAGGTACTTGTCTCGTACCCAGTCCAGAACGAAGCGATTCGGTGCATACAGGGTCAGAGTATTGTCACTCAACTCCGCTTGAAGCGGCCGGATCCACATGCTGAATTCTGCCGAGGGCAACTCATCTTGCAGCCGGTTAAGGCACTGCTGCCATAGCGAAGCAGTCACTCTAAACTCCTGTCGATTGATTAACTAAAGACCGGCTATTCTACGTTTTTAGCCGCCGGATCTCCAGCCGTGACCCCGCGGATCCAGCAAATAAGATCCTTGACTTTCAAGGATCCAGCGCCTCCGGATCATCTTTCATCCCCAAAGTTACCCACAGCTTGATCCACTGCTGCAACTGGCGGATCTCGTGCTGCACTCCTGTTATTTCATATAACCAAATGTCATTTATTTTTTAAATTTTATTCCAATAACATCAGCGCCAAAGCAGTTATTACAACTACAAATACAAGACATTTAGAGAGAGAAACCCCATGAAAACTTCCATCAAGCTTATTTCCGGCGCAGCCATCCTGTTGGCTACCCTGTCTGGTCAGGCCATCGCCCAGGAGACCATCAAGGTCGGTATGTCCGGCAAGTACTTCCCGTTCACTTTCGTCAAGCAGGACAAGCTGCAGGGCTTTGAAGTGGATATGTGGAACCAGATCGGCGAGCGCACCGGCTACAAGGTCGAGTTCGTTACCGCCAGCTTCTCCGGCCTGTTCGGCATGCTGGAAACCGGCCGTGTCGATACCATCTCCAACCAGATCACCATCACCGACGAGCGCAAGGCGAAGTACGACTTCTCCCAGCCCTACGTCTATGACGGCGCCCAGATCGTGGTCCGTCAGGGCAACAACACCATCCACGGCATCAAGGATCTGGAAGGCAAAAAAGTCGCGGTCAACCTGGGCTCCAACTTTGAAGAGCTGCTGCGCAAGAACGATCCGAACCACAAGATCGATATCCGCACCTATGACTCCGCCTTCGAGCAGGATGTCGCGCTGGGCCGCATCGACGCCTTCGTGATGGACCGCGTCTCCACCGCCCAGCTGATCAAGGAGTCCAAGCTGCCGCTGCAACAGGCTGGCGCACCGTTCGAAACCATCGAGAACGCCCTGCCCTTCCTGAAGACCCCGGAGAAGCAGGCGCTGCTGAAGAAGGTCGATGAGGCTCTGACCGCCATGCGCAAGGATGGCTCCCTGCGTCAAATCTCCGAGAAATGGTTCGCGTCCGACATCACCGACAAATAAATGATGCACTTCGATATCGAGTACACCCTGGGGCTGTTTCCCATCCTGCTCAAATATCTGGGCACCACGATGGAGATGGCCCTGTGGGGATTCGCGTTGGCACTCGTACTGTCGCTGGCCCTGGCGATAGTACGGGTCTTTCGCATCCCCGTGATCCACTGGCTGGCGATGCTCTATATCTCGTTCTTTCGGGGTACACCGCTGCTCGTCCAGCTGTTTCTGCTCTATTACGGGCTGCCACAACTGTTCCACGTATTTTCCGGGATGGATGCCTTTACCGCCGCCATCATAGGTCTGACCCTCCACTTTGCCGCCTACATGGCCGAGTCAATCAGAGCGTCGATCCTGGGTATCCACAAAAGCCAGATGGAGGCGGCGCTCAGCATCGGCATGAGCCGGCTGCAGGCGATGCAGCGGATCATTCTGCCGCAGGCAGCACGCATCGCCACTCCGTCGCTGATGAACTACTTCATCGACATGATCAAGAGCACCTCGCTGGCCTTTACCCTCGGCGTGGCCGAGATCATGGGCAAGGCGCAGATGGAAGCCTCCTCCTCCTTCAAGTTCTTCGAGAGCTTTATGGCGGTGGCGCTCATCTACTGGGTAGTGGTCATCTTCTTCACCCGCTTGCAGCATCTGCTGGAAGTACACCTCAACCGTGCCTATTAAAGGAGGGCTCTCATGATCAAGCTAACCGGCCTCTCCAAGGCATATCACGGCAATCAGGTGCTCAACGGCATCGATCTGGAGGTAAAGAAGGGGGAGATAGTGGTCATTATCGGCCCCTCCGGCACCGGCAAGTCGACTCTGCTGCGCTGCCTGAACCTGCTGGAGACCCCGGATGCGGGTTCGCTTGCCATCGACGATCTGCAGCTCAATCTGGCAAATGCCAGCGAGCAGCAGGCCATCGAGCTGCGCAAGCGCGCCTCCTTCGTGTTCCAGAACTACGCCTTGTTTGCCAACAAGACGGCGCAGGACAACATCGCCGAAGGGCTGATCACCGTCTGGAAACAGCCAAAGGCGGAAGCCCGTGCTACCGCCCTCGGCATCCTTGAGGATATAGGTCTTGCCGACAAGAAGGACGCCTATCCGGCCTCCCTCTCCGGTGGCCAGCAGCAACGGGTCGGCATCGGTCGGGCCATGGCGGCCCACTCCAAGGTGATCCTGTTTGACGAGCCCACTTCGGCACTCGATCCGGAATGGGTCGATGAAGTGCTCGGACTGATGAAAAAGCTGGCTAGCCAGCACCAGACCATGGTGGTGGTGACCCACGAGATTGAATTCGCACGGGATGTGGCCGATCGGGTGATCTTCATGGAAGGTGGCCGGATCGTGGAGCAAGGCCCGCCGGATCAGATATTGGTCGATCCCAAGGATCCCCGTACCCGGGAGTTCTTGCGGAAAGTCCTTAAATAGCTCTCTCTTTGGCGGCCTGGCCGCCTTTTTTATTGAGGGATCCCTTGTTTAACACAGGGTTGCCAGTATAATCCGGAGCCCTCGATCCTCTGGATCCTCACGCTCGGCAGTGGCCTTTTCAAGACCACCGCAGGATGAGAGGGAACGGCGGATTGACTAAAAGCCGAACTCTGTTTAGAATTCGGCCTCTTTTGCTAGTCGTCACACGCTATAGCTGGCGCGTCGGCTAAGTGTGACAATCAAAACTGTACAGTAATACGGAATCGAATCATGAAACGTACTTTTCAACCGTCCAACCTGAAGCGCAAGCGCTCTCACGGTTTCCGCGCCCGCATGGCAACTGCCAACGGTCGTAAAGTTCTGGCCGCTCGTCGTGCCAAGGGTCGTGCCCGCCTGGTAGTCTAATGCCTACCCAGCACACCTTCTCTCGGGAGTTACGTCTGTTAACTCCCGAACACTTCAAACGCGTTTTCGCCGAGCCTGTCCGGGCCGCCTCTCCGCAGATTACTCTTCTCGCCTCTCCCAATTCGCTCGAACACCCTCGTCTTGGTCTCGCTGTGCCCAAAAAAGCACTCAAGCGTGCCGTTTGGCGTAACCGTGTCAAACGGGTGGTTCGGGAAAGTTTCCGCCTCAAACAACATCAGCTGCCCGCTATCGACATCGTGGTGATCGCCAAGGCCGGTGTGAAAGAGATGGATAACGAGGAACTGTTCAAGTTACTGGAAAAGCTATGGCGCACTCTGTCACGCCGTTGCAATGGGTAGCTATCAAACTGATACGTCTGTATCAGCTAATCATTAGTCCCCTGCTGGGGCCGCGCTGCCGTTTTACCCCGACTTGTTCCCAATTTGCGATAGAAGCAATCCGACTTCACGGTTTCATAAAAGGCGTTTGGTTAGCCAGCAAACGTCTATTAAAATGCCATCCCTTATCCGAGGGTGGTTATGACCCGGTTCCGCAACCAAAGCGAAGAAACTGAAGACTATGGAATCACAACGCAATCTACTCCTGATCGGTTTGCTGTTCGTGAGCTTTTTGCTCTGGCAACAGTGGGAGTCCGACAAGGCTCCCAAGCCGGCCCCGACTACCGTGGCCCAAACCGAACATTTCGTACCTGAAGCCGGTCAATCCGGTGATATTCCTCAGGTTTCCGAGCAAGCCAATGCGACTGCCGCACGCAAGCTGATCACCGTCTCCTCCGACGTGCTCAAGCTGACTCTGGATACCCAGGGTGGCGACATCGTCTCTGCTGAACTGCTGGCCCACAAGCTGGAAGAAGGCAAGGATCAACCGTTCGTACTGCTGACCAGCCAGCCTGAGCATCTTTATGTTGCCCAGAGCGGTCTGGTTGGTCGCGATGGTCCTGACAGCCAGGCCCAGGGTCGTCCCACCTATGAAGCAGCCCAGACCAGCTACCAGCTGGCTGATGGTCAGGATCAAGTCGTCGTTCCGATGACCTGGACCGACAGCAAGGGCGTTGTCTTCACCAAGGAGTTCATCCTCAAGCGCGGTGACTATGCCGTTGGCGTCGACTACAAGATCGACAACAAATCCGCCAAGCCGGTACAGGTGCAGTTCTACGGTCAGCTGAAGCAGACCGTGGCGACTCCGAAAGACCAGCAAGGCCATGCCATGGTAGCCAGTGCTTACCGCGGCGGTGCCTTCTCCACTGAAGATACCCGCTACAAGAAGTACACCTTCGACGAGATGAAGGATGCCGACCTGAGCAAGACCACCAAGGGTGGTTGGGTCGCCATGCTGCAACACTACTTCGTCTCTGCTTGGGCTCCGAACGCAAACGATACCAACAGCTTCTACAGCCGAGTGATCCCGGGCAAAGGCCAGGCCATCATCGGTTACAAGGCGCCGATGGTTGACGTGGCAGCCGGTCAACAGGCCGAAGTGACCAGCAAACTGTGGGTTGGTCCCAAGCTGCAAGACCAGATGGCCAAGGTGGCAAACCACCTCGACCTGACCGTCGACTACGGCTGGCTGTGGTTCATCGCCCAACCGCTGCACTGGCTGCTGACCGTGTTCCACGGCTTCGTCCAGAACTGGGGTGTGGCCATCATCATGCTGACCCTGCTGGTGCGCGGCATCATGTTCCCGCTGACCAAGGCCCAGTACACCTCCATGGCCAAGATGCGCATGCTGCAACCCAAGATTGCGGCCCTGCGCGAGCGCTTCGGCGACGATCGCCAGAAGATGTCTCAGGGCATGATGGAGCTGTACAAGAAGGAGAAGGTCAACCCGCTGGGTGGCTGTCTGCCGATCCTGGTTCAGATGCCCATCTTCATTGCCCTCTACTGGGCACTGATGGAGTCTGTTGAACTACGCCACGCGCCGTTCGCCCTGTGGATCACCGACCTGTCAGTGAAGGACCCCTTCTTCGTGCTGCCAATCCTCATGGGTGCCTCCATGTGGTATCTGCAGAAGATGAGCCCGACCACCGTGACCGACCCGATGCAACAGAAAGTGATGCAGTTCATGCCGATCATCTTCACTTTCATGTTCCTCTGGTTCCCGGCTGGCCTGACTCTCTACTGGCTGGTGAGCAACGTTATCTCCATCACCCAGCAGACCATCATCTATCGTCAGCTGGAGAAGAAAGGCCTGCACACTCGCAACTGATGCGTAGCTAATCTTCCCGTGATGACAAAAGAGGCGGCCTTCGGGCCGCCTTTTTTATTACAATGTCTCCCACTACGTTTTCCTATCAGCGAACAAACGAGCCAAGCAAGATGACTACAGATACGATCGTGGCCCAGGCCACCGCCCCCGGCCGTGGTGGCGTCGGCATAGTCCGGGTATCCGGCCCCGCCGCCGAACAGGTAGCCGAGATAGTGCTCGGCAAGTGCCCGCGGGTACGCTACGCCGAATATCTGCCGTTCAGGGATGAGCAAGGCGAAGTACTGGATCAGGGCATCGCCCTGCTGTTCAAGGCCCCCAACAGCTTCACCGGCGAAGATGTGCTGGAGCTGCAGGGCCACGGCGGCCCCGTCATCATGGACATGCTGATCCGCCGCATTCTGCAAATTGAAGGGATCCGCCCTGCCCGCCCCGGCGAGTTCAGCGAGCGCGCCTTCATCAACGACAAGCTGGATCTGGCCCAGGCCGAGGCGATTGCCGACCTTATTGAAGCCTCCAGCGAACAGGCTGCCCGCAGCGCCATGCACTCCCTGCAGGGGCAGTTCTCCAGCAAGATCCAGCAGCTGGTGGAAAACCTGACCCGGCTGCGCATCTATGTGGAAGCGGCCATCGACTTCCCGGACGAGGAGATCGACTTCCTCTCCGATGGCAAGGTGGCGGGCGACCTCTACGCCATCATGTCCGAGTTGGACGACGTGCGTGGTGAAGCCAAGCAGGGCGCCCTGCTGCGGGAAGGGATGAAGGTGGTGATCGCCGGTCGTCCCAACGCCGGCAAATCGAGCCTGCTCAACGCTCTGGCAGGCCGTGAGTCAGCCATCGTTACCGAGATTGCCGGTACCACCCGCGACGTGTTGCGCGAGCACATCCATCTCGATGGCATGCCGCTGCACATCATCGACACCGCCGGCCTGCGCGACACCCAGGACAAGGTGGAGCAGATCGGTATCGAGCGCGCCTGGGCCGAGATCGAACAGGCCGACCGGGTGCTGTTTATGGTGGATGGCACCACCACAGACGCGGTTGACCCGCGGGAGATCTGGCCGGAATTTGTTGATCGGTTGCCAAAAAATATCGGCCTCACCGTCATTCGCAACAAGGCCGACCTGACCGGCGAGGATCTGGCACCGAGTCAGGAGCAGGGCCATGCCGTCTACCGTATCTCCGCCAAGACCGAGCTGGGACTGCCTGCCCTGCGCGAGCACCTGAAAGCCTGCATGGGCTTCCAGGGCAACACCGAAGGGGGCTTTATGGCCCGCCGCCGCCATCTGGATGCACTGGAGCGCGCCGCTGAGCGCCTGCTGGTGGCCAAGGAGCAGCTGGAAGTGTTCGTGGCTGGCGAGCTGGTGGCCGAAGAGTTGCGCCTGGCGCAAGAGTCCCTCTCCGAGATCACCGGCGAATTCAGCTCAGACGATCTGCTGGGCCGCATCTTCTCCAGCTTCTGCATCGGCAAATAAGCTGGTTCGGCAGACAATAAAAAGCCCGGGTTCATCCCGGGCTTTTTTGCGCATTTTTCGTCCACAAACCTAGAGGCGGCGCAGACACCACATGAAGTAAGCGCCCCCTAACAGGGTGGAGACCAGCCCGACCGGCACCTCCTGCGGGAAGAGGATCTGCTGGCCGACCCAGTCCGCCGATACCATCAACAGGGCGCCGGAAGCGGCGGCCCCAAGCAGGTGCCAGCGTGCCCGCACCAACCCCATCAGCTTGGCCATGTGTGGCGCCAACAGGCCGACGAACGAGAGCGGCCCCACCACCAGGGTGGCGCTGGCAGTGAGCACGGCCACCAGCAGCAGGATGGCGAGCTGGGCACGGTTGAGGCGAATGCCCAGTGCGGTCGCCATCGCCCCCCCCATCGGCAACAGATCGAGCCAGCGGCTGACAAGCAGGCAGGCGGACAGCATCAACAGCGCCAGCCCCACCAACCCATAGGCCACCGGCAGGGTGACGTAGTAGGTGGAACCGGACATCCAGGAGAGCAGTTGCTGCACCCGCATGTCGCCGTTGGCCAGCGCAATGGCCTGCAGCGGCTCAAACAGTGCCGTGATGGCGATGCCGGAGAGCAGGATCCGCTCCGGCTGGAAGCCGTGCTTGTGGTTGACCACCACCAGCAGCAACAGGCAACCAAAAGCACCGAGCAGGCCACCGACCAGCGGCAGGGGCAACGCAGGCAGCAACAGCGCCGTGGCTATCACCCCCATAAAGGTGCCGCCGCTCACCCCCAGCAGCTCTGGGCTCGCCATAGGATTGTTGCTGACCCGCTGCAACAGGGTGCCCGCCAGCGCCAGCAGCACGCCAGCCGCCCCCGCAGCCAGAGTGCGCGGCAGCCGCCACTCCAGCTGGGCCTGCCAGCGGAGCCAGCTTGGCCAGCTCCAGCCCGTCATTCCCTGACCAACCAGCAGGGAGGCGACCATGGCCAGCATCAGCCCGACCAGCAACAGGCCGACAAGGCGAGCCGGTGCCGGATGGCGGGCCACCGGCAGAGCGGCGTTTGCCTTCGGCGTACCCGACTTGATGCCAAGGCGCGGGATCAGCCAGAGCAGCAGTGGCGCCCCCAGCATGGCGGTCATTGCGCCGGTGGGGATCAATACCGGCCAGAAGCGGCTCAGACTCTGCAGCAGCAGATCGGTCGCCGCCAGCAGCAGGGCGCCGAGGATCGGAGCCCACAGCAGCCGCTGGCCGAGCTGGCGGATCCCGAGCAGCCGCACCATGGCGGGCGCCGCCAACCCGATAAAGCCGATCAGCCCCACCACGCTCACCACGCAAGCGGTGACAAACACCGCCAGCCCCAGTCCGGCAAAACGCAGATGCTGAAGGGAGACCCCCAGACTGCGGGCGCTGGCATCATCCAGCTCCAGCACCGCCAGCGGGCGTACCAGCACCGCAGCCAGCGCAGCAGCTGCCAGCAGGCGGGGCAACAGATAACTCACCCCGCTCCAGCTGTTCTGCACTAGCGAGCCACCGCCCCACACCAGCAAGCCTTTCAGCTCCTCCTGAAAGAACAGCAAGAGCCCCATGCTGATGGCCGCCAGATAGAGGTTGATCACCAGCCCGGCAAAGACGATGACCACCGGATTGAGCTGACGACGCCAGGCCAAGGCAAACACCAGCGCCATCGCAAGGCTACCGCCAACCATGGCGATCCACTCCCGCCCCAGCAGCAACCAGGAGGGGGCAAACAGGGTCACCATCATCAACGCCAGTTGGGCACCGGAGGCCACCCCCAAGGTGGTCGGTGACGCGAGCGGGTTGCGCAGCACCTGCTGCATCAGGGTGCCCGCCAGCCCGAGCGCCGCCCCGGCCAACAGGGTGACAGCCAAGCGGGGTAGCCAGCTGAAATGCACCACCGCTTGGCTGACATCATCCAGATTGGGGGCGAAGAGGCTCTGCCACCAGAGCGCACCGGGCAGCTGGCGAGCCAGCTCCCAATACGCGAGCAAGAGGGTCAACCCCAGCAGGATCGAGACCGGCCGCAGCAGCGGCGATGTGAGCAGTCGCTTCATCGGCTAGCCTCCATACGCTCGACATCTTGCAACAATGCATCGCTGAGCAGACCTGCGAAACGGCGGGCGGCCAATACGCCGCCAAAACTCCAGACCGCAGGCAGATGCAGCACGGGCGCCTGCCGTACCAGCGGCAGATGCTGCCACAGCCCAGGCTCCTGCAGCCGTTCGCTCACCCCTACCGGGATGGGATCGACCACCACCAGCCGCGCGGTTGGCAAGGTCATAAACTGCTCGATGCTGACCACCGAGAAACCCCAGTTATTGGTCTGATTCTGCCAGCCATTGCGCAGCCCAAGCCGCGTCATCACAGCATCGAACAGGCTGTGGCGACCAAACACCCGCACATGGCGCTCATCGATAAACTGCACCACCAACAGGGGCGGCAGATCCGCAGGCAATCCGGCCTGCATACTGGCGAGATCCCGATCCAGCCCGGCCAGCAGCCGTTCGCCCTCGGCGGTTTTGCCCACCATACGGGCGAGAGTCAGGGTCACCTCGTGCAGCCGCTGCCATAGATCGGTTTGCCCATCATAGAAGGCGATGGTGCTCACCGGTGCAATGCGGGAAAGAGTTGGCGCCAGCGAGGCCGCCAGCGGCGAGATGAGGATGCGATCGGGTTTGAGCTCTGCCAGCAGCTCACGGTTGGGCTGGGTGCGCAGGCCGATATCCACCACTCCGGCGGGTAGCCGTGGCTCGCCAACCCATGCCTGATAGGGGCCAACATCCCCCACCGCCAGCGGAGTCACCCCGAGTGCCAGCAGGGTCTCGGCTATGGTCCAGTCGACGGTGGCGATACGGGGTAGCGGCGTAGAGGCGATCGGGGATGTGTCGGCCTGCGCCGCTAGTGGCAGCAGCAGGCTAATAAGGCAGGGTGCCATCTTCTTCAATAAACGGTTCAAGAGAGCCCCCCGGTCAGACGATGGCGATGGGATGAGCATGAGCCGGGTGGCGAATGACCTCCATCGGAATGCCATAGATAGCGTGCAGGGTCTCGCTGGTCATGAGCCCCTCAGGTTCGCCGTGGGTAAGCAGGCGGCCGGAGTGGAGCGCCACCAGCCGATCACAGAAGCGGGAGGCCATATTGATGTCATGAATGACGATGATGACCCCAAGGTTTAGCTGACGGCTCAACTGCTTGACGAGCGTCAGCACCTCCACCTGATGGGCCACATCCAGCGCGGCCAGCGGCTCGTCCAGCAGGATGAAGCGGCTCTCCTGGGCCAGCAGCATCGCCAGCCAGACCCGGCCCCGCTCGCCGCCGGAGAGGGTATCCACCAGCCGATCGGCAAAGCGTTCGGTATGGGTAAGGGCGATGGCCCGCTCGACCTGACGGTGATCCTCCGCCCCCATCCGGCCCAGCAGGCCGCGCCAGGGGTAGCGGCCCATCTCCACCAGCTCCCGCCCGAGCAGATTCTCGGCGCTCGGCAAATGCTGGGGCAGATAGGCCACCTGACGGGCAAACTCCCGATTGCCCCAGTCGGGCAGCGGCTTGCCATCGAACAGGATCTCGCCGTCGCTGAGAGGTTGCTGGCGTGCCAGCAGCTTGAGCAGGGTCGATTTACCCGACCCATTGTGGCCGATGAGGCCATAGACCTGTCCCTGCTCGAAACGCAGGTCGGTGGGGTGCAGCAGCGTGCGGTCATTGACCGTGAAGCTGGCTGATTTCATCTCAAACATAAGCAATTCCTGTGCTGGCTTGCCGCCAGTCTCATCGGTGCCGGCATCAAGCTGGCACCTCGCAATCCAGATGGGCGATCGCATCACGGCTCACTTCGGCGCGGCGTGCCCCGGTCAGTTCGGTGAGCTGGCCCTGACGCATCTCCAGCAGGCGATCGGCCAGCGGGAAATAGTGATCATCGTGACTGATGGCAATTACCGTCTTGCCCATCTCCTTGAGGCGAGGCAGCAGCACCTGATAGAAGATGCGGCGGAACTGGGGATCCTGATCCGCAGCCCACTCGTCAAACAGCATAACTTCGCGCTGCTCGGCCAGCGCCAGTAGCAGGGCGACCCGCTTGCGCTGCCCTTGGGAGAGATCGATATCGGCGATAAAGCCATCCTCGATGGTGAGCTTGCTGCCCATCTGCAACCGCCCCAGCCACTCGGCCACCAGCTCATCTTTGGGTTCCGGCCCCAGCAGGTGCTGGAACAGGTGATAGTCGGTGAAGATGGCGGAGAAGAGCGCCAGATAGCCGTTGCGATCAGAGACCGGCTCACCATCCAGCAGGATCCGGCCCGATACCGGCTGGTAAAGGCCGGTCAGCAGCATGGCCAGCGTCGATTTGCCGGATCCATTGCCACCGATGATGAAGATCTGCTCCCCCTTTTCGATGAGCAGATCGATGGGGCCAACGGCAAAGCCGCCCTCCCCCTGATAGTGAAAGCTCACCTGCTCCAGCTCGATACGCTGCCAGGAGCGAATGGCGGGCGGCAGCGGGAAGTCCGCATCCGGCTCGGCCAGATTGAGCGCGGCGATCTTGTCGAACGCCACCTGAGCGGCAAGCAGGGTCGGCAGGGCGCCAATCCCCTGCAACAGAGGGGTGCGCAGGAACAGCAGGGTCAGGGCGAAGGTGGCGGCCACATTGGTGTTGGCCCAGCCAAGGCCGTTGGCCAGAAAGAAGACCAGACCGATCGCCCCCAGCATCATGATATTCGACCAGTTCACCGCGCTCAGGTGATAGGTGTCGGCGCGAATGATCTGCTGGCGATAGTCACGGGCATTTTGCTCATAGAGCTGGTGATAGACGAAGTGAGCCCGCTCGCGGTTGAGCGCCAGCTCCTTGCTGCCGGCGATGATGGCCTGATAGTTCTGATAGAGCCGATCTTCGGCCTGACGCATGTGGGAGAGATGGCGATAAACACGGTTCACCAGCAACCAGCCCACCACCATGGTGACGGTGACCCAGAGCGCGGTCACCCCGAGCAGGGCCGGAGAGAGCCAGCCAAGATAGAGGGCTGAACCCAGCGTGAGCACCAGCCCCTGCACCAACTCTGGCAGGCGTACGAAGGCAATGGTGATCTGGCCGATATCGCTGGAGAGGGAGGCCAGCAGCGGCCCCTGACCAATCTGGCGGATGCGGGCGACATCGCTATCCAGCAGTTGCTTGAGCAGACGGCCTCGCAACCGGTAGACAAAATGGTGACCGAGAGTGGTCAGGGCCAGCTGAGATCCGAGCGTGATCACCAGCAGCAACACAATCAGGCCGACCAGCTGACCGAGGATCGGCAGCGGATCACCTATAGATTCGATAAGAGACTGATTGATAAAAGCAATGACGCCAATCCCGCTGACGGCACTGAGCAGACTGAGCAGGGTAATGGCGATAAAAGGCCAACGATATTGGCGATAAACCAGAGACAAGAGTTCCATAACGGACCGGTATTCCAGAGAGATCAGAACAACTGCGGGTGAAAAGAAGGGCGGGAATCCGGTTCCCGCCCGACTTCCATTACCAGCGGTAGTTGATGCTGCCCACTACGCTGCGCGGCTCGCCGTAGTAGCAGTAGTAGTCACAACTGGCCACGTAGGTTTCACCCAGCAGGTTGTTGACGTTGAGCTGGGCACGCCAGTTCTTGGCAAAGTCATACCCGATCATCGCATCCAACACGGTATGGGCCGGCACCTCGGCAGAGCCGTAGATGGGGGTGTAGTCCGCATTCACGGCGCCAATACCCACGCTGGAACCGATATAACGCACACCGGTACCCAGCTCCAGACCCGAAGCCACCCCTTGCTGCACCTTGTAGTTGCCCCAGAAGGAGGCCAGGTGGCGCGGGATCAGGCTGGCACGGCGATCGCCACTGCCGGTGTCGTTGGTTTTGGCATCTGTATAGGTATAAGCAGCGGTCAGACGCAGCGCATCTGTCACCTGCACGCTCCCTTCCAGCTCAACCCCCTGAGAGGTCACTTCACCCGCCTGGGTCTGCTGGCCGGAACCGGTAGAGACCAGCGAGTTGGTCTGGGCCAGATCGAACAGCGCCAGATTGATGTAACCGTCGAGGAAGGCAGGCACATACTTCACGCCGGTCTCGTAGAGCTTGCCCTTGAGCGGCTTGTAGGAGTTTCGGGTGTTAGGATCGATCCCCGGCAGCACCTCGAACGACTCGGCATAGGCAAAGTAGGGAGAGAGGCCGTTGTCAGCCAGATACATCAGGCTGCCCGAGAGGGAGAGCTCGTGATCGTACTGGCGCTCGTCCTTGCTGGTATTGATGTTGTGGGTCTCCACATAGTCGAAACGACCACCGCCAGTCAGCAACCAGCGATCATCCCAGCGGATCTGGTGCTGGGCATAGAGGCCGCTCTGGCCCTTGCTGCTCTTCTGATGAGTGGCGGTCGACTCATCAAAACCGGGGAAGCCGCTGTAATCCGGGTTCATGGTATTGATTGAGCCCATACCGTAGTTGTCGGCCTCGACCCCTTCATTGACGTGACGCTGCAGATCTACCCCCAGCAGCAAGGTCTGCTCGGTGCTGTCGGTGTTCCAGTAGCCCACCATCTGGTTATCCATGGTGGCACTCTTGGTATTGCCATCACGGTAAACCAGGCCACGACTGGCAGTTGTGCCTTCATAGGTCGGGAAGATATAGGTCTGGCGCAGCAGCAGATCGTTGTAGTTGAAGCGGACGTTCTGCTTGAACTCCCAGGTCTGGTTGAGCTGGTGGGCCAGCTCATAACCGGTGGAGATCTGGGTATTGCGGTTGCGATCGTAATCCGGTTGGCTCAGGTTGGTGGATGGATCAATCTGGCCACCTGACGTATTCAGGGTGCCATAGACCGGGAAGAAGCCGTTGGTCGGGACCCCTTCGTCGTGCAGGAAGCTGGCCAGCAGGGTCAGGCTGGTACGATCCGAAAGATCGAAGGTGACGCTCGGTGCCAGATAAACCCGATCGTTGTAGGTGCCGGTGAGCACACCATCACGCTCTTTATAAAGAGCAACCATGCGGTAACGGCTGTTGTCGGAGAGCGCGTCAGAGACGTCCACCCCGACTTGGCGATGATCCCGGCTGCCAAGCTGCAGATCCACCTGCCCTTGCGGCGTGGCGGTCGGCCGCTTGCTGATGGCATTGATCACCCCGCCCGGAGGCGCCTCACCGTAAAGGATCGAGGCTGGCCCCTTCAGCACTTCCACACTCTCCAGACCAAACGGTTCCGGTGTCCAGACGTAATAGCCGGTGCCAAACAAGCGGTTGCCATCCAGATAAGAGGCGGCATCGAAGCCACGCACCTTGAACCAGTCAGTGTTGTTGTCTGAGCCATAGAGCCCGGTCAATACGCCGGAACGGTAGCGAATCGCTTCATCCAGCTGCAACACGGCGTGCTGATCCAGCTCCTCGCGATTAACCACGGAGACGGCGCGAGGTGTCTCGGCCATCGGCACTTCCACCTTCATAGCCGTACCTGTCACCACCATGGTTTCGCTGGCTTTGGGCAGCTCAGCGGTGGTTTGTTCTGCCATCAGCGGCAGGGAGACGAGCAAACCGGAGAGCGAAAGCACGCCGAAGGCGCCCTTCTTGCCGGGTCCTGTAGTGTATTTTTGCGCAATCATATTAAAGTCTCGTTTATCAATGAGTTATGTTGTTTTAATTGTTGTTTGTGGTCGTTTGTCACGACATCACCCTGTTCCATGGGCGAATAAAGCAGCGCAATCCTACTACAGGAGCTGTGATCGAATCGATTCAATAATTGCTAATCATTTGCATCTGCATTGTTATCTATCTGCATCGTTGGCAAAATTTCGCGGGGAGTGGGAGTCATCAGGAGAGCCATGAGCGGAGAAGAAAATGAAGAGGAATATAAAGAAGCTGAAAAATGATCGGCGGGATGGATCCGGCGGCATTATCTGACTGGATCCATTATCCCCAAGCTTTATCCATATTTATCCACATCCTTTGGAGTTAGAATCCGGCTTCGCCTCTTTTCTCTGAATCAGGATCCATTCCATGGCAAAACTCAATATCGTCGTCGGTTCCATGCTGGGGGCCGCCGAATATGTCGCCGATCATGTGGCCAATCTGCTGGAACAGGCGGGTCACCAGACCCGGATCCACAACCCAGCGTCGCTGACCGAGGTACTGGATGAGCCCGGATCCATCCTGCTGGTGGTCACTTCCACCCATGGTGCCGGGGATGTGCCCGACAACCTGCAGCCCTTCGCCAAGGATCTTGCCGAGCAGCATCCGGATCTTAACTCACTGAAATATGGAGTGATCGCCCTTGGTGACAGCAGTTATGACACCTTCTGTCAGGGCGGCAAGACAGTGGATCTGCTGCTGGCCGAGTGTGGTGCCAGCCGGATCGGCCAACGGCTCGACATCGATGTAACCCGTTACGAGATACCGGAAGATGCCGCAGAAGCCTGGATCCATAACTGGATGACCATGATCGCCTGATCACTCACGGGAGATCCGCAATAAAAGTGCGATCTCCCGACTTATCCCCAGATCGGCTATCCACCAGGTTATTAACCGCTGGATCTTGCCAAGTTGTTCTACACGGTTACCCACAGCAATCCATATAAATGTGCATAACTACAGGTTTAACCTCTGTAAAACCTATAGTTATCCTATGAATGAGATCTTGTGCAGGTTTGCACTGTGCATAAAAGTCAGGGTTGTCCCACGGTTCAAGGAGCCAGGATCCAAGCTTTTCCACAAGCTGGGATCGCCTTTAACTGAATGATCTTTATGATCAAAAAGTGCTTATCAACAGATCTGGCTGATCCTAATAAAAGATCCAGTAAAAGATCGATCTAAAGATCCTTAAGATCTATTTAGTGGATCCTCTCTTCATACTGAACGTTAAGTAGACGTTCCCCTTAGGGCGTGAAACAGATAGAATGTTCCGCCTTTTAGCCCAGGCAAATACAGATCTTCAGGCGTGCAGATCAAGGTGATCCCAATGCAATACCATGAACAATTTGATGTGATCGTCGTCGGTGGCGGTCATGCCGGAACCGAAGCAGCAACAGCGGCAGCTCGTATGGGCATGAATACCCTGTTGCTGACCCACAATATCGATACGCTGGGGCATATGTCCTGCAACCCGGCGATCGGCGGGATCGGCAAGGGACACCTGGTCAAGGAAGTTGACGCTCTCGGCGGGATCATGGCGCGTGCCATCGATCTTGGCGGGATCCAGTTCCGCACTCTCAACTCATCCAAAGGGCCGGCAGTACGCGCTACCCGCGCCCAGGCGGATCGCCTGCTTTACAAGGCTGTCGTGCGCCAGATGCTGGAGAACTACCCCAACCTGAAGATCTTCCAGCAAGCCTGTGACGATCTCATCATGGACGGGGATCGTGTTGCCGGTGTGGTGACCCAGAGCGGGATCCGCATTAGCGGCAAGACTGTGGTGCTGACCGTAGGCACCTTCCTGAATGGTTTGATCCATATCGGGATGGAGAACTACAAGGGCGGCCGTGCCGGAGATCCTCCCTCGATCGCCCTCGCCCAGCGCCTGCGCGAACTGCCGCTACGCATCGATCGCCTCAAGACCGGCACTCCGCCCCGCATCGATGCCCGCAGCGTCGATTTCTCCGTAATGCAGGAGCAGCACGGTGACGATCCGCGTCCGGTATTCTCTTTCATCGGTGATGCCAGCCAGCATCCCCGTCAGGTGCCTTGCTACGTTACTCATACCAACGAGCGCACCCACGATGTGATCCGCAATAACCTGGATCGCAGCCCCATGTACGCCGGGGTGATCGAAGGGATTGGCCCGCGCTACTGCCCGTCGATCGAGGACAAGATCACCCGCTTTGCCGACAAGACTGCACACCAGATCTTCGTCGAGCCGGAAGGCCTGACCACCCATGAGCTTTACCCGAACGGGATCTCCACCAGCTTGCCGTTTGACGTGCAGGTGCAGATCGTTCGCTCCGTGCGTGGCTTCGAGAATGCCCACATCACCCGCCCGGGTTATGCCATCGAGTACGATTTCTTCGATCCGCGGGATCTCAAGGCCAACATGGAGAGCAAGTGCATTCCAAACCTGTTCTTCGCTGGCCAGATCAACGGGACGACCGGTTACGAAGAGGCGGCGGCACAAGGCCTGATGGCTGGTCTGAACGCGGCCCTGCGTGCGCAGGACAAGGATCCCTGGCATCCACGTCGGGATCAGGCCTACATGGGCGTGATGATGGACGATCTCTCCACCCTGGGTACCCGCGAGCCCTATCGCATGTTCACCAGTCGTGCCGAATATCGCCTGCTGCTGCGTGAAGACAACGCCGATATCCGCCTGACCACCATCGGTCGCGAGCTGGGTCTGGTGGATGACGAGCGCTGGAGCAAGTTCAACGCCAAGATGGAACAGGTTGAGCTGGAGCGTCAGCGCATGCGCTCGACCTGGATCCACCCGCAGCATCCATCACTGGAGGCGGTCAACGCCCTGGTCAATACCCCGCTGACCCGCGAACAGAGCCTGGAAGAGCTGCTGCGCCGTCCGGAAGTGACCTACGATGCCCTGATGACCATCGACGGGATCGGCCCTGCTGTGGCGGATCCTGCCGCTGCCGAGCAGGTGGAAATCCAGATCAAGTACGCCGGTTACATCGATCGTCAGCAGGACGAAGTTGAGAAGCAGCTGCGCAACGAGAACACCCTGTTGCCGCTGGATCTCGACTATCGCGATGTGAATGGCCTCTCCAACGAGGTGAAAGCCAAGCTCAACGATGCCAAACCGCAGACCATCGGTCAGGCTTCCCGCATCTCCGGCATCACCCCGGCGGCCATCTCCATTCTGCTGGTGCACCTGAAAAAACACGGCCTGCTGCGTAAAACCGCCTGAGGATTCTTACCGTTGGAAAATATGCTGGAAAGATTGAACGGCCTGCTCATGCAGGCCGGAATTGTTATCACCGATACCCAAAAGAGCCAACTGGTGCAGCTGGTCGAGTTGCTGCACAAGTGGAACAAGGCTTACAATCTCACCTCTGTTCGTGATCCGGACGCCATGCTGGTCAAGCATATCCTCGACAGTCTGGTGGTAAGCCCCCACTTGCACGGGGAGCGCTTCATCGATGTGGGGACCGGTCCCGGCTTGCCTGGACTGCCGCTGGCCATCATCAACCCGGACAAGCAGTTCGTTCTGCTGGACAGTCTGGGCAAACGGATCAACTTCATCCGCCAGGTCATTCTGGAGCTGGGGTTGACCAATGTGACGCCGATCAAATCCCGGGTGGAAGAGTATCAACCCGAAGTCGGGTTTGATGGTGTACTCAGCAGAGCGTTCGCTTCGCTGGAGGACATGCTGAGCTGGTGTCACCACCTGCCGTCAGAACAGGGCAGCTTCCTCGCGCTCAAGGGACAATATCCCGCAGAGGAACTGGCCCAGTTGCCTGCCAATATCCGTCTGGTAGCCTGTCATGAGTTGCGGGTGCCGGAGCTGGAAGGCGAACGTCATCTGCTGGAATTCAAACATATCCAGCCCGAATAGGGTCGCAGTTTCATTTAGGGGATAGTGTGGGAAAAGTCATTGCCATAGCCAACCAGAAGGGTGGAGTGGGTAAAACCACCACCTGTGTGAACCTGGCCGCCTCCATGGCCGCCACCCGGCGCAAGGTGCTGGTGATCGATCTGGATCCGCAGGGCAATGCCACCATGGGCAGCGGTGTCGACAAGTACGAAGTCGAGCGCACCGCCTATGAGCTGCTGATCGAAGATGCCCCCATCAGCGAGGTGATCATCCCCGAAACTTCCGGTGGCTATCACCTGATCGCCGCCAACGCCGACGTGACCGCGGCCGAAATCCGCCTGATGGAGTTTTTCGCCCGCGAGATCCGCCTGCGCAATGCGCTGGCCTCGGTACGGGACAAGTACGACTACGTCTTCATCGACTGTCCCCCTTCCCTCAACATGCTGACCGTGAATGCCATGGCCGCCGCCGACTCCGTGCTGGTGCCCATGCAGTGCGAATACTATGCGCTGGAGGGGCTCACCGCCCTGGTCGATACCATCAGCAAGCTGGCCGCCGTGGTCAATCCCGATCTCAAGATCGAAGGGGTGCTGCGTACCATGTACGATCACCGCAACCGGCTGGCCAATGATGTGTCCGATCAGCTAAAACAGCACTTTGGCGACAAGGTCTACCGCACCATCATTCCCCGCAACGTCAGACTGGCGGAGGCGCCGAGCTTCGGTGCGCCAGCCATGCACTATGACAAATCATCGGTGGGCGCCAAGGCCTACCTGGCTCTGGCTGGCGAGATCCTGCGCCGCCAGGAGCAGGAACGTCAGGCGACCATCGCAGACCGAGAGAGCGTATGACTCCGAAAAAACGTGGACTGGGCAAGGGGCTGGATGCTCTGCTCAGTACCAGCACGGCTGCCCGCCAGAAACAGGTGATGAGCGATCAACGTACCGAGCAGGCCATGGCCCCCACCAATCAGGGTGAGCTGCGCAAGCTGCCGGTCGAGTGGCTGCACTCGGGCAAGTACCAGCCGCGCAAGGACATGTCGCAGGATGCGCTGGAAGAGCTGGCCAACTCCATCCGTGCTCAGGGGGTGATCCAGCCCATCGTGGTACGTCCGGTCGCCGAACACTCTTTTGAAATCATCGCTGGCGAGCGGCGCTGGCGCGCGTCCCAGCTGGCACAGCTTGAAGTGGTGCCCTGCATCGTCAAGGATGTTCCTGACGAAGCTGCGGTGGCCATCGCGCTGATTGAGAACATCCAGCGCGAAGATCTCAACGCCATCGAAGAGGCGGTCGCCCTGCAGCGACTGCTGACCGAATTTGAACTCACCCACCAGCAGGTGGCCGAGGCGGTGGGCAAGTCCCGCACCACTGTGACCAACCTGTTGCGTCTCAACCAGCTCAACGATGACGTGAAGCGTTTCGTCGAGCATGGCGATCTCGACATGGGCCATGCCCGTGCCCTGCTGGCCCTGAGTGGCCAGGCCCAGTCCGAACTGGCCAAGCTGGTTGCCCAGAAAGGGCTGACTGTGCGTGATACCGAAAAGCTGGTGCAAAAGGCGCTGGAGCCGGCAAAAGCCAGGGTCGAACCGGCCCGCGATCCGCAGATCGGTTACCTGGAGCGTCAGCTGGCTGAAAAAATTGGCAATCAGGTACAACTTCAGCCTGGCAAGCGGGATAGCGGAAAGTTAGTAATTAGTTACGAGAACTTGTCCGATTTGGACCGCATATTGGGCTATTTTGGCGTGTCGGAATCGTGATTTTTACGCTTTTTGTAGTAATAAAACATCCATTCCTTTTGATATGGGCATAACCCTGATTTTGCGCTGAAAGCCGCAAAAATTAAGGATTTTTGTCATATTGCAATAGTGGCCCTCAAGGGTATAATTTGACCGGCTTTTAGAGCTGTTAACATGGGGTCTTCGGATCCCGATTTTTTACAGTTCTGTAATGTTCAGGGGTAGGTTGGTGAAGCAGAAAATAGCCTTGGAAGGTTTGACACTGGCCTTGGTTATGCTCGTTTGTCAGCTGGTCCTGATCCTGGCGATGAGTGCCGTCTGGTATTACCTGACTGGTGCCAGCGCCGGTTATTCCGCCCTTTACGGAGGGGGGATGTACTGGGTTCCTCAGGCCTTGTTCACTCTCTGGGTACTGCGCCGCAAGGTAACGGCCGAGAGTGTGGGTCTGGTTCTGCGGGACTTTTATGGTGGGGCAGGGATTAAGCTCATTACTACAACAGGTCTATTCGCCCTGATGTTTGGTGCGGGAGTCGAGGTCGTTACCGTCTCGTTTTTCGCCACTTATATCCTCGCCCTCGTTGTACAGTGGATAGTCTCATTCACGCTTAACAACCACTATTAGGAAAACTCATGTCTGCAACCGGAGAAGTCCTGACTCCTCAGGGATATATCTCCCACCACCTGACCCACCTGCAAGTCGGGTCCGGGTTCTGGACGGTCAATATCGACTCAATGGTATTTTCCGTCGTGCTAGGCGCCCTGTTTATCCTGTTGTTCCGCAAAGTAGCCGTCAACGCTACCAGCGGGGTGCCGGGTAAGCTGCAGTGCTTTGTGGAGATGCTGGTCGAGTTTGTGAATGGTAACGTCAAAGACATCTTTCACGGTCGCAACAAGGTCATCGCACCTTTGGGGCTGACGGTGTTTGTCTGGATCTTCCTGATGAACCTGATGGATCTGATCCCTGTTGACTTTATCCCTCACGCTGCACAATTGATGGGTATTCCCTATCTGCGTGTGGTTCCCTCCGCTGACGTTAACATCACCATGTCCATGGCTTTGGGCGTGTTCTTCTTGATCCTGTACTACAGCATCAAGGTCAAGGGTATCGGCGGGTTTGTGAAGGAGCTGACTCTTCAGCCTTTCAATCACCCGGCTGCCATCCCGGTTAACCTCATCCTGGAAACTGTTACGCTGGTATCCAAACCGGTCTCTCTGGGTCTTCGACTGTTCGGCAACATGTATGCTGGCGAACTGATCTTTATCCTGATTGCGGGTTTGCTACCCTGGTGGTCACAGTGGATTCTGTCCGTGCCTTGGGCAATTTTCCACATCCTGATCATCACTTTGCAGGCATTCATCTTCATGGTTCTGACCATCGTCTATCTGTCGATGGCGCAGGAAGACCATTGATGATGCGACTCAAATAATCCTTTTTATACAATCAATTACATCTAAATAAATGGAGATCCTCATGGAAAACTTGAACATGGACCTGCTGTACATCGCTGCTGCAATGATGATGGGTCTGGCTGCTATCGGCGCTTCCATCGGTATCGGTATTCTGGGTGGTAAATTCCTGGAAGGTGCTGCTCGTCAACCTGACCTGATCCCTGTTCTGCGTACCCAGTTCTTCATCGTAATGGGTCTGGTCGATGCGATCCCGATGATCGCCGTTGGTCTGGGTCTGTACGTGATGTTTGCGGTTGCTGGCTAAGTCGTTACGACATCTCCAGGCATAACCCATTAACTAACTAAAGAGGACATCGGCTGTGAATATCAACGCCACCCTCCTCGGCCAAGCAATTGCTTTTTTCTTCTTCGTAGTGTTTTGCATGAAGTACGTATGGCCGCCGTTGATTGCTGCCATCGAAGCCCGTCAGAAAGCTATTGCTGATGGTCTCTCTTCTGCTGAGCGTGCCAAGAAAGATCTGGATTTGGCCAAGGCCAACGCCGTCGATCAGCTGAAAGAAGCCAAGCTCCAGGCTGCTGAAATCATTGAACAGGCCAACAAACGCAAGGCCCAGATCATTGATGAGGCAACTGTCGGAGCCCAGTCTGAGCGGGAAAAAATCCTGGCTCAAGGCCGTGCCGAGATTGAAGCTGAACGTCATCGTGCCAAAGAAGAACTGCGCAAGCAGGTTGCTGCTCTTGCCATTGCTGGTGCAGAGAAGATCCTGGCGCGCCAAATCGACCAGGCTGCCAACAGCGACATCGTCGACAAACTGGTAGCAGAACTGTAACGGGAACGGGGCTATGTCTGAACTGACTACAATCGCTCGCCCCTACGCCAAGGCTGCTTTCGAGTTTGCCGTTGAGCACAAGGCGGTTGATCAGTGGCTGGGGATGCTCAGCTTCGCTGCGGAAGTAGCGAAGAACGAGACCATCCACTCCCTGGTAAACGGCTCTGTGGCTGCCGAAGAGCTGGCAAAACTGTTTGTCAGCATCTGCGGTGAGCAACTCGACGAGCATGGCCAGAACCTGATCCGGGTAATGGCTGAGAATGGTCGCTTGGGTGTGCTGCCGGCGGTCGTTGCCGAATTTGTGGTGTTCAAGGCTGAACTGGATAAAGAAGTTCAGGCTGACGTGACATCGGCGATTGCACTGACCGACCAGCAGAAAGCCAATATTCAGGCTTCTCTGGAACAACGTCTCGCGCGCAAAGTGAAGCTGAATTGCAGCATCGATGCGTCCTTGATGGCCGGGGTGCTCATCAAGGCCGGTGATCTGGTTATCGACGGAACTGTCCGCGGTAAGCTGGATCGCATGGCTGACGCGCTGCAATCTTGATTGGGGTATTAGAGCATGCAACTGAATTCCACTGAAATCGCCGAGCTGATCAAGCAGCGCATTGCGCAGTTTGATGTAAAGAGCGAAGCGCGTAACGAAGGTACCATCGTCTCTGTAAGCGACGGTATCATTCGTGTCCACGGCCTGGCCGATGCCATGCAGGGTGAGATGATCGAGCTGCCGGGCAACCGCTACGCTCTGGCATTGAACCTGGAGCGTGACTCCGTTGGTGCCGTAGTAATGGGTCCCTATGCCGATCTGGCCGAAGGGATGAAAGTAAAAGGTACTGGCCGCATTCTGGAAGTGCCGGTTGGTCGTGGTCTGTTGGGCCGGGTGGTCAACACCCTGGGTCAGCCTATCGACGGTAAAGGTCCGGTCGAGCACGATGGCTTCTCCCCGGTAGAAGTGATTGCCCCGGGCGTTATCGAGCGTAAGTCTGTTGACCAGCCTGTCCAGACCGGTCTGAAAGCCATCGACGCCATGATCCCTATCGGTCGTGGCCAGCGTGAGCTGATCATCGGTGACCGCCAGGTAGGTAAAACTGCCATCGCGATCGACACCATCATCAACCAGAAAGACTCCGGCATTAAGTGTGTCTACGTTGCGATTGGCCAGAAGGCCTCCACCATCGCCAACGTGGTGCGCAAGCTGGAAGAGCACGGTGCTCTGGCCAACACCATCGTGGTGGTTGCCTCTGCTTCCGAAGCTGCTGCCCTGCAGTATCTGGCTCCGTACTCCGGTTGCTCCATGGGTGAGTACTTCCGTGACCGCGGTGAAGATGCCCTGATCATTTATGATGACCTGTCCAAGCAGGCCGTTGCATATCGTCAGATCTCCCTGCTGCTGCGCCGTCCGCCAGGACGTGAAGCATTCCCGGGCGACGTATTCTATCTGCACTCCCGTCTGCTGGAGCGTGCTGCTCGCGTCAACGACGAGTACGTAGAGAAGTTCACCAAGGGTGAAGTGAAGGGCAAAACCGGTTCTCTGACCGCGCTGCCGATCATCGAAACCCAGGCTGGTGACGTATCCGCGTTCGTTCCGACCAACGTGATCTCCATCACCGATGGTCAGATCTTCCTGACTTCCCAGTCTTTCAACGCAGGTATTCGTCCTGCGGTTGATCCGGGTATCTCCGTATCCCGTGTGGGTGGTGCCGCCCAGACCAAGATCGTCAAGAAGCTGTCCGGTGGTATCCGTACCGCGCTGGCTCAGTACCGCGAACTTGCTGCGTTTGCCCAGTTCTCTTCCGACCTGGACGATGCGACTCGCAAGCAGCTGGACCACGGTCAGAAAGTGACCGAGCTGATGAAGCAGAAGCAGTACTCTCCGATGAGCGTTGCTCACCAGTCTCTGGTGCTGTTCGCCGCGGAAAAAGGCTATCTCTCCGATGTCGAGCTGAACAAGATCCTCGATTTCGAAGCCGCTCTGCTCTCTTTCGCCGATACCCAGCATGCCGAGCTGATGGCTGAAATCAATGCCAAGGCTGACTACAACGACGCGATCGTTGGCAAGCTGACTGCGTTGCTGGACAACTTCAAGGCAACCCAGACCTGGTAAGCGTGTGTGGCAGCGCAAGCTGCCACCTGATGGAGAGAAGAGATGGCCGGCGCAAAAGAGATACGTAACAAGATCGGGAGTGTGAAAAACACTCAGAAGATCACCAGCGCTATGGAAATGGTGGCAGCAAGCAAGATGCGCCGTGCGCAGGATCGCATGTCTGCCAGCCGTCCGTACGCTGAAACCATGCGCAAGGTGATCGGCCATATCGCTCAGGGGAACCTGGAATACAAGCACCCCTACCTCATCGAACGTGAGGTCAAGCGAGTGGGTTACATCGTCGTCTCCACCGACCGTGGCCTGTGTGGTGGTCTGAACATCAACCTGTTCAAGGCTGCCCTCAATGATATGAAGCAATGGAGCGCGAAAGGTGCCAAGGTTGACTTGGCTCTGATCGGCAACAAAGCCTCCAACTTCTTTGAACGGCACGGCGCCAAGGTGAAAGCTCATGTCGCAGGACTGGGCGATAACCCGAGCGTCAATGACCTGATTGGTTCAGTCAAGGTCATGCTGAAGGCTTACGACAACGGTGAGATTGACAAGCTGTATCTGGTGTACAACAAGTTCGTCAACACCATGGTGCAGCAACCACGGGTCGATCAACTGCTGCCTTTGCCCGTAACTGAAGACAGCAAGCTCGCCAAGAAACACCACTGGGATTACCTCTATGAGCCGGATCCCAAGAAGCTGCTGGATACCCTGCTGGTTCGCTATGTCGAATCTCAGGTTTACCAGGGTGTAGTGGAAAACTTGGCCAGTGAACAGGCAGCCCGAATGGTTGCCATGCAAGCCGCGACTGACAACGCCGGTAACCTGATTAACGATCTGCAACTGGTATACAACAAGGCCCGTCAGGCCAGTATTACCCAGGAGCTGACAGAGATCGTATCCGGTGCTGCTGCGGTGTAAGGCAAGGGTTATCAAAGGTTTAGAGGATTTGACATGAGTAACGGTTTCATCGTCCAAATCATCGGCGCTGTAGTGGACATCGAGTTCCCGCAGAATGCCGTGCCCCAGGTGTACGATGCACTGAAGGTCGTTAGCGAAGGTCAAGGCCAGGGTCTGGTGCTGGAAGTTCAGCAACAGATCGGTGGCGGCGTCGTTCGTTGCATCACCATGGGTTCCTCCGACGGTCTGCGTCGTGGGTTGGAAGTAATGAATAGCGGTAAATCCATCCAGGTTCCGGTCGGTACTGCGACTCTGGGTCGGATCATGAACGTACTGGGCGAGCCAATCGACGAGAAAGGCCCGATCGGTGAAGAAGAGAGCTGGTCAATCCACCGTGAAGCCCCCAGCTACGAAGATCAGTCCAACAGCACCGAGCTGCTGGAGACCGGCATCAAGGTTATCGACCTGGTATGTCCGTTCGCCAAGGGTGGTAAAGTGGGTCTGTTCGGTGGTGCCGGTGTAGGCAAAACCGTAAACATGATGGAGCTGATCCGTAACATCGCGATCGAGCACAGCGGTTACTCCGTGTTCGCCGGTGTAGGTGAGCGTACCCGTGAGGGTAACGACTTCTACCACGAGATGATGGAGTCCAACGTACTGGACAAAGTATCTCTGGTTTACGGTCAGATGAACGAGCCGCCTGGAAACCGTCTGCGCGTAGCGCTGACCGGCCTGACCATGGCCGAGAAGTTCCGTGACGAAGGTCGTGACGTGCTGTTCTTCGTGGACAACATCTACCGTTACACCCTGGCCGGTACTGAAGTATCCGCACTGCTGGGCCGTATGCCTTCCGCAGTAGGTTACCAGCCGACTCTGGCCGAGGAGATGGGTGTTCTGCAAGAACGTATCACCTCCACCAAGACCGGTTCCATCACCTCCGTACAGGCCGTTTACGTTCCTGCGGATGACTTGACTGACCCGTCTCCGGCGACCACCTTCGCCCACCTGGATGCGACCGTCGTACTGTCCCGTCAGATCGCGGCACTGGGTATCTACCCGGCCGTTGACCCGCTGGACTCTACTTCTCGTCAGCTGGATCCGCTGGTAGTTGGCAAAGAGCACTACGAGACCGCTCGTGGCGTTCAGACCGTACTGCAGCGCTACAAAGAGCTGAAGGACATCATCGCCATCCTGGGTATGGATGAACTGTCAGAAGAAGACAAACTGACCGTAGCCCGTGCCCGTAAGATCGAGCGTTTCCTGTCCCAGCCGTTCTTCGTAGCAGAAGTGTTTACCGGTTCTCCGGGTAAATACGTGCCGCTGAAAGAGACCATCCGTGGTTTCCAGGGCATCCTGAAAGGCGAGTATGACGATCTGCCCGAGCAGGCGTTCTACATGGTTGGCGGTATCGACGAAGTCGTCGAGAAATCCAAGAAACTGTAAGCCTCTACTGGAGGGCCCATGGCTGAGATGATCTCCTTTCACCTGGACGTGGTGAGCGCCGAAGGAAAACTGTTTTCCGGTCGCGTGCAATCCGCTCAGGTATCAGGCTCCGAAGGTGAGTTGGGTCTCCGCCACGGTCATGCTCCGTTGCTGACTGCCATCAAGCCGGGCCTGGTCCGCTTGGTGAAGCAGAATGGAACTGAAGAGGTGCTGTACATCTCCGGCGGTATGCTGGAAGTACAACCCGAAGCCGTGACCGTGCTGGCGGACACCGCGATTCGTGCCGACGACTTGGATGAGGCGAAAGCCCAGGAAGCCAAGCGCGCAGCCGAAGAGCGGATCCACAGCTCCCATGGCGATATGGACTACGCCCAGGCCGCTACCGAGCTGGCCAAGGCGATGGCTCAACTGCGAGTCATCGATATCGTCAAAAAGAATTACCGCTAATAACGGTGATGTAAAAAGCGACCTTCGGGTCGCTTTTTTTTTGCCCGTTGGATAGACTCCGCCGAGTATTTCCTCATGTTCCAAAGGTCAATTTATGTCCCTCAACGTCGTGATCCTGGCTGCGGGTAAAGGCACCCGCATGCGCTCTTCCCTGCCCAAGGTACTGCACCCGGTTGCCAACAAACCCATGGTCTCCCATGTGATCGATACCGCCCGTCAGGTCGGCGCCGAGCAGTTGCATCTGGTTTATGGCCACGGTGCCGAGCTGCTGAAAGAGCGGATCGTGGCGGCTGATGTCAACTGGGTGCTGCAAGCCCAGCAGCTGGGAACCGGTCACGCTGTCGCCCAGGCCATCCCGTTCTGGAAGGATGAGGACGACGTGCTGGTGCTGTACGGCGACACTCCGCTGATCCAGCCCGAGACCCTGCAGCGCTTGCTCGCCGCCAAAGCGGAAAACGGGATGGCACTGCTGACCGTGGTGCTGGACAACCCCACCGGCTATGGCCGTATCGTCCGTGAAAATGGTCAGGTGGTCGGCATCGTCGAGCAGAAAGATGCCAATGCCGAGCAGCTGGCGATCCGTGAGGTAAACACCGGCGTGCTGGTGGCCAATGGGGGCCAGTTGCGTCAATGGTTGTCTCGTCTCGACAACAAAAACGCTCAGGGCGAGTTCTATCTGACCGATGTGATCGCGATGGCTCACGGCGATAATTGCCCGATTGCCGCCGTTCATCCGGAGCGCGCCGCTGAAGTGGAAGGGGCTAATAATCGGGTTCAATTGGCCCAACTTGAGCGCAGCTATCAGCAGATGCAGGCCGAGAAGTTGATGATTGCAGGTGCAACCATGATCGACCCCGCACGCTTTGATTTGCGTGGGGTTTTGGAAATTGGTGAAGAGGTCGTTATTGATGCAAACGTCATCATTGAGGGCAAGGTGACTCTCGGCAATCACGTTCGTATAGGAGCCGGTTGCGTACTGAAAGATTGCGTCATTGGCGATCACACCGAGGTGAAACCCTACTCGGTTATCGAAGGTGCACAGGTGGCAGATCAGTGCTCAGTGGGCCCGTTTACCCGCTTGCGTCCGGGGGCGGTTCTGGAGCAGGATGCGCACGTTGGCAACTTCGTCGAGATGAAGAAGGCCCGCCTTGGGGTTGGTTCCAAGTGCGGTCATCTGACCTATCTGGGGGATGCAGAGATCGGTGCCGGGGTGAATATCGGTGCCGGTACCATCACCTGCAATTACGACGGGGTCAACAAATTCCAGACCATCATCGAGGACGATGTGTTCGTCGGTTCTGATACCCAACTGGTAGCGCCTGTTCGCATCGGCAAGGGGGCCACCCTGGGTGCCGGCTCTACTATTACCAAGGACGTGGGTGAAAATGAACTCGTGATAACCCGGGTACCCCAGCGTCACATCAAGAACTGGGCTCGTCCGGTCAAGAAAACTGATAAGTGATATCAGTATGAAGGCGACCCATGAACAAACGAATCATCAAGCTCGCAGACGCGAGCCACAGTCTGTTTTCCCGCTTTGTCGATCTGGTGGGAATTTCAGTCTCAATGGTGCTGCTTTCGCGGCACTTTGGTTTGTTTCATGGGTTGGACGAGATGTCACTGGCCACGCTGGGCATGGTGGTCTTCTTTCTGGTTTCCCAGAATACCGGGCTCTATTGCAGCCGGGTTCGTAAACATCTGGCGCAGTCTCTGCTGCGCCTCATCTTCTCCTGGTTGGTAACAGCTACCCTGCTCTACCTGCTGGTCTATCTGGTTCCCATCTTCAAACCCTACCACCCTTTCCCGCTGGAGCTGGCTGTGCTCTGGCTTGCCATGGCCTGCCTTATTTCTACCGGCTATCGGGTGCTTTACCGACTGGTGACCCTCTGGTTCAGCGGTACTTCCTGTTGTCGTCGTGTGGCCATTATTGGCGTGACTCCGGCTGGACTAGCGCTGGAGAAATCCCTCTGGGAGAGTCCGCGTCACGCTATCCAGATGCTCGGATTTTTCGATGCCCGCAGCGAAGAGCGCTTCGGTTACCCGACTCGCAGTCCTCTGTTGGGTGATGTTGACGAGCTGCTCGAGCTGGCCCGCAAAGGGCTGGTCGACGAAGTCTATCTGGCGCTGCCCCTGACTGCCCGGGAGCGCATAAATCACTACCTCTACGAACTCTCCGATACCACGGTCGATACCTATCTGGTACCCGATTTTTACGAGTACGGCCTGACCGTATCCCACATCGATCGGGTGGGCGATATCTATACCTTCAGCTTTTTCGATTCCCCGTTTGAAGGGGGCGCCGCCCTGCTCAAACGGATTGAAGATCTGGTGCTGGGTTCACTCATCCTGCTGCTCATCTCTCCGGTCATGGCGCTGGTGGCGCTCGGGGTGCGTCTCTCTTCACCCGGACCTGTGCTCTTCAAGCAGGATCGCTACGGCCTGGGGGGAAAACGGATCCAGGTATGGAAATTCCGCTCCATGCGCGTCATGGAGAATGATGCCGTGGTGACTCAGGCAACCAGAGACGATCCCAGAGTGACGCCATTCGGTGCGTTTTTGCGTCGTACCTCGCTGGATGAGCTGCCGCAGTTTTTCAATGTGATTCAGGGTTCCATGTCGATCGTTGGGCCGCGTCCCCATGCCGTGGCGCACAACGAGCAGTACCGCTCACTGGTGGAGCGTTACATGCTGCGGCACAAGGTGAAACCGGGGATTACCGGGCTGGCCCAGATAAATGGATTTCGTGGTGAAACCGACACCCTCGACAAGATGGAGATGCGGGTCAAGTTCGATCTCAAGTACATCCAGTACTGGTCGCTCGGACTGGATTTCAAAGTCATTTTCCTGACTGTATTCAAGGGGTTTGTCGGTGCATCCGCTTACTAGCCTCGTTTGCGCCGGACTGCTGCTCTCCCCCTCTCTTTCAGTCCGCGCCGAGGTCACCCCCGTATCCCATCAGGGGCCGCTTGGTCTGGAGATCCAGACCGAGGTGGAGAGCCGTTACGGCCACGACAGCAACCTGCTGTGGCAGCGTGACAATGGTCAGGCGATTGGCTCCGATTTCGTCGGGATCACCCCGGAATTTCGCATGGTGGGCGAACGCGGCCTGGATCGTTATCAGTTCAGCTATCTGGGTGATTATCGTCGCTATGGCAGCAGCCATGCGGATGACTATACCGATCACCAGTTCCAGTTTGACGGCAGCTGGCGCTTCTCCCTGCGCAATGCCTTCAAACTGATGTACCAGTATCGGCTGGGCCATGAGGCGCGTGGCGAGGGGCTGACCGAAGGCTTTATGTTGCAGGGAGATGCCTCTCCTTGTCCCAGCGACGCTGATAAGAAAGGTCGTGCGCTCTGTGGTGATGCCACATTCGGCAGATTTCAGATAAATGAGCCGCTGCGCTTCAAACGCAGCGAAGTGGGTGGCCGCTACAGTTACGGCGCTCCCGATGCCAGAGGCAAGCTGGAGCTGGCGCTCTCCCACAAGGATCTGGGCTATCTCGACAAGCACCTCTACCTGCATGACTTTGAACGCTATATGGCCGAGCAGGAGTGGCAGGAGAACACCGCCATTGTCGAGCTGTTCGATCAGGTGAGTCATGTCAGCCGTTTTCGTTACACCCTGCAGACCAATCTGCGACGCTATCCGGCCAATCCGCGCAAGGATTCCGACGAATTTTTCCTTATCACCGGGGTGATGAGCCAGCTGACCGGCAAGACCCGGATCGATGCCAATATCGGCGGGATCTACAAGCGTTTCGTCAATGATCCACAGGCAGAGAGTTTCAAAGGGCTGAACTGGGATCTGCGTCTGGAGTGGCAACCGCTCGATTACAGCAAGCTCGCGCTGCTCTCCAGCCGGACCATTCGTGATCCGGGTGGTGACGGCGGCTATGTCAGCAGCCAGCTATATGGCGCCGAGTGGCAGCACCACTGGTCACCCGGAGTGGCGACCACGCTCTCTTATCACGATATCCGGGATGATTATCACCAGTCGGTGGTCTGTGGTAACGACAACCGCCACCGTCAGGACGATATCCATCGCTGGGGCATGGACATCAGCTACGACATTCGTCCCTCCGTCAATCTGGGGCTCCACTACCTGCAGGCCGACTCCGGCTCCAGCTTTGCCGGGCAGCCCATCGACATCGGCGGCAATTGCTATGGCCGTGCCCTAGGTTACGACAAACAACAGCTTTCTCTTTCACTCAAGGTAGCCATTTAACATGAACAAAAGCGTGATGGTGATTCTGCTTGGCTGGTTGTTCAGCCTGTCGGTCTGGGCTGGCCAGAGCCCGCAAGGCAACGATTCCGCCTACCGGCTGGCGCCGGGGGACGAGGTCGAAATCCGGGTGTATGGCGAGCCGGATCTGTCGATGAAGTTCAAGGTCGATACCGGTGGCCACGTCAATTACCCCTATCTGGGTCAGGTGCTGCTGATGGGCCATACCACCACTGAGGTGGCCGAGCTGCTGACCAGAGGGCTCAAGCACGGCGTGCTGCTCGACCCCATGGTGACGGTCAACGTGACCACTTTCCGCCAGGTGTTTGTTGCTGGCGAGGTGGCTCACCCGGGTGGCTACGAATACCAGCCCGGCCTGACGGTGGAGAAGGCCGTCGCGCTGGCGGGTGGTTTCACCGATCGCGCCGCCAGACGGGATATCAACCTGCGCCTCAATGGCAGCGATCAGTTGCTGGAAGAGGTGAGCCTGCAACGGCAGCTCAATCCCGGCGACATCATCACCATCGAACAAAGTTTCTTCTGATCCAGGACGCTCTTCATGACTTCATTGTTGGTTGAAAATGGCCGTGCGCTAGAGAGTCGCCTCGATTTCAGCGGCCCCTGGCGGGTGCTCAAGGCGAACTGGTGGAAGGTGGTATTGTTTGCCGCCGTGGTGACCCTGGCTGCAGCCCCCTTTATCCTCAGCATGCCGCCCTATTATCAATCCAGTGCGACCCTGCTGCTGAAGGCAGATGCCAACAGCGCTTCCCCTATCGAGCCCGTCTATCGGGTCGATACCAGCCGCCGCGAGTACTACAACACCCAGTTCGAGTTGCTCAAGTCACGCCGGGTGGCCGAGAAGGTGGTTACTCATCTGGGCTTGGCCGAGCTGCCGGAATTCAACGGGCAGCCCAATCCGGACAGCTGGCTGAGCCGCATCAAGGGGCTCTGGAGTGCCGGACATCAGGAGGATGCCTCCTCACGCCACCAGCATGCGCTGGAGTATCTGGCCAGACACCTGACCGTCTCGCCGGTGCGCGATACCCAGCTGGTCAGCATAGGGTTCGAATCCCGCTCTCCCGAGCTGGCCGCCAGCGTCGCCAATGAGGTGGCCCAGACCTACATCGATCTCAATGTGGAGGAGCGGGTCGATGCCAACACAACGGCATCGCACTGGAACCAGAGCCGGCTGGTGGAGATAAAGGCCAGTCTGGAAAAGCAGGAGAAGCAGCTCGGCGATTTTCTTGCCCGCAATGATCTGCTGACGTTTCGCGGCGTAGATGGTCTGCAAACCGAAGAGCTCGGTATCATCACCAACAAGTACGCGGATGCCCGCGAGCGGCGGCTGGCGGCGCAGGCCGAATTCCAGTCCATTCAGGAGTACGGCCGCAATCCGGCGGCGCTGGCCTCCCTGCCCGAGGTCTCCAACCACCCCCAGATGCAGGATCTGCGCATCGCCCTCATCAAGGCCCAGCAGGAGCTCTCCGAGCTGGCCAAGCGTTATGGCCCCAAGCATGACCGCATCCTGCAGGCAGAGGCGCGCATCAAGGCACTCAATACCCAGTCAAACCAGCTGATGCGGGAGATTGCCGACGGTATCGAGGATCGCTACCAGAGCAGCCAGCGCAAGGAGCAGGAGTACCTCGCCCAGCTTGACGAGAAGAAGCGGGAGTTCTCCTCGCTGGCGGTCAAGAAGGATGAGTACAACAACCTGAAGAACAATATCGACAAGACCCGTCAGCTCTATAACGAGCTGTTTCGCCGTCAGGAAGAGACCCGCCTGAACGCTCAGCTGCACGAGTCGAATGCCATCCTCTACGACGCGGCATCGGTGCCCTTGCTGCCTGCCAAACCAAACAAGATGCTGTTTCTGCTGATGGTGGTGATCGTGGCGGGCATGGTTGCCGTGCTGGTAGTCATCACTGCCGGAGCTCTGCGCAATACCCTGGATCGTCTGAGCCAGCTGGTCTCCCAGCTCGGTGGGCGGGTGCTTGGTGAAATCCCGCGGCTGGCAGCCCTGCAAGATCAGAGTGCCCTGCTGCGGGTGGGGGCGGCCAATCCCAGAGTAGGGGCCAGTGCCGATGACCTCTACGCCATTATGCGGCTGGAACCGGGTCAGCTGCAGCGCATCATGATCACCTCGACCCGTGCTGGTGAGGGCAAGTCGACGCTGGCGGCACTTTGCGCCGCCAGCTTTGCCCGCCATGAGCGGGTGCTGCTGGTGGATGGGGATCTGCGCCGGGGCTCCCTTGGTCGCCAGTTGCTCGGGCAGGCAGGCAGACCGGGGTTGGCCGAGCTGCTTGCAGGCGAAGCCGATTTGGCTGCCTGTCTGGTGCCAAAAGAGGGATTGACCCTGCTGCCGGCTGGCCAGCCGGTCTCCTCCCCGCTGGCACTGCTTGGCTCGCCACGCTGGAGCGAACTGCTGGCAACCCTTGCCGGGCAGTTTGACCGCATCATAGTGGACACCCCTGCGCTGGAAGTCGGCAAGGATGCCCTGCTGCTGGGGCAGCCGCTGGATGGGGCCATTCATGTGATCCAGTCCGGCCAGCTGCCGGCCAGTTGGGTGCTGAGCGTGCTGGCACAGCTGCGGGATGCCAGAGTGGCGGTGTTGGGGACAGTGCTGACCCAGGTCGCCGAGCGCGATCTGGAAGGGGCGGAGAACCTGAGATTCTGTGGTGCACCCACCCGGGGCGCGCTATGAAACTGCTGCGCAGCATCACCACCATAGGGGGTGCTTCCGTGTTATCCCAGCTGATCGGGGCGTTCTCGGTCTGGTCACTGTCGCACAAGTTCGACATGGCTGCGGTCGGGCTCTATGCCCTCAGCTACAGTCTGGTGTTGATCGGTGCTCAGCTTGCCACCTTTGCCTCGCAACTGCTGTTACCCAAGCTGGAGGAGACCGAGCTGCCCGGCAACCTGATCTTTTCCCTGTTGCAGGTCTGGCTGCTCCCCATCCCCTATGTGCTGGTGGTGGTCTGCTTTTTCTCGCTGCCGCTCTGGCCGCTCTACCTGCTGACCGTGACCCATGGGCTGATCCTCATCGCCGAGAATCTGGCCCTGCGGGCCGGCCACTACCAGCGGCTCGGTCTGCAGCGTATCTCGGCCTCCGCCGTGGTGCTGCTCTGTCTGCTGTTGGCCCCTGACATGGCGCACTTCTATCAGTTATGGGCCTGTCTGCTGCTGCTGGTGATCGGGGGCTGGTTGTGGTCTGCCTTTGCCTGGCACAGTTCCATGCTGAGAGAGGCTGCCCCGCGTCGCTTGCAGCACTTCTTCTCCCGCCATAAAGCTCATCTGGCTGGTGTTGGCAGTGCCGAGGTGCTGGCGATGGTGACGGCCAATCTGCCGACCGTGCTGATCAACTTCTGGTTTTCCCCTCTGGTGGCGGGCTACTTTGCCGTGGTCAACCGCTTCTGTCTGGCGCCCGTGGTGATTGTCGGCAACGCCATCCGCCACTCCATCTTCTCGCGATGGTCGGAGGATTTTCGCCAGCGCCGTTTCAACGGGGAGGAGTTTCGCAAGGTGAAGCGGCTGCTGCTGGCGATGGGCAGTGCGGCCACCCTCGGGATCCTCATCTGCTATCCGTTGGTGATGAAGTGGTTCTTCAATGCGGAGTGGATCGCCTCCATCGATACCTCCCGCTACATGTTGCCCTATGTCTTTACTGCGGTGGCCATTTGCCCGTTGACCGTAATCGAGCTGGTGTTTGGCTCGCCCCGCTACTTTTTGCGGATCCAGCTTGAGCAGCTGCTGGTCGTAGTGATTGCCTTCGTGCTGTTGCCCTGGTTGCAGCAGGAGTACGCTCTCTGCGTGCTGGCCTTCTCTCTGCTGACTGCGGTGCGCTACGGCTTCGTCTTTTTGCGGGTCAACCGCCGGGCTGCCGAGTTGCAGGGGCGGATGGGGCTGGCCTCGTGAACAGTGCCCTCATCATGCAGGCCAATCTGCTGCTGTCGCTGGTGATCTGCGGCCTGGCCCAGTACGTCACCGGTATTACAGCCTTCTTCTGGCTGCCCTTCCTGCTGGCGATTGCCACCTTGATGTTGCTGCCGCTGCAGACGCGTTACAGCCCGCTGCGGCTCGACTATCAGGAGAAGGTGCTGCTGCTGCTCTACTGCGGCTTGCTGGTGCTGGCGCTGCTGGGCACCCTGCTTCAGCAGGGGGGCATGGTGACTATCATCGGTTTCAAGAACGAGCTGGCGCTCTCTCTGCTGCTCCCCTGTCTGTTGCTCGGCTTCTGCCGCGAGTCACAGATTTACCGCATCATGAAGCTGGTGGAGTGGGTCTTCTACTTGCAGATCCCGGTGGTGCTGTTTCAGGTGCTGGTGGTGGTGCCGAAGCGGGTGGCAATGCGCGGCGAGTTTGAGAAGTGGGACTCTGTGGTCGGTACCTTCGGGGGGGATCCCATGGGTGGCGGCAATACCGGTGCACTCGGCTTCTTCTGCCTGCTGGTTATGCTGATCAAGCTCTCCGAGTTTCGCCACGGCCTCATTTCGCGTCGTTCGGTCGCTTTTCACATTCTTGCCGCCTTTGCCATCTGCGTGCTGGCCGAGGTGAAGTTCGTCATCCTGTTGTCCCCCTTGCTGCTGGCCTGGGTCTGGCTCTCGCCAAGCTATGTCAGGGGGATGAAGAGCTATGACCTCAAGCGTCTGCTGCTGATTGCGCTGGCGATGACGGCGCTGGTGGCAGTGGCCGTTCTGGTGCTGGCTGCCTCCTACTCATCCGCGTTCGAGGGGGCCGAACAACAGGGGGCCATTGCGCTGTTTATCGACTCCCTCGGCTATATCTTCGATCCCAACCACATTAACCCGGAAACCGGCGAGCTGGGGCGGGTGACGACGCTCTTTTTCTGGGCCAGCAACGGTGATCACCACGGTCTCAGCAATCTGCTGTTTGGTTATGGCCTCAACACCACCAACCATGGCAGCACCCTGCCCGGTTTTCTCAACCCCCTGTTCAACGTGCTGCTCGACTCCACTTCCCTCAGCGTGTTGCTGTGGGAGGTGGGACTGATGGGCACCCTGATCTTCATCGTGCTGATCGTTCTGCTGCTCTGGTGCTGCCGTCCCCGTCCGTTGCTGGATCGCCAGCTGCTGAGCGCGGCAGATGTGCGTCTGCTCAGCTACCAACCCGCTTTCATCGCGTTCGGGATCGCCTGTCTGCTGAGCTTGCCTTACAGCCAGCTGCTAATGCTGATCCCGGTGCAGCAGTTCCTCTTCTATTTCGTGCTGGGTGCCGCCCTGGTGATCCGTTCTTCGGTTCGGCAGGCCACCCGTTCCTGTGAGGTGTCATGACTCCATCCCCCCTTATCTCTGTCATCATCAAGACCTACAACGAGGAGGCAGGGATTGCCGACACCATTGCCAGCATCAGAAGCGCTCTGGCCGACTACTCCCACCAGATTATCGTGGCGGACAGTCTTTCGACCGACCGTACCCAGGCGATCGCCTGCCAGCTGGGAGTCACTGTCGTCAGCTTGACCAACCCGGCCGATCGCTGTTGTGGCGTGGGGCCACAGCTTGGCTACCTCTTCAGCGAAGGGGAATTCCTGCTGCTGCTCGATGGCGACATGAAGCTGGAGCCGGAGTTTGTGCCGGCCGCCATTGCGCATATGCACTCCCATCCCGAGTGCGGTGGCGTGGCCGGGCGGGCCGAGATGGATGATGCCCACAGCTATGAGTTCAAGTCGCGCAAGCAGCGCATCAACCAGATCTATCCGCTGGGCGAGTCGCGCTGGCTGTGTGGCGGCGGTCTGTTTCGACGCAGCGCCATCGAGCAGATCGGCTATCTCACCAATCACAACCTGCATGGTTACGAAGAGGCGGAGCTGGGTATCCGGCTGCGTCAGGCGGGCTATCGGCTGGAGCGGCTTGATGTTCCCTTCTTCTTTCACACCTCCCACACCATGGACTCCCTTGCCCTGATCCGTTACCGCTGGCGCATGGGGTATTTGTTTGCCAGCGGCGAGCTGGTGCGCTCGGCGTGGGGGCAGCCCTATTTTCGCGAGGTGCTGTCGGTGATCCGCTCCGAACTGCTGTTCGGGCTCTACCTGCTGGCACTCCTGTTCTGCGTGCTGCTTTTCGTAGCCGGGTTGCCGTTCTGGTTGCCGCTGCCCGCGCTGGCACCGCTGGGTGGCTTCATCGCTCTCAAGTGGTTGAAGAACCGCTCCCTGCAAGATGCCCTGCGCAGTGTCATGAACCTCTCCATCTATGCAGCCGGGCTGGTGCGCGGCCTGCTGTTGCCCCAGCGCTCCCCGCGCGAGGCGCCCGCCCATCGTCTGATCCAGGAGTCATTGCCGTGAAGGTGCTCTTTGCCAACAAGTTCTTTTTCATGAAGGGAGGTGCCGAGACCGTCCTCTTTCAGGAACGGGAGATGGTGCGTCAGGCGGGTCATCAGGTGATCGACTTTGCCATGCAGCATCCGGATAACCTCCCCTCGCCCCAGAGCGGCTACTTTCCGGCCAACGTCGATTATCACCAGCGGCACGGGCTCTTCGATCGGCTGAAGATTGCCGCTCGCTTCATTCACAATCAGGAGGCCTGTGATCGGCTGGCGGAGCTTATCCGTGCCGAGCGGCCCGATATCGTTCACTTTCACAACATCTACCACCAGCTCACCCCGGCGATCATCCGGGTGGCCAAATCCCTGGGCTGCAAGACGGTGCTGACGGCGCATGACTACAAGGTGGCCTGTCCCAACTACAGCATGCTGGTCGATGGCGAGCCGTTCGATCTGACCCGGATCGAGGGTTCCTGGCTCAAGCTGTTTCGCCATCAGTGGCAGGAGGGGTCATGGGGCAAGAGCCTGCTGCTCTCTGCCGAGGCGGCCTGGCAACAGTGGCGCCGCAACTATGAGCAGGTCGATGCATTGGTGGCGCCGAGCGCCTTCATGGCCGGGATGCTTCGTACCCGGCTGCCCGCTTCCCGCATCGAGGTGATCCTCAATGGCATAGATGTCGAGTCGAGCCGCGAAAGCGGAGAGGATCGGGGGTACTTTCTGTTCCTCGGCCGCCTGATGGCCGAGAAAGGGGTCGAGACGCTTGCCCATGCCCATCAGCGCATGACGCGGCCGGCGGGCCTCAAAATTGTGGGCGGTGGCCCGATGCTGGCGCACCTCGGGCAGCATTATCCCAATGCCGAGCTGCTGGGGTTCAAGCAGGGGGAGGAGCTGCTCGATCTGCTGCGTCATGCCAAGGCCGTGGTGGTGCCGTCCGAGTGGTACGAGAACTGCTCCATGTCGGTACTGGAGGCGATGGCCTATGGCAAACCGGTGATCGGGGCTCGAATTGGCGGGATTCCGGAGCAGATCCGCGACGGTCTCGATGGCCTGCTGTTCGAGGCGGGCAATGCCGACGAGCTGGCCCGCTGCATGGACAGGCTGGTGGCCGAGCCGGAGCAGACGGCGGCCATGGGGCGTTCGGCCCGCCAGCGGCTGATCGACAACTACTCCCTCGCCAACCACCAGCAAGCTCTGCTGGCGCTCTACCAGTCGTTGCTGGAGGAGAAACAGAGATGAATTTCTGGCACGAGTTGAAAGCCGAACTGGCGCTTAATCCGAGCAAGACGGCGCGCCTGTTCCTGCTCTGCTACCGGCTGGCACAGGGAGGCCGCTTTATGAGGTTGCCCGGCTTGTTGCTGCTCAAGGGATTCAAGCTGCTGTGCGGCCTCGATATCTCGCCAAGAGCCCGGCTGGGTTGGGGTCTGCGCCTCTATCACCCGCAGAATATCGTCATCGGTGACGGCGTGCAGATGGGGCGTGACTGCACCCTGCGCCACAACTGCACCCTGGGCAACAAGCCTGATCGCCAAAGCGGCCAGCTCCTCTCGCCCACCGTGGGGGACGGGGTCGAGTTCGGCACCGGCGCCATCGTCATCGGGGCCATCGCCATTGGTGATCATGCCTGTGTCGGTGCCGGCGCCGTCGTTACTCGTTCCGTCCCGGCTCGCGCCGTTGTTGCGGGCAATCCCGCCAGAATCATTCGAGAAGATCATGAAGCAGATTAGTGTGACCGTACTCGGTACCCGGGGGATCCCCCATGTACTGGGCGGTGTCGAAACCCATTGTCAGTCCCTCTATCCGGAGCTGCACCGCCAGTTCGAAGTGGCGGCGACCGTGCTGGCTCGCGCCCCTTATGTGAATTACCGAAGCGGCGAGTTTGAAGGGGTGGCTCTCAAGGCGTTGCCCGCCCCCAAAAAGAAGTCGCTGGAGGCAATCCTCCACTCTCTGCTCGCGGCTTTTTACTGCCGCCGTCATGCCTGCGATCTGGTGCATGTCCATGCCATCGGCCCGGGTCTGGTGGTACCGCTGCTGAGGTTGCTTGGCAAGCGGGTGGTTTTTACCCATCACGGCCCAGACTATGATCGCCAGAAGTGGGGGGCGCTGGCCAAGTGGGTATTACACCTTGGCGAGCGCTGGGCGGTACGTTATGCCAGCGAGGTGATAGTCATCTCCGAAGTGATCAACGAGGCGATCCGCCGCCAGTACGATCGCCAGGATGCCCACCTCATCTACAACGGGGTGAAACGGGTCGAGCTACCGGCAGCGGACAAGAGGGAGCTGACGCTGGCCCGTTTCGGACTGACCGCTGGCAGCTATCTGGTGGCGGTGGGCCGCTTCGTCGAAGAGAAGGGGCTGCACGATCTCATCGCAGCCTATCGCCAGCTCGATACCGAGCTGCCGCTGGTGCTGGTGGGGGATACGGATCACCCGACTCCCTACAGTGAGCGCTTGCAGCGGATAGCGGATGAAACACCGGGGGTGATCCGCACCGGTTTCCTCAATGGCGAGGCGCTGATCAGCGTCTTTTCACAAGCCGCCTTGTTTGCCATGCCCTCCTATCACGAGGGGTTGCCGATCGCCCTGCTGGAGGCGCTCTCCTTCTCCCTGCCGGTGGTGGTGAGCGACATTCCCGCCAATCTGGCGGTGGCGCTGCAACAGGAGTGCTATTTCCCGGTCGGCGATGTGAGTGCGCTGGCAGAGCGACTCAACGCCCAGCTGACTCGCGGCAAGGTCGATTACAGCGACTATCTGCAGCGGTATGACTGGCAGCGGATCGCCGGCCAGACCATGGCGGTCTACAACAAGGCTCTGGGCCTACCCGCAGGAGAAAACCAATGAGCCAATTACCGCAGAAACCGCAGGGGGCGATAGACCGCTTCTACCGTGCCCTCTCCCCCGAGGTGGCCGAGAGCCTGAGTGAAACCCAGCGCAACGGTATCGAGCAGGCGCTGTGGCTGATGAGTGATGGCAAGTCGCACGCCATCAACGTCAACAGCGCCTTCGGCATCGGTCGCTGGCGCTTCTATCTGGTGGTGCTGATGGGACGGGATCGCCGTCACCGCGGGCGGGAAAGCGGCTTTCGCTTTCACCTCAAGGTGCTGCTGACCACCCTGCTGTTGCTGCTGGCGATTTGCGGCATGGTGCTGCTGCTCTATCTGGTGAAGTCGGCCCTTGGCATCGACATTTTCAAGCACTTCTCGTTCGGGGTGTGGGACCTGTTCAAAAAGAGCGTGCTGATGTGATGAAAGAGGGCTCCTGCGGGAGCCCTCTTGCGTTACTGGATGTCGATCTCGGCCAGACGATACCAGCCACTCTCTTCCAGACCGGCAATGCCGAGCTGCAAAGCGGGCTGCTTGTCCTGACCGATGAAGGCCAGCTCGAGATAGTAGTGACCGCGTGCCATCCGGCCCGGCAGGGTCAGGCTGTCGCGAGTGGTAGCCTTGAGGCCCGGGATCCAGCGGGTCATGTCGTTGCGGGTCACCAGCATGGCGCCGACCTGCCCTTCCTCGTTGACCAGCCGGTAGGTGAGTGGCCAGTTGCGATAGGCCGGCGCTACCCCGTCGTTGTGCCAGTCACCGTTGAGGGCAAGGGGAGCCCCCGGCTTCATGGTTCCCTTGAGGGTCAGCTGGTCCAGCACGATGCGATAGCCCATCTTGCGCAGGGCATTGTCGACGATGGGTCGATATTGGGGCGGAACCGGATCCGACTTGAGATTGATGGTGGAGGCGTGTTGGGCCAGCGCCCAGTCAAAGGTGGCCTTGACCTCCTCCATGGTGTACTGCTGCTGGCCTGGCCACTCGCTCAGCTTGCCGCACACCTCGAAACTGACCGGTGCCCGCTGCCAGCTGGAATCGAAGTTCGCCACATCGGCGCGGGCGCTCGCCAGTCGTTCCGGGTAGGCATTGCGCATGTGGCTCCAGCTTTGGGAGAAGTGGTGCCAGTCGCCGAGGCAGTCTGCCCGCCAGCCGGCTCCCTTGCCCACGGCATACTCGAACATGGGCAGGTTGTTAATCAGCATCAGCTTGGGGGTTCGCGGAAAAGCGGCCATCTGCAGATCAACATAGGGTTTGAGCTGCTCGCTGCTGTAGCGCTGCTCCAGCGTCGGGCCGGGGAAGTTGCTCATGTGCCACTCTCCCCATGAACCTATCATGCCGATGTCGACATGACTCAGCGCCTGGTTGCCATCGTAATGGGCGCCCAGCGCCTGAAACAGCCGGGTGGCACGGGCGAGGAACTGCGGGTCGCTGTAGTCGGGCACAAAGGTCTGGTGGTTGTTCACCCACTCTCCCCGAATCCCCTTGTTGATGAGCCACTCCGGAATCTTGCTGCCAGAGAAGGGCTCATCAAGGGTCATGACCCTGAGGGCGATCGACTGTTTCGGGGTGGCGTGCTGTGCCTGATCGATGGCCCTGTCGATCAGGGCAAAGTTGTATTCGCCCTCCCGTGGTTCCAGCTCGCTCCAGTAGAAGCGGAAGTAGTCGACCGTGCTGACCGGATGTTCGGCCAGAGAGAGGGGATGACCCCAGCTGTTGTGAAACTCTTCGATACCGACGCCGGGATTGTGCAAGAGGTCGTCGACCGGTTCGGGATGAATGGTGAGGGTACCGGCCAGAGCTCCCTGAGCCCATAGCAAGCCGGAATAGAGCAGGATCCTGCCCGGATGCATTTTCATGTGATCGTCCGCCAGTGGAACATGATTGCATGCTAGGAAATTGGCGGACAAAGGCCCAGCCGGTTCCGCTGTTTTCGAGAAGAACCGACTGAAGCCTTTGTTGTCTAGGTCAGAGATTGACGGAGGTTGTGCCCTCAGTCGTCATTTTCATGTCCGGCTGGGCGGGACTCGACACTCTGTTGCCCCATCACCTGATACCAGTCGAGCTTGCGGGTCAGCAGCATGATCAGCGCCAAGGTGGCGAACAGCAGCAGGGCGCCGAGCAGCAGAGCTATCTCTTCGGCCTGCAGCAGGCTGTAGAGAATGGCATAGACCAGCCCGAGCAGCGCAGCAAAGCCGATCCCCTGCTTCCGGCCACCCAGCACATGGCTGAGGTAGAAGCCGTTGAGCAGCACGCTGGCCAGCGCGGCCACCAGATAGGCCCAGCCAAAGCCGAGGTGCTCGGTCAGGGCCAGTAGCACCAGATAGAAGATGGCCAGCCCCATGCCCACCAGCGCGTACTGGATCGGGTGAACCCGCAGCCCTTTGAGCAGCTCGAACATGAAGAAGCTGATAAAGGTAAGACCGATGAAGAGCAGGGCATATTTGGCCGCCCGTTCGTTGAGCTGATAGTGATCCACCGGTTGCACCAGACTGACGCTGAAGGTCGGCAACACACCCTCCCCACCGTTCATCGCCCGGTTGAAGCGGCTCTCCATGTCGGTGGCGAACCAGCTGGTCTGCCAGTTGGCGCTGAACCCCTCCTGATTGAGGCTGCGACTGGCCGGCAGGAAGTCACCGATAAAGTTGGGGTGGGGCCAGTTGCCTGCCAGTTGCAGCTTGCTTTCCCGCCCGAGCGGCACCACTTCCAGCTCGTTCATCCCCTGCAGATTGAGCTCCAGATGGAAGGTGCCATCATGTTGCGGCAGGCTATCGAGAGGAGCATGGATCCCGGCCTGGGTGCTGCCGAGGCGGGCTCCCGGAGCAAAGGGGGTGCGCTGCTTGCCGAGCTGCAACTCGGGCACGCTGTTGATGCCGCGGGCATCGGAGAGCACCAGACTCAGGTAGGGTTTGCCTGCCACCAGCTCATCATCCCCGGCGAGCGGCGTGCTCTCTTGTAGTTGAGCCGTTGTCGGCAAACGGCCGGAGAGGGAGAGCCGGGTCTGATAGACCTGCGCCTGATAGATACCGAGCTTGCGCGGGGTCACCTCCATGGTGGCCTGCACGTCGAGCTGTTCCGGCAGCAGGTAGCGATAGGTCTGCTCCTGACGGACGAAGCGCTTGCCATCCTGCTCGACCGTCACCGAACGGGTATAGGGCTGCACGATAACCGGCCCCATCAGCCGTTGCGGGCCACTGCTGCTGGCCATGATGCTCTGGATCGCCTGATTGCGGTAAATCTGCCGCTCCCGGTTCAGCTCCATGATGGATTGCACCGGTACCATCAGTAGCAGGCTGAGCAACAGCAGCAGAAAGATCTTGTGGGTGAATATCTGTTTGACCATGACACGTCTCCTTGTTCTGTGGAGCGAGTCTGTCAGTCTGGCGTGAAGTGGTGATGGGCTTGTGTGAAGTGGCTGTGAACTGAGCAAAACGGCGCCATCAGGCGCCGTGGATTGTTCAGGGGCGGGAGCGCACCAGCCGGGCGGCTTGCGCGAAGCGATCGGTATGGCCATCGATCACTCCGTGTATAAAGTCGATGTAGTAGACCAGTTCCGGCATCTCCTCGATGGTGCTGGATGTCCAGTAGGGAGCGGCATTTTCCCCGTTGTCATGGATGTCCGGAAAGAAGTTGGGGTCTGTCATCGGCGCCCGGCAATCTTCGTCGAGCAGGGTGAAGAGCTCCTCGATGGTGGGGAGTCGCCACCCCTCGCCAAGGCGGGCCGCTTCATCCTTGGCTTCAAGCAGCGTCAGCAGGGCCGGTGTGCCCACGCACCCTTTCCCCTCCTGCCACTCGCTGCCCAGGCTGCACGCCTGCCATTCGAGCTGGTTGAGCCGATCATGGATGACTCCCCCTTGCCGACTCAGGCGATCGGAGAGGTCGCAGGCGGCCAGCGCCATGCTGGCCGGAAGCCAGAGCAGCCACAGGAATAATTTCATTTTTGTCTCTTGTGCGGATGGCGGTCAGCCCGGTGTCGGCGGGCTGACCCTGATGATCGGAGCGGGCTGCGAAGCTTTGGCCTCCAGCCCTGTCGTCAGGTTATGTGGGGATCAGAGCTTCTTGAGTTGCGCCGGCAGGGCGGCCAGCACCTCTTCTTTCGCCTTGAGCGAGGCGAACTGCTTGCCCGGTTTCTGCACCACGGTATGGACGAAGATGAGCTGCTTGCCCGGTTTGCTGGCCCAGCCGACGAACCAGCCGATCTGCTGATCGCGGTTGAGGCTGCCATCCAGTTTCTTCGGGTAGCCCATGCCGGTCTTGCCGTGGATCTGCCAGCCGTCGATCTCGCTCAACTTGAGGATATTGGCGGTGTATTGCAGGGTCTGCGCCGAGACCGGCAGCTTGCCGCTCACCATCTTGCCGAGGAAGCGAGCCTGCTCCTCCGGACTGATGGCGAGGCTGGAGCTGAGCCAGGCCTGAGTCAGACCGTCATGCTTGCCCGGATTGCCTGAGAGATCCCGGTTGCCGTAGTCGAAGCGGTCGACGTATTGCTGGAAGCGCTCCATCCCCAGCCACTCGGTGATCTGCTGGGAGAACCAGACCACCGAGTAGGTTTCCCAGCGGCGCGGGGTAGTGGTTTCGCGCCAGGCGGGCAGCCAGCCGTCATAGCTCGGCTTGTAGGGCAGCGCCGGATGCTCTTCATTCACCAGAAAGCCACTGTCGTAACCCATCAGCGCGAGCGGGATCTTGAAGGTGGATGCGGGCGGCAGCTGGCTGGAGCAGTCCCCTTCGCTGGAGAGGGTCTGACCGTTGCCATCGGCATAGAGAAAGCAGCCGCTGGCGGCGGAGGCCGGCATTGCGCAGAGCAGACCGGTAGCCAGCAGGCCGGAAAGAAGCAGGCGAGACATGGGGCGATTCCTTGGGTTGATAAGTGAAAGAGCGGCAGGATAGCGCCGCTCTGTGTGGTGAATGTGAAGTGGCCGTTGCTAGATGAGCGGCAGCCAGAGTTCGGCGATGGCGCCCCCTTCCGGTCGGTTGGCAAGGGTCAGACGGCCGCCATGCTGGTGGGCCACCTCATGGGCAAAACTGAGCCCGAGACCACTGCTCTTGCCCTTGTCAGGGCGCGGCAGGGAGTAGAAGCGCTCGAAGATCCGTGGCAATGCGTAGTCGGGAATGCCGGGGCCGCTGTCGGTGACCCGAAAACAGTAGCCATCCTCCTGCAGGATGCCGCTGAGAGTGACGCAGGCGCCAGCCGGTGAAAAATCGATGGCGTTGTCCAGCAGGTTGCCGATGGCCTGCTCCACCAGCAGCGGGTCCCACTTCTGTTTCGGCGCGCTGGCCAGCTCGGCCACCAGCGCTAACTGCCGGCGCTGGGCGATAATCTGGCGGGCATCGAGCGCCCGCTTGCCGAGCCCGGCTGGCTCTACCGCTTGCCGATCCAGCCCCTGCCCCGACTCCAGCCGCGCCAGCTGCAGCATCCGCTCGATCAGCTGCTGCATGCGGGCACTCTCCTGATTGATGTTGCCGATAAAGCGCCTGGCCACCTCGGGCGGCGGCGTTTCGGCCAGGATCTCCCCTGCCCCGCGAATGGCGGCCAGCGGGCTCTTCAGCTCGTGGGTCAGGCTGTGGACATAGCCCTCGATATAGCTCTTGCCATCGAGCTGGTGGCGCATGGTTTCAAGGGCGTGGCCGAGCCGATCCAGTTCGACGGTGTGCAGTTGCGGCAGTGGCGCTGCTTCCCCCTTGCTGACCGATTCGGCGTAGTGCACCAGTTTGCCGATGGAGCGGTTGAGCCACCAAACCAGCAGACTGCCGATCAATAGCGAGATGAACAGCATCTGGCCGGCGGCCTGCAGCAGCTCCCGTTCACCCCGCTCGATGGCGGGCATCAGGGTTCGATTGGGTTTGGCGACGGTGAGGGAGCCGATGATCTCTGTCCCCTCCCGCAGCGGTGCCGCCACATACATGGTCGAGCTGGCGGCATCGTCGGGATCGGTGCGGGTGCTACGGGCGCCATACTGACCGCGCAGGGTGCGGTAGACATCGTTCCAGCGGGAATAATCCTTGCCCAGATCCGTGCCGTCGGAGTCGTAAATCACCACCCCCTGCCGATCCGTCACATAGATGCGGTACTCCGCCTGCTGTTTGAGGTGGCCGTCGATCATCGCATTGATGGGATTCTGGTTGAGGCGGGCGAAGGCGCTGGCCAGCCGCCCGTTCATCATATTGCTCTCTTGCAGATCATCGAGCGCCAGCGGTGCCAGCAGCTGGGTCATGTCGACCAGGGTATCCTCGGTGGCGCTGCGCACCCCCGGTTTGATCTCCTCGACGAAGATCTCCAGCACGAACCAGGCGGCCAGCGCGAAGATCAGCAGCAGGCCGCACAGCAGTTGCAGTCCGAGTCTCATGCCAGCTCCAGGCTGTAGCCCAGTCCGCGGTGGGTGAGGATCAGGTTGGCTTCGGGATCATGCTCGCGCAGCTTGGCGCGGATTGTCTTGATGTGGGTATCGACGGTGCGATCCAGACTCTCTTCGGCATCCTGCCACACCAGATCCATCAGCTGCTGGCGGGAGTAGACCCGGCCCGGCGCCTGCATCAGGGTCTTGAGCAGCAGATATTCGTAACGGGTGAGGGCCAGCGGTTGACCGCGAAAGTGAATACGGGCTCGCTCCTCATCCAGTGCCAGTAGCGGGGCTGGCTGGGCCGAGGGCTGGCTGCGGCGCAGGATGACCCGCACCCGGGCACACACCTCCCGTGGTGAGAAGGGTTTGGCCACATAGTCGTCGGCGCCGATCTCCAGCCCGATCAGCCGATCAATCTCCTCGCTGCGGGCCGTGAGGAACATCAGGGGAGTGTCGGTCAGCGTTCTGACCTGCTTGCAGAGCTCGAAGCCGCTGATGTCGGGCAGCCCCACATCGAGGATCAGAAAGTCGGGCCGGCTCTGGGCCAACCGGCTCAGCAGCTGTTGGCCCAGAGTGAACCACTCCACCTCGAAGCCATCGGTCTGCAGGGCATAAATCAGGGTATCGGCGATGCTGGCCTCATCTTCCACCAGCCAGATGACTCTCTTTTGCATGGCATCCTCGTCGCAAATTGGCACCCCATTCTGGCATCGAACCAAATCGGATCCTATTTGCTGTTTTATTTTTCCGAAAAAGGGGCTAATATTTCGATGTTCTTTCGAATCGAAACTTAAAAATGACCAAACGTAATACTCAACAACGCCGACACACCATAGTGACCCTGGTACAAGAGCAGGGTGAAGTGAGCGTCGACGCCCTCGCCAAACACTTTTCTACCTCCGAAGTGACCATCCGTAAAGATCTGGCCGTGCTGGAGACCGGTGGTCTGCTGCTGCGTCGCTACGGTGGCGCCGTCCCCCTCCCCTCCGAGATGGTGGTGGAGTCGAACCCCGAACAAGTTTCGAATCGAAAGTTAGCGATTGCCCGTGCGGCAGCCGAACGGCTGCGTGACCACAACCGCGTCATCATCGACAGCGGCAGCACCACCAGCGCCATGATCCCGCTGCTTGGCAACAAGCGCGGCCTCATCGTGATGACCAACTCCCTCAACGTGGCGGGCGCCCTGCGCGAGCTGGAGAACGAGCCTACCCTGCTGATGACCGGCGGTACCTGGGATCCCCACTCCGAATCCTTTCAGGGTCAGGTGGCGGAGCAGGTGCTGCGCTCCTACGACTTCGATCAGCTCTTTATCGGGGCTGACGGCATCGACCCGGATCGCGGCACTACCACCTTCAACGAGCTGGTGGGCTTGTCGCGGGTGATGGCCGAGGTGTCGCGGGAGGTCATCGTCATGGTCGAGTCGGAGAAGATCGGCCGCAAGATCCCCAATCTCGAACTGCCCTGGTCAAGCATCCACACCCTGGTGACTGACGAGGGGCTGGCCAGCGAGGCCAGAGAACAGATTCAAGCCCAAGGGGTGACGCTTATCTGCGCCCCGGTCACTTGCTGACATCGAGCTCTGAACCATCCAACCGAATTTACGATTTGCATCTCAAGGAGAAGTGTATGTGTGGCATCGTCGGGGCCGTCGCCCAACGTGATGTGGCTGAAATTCTGGTAGAGGGGCTGCGCCGCCTCGAGTACCGCGGTTACGACTCGGCCGGTGTGGCGGTGTTCAGCGCCAGCCAACCGCTGCAGCGGGTACGCCGTCTGGGCAAGGTGGCCGAGCTGGCCAAGGCGCTCGACGAGCAGTCCGTCCACGGTGGTACCGGCATCGCCCACACCCGCTGGGCAACCCATGGCGAGCCCTCCGAGCGCAATGCCCATCCCCATGTCTCCGACCATATCGTGGTGGTACACAACGGCATCATCGAGAACCACGAAGAGCTGCGTGAAACCCTCAAGGGGCTGGGCTACGAGTTCAACTCGGATACCGATACCGAGGTGATCGCCCATCTGGTGCATCACGAGCTGAAAACCGCCGATTCCCTGCTGGCTGCCATGCAAAAGGCGGTGAAGCAGCTGCGCGGCGCCTACGGTACCGTGGTGATGGACTGCCGCGACGACAGCCGCGTGGTCGTTGCCCGCTCCGGCTCGCCGCTGGTGATTGGCCGCGGCATCGGCGAGAACTTTATCGCTTCCGACCAGCTGGCCCTGCTGCCGGTAACCCGTCGCTTCATCTTCCTGGAAGAGGGTGATGTGGCCGAAGTGACTCGCCGCGACGTGCGCATTTTCGATGTAAGCGGCAATCCGGTTGAGCGTGAGGAGAAAGAGTCCGATATCTCCCACGATGCCGGTGACAAGGGCGAATATCGCCACTATATGCTCAAGGAGATCCACGAGCAGCCCAAGGCGATCACCAACACTCTTGAAGGGCGTCTGGGCAGCGATCACGTGGTGGTCGAATCGTTCGGCAACGGCGCGCGCGCCATCTTCGAAAAGGTGGAGCACGTACAGATCGTCGCCTGCGGCACCTCCTACCACTCCGGCATGGTTGCCCGCTACTGGTTTGAAGAGATCGCCGGCGTCTCCTGCGACGTGGAGATCGCCTCCGAATTCCGCTACCGCAAATCCGTGGTGCGCCCCAACAGCCTGCTGATCACCCTCTCCCAGAGCGGTGAGACCGCCGATACCCTGGCCGCCCTGCGTCTGGCCAAGGAGTCCGGCTATATGAGCTCGCTGGCCATCTGCAACGTACCGGGCTCCTCGCTGGTGCGTGAATCGGCGCTGGCCTTTATGACCCGTGCCGGTGCCGAAATCGGCGTTGCCTCCACCAAGGCATTCACCACCCAGCTGGCTGGCCTGCTGATGCTGGTGGCATCTGTCGGTCACTGCCGCGGCAACCTGAGTGCGGCTGCCGAAGCCGAGCTGGTCAAGGCGCTCCACGCCCTGCCCCAGCGCATTAAAGAGAGCCTGGCGCTGGCCAAGCAGATCGAGACGCTGGCCGAAGAGTTTGCCGACAAGCAGCACAGCCTGTTCCTCGGCCGTGGCAGCCAGTACCCCATCGCCATGGAAGGTGCGCTCAAGCTCAAAGAGATCTCCTATATCCACGCCGAAGCCTATGCCGCTGGCGAGCTGAAGCACGGCCCGCTGGCGCTGATCGATGCCGAGATGCCCATCATTGTGGTGGCGCCGAACAACGATCTGCTGGAGAAGCTGAAGTCCAACGTGGAAGAGGTGCGTGCCCGTGGCGGTATCCTCTACGTCTTCGCCGATGCCGATACCGGCTTCAAGAGCGACGAGACCATGCGGGTCATGAACCTCAACCATGTGGAAGAGGTGATCGCGCCGATCGTTTATACCGTGCCGCTGCAGCTGCTCTCCTACCACGTTGCCCTGATCAAGGGCACCGACGTGGATCAGCCGCGCAACCTGGCAAAATCGGTGACGGTCGAGTAAGTCGCTGTCAGAGATAAAAAAAGATGTGGGATGAAAATAGAGTTTCATCTTTGAAAATAAAGTCTCACCATTAAAAATAGAGTTTCATCATTTGGCCAACATCGACTAACCTCAAGTTATCAACAGTCGATGTTGGCCTTTCTATGTCAGGGATTTTCAAGGGACTGAATCAGGGACAGATAGACAGACGGATCAGGGAAGGCCGTGGCCAGGGTCATGGGCCTGACTACAAGCCGTTTATCTATACCAGGGACGTATCGTCTCTCGGTCGTTCCCACCGCATTTACGGCAACAAATGCCGGCGTTTACACCACCTCCTCTCCGATCTGGAACTGGCTGTTCTCCTTACACTCGACTGGTCCCCTCATGTCATCGACATCAGGGAGCAGTTTCCACTACGTGTCGAAGACACCGTCAGGCTTGCCCAAGAGCACTGCCTCCCCCACGGCAAATTCCAAGGAACCGCACAGGTGCTGACCAGTGACTTCTTGGTAGACTTCGACGATCAGTCTAGGCCGACCATTGCCTTCCAAGCCAAGTACAGCGTCGATCTGGCGAAACCCGAAGTCATAGAACGCCTCGAGCTAGAGAGGCAATATTGGGCTGAGAAGAACATACCTTGGTACATCGTCACCGAGATGGATTTCGCCAAGACGGCTTTCAATAACATCCAATGGCTTTACCCGGTACAGACGGAGGATGCAGTAGCAGCAGATGACCTGGAACGCTACCTGGGGCTCTTTTCAAAGGAATTCATGCAAGCTCCCGACAGGCAAATAACCGCAGTGGCACAGAGCCTCGACATGGTTTACGAACTGGAACCAGGGCAGGCGTTGTACTGGCTTCGCCAACTCTTGGCCCGCCGTTACTTCATCTTCGACATCACGGCCCCTTACAGGACCTTGCTGGGAAGCCAGCTCACACTCAACGACGACTGGCAAGGAGTCACCCAAGCCTATGCTGCCGGTTAACCAAGTTTTCAGGGTTGGAGACAAGCATTTTCGCCTCCTGTGGTGCGATGCCGAGACGGCCTTTTGGATCGACCTCGAGGACAGGGCGGCTTGGCCGGTGCTGATAGCTACCAGCGAGTTGGAAAACATGCTGTTGGACGGTGCCGTGGAACCCGCCGAAGACCCGTTCTTGGACTCGACACTCAGGGAAATAGAGGAGGGCAGCCCGGAATGGGAAAAAAGAGAATCTGCTTGGGAAATGCTTCGAGGTGAGGTAGGGGACGTCGGGCTTTTCTTCAGGAAAGGGCGAGGGCCAGCCGTTATCCGAATCACCCAGACACACGGTGTCACCCACCAGACCGTCTACCGATTGCTGAAACGGTATTGGCAAAGGGGCATGTGCAAGAATGCGCTGCTTCCCGACTACGTAAAATCTGGAGCCAAGGGCAAGGCAAGGAAGCCAAGTGGGCAGAAGCTGGGAAGGCCGAGGATTGTTCGCAACGGGACGGGCAGCAACGTCACCGAAGACATAGCTCGGATCTTCCGGCAGGTGATCGAAGGAAGGCTTCTCAAGGAGAGCCACCCTGTCGTCACTGATGCCTACGCCAGCGCCGTGAATCTGATCCGGGCTAGGTTCCCGGCGATGACGGTAGAGGATCTGCCGACCCCGGAACAGTTCAGGTATTTCTTCAAGAGGGAATACACTGCGGTCTCTGTTGCCGAGAAGCAGTTCACTTCCGTGAACTTCGCCAAGGACGTCAGGCCCCTCAAGGGCACATCTACGGCCGACACCTTGGGTCCAGGTCATCGCTACCAAATTGACGCCACCATTGCGGATATCTACCTGGTGTCTGAACAGGACCGCAACCTCATAGTCGGCCGACCTGTCATCTACTTCGTGGTCGACGTCTTCAGTCGCATGGTGACTGGCATGTACGTTGGGTTCGAGGGGCCTTCTTGGGTCAGCGCCATGATGGCTCTGGCCAACGCAGTAACCGACAAAACAGCCTACTGCCGGGCGTTCGGCATCGACATCGAGCCTGAGCACTGGCCGGTCGGTGGCCTCCCTGATGTCATCCTCGCCGACAAAGGTGAGTTGAACGGCACCAAGGTAGAGCCGTTTGCCGAAGCCTTCGGTGTCCGCATCGAGAACGCGCCTGCTCGGCGTGGGGATGCCAAGGGAATCGTCGAAAGGAAGTTCCGCACAGTGCAGGGAGACTTTAAGCCTTACGTCCCTGGCGTGGTGGGGGAAATCACCAGCCGCAAGCGCGGCGGTAAGGATTACCGGCTGGATGCTACCTTGACCTTGCCGGAGTTCACCAAGCAGATCCTCGACTCGGTGCTGTACTACAACAACTATCGCCCCTTGTCCAAATACGACAGGTCTGAAGGTATGCCCGGCGACTTGCCGGCCATCCCCCTGGCGTTGTGGCGCTGGGGATTGACCAACCTAACCGGCCGTTTGCGCCAGGCGCCTGATGAGTTGGTGCGCATCAACCTGCTTCCCCACGACTTCGCCACGTTGTCCGACAGGGGAATACGCCTGTTCGGGTGCTACTACACCTGCGCTGAGGCAATGAAGTTGGGGTGGTTCCACAGGGGGCTTGGCCAGCGGCCATCCAAAGTTCAAGTCGCCTATGATCCGCGTAGTGCGGACCATATCTATGTGAGGCCGAACCAAAGTCTGAAGGATTACTGGGTTTGCGACCTTGCTGATTTCAGCCGGCGCTTCAGAGGGACCACATTCTGGGATGTATGGAACCAGACCAGGTCTGAACGGAAAGCCGACGCCAACGCGGCCATGGCGGCGATTGAGGAGCGCGGCAAGCTGCTAGAGAGGATGGAGGAGGTTACGGAGCAAGCAGAGGCGCAACGTCCGGAGCGGACGGGCCTCACCAAGAAGGACTTGGGTACCCAGATCCGGGAGAACAAGCAGCAGGAAAAACGCCACGAACGCCGCCATGCAGCCTTCAAGCCGGCCAAGGTGCAACAAGGCAAAATTGCAGACGTGGTCCCGCTCAAAGGCGGCAAGCTTGACGATTACGCCTACCCAGATATGAGCGACCTTATCTTCGGGGAGGGGGACGATGACTGATGAAGTTCGCCGCGGCGCCATCCCCCTAGCTAGCTATCAGGAGCAGCAACTGCCCGAGTACGACGGCAACCCCCTCATCTGCGCCCTACCGCCCATCCCCAGTTTTCAGGAAGTGGTAGCTCAGCTCCAGGCCTTGCCCTCCTTCGATCCCCAGGAGGTTTTGCTGGATGGTCGGGTCAGAGCCCATGCCATAGCCCGTTTGCTTCATGGCTTCTTCCAGCCCTTGACCCACCATCTGGAGTTGGAAGGCAAAATCAGCCTGATGATCCGTCAGGGCTACATAGGCCGAAATCCGGCTAACGGAGCCTGGTATTCACACCTCCAAAACGGCTACCGCCGAGTAGAGGAAGAGAATCTGGATGTAGCCATCTACCAAAGTGTTTCCTCCACGGCCAGCAGCTTGTCGCTGTTCGGTTGCTCGGGCTGCGGCAAGACCCGCACTCTGGAGCGGATCCTGGGGATGTATCCCCAAGCCCTCCACCATCCCGAATACAACATCACTCAGCTGACCTACTTGAAGGTCGACTGCCCCATAGATGGTGATTTGGACGAGCTGTGCCTGAGCTTCTTCAATCAGGTGGATAGGGTACTCGGAACCCATTACAGCCGTAGCCACGGCCGTAAGAAGCTGGGAACGAAGCGCCTGCTGGCCAGCATGTGCCAGGTAGCCAACCTCCATGCCCTCGGAGTCCTCATCATCGACGAGGTCCAGAACCTCAACGAGGCCAGATCTGGTGGCGCCGAAAAGATGCACAACTTCTTCGTGTCCCTGGTTAACACCATAGGGGTGCCCATCATCCAAGTGGGCACACACCGGGCCAGCAAGTTCTTCCAGCGCACCTTCAGGGCTGCGCGGCGGATTTCCGGGCTGGGCAGCATCCGTTGGGACAGGCTGCCTAGGGACGAGCACTGGACGAGGCTCCTGAAGCGCCTCTGGAAGTTCCAGTGGTTGAGGGAAGCTGTCCCCCTTGACGAGGAGTTGGAAGCAACCATGTATGAGCTGACCCAGGGGGTCATGGATATAGTGGTCAAGCTATTCGCTCTGGCGCAGATCCGGGCCATAGTGACGGGTGCCGAACACATCAGGCCACCGCTGCTACGTAAGGTCTTTGAGGACGAATTTAAACCTGTTCATCCAATGCTGGCGGCTCTGAGGAGCGGCAGACCGGAGCTTGTCGCCAAGTACGACGATCTGTTGATGCCCGAAATAGAAGGTCGGCTGATCTCCCTCTGCCGTTCGCTGGATAGGGTGGATCCACCCAAACCACCGTCGCCTCTGGCCAACGACAAGGCCAAAAAGCTGGCCTCCTTGCTCGAGACGATGGAGATCCCGCTGGACATTGCTATGCCCATGGCCGACGAGTTGGTGGCCGATCACCCTAGCCTTCCATTAGCGACATTGGTTCATAAAGCGACGGCCTACCTCGCTCAGGATAGGCCCAAGGCGCCGACCATCTCTAAGGTGAAACGGACCGAGTGGGGCCGCCTACCCCAAGGTGACTTGAGGCGGCTCTATGCGGACGGGCACGAGGGGACGGCCTACGACAGTTTCAAGAAAGCAGGTTTGGTGTTCAACCTACAGTCGCTGCTGGGAAAGGCGGGCTGAGATGTATTTCCCTAGGCTCTACCCGGACGAACTCCTCTACAGCGCCATCGCACGCTGCCGGGTACACCTGGGAATGGGTAGCCACAAGGGCCTTTTAGCCATGCTGTTTGGCGACACCAGGGTGACTGCAGTCACCGACCTGCCCAGTCACCTGCAAGACCTGGCAGGCAACGCCGGCTTGGATCCTGAAACACTGGTGGCCAACCACACCCTCTTCCCCCTCTACGCGCCATTCATCCCCAAGCAGCGCCGTTTCAAGCTTCATCAATCCATGTTTGCCCCGGACCAACCCGGCGCCATAGGTTTGGCGGGCGCGTCGACAGCCCTTGTCAAATGGCCGGAATGGTTGCGCTACTGCCCGCTCTGCTTCGAGGAGATGGTAGCTAACCTTGGCGAGCCCTACTGGCGGCGCTGCTGGCAGGTGCAGGGCGTGGACGCCTGCCTCGAGCACGGTTGCCTGCTTCTCGATTCCCCCATCCCGTTCCGGCGGGAGCACAGACATGAGTTTCACGCCGCCACCCTGCTCCCAGGCGGCAGAGCAATCCCGGCCGAAGCCGCATTGACAAGGCTCGCTACCGCCCTGAGGCAGCTCCTGGCGTACCGGGGAGGGAGATCCCCGGGATTTGCGGGCTGGAGCAACCTTTACCAGCGGCTGGCCACGGACTGCGGCGCCCGGCGGGGCGGGCAAGTCAGGAGCGATGCTATCTGGCGGATGATCCAGGACACCCATTCCAGGAATTGGCTCATTGCCAATGGCCTTTGGGCCGCAGAACCGCCGCCCTGGCTACTGGCCCTGTTCAGGAAACACCGCAAGGCCTTCGGCTGCCTGCAGCACCTGATCGTCTGGACCAGCCTACGCCCAGGACAGGATGTCGGCGGGATCATAGAGGAGGCATGGACATGCCGCCTAAGCAGGCATCAGGTTGATCAGCCAGAGTTCTTGCTCTCGGCAGAACCTGAACAACGGAAGCGCTATCGCGCTATCTGGACTGCCGCTCTTGCTGCACACGGAGGTCCTAAAGCTGCCAGGGAATGCGGAGGCCAGGCGGTTTACGCCTGGCTGTATCGGCATGACAGGGGATGGCTGCTCGCAACCAACCGGAACAGGGCATCCCGAAAAGGCAACCACGGTCATGCCGACTGGAATCGTCGTGACAGATATCTGGTGCGCCGGTTGATAAGGATCGAGCGTGACTCTGCCGAGGAGATCGACCTGCCACGCCGAAGCCGCAATTGGTTCCTGCGCCAACTGCCTCATCATGCCTCGGCTGAGCGTCACCTTGCGCAACTCCCCCTTTGTCGTACCTTTCTTGAGCGCTATGCCGAGTCCGTTGGGGAGTACCAGATCCGCCGCCTGACCAGGGCGGCGCTGGAAGACGCAGCAGCAGGAAGGAGTTCCAAGCGTTGGCAGCTGGAGAGGCGCTGTGGGTTGAGCAAGGAAAGGACGGCCCCTCTGGCAGCCGCGTTTATCGCGTACATAGGAGAGTGGGATTGAGCCGAGTGCTGTTTCGTCAGATACCCAAGGGAGCCAGGCTGCTGGCAATGGGAAACTTCTTCAAGGAAAGCGGCCCAGATGCCAAGTGGCGGCTGGCGGCTTTCCTCAACCAGGGCAGTGATATGCTGCCGCGCCGATTCGGCTTGGAGATGCTATGCGTGATGGGGCTTGGCCGTGAGTTCATCGCAGAAGATAAAATTCCCTACATATCGCACGGCTTCCTTAAAACGCTTGTGCTGCCGCCAGTTGATACATGGCGGGAAAGCACCTTGGGCGAATGTCCCCGCCTGTCCAGGAGGCTTGCCCGCAATCCTGAGGTGGCCAGCCAACGCTGCTTCGTATTCGAGGCGAATGGCCTGACCGTCTGGCTCCCCAAGTTCGAACTGGCCCGCAAGCTTTACTTCCATGCTGGCTTTCTGGTGCGCTCGGCTTTCGAGCCCAACGGCCTGGACATGGCCTTCTCGGTGCAGAAGGAAGAAGAGATCATCCATGTCCGAACGCCGGCGAAGACCGGTGCCCCTACCCAGCTACTTAAGATCAAGGGGTACCGGGACCACTTCAGCTGGTTGCTGTTGGACCCGGATGTGCGACGTTCCTTCGAATCTATCTGGCAAAGCCTCAACGAGGAGCAGGACACTGGGGGGGCGAGGTATGCCAGATGGCGGTTCAATTTCATTCCGCCGAGCTGCCTATCCGGCGTCACCATGGAGGCCCAGGGCCCCCTGGACCAGGACAGGAGGGAGTTGTTGGTATGGGAGATCAGGGGGCTGCGGGGGCTCAGGTTCGATTGTCGGGACGAGATCCACTTTCACCATCCTTCGCTTCGCCTGTCCGTAAAGGGGGGAGGCGGCGGCCGGATGCCTCCAGCCCCGGGGACCGAGGACATCGAGGTGGATGAAGAAGAAGAGCCTGATGATGGTAGGGAGCGGCAGTTGCTCGAATTGCCCATCGAAGGCATAGCCTTCGACGAGCATCCGTCGACACGGATCGCCTACCAAGGCCAGAGGGCCACCGGCCAAGGTAAGAGGATGGATGACGACACGGTGCCCGGCGGCGAGACGAGGATCTTGGGCCTGGCCGACGACGTCACGGGGGGCACAGTGGCACCGGGGGAATTCCAGCAGTTGGATGTACCGAAAGACACAGGTCTGTTTCCCAACCGCTTCGTGATGCTCAGGGATATTATCCGGCAGATAGGCGAGGAGCCCGGCATCGAGCTGCTGGAGTTGGAAGTGAAGCCCCTGCCCCAGGTGCCGCGCTGCAGCTACCATATGATGGACGAAAATACGCCCCGTTGTTACTTGATGGCGAGGTTCAGGCTGGAAGATGGTTGGGAACGGTATCTGTTGGAGATTGATACTTCCGATAACAGGAAGCGGCTGTCTACGCGGATCATGGGCTTCAGGGAGGGGGGTGAGGCGAGGCAATACATAGATAAAATTCTCAAAGAAATGGTGAAAGCCTCGTTGCGTTGGCCGAGCACTATGGTGAAATTCTGTGAGCCACTGTACACCGTGCACCATCCGAGGGAATGCTCATATGGTGCCCATGATGCTGGGATATTTAATTGGAAGCAGCGAATAGGAGTGCTTTTGAGTTGACCCCACAACAGTCATAAGTGTTTTGGTTACGATATATTTTGAAACCATCCTTTGTATGAACGAAATTCATACTGATGCTTGGCTGTCAGTATCTGTGAAATATCAGTAGCGGGTTGATATGGATTGCAGATTGTCATCCCCCCCTAAGAAGCTTTAGAGGGTCTCCAAAAGAGGGGGCTGTGGGATAACACTCCCGATAAAAAAACTTGTTTTCAATTGTCTGGGTCATAGGCAACCGCAGAGCCGATAGGTAACTAAGTGGGCGATGTAATCAGTCCGAAGCCGAAGTCGCTGGAATTATACTGTGCGGCAAACAATTGACGAGCGGTGCTTGTCAAGTGAGCAGAAACCGCATCAGACACTGTAGGTACTCCTTCTCTGACTGCGCGCTCCCACCAAAGAGCTGCGACGCCAGCAACGTGTGGGCAGGCCATGCTGGTACCATTCAGCGAGTGCAATTTTCCACCAGGCCAAGCGGATAGTACATCGACTCCTGGTGCTGCCACTCTAGCGAGACTATTTGAAAAATCGGCAATGCCGTATGTGGCGTCCAGCCGGTGAGCTGCCGCGACGGAAATCACCCCATCTGCAGCTGCTGGTACTGAAGCCGAAATCTTGTACTGGGTATCAACTTCCCGTCGGCTTTCATTACCGGCTGCGGCGATGACGACTGGAGATGCTTTGAACGCACTACTCGCCTTGAACATCGCCATCAGCGCGTCGAACATACGCAAGTTTCCTCGATAGGCTTCAAGCGCTTGCGAAGTTGCCAAGTCGACGGGCCACCCGGCATCAACTTTGTGCTTAACAGTCCCTGGAAAGTCAAAGCCCAAGGACATAGATATCACGTTGGCGCGCTTTTCTAGAGCCCAGTGGAGAGCTTGGAAGATCATTTCCGAACTCCCACCACCATCATCTCCAAGGACCTTACCAATCAGCGCATTCTTCACGCCACGGGCTACACCTATTCGGCGGCCGCCCACATCGCGACCAAAAATTGTGCCTGCACAGTGAGTTCCGTGCCCATTGCCGTCATGCTTGCCTGTGCCGGTAAAATCTTCAACATCCAGAACCATGCCCTTGAACGCTGGATGGTCTGCTTCGATGCCTGTATCCAGAACAGCCACGGTTACTCCATCGCCGGTATAGGGAGAAATATCTGCCCCAACGGCGGCAATACCCCAAGAGTCTCCATCGATGGCAGGCTCTCTGCTAAAAAAGGGCTTAATCAGGTGCGTTCCAATTACAGGTTCGGCCGATCTCACCTGGGGATCATTGCGAAGCTCAGCTAATGCATGTGCTGGGACATTCTCAATCTCAATCTTTAACTGAGGTTTTGCGCTGCTGGCCTGTAGTCCTCCTAGTGGCATTCCTCTTTTGAGCTGGCGAGAAACAGATGTCACATCACGCAGTACAACATACTTTTCCATAAGTCTAACTCTCTAAATTCTCTTCATTTCGGCGAGCTTTCTGTAATGAGCTCCGAGTGCAGTCAGTTTGCATCCAGTAGACTTTATTGCTGCATAATACATATGCTCGGCTTCTTCAGGGACAATTAGTCCATGACGGTTTAAGAGTTGCAGCTCCTTAAAAATCCGCACGTTATTATCGTTGACTGGTAGATCTCTGAACTCTTCTGGAACATTCTTCCGATCAGGTTCGAACGATGGATCAAGCTTGAAAATGCTAGATCTATTTTCAAAGTAAGTAGGTAAGCGCCGTAGTACTTCATCAGGGATCTTGCTAGCAACCTTCCTTAAAGTAATAAAGCTCTGCACGTTTGCCTTATAGATAGGACGCTGTTCCCACGACTCTAGAGTTTGATCTACATATGAGTAGATGGCCGCTGGAGTAATATTACCTCTAATATCAGCACATCCACCAGAGAGCCCATCGACTAATAAATCGGTAAATACACCGCCGCCCTGTCCCTCCATAGCCTCTTCATCTCGGTGACAGGCCGTAAGAATAGTAACTCCACTCCCAATCTCAGCAGAGCCATTTGAACCAACTCTTTCAGGTTCACCAAATTTACCTGAATGGCAGCAGTCAAGAATTATCACGCTCGACTTAATTTTAGGATAAGCAGAATTTGCCAGCGCTAAAACTTGGGAAAGAGGAATTCCCCAGCTAGGTTTTTTACCATCCTGACTAACTAAATAGCCATGGTTTGTAGATTCGTCGATGATGCCGTGACCAGCGAAATAAAGTAAAGCGATATCTGCATCACCAGAAAAAAGCTTCTTCATCGACTCCAACATTAAGTCATAGGTTATTTCATTCTCACTACTGAGTAACTCCATGACATTGAAGTTGGGATCGCCATTTCCGTGCCTCTCTAGAAGACCAGATAAGGATGTTGCATCTTTAACACAGCCTTTGAGAGGGGCATCCGGATACTCATCGATACCGATGATCAACGCTTTTTTAGTCATCGAGCACCTTTGATCAGTTTTTCCAGATTTGACCAAGTCCACTCATAAATTTTGTCAGAATCCTTCGCCGCTACTGGCTTGACGCATGTTAGTTTGGAATAACCCCACAGTAGAAAGTAGGGAACTTTCTCTTCTTGAGCGATCTTTACTTCGGCGCTTACCCCTGTTGCAGTATTGGTATGCTGACCACATAAAACACAAACCACATCAACAGCACGGATTCGTTGTCTGGCTTTTTCCTTCCAGTTTGTGTTGATGTGTTCTTTTATGGACCAGTCTGCAAGTTCAAATGGACTGTCCTCGTTCTTGGCTTGCCCTACTAAAAAAGTCTTAAGAGTTTCGTCATGATCATAATCAAAGCTGATAAATACACGAGTCTTACTGGCCATATATATTCCCTATAACAGCTGTCATTCCCATCGTTTCCTTTACTGACCCAATTTGGAACGTAACGTTCGGTAGAACTGTTTTGTGCTGCTAGCTCTATTTGATACAGATCCAGTTTTGTAGCTCTCAAGTCCCATAACACTAAGTGGACTGTAAGTTTGCTTAACTGTTTCTGCGTACTTTTCGAGGTCTGCAAGGCTTTTCATGTATGGCCATTTCATAAGAAATTCAGGCAGATCAATGTCGGCTCCAAATGATGCTAGTGGATAATCTTTTTCCGTGGCAACGCCTATTTCCCATGGCACCCACCAAGACCCCTTAGTTGCGTTTGACACGATCGCCAATAAATGTGAACATTTGTCAAGTTCTTCGCGAACATAATCGGCAATTTCTTCTCCCTTCACCAGATTTGGATCTATCACATCCAAGTAGCATTCAATGTCGTGCCTAGTTTTTAGGTGATTTTTTACCTCAGTGGCAGTGACGGAATCCTGTTGCTGATGTGAAATAAAAATTTTAATCCCAGACATTTTCTAAAAGCTCCTTCTTTTTTAAATATCAAACCCGAATTGGGAGAGAAATTTGTGGTTGAATTGGCGTAAGCGTCCTAGCATATGCCTTCAGAATATTGGCATACAGCTCTGGATGTTTCGGAGCTTCAACCGTAATGATCAATGCGTACCTGATCTTTTGCGCATTGTCGGCTGTACCGCCACTCTCGCGAGCGTTGTAGTGGATATCGAATGCTGGTGCATCAAGGCTAGAGCCTCGCATGCGACTTGTGTCATGCAGAACAGTTTCCCACTTTCCTGCGTCGGAGCGGAGTTCAGCCTCAGTTGCAAACTTTTTTTTCTTGAAGAACGATTTAGAGTCGGCATTGGATTTGCCTTCTTTGATCTTGTCTCCGTTGGGCCGGAATGTAACCTCGAGCCCAGCACGGGTATAAGAGACAGAGTCTTGCGGATCCGTGGTGCTCGCGAATGTGAAGGTTGCTTTGATCGTGACCATCCCGGTCAAACCACCCTCAGGTAGTGGTAACGGAGCACGTAAATATTTCCCCGGCTTCAGCTCACCTTGGTAGACAATTCTAGCGACACCGCTTGGACAGGAAATTACGGTCATTAGGTCTTCAGGAACCTTTCCCCAACCGACATCTACCGCATCATGGCCACTGTTATCTGCGGCATGAATAAGCAGTGCCTTAATGGCTAGAGGAGATAGCTCAGCCCCAAGTACCGCTCGAACACCGACAGCGCTTCGAAGAATGCTAGGCGCAGCGAAACTTGTTCCCTGCAGAGGCACCAGCTCCGGTTTGGCTGTTGGCACCAAGGCGTGGAAGTATTCTTTGCTCGAGCCGCCGAATGCCATAAGGTCAGGTTTGATGAAGCCTGGACTACGACCAGGGCCTTTCGCGCTGTAGTTAGCTCTGCGCCAAGTGGTACCTGTGTTCGTAGCCGCGCCAACTGCAACCGCATTTACGGAGTCAGAGGGAACCTGAACTCTATTATAACGAAGAACATCGTCACGGAGACCATTGTTACCCACAGCGACAGTCATAAATGTCTCACCGTCACTCAAAAGATCATCAATCACTGAAGTCCAGGTGTGAACTTCTGTATCCTCAATTGGGATGTCTGGACCAAGGCTGAGATTGATAAATTCGTACTGACGTGACAGTAGAACTTCTTCTACATGCCCAAGGGTTCGATAAAGTACCAATGGGTCTTCAGTGTTAGCACCGTCATCCAAAACGCGCACATGGTCAACGTAGGAGTATGGTCTCGCAGCTATTTCTTCTGGTTGAATAGCCCCGAAGAGGAAAGCCGAAGTTGCAGCCAAACCATGCTCTGGGCCATCTACGTCATCAGCCACTGAAGGATCCATCACGTAATAGTTTCGAATCCAACGCCCAATAGGATGAACCTGTGGCAAACCTCCGTCCAAAATGGCAACCTTGGGCTCGGACGACAAAGGATCTTGTGTGGGTAAATAACACTCTATGGCGGGGCCACTACGCCGGATACTCGGCAACAAACCGCGCATCTTTGGTACAGGGCGAATTACCCTAACAAATACAAACTTTGACAGCTCTAGAGCCTTATCTTGAGGGCCCTCAACCGGCACAAACCACAGTGTTCCAGCTTGGAAACTGAGATCTTGATGAACCTTTACACCTAATTCTGCGGCGAATTGAGTAAAGGAACGCTGGATGAAGCTGCTTTCTTCATCGGCGAGTAGGTGAACACCAACTTCGTAAAACCGATCGTTTTCACCTCCAGAATCAGCAATACGCTGAGAGGGGGCGAATACTCCAATCTTCTCGATGCGGCATATATCTAATGCCTCATCTGAGTCAGATTCAGCCTGGAGTATCCAATTACTGAGCGATCGAAATGCTTGCCGCTTGCCGGCCACGAAAATTTCGGTAGTTGAGCACTCAAGTGGTTCCCCCTTGCGCTTCCAGCCATCCGGGCGAATTGTAACTTTCCGACTGCCTATGGGTTTCAGGCCGACAGCTCGAAATAAATTTGCTGGGAAAAATGACCGTGCGATGTAGCTTGGGTTGAGCACGAACCGAGACACGCCAAAGTCATGTGGGCAAGCATTTTGGGGCAACTGATCTAGCATGGCTGCGGTATCAACAACCTGAGCGAGAAGTCGCTTCTGGGTTTGCTCGAGAGTGTATACCTCTGACTTGTCAAAATTTCGACGAGGCCCTTTTATGTCGTGGGTTAGTAGCTCGCCGCGGCCAATCAAAAAATTAGTTTGACTCATGCATCCTTACTCGTCCTTTATGACCGCTTACTGGCTACCCGTGTACTCGGCCGATATTTTCGAATTGTGTCACGACTGACACCCGTGATCTCATTGACGCGTCGTTGAGATAGATCTGTATAGTTGTACAGTAAGACCGCAAACTCGATTTGGGCTTGGCGATCAAGAGAAGAACACTTCGCCTTTACCAGGTCTGAGACCAAGCTCTCAACTGTACCGCCTCCAACGACAAGGCCTCGTCTGAGGCGCCGTACTAGTCTTTCAATATCACTAAATGATTCGTTTTGGAAAGAATACGCAAGTATTTCTAGCCATTTCTCAAACTGATTGAGATCTGGGCCAAGGAAACGCTGGATTGCCGTGCATACAGCATTGGCATCAGGCGATCCGAATTTGATGACAAGATCAAAACGTCTCCATAGGGCTGGGTCTATAAGTTCTGGGTGGTTGGTAGCCGCGAGTAACAGGCCTGATGCCGGCCATTCGTCCATCTCCTGGAGAATGACTGTAACTAGGCGCTTCAATTCCCCAATATCACTGTCGTCACTGCGTCGCTTAGCAATAGCGTCTAACTCATCAAGCAGCAGTACACATGGAGTTACTTTGGCGAAATCAAGGGCGTTGCGTAAATTTGTACCGCTTTGTCCTAATAGGCTGCTCATCACGGCAGTCAGATCTAGAACATAGAGTGGAACGCCTAGATGAGCCGCAATCCAGCGTGCCGTTATTGTCTTTCCAACACCAGGTGGACCAACGAAAACCGCTGACTTGGTGGGGTCAAGGCCCCGTTCTGCCAACTTTTTACTCTGCCGGCGTTCTTTGATGAGCAAATCCAGGGCTGTCTCGATATCGGTGGAAAGAATCGGCTTTGGGTAGGATGATTCATCGTCATACCTTTTTAGAAGTGCCAGTCGTGAATCATTATCAACAGGAACCTCTTGCTGCATTTTTTCTGCACTAGGTGACATGCGTCGCATCACTGTTGGTGTCGATTTTGGCGCGTTAGCTCGGAGAAAGCCTGACAGGTCCTCTGATAGGGCTGGTTCGGAGCCCCTATACTGCCGTACCAGCTTAGCTACGAAGAGGCGAATATCATCAGTTTTCTCCCCAAGCGCAAGACGCACTACCTGGGCCAAATCTGCCTTGATATCTCTGCAATCGTCCAAACTCATTTAGAACCGCCATTTTTAAAGGGTGTATGTTATCGCGTGTGGTGGACTATATTTTATTCTAAATAGAAGGTTTGGTCCAGTTGCTCACTGCTGCGCCATTCCATCTCAGACCGACTTATCTTAATGGGCGCATGTATTTAGCACCCAGATGCTACCTGCCGAGGTCTAAGCTTACGCGTTTATGTATAAACATACAGTGCTTTGGTGGGGCATATAGAGAATGCTGTAAGATTCTTTTGCACGATGGCCGTCTACACCAGGCATGACTATGCCGTCCTCAACGGAACTCAGCTTATCCCTACTACCGAGATTCTGTGGGAAGTCCAACCTCAATCTCTTGGTTGCGGTATGGCATGCTGGCGTCGTCTGTACAATTGGCAGGTTCAAGGCATCTGGCTGCAACTTCATGTGACTTGGCTGACCCAGCTGGCCACATCGACAGGCTTGATGATACAGCCCCCACGGGGGAGCACTATCGTGAAAGTCTGGAAGACCAATTGGAGGCACTAGACCCAGTAGTTAGAGCAGGATCTAGAGCGTATATTTGGAGAACAGGGAATGGTGAAACTTTATTTTCACTCCACTCTGGAGGCTAAGACGGTTATCCACAGTTATGGTGAAACTTTACCCCTGCTGATCTGACGACTAATCATAGTAAGATCAATTGGTTAGAAAAGACTAAATGATGAAGCTTTATTTTCATCCCACAAAAGAGCCGCAATTGCGGCTCTTTTTGTTACTGGCCTCCGCTCAGGAGAGGCGCAGGTTGGTGATGGTCACCTCGTCGAGGGAGGGCACAATGATGCCGCTGGCGATCCCCTTGGCGATGGCCTGACTGCGGTTCTTCGAGTCGGTCTTGTTGGTGACCTGATTGAGATGGAAGTTCACCGTCCGTTCGCTGATGCCGAGGATGGTGGCGATCTCCCAGGAGGTTTTGCCCTCGCTGGCCCAGAACAGGCACTCCTTTTCCCGATCCGACAGCTCGGTCAGGTATCTCATCAGATCGGGGCGGCTTTTGATCAGCTGCAGCGCCGAGTTGAAGATGTAGCTGGCGCAAAACGACAGCAGGGGAACGTTTTCAAACATCAGATCGGTGTTGGATTTGTCCTTGGTGATGAATGAGAGGATTCCGTGCTCCCCCTGCGGGGTGTGGAGCGGGAAGGATACGCCGTTGCGCACCCCGAAATCGGCAGCCAGATTCATCACGTCGCGGCTGGCGCTGGGCAGCCAGGGCGAGTCGCAGTCGAGTTTGTTCCAGAAGATCGGCTGGGTCTGTTTCAGCCCCAGATAGACCACCGGATCCTGGGTCAGATACTGGTTTTCGCTGTAGGCATCGAACCAGCTGGTCGGACAGTTGTTGAACAGTGCCACGTGGGATTTTTGCATGCTGATGGGGAAAATAATCAGCAGCCGGAAGTAATCAAAGCCCATTTGATGACTAAAGCGCTCCAGCAGCTGCTGGATATCGCTGGTTTTTGTTGCCTTGGTGAACTTGTCGATGTGTTCCCAGATAGCATCGTTGAGCATGACTTTCTCCTTTTTCGATCTCTATCACACTGATCGAAAAGATTTTTCTCGTTATTTATGTTTTTTTGAGATGGCACTCGATGCCATTTATCCGTGCGTGTCTAAAAATTATCCTGTTTTTGTGCATAAAGGCCAAGAAAATCCTCTCGTTGCCAGCCTGCACTCCATTTGAGATAATGATAATAGTTATCATTAATAAGACGTGATTCCATGAACAAGTTATGGGGTGTGGCACTGTTGCCACTGTCAGTCCACTTTGCTGCGGTCGGTGACGAGCTGGTTGCTCCCGCCCTCAAGAACAGCATAGCCGCCGGGAAAGCTTCCCAGCAGCGGGTGGAAAAAGCCGCCGATGCCGCCGTTGCCGCACGACTGGAGCTGCAAAATGCCCAGCTGCAACTGCGTGACCTCGAAGCCTACAACCGCTACATGCAATCTCTGGTGGCCGATCAGCAAAATGAGCTGGGCAAATTGAGCCAGCAGCTGGAGGCGGTGCAAGAGACCCGTCAGGGATTGATCCCGCTGATGCTGCAGATGCAGGCCGATCTGGAACAGCTGGTGCAAAACGACATCCCGCTGCGCAAGGAAGATCGTCTGGCGCGGGTTGAACAGTTGAAAGCGACCCTGGCCCGTGCGGACGTGAGCGAGGCGGAAAAATTCCGCCAGTTGCTGCAGGCCTATCAGATCGAAGCCGAATATGGCAGTCGGATGGATAGCTATTCCGCCGAGCTGGAGCTGGATGGTGCCCCGCGTCGGGTCGATGTGCTGGCGCTGGGTCGGGTCTCCCTGCTGGCGATGACCGCCGATCGCAGTCAGGCATGGCGCTGGTCTGCCGAGGCGAAGCAGTGGCAAGCCCTCGACAGCCAGTGGCTCTCCCCCATCGCCGAGGCGATGGATGTGGCCGCCGACAAGAAAGTTCCCCAGTTGCTCAATCTCCCCCTCTCTGTCAGCCGCAGTCAGGAGGCCCAATCATGACAGTCACCATGAAGTGGTTCCCCCTCCTTATTGCCCTCTCCTGCGGTGCCAACGCCGCTGTCGCCAATGATGAGTGGCAGCAGCAGGAACAGGCTCGCGAACAGCAGGCTCAACAAGATCTGGCATCTGTTTCCAAAGAGCTGAACAGTACCCGCGCCAAATTGGCCGAGGCCCAGCGCCTGAGCAAGGAGCTGGCCGGCAAGTTCGCCAGCAACGAGAAGCAGCTGACTGAGCTTAACGCCCAATGGGAGCAAGCCTCCGGCGATATGAACGAGATCTTCGCGGTCACCCGTCAGGGCGCCAGCGATGCGGTCAAGTTGCTGAGCGAATCCGCCGTCGAGGGCCAGTACCCGGAGCGTCTCGCCCCGCTGAAAACCATGGCACAGGATAAACAGGTGCCGGATCGTGCCGCCCTTGCCCTGCTGCCCGCAACTCTGCTGCAGGAGATCCGCGAATCTGGCCGGATTGCCCAGTTCAACGGCAAGGTGCTCGATGCCCAGGGGGCTGCCAGCGAGCAGTCGCTGACCCGGATTGGCAGCTTTGCCCTGCTGGGGAGCGACGGCGTCCTGCAGCCGACCGCCGAAGGCTTGAGCCCGGTACTGGGTCTGCCCGGTAGCCTACTCTCAGCCGTTGCCGCTTATCAGGGTCAGGAAGGGGAAGCGCTGCCGCTGGATCCTTCTCATGGCACTCTGCTGGCGATGCTGGCGCAGGCGCCCACCTTCTGGCAGCAGGTACAGCAAGGTGGTCAGGTCGGCGCCATTATCGTGCTGTTGGCTGCCATCGGTCTGGGGATTGCGGCGGTACGGCTGTGGAGCCTCTCCCGCGAACTGGGTCGGGTTCGTCGCCAGCTCAAGAGCGGCGAGTACCATGCCGACAACGCCCTCGGCCGGGTACTGACAGTGGCGGACAAACACCCCGAGCTGAGCATGGAGACCCTCGAACTTCGTCTTGATGAGGCGATCCTGCAGGAGACTCCTCGCATGGAGCGCGGCATCGGCATGGTCAAAGTGATCGCGGCCATCGCCCCCATGCTGGGTCTGCTCGGTACCGTGACCGGGATGATCGGTACCTTCCAGGCCATCACCCAGTTTGGTACCGGCGATCCCAAGATCATGGCTGGCGGCATCTCCATGGCGCTGGTCACCACGGTACAGGGTCTGGTAGCGGCCATTCCGCTGATCCTGGCCCACAGCCTGCTGCAATCGCGCTTCACCGAGCTCTCCAATGTGCTGGAACAGCAGGTAGCCGGCATTCTGGCTGAGCGCGCCGAGAGCAATAACAACGGGATGGAGCGAGCAGCATGATGCTCGACATCTGGCAACAGCTGCAGAGCTTCATGGGCCGTGGTGGCCCTGTGCTCTGGGTCATTCTGGCCCTGCTGGTGCTGATGTGGATTTTGATGATCGAGCGGCTGCTCTACCTCAATCTGGGGTTCGGCCCCTTGCAGCAACAGCTGCTCGGCCGTTGGCTGGCTCGCCGCGAGCGCCACAGTTGGCACGCACGGGCAATCCGCAGCCGCTGGCTGGCGCAGGCCGAGCTGGAACTGAACCGTCATCTGATCTTCATCCGCACCCTGGTGGTGCTCTGCCCCATGCTGGGGTTGCTGGGCACTGTGACCGGCATGATCGGCGTATTCGATGCGTTGGCTGCGGCCAACCGCTTTAACCCTGAGAGCATGGCGGGCGGGATCTCCCGCGCCACCATCCCCACCATGGCTGGCATGGTGGTGGCTCTCTCCGGCGTGTTGTTACTCAGTCGGCTCGAGAGTCAGGCCAAGCGTGCGCTGGCCAAGACCCGGGACGGCCTGCGAGAAGAGAAGGTAATGCAATGAGACGGCAATCCAAACGCCAGCGTGACGAAGTGCAGATCGACATGACCCCCATGCTGGATATCGTGTTCATCATGCTGATCTTCTTTATTGTCACCACCTCCTTCGTGCGTGAAGCCGGGCTCGAGGTGCACAGGCCCCAGGCCAGTCAGGCCAAAGCGCAGAAATCCTCCAGCATCATGCTGGCGATCGGGGCTCAGGGTCAGATCTTCCTCGACCGCAAGCAGATCGATGTGGAGCGGGTACAGGCCACCATCGCCCGCCTGTTGGCGGAGCAACCCGATGCCAGCCTGGTTATCCAGGCCGATGAGCGGGTACCCCATGGCAAGGTAGTGCGGGTGATGGATGAGGCCAAAGCGGCGGGTATCGCCAATATCGCCGTGGCGGTGGCGCCGAAATGAAATACAAGCTGATGAGCCTGGGGCTGGGGATCGCCCTCAGTCTGGGCATCCTGCTGTTCATGGCCACGCTGGTTGAACCGCCCCGGGGCGAGAAGGTGGCGAGTGAACAGAAGCCCATCGTCATCAATATGCAGAACGAAGTGACCGAGGTGCAGGTGCGCGAGCGTCCGGTGCCGCAGGAGCCCGAGCCTCTGCCAGAGCCTCCCGCCGCATTGGCCTCCACACCTCTGCCGATGCCTGCGGCGGCCCCTTTGGCGGCCGTTGAGCCGAGTCTGGATCTGGTTTCCAGCCTCAGCGCGGTACAGGTTTATGCCCCCGGCGTGGCGACCAGTACCGCACCGGTACTGAGTGGCAACTACCACGGCCAGCAGCAGGGGGCAGGTATTGGCGCCGGTGACATGCTTATGCCGTTGCAACGGATCGAGCCGGTCTACCCCTATCGTGCCCAGCAGTCAGGGATCGAAGGATTCGTCACCCTGCGTTTTAGCGTGAATGCCGAAGGTGGCGTGCAGGATGTCGAGGTGATTGAGGCTAAGCCCAAGCGACAGTTCGAGCGGGCGGCCATTCAGGCGATCAACAAGTGGCGCTATCAGCCGAGACCGGGTGCCACCGACAAGCTGGTGCAAGTCATCACGCTCAAATTCAAACTGGAGTCATAACTATGTTGCGGATCTGGATCTGTCTGCTGGCCCTGGTGGGCCAAGCCTGTCTGGCGATGGAGGTCAGCCCCCACTTCTCCCGTCAGCTTGAACCCGTGATGAAGCTCTATCAGTCTGGTCAGTGGCAACAGGCCCAGAGCAAGGCATCCGGCCTCAAGCCAAATAGCGATGCCGAACGTGCCTGGCTGGCGCAGTTGCAAGCCTCGCTGGCAGCCAATCTGCAACAGACCACCCAGGCGGGCCGTTATGTCGAACAGGCCCTTGCCTATAAAGAGTGGCCAGAGCAGCAACAGCTTCAGCTGCTGCGACTGCGCGGCGATATTCAGGCCCAGCAATCCAACTGGTCTGGTGCCATCGCCAGCTACAAGGCGGCGCTGGCGCTCAAGCAAGACGATGCACTGCGCCTGCGTCTGGCTGGCCTCTATTACCACAACAAGCAGTACGGTGACGCCGCCAGCCAGAGCGAACAGTTGTTGAAAAAGGGTTGGCAGAAGCAGGCTGCCATCATTCGTCTCTCCGCCCTCACCGCTCAACAACGTTATGGTGTGGCGGCCGATCAGGCGGCCGAGTTGATCAGCCACGAACCCAAAGAGAGCAAATGGTGGCAGCAGGCGGTGTCGCTCAACCTCTCCGCCAAGCGCGGCGATCAGGCGCTGGCGTTGCTTCAAACTGCCATCGACAGAAAACTGATGGATGACGCATCAGCCCGCAATCAGCTGATCCGCCTCTATGCCTGGCAAGGGCTGCCTTATCGTGGTGCTCGTATGCTGGAAGCGGCCATGGCCAAGGGACAGATGAAGCAAAGTGCTGAAAATCGCCAACTGCTGGCCCAATTGTGGGAAGGTGCCCGGGAGTGGTCACAAGCGGTCGATAGCTGGCAACAGCTGGCCAACCAGCATGGTCAGCCCAAAGCCGCCATGCGCGCCGCCGAACTGCTGCTGCAACAGGGCAAGACAGATGCTGCCATGACCCAGCTCGCCGCCATCAAGTCGGTAAAAGGCGAGCAAGGCAACCGTGCCAAAGCGTTGCTGGTGCAGGCACACCTTAATAAGGAGCAGTATACCCAGGCGCTGGAACTAGCCCGTGAGCTGCAGCAGCAGGATAACTGGCAACAGAAGGCAACCAGCTGGGTCAACTATATCCGGGCACAAAGCGAAGAGTTGAGCAAAAAAGCGGCGTAAAAGAGATGCCAAGGGGCTGTTTTGGGGCGTTCAGTTCGCTTTTTCAGCAAACGAACGCATTTTTGCAAAAAGCCCTTGTCATTGCGGCGCGGCTCCCTATAATGCGCCCCTACCAGCACGGCGGAACACGCCGGGCTGATGAGCCAGCTTCCTAGCGAAGTGGGCGCCGAAAGAAAAGCGAAAACAAGCGCTTGACTTTCGAAGTGAGAAGCGTAATATGCGCCTCCTCAACGCGACAAGCGTGACGCTCTTTAACAATTTGAATCAAGCAATCTGTGTGGGCACTCACAGCATCGAGCATCAAAAACAATTTT
>NZ_JANFNW010000013.1:0-110251 GCF_024436135.1 Aeromonas sp. SG16
TCAGAAGTGAAACGCGGTAGCGCCGATGGTAGTGTGGCATTCGCCATGCGAGAGTAGGACACTGCCAGGCACCCAATTTAAGAACCCCGCTCATCGAGCGGGGTTTTTTATTGCCTGAAAATTACGCCACCTTCCCGAAAAGCCTCTATTTCCACTAATCCATTCAATCACTTCGCTTTTTAATCCTTCTCCATTCAATTTTGTTGTACCAAAACCGGAGTGATCTTGCTCTCGCCTTTTGACTTGCCCTCCGGTGGCTGGGCATAAAAAGTACAGAATGTGATGATTCTACCTTTCTTGTGATTCCGGCTCTGCTTTAATGCCTTCGTCCACATTGATGGACCAAGGAATCACAATAAATTAAGGAATAGAGACATGTTCAAAAGAACAGTAACGATGATACTGGCGGCGGGAACCCTGGTATTAGGTGGTTGTGCATCCCACAGTGGAGCAGAGCAGGCTACTGACAATAGCGATTTTGGTGGCAAGTCCATCTATCTGCGCGGTGAGATGAACGACTGGATGGCGACCGATGCGAGCAAGGTGGTCAAGGTAGCCGACAAACTCTACATGGCGAAAGGCACCCTCAAGAAAGAGTGGGCCCCCTACAAGTTCAAGTTTGCTGATTCAGGCTGGAGCTGCGGTACCAACTTTGGCTACAAGAGCCCGAGTGATGGTGTTGCCGTGTTGGGTGGTGAGGCTGTGCCGGTCAACCCCTGCTCCAAGTATGAGGACATGAAGTTCTCACCGGATGCTGATGGCGTCTACGAGTTCTATCTGAATATGGCGGGTGAAACACCGACCGTTTACGTCAAGAAGCCCTGATCTATCTCTGAGTGTTAAATCTCTTAGCAAATTAATCAGTTAAGTGCCCTGGCCCAGAAATCTGCTGGCCGGGGCATTTTTTTAGGTTAGAATCGGCGCCCTCATGGCATCAGGTGTACTATATGTTGTGCCATTAATTTTAGATGACACCATTAGTTGTGTTTTCTGCTGTTGTCATGATGTTGATGCATTCACATAAGGTTGATTGAAAATGGCTAAATCGAACCCGGTGCTGGAGAGTGAGCTTGGCTCCCGCCTTATCCCCATGCAGGAAACGTCCCTCGAGATCTGGGATAGCAAATATCGCCTCAAGAGCAAGGATGGGCATCCTGTCGATGGCACTATCGACGAGACCTACCAGCGCGTTGCTCGTGCGTTGGCGGAGCAGGAGCTGGAACCGGAGGCCTGGTATGAGCCTTTCCTGTGGGCACTGCGCAATGGTGCCATTCCGGCGGGCCGGATCACCTCCAACGCCGGGGCTTTTGAGCACAAGCCTGCCACTTCGACCATCAACTGTACCGTTTCCGGCACCATCGAAGATTCGATGGATGATATTCTCGGCAAGGTGCACGAGGCGGGGCTGACCCTGAAGGCTGGCTGCGGCATCGGTTATGATTTTTCGACCCTGCGCCCACGCGGTGCTTTTGTCTCCGGTGCAGGTGCTTACACCTCAGGCCCGCTCTCGTTCATGGATATCTACGACAAGATGTGTTTCACCGTCTCGTCAGCCGGTGGCCGTCGTGGCGCCCAGATGGGCACCATGGATATCCGTCATCCTGATGTGATCGAGTTTATTCAGGCCAAGCGTGAAGATGGTCGCCTGCGTCAGTTCAACCTCTCCCTGCTCATCACCGAAGATTTCGTCAAGGCGGTGAAAGAGGATGCCCCCTGGCAGCTGATTTTCCCCTACACCGCTAAAGAGGTGGAGCAGGATGGCATTGCGCTGGACGATCCCGCTCAGGTGCTCTGGGCCGACTGGCCCAACAAGGAAGGGGTTGTATTCAACGAGTTGGGGCAGGTCGCTTGTAAGGTCTACAAGACCTTGCCAGCCCGCAAGCTCTGGAATGTCATCATGACCTCCACCTATGACTATGCAGAGCCCGGCTTCATCCTGATCGACAAGGTCAACCAGATGAACAACAACTGGTTCTGTGAAGAGATCCGCGCGACCAACCCCTGTGGCGAGCAGCCGTTGCCGCCTTACGGTGCCTGCCTGCTTGGCTCGGTCAATCTGACCAAATTTGTGCGCGACCCTTTTACTGAAAACGCTGCGTTCGATTGGCAGGCGTTTCGCAAGGTCGTGGCCATCTTTACCCGCATGCTCGACAACGTGGTGGAGATCAACCAGCTGCCGCTGGCCAAACAGCGCGAGGAGATCACAGCCAAGCGCCGTCACGGCATGGGCTTCCTGGGGCTTGGTTCGACCCTAACTATGCTGCAGATCAAGTACGGCTCTGCGGCATCCGTGGCCTTTACCGAGCAGGTATCCCAGGAGCTGGCGATGACCGGCTGGCAGGAGTCCCTGCGTCTGGCCAAGGAGAAGGGCTCTGCCCCCATCATGGAGCAGGAGTTTGAAGTGACTGGCAAGATGCTGCGCCTGCGTCCCGAAATGGCGGCTGATGGCATCAAGGTGGGTGACAAGGTGAAGGGCAAGGTGCTGCATGCGCGCTATAGCCGCTATATGCAGCAGGTTGCCGAAGTGGATCCTGCGCTGGTCGCCGAGCTGGCCGAAGTGGGTGGGCGTTTCACTCACCACAGCAGTATTGCGCCCACCGGCACCATCTCGCTGTCACTGGCCAACAACGCCAGCAACGGCATCGAGCCGAGCTTTGCTCACCACTACAGCCGCAACGTTATCAAGCCGGGCAAGAAGAGCAAGGAGAGCGTGGATGTCTACTCCTTCGAGCTGCTGGCCTATCGTGAGCTGGTGAATCCGTCCGCCATGCCATATGCCGATGATGAGGCGAGCCGGCTGCCGGACTACTTCATTACTGCTGATGACATCACCCCGGCGCAGCATGTGGACATTCAGGCGGCGGCCCAGCGCTGGATCGACTCCTCCATCTCAAAGACTGCCAACGTGCCGACTGATTTCCCTTTCGAGCAGTTCAAGGACATCTACATGTATGCCTCGGACTCCGGCCTCAAGGGCTGCACCACCTTCCGCTTCAATCCGGAGGCCTTCCAGGGCGTGCTGGTGAAGGAGAAGGATCTGGAGAACACCCTGTACGATTTCACCCTGGAGGATGGCTCCGTCATCTCCGTCAAGGGGAACGAAGAGATTGAATACGATGGTGAGCTGCACACTGCTGCCAACCTCTACGATGCCTTGAAAGAAGGCTATTACGGTAAATTCTGAGAACGACATTATGGTCAAAAAGATCGACAAGAAAATCGTCGCCTACAAGGTGCGTACCAAGGATGAGCCGCAAGAAGAGCTGGCCCCGCAGGATGACGTGGTGCACATGCATGAAACCGTGCTGCGTCCGGAGCGACTGATGGGAACCACCTACAAGCTGAAGACGCCGGAGCATGTCTCCGAGCACTCGCTGTTCATCACTATCAACGACATCATTCTCAACGAGGGTACTGTTCACGAAACCCGCCGCCCGTTCGAGATTTTCATTAACTCAAAGAGCCTGGAACACTACCAGTGGATCGTGGCGCTGACCCGCATTATCTCCGCCGTATTCCGCAAAGGTGGGGATGTCACCTTTCTGGTGGAGGAGCTGCGCTCGGTGTTTGATCCCAAGGGCGGATACTGGAACAAGGGCAAGTACGTTCCATCGCTGATCGCCGAAATTGGCAACGTGATCGAGAGCCATCTCACCGAGATCGGCATGCTCAAGGCGCCGGGGCTGGACGAGCATCAGCAGGCGTTTCTGGCCGAGAAACAGGCTGAATTGAAAGCCGCTCAGGAGGCCGAAGAGCAACAGGCTGGCAGCGGTTTCCCGGCCAATGCGGCGCTCTGCTACAAGTGCCATACCAAGGCGCTGGTGCTTAAGGATGGCTGCATGACTTGCCTCAATTGTGGCGACTCCAAATGTGGTTAATCCGCTAGATAAATAAAAAGACCGGCCCGATGGCCGGTCTTTTTATTGCTGATTTTCTGTTCGAACGATTCTGGTGCTGCAAGTCATTTGTTGCGTGATGGTAAAATCGGGCGTAGCGTTGAAGGTAATAAAACTGTCACGGCCGTGTGGTTTCAATGACATCCGAGATTCACACACGTGGCCCTTCAGTGCCAAGGAGGATGCTTATGGACAATACGGACCGAAAGCTGTTTATCCTGGATACCAACGTTCTGCTTCACGAACCCCTCGCTATCTACTCCTTTAAAGAGCACGATGTGCTCATCCCCATGACGGTGCTGGAAGAGCTCGATAACATCAAGGATCGTCACAAGGATGTCAGCCGCGACGCGCGGGTGGCCATCCGTGCGCTGGAAGATGTGTTCCGCGATGCGACTCCGGAGCAGATTGCGCAAGGAGTACCGCTGGCCGGCGAGGCTAGCGGCCATATCTGCATCTTCAGCGATCACCATCTGCCGCAGGATGCCGAGGTGTTCACCGACAAGGAGGCCGACAACCGCATCATCAACGCGGCCCTCTATCTGCAAAAGCATGAATTGAAGCGTCAGGTGGTGCTGGTCACCAAAGACATCAACATGCGCCTCAAGGCCAAGGGGGCCGGACTTGCCCACGTCGAGGATTATCGCAGCGACCAGCTGATCGACGATATCCGCCTGCTGGCCAAGGGCTTTCAGGTGGTGCCCGGCAGCTTCTGGGAGCGCGTCGGCGAGTGCGAGAGCGAGACCCACGGCCGCGACACCATCCATGTGATCGATGCCAACCTGCTGGAGGGGGTTCACGTAAACCAGTATCTGGTGGATGAAGAGAATTTCTTTGCAGCCCGGGTGCTCAGTCACGATGGCCAGAAGATCCGTATCAAGGATCTGGGGCGTGAGCGACTGATGTCCCGCAAGGCGTGGGGTGTACATCCCAAGAACGTCTATCAGGGGATGGCGCTGGATGCACTGCTGGATCCGCACATCGATCTGGTGATCCTGACCGGCCCGGCCGGTTGCGGCAAAACCTTGTTGGCGATGGCTGCTGCGCTGGAGCTGGTGATCGAGAAGGGGATCTACGAGAAGGTCATCGTCACTCGAAATACCCCGGAAATTGCCGAAAGCATCGGCTTCCTGCCTGGTACCGAGGAGGAGAAAATGATGCCCTGGCTAGCAGCGGTAACCGACACTCTGGAGGTGCTGCACAAGCAGGATGAGAACATGAGTGGCTCGCTCAGCTACATCATGGAGAAGGCCAATATCCAGTTCAAATCGGTCAACTTCATGCGCGGGCGCAGCATCCAGAACACCTTCGTATTGCTGGATGAGTGCCAGAACCTCACTGCCTCCCAGATCAAGACCATCATTACCCGTTGCGGGGAGGGCACCAAGATCGTCTGCTCTGGCAACCTGGCCCAAATCGACTCCAACTACCTGAGCCCGGTGACCTCGGGTCTGACCTACATAGTCGAGCGTTTCAAGGATTTCGACGGCAGTGCCAACATCTTCCTCAACGGCGTGGTACGCAGCCGACTGGCTTCGTTCGCCGAGGAAAACCTCTGATTAAACTAAATATTTCCAGATGCAAAGGGAGGCCAATCGGCCTCCCTTTTTGATCCCGGCGCAGTCTTGGGCCGAGGGCTATTGACCCAGATAGCGCAGCAGCCCCGGGTGGTTGCTGTTTTGCAGAATATCCGGCTTTCCCTGCAGGGCGATGCGGCCCTCGTCTACAAAGAGCACCTGATCGGCAATCAGCTGGGCATCTTCCGGATTGTGGGAGACCATCAGTACGGTAATGCCCTGCTCGCAGGCGAGGCGGGCCACTTCGGCCAACATCTCCCGACGCAGGGCAGGATCGAGGGCCGAGAAGGGTTCATCCAGCAGCAGCAGCGGTTTGCCCCGCACCAGCGCACGGGCCAGTCCGACCCGCTGCTGCTGGCCGCCGGAGAGCTGCTCCGGCAGGCGGCTTAGCATCTCACCGAGGCCAACCCGCGCGGCTGCATCGATCACCTGTGCCCGCTGGGCGGCACTCAGGCGCAGACCCGGGTGCAAGCCGATGGCGATATTGTCGAACACCGACAGGTGCAGGAACAGGTTGTGATCCTGAAACAGGGTGGTGACTGGTCGCTCGGCCGGGCCCAGCGGCAACAGATCTTCGCCCTCGAAGCTGAGGCTGCCTGACTCCACCTGCACGAAACCGGCGATCATCCCGAGCAGGGTCGACTTGCCTGCGCCGCTTGGGCCAATCAGTGCGGTAATCTCCCCCTTGGGCAGCTTCGCGCTGAAGCTGACGCGCCAGTCGGGATAGCTGGTCACCAGCGTATCAATGTTCAGCATGTTTTCCTCCAAGTCCCCGTTCAACCAGCCAGAACAGGGAGAAACAGAGAGTCAGCAGCAGCAGGGCGGTGGCGGCCGCCTCGGTCAGCCGGTAGCTGCCGAGCTGCTGGTAGAGCAGCCAGGGCAGGGTGGTGAGCTCCTGGCTGCCAAACATGGCGATGGCGCCGAGATCCCCCAGCGAGAGGATCATCGACAACGCCATCGCCAGCGCCAACGGACGGCGCAGCAGTGGCCACTCTACCAGCCGCAGGCGATGCAGGCCACGTACCCCCAGGCTGTCAGCCAGCCGGTCATACTGGCGCACCACCAGCTGCATGGGGGCGGAGAGGGTGCGCAGCACATAGGGTAGCGCCATCAGGGCGTTGACCAGCACCACCAGCCAGGGGCCGAGGGCGAACACGTCGGCAAAGGGCATAAACAGGATGAAGAGACCGGTAGAGAGCACCACAGCCGGGAGCATCAGGATCACCGAACCGCTGGCCTCCCACAGGGCGGCAGCCCGTCGCTTGCGAGCCCGTACTCGCAGATGACGGCTGGTGAGCAGCAGTGCGCCACCGAGCAGGGTGGCCAAGGCACCGGCTGCCAATGCAATCAACAGCGACTGACCGCTCGCCTGCCACAGTTTGGCGGAAGTGAGCGCCGTCAGCAGACCGGGGTGGAGGCCGGCGACGACGATGGCCAGCAGCGGTGGCAGAAAGATGACGAGGCCGATACAGAGTGAGAAGAGATCCACCACGGCTGTGCCCGGCTGATAGCGATCCGGCCGCAGACAGGGACGACGGGGTGTCACCCGACTGGCTGGCGTAGTCTGCAGCTTGTGCTGCAGGAGCAGCAGGGTGGCGGTCAGGATGAGCTGCACCAGCGCCAATCCGCCAGCGGTGGCGAGATCGAAGTCAAAGCGCAGCGCCTGATAGACAGCCACCTCCAGGGTGGTCGATTTGGGGCCACCGCCCAGCGCCAGCACGGTAGTGAAGCTGGTGAAGCAGAGCATAAAGATGAGGCTGGCAAGCCCGGGCAATATGCCGCGAATGAGCGGCCACTCCAGCAGCCGGAATATATGGGATGAGCGCATGCCGAGCTGGCTGGCGAGGCGCCAGCTCGATTCGGGGATGCTCTCGATGCTCTGCAGGATGAGACGTGCCGCCAGCGGCATGTTGAAGAAGACATGGGCCAGCAGAATGCCGAACAGGCCGTAGAGATAGTTGCCGGGATCCAGTCCCAAGTTGCGCAGCAGTTGCGGCAGCCACCCCTGTTTGCCATGAACCGCCACGATGCCGAAGATGGCGATGATGACCGGCAGTACCAGCGAGAGACCGAATAGCTTTATAAGCAGGGTTCGGCCAATGAAGCGGCGCCGTGCCAGCGCGCGGGCCACCGGAATGGCGAGCCCCAGGCTCAGCAGGGTGGAGAGCAGCGCCTGCCAGAGGCTGAAGCCCAGCACATGGCGCAGATAGGGGTCTGCCAGCAAAGTGCGCGGCGCCAGTGAACCGGCCTGCCACAGCAGGGCCGCTAGTGGCCCGAGGGACAACAGCAGGATCAGCAGTGTGGCTGCACTGCCCGGCAGCCACCAGAGGGGGCGCTCCTGTCGCTTCAGCGCGAGCTGACTCACTGGGCGACGGCTTGCAGCCATTCGCGGATCCACCCTTTGCGATTGGCGGCCACCTCATCGGCACTGAAGGCGAGCGGCTTGGCTACGGTGATCATCTGCTCGAAGCCCTTGGGTAGCGGCGTGTCGATAACCGGATACATCCAGTTGCCGGTCGGGATCTCGTTCTGGAAGGCGGGGCTCACCATAAACTGCAGGAACTGGTCAGCCAGCTTCTCCTGTTTGGCACTTTTCAGCTTGGCGGCCACTTCCACTTGACGGTAGTGCCCCTCTTCAAACGCCGCTGCCTGATACTGAGGCTTGTTCTCGGCAATCAGGTGGTAAGCGGGGGAGGTTGTGTAGGAGAGCACCATGTCCGCTTCGCCATCGAGGAACATGCCATAGGCCTCGGACCACCCCTTGGTGACGGTGACTGTCTTCTTGGCAAGCGTGGCCCAGGCTTCAGGAGCCTTGTCACCGTAGACAGACTTCATCCACAGCATCAGCCCCTGTCCCGGGGTCGAGGTACGGGGGTCCTGATAGATAACCTTGAGATCGGGGCGCTCCACCAGCTCTTTCAGGCTCTTGGGCGGGGTCTTGAGCTTGCTCTTGTCGTAGACGAAGGCGAAGTAGCCGTAGTCGTAGGGGATAAAGGTGTCATCCTGCCAGCCACCCGGCACCTTGATGCCGTCGAGCTTGGCGGGATGGGGGGCGAACAGGCCGCTCTGCTTGGCTTCACTGATGAGTGCATCATCCAGCCCCAGCACCAGGTCGGCCTTGCTGTGGTTGCCCTCCAGTCGCAGCCGGTTGAGGATGGCGACGCCATCTTCGAGGGGAACCAGATTGAGGGTACAGCCGCACTCCTTCTCGAAGGCTTGCTTGATCTTGGGTCCGGGGCCCCAGTCGGCAGTGAAGGAGCTGTAGGTGTAGACGGTGAGGGTGTCGGCGGCGAAAGCCTGAGCCGAGAGCAGGCTGGTGGCGACCAGCAGCAGGGTTTTCATCAAGGGCACTCCATTATGAGGTGCCAGCGGATGAGGGCGCAAAAAATGAGCGCCGTGCCTCAAATTCCTCCGCCAGCATTATCTGGATCAGGTTCACGGGTATAATCTCAGCGGTAAACCGCACCCCGTTTGAGAAACGCACCGCATTGTATTAACGTTCTTTTGGGTAGACCAGCACAATTGTGCGCTGCCCATGAGATGATTCCCACTCAACAGAGGATCTTCGCGTGCTTACCAGTACCAAGGAAAGACGTGCCTTTGCACGTATGGTCATCAATGCTCCGGTTACCGTTTATCAGCAGCATCAGGTACTGGAGGGCATCTGTCGGGATCTCAGTGCCAACGGCATGGGGATCTCGGTGGCGGAACACCAGCTTGATACAACCCAGCCGATCCGGATCAGCCTCGCAACCAACAACAACCTGCTTCCCCCTTTCGAAGCCCATGCCCGGATCATTCGGGTGCTGGAGGAGGAGACAGGATTGCTGCTGGCGGTGGAGTTTCAGCCTTTGGGCTGAACCGGTTGCACACTCAACTGCTTGCCATCGACCAGCGTTTTGCTGGTCGATGCTATTTGGCCAGCCGGTAATGCGGCAGGACCGGTAGGTTCGAGCAGTAGATAGGATTGTCCCTGCCAGCTGATGGTGGCATCACCCGGTTTGGCTGGCAGGTCGACCGCCAGCATCGCGTGGCCCGGGATAAAGACCATGGCCTGCTTCAATTCGGGAAAGAGCTGGGCCAGCATGGCGGCCATCAGGGTCACCTTGCTGTCGCAATCGCCGCGGTTCTGTTCCAGTACCTGACGGGGAGTGAGAAACCCCTTGCCCTGCCGTCCGTTCAGACTGTCCAGCTGTTTGTAGGGGATGCTCTGGATAAAAGCGAGCATCTCGGCCACGGTTTTCTGGCGCGCTTCCGGCTCGCTGCTCCCCTGCTGTTTCAACTGCTCAGCCAGCGGCGCCACCGCGCTGCGGCTCTCCAACGCAATACGAACATGGTCCTGCTTTACCGCCAGCTGGCCATCCGGTGGCGTGAAGTACTGGAAGTAGTGTTTGCTCAGCCACGCCTGCTCCTCTTTGCCCCGTTGCGTTTCCAGCCAGGCCATGGCCTCTTTGGCTTTATCCTGATTGTGACTTTTCAGATGCAGCTCGAGGGAGGGGCGGGAGAGGGTAAACTGTACCTCGGGGTAGTTCTCGCGTACCCCGCGCAGCAGGGTTTGCAGTACCTCTTCTTCCATTCGTGCCGGACGATAGGCGATAAGGGGCGGCAGTTTGCCCTGCTCCAGCCGATAGGTGAGCTGGCGGGGTTTGCCAGCGCTATCTTGCCAGCCGACATTGATCTGGCCGAGGCTGTTGGTGAAGTAGGTCTGGGCAGCTGCAACCGGCAGCGCCAGCAAAGTGCAGAGTAAAAATATCGCCGTCGTTCTCTTCATCGTCCTTATCCTGTCTTGAGGCCGCATCCCTGGCCTGCTGGTTGAAGTGCATTGGCGGAAATAAAAGAGGGAGCCGAAGCTCCCTGTTGATTCTACTCGTTTTTTTGCAACTGGCGCGTTAAATCCAGCTCGGCTGCTTCGCTTCAAAAGCGCTGATGGCGGCCTCGTGCTGCAGGGTCAGGCCGATGGCATCCAGCCCGTTGAGCAGGCAGTAACGGCGGAACTCGTCGATCTCGAAACCGAAACTGAGCTCACCGGCGCGCACCTGATTGGCCTCCAGATCCACTTCGATCTCGATGCCCGGTTTGGCGGCCACCAGCTGGAACAGGGCATCGACCTCCTCCTCCTTCAGGCGCACCGGTACCATGCCATTGTTGATGGCATTGCCGTAGAAAATGTCGGCAAAGCTCGGGGCAATGATGGTCTTGAAGCCGTAGTCGGCCAGCGCCCAGGGGGCGTGCTCGCGGCTCGAGCCGCAGCCGAAGTTCTCGCGGGCCAGCAGGATGCTGGCGCCAGCAAACTGCGGCTGGTTGAGCACAAACTCGTGGTTGGGCTGCTGGCCGGCATCGTCCAGAAAGCGCCAGTCGTGGAACAGGTGCTTGCCAAAACCGATGCGGTTGACCTTCTGCAGAAACTGCTTCGGAATGATGGCGTCGGTGTCGACGTTGGCGCTGTCGAGGGGGACGACGATCCCTTTATGCTGTTTGAATCCTGTCATCGCTGTTTCCTCTTACAGTGCGCGAATGTCGGCGAAGCGGCCGGTGACGGCGGCGGCAGCGGCCATGGCCGGGCTCACCAGGTGGGTGCGGCCGGCGCGACCCTGGCGCCCTTCGAAGTTGCGGTTGCTGGTGGAGGCGCAGCGCTCCCCCGGTTGCAGCCGGTCGTTGTTCATGGCCAGACACATGGAGCAGCCGGGCAGTCGCCACTCAAAGCCCGCTTCGATGAAGATCTTGTCCAGCCCCTCGGCTTCGGCCTGTGCCTTCACCTGCTCGGAGCCCGGCACCACCAGCGCCTGTACGCCAGCAGCCACCTTGCGACCGCGGGCGATGGCGGCTGCGGCACGCAGGTCTTCGATGCGGCTGTTGGTGCACGACCCGATGAACACCTTGTCGATGGCGACGTCGGAGAGTTTCTGGCCCGGCTGCAGGTCCATGTAGGCGAGCGCCTTGCGGGCGGACTGCTGCTCCATCAGATCGCTGAAGGATTCCGGCGCCGGAATCGGCTCATTGACGGCAATTACCTGACCCGGGTTGGTACCCCAGGTGACCTGCGGAGCGATATCGGCGGCGTCCAGCACTACCTCGGCATCGAAACGGGCACCTTCATCGCTCTTGAGGCTCTGCCAGTAGGCGATGGCCTGCTCCAGAGCTTCTCCCTTGGGGGCAAACTCCTTGCCACGTATGTAGTCGATGGTGGTCTGGTCGGGGGCGATCATTCCCGCCTTGGCACCGAGCTCGATGGCCATGTTGCACACCGTCATCCGCCCTTCCATGGTGAGCCCTTCGATGGCTTCGCCTGCGAACTCCACCACGTAGCCGGTACCACCGGCATGGCCGACCTTGCCGATAATGGCCAGCACCACATCCTTGGCGCTGATCCCCTCGGCCAGTTTGCCGTTGACCGAAATGCGCATGGTCTTGGCGCGGCCCTGTTTCAGGGTCTGGGTGGCCATCACATGTTCCACTTCTGAGGTGCCGATACCGAAGGCCAGCGAACCGAAGGCGCCGTGAGTGGCGGTGTGGGAGTCGCCGCAGACGATGGTGGTGCCGGGCAGGGTGATACCGAGCTCGGGGCCCATCACATGGACGATCCCCTGATATTTGTGGTTGAGATCGTAGAGGCGAACTCCGAACTCCTTGCAGTTGGCGGCCAGCGTCTCCATCTGGATGCGGGCCATCTCGCCGGAGGCCGCGATGTCCTTGGTGGTGGTGGAGACGTTGTGATCCATGGTGGCCCAGGTCAGATCCGGGCGGCGCAGCTGGCGATTCATGGCGCGCAGGCCGTCAAATGCCTGCGGACTGGTCACTTCATGCACCAGATGGCGGTCGATGTAGATGAGGGGCGTTTCCCCTTCCACTTCCCGGACCACGTGGGCGTCGAATACTTTCTGATAGAGGGTCTTGGCCATTGCTTCTCTCTTCCTTGTTATCTGTTCTTCAGCTCAGATCCGGGCGGCGATCTGGTCGCCCATGGTAGCTGTGCTCTGCACCGGATGGCGGGCGCTGGCCTGATGCAGATCGGCGGTGAAGTAACCTTCGGCCAGGGTCTGGGCCACGGCCTGCTCGATGGCCTGGGCGGCGGTTTCCTGGCCCAGGCTGTAGCGCAGCATCAGGGCGGCGGAGAGGATCTGGGCGATGGGGTTGGCGATCCCTTTGCCTGCGATGTCGGGAGCCGAGCCACCGGCCGGTTCGAACAGGCCGAAACCCGATTCGTTGAGGCTGGCAGAGGGGAGCAGCCCCATGGAGCCGGTGATCATGGCGCACTCGTCGGAGAGGATGTCACCGAACAAGTTGGAGCAGAGCAGCACGTCGAACTGGGACGGATCCTTGATGAGCTGCATGGTGGCGTTGTCGATATACATATGGTTCAGCGCCACGTCTGGGTAGGATTTGGCGACTTCGGTCACCACCTCGCGCCACAGGATGGAGGAGGCGAGCACGTTGGCCTTGTCGATGGAGGTGACCTTGCCACGGCGCACGCGAGCCGATTCGAACGCTATCTTGGCGATGCGCTCGATTTCGAAGCGATGGTACACCTCGGTGTCGAACGCCTTCTCGTTCGCTCCTTCTCCCTCGCGCCCCTTGGGTTGGCCGAAGTAGATGCCGCCGGTCAGCTCACGTACACAGGCGATGTCAAAACCGCGATCGGAGATATCGGCGCGCAGGGGTGAGAACTGTTCCAGACCGGTATAGATACGGGCTGGACGCAGGTTGCAGAACAGCTTGAAGTGAGCGCGCAGGGGCAGCAGGGCGCCACGCTCAGGCTGATCGTTGGGGGGCAGATGCTCCCATTTCGGGCCGCCCACCGAACCGAACAGCACGGCATCGGCTGCTTCGCAACCCGCGATGGTGCTCTGCGGCAGCGGAGTGCCATGGTTGTCGATAGCAATGCCGCCCACATCAAAGTGCTGATAGTCGAGGGAGAAGCCGAATTTAGCCTGTACTTTTGCCAGCACCTTGACGGCCTCGGCCATCACTTCCGGGCCAATGCCGTCACCCGGCAATACTGCGATCCGATAACTGCTCATACTGTCTCCGTCTTGATTGTGTTATTGCGTTCCATCTGTTCGGCGACCTGATCGGCGCGCCAGATGCTGTTGATCACATGCAGCAGGGCATGGGCTGAGGATTCGATGATGTCGGTGGCGAGCCCCATGCCGTGGAATTTGCGCCCTTTGTACTCGGCGACGATATCGACCTGACCGAGAGCATCCTCCCCTTCGCCCTTGCTCTTGAGGGCATATTTGTCGATGCGGATCTCGTAGCCGGTGATGCGGTTGATGCACTGGTAGACCGCATCCACCGGACCGTTGCCGGTGGCGGCTTCACTCACCACCTCACCGCCCACCTTGAGCTTGACCGAGGCGGTCGCCATTACCGAGCTGCCGCTCTGTACCCCGAGGTATTCCAGCTTGAAGTGCTCCGGCTCCTCGTGGATCTGGCTGAAGAAGGCGAGCGCCTCCAGGTCGTAGTCGAACACCTGACCTTTCTTGTCGGCCAGGGTGAGGAACTTGGCGTAGAGATGGTCGAGGTCGTAGCTGCTCTCGGCGTAGCCCATGGACTCCATCCGGTGCTTGATGACGTGGCGGCCGGAGCGGGAGGTCATGTTGAGGTTGTTCTGGGTCAGGCCAATGCTCTCGGGGGTGATGATTTCATAGGTGTTTTTCGCCTTGAGCACGCCATCCTGATGGATGCCGGAGCTGTGGGAGAAGGCGTTGGCACCGACGATCGCCTTGTTGGGCTGCACCGGCATGTTGCAGAGCTGGCTGACGAGGGTGCTGGTGCGATGAATTTCGCTGTGGCGGATATTGGTGTGCACCCCGAGCAGGTCGGCGCGGGTTTTGAGGATCATCGCCACCTCTTCCAGCGAGCAGTTGCCGGCCCGCTCGCCGATGCCGTTGATGGTGCACTCGATCTGGCGAGCGCCCATCTGCACTGCGCCGATGGAGTTGGCCACCGAGAGCCCCAGATCGTCGTGGCAGTGGACCGAGATGATGGCCTTGTCGATGTTTGGCACCCGGTTGAACAGGGTCTGGATGATGCCGGAGAACTCGGTCGGCACCGTGTAGCCGACGGTATCCGGGATATTGATGGTGCGGGCGCCGGCCTTGATGGCGGCCTCCACCATGCGGCAGAGGTTATCAATCGGCGTGCGGCCCGCATCCTCGCAGGAGAACTCCACATCGTCGGTGTAGCGCAGCGCATGCTTGATGGCGCTGGTGCCCATCTCCAGCACATCCTCGAAGCTCTTTTTCAGCTTGCTCTCCACATGGATGGAGGAGGTGGAGATGAAGGTATGGATGCGAAAGGCGTCGGCAACCCGCAAGGCTTCACCGGCGGCATCGATATCCTTGGGCAGGGCGCGGGCGAGGGCGCAGACCCGGCTGCTCTTGATATGGCGGGCGATGGTCTGCACCGAGTGAAAATCGCCGGGAGAGGAGACCGGGAAGCCTACCTCCATGACGTCGACACCGAGCCGCTCCAGCGCCTGGGCAATCTGCAGCTTCTCCTTGACTGTCAAACTGGCCGCCAGGGCCTGCTCACCATCACGCAAGGTAGTATCGAATATGATGACCCGATCTGACATGTGACTTCCCTCTTCCTAAGTTCGGTGACGTGCATCCTGCGGCGGCATAAAAAAACCCGTGCAGGGTGCACGGGTTTTTGTAAATTCCGGCTATGCCTTAGCCCGGCTACAAGGATCCCGCGCGAGTTAACGCGATTAGGGAGATTAGTAGTAGCGGGGTGGCAATACGCATGACGTTGTTGTCCTTGCAGTCGATAACGCCTTTACCAATATCGAGATTTTTATGCTGTGTCAACACGCGCAGTCAGGGGAAATCTGCTGGGATATTTAATCGGATTGTAAAGGATTGCAAATTTCCTTGTCCCATATTCGGCCCATGACGGATTATCTGGTCATTCCTGCTGTGCTCTCTATCTCTGCACAACCAGATCGACTTATCAGCATTGGCTGAATTTTCTGAGGTGTTAAATGGAAAAACGTAGACCAGGTCGTCCGGTCGGACGTTCTGACATTCGTGACAAGTTGCTTGCTGCCGCCCGTGAGCGTTTTCTCAATACTCCCTATAGCAAGGTAACTACACGCGAAATCGCGGAGCTGGCTGGCTCCAACTTGGCGATGATCCACTACTACTTCGGCAGTAAAGAGGGTCTTTACAAGGCGGTACTGGGTGATGTCGCCGAGCCGCTTGACCATGCCTGGCAAGATGAACACAGCAACCACAGCCTCAACGAGCTGCTCAACACCTACTATCAGGTGATGGCGCCAAACAGCGAGCTGACCTCCGCTATCTCCAGCGCATTGTCGACCGAGAAGAGCCCGGGGCGGGATTTTGTGCTGAGCCGCCTGCTGGAGCGTCAACTGCCCCAGTTCGACGCCCTGCTGGAAACCATGAAAACCAACGGCGAGCTGGGTGACAATCTGGATCCCGAGATGCTGAAGATCTCCTTCCTCAGCATGATGTGGCAGCCGTTCGTGATGAAAGATCTTTACGAACAGGTATTTGGCCTGAAAGTGGACGAACAGTTCATGGCTCGTCTGGCGGATCACAACTGCCGCCTGATGGAGACCGGTTTGCGCGGCAATCATTGATAACCGCACAACCCATCGATTAAAAAGGGCCGTTTGGCCCTTTTTTCATAAATATGTTATCCCCCGTTCAACACCCTGTCATCCCGCCTCCCTACTCTGCAACGAGATCTCGGGGAAGGAGGGGTTATGAACAAGATCCAGCAATGGGACCTGCAGGTATGCCGGGTCTGTCTGCTGCACACCTATAACCGGCAGCAAGCCAGGGTGAGTCGCCTTGTCTCCCGTACCGGTGACGGCCCGCTTTACGCGGTTCTGGCGGCCCTGCTCTGGTGGCAGGGGGAGAGTGAACGCGAGCTGGTGAAGCTGGCGCTGCTCGCCTTTGCCATCGAGTTGCCGCTCTATCTGCTGCTGAAAAACAGCTTGAAACGGCAACGGCCAGTCGGTTTGCCGGTCTTTATCACCCCCTCCGATCGTTACAGCCTTCCCTCTGGCCACACTGCCGCTGCCTTCTTGATGGCCACCATACTGGCGACAGGCTTTCCGCTCTGGGCGCCGCTGCTGTTTGGCTGGGCGGCGCTGGTGGGGGCATCCCGGCTGCTGCTCGGGGTTCACTACCTGAGCGATCTGGTGGCCGGCGCCCTGCTAGGGGGCGGCTGTGCCCTGATGGCCCTTTGCTGGAGTCAGGGATGAAGATACTGTTTGGCGTGCAAGGCACCGGCAACGGCCATATCAGCCGCAGCCGCACCTTGGCCCGGGCGCTGCGAGCGGCCGGGGTCGAGGTGGATTATCTCTTCAGCGGGCGACCCGCCGACCGCTACTTCGATATGGAGGAGTTCGGGGAGTACCGCACTTTTGCCGGGCTCACTTTCGTCAGCCATGAGGGGCGGGTCTCGCCGTGGCGTACCCTGCAGGCGGCGTCACCGCTCACCTTCTGGCAGGATCTGCAAAGGCTCGACTGCCACGGATACGATTTGGTGGTGAGCGATTTTGAGCCGCTGACCGCCCACGCCGCCCGTCGCTGCGGTATCCCGAGCCTTACCGTCAGCCATCAGGCCAGCTTCAACTGGCCGATCCCCCGCTGGGGTGAAGATGGCTTGAGTCGCCAGCTGATGCGCCACTTTGCGCCGGTCAATCAGCCGCTCGGGCTGCACTGGTTTCACTTCGGTCAACCGATTTTGCCACCGGTGATCGATCCTGTTCGGGTGATGCCGGATAACGGCGAGATCCTGGTTTATCTGCCGTTCGAGCAGACCGAGGCGATCGCGGCCCTGTTGTCGCGCTTTGGCCAGCAGCGCTTTGTCTGCTTTCACCCCGCAATTCGCAGCCCGAGCCAGTGGCGCAATCTGCGCTTTGAGCCCCCCTCGCGCATCGCTTTTCTCAATGTGCTGGCAGGATGTCGCGGCGTCATCTCCAACGCTGGCTTCGAGCTCGCCTCCGAGGCGCTCAGCCTCGGCAAGAAGCTGCTGGTCAAGCCCCTTGGCGGCCAGTTCGAGCAGCTGACCAATGGCAAGACTCTGGAGATGATGGGGCTGGCGACCCTGATGGATTACCTCGATGCCAATCTGGTGCGCAGCTGGCTCGACAGCGCCTCGCCGGGGATGGTCTGCTACCCCGATGTGGCGCGAGAACTGGCCAGCTGGCTGGCTGCAGGGGCCGAGGAGAGCGTCTCCTCTCTGTCACGTCGGCTCTGGGGGAGGACGCTGTTTCCCGAAGAGGTGAGCGATCGTCTGAGCGAGCTGGAGGGTGGTGAAGGTTTGTCTGGCTGCTGGTTATCGCAAGTGAGCGCGGTTGACTAGACTGAAAGGCGATCCCACCAAGGAGAGGATGGAGCAAATGCGCTTTACCAATGAAAACGGCGAAGTCATGAACCTGGCTGACAATCTCACCCTGCACGAGCTGCTCGATATGGGTGTCAGCATCTCGGTCAGTGAAGAGACCGATCCGGATCAGCAGATCTGGCTGGCCGAGCCGGAAGATGACCACTAGGTCGCACTGCTGCCACAAAGCCCGCCACTGTCGGCGGGCTTTTTTATTGCCGTTTTTTCACCTGCCAGCACAATTCTCTGTCTATTGGCGTGACATCTTCCCGTTTCTGTTACCGCAGCTCTTATGGCCGGGCACTGTCTGAAATGTCTGACTGGAACCCGCCGACAAAGCCGTGGACAAGCGTTCATTGGCGGGTTAAGTTGGTTTTTCACCCGATTTTCGGGTCAATGATGGAAAAATCCTTTTTTTCTGCTGCCGACGGGGCTGAATTGGGCCGATCTGCCTTCAGATAACAACAAGAAACGGATCGGGCCGTGCCGGGAAGCACGGCATCGTCGGCGGGATTCGCTAAACGGAGCAAAGCCTGGAGGGCTTTATCATGGAGATGTTATCAGGCGCCCAGATGGTGGTTAGAGCGCTGGAGGATCAGGGAGTTGAGCACGTCTTTGGCTACCCTGGTGGCTCGGTGCTCGACATCTATGACGCTCTCTTCGAAAACGGCAAGATGGAGCATGTCTTGGTGCGGCACGAGCAGGCCGCGGTGCACATGGCTGACGGTTACGCCCGTTCCACCGGCAAGGTGGGAACCGTGCTGGTTACTTCCGGCCCGGGAGCAACCAACTGCATTACCGGTATTGCCACCGCCTATATGGATTCCATTCCGCTGGTGATCCTCTCCGGCCAAGTGCCGACCAGCATGATCGGTGAGGATGCATTCCAGGAGACCGACATGATCGGTATCTCCCGTCCGGTGGTGAAGCACAGCTTCCTGTGCAAGAAAGCCAGCGACATTCCGGCCGCCATCAAGAAGGCCTATTACATTGCCGCCAGCGGCCGCCCGGGGCCGGTGGTGGTGGATCTGCCCAAAGATGTGCAGAATCCGAAAGAGAAATTCCCCTACGAATACCCCGAGACGGTCTCCCTGCGCTCCTACAACCCGACCAAGTCGGGCCACAAGGGCCAGATCAAGCGGGCCGCCAAACTGCTGGTGGATGCCCAGCGCCCGGTCATGTACGTGGGTGGCGGCGCCATCAACGCCAACGCGGATCATCTGGTGATCAAGCTGGCGGAGCTGCTGAACCTGCCGGTCACCACCACCCTGATGGGGTTGGGCGCCTTCCCGGGCACCCATCCGCAATCCATCGGCATGCTGGGGATGCACGGTACCTTCGAAGCCAACAAGACCATGCACAACTCGGATCTCATCTTCGCCGTGGGTGCCCGCTTCGATGACCGCGTCACCAACAACGTGGCCAAGTTCTGCCCCAATGCCACCGTGGTCCATATCGATATCGACCCCACCTCCATCTCCAAGACGGTGCAGGCCCATGTGCCCATCGTCGGCTCGGTGGAAACCGTGCTGGAGCAGATGCTGGAGGTGATCCGCGAGTGCGGGTTCGATAACGACAAGGAGGCGCTGGCGGACTGGTGGAGCCAGATCAACCAGTGGCGCTCCCGTCACTGCCTTGCCTACGAAAAGTCGGCCAGCCAGATCAAGCCGCAGCAGGTGATCGAGACCCTCTACAAGGTGACTCAGGGTGAGGCGTTCGTCGCCTCTGACGTGGGCCAGCACCAGATGTTTGCCGCGCTCTACTACCCGTTTGCTAAACCGCGCCAGTGGATCAACTCTGGTGGCCTCGGCACTATGGGATTCGGCATTCCGGCTGCCATGGGGGCCCAGTTTGCCAACCCGGATGCGGTGGTCTGCTGCGTCACCGGCGACGGCTCGGTGCAGATGAACATTCAGGAGCTCTCTACCTGCATGCAGTACGGGGTGCCCATCAAGATCATCTCCATCAACAACCGTGCGCTGGGCATGGTCAAGCAGTGGCAGAAGATGTTCTACGGCGGTCGTCACAGCCACTCCTACATGGAGTCCCTGCCGGACTTCGTCAAACTGGCGGAAGCCTACGGCCACGTCGGTATCGCGGTGAGCGATCCGGCCGAGCTGGAGAGCGCCATGGAGAAAGCCTTCGCCATGAAGGATCGGCTGGTGTTCATGGATATCTCGGTCGACCCGGATGAGCACGTCTATCCGATGCAGATCAAGTTTGGCGCCATGGATGAGATGTGGCTGAGCAAGACGGAGAGAACCTGATGAGACACATCATTTCAGTACTGCTGGAGAACGAATCCGGCGCCCTGAGCCGCGTGGTGGGTCTCTTCTCCCAGCGCGGCTATAACATCGAGACCCTGACGGTAGCGCCGACCGAGGATCCCACCCTGTCACGCATGACCATAGTCACTATGGGTGACGAGCGGGTGCTGGAGCAGATCCAGAAGCAGCTGCACAAGCTGGTGGATGTGCTCAAGGTGTGCGACCTGAGTGAAGGGGAGCATATCGAGCGGGAGATCGCGCTGGTCAAGGCGCGTGCCGCCGGTGGCGCTCGTGATGAGCTGAAACGGTTGGCGGATATCTTCCGTGGCCAGATCGTCGACGTCACCCCCGAGCAGTACACGGTACAGCTGGTGGGCACCAGCGAGAAGCTGGATGCCTTTATCAAGACTGCCGCCCAGACCAACGAGATCATCGAAGTGGTGCGCTCCGGTGTCTGCGGCATCTCGCGGGCGGACAAGGCGCTGCGGCCCTGATGGCTGGCGGGACAGCTGATGATGCGTCAGCTGCCGCAGAGTGAAAGGAAAGAGGGCTCTGCGGAGCCCTTTTTGTTTGGTTTTTCTTTACGAGGGGAGGGGTGATGTTCGGTATTCATGATCTTGCACTGTTTATGGTCTCGGGGTTGCTGCTCAATATCATGCCGGGGCCGGACTCCCTTCTGGTCATGTTGCGCAGCGGCTCGCAAGGGTGGCGTGCCGGTTCGGTCGCGACGTTGGGCATCGGCACAGGTGTCATGGTGCATGTGCTGGCGGCGGCCCTCGGTCTGTCGGCCCTGCTTAGCGCCTCGGCCGAGCTGTTTGCCCTCATCAAGCTGGCTGGCGCCATCTACCTCATCTATCTGGGGTTCTCCCTGCTGCGCCAGCAGGCTACGGGTGCAATGGAGAGAGGGGCCACCCTGCCAGCCCTCTCCTATGGTCAGATTTACCGGCAGGGGGTGCTGACCAATGTACTCAACCCCAAGGTGGCGCTCTTTTTCCTCGCCTTCGTGCCCCAGTTCATCGCACCGGATGCCTCCGACAAGGCGCTCCCCTTTATCCTGCTCGGTTGCATCTTCAACCTGGGCGGTATCATCTGGTGTCACCTGCTGGTCTTTACCACCGTCTATGCCAGCCACAAGGTACGGTTGTCACAGCGTCTCGGTCGCTGGCTCAACCGGGGCATCGGCACCCTGTTTGTCGGACTCGGGATCAAGCTCGCCAGTGACTAGCGCGCGGCTTTCTGACCTGAGGCAGATTATCGTGCGCCGCGCTGTGGTATGGTCGGCAGTCAGCTGCGGGGCCAGCCCCGCTCTCTCTTTTTCTGGTCAGCACCACTGGCCGCAGCAGCGAGATCCCTTGCCCAGATGAACATCGCCCGGCTCAAGAACTTTACCGAGATTGTGAAGAACAACTTCAACATCTCGGCGACGGCGGAGAAGCTTTACACCTCCCAGCCCACCCTCAGCAAGCAGATGAAAATGCTGGAAGATGAGCTGGGACTCGCCCTCTTTACCCGCAAGGGGAAAAATCTGGTCGGCTTGACCAGCGCAGGCGAGCAGGTGATGGAGTTGGCCAAGGGGGTAGTGGCGCAGGTGGAGCAGATCAACCAGTTGTCGCTCGGGGAGCAACTGGCCACCAGCGGGGTGCTGCGTATCGCCACCACCCACACCCAGGCTCGCTACAAGCTGCCAGCGGTGATTACCGAGTTCAGCCGTCGTTATCCCGATGTGGCGATCCAGCTCCATCAGGGGGCACCTGCCCAACTGGCCCAGATGGTGCAAAGCGGCGATGTGGATATGGCGATCGCCACCGAGTCCATGTATCTGTTCGACGAGCTGGCCGCCGTCCCCTGTTATCGTTGGGGGCGCAGCGTGGTGGTACCCCACGGTCATCCGCTGATCGACTGCCAGCCGCTGTCGATGGCCGATCTGGCTCGCTATCCCCTCATCACCTATGTGTTCGGCTTTACCGGCCGCTCCAAGATGGACAAGGCCTTCAGCCGCCACGGCCTCTCGCCGAAAACTGTGCTGACCGCCACCGACACCGATGTGATCAAGCACTACGTCCGGCTCGGGATGGGGGTCGGGGTGATTGCCAGCGTGGCCTTCGACGAGGGGGACAGGGAGGATCTGGTGAGCCTCAACATCGACCACCTGATCGCCTCGAGCGCCACCCATATCTGCCTGCGCAAGCATGCCCATCTGCGCGACTACATGTACGACTTTATCCACCTCTACGCCCCCCATATCAGCCGGGAAACGGTGCAACTGCACCTAATCAACCAGCCTCCCGCCGCCAATATGGTGGAGTTGCCGTGGCTCTAGCCGCGGGTTGTTTGTCGTACACAGAGCAAAAATACAGAGACAAAAAAAGAGAGGCCGTGGCCTCTCTTGTTGTTTTATCGGTATGCGGGATTAAGCGCTGCGGGTCGCCAGATTGATAAAGATCTGGGCTCCGACCAGCAGGCAGTCGTCATCGAGGTAGTAGGGATTTGCATGCAGGTAGTTGCAGATCCCCTTGGCCTGACAGCCGCTGCCGAGGAAGAACATGGCTCCCTTGCGGCCACGGCAGGCGTTGACCATGTAGCTGAAATCCTCGCTGCCGGTCATCGGCTGACCCTGAGCGTTGATCCCCTCGGAGGGCAATACGTCGGCGGCCGCTTGCAACAGACGAGCGCAGGCCTCGGCGTGGTTCTCAACCGCCGGATACCCGGCATAGACCATTTTGGTCTTGAAGCCGCGCAGTTCGCTCTGGGCCACGATCTCCTTGAAGCTGTGCTTCAGGATCTGGTCGGTCTCGGCATCCATGGCACGGATGGTGCCGCGCGCCTGCACATGGTCGGCGATGGCGTTGGGGATGGTGCCGCCGTTGATCATGCCGCAGCCAAACACCGCCGGGCTGAACGGACTGGTGCGCTTGGCGACGATGTAGTCCATGTCCTCGATGATCCGCACCGCTTCGCGGATGGCATCCAGCCCCTTGTGGGGGGTAGAGCCGTGGGCGGAGATACCGTGCACATCCAGCGTCCAGGCAGAGCCCCAGGAGGACATGACACCGAGGTTGAACTTGATGGTGCCGGTCTCCATGGCGCCGTCGTTATGGAGGGCATAGACCTCGTCCACCCCCTTCATGCAGCCCAGCTCCACCATCTTCTCGGCGCCCGGCACCCGCATATCCTCTTCCGCCATCTGGAAGATAAAGCGGACGTTGTACTGCAGGCGATCGCGGTTGGCGGCCAGAAACTTGGCCGCAGTCAGGGCGATCGCCATATGGGAGTCGTGACCGCAGTTGTGAGCCATCCCCTCGTGGGTCGACTTGAACGCAACGTCGCTCATGTCGTGCATCTCGAGGCCATCCATATCGGCACGGAAGGCGATGGTCGGCAGCACAGGGTCAACCACCAGATCGCCGTGGAAACCGGTGAAGCCCGGGTAGTCGGTGAGACGGTAGCCAAAGCCTGCCATCAGCTCGCGGCAGTAGGCCGAGGTCTTGAACTCGACGCCGGAGGCCTCCGGAATGGTGTGCAGGTGGTGGCGCACTTCGTGGCTGAAGTCGCGCAGGGCCAGCAGGGCCGGTTCAATGTGGATGTTGTTCATCAGATGATCCCTTGAATGGAGAAGCCGAGCTGGGCCACCAGCGAGGCGCCGAAGAAGCAGCAGGTGGAGACGATCATGAAGATCAGGATCACTTTCCAGGACATCTTCTTCAGCTCTTCCAGCTGACCGCCCACCGAGAGACCGGCGAAGGCCAGCAGCGGTACGCAGCAGGAGAGAAAGGAGATCTTGGCGACGGCGTCGATAAAGAGGCCGCGCACCGGGGTCTCCGGCAGGCAGATGAGAATGCCGATGATGGTGGCATAGGCAAATGCCGGCAGGGAGGAGGGCAGATAGCGCTTGGCAATCAGCGAAGCGAACACCACCAGTGACATGGCGACGAAGCTGTCACCCATCAGCCAGAGCGGAGTGCCGGTGGTCAGGGTCTGGGTAAACATGGCCAGCAGGATCGCCAGAAAGACGAACCGCATATCCATTACGATGCTTTTCATGCTTTCTCTCCTTTGGCAGTCAGGGCATAGATTTTTTCAGCGAGCGGCAGACCCAGATAGGTGAGAGAGAGGGCGCCGAGGGCAGACGAGAGCAGATTCGAGGCAGCCGCGATACTCAGCACCTGCTGAGCCAGTGCTTCGTCGAGACCGTTGATCAGGGCACCGGAGGCGGCACTCAGCATGGAGCCTGATCCCACGCCGGAACCGGCAGCCAGCGCCAGCGGGTGCAGGCCGGTGAGCGGGGCGATACTGCCCAGAACGCTGAACCAGAGGGTACCGATGACGGAGCCGCACAGGTAGATGGCCAGCACGCCGATGTACTCCTGGGAGCCGGTGCCGAACTTGCCCTGAATTACCGCAACGGACGGCTCACGGCTGATGGAGGAGCAGGCCCCGATGGCGCGACGGCCAAAGCCGAACTTCACCGCCAGCGGGATGGCGATCAGGATCGGCAGCAGATTGCCAATCTCCTGCAGGAACAGCGGCACGCCGACGCTCAGGATCATCTTCAGATTGGGGATGATCATCCCCGCATACTGGGTGCCCAGGATCAGCAGGCTGAAGCCCACCATCTTGCCGCAGAAGCCCTCTTCTTTTTCGGTGAAGAGCTGCTTCCAGCCGGGGATGCGTTCCTTGACCGGTTTGGCGGAGACAATCATGCCGATGATGACGGCAAAGAGCATCGGCAGGATCGGGATGATGGCGATGCCGATCTTGATCTCCTGTTTGCCTATCAGGTACTGGGCCACAAAGATCAGCATGGCGGTTGCCAATATGCTGACCGTGACCGTCTTGAGGGGGCTGGTTTGCTGCATAGTTTTTTCTCTTGTTATTCCCATGTGTGGCCATCGTCAGGATTGTCCAGACCGATGATGGGGGCATGATAGGGAGGGTCGCGGGGGAGGAATGTGACCTTCATCAAGCTGGCCATATGGCATTTTTTCATGGGGTATGCCCTTTAACCCTATGGATACCAAGGGTTAAATGCCGTTAACAGAACGTCAGCATTGGCAGGACAAGATAGGCAAACAGGAGGGAGATGGTGACACCGCCCCGCAGGGCGGTGACGCGTATCAGACGGGCGTGTTGAGCCGTGCACTGCGCAGCAGCAGGGGCAGTTGGTAAAGCACCAGGGCGCCGAGCACCAGTCCGGCTCCGGCCAGTTTGGCACCGCCGAGGGGTTCGCTATAGAAGAGGGTGCTCAGGATCAGGGTCCAGACCGGCTCCAGCAGCATCATCAGGGCTGCGTGAGCGGTAGTCATCTTGCTCAGTGCATGGGTGAGCAGCCAGTAGCGCAATGTGGTGGCGATCAAGACGCTCGCCGCAAACCAGCCCCAGATGCCGTGGCTGACTCCAGCCTCGGGCCACTGTTCGGTCAGCAGGGAGAGCAGGGTGCCGAGCAGACCGGTCATCGCCAGCTGGATGCAGGTGAGCCAGGTGGGGGCGATGGATTGGGCGAAGTGGCGATGGACGGCAAGCTGGATGCCGAGAGTGGTGGCAGCCGCCAGAAACCAGAACAGCGATAGCGATACGCCCCAGTGGGTGCTGCTGGAGAGCAGCAGCAAACCGGCGATGGCAATGGGCAGAGTGAGCCAGTAGTGGCGGCCGGGTTTGGCCCGAAAGGCGGCCCATGCAGCCAGCGGGGCCATCAGGGTGGCGACGCTCATGATAAAGGCGCCGCTGCCGAGCGCATCGCTCTGGCTGATGGCGGTGACCCACAGTAGCAGGCTGGCGCCGAGCAGGGTGCCACAACCGGCGGCGCGCACCATCTGGGCTCGGGTCGGCGGTGGCTCGCGCAACCAGGCCAGGGGGAGCAAAAGCAGGGCTGCCAGCAGAAAGCGGCTGCCGATAAAGGCGGCGGGCGGCAGTTCGCGGATCGCCTCTTTCGAGAAGAGCCAGCCGGCGGCGGCCAGCAGGGTGACCAGTACCATCAGCAGCAGGGGCGTGCGGTTCATAGCGCTTGTAGTGGGGAAGTGGGAAGGGGAGCATAAAGAAAGGCGCCGGGTATTGCTACCCGGCGCCTTTCATCTTTGCCCTGTTCCGCTTGCGCGGCATCAGGCCAGCAATCAGTTCATGCCGTAACGCTTGAGCTTCTTGCGCAGGGTACCACGGTTGATGCCCATCATCACGGCGGCGCGAGTCTGGTTACCGCGGGTGTACTGCATGATCACGTCCAGCATCGGCGCTTCGACTTCGGAAAGAACCATATCGTACAGATCAATCACTTCCTGACCGTTCAACTGGGCCAGGTAGTTACGCAGGGCCTGTTGCACAGAGTCACGCAGGGGGCGCTGGGTCGGCTCGGCAGCGTGATTGTGAGTAGTTGTTACCAATGCATCAGAAGTCAGGGTTTGTTCGAACATATTCGGTCGGCTCTTTAGTTATGCGTTAACCTAATCCATCGAAATACGCTTCGAGTGCCTCAAGTTGTGCGTCTGCACAATCCAGGGCATTGAAGTGCTTACGGAATTCTCGGCCCGTCTCTTCTTCATCCAGATACCAGCCCACGTGTTTACGGGCTATGCGCGCTCCCAGATATGCACCATAAAACTGGTGCAGGTTGGTTACATGCTCGTTCATCAGGGTGCGAACCTCTTCCCTTTCGGGAGGCGGCAGCTTGGTGCCCGTCTCAAGAAAATGACGGATTTCCCGGAAAATCCAGGGTCGTCCTTGCGCAGCTCGGCCGATCATCACGGCGTCGACGCCGGTATAGTCGAGGACATACCGGGCCTTTTCCGGGCTGTTGATGTCGCCATTGGCGACAACAGGAATCGATACGGCCTGCTTAATCGCCCTGATAGTGTCGTACTCCGCTTCGCCCTTGTAGAGGCAGGCACGGGTACGACCATGCACGGCGAGGGCCGCGATACCGCAATCTTCGGCGATTCGGGCGATCTCCACGCCATTGCGGTTATCCGGATCCCATCCTGTGCGGATCTTCAAGGTGACAGGCACCTCCACTGCATCCACCACGGCCCGGCAAATTGCTTTGACCTGATCGGGGTATCGCAGCAGGGCTGAACCTGCCAGCTTCTTATTCACTTTTTTTGCCGGACATCCCATGTTGATGTCGACGATCTGTGCGCCCTGCTCCACGTTGTAGCGGGCAGCAAACGCCATCATCTCGGGGTCGGCTCCGGCAATCTGGACCGATCGCAAACCGCCTTCTGCAGAGTGATCCATCCTCATCCGGGTTTTCTGGGTATCCCAGACATCCGGGTTGGCCAGCAGCATCTCGGAAACGGCCATGCCGGCCCCCAGTCGCAAACAAAGTTCACGGAATGGTCGGTCAGTTACACCGGCCATGGGAGCCACGATCAAGGGAGTTTCAAGCGTGTGGGGACCTATCTGCATTCCACGGTTACCATCGGCTTAGGGCGGCGTATATTACGCATTTTTTAGGCAGGAGAAAAGGTTAGTATTTGAGCGTCAGCCATTTTTTTCTGAAAAAAACGTCGCGCCAAGGCTTGCAAATTCTGGAGTTATTGAAAAACGGCCAGATTGACCCTCAGGGAGTGCTGTACCATTCGGGCCAGCCCCTTGCATAATTGTCTGTCCACTTGTCGGCCTCGTTTGCGTTATGATGGCGGGCTTATGCGAGCAAAAGCTCCAAACATTTTTGCAACAATGCGGATTGGGGATCTATGACGTCAAGGTTCATTACATCACTCTGGCCGTGTCTGCTGGGTGCCGTGCTGGGGTCGGCGCAGGCACAGACCATCAGTTTCAGCGAGGCCTGGACCCGGGTCATCCAGCAGGATGAGGGGCTGGCCGCCGAACAGGCAGGGGTTGATCGCGCCAAGCAGCTGCGCGAGGCTGCCAAATCCATGTATCTGCCCAAGGTAGATGTGGGCGCCAGCTATACCCACCTCGATCAGCCGATGGAACTCGATATGATGGATCTCAATCCCATCGCCAGCCATCCGGAGATGCTCAAGGCGCTGCAGCAGCTCCTGGGCGGCTTGCCGATCCCGCATCTCACCCCCAATGACTTCGTTACCCCGCTGACCAAGCAGAATGTCGTGACCAGCTCGGTCAAGATGCTCTGGCCACTCTTTACCGGCGGTCGCATCGATGCGGCGCAGGATATCCGTCAGGCGCAGGTGAGCGAGGCGCAACAGCTGCTGGTGCTCAAGGAGCAGTCCACTTTCGAGAGCCTCTCCCAGGCCTATTTCGGTGTGGTGCTGGCAGGTCAGGTGGTACAGACCAAGCAGGATATTGAGGACGGGCTGGCCCGCCATCTGGATCACGCCAGGAAGCTCGAAGCGCAGGGGCAAATTGCCAAGGTGGAGCGCCTCTCCGCCCAGTCGGCCTATGACCGCGCCCGTATCGATACCCAGAAGGCGCGCCGCAGTCTCGAGATCGCCGAACTGGCCCTTGGCCGCATGCTGAAGTTGCCAGATGCCCAGCCGGGCAGCGGCCTGTTCGTCAACAGTGAGCTGCCGCGCCTCGATGGGCTGGTGCAACAGACCCTGGAAGTTCACCCCGGCCTCAAATTGCTCAGTGCCAAGAAAGAGCAGGCCAAGGGGATGATCCGGGTCGAGCAGGGCAAATATGCCCCCGAGGTGTTCCTGTTCGGTAACTACAACCTCTATGAAGATGATTCGATAGCTTCCAAGACCGCGCCGGACTGGCTGGTGGGGGTGGGCGTCAGCATGCCGCTGGTGAGCCGCGATGGCCGCTCCGAGACGGTGCAGGCCGCCAAGAGTGCCGAGCTGCAGGTAAATCTGCTGCAGGCCAAGACCCGTGAGGATCTGAAGCTGCTGGTGGAAAAGACCTGGCGTGAAGCGGCGCAGGGGCTGGAGGAGTATCAATCCCTCTCTTCCACCCAGGCGCTGGCCGAGGAGAACGTGCTGCTGCGGGACAAGGCCTTCGGGCAGGGGCTCTCCACGTCACTCGATGTGGTGGATGCCCAGAACCAGCTGGCTGGGGTCAAGACCCAGCGCGCGGCGGCGGCTTATCAATATGTGGTGTCGCTGGCTCGCCTGCTGGCCCTCTCCGGCCAGATGAACAGTTTCAATCAATATCAGCGCGGTCAGGTGATCGAGGTGAACTCATGATCGCACTTCAGTCCGTGCCTTTTTCTATCTCTGTTTCGACCGCCAAGGGTCGCCCGTTTGTCGAGGTGAAGTGATGAGCCATCCCCCCATCAAAAAGAAGATGAGCCAGGGTAAACCGCTGTTGTTGCCGCTGGTGCTGGTGATCCTGGTGGTCTGGCTGGGCTGGCGCTTCTGGCTCGCCTATCAGCCGGAGCCGGTGCATCTGCAAGGGCAAATTGAAGCACAGCAGTATTCGGTCTCCTCCAAGGTGCCGGGGCGCATCGACGAAGTGTTGGTGAAAAAGGGTGATCAGCTGACCAGGGATCAGCTGGTCTTTACTCTGGCGAGCCCCGAGATTGAAGCCAAGCTGAGCCAGGCAAAGGCGGGTGAAGCGGCTGCGGGTGCGCTGGCGCAAGAGGCGGAGAAAGGAGCCCGAGCCCAGCAGATCGCTGCGGCCAAGGATCAGTGGCAAAAAGCCAAGGCCGCTGCAGCCCTGCGTGGCAAGACCTATGAGCGGGTGGCCAGCTTGCACCGCGACGGCGTGATGCCGCTGCAAAAACGCGATGAGGCCTGGACCGCCTGGCAAGCCGCCCGCTACAGCGAAGGGATGGCGTGGCAGCAGTACCAGATGGCGTTGGAAGGGGCGCGGGAAGAGACCAAGATCGCTGCTCGCGAGAAGGCCAAGATGGCGGCCGGTTCGGTGGCCGAGGTTGAGGCCTATCTGGCCGATACCCGTATCGTCAGCCCCCACTCCGGCGAGGTAAGTCAGGTGCTGCTGCGTAGCGGCGAGCTGGCGCCGCAGGGCTTCCCCGTAGTGACCCTGCTCGACATGAGCGATGCCTGGGCCCAGTTCCACGTGCGCGAGGATCTGCTGCCCCGCTTCCCGGTCGGTACCGAGTTCGATGCCCGCATCCCGGGCCTTGGCGATCAGATGGTGCGCTTCAAGGTGACCCATGTGGCCGTGATGGGTGATTTCGCCACCTGGCGTGCCACCGATACCCGTCAGGGCTTCGACATGAAGAGCTTCCAGGTGGAGGCTCGCCCGCTGCAACCGGTTGAGGGGCTGCGGGTTGGCATGAGTGTGCTGGTTGAACTCTGATGGGACGTGAATTTCGGCTGCTGTGGCAGGATCCGTTCAGTCGTGCCCTGATGAGCTGGGTGCCTCTGCTGTTGATGGGGATCCTCTGCTGGATCTTCTCGGCAGGGCTGGCCCGCGACCTCAAGGTGGGGCTGGTGGATCTCGACCACAGCATGCTCTCGCGCCAGCTCGCTTTCTCGCTGGATGGCTCGGCTGGGCTCAAGGTCGCGCAACAGTTTGACTCCATCGATGCAGGTGCCCACGCCCTGCGCGGTGGCGATATCTATGCGCTGGTGGTGATCCCCAACCATCTGGAGCGTGATGCCCGTCAGGGCACCCAGCCGCAGGTGACGGTGTTCAACAACGGCCAGTTCATCCTCATCGCCAAGCTGGTCAACTCTGCGCTGGCGCAGGTGGTAGGCACTCTTAACGGTCAGGTGGGCGTGCTGGAGGCGATGGCTGACGGCAAGGCGCTGCCCGGCGCACTCGGGCAGTCAGTGCCCATCAGCAGCCAGGTGACCGCGCTCTATAACCTCAACTCCAGCTATGCCCAGTTTCTGCTGAGCGCTATTCTGCCTGCGGTGTGGCAGATCCTGGTGGTGCTGTTCGGCCTCAATGCGTTGGCCCGTACCGATCGGCTGGGGCTGGACTGGACCACTCGCGGTGTCTGGTTTGGTCTCTGGCGCACCCTGCTGCCCCACGTGCTGATTGGCTGGGGCTGGGGGATTGTCTGGACGCTGCTGCTGTTCAAGGGCTTCTCCTACCCCATGCACGGTAGCTGGCTGGTATTGCTGGTGGGGCTGGGGCTCGCCTCGGCCGCCTGCGTCACCATGGGGGCTTTTTTCTACGGCATCATCCGGGATCCGGCCCGCGCTCTGTCGCTGGCGGGGGCTTACACTGCGCCCGGTTTTGCCTTTATGGGAGTCACCTTTCCGGTGAGTGCCATGGGGGATTTCGCCCGCTTCTGGCGCAGCCTGTTGCCGGTCTCTCACTATGTCGAGTTGCAGATTGGTCAGAGCAACTACGGTCTGCCGCTCGCATCGGCGCTGCCGCAACTGGGGGCCTTGCTGCTGTTCCTGCTCCCCTTGCTGCTGGTGGTGCGCCGTTACAAGCAGCAGGCCGAGCTGGCCCGTCAATCAGCCGCAGTGGCAGTCGCCGAAAAGGAGCCTGAGTGATGCTGGGATTTGTCGATCTGTTGCGCCTCGAGTTGCGCACCCTGCTGGCGGATCGCGCCATCATGCTGACCCTGTTTGGCGGGGTGTTCTTCTACTCCTTCCTCTACCCCCAACCCTATCTGCATCAGTTGCCGCGGGAAGAGGCGGTGGTGGTGGTCAACGAAGATGGCAGTCAGCTATCGCGCCAGCTGGAGTTTATGGCTGATGCCACGCCGCAGGTGAAGCTGGTGGCGCGGGCCAATTCACTGGATGAAGCGCGGCAGCTGATGATGGCCGGGCAGGCGAGCGGGATCCTGCATATCCCCAACCACTTCTATCGGGATCTGATGCTGGGCCAGAGCGTCACCCTGAGTTATGCCGGTGATGCCTCCTACTTTCTGGTCTACGGTACCATTGCCGAGGGGCTGGCGCAGGCCGGCGGCACTCTCGCCGCGCAGGTGAAGGTGGCGCGGCTGCTGAGCCACGGCGAGGCGCTGCCACAAGCGGCCATGGGCTGGAATGCGGTGGCCCTTAACGTGGTGCCGGTGTTCAACCCTACCATGGGCTATGTCAACTACGTGGTGCCGGCGGTGTTCGTGCTGATCCTGCATCAGGTGCTGCTGATGGGGGCGGGGATCCTGGGAGCGACCCAGAACCAGCGCAGCTGCCGCGGCGAGCATGGTTACTGGCAAAGCGCGCCTGTACTGCCGTTGCTGCTGGCCAGAACTCTGGTGCTGGCGGGGTTGTTCTTGCTGCCGGTGAGCTACTTCCTCGGCTTCTGCTTCGATCACTACAACATCGCTCGTCATGCAGATCCGGTGCAGCTTTGGCTGTTTGCCCTGCCGTTCCTGCTGGCGACCTGCTGGTTTGGCGTGGTGCTCGGCGCGATCTTTACCCGGCGTGATCTGCCCACTCAAGTGGTGCTCATCTCCTCCCTGCCGCTGGTCTTTCTGGCGGGCTTTATCTGGCCGCTCGAGCTGATCCCTGCCCCCCTCAACTGGCTGGCTCAGTGGGTGCCCACTATCCCCGCCATCAAGGGTTTTCTGCGCCTCAACCAGATGGGGGCCGACTTTGCGCAGGTTGCCCGCTACTGGTGGCACTTGTGGGGATTGGCGCTGCTCTACGGCGTGCTGGCCTGCCTGCTGCTGCGTTGGCGGCAGCAGTCGTTGCCGGTTGCTCGCCCGTCAGTCGTGCAGAGTGAAACGACCGCCGGTTAGCGGGATGGTGCAAGCGCCCGTGAGATAGCTTGTGCGGTATAGCGAAAGCGGTCAGCCCTTGGGCTGACCGTTTTGCTACGTGGTGGGTATGAGCAGTTTTACTGCTGCTTTAGCCGCGCTGGAGCGTGGGATCGCCGATGGCGTAGATTTGCCCCACCGCAGCAGTATCGGCCAACAGGCACAAGCCTTGGGCAGCCACATCGGCGCGGCGCACCAGTCCGTGAACCTCCTTGTCCTGACTGAGTTCGGCGCGGCCGGTGGCATCGCCATCCTGCAGGCCCGCCGGGCGCAGAATGGTCCACGCGAGGGAGCTGGTCTGCAGCCAGCTCTCCGCCAGACTCTTGAGACGCACCTCGTGGCCGAAGGCGGCGCGGGCCCGCTGCGGCAAATATGACCAGCTGTCGCCACAGCCGAGAGAGGTGACCAGCAGCAGCCGTTTCAGGCCTGCCTGCTCCATGGCATCGATCACATGACGGTTGCCCTGATAGTCCACCGGCACAACCTGACGGAAACTGCCGAGGGTAGAGACGACTTGGGCATCTTGCCCTGCAGCAATGCAGGCCTGCTGCACCGCTGCCGGATCCAGCGCATCCCCCTCGATCACCTCAACTCCCAGCGCCTCCAGTTCCGTAGCCATCTCGGGGCTGCGTACCAGCGCAACCACCCGGTGACCCTTGTTCAGGGCGTGGTGAGTAAAGGCGCGGCCCAGCCCGCGGCTGGCTCCGAAAATCAGTGTGGTTGGCATAGCTGAGCTCCCTTGGCAAAAGGGGCTAGCCTAGTGGCTTGTTTGTCCGCTGTAAATGAGAGTTGTTTCTATTTGTGAGTCGACAAGGATGAGAAAGTGCGAGCCGCCAGTGACTCGCACTCTTTTGAGAGGGGATCAGCCGTTGTAGTTGCCGATGCTGGGGCGACGGCTTGGACCGCTCAGGTGGATATCCACCGGATTGAACGCCTTGATAGCCTCATAGCTGAAATCACCGATCGCCTGATGCAGGGTCTGGGGCGTGTGGTTGGTGATGATGATGACGCTTTTTGACAGGTTGCGACGGCGGCGCAGCAGGTGGCCGAGGAAACTGGACTGGCTCTCCGCCATCTTGGCGCGGTTGGCCGATACCTCGTCGATGATCAGCAGATCCACCTCTTCCAGCGCGCGGCGGTACTGGTTGCGCTCGTCCTGATCGGGGATCACGTTGAAGAAGAGGCGATCGACGATGGAGGCCCACTGCTGGAAGATCACCGATTTCTGGTGACGCTCGATCAGCTCGTGCGCAACCGCCCCAGCCAGCGTTGACTTGCCGGTGCCGTAGTCGCCGTAGATGAGCATGCAGCCGCCACCGCTCTTCTCCCAGTGCTCGAAACCGCTGATAAAGTAACGGGCGGTCTCGATGGGATATTGCAGCGCCGGATCTGTAGCATCCATCTTGTCGAACACCCAGTCGGGGTTGAGGTCGGCCTGGGCGATCAGCTTCTGGATCCGCTCCTGACGGGCCGCCTTCTGCAGCTCGCGCACCTCGGCGTTGGCCTTGGCGTCGTACTCCTTGCGCAGGGTCTCGTAGTCATACTGGCCGCCGCCGGTCTCTTGCTGCAGGCGACGAATGCGCTCCAGCAGGCCACCCACATGGCGGCTCAATTCCGGATCGTGAACACGGTGGTCCTGCTTGGCCTTGGCGATCTTCTGGCGCTTGGCTTCGATCTCTTCCAGCTCCTGGCGCAGGGGATCTTGCGGGTCAGTCATGGAATGCTCCTTCTGCTTGATCAGGGATGGGACAGGGGTCTGATTCTGCCTGCAGCAGGCAGATGGTATCAATCATTATCCGGTGTCTGGGCAGGCATCTGCTGGCTCTCTGCCAGCCGCTTTGCCTCTTCAATCATCTGTTGGGCCCGTTTGCTGGGGCCCGACTCTGCCGGGGCCGGCGTCACCTGCTGATAGCCCTGCACCTCCATCGGCTTGCGACGGGTATAGCGGCGGGTCTTGAGGGCGCGAATAAACTTGAGCATCCATTGATGCTGGGAGTCGAACACCTCGGGGCGCCCCAGCCAGTAGGCGATAAATTCTCCCAGATCCTCTTCGCTATAGCTGGCATCGATCACCCCGCACAGACGGGCGAGGGCGGGCAGCTCTTCGTCCGGGCGCCATTGCAGATGCATCTGGAAGGGGCGTTCCGGCAGCGGGCTGCGCAATTTCTGGGTCAGTAGCGGCAACTGGAACGGACACTGATGGTAGTGCTCACTCTCGGGCTGAGCCTCGACCTGCAGCAGGCCCGCCTCCATCAGTTCATCGAACAGTTCGGTGAGCTGGCGGGCGTTGACCTGAAACGAGAAGCCGCAGGGATCGCCCGGGTCAACCACCGCCAGTGCGCGACCCAGCTCGGGATAGTTAATCCGGGCCAACTGATTTTCCAGCACCAGTCTGCGCAGCTGCAGGGTATAGAGACTGCGGGCCGGATGGGACAATCTGGGGTGGGCGAGGGCACTGTATTCGGCTGGAGTCATGGTCTTCTTTATACGCTTGTGTGGCGGCCATTATCCCCTATGGCAGGGGCTTGCACAATTCGCATGGAGGTAGCGACATTGTGGGGAGAGGTTGTGCTGCTATGTGGTTGTTAATAGAGCAATCTGTCGCTCAGAACCTGACCAAGGTCTATTTTTGACGCATCGTTTCCGCGGATACCTCACTTTTGAACTAGTCTTAATACCTAAATAACCAATTGACTAATAAGAGCTTTATCAAGATGTTAAGAGCCGGGCTACGGATCCTGGTGGTGGAGGACGAAGCCGTTTTTCGCCACTCGCTAGTGAGTTACCTCGCACGGGACGGGGCAACGGTATTTCAGGCCGAAGACGGGATTGAGGGTCTGTCAGCCGCAGCTCTCTACCATCCCGATGTGGTGCTCTGCGATCTCAACATGCCCAATATGGATGGTCACGAAGTGATCGCCTGCCTCTCTGCTCGCTACCCCGATATCCCGGTTATCGTCATCTCGGCCCAGAGCACTATGGAGGCAGTGGCTGGTGCCCTGCGCGCCGGTGCGCGCGATTACCTGCTCAAGCCGCTGGAAGATTACGCGCTGGTCGAGCGCAGCATAGAGCAGTGCCTCAAGAGTCAGGGGACACGCAGTCAGCAGCTGGAGCTGATGGATCATATGGAGTACTTCAGTGCCCACGATCGGGCCGCCAGCCGTTTGCTGGCCGGACTGAAACCGCCGGGATTGCAGGAGTGGGGCCCCTGGCAGATTACGTTCAAGGGGCTGGGCCAGCTCTTTATTCCCGACACCTTCAAGGTGGGGGACAAGTTACTGGTATTGGTGATGGAGTTGCCCATCATGGGGACGGATGCCGCCTTCTGCGGGGCGCTGGTGCGCTCGCTGATGAATGTCCCTTATCGCCAGTTCCAGCGTAAAGAGAGCCAGTTATTGAGTCAGCCACATCGGCTGCTCGACTACCTCAATCATCAGTTGATGGAGTCGGGGCTGCGCAGCTCTTTTGCCATGGCGGCACTGCTGTTTGATCAGGAGGATGGGCTGGTGTTTGCCAATGCAGGGCTCACCTCTCCCCACTGGCTGATGCGCTCGGGTGGCTTGCCCCTTGGCTTGATGCGCAGCAGCCACTATGCCCTGCACAAGCGCAGCTGGCACGAGCCCTTTGATCTGCAGTTTTGTAGCGATAGCGGCAGCGCCCTTCATGTTCAGGTGCGTTACCACTGACGGCCATGGTGCCACAGTTGAATATCGGTCAGATAAAAAGAGAGGGCGCCCATCGGCGCCCTCTCTTATGTCTGCTTGTCCAACTTGCTTATGCGGTAGCGGACTGCAGTTTTTCATCCTGATGGTCAGTGGATTTTGCCGGGCCTTCGGCACCGTGCATCCAGTAGACCAGACGGTTGGCCATGGTCAGCAGGATCACGGCACTGATCACGGCAGCCAGAGCGATACCGCCGAAGATGGCGATGGGGCCGGCTTCACCCACGAAGGAGCCGATAAAGCCCGCAGCGTAGTTGGCCAGAGCCACGAAGCCGAACCAGGCACCCATCATCAGTGAGGCCAGACGCAGCGGAGCCAGCTTGGTCACCATGGAGAGGCCGATCGGGGAGAGGCAGAGCTCACCCAGGGTGTGGAACAGGTACGCGCCAACCAGCCAGAACATGGAGGTCTTGACGGTGTTGTCACCACCCTGCTGCAGCACGGCACCGACCATGAACAGGAAACCAACGGCCAGGAACAGCAGACCCATGGCGAATTTCACCGGAGAGTTCGGCTCTTTCTTGCCGAGCTTGATCCAGATGGCCGCAACGACCGGCGCCAGAGTGATGATGAAGAAGGGGTTCAGGGACTGGAACCAGGCAGTCGGCACTTCAAAAGAGCCGATCATGCGGTCGGTGTACTCCTGGGTATAGAGGTTCATCAGACCGCCGGCCTGTTCGAAACCAGCCCAGAAGATGATGGTGAACAGACCCAGCACCAGAATGACCTTGATGCGATCCACTTCCTGCTTGGTCAGCGGCGCTTTCTGCTCGGTAGTGCGCAGAGCGGCGGCACGCTGGGCGGCAGTCACACGGCCGATGTCGCCGAGGAAACGCTGGGCCAGAGTCGCCTGGATCACCAGAGAGAGCAGCATACCGATACCGGCACCGACGAAGGCAGCTTGCCAGCCGTAGGCGGTCGCGGCAGCACCACAGATCACGCCTGCCAGCAGGGAGCCCAGGTTGATACCCATGTAGAAGATGGTGAAGGCACCGTCACGACGGTGGTCACCCTCTGCATAGAGGTCGCCTACCATGGTGGAGATGTTCGGCTTGAACAGGCCGTTACCCACGATAAGCAGAGCCAGACCGGTATAGAAGACGCTGTTGACCATATCCGGGAACATGGCGTGGGGCAGAGCCAGAGTGAATTGGCCCGCGGCCATCAGCACGGCACCGATCAGGATGGCACGGCGTTGACCCAGGAAGGTGTCAGCCAGCCAGCCGCCGATCAGCGGAGTGATGTAAACCAGACCGGTATAGATACCGTAGAGTTTGAGGGCGTCTGCCTGACTCCAGCCCAGGCCGCCATTGGCAGTCAGGTCGGTCAGATAGAGCACCAGTACGGCACGCATGCCGTAATAGGAGAATCTCTCCCAGAGTTCGGTACTAAAGAGCAAAAAAAGCCCTTTAGGGTGACCTAAAAAGGTCCCTTTTGACGGGTTATTCATTGGAACTTCCACCTGTGTCTTATATTTTTTTGAGTTTTTTATGCAAGGGCGAGAAACACGCCTCAATCCTTATAGAGCATGTGTGAATAAATTACAACATTATGATTTGCTGAGGATTTATTTATTCTTGATTGATTTTTTGTTGCACAAATGAAAAAGGAGCATCATTTGATGCTCCTTGAATACCACTATGAAAAACGGAATTTTCAGCTATTACAACTGCTTGACGAACTGCTTCAGCCAGCCGATGAATTCGCCGTTCAGCTCGCGGTGACGCACGGCATACTCCACATTCGCCTTCATATAACCGATCTTGCTGCCGCAGTCGTGGCTCTTGCCCTTCATGAAGTAGGCGTTGACCTGCTCCTGCTCCATTAGCATGGCGATGGCATCGGTCAGCTGGATCTCGTCACCGGCGCCGGCAGGGGTTTTTTCCAGCAGCGGCCAGATATTGGAAGAGAGCACATAACGGCCCACTACCGCCAGATTGGAGGGGGCTTCATCACGCGGCGGTTTTTCGACGATCGCCTGCATCGGCAGGGACATCCCTTCGGTCAGTGCTTCACCCTTGATGTCGGCGATACCATATTTGTCCACTTCACTCTCGGGCACGGCTTCCACCATGATCTGGCTGATCTGGTCTTCTTCAAACATGTGTACCATTTCGGCTAGGTTGTCTTTTTTCGGATCGCTGGCCACCTCATCGATCAGCACATCCGGCAGCAGCACGGCAAACGGGTTGTCACCGATCAGCGGGCGGGCGCAGAGCACTGCGTGGCCCAGACCTTTGGCCTCACCCTGACGGACGTGCATGATGGTGACGTCTTTCGGGCAGATCTGCTGTACTTCCTCCAGCAGCTGACGCTTGACCCGCTTCTCGAGGGTCGCTTCCAGTTCGAAACTCTTGTCGAAGTGGTTTTCGATGGAGTTCTTACTGGAGTGGGTGACCAGCACGATCTCTTTGATACCGGCGGCGATGGCTTCGCGCACTACGTACTGGATCAGGGGTTTGTCGACCACCGGCAGCATCTCTTTCGGAATGGCCTTGGTGGCGGGAAGCATGCGGGTACCCAGACCGGCTACCGGGAGCACGGCCTTGCGAACAACGAGAGGTGTCTTTTTCATGGAGAGATATCCAGAGATACAAAGTGGGCCCATGATACCCGAAGAAAAATGGGGCAGCCACAGGCTGCCCCATTTGCATATGCAGTGCTCGGACGTTATTTGACGATGATCATGTCACGGTTGGCTTCCAGAGTGGCCGGGCCGATGCCGTTTACATCAACCAGTTGATCAACTGAGGTAAATTTCCCCTGTTTTTCGCGATAGTCGACGATGGCTTGGGCCTTTTTGTCGCCAATCCCCTTGAGGTTGGTGAGCTCGGCAAGGGTTGCCGTATTGATATCCACTTTGCCGCTCTCCTGCTTGGCGGCAACCGTGGTGACCTGCTTGGGCACGACCTTGTCTGCGGCCAGTGAGGGCTGGGTGAACAACGGGAGGGCGGAGAGCAACATGATGATGGGCAGGCTGTTTTTACGCATTTCACACTTCCTTGTGGTGGGGGATTCGTATGGATGATTAACCAGATTTGGAAGGTGTGATGGCTGTCATTTTTTACAGGTATTGCTAGTGGGTTGCTTTGCTATAAGAGATTGCTGTTTTCGACTAACGACAAGATATATAAAGACTTTTATCGGCACATACAAAATGGAAATTATTGTATGGCAGGGCGTGAAGCTTCATAAAGCACTCACACTTTTATCTGTCTGATCCTGAATCTTCGGTTGGTTATGCTGCCTTCAGAAAAATTCCCAACAAAAAAGGCTGCTCACCTTGGGTGAGCAGCCTTTGTGATCGGTTTTTTCAGACGGATGCTGATTAAGCTTGTTCGTCAGCCTGAGCAGCCTGGATACCGGTCAGGGCGATGGTGTAGACGATGTCGTCAACCAGGGCGCCGCGGGAGAGGTCGTTGACCGGCTTGCGCATGCCTTGCAGCATCGGGCCGATGGAGACCAGGTCAGCGGAACGCTGCACCGCTTTGTAAGTGGTGTTACCGGTGTTCAGGTCAGGGAAGACGAACACGGTGGCTTTACCGGCAACCGGTGAGTTCGGTGCCTTGGACTTGGCCACGTTCTCCATGATGGCCGCATCGTACTGCAGCGGGCCGTCGATGATGAGATCGGGGCGCTTGGCCTTGGCCAGCTCGGTCGCTTCACGCACTTTCTCTACATCGGCACCGGCGCCAGAGGTACCGGTAGAGTAGGAGATCATGGCGACGCGCGGCTCGATGCCGAACGCGGCAGCGGAGTCGGCGGACTGGATGGCGATCTCGGCCAGCTGCTCGGCAGTCGGATCCGGGTTGATCGCGCAGTCACCGTAGACCAGCACCTGATCAGGCAGCAGCATGAAGAAGATGGAGGAGATCAGGGAAGAGCCCGGAGCGGTCTTGATGATCTGCATCGGCGGACGGATGGTGTTGGCAGTGGTGTGCACCGCGCCGGATACCAGGCCGTCAACTTCATTGCGCTCCAGCATCATGGTACCCAGTACCACGTTGTCTTCCAGCTGCTCGCGGGCAACCACTTCGGTCATGCCCTTGTTCTTGCGCAGCTCGACCAGACGCGGCACATAGCGCTCGCGCACAACGGCCGGATCGATGATTTCGACGCGATCGGTCAGTACTACACCCTGCTGTTCGGCAACGCGACGGATCTCTTCCGGGTTACCCAGCAGCACCGGACGGGCAATGCCACGCTCGGCACAGATGGCGGCAGCCTTGATGGTGCGCGGTTCGTCGCCTTCCGGCAGCACGACACGTTTGTTGGCCTGACGGGCCAGCTCGGTCAGCTGATAACGGAATGCCGGCGGGCTCAGACGACGGGAACGGGTAGAGCTGACAGTCAGCGACTCGATCCAGTGTTTGTCGATGTGGCCAGCGACGTAGTCCTGTACCAGCTCGATACGCTCGCGGTCATCTTCCGGAATATCGACGTTGAAGTTCTGCAGGCTGACGGCGGTCTGCCAGGTGTTGGTGCCGGTCATCATGATCGGCAGGCCGGTGGCCATCGCCTGTTGGCACAGGGCCATTACCTGCGGTTCCGGATGATAGTTACCGGTCAGCAGCAGGGCACCCAGCTTGACGCCGTTCATGGCGGAGAGGCAGGCGGAAACGATGACGTCGGAGCGGTCACCGGAGGTGACCAGCAGGCTGCCCGGACGGAAGTGCTCGACCATGTTGTGGATGGAGCGGGCACAGAAGGTCACGGTCTGCAGACGGCGGCTGTCCAGCTCACCCTTGTGCAGGATCTTGGCGGCCAGATGCTTGGCGAGATCCTTGGCGCGCGGGGCGATCAGCTGGGTGTTCCAGGGGATGCAACCCAGAATGCGCAGCGGGCTCTTGCCGAACACTTGCAGCACTTCCAGGTTGTGGGCGGCGTCGGAAGCGTGGTGATGGGCTTCGAACATCTCGGTCAGGTCAGGGCGGGTTACGCCATGCTCGTCAACCGGCGCGCCAACCTTGTTGATCACGCAACCAACGATGCGGGGGTTGTTGACACCACCGAAGTTGGAGCAGGCCAGTTCGATGCGCTCTTTCAGCTTCTGGCTGGAGTCATGGCCCGGGTGGGTCACGAATACCATGTCGGCATCCAGCGCCTTGGCAACGTCGTAGTTCAGCTTGTTGGCAAAGGGCTGCTTGTCGGTCGGCACCATACCTTCGACAACCAGCACTTCGGCACCACTGGATTTCACGTGCTCTTCGAAGCGGGCAACGATCTCTTCCAGCAGGATATCGGTGTTGCTGGAGCTGATCATGTTCTCGGCGTAGGAGAGGGTGAAGGGCTCGGGCGGATTGATGTTGGCAGCTGCGCGGATAACGGCGGTTGAGCGCTCGGCGCCGGTTTCACCCGGACGTGGCTGGGCAACCGGTTTGAAGAAGCTGACATTGACACCGTGACGCTCCATGGCGCGAACAACGCCAAGGCTTACGGAAGTTACGCCGACACCAGTGCCGACCGGGATAAGCATAATAGTGCGTGCCACTTTATACCCCTTGTTCATTTTTTGGGATCAGGAAAAGGCCGCCCTGGTGGGCGGCCTCGAGTTACTGCGTCAATTAAGCGCCGACCAGTTCCAGCGCGTCGTGGGCGATAACCCACTCTTCGTTGGTCGGGATTACCAGGGCCTTGGTAGAACCAGCCTTGGTGATCTCGCCACCCTTGCCGAAACGAGCTTTCAGGTTGGCGTCGTGATCGACGTCAAAGCCCAGCAGACCCAGCTTGTTCAGGGTGATTTCACGGATCGGGGCGGAGTTTTCACCGATACCACCGGTGAAAACAACGGCGTCCAGACGACCGTCCATGGCGGCAGCGTAGGCGCCGATGTACTTGGCCAGGCGATAGCAGTAAACGTCCATAGCACGCTTGGCTTCTTCTTTGCTGTCGTAGTTGTCTTCAACAAAACGGCAGTCGGAGGTTACTTCGGTCAGACCCAGCAGGCCGGACTCTTTGGTCAGCATGGTGTTGATATCGGCCACGCTCATGCCCAGCTTGTCGTGCAGGAAGAAGATGATGGCCGGATCCAGATCACCGGAACGGGTACCCATCACCAAGCCTTCCAGCGGAGTCAGGCCCATGGAGGTATCAACAGATTTGCCGTTCTTGATGGCGCAGACGGAGCCGCCGTTGCCCAAGTGGCAGTTGATGATGTTCAGCTCTTCAACCGGCTTGTTCAGCTGCTTGGCTGCTTCCAGGCTGATGTAGTAGTGGCTGGTGCCGTGAGCGCCGTAGCGACGGATACCGTTCTCTTTGTAGAGCTTGTACGGCAGAGCGTACAGGAAGGCTTCTTCCGGCATGGACTGGTGGAACGCGGTATCGAATACGGCCACGTTCTTGTCAGCCAGCGCCGGGAATACGCGGCGGGCTTCACGGATACCGATCAGGTGAGCCGGGTTGTGCAGCGGCGCGTACGGAACGGCGGCTTCGATGCCGGCGATCACGTCGTCACAGATGACAACGGAAGAGGTGAAGCGCTCACCGCCGTGAACAACGCGGTGACCGATGGCGATCAGGTTCTTGGACAGTTCCGGGTTGAGCGGCAGGATCTTGTTGACGATGAAGTCCAGCGCTTCCTGGTGAGCGGCTCCAGCGCCCAGATCGGCACTGCCTTTCTCGCCATTCAGTTTCCACTTGATGCGGGCGTCGTCGAGGTTGAAGCACTCGGCCAGGCCGGACAGCAGGTCATCACCGGTGGTTGCGTCAATGACAGCAAACTTCAGGGAAGAGCTGCCACAGTTAAGAACAAGAACCAGCTTACTCATGAATAAATCCTATCGCAGATTGGGTTGTGTAGGCGGATGCGTTGGACGCCGGACGTCCAAAAACTTTCAACTTATCCTTATGAGGGTTGGCAATCTGTTGCTTGCCCCTTGTATAGTGATACAAGACCCGAAATCCAGACGTCCCTGACAGGTCAATAGCAAGATGCTTTTGACGCAAAAATGGGCGTACAAAGGATAACCCGATTGTTGAAAAATAACAAAGTCATCCTCAACCTTTGTTACTTTGCATCAAATTTTGTCGAGGTTTTGCCGTTAGTACGTTCAAAAAGCGCTCGGAGGTAGTATGAGCATGAACATTTTTGGAACTAAGTTACAGCAAGGCCGCCATTATATGACGCTTTGGCCGCGCCGTCCCGAGCTCAATTCGATGTTTCCTGAAAATCGGGTGATCAAGGCGACCGAATTCGCTCTCAAGGTGATTCCGGCACTGGCGGTGCTGAGCGTGATGCTGCAGTTCCAGTTTGGGGAGCAGCACTACTGGCCTTCCGTCATCACTTCCGTGCTGTTTCTGCTCAGTCTTCCGCTACAGGGTTACTACTGGCTCGGTCAGCGGGCCGACACCCGTTTGCCCCCGTCGCTGGCGAGCTGGTATCGGGAGATCAACGGCAAGATGAACGAGCAGGGGGGGCGCCGTCAGCTGGTCTCCCAGCCCCGCTATGAAGAGCTGGCCGATACCCTCAAGGCCGCCTTCCAGCAGCTCGATAAATCCTTTCTCTACGAATAACCCGATTCAAACGTAAAAAAGGCGCCAGTGGCGCCTTTTTTGTTGTCTGATGGCATGCCATCAGGCTGCCAGCACTTTGCGGATCTCCTGAATGGAGAGCTTGTACTGACGTGGGCACTGACGCCATACAGTTAGCATCCGCTGGTACTTGTCGCGCATGGCGATGTCGCTGGAGAGCTCGTCGCACGGGCACTTGAGCTCGGGGAAGCGCTTGTCCACTTCCAGCAGGAAGCAGACATAGTCGGCCAGCTCCCGCTCCTGGCTGCGGCTGTAGCCGTTGAACTCCAGCCGGCTGGCGTTGATCTCGCCCTGATCGGCTGCATCCAGATTACCCCATGAGATGGCCAGCGCGTGGTGCAGCTCCAGGGTATCGATCACCTCCTGGCAGGTCGCCAGATCCAGATGGCCGAAGCTCTTCTCCAGCTCGAGGATTTGCAGGCAGTAGCCGCGCTCGATGATGGTGCTGGCACGCTGGTAGAAGTCCGCTTTCTCCGGATTGAGTTTTGCCAGAATTTCGTACTGGTTGCTCAGGATCAAACGCTCTGTGTTGCTCATGTTCATGGGATATCTCGCTGGAAGATGATTCTGGGGTCACGTTAACCCATATATAAAATGAATTTTTTGATCTGGGCGGGGGAGTTGGTGAGAAATATCTTCAGGCAAGGGATGGCTTGCCAGAACAATAAAGGCCTGCGTAGCAGGCCTTTCAATAATGCAGGGGAGGGTTACCCCTTGAGGAAATCCAGCACGACCTGATGGTGATCGCTGGTCTTGAACTTGTCGAAGTGGTGGGCAATCTTGCCCTCTTCGTCGATCAGGAAGCTCTGGCGGTGAATACCGTCATACTCCTTGCCCATGAACTTCTTCGGACCCCAGACGCCAAAGGCATCGGCGACGGCGTGATCCTCATCGGCCAGCAGGGTGAAGTTGAGCTGATCGCGCTCTTCGAACTTTTTCAGGCGCTTGGCCGGATCCGGGCTGATACCGAGCACTACCACATTGAGGGCGGCCAGCTCGGCGTTGACATCGCGCAAGCTGCAGGCCTGGGTAGTGCAGCCGGGGGTCATCGCCTTGGGATAGAAGTAAACCAGCACTTTTTTGCCGCGCAGGGAGGAGAGTTGCAGCGGATTGCCGTTCTGGTCGGGCAAAGTGAAGTCGGGGGCGGGGCTGCCAGCTTGTAATGGTTGCATGGGTTCTCCTTGAGTGAGTGCTCAGGCGTGTTTGCGATTGACGATAAACTCGAACGATTCTGCGCCCAGTTCACGACAGAATCCGGCGAAGGCGGTCTGCGACCGTTCAACCTCTCCCTCTTTAGCCAGATTGAGCTGGAAACTCATCTTGAGCAGGTTGAACGGCTGCTGTTCCAGGGTCATGGATTGCATCGCCTGAATGTTCCAGCCATGTTCGCTGAAGAACTGGGTGCACTGGCTTACGATGCCCGGCTCGTCACGGATCAGGATCCCGACGCTGGCGCTCACGTCATACTGGAGCGACTGGTGGCGCTCGGTGCGCTTCATCATGGTGATGAGATCCCACTCCTGGCTGCGCAGGGGGAGGCTGATCTCGAGTTGCATCATGCTGTTCCAGTCGCCCGAGAGCAGCATGATAAAGGTGAATTCATTGCCGAAGATGCCAAGACGGCTGTCCACAATGTTGCAACCACAGCTACTGACGTGACGGGTCACTTCATTGACGATGCCAGGCCTGTCCGTGCCGATGGCCGTTACGACCAGATAGTGAGTCATAAATCTTCTCTCGTCCGTTATGTATCTTGAAAGCCGCACAGGATTGCCGATTTTCGGGCTGTTGATGACCCGCAGCGAGGTGCTCTCCCGACTCTCATTTATTGCTTTTTGTGGCCGATGGTATCACGGCTTGTCCCCTCTCTCCCTTGTTTTTCAAAGGGGGCAGCTTTACCATTACGGCCCTGAAAATCGGGAGAAATATCCATGTTGCGCGGTAGTATTGTTGCCCTCGTTACCCCTATGCTGGCTTCAGGTGAAGTCGATTGGGCCAGTCTGGCCAAGCTGGTCGAGTATCATGTCAGCGCCGGAACCAGCGCCATTGTCGCGGTTGGTACCACAGGGGAGTCGGTGACCCTGAGCGAGCAAGAGCACATTGCCGTCGTTGAAAAGACCGTTGAATATGCTGCCGGTCGCATTCCTGTCATTGCAGGCAGTGGCTCCAACAATACTGCCCACGCCATCGAACTTAGCAAACGTCTGGCCAAAACCGGCGTGGTTGCTGGTCTCTCGGTGACCCCTTACTACAACAAACCCACTCAGGAAGGTCTCTATCGCCACTATTGTGCGATCGCCGAGGCTAGTGGTCTGCCCCAAATTCTTTATAATGTGCCCGGTCGCACCTGCTGCGATCTGAAACCGGAGACCGTGGTCCGTCTGGCCAAGGTGCCCGGTATTATCGGCCTGAAAGAGGCAACCGGCGATTTGAGTCGCACCCCGCTGCTGCGCGAGCTGTGCGGGCCGGATTTTGCGCTCTACAGTGGCGACGATGCCACTGGCTGTGATTTTATGCTGCAAGGCGGTGATGGTGTCATTTCGGTCACCACCAATATTGCAGCGGCCCAGATGGCCGACATGTGTCGTGCTGCGCTGGCCGGTGATGCCGGTCTGGCCCACGACATCAACAATCTCTTGATGCCGTTGCACAAGACTCTGTTCTGCGAACCGAGCCCTACCCCGGTGAAATGGGCCTGTGCCCAGCTGGGATTGATTGCAACAGCAACCTTGCGTCTGCCGCTGGTTGAACTCTCTCCCGAGGGTGAGCAGCAGATGGCGCGAGCACTGACCACTGCGGAGTTGATGGCGAGTGTTTAAATCAAATGGAAAGGGAAATAGTGCCCGTCTGGTGCTGACTGTTGCGACCGCCGCCGTGCTGGCCGCGTGCAGCACGCCCCAGGATCGCAAAATGGCCAACCGCGACTTCGGTTATGAAGATGCCCGCCTCGAGGGCCGTGCATTCCTGATCCCGTCAGGATTGAGCGCCCCCGCATTCAACAGCCAGTTCGATATTCCGCCGTTGCCCGAGAGCAGCCGTGACGGTGCCCTCGGCGCCAAGATCGACGTGCGTCCTCCCGCCCAGCTGCTGACCGTGGTGCCGGGTAGCCAGGTCGTCCAGAATGCCAGTGAACCGACCATCGCCTACTATGCCCTGAGCACCAGCCAGAGTGTGGAGCGCGACACCTGGTCGTTCCTGATGAACTTCCTGGCCAAGTACAAGGTCACCACCGAGAAGCTGGACCAGCAGGCCGGCGTGCTGCAGACCGGCTGGTTTGACAACACGGTCGCCCTCGATGGCTGGGGTGAAGATGACGACGATTTCAAAATCCGTCAGCGTTATCAGTTCACCGTGCGCAACGATGCTGCGCGCCATGCCGTCAACATGTCGGTACGGGTACTGGATCACGAAGAGAGCTTCGATGGCGAGACCACTACCCAGCTGAGCCCGGCTGAAGCGCAGCGTTATGCCGTGCGGGTGCTCAACCAGTTCTCTCTCTATTACGACAGCCAGCTCAAGTCCCGCGAACAGCACAAGTCCAACGAGGGCATGGGGCTGGAACTGGGTCTGGACAACAACGAGCTGAGCGCTTGGATTGCCGATGGCTCTTTCGAACAGGTGTGGCGCCGTCTCAATCAGGTGCTGCCGGGTTACGGCTTCGTCATCAAGGATACCCAGCAGTCGCTGGGCTGGATCGATGTCGAGTATGAAGCGCCGTCCGCCGAGTTCTGGAAGGCGAAAGGGAGCGAGCCGTTCAAACTGGAAGAGGAGAAGTACCGCTTCCAGCTGGGTGAAATGGCAGGAGGCAAGACCTCCATCACCCTGTTCGACAAGGACAAGAAGCCGGTGTCGTCCGGGGTTATCTCCCAGATGTATATCAGCATGTCCGAGGCGTTTGCCAAAGGACTGGCTGCACAGGCAGCAAAATCAGAATAAATACAGGGGCCTTGTGCCCCTGTTTTTTTATCTCTGCACGGCTGGCGAGCCACGCAATGTGGATACCGGCGTGCAGGGCATGGATTGATTACCCCCAACGAGAGCGGAGCTTGCGGCTTCTCTCTTATTACCCCCCACAAACAGGAAGTGTTATTAGCCATGAGTCTTGCAGACCAAGTATTGGCGGTGAATGACGATTTGCCGATCCGTACCGATAAGCCTGTCCATTCCGGTAAAGTGCGCAGCGTCTACTGGCTGACCGCCGCAGATAGCGCCCGTCTCATTCGCGAGAAGGGTTATGACGTGCCAGCGGATGCGCCGCTCGCCATCATGGTGATCAGCGACAGGATCTCTGCCTTCGACTGCATCTGGCAAGGTGTGAACGGGCTGAACGGCGTACCGGGCAAAGGGGCGGCGCTCAACGCCATCTCCAGCCACTGGTTCAAGCTGTTCAAGGAGAAGGGGCTGGCCGACAGCCACATTCTCGACATCCCGCACCCCTTTGTCTGGATCGTGCAAAAAGCCCGTCCGGTGATGATCGAGGCGATCGCCCGCCAGTACATCACAGGTTCCATGTGGCGTGCCTACAAGGATGGCGAGCGCGAGTTCTGCGGCATCACCCTGCCGGAAGGGCTCAAGAAGGATCAGAAGCTGCCGGAGATCCTCATCACCCCTTCCACCAAGGGCGTGCTGAAAGGACTGGATGGCGTGCCGGAAGCCGATGACGTCAACGTCTCCCGTGCCGATATCGAACGCCACTACAAGGGCTTCAACTTCAGCAAGCCGGCCGATATCGACCGCTACGAAGTGCTGCTCAAAGAGGGCTTCAACGTCATCAGCGACGCGCTGGCCGAGCTGGATCAGGTGTTCGTCGATACCAAGTTCGAGTTTGGCTACGTCCACGATGCCGCCGGCAACGAAAAGCTCATCTACATGGATGAAGTGGGTACTCCCGACAGCTCCCGCATCTGGGATGGCGCCGCCCTGCGCGACGGCCAGATCGTCGAGAAGTCGAAAGAGGGTTTCCGTCAGTGGCTGCTCAACCACTTCCCGGATCCGGACATCCTGCTCAACAAGAACCGCATGCCGGAACGCTTCGCCCTGGCCCGCGACAACAAGCTGCCGACCGAAGTGATGATGGACATCTCCAGCACCTACGTCGGGATCGCCGAGAAGATCATCGGCCACAAGCTGGAACTGTCGGCCAACCCGAAGCAGGAGGTCATCGATATCCTGCGCGCGCAGTACGGTCTGATCGACTAAGGGTTTCGCTCTTTTTTGTCATCAGGAAACAAACGTTTGCTGATGATGAAGAAGAGACGCAGAGAAACAGACGGGCCCCATTGCGGGGCCCGTTTTTTGTATCCGGCGCACGGCGATCAGCTGTTGACCTTGAACACCTGGCCGGTCTGGATGCCCAGCACCGACTTCTTGTAGGCCTGCGCTACCTTGGCTGCGGGCACCGGCACGAAACCGGGGAAGAAGTCGGCGTATTTGTCCATCGACTCCGCCAACACGGTCGGGCTTACCACGTTGATGCGCAGGCCCCTTGGCAGCTCACAGGCGGCCGCTTTGACGAAGTGCTCGACGGCGCCATTGATGGTGGTCGCACTCACCCCCCAGTTGATGGGCTCTTCGCTCAGGATGCCGCTGATCAGGGTGATGGAACCTTTGTCGCTCAGGTGGGGGATAGCGGCACGGGTCAGGTTGATCTGGCCCATCAGCTTGCTCTGAAGCCCCACCTGCCACTGCTCGTCGGTCATCTCGGTCAGGGCGTTGAAGGCCACGTTGCCACTGGCCACCACCAGCGCATCAAATTGGCCCAGCCCGGCGAACAGCGCCTTGATGGAGGCGGGATCGCGCATGTCGACCGTGGCATCCCCCTGGCTGTGGCCGACCCGGATCACCTGATGATCTTTGGCAAGCAATTCGCTGACGGCAGAACCTATGGTGCCGGACGCACCCACAATCACAATCTTCATCTCTGTCACTCCTCGGTTGGGATGTGTTGATTCTAGTGCAACAAAAAAAGAGAAAAAGCGCGTAAAATAAACCAATTGTTTCCATATTGGAGTTAATGATGGATATCGCCCATCTGGCCAGCTTTTACGAGGTGGTTTTGCGGGGTAGTTTCTCTGCCGCCGCCGATGCACTGGGGGTCAGCAAGGGGATGCTGAGTCGCCACGTCAGCGCGCTGGAGTCCTCCCTCAACGCCCAGTTGCTGCAACGCACCACCCGCCGGCTCAGTCTGACCGAGGCGGGGTCGACCCTCTATCTGCAGGCGGGCGAGATCTTCGCGCTGGCACGGCAGGCGGAGCAGGATATTCAGGCGCTGACCGAAGAGGATAGCGGACGACTGCGCTTCACCTGCCCTATCAGCACCGGCGATCGCATGGTGAGCGAACTGATCGCTCGCTTTGCTGTGCTCTGTCCCGGGGTGGCGGTCGAGCTCAACTTCACCAATCAGGTGGTCGACATGAGCCAGGGGGAGAATGACATCGCCCTGCGCGCCATCAATGAGGTGCCGGACAATCTGGTCGCGCTCCCCCTTGGCCGGCTTAAGGATGTGGTGGTGGCCAGCCCAGCGCTGGTGGCCAGAGAGGGGAAACCGGCAACCCCCTATGAGTTGGGGGGGCTATCCTGCCTGCCCATGGGGAGCAATCCGGCCTGGGAGCAGTGGTACTTCAGCCGCAAGGGCGAAGAGGCCCACATTCTGGTGCAGGGCAGGGTGCGGGCCAATCAATACAGCACCGTCATTGAGCTGGCCCGGGCAGGCATGGGCTATGCCAAATGCCCGCTGGTGGCGGTGGATGCCCTGCTGGCGGCGGGAGAGCTGGTGACCGTGCTCGACGAGTGGCAGAGCGGTCTGCACCAGCTTCATGTGCTGCATGCCCAGCAGCGGCGGGTGCCACGCAAGATCCGCTTGTTCAAACAGGTGCTGGCCCAGTGGTTTGCCGATCATCCCTGTTATCTGCTGTAAGAGGGCACATCCCACCGGTCGCCCAGAATGGGGCCCGACTGCGTTATTTTTCTGTCATCTTCGGCTGCTACCCTGCGCCCATTGTCGGCATCAGGAAGCGAGAAGCGATGAACAAGCATTGGAGATGGGCGGGATTGGCGTTGCTGTGCGGCACCGCCAGCGTGCAGGCGGCGGTCGGGGTGAGCGTGCCGGAGAATTTTCGCATCCTCGCGGTGAGCAGTGGCACGCTGCAGGATGAGCAGCACGCCACCCTGAGCAATGGGGAGCAGCAACTGCTGGTGCGTTTCGAGGGGCTCATCCCCAGCCGCAGCAGCAGCGAGAATGATCGGCAGGTTCGCTCCGAGCCGCAGGTAGTGCGCTATCAGGCGAGCAACCAGCGGTTGCAACTGGTGGCGAGCGTACCGGCCGATGAGCAGGGGGTGCAGGCCTATGCCAAATCGCCCGCAGTGGCGTTGCAGGAGAGTGGCCGGGCACTTGCCATCCAGCAGGATGCACTGGTGACCAGCGGCATGCTGCTTGGGGTGGATTGGAACGGGAAACTGGCTGAATACAACCGCAGTGGTGGCAAGGCGGCCCTGACGGCGGGAGCGGTTGCGGCTCCGTCAATCAATGCAGTTTCTGGTGGCTCTCAACCTGTTGTGGCTGCCAGCGAGCTGGAAGGGCAGTTGCAGCAGCTGTTCCTCAAGGCAGACCCGGCCCTGCGCAAGCGCTTTATCAGTTGGGCCGTGCCGCAGCTTTAAGTTTGCCGCCCGTTGCAGTAACGTGGGCATCCCTGTCGGATGCCCTCTTCATCGTACTCAACGAGGTGTTCATGTTTGAATTGCATTCCCGCCTGCAGGCCGATACCTGCTGGCTTGGCGATCTGCCGCTCTGCCGCGTCCTGCTGGCCAAAGACAGTCAATACCCCTGGCTGATTCTGGTGCCGCGAGTGGCCAACCTGCGCGAGATCCACCATCTGGCACCGGAACAGCAGCAACAGCTGATGCAGGAGTCCTGCGCCGTCGCGGCGCTGATGGAGCAGGCCCTCAGTCCGGACAAGATCAACATCGGTGCGCTCGGCAATCTGGTGCCGCAGCTGCACATTCATCATGTTGCCCGCTTTGCTACCGATGCTGCCTGGCCTGGCCCCATTTGGGGTGCTCATCCGGTCGTTCCTTATGAGCCACAAGTTTTGGCGCAGCATGCCGATACATGGCGTGCCCGGCTCGCCAAGCTGAGCGGTTTCACCCCTGTGGCTGCTGATAACGGAGTCAACTGAGAGGCGTGTCGCTATTTCAGTCTTCTGGCCGCGCCATCTGTTAGAGTTATGGTATAGATAAGCCCATTCTCGATGTTCAGGAAGGACACATGATAGTTACAAGATCCGATGATGACGTCGTGTTGACGACTGAGGATGTACTGCTCAGTCTGTGCAACTCGGTAACCGACGTATTGAGTGCCGCGACCATGAGTCAGGTACGTTTTTCCGGTATGGTGCAGCGGATCAGCAAGACCTGCCTCAAACCCGATATCGGCTGCTTCGTGCTGTTCGATGGCGGTTTCTCCGGTCTGGTGGTGATAAACTTCTCCGCCGCTGCCGCCATGGAGCTCTATGAGAGCTACATGCTGAGCATGGGGCTCTCCAAGGAGGATCTCGCCATCTCCCACACCTCTGACGAGGTGAGCAACGTGATGGGCGAGCTGATGAACCAGATCGTCGGCAGCTTCACCGTCAAGGTGGGCCGCGATCTGCAGACTCACATCACCCAGAACCAGCCGAAGATGCTGGCCCTCAACAAGCAGGTGATGCTGAGCGTCGATACCAATCTCGACAGCCCGGAATCCCGCCGCGTCACCTTCTTCACCGCTCGCAACAACATCTTCTATCTGGAGCTGGCGATGGACAAGACCGAGTTCATTCGCATCCACAATGAGGGGATGGAGCACGAGGAGCTGGATCCCGATGCCCTGATCGCTCAGGCCAAGCAAGACGCAGCCAAACCGGCGCCTGCAGCAGCGCCAGCCGCGAGCAACGACCACGATGATCTGCTCGACTCGCTCGGTATCTGAAGCCGGTTTACGGCTGCAATGAGAAGGCCACCCATGGGGTGGCCTTTTTTATCGCGGCTTCGCTGCTGTCAGAAGTTGTAGAGCAGGCCGGTGCTGACGCGACTCGCTTCGGTATCGTAGAAGCCGATATCGGAGCTGGCGTTGGCATAGGAGAGGGTAAAGGTCGCGCTGAGCGGTTTCACCCCGAACAGGCTGTGCCAGAAGAAGGTGCCGTTGATGGCGAATTCGTCCGCATCGGCGCGCTGGCCGAAGATGGGGTTGGCTTCGTCATACTTGCGCTTGCCGGCATAGACGTTGCTGACGATGGACCACTGGGGGCCACGCTTGGCATAGGTCAGTTGCAGGCCGGTGTTTTCGAAGCTCTCGGCACTGCCATCGAGGTTGGCTTGCTTGTAGATCAGCGCAGGTTCCAGAGCCTGACCGTCGGCGAAGGTCCACTTGTAGGAGAGCTGCATGTCATACATCTTGCCATTGCGATCCAGCATGGATGCGTAGTGAGTGCCATGAACCCGGTCATACTGCTGGCCGCTCTGCTCATCATCCATGTCGATGCTGCGGGCGGTGATGCTGCCGTTGAAGTTGCTGCCCCAGATCTTGTCCCAGGCGAAACGCGCCCCTTTGGATTTCAGGTCGGTGGAGCTGCGATCCATGCCGGTGGCAAAAGGATCGCTCCACAGCTCGACCGGCATGGCGTTGAATACCAGCGAGGTAGCGACGATCCCCTTGTCGCCCATCTCCTGACGCAGACCGAACTGCTGGGTAAAGTCGAAGCGGATGGCATCCTGAATGAGGTTACCGAGGAAGATCTGGGTGCGGGTATCGGCAAAGGTGTAGCGGATGTCGGCGTTGATCAGCGGAGTCAGCTTGTTCTCGCTATCCGGTGAGCCCAGATCGTTGATGCGACTGTGGTTGTCGTCACCTGCATAGAAGTTGGACTTGTAGCTGGTGGCGCTGACGCCGCCCAGCAGGAAGCCGGACCAACCGGACTGGCGCGGAATTTCGCCCAGATCGGCGTATGCAGCGTGGCTCGCAAGCAGGCCGAGGCCCAGCAAGGTGAGATTGCGCATCAAAAGACTCCTGATATATCAAACTGTTGAGGTGTAAAGCCCGGGATGTTCGTGCTGCTGATGTCACCTTGGTATTGCCCGGGCGAGTGCAATGGTCACATATGATACAGGAATATCCAATTATTGGCTTATCACACAAGAGTTAAGCGCGTTGTGCTGGTATTCTGTCCGGCGAATATCGGGGAGAAAACAACAAGATGAAGCAGATTAAATCCTGGGCGCAATACTACGTCGATCTGATGACCAAGCTGGGTCTGGTGCGTTTCAGCATGTTTCTGGCCACCGGCATCATAGTGCTGGCGGTCGCCATCCAGATGGGGGTCACCCTGTTTTTGCGGGGCAGTATCGATGTCATCGATTTCGTGCGCTCGGTGTTTTTTGGTCTGCTGGTCACCCCCTGGGCGGTCTATTTTCTCTCCATCGTGGTGGATCAGCTGGAGGATTCCCGCCAGCGGCTGAGCCGGATGGTGCGCAAGCTGCAGGATATGCGCGAGCGGGATCTGGAGCTCAACAACCAGCTGCAGGAGAACATCAGCCGCCTCAACAGCCAGATCGCCGAGACCAACCGGGCCGAGAGTCTGCGTCTGCAGGCCATCGAGGATCTGGAGAACGAGGTGTTCCAGCGGGAAAAGGCCCAGCTTCATCTGGGAGAGCGCACCGCTCTGCTGCGCTCCTTTATCGACTGCTCCCCCGATCTGGTTTACTACCGCAACGAGGATGAGCAGTTCTCCGGCTGCAACCGCGCCATGGAGGAGCTGACCGGCAAGGCAGAGAGCGAGCTGATTGGCCTTACCCCGTTCGATGTCTACAAGCAGGAGATCGCCAACAAGGTGGTGGAGACCGACCGCCAGGTCTTTGCCAGCAACGAGCCGCTCACCTATGAGCAGTGGCTGGAGTACCCCGATGGTCGCAAGGCCTACTTCGAGCTGCGCAAGGTGCCCTTCTTCGACCGCTTCGGCAAGCGACTCGGTCTGCTCGGTTTTGGCCGTGACATCACCGAACGCAAGCAGTATCAGGACAAGCTGGAGAAGGCGAGCCGCGACAAGACCACCTTCATCTCCACCATCAGCCACGAGCTGCGTACCCCGCTCAACGGCATTGTGGGGTTGAGCCGGATGCTGATGGATACCCCGCTCGACCCGAGCCAGCGCCAGCAGCTCAAGACCATTCACTTAAGTGCGGTCACCCTCGGCAACATCTTCAACGACATCATCGATCTCGACAAACTCGATCGGCGCCGGCTTGAAATTGCGCCAACCCGGATCGACCTGCCTGCCTTCCTCGATGAGCTGGAGACGCTGTCGCGCATTCAGGCAGAGCAGAAGGGGCTCTATCTGCACTTTGATCGCGATGGCGACATGCCGCAGTTCGTGATGGCGGATGGCACCCGACTGCGTCAGGTGTTGTGGAATCTGGTGGGCAATGCGGTCAAGTTTACCGATGAGGGCGGCGTCACCGTGCGCTGCCTCTCCCATCCTGCCGACGAGCCGGGCAAGCTGGCGCTCCACTTCGAGGTGGAAGACACCGGCGTCGGCATTCCCCGCGCCCAGCAGGAGAAGATCTTCGCCATGTACTATCAGGTGCAGGGCAAAAAACACGCTACCGGTACCGGTATCGGCCTCGCGGTCTCCCGTCAGCTGGTACAGGCCATGGGCGGCCAGCTCTACGTGGATAGCGAGCCGGGTGAAGGCTCCTGCTTCACCGCCGAGCTGGAGGTCGCCTGTGTCGAACAGGCGTTGCCTGAACCGGAGGAGGAGATGCCTTCCCTCGACATCCTGCTGGTGGAGGATGTCGAGCTCAATGTGACGGTTGCCTGCGCCCTGCTGAACAAGCTCGGCCATCAGGTCAAGGTGGCGCGCGATGGTTCCCAGGCGCTGGCGATGGCCAACCCGGATGATTTCGACCTCATCCTGCTCGATATCCAGCTGCCTGACATGACCGGGTTCGATGTGGCGGCAACCCTGCTCGAGCGCTACGGCGAAAGTTTGCCGCCCATGGTTGCCTTGACGGCCAATGTAACCGGCGATCGCCAGTACTATCTGGATCGCGGTATGCGGGATGTGATTAACAAGCCGCTCGGCTCGAAGGCGGTGCGTGAGGTGATTGGTCACCTGTTTGCCGATCTGGCCGACGACGAGGCGGACGAGCAGGCTGATGCGGTGGCTCAGGATGCGTTGCTGGATCTCCCTTTCCTCACCGACTATGCCGATACCGTGGGCAAGCCGGTACTGCTCTCCAGCGTCGAGCTGTTCGAGAAGATGATGCCCGACTACATGGCGGTGCTCGACTCCAACATGATCGCGCGGGATCAGGCTGGCGTGGTGGAGGAGGCGCACAAGATCAAGGGGGCGGCAGGCTCCATCGGCCTGCGTCGCCTGCAGCAGACGGCGCAACTGATCCAGAGCCCGGATCATCCCGCCTGGTGGGAGAATGTGGAAGACTGGATTGAGACGCTGCGCCGGGAATATCCGGGCGATATCGCCCGTTTGCGCCGCTGGTTGTTGTCTTGAATCTAATGGGAGCCGCGGGCAAGGAGCCACAGGATGTATAGCCGTTTGATCACCCCCGAGCGCATTCACCCCTGGGGAAATGAGGATCTGCTGGAGGCGACCGAGCTGGATCGCGCCCGCATAGTGCAGGCGGCGCCGGTGCGCCGGTTGCAGCAGAAGACCCAGGTTTTTCCGCTCGATGTGAAAGCCTCGGTGCGCAGCCGTCTCACCCATTCGCTGGAGGTGCAGGAGACCGGCCGCCAGATCAGTCGCCGCATTCTGGCGGAATTGCCAGCTGGTGTGGTGTGCGAGGGGGCCTTTATCAATCTGGTGGAGATGTCCTGCCTCTTGCACGACGTGGGCAACCCGCCATTCGGCCACTTCGGCGAGCAGGTGATGAGCCAGTGGCTCGGTGAAATGCTCGATCCCCTCTATCAGCAGGCACTGGCACAGCCCCCCTCGGCCCAGTGGGCGGAGCTGCGTCAGGATCTGCTGCTGTTTGACGGCAATGCCCAGAGCTTGCGGTTGGTACACAGCCTGCACGAGCTCAACCTTACCCTCGGCCAGCTGGGGGCGCTGTGCAAATACCCGCAGCAGCCGCAACCCGGTGTGAGTTACGGCCAGCATCATGGCTGGAGCAGCAAGCGCGGCATCTTCTTCAGTGAACAGCCCCTCTATCGTGCCCTCGGCCAGAGTCTGGGGCTGGCCCCAGGCTGCCGCCATCCGCTTGCCTACATCATGGAGGCGGCAGATGACATCTCCTACTGCATCGCTGATCTGGAGGATGCGGTAGACAGGCGCATTCTCACTCTGAATGAGCTGCTGGCTGCCCTCTGCAGCGCTGATGGCAGCGATTACATGACGACCCTGCTTGGTGATGCACAGCGCTCCAGCTGGGGGTTCTTCCCCCATTTTCGTCACCGGTTGACCAGAGATCTGGTGGCGCTGGCGGCCAGCACTTATATCAGCGAGCATGAGGCGATCCTGCAGGGGAGCTATCCGCAGGCCCTGCTCCACGGTCAGGCTCCCGCGGCGCGGGTGCTCGATATCCTCAAGCAGGTTGCGCGAGCGCAGGTTTTCATGCGCCCCGAGGTAGAGGCGCTCGAACTGGAAGGCTACGCCGCCCTGCGCGGTGTGCTCGCCACTTACTCTTGCCTGCTGGCAATGCCATCCGGGCAATTTTCCCGTCTGCTGGCGGGTGAGGGGGGGAGTGAACTCTTCTTTGCCCGGCGGCTCTATCACCGCCTCTCGGCGCGCCATATCAAGGCCTATCGGTTGGCAGTGGCCGTGCGGGACGAGCGTTTTGTCTGCGAGCAGGAGCAGGAGTGGTATTACCGGGTACGCCTGCTGCTCGACTATGTCAGCGGCATGACGGATACCTATGTGCTGGAAGAGTACCGGCTGCTCTCGGGGATCTGATAACCCGGACTCCCTTTCGGGCAGCATAAAATGCCGTAAAAACGTTTAAAAAGGAGTCGCAAGAGGCTTGTGTTAAATTCGGAGTTTTTTTAGACTGCTGCAACCTGTTCAACTTTTATCCGGTAAGGAGACGAAAATGCACCATCAGATGCTAAATCTTGCATTCTCTCGCGGCACTGCGTGCGGCGTGAAATCTCGTGCTCTTTTACCGCGTGGCGTAAACAGGTAACCCCTGTCTTTTTATCACCCGCGGTTTGTCCCGCAGGGTGATATCCACTTTCTCCGGGAGAACCGCATGTTCAACTGGAGAATGTCATGTCTATCGAACTGGTTTTACTGCGTAGCGTCGAGTCTTTGGTACAAAAGCGGATCGCCAAGGTCGAGCGTCGTCTCGCTGTGATCAATCTCTCGCCTGCCCTGCTGAAAGATATCGGTCTGGAAGGGTATGAGGGGCAGATCTCCCATATCCGTGAGCGCGAGTATCAAACAGGCTTCCGGCTTGGGAATCGAATAACCTGATGTGGTGGGGGCGTTGTTCCCCCCAATCTTTTAACGTTGCGAAAAAATGACGTGACAGACCAAAATCTGTCACGTTTTTTGCTTTAAAAAGGATTGTTTATTCACATTCAGCCAATATCCCTCTATCCTCTTGGCCCCGTTTATAGCGGAACTGTTTGTTTTCTCACCGGCTAGAGCCATTATCTAGAGGGTCGAGGATGAATCGTATTGGCCTCACTCATCAGGACAAATAGCTCATGTCTCGCGCTTGTCATCTCCTACTGATTTTTTGCTCACTGCTTCTGCTGAGTTGGCATGTTGCTGCAGAGTCATCGCCCGAAGAGGAACAAAGAGCGGTTGATGAGCAGGGCTTCTCTCAGGAGCTGGTGGTGGGTGTCCCCCGTGGGGGTTATCCCCCCTTTATCTACGAGGTGCCATCGAAACAGTACGCCGGTCCACTCAAGGAGCTGGCCCTGCGGATTGCCGCCGAGATGGGATTAACGCTGCGTTGCGTATCCTTTAACTCTTATATCGAAGCTCAGGAAGCGCTGAAGAAGGGGAAGGTTGATGCGCTGGTCGGGGTGGAGCTTGATGCTTTGCCGGTGGAGGGGGTGAACCATATCGGTCACCTCGGCTCTTATGGCCGCGCTATCCTGATGCAACATCCCAACCAGCGGTTAACGATCGAGCAGGCAAAAAAAATGCGCTGGGTTTGTATCCGCGGGTTTGGCAGTTGCCGTGAGCTGGCATCGCTGGGAATGCCCAACGTGACCCAGGTCGAGAGCCGTGATGAGGCAACCTATATGGTCAAGCTGGGTCTGGCTGATGGTTATCTGGCGCTGGGCCCTATTCTGGTGCGGGAGCTGCAGCGCCTCCCGGACACCATGGGGATTGCGACTCCTCGCTGGTTGAGCAGCAGCGCCCTGACGATTGCGACCAGCTCAAATAATAGTGAGCTGACAGAGCGGATCTGGCAGGCATATCAGAGGATCCCGGTGACCGATTCCCGCCTGCGCCTGGCGGAGGGGGATAGCCGCTTCAAGGTCGATCTGCTGCTGGAGCCTGCCGAAATGGCATGGTTAAAACAGAAAAAAGTGATCCGGTTTGCCGTCGCTCCCTCTTTTTCCGGTATCAGCGAGATCGATGAAGAGGGGAGATTGCACGGGTATGCCGCTGACCTGATGAAGCTTATCAGCCTGCGTTCCGGTGTCCGGTTTGAGCTGGTTCCGACCCGCACTTGGCAAGAGTCCATCGAACTACTGCAAGCGCACAAGATTGATTTGATCCCTCTGATGACTCCCCTGAAGGATCGGCGGGAGTTCGCCTCCTTTACCTCCTCTTACCTCAAGTTTGACAGCTACATCGTTGCCAGGAGCGGTGCTCGCAGCTTGAAATCTCTGGCTGATTTAAAGGGGCGTCAGATCGGGGGGGTGACAGGTTCCTACGAGGCATCGTTGATTCGCAACTTTGGCGGGAAGATTGTTGAGGTTGGCCGCGATGCAGATCTTCTGAAGTTGCTCGACTCGGGCAAGGTCGATTATGTACTGCTGACCATGACCAACCTTGGCCAGCAGGCGATGAAAGGATTCAACGAGAAGTACCAGGTTGTGCTGGGGAGCCCCGAATTTTCGGTGCCGATCAGTATGGCGGTCGATATTGCACAGCCCGAGCTGACCAGGATTATGGACAAGTTGCTGCAGACCATTACTGATGAAGAGTGGCAGCTGTTCGATCGCCGCTGGCTCAACATCTCGGTCAATATGGCGGTGGACAATAGCCCTCTATACAAATGGCTGGCCTTTGCCGTAGCGGCTCTTGGTACCTCGGGTCTGCTGGTGTTGCTGTGGGCGCGCAGCCTGCGTCGTCAGATTGCTCAGCGCAAGGTTGCGGAAAGCAAGTTGAATGAGCAGCTCTCTTTTGTGCAGACACTGCTCAACTCCTTGCCGACAATGGTGGCGCTGCGTGACAACGAGCAACATATCACCCTTTGCAATCAAGCCTATCGCGAGACCTTTTTCATCGAGCATGATGGGCAGCAGCGAGACGATCTCGCGCACATGCCCGAGCCGGTTCGTCGCCAGATGGTACAGGAGGAGCGAGCCGTCTGGCAGAGTGGCCGCAAGCTGGAGGGGGCGGGCAACAGTGTGCGGGCCGATGGTTCACCGTTTCATGTGATGTACGTCAAACTTCCCTATCGCGACCCGGCAGGCAAGATGTTGGGGGTGTTGACCGTGCTCACCGATGTCAGCCAGATCAAGGATGCGGAGGCGCGGGCGCGCAAGGCGGAAACCCGCCTGACCCAGATTACCGACAGTATGCCGGGCATTGTCTACCAGTATCTGTGGCAGGGGCCGGGCAAGGGACGATTTCTCTATGCCTCCCAGGGGGCTCGCGAGATCCTCGGGGTCAGTCATCAGGAGCTTTTTGCTGCCGAGTCGGGAGGAGAGATCTTCGGGTTTACCGAGGAGGCGTTGCAGGACTTTGTCAGCAAGGTGGCCAATCATGCCGAGACCCTGGCCCCGCTTGATCTGGAGGTCAAAGTCGAGCGGCCGGAGGGGGATCGCTATCTGCAGGTACGTGGCAGTTTCGTGCGCCAGGAGCAGCAGGAGCTGATCCTCAACGGGGTGATCCAGGACATTACGGCGCTCAAGCTGCAGGAGCACCAGTTGCGCGAGGCGCAAGCCTATGCCGAGCAGGCCATGCAGGCGCGTAGCCGCTTTCTCGCCACCATGAGTCACGAGTTGAGAACCCCCATCTCCGGTATGCACGGCATGCTGGAGCTGTTGCAGATGAGCGAGCTGGATGACGATCAGCGCTACATGGTGCGCAATGTCGTCACTTCAACCAACAACCTGCTCTATCTGGTGAATGACATCCTCGACTTTTCCAAGATAGAGGCTGGCCAGTTGCGATTGCACTATCAGGTCTGTCGCGTGCAATCCGTTATTTGTGACGCGATCCGTGGCCATGCGACGCTCGCGCATAGCAAAGGGTTGCAGGTGGTGCTGGAGTGGGGTCAATCCATGCCCGATCAGGCCGAGATGGATGGCGTCAGGGTAGGACAGGTTATCTCCAATCTGCTCAACAATGCAGTCAAGTTCACCGAGCAAGGGAGCATCACTCTTGCTGTTAACTACCTCGACGGGTTGTTGAGCATTATGGTCGCCGATACCGGTATCGGGATTGCCGAAGAGAAGCAGGCGCTGCTCTTCACTCCTTTTGAACAGGTGGAGTCAGACATCAATCGCCGCTTCGGTGGTACAGGGCTGGGGCTGGCCATCTGCGATCAGCTGGTGCGGAAAATGGGGGGCAACCTGCATCTGGTCAGCAAGCCGGGTGAGGGGTCGAGTTTTACCTTCACCGTACCGCTGCAGAAACCACAATGGGATCTGCCAGCTTTGGCTGGGAGCGAGTGGTGGTATTTCAGCAACGATCCGGTGCTGGAGATGGCCATGAGACGTCTTGGTGCCAAGCTCAAACCCATTGAAGCGTCGAATTTCAGTGATGATTTGCAGGGATTGCTGCTGGCAGACGAACTTTGGCTGGAGCAGACGCTGGGGCCCGAGTGGCAAAGCTGGCTTCAACAAAGGGCTCTCAAAGGGATCATTGTGTCTCCCCGCGAGGCGCTTCGCGGGCGTCTCGGTGCTGCTCACTGGTGGCGACTGGGACTCTCACCTCTTTATCCGGATCTGCTGCTGGAGAGTTGCAACGAATTGCTCAATGAGCAGGTTACCCCCATGCTCACGGCACTTGGGGAGAAGCTGGGAGGGAGGGTGCTGGTGGCCGACGATCATCCGGTCAACCGTGCTCTGCTGGCCAGACAGCTCGCCATTCTCGGGATAGAGGCGCAGGTGGTTGAGGATGGCGAGAAGGCTTTGCGGGCATGGCAGGGGCAGGATTTCTCTCTGCTGCTGACTGATTGTCATATGCCGGTGATGGATGGCTATAGTCTGGCCAGAGCGTTGCGAGCCCAGGGAGTGACTGCGCCCATAATCGGGGTAACGGCTGATACTTCGGAAGAGGCGAGTGCGCGGATGGTTGAGGCAGGCATGAGTGACATGCTGTTCAAGCCATATCCTCTCGAGACCCTGCGTCAACTATTGGCACACTGGCTGACTGATGTGGCTACAGTCTCAACAGAAGGACCCGCAGAACAGCAGCAAATCGCCGAGCAGGCGGAACGCTGGCAAGGGCTCTTTGGTGATGAGGAGGCTGCCCGGGCGATGGCAAAAGAATATCTCGATTCCAACCGTCAGGATGGCAAGGATATGATGGTGGCACTGACTTGCCACGATACTCAGGCGCTGGTAGAAACGGCCCACCGTATCAAGGGGGCCGCACGCATGGTGGGGCTGCAAGAGCTGGCAGCACAGGCCGCCAGACTCGAATCGGCCGCACGATTGAAGCAGACGGAGGAGCTGGAAGAGTTGGTTTGCGGGGTACAGGTATTGATGAACGCAATCTCCCACGAAATTGGATTATGGCTCGATGAATAACGTACACGATGAATTGGTCATCATGGTTGTCGAGGACCATGCGTTTCAACGCAAGGCCCTGATGCACCAGATCCGTGACCTGGGTTATCAACAGTTGCTGGAGGCTCGTGATGGGCAGGAGGCACTTGAGCTGTGCCAGCGTCACTCGGTTGATATCCTTTTTTGTGACCTGCGCATGCCCGGCATGGATGGAATGGCGCTGTTGCGCCGCCTCTCCCTGGGAGGATTCAGCGGAGGCATCATTCTCTCCAGTGCATTGGAGGATGACGTCGTGGAAGCTGTGCTGCGGATGAGTGCCGCCTATGGTTTGCAGGTGCTGGGCCGTATCGAAAAACCATCGACCAAGCAACAGTTAAAAGTGTTGATCGAGTCGTGGTCTCCTCGTCAGGAGCAGGCCCAAAAAGAGGATGGGCATCGGCTTGGGCTGGATGAACTGCGACGCGCGCTGGATGATGACCAAATCGTCCCCTGGTATCAACCGAAAGTCAGCTTTGCCACCGGCGAATGGGTCGGGATGGAGGCTCTGGCACGCTGGCAGCATCCGGAATATGGCCTGGTCTCGCCGGGTCGCTTCATTCCGCTGGCGGAAAACAACGGGCTCATAGATCAACTCACCGAAATCATCATCAACAAGTCGCTGCGCGATGGTCATCTCTGGGAGGAGACCGGTCTATCACTCAACTTGTCGATGAACCTTTCAACCACCTCGCTGATTGAGGGGGATCTCTGCAACTCCCTGATCGCGCAATGTCAGCGCTGGAGCATCAATCCAGAACTGATCACTCTGGAAGTGACCGAGAGCTCCTTCGTGCAGGATGTGGGCAAGTCGCTGGAAGTGCTGACCCGACTGCGGATGCATGGATTCGGTCTCTCTATCGATGATTTCGGCACCGGCTACTCATCGATGCAGCAGTTGGCCCTGTTGCCTTTTACCGAGTTGAAGCTGGATCGATCCTTCGTCGATCGCTGCTACGCAGATCCATCCCGTCTGGCCATTATCGAGTCCAGTATCGAGCTTGCCCGCAAGCTGGGGCTTAAATCGGTGGCGGAAGGGGTCGAGGATGAGTTGACCTGGCAACAGTTGGCAAAACTTGGATGTGACGTGTGTCAGGGCTTTTTCTCTGCCAGACCGATGCCGCGCAGTGAATTGCAGGAGTGGCACCGCTCCTGGCAGGAGAGATTGCCTACACTTATATCGATCTGATTCTTTTGGCCTGCGGGCCTCATCTGAACAAGGATGTTCATGAAAATCTCACACAAGCTTCTGATCAGCTTTGGATTTATCAATCTTCTGATCGCCCTCTCCTCTGCGCTGGTCTACTACCGTCTAAACCAGATCAATCAATCCCAGCAGATGCTGTTGGCACAGGCGCTGCCGGCTCTGCAGCGGGATGAGGCCAGCCAGAAAGCGCTGGTCGCCACCGTCTCGGCTCTGCGTGGTTATCTCATTCTTGGCAAGGACCCCGCCCAAGCAGCCAGATTGAAGCAGGAGTGGGAGGGGGCCTGGCAGGTTATTACCAGCCAGCAGTTTGATGTGGGGTTGGTACAGTCACTCAAGAGTTTCAAGAGCAGTCAGGAAAAGGTATGGGCGATTGCCCACACAGAGGAGAATCTGCCAGCACATACCCTGATGCTGCAGGAGGCCGGGCCGCTTGCCGAAGCTGCGCTCGATCAGCTGCAATCTTTCGCCAATGAAGAGGTGGCGACTCCTCAGGATCAGCTATCGGGAGATCGCCGCATGTTGCTCAAGCAGGTGGGAGATGCCTACAACAGCTTGTCAAATGCGCTCTCCGCCCTGCGAGATTTTCTTATTTCCGGCGACCCGGAATATCGCAGCAAGTATGAGGACTATTACAAGTTCCATCAGCAACGGGTGGCGGAACTCAAGCAGCAGTCCAGTCTCTTTTCCGAAACCGAGCGCAGCCTCTGGCAGCTGTTTGAGGAGATGGGTACCCCCTTCTCGGAGCTGGTGGGCCAGGTCATCAGCAAGCGGCAAGCACCGGATTGGGATCAGGCCAACTATCTGATGGCAAAAGAGATTGAGCCGATGCAGGAGATCCTCTACGAGCGGTTGGCCAAACAGGTAGGGGAGACCCGCAGCAAAGTAACTGCAATCTCAGGAGAGATGACGCAGGCTGGCCACTCCATCACTCGTACTCTGTTGCTGGCAACGGGGAGTTCCATCGTGCTTGGCATGCTGGTGGCGTGGCTCTTCAGTCGTCGTTTGACTCGTGACATTGCCAGTCTGGTTGTGCGGGCAGGTGAGGTCGCCGACGGCAAGCTGGCTGCCAACCCCTTGCCCGTACTGAGGCAGGATGAGCTGGGCGGTTTGACCGGCTCCATCAACCGGATGTCGGCCCAGCTGCGCAATCTGGTGAGCGAGCTGCAGGGGGCTGTGGGACAGGTAGACGTCGCCTGTCAGGATGTTGGCAGCACAACTCAGGCGATAGTGACCGATTTGACCGCGCAGGATATTCGGGTAAAAGCGGTCGCCAGCGCTATCGAGCAGATGTCGGTCAGTACGAAAGAGGTGGCGGGCAATATTGCCAATGCAGCCGATAGTGCCCATCAGGTGCAGCAGCAAACCCGGCAGGGACAGAATGCATTGGCACGGATGACAGATGCCATGCAGCAGATCGCCGCCATGATTGGGCAAGCCAATCACGCGATGGGATTGCTTGAGAAGCAGAGCGAGCAGGTCGGCCAGATCACCGAAGTTATCGCCACCATTGCCGAGCAGACCAACTTGCTGGCCCTTAATGCGGCAATAGAAGCGGCGCGGGCCGGAGATCAGGGACGCGGTTTTGCCGTGGTCGCCGATGAGGTACGTCAGCTGGCAACCCGCACTCACCAGTCAACCGCCGAGATCAGCCAGACCATTAGCGCCATTTCCCAGCAAACCCGCCAGACCGTCACCACTGTGAGCGGTGGCACCCAGCTGGTCGAGCAGGGGCGTGATGCAGTCGGGTTGGTAACCGAGACGTTGAATGCGATGAACCAGCTGGTGCAAGAGCTATCTGGCCAGCTGGAGGCCATCGCAACGGCGACCGAGCAACAATCCAAGGTTGCCGCCGAAGTGGCTGGAACGGTAGAGGATATTGCCGCTCTGAGCCGCCAATCCTGTCAGCAGAGCCAGCAGGGTGAGGGCATCGTCGCCCGTCTGGCGGGTGATACCGGCAAGTTGACGGCAGTGATCGCCCGTTTCGAGCTGGAGTGACGGGGGGGGGGGGCAGGACATCCTGCCCACCTCTTAGTCGATACGTCTGAAGGCGTGGTTTTCGAAGCTGCTGGTGGTCTCTTTATTGAGCAGACTGACCAGCAGAATGGCCCGTTTCTCCCCATCCGGCTCCATATAGATGGCTTCAAACCCTGCCAATGGCCCCTCTTCAATCAATACCTTATCGCCCGCATTTGGCAGCTTGGCGTAGCTGGCTCGCGCCTCGTCGCTGTCATCGCGGCTCATCAGCTGATAGACCAGCTTGTTGCTGATGGGCGTCCATTCACTGCCGAAGTGGATGATCCGGCTGATGCCACGGGTCGATTTCAGGGTGACCGGAGTTACCTCTTCCAGATCGACGTAGATGAAGAGGTAGTTGGGAAACATGGGTTCCTTTACCGGGACTCGCTTGCCCCGACGCAGTTTCTCGATTTCCACCATGGGGTAGTAGGATTCGATGCCCTGGGCATCGAGGTGGGCGCGGGCGCGGGCCTCTTCCTTTGGCTTGCAGTAGGCCAGATACCATTTTTTCATGTGATGTTATATTCGTGTTGCCGTGCTCGCCGATATGATAGCGGCGGCAATAAAAAAGGCCACGCATTGCGTGGCCTTTTTTGTCGAGTGAGCAATTACCAACCTTTTACCAGGCCGCCTTTGAACAGCTCCAGCCCTTTCTTGTAGACATCATCGGTCTGGAAGGCCTGTACGAACTGTTTGACCTTCTCGTCATCCTTGTTGTTGTCGCGGGCGACGATCAGGTTGACGTAGGGGGACTCTTTGTCTTCAACAAACAGGCCATTTTCGGTCGGGGTCAGACCAATCTGGCCGGCAAAGGTGTTGTTGATGATGGCGAGATCCACGTCTTCCAGCGAGCGCGGCAGCTGGGCAGCTTCCAGTTCAACGATCTTGAAGTTGCGCGGGTTGCTGGCGATATCGAGTACGGTCGCCTCCAGACCAGCACCATCTTTCAGGGTGATCAGGCCCTGCTTGGCCAGCAGGATCAGGGAGCGGCCAAGGTTGGTCGGATCGTTCGGTACCGCGATCTGGGCGCCATCTTTCAGCTCGCTCAGAGACTTCAGCTTCTTGGAGTAACCGGCGATCGGGTAGACGAAGGTGTTGCCGACCGGTACCAGTTTGAAGCCGCGATCACGTACCTGTGCATCCAGATAGGGTTTGTGCTGGAAGGCGTTGATGTCGATGCTGCCATCGTTCAGCGCCACGTTCGGGGTGACATAGTCGGAGAAGTTGACGATCTCGACGTTCAGACCATATTTCTCTTTTGCCACCTTGGCGGCTACTTCGACCAGCTCGGTCTCAGGGCCGGCAATGGCGCCTACTTTCAGGGTCTTGTTCTCTTCCTTTTGACCGCAACCGGCCAGTACCAGACCAGCCAGCAGGGCTGCCGCAACGGATTTGATGCCAAATTTCATAAAACCTCCTGTCAGAAATCGACGATTAACGATGATCACATTTGTTGACCAGGCGCTCACCCGCGCTCTGGATAAGTTGAACCAGCACGACCAGTATCACGACGGTGACCAGCATGACGGTCGGATCGAAGCGCTGATAGCCGTAACGGATGCCCACATCACCGAGACCACCACCACCGATGGCACCAGCCATGGCTGAGTAGTTCACCAGCGTGACGAGGGTAATGGTGACGCTGTTGAGGATGCCGGGCAGGGCCTCGGGCAGCAGCACCTTGGTGATGATTTGCAATGGCTTGGCGCCCATCGCCTTGGCCGCTTCCAGCAGGCCGTCGGGGACTTCCATCAGGGCACCTTCCACCAGACGGGCGATGAAGGGGATGCAACCGACGGTCAGCGGCACGATGGCGGCGATGGTGCCGATACTGGTGCCGACAATCAGCCGGGTCAGCGGAATAATCGCGACCAGCAGGATGATAAAGGGCACCGAGCGACCCACGTTGACCACCATGCCCAGGGTGCGGTTGAGCAGCGGGTTGGCCAGGATCTGGCTAGCTTTGGTCACATGCAGTGCCACGCCGAGCGGCAGGCCGAGCAGGCAGCCAAACAGGGCGGAGGCAAACACCATGATAAGGGTGTCGCCCAGGGCCGTGATGAGCAGATTAATCATGGCTTCGGACATAACCCATTACCTCCAGCTGAATGTGATTGTCGATGAGGAACTGCTGGGTCGCCTCGCACTGGGCTTCATCCCCGAACAGCTCGGCCAGCAGGAAACCGAATTTGACGCCACCTGCGTACTCGATGTCGGCACTCAGAATGCTGATATCGATATTGAAACGGCGGCTCGCCTCGGAGATGAGGGGTGTATCGACCGTGCTGCCGGTAAAGCCAAGCTTCAGCAGCGGGTAGCTGTCGGGCACTCGCTCATTGCTCATCCGATCCTGATACTCCTGCGGTACCTCCAGATGGATGGTGGAGCGAATGAAATCGCGGGCCAGCTGGGTCTTGGCATTGCTGAAGAACCAGGCCACTTCGCCCTGTTCGATCAGGCTGCCGTCGCTGATGATGGCCACTTCGTCACAGATCCCCTTCACTACATCCATTTCGTGGGTGATGAGCAGGATGGTAAGCCCCAGCTTGACGTTGATCTCCTTGAGCAGGGTCAGGATCGAGCGGGTGGTCTGCGGATCGAGTGCCGAAGTGGCCTCGTCACACAGCAGCACTTTGGGGGCAGGGGCCAGCGCCCGGGCGATGGCGACCCGCTGTTTCTGGCCGCCGGAGAGTTCGGATGGATAGGCGTGGGCACGGGCTTCCAGCCCGACCAGCGCCAGCAGCTCTTCGACCCGGCTCTTGATCTGATCCTTGTTCCAGCCTGCCAGCTCCAGCGGAAAGGCGATGTTGGCAAACACGGTTCGGGAGGCGAGCAGGTTGAAGTGCTGGAAGATCATCCCGATCTGGCGGCGGGCCTGGGTCAGATCCCGTTCGCTCAGGGTGACCAGATCCTGGCCATCGACAATCACCTGGCCCTCAGTCGGGCGCTCCAGCAGGTTGACACAGCGGATGAGGGTACTCTTGCCGGCACCGGAGGCACCGATCACCCCGAAGATTTTGCCTTGGGGTACATGCAGACTCACGTCACGCAGGGCGTGCACGGCGTCACTGCCTGTACCGTAGACTTTGTTGAGACCGATCAACTTAATCATGGATTCTTCCGTGCTAACAGCCTTACAGCACAGGGCGCTACAGGCGAGAAAATTGGGCAGAGGTTTCACTAGGTTGCACTGCCATCATGGGGGATGATGCTAAGATGTCCGGATGGCTGTGTCAACGCATGTTTTTACGTCTAGACGTCTAAAAAAGTGATAAGGATTTTCAGTTGGCAGATAAGCAATAGCAGGGTTTGGCGTTATTCCATATTGAATTTCGCTTTGAAGCCAAAGAGCCGAATTAAAGTTGGCTGATGGCGTGTGATGCTCTGTTCTATTAGGTATCCCTGTCGCGACTATCCGGCTGTGGAGCCTACCCCTCACAAGCCCCAGAATTGCATAAAGTTGAACCCCCTGTCTGCCCACTTATATATACCTCGGCCAATTTTGATGCAGCGCAAGAAGATGCCGGATCGTGATTGGGGCTTGGCTGGCCGTTTTTTATACTGAGGTTGCGGATTTCCCATGGAGGGCAGAGCGATGAGATTCCAACAGATCAAAGAGTTGCTGCACTACCTCGAGCAGGTGCATCACCAGCTAGGTCTCTGTTACCGGCGTCTGGCCAATCAGGTGGATAGCGAACGCTGCCGGATGTTGCTGGTCTATCTGCAAGGGCGGGAGGATGCCGCCAGTGTCCATCTGCAGGAGTACGCCAGCCAGCTGGGCGGCCCGGTGCGGGAGACCTGGCTGGATCAGAGCTTTAGCGAGGACATGTTGCCAGCGATTATGTGCTGCGAGTTGCCTGCTTCAGCCAGAACCGAAGATATCGTTGCCCTGGTTTGCCGCTGGGAGGAGCAATTGATTGGTGAACTGGGTCATCTGGCCCGGGAGTGCCCGACTCGGAGCACGGCTGAATTGCTGGATAATTTGGCCCGACTGGAGCAGACCCGCCTGACCCGCTTGGTGCACGGTGCTCACCAGCTCGATGACTTGTAGCAAGGACAGAGGGTCGATCACCAGATAGAGAGAGCCCGGCATTGCTGCCGGGCCCTCTCTCTATCTGGTGATCATGGCACCGATGTGCAATCAGCCCTGATGTCGTTCGGCGGCGTAGAGTGCCGCGCCGATAATTCCGGCCTGGTTGAGGCTGGCTGCGGGAATGAGCGGTGCCCGGGTTTCGATGCGATCGACGAACTTCTCCAGTTTGGCTGCGCTGCCGCCGCCCAGAATGAAGAGGTCGGGGGAGAAGAGAAACTCGAGGCGAGCCAGATATTTGTTGAAGCGTTTGCCCCAGCGTCCCCAGGAGAGATCCTCGCGTTTGCGCACTGCGTCGGAGCAGTAGTGCTCGGCGATCATCCCTTCCAGCATCAGATGGCCCAGCTCGGTGTTGGGCAGCAGGTGACCGTTGACGAAGACAGCGGTGCCGATGCCGGTGCCGACCGTGATGAGGATGATAACCCCCTTGCGATCCTTGCCGGCACCAAAGCGCATCTCGGCCAGACCGGCGGCGTCGGCATCGTTGAGCACATAGCAGGGCTTGCCGGTGACATCGGCAAACAGGTGCTCGGCATCGGTCTCAATCCAGCTCTTGTCGATATTGGCTGCGCTCTTGGCAATGCCGTTGTGGATGGTAGCCGGGAAGCCGCAGCCCACCGACCCTTTCCAGTCGAAGTGTTCCACCAGCGCCTTGAGGGTATGGGCAATGGCGGCCGGGGTGGCCGGCTGTGGTGTGGCAATGCGATGGCGCTCGCCAATCAGCTCACCGGTTTCGGTATCGACCAGACAGCCCTTGATCCCCGAGCCTCCAATATCCACTCCCAACATTTGCATCTGTGATGTCCTTTTTGTGTGCCGACCATTGTTGCTCAACCATGGCGTGCTGATCTTTGTGGGTCGGCAGAGCATGAAAAAACTGCTGCAATCCGGCAAGGGGCAGATCACTCAGGCGTGATCCGGCAGACCTTTTTCGATGCAACGGATCAGCAGGCGGGTTTTCTTGTTCGTTTCATCCTGACGTCTGGCCAGCGTTGCCAGCGCCCATTCAATATGTTCGGCCACCATGGGCTCTGCTTCCGGCAGCGCTTGCTGCAGAGCGGCTATCACCTCCGGGCCGGTCGGGCCGTTGCCAAGGGCTACCGCCAGATTGCGGCGCCAGCGTTGATAGCCGATGCGGCGGATTGGGCTCCCCTCGGTATGTTTGAGGAACTCGGCCTCGCTCCAGCGCCACAGCGCCAGCAGGGGCGGGCGATGCAGGCTGGGGCGGGGGCTGAAATCGGGTTCCGGGCTGGCATCTGCGTAGCGATTCCACGGGCAGATGAGCTGGCAGTCGTCGCAGCCATAGATGCGGTTGCCCATCAAGGGCCTGAACTCTTCCGGAATAGGGCCGTCGTTCTCGATGGTGAGATAGGAGATGCAGCGGCGGCCATCCACCACATAGGGTGCGACGATAGCGCTGGTGGGGCAGATGTTGATGCAGGCGACACACTTGCCGCACTGCTCTTTTTCCACCGGCACATCGATGGGGAGTGGCAGGCTTACCAGCAGCTCCCCCAAAAAGAAGAAGGAACCGGCGGACTCATTGAGCAGCAGTGAGTGTTTGCCAACCCAGCCGAGGCCAGCCTTGGCGGCCAACGGCCGCTCCAGCACGGGAGCGGAGTCGACAAAGGGGCGCCACTCACCAAGGGGGTCAGACGTGCCTTGAAACAGCTCGGCGCAGCGCGCTTCGATTCGGTCACCCAGCTGTTTGAGGCGATTGCGCAGCACCTTGTGGTAGTCGCGGCCGAGGGCGTAGCGGCTGATATAGCCGAGAGTCGGGTCGCGCAGGGTGGCGGCAAAGCCTGCCTCGAAGGGGAGGTAGTTCATTCGCACCGAGATGACCCGCAAGGTGCCCGGCAGCAGCTCATGGGGGCGGGCGCGCATCATGCCGTGACGCGCCATGTAATCCATGGAGCCGTGATAACCGGCGTCCAGCCAGGCCTGCAATTTCGGCTCTTCGGCCCGCAGATCCGTGTCGGTGATGCCAACCTGGTCAAATCCTAGCTCGCTCGCCCAGAGCTTGATATCTTGAGCCAGCTGGTTGAAATCAGGTGTTGTCATGCTGCATGGCATCCCGGCACTTGAGCACTTGGAGCGAAAGAGAGCAGATCGGGAGCCATCATGGTAGAGGTCATCGGGGACGCTTGGTGCAAAAAAGTGGGAAGCAGTCTATCACAGGGGCTGTGGTCGACTGAACAGATCCGCTCGCGAGAGCGGCGCTGGGCCGAGCGTGAGGGGCAACCCCTCTATGCGCTGATGGAGCGGGCAGGGCTGGCGCTTTGTACCTATGCCTGCAGCCACTGGCCCGCGAGCAACTGCTGGTGGATTTTTGTCGGCCCCGGCAACAATGGCGGCGATGGCTATGTGCTGGCCCGCCTTGCCCGTGAACGTGGCCTTGAGCCGGTGGTGATCGCCGCTCGCTCTCCCGACCAACTGAAAGGGGATGCCAGGATCGCTGCCGACAGCTGGCTGGCGGCAGGTGGTGAAGTCTGGCTGGCAGAGCAGTTCGACCAGACGCTATTTCCTCCTCCCGATCTGGTTGTCGATGCCCTGCTTGGCACCGGTGTCAGTACACCTCTTGCTCCGTTACTGACAAAGATCGTCGCAACAATCAATGAGTTGGCTGCACCTGTGCTGGCGGTCGATCTTCCTTCTGGCCTCAACGGCGACACCGGCAGGATCATGGGGGCTGCCGTGCGGGCGACCCGAACTCTTACCTTTATCGGTATCAAGCAGGGGCTGCTCACCGCTGACGGGGTCGATGTGACCGGTCAGCTCGATTGTGACCCGCTTGGTGTCATGCCTGATGAGGAGATTCACCCCGCAGCATGGCGGCTCGATTATCCGGTGCTGCAATCCTTGCTGAGCCCGCGTCAGCGCTCCTCGCATAAGGGTTCCCACGGCAAGGTGTTGCTGGTGGGCGGAGAGTGCGGCATGCAGGGGGCCATTGTGCTGGCTGGCAGGGCCTGTCTGCGGGCTGGTGCTGGACTGGTGCGAGTCAGCCAGCACCCTGCATTACCCGCAGTCAGCCTCTATCAGCCTGAATTGATGAGTCTGCAGGAAGAAGATGACGGCGGTTGGGCCTCGGTTCGCGTCATTGGCCCCGGGTTGGGTCAGGGGGAGTGGGGCAGACAGCAGTTTGCCCGCCACCTTACCGAACAATTGCCGCTGGTTTTGGACGCCGACGGGTTGAATTGGCTGGCGCAATCTCCCCGCCATCAGGATAATTGGGTGCTCACTCCGCACCCTGGCGAAGCGGCGCGGCTGCTGGGGTGTTCCATTGCCGAGATTGAAGCAGACCGGTTTGCCGCCGTGCGGGCGCTGCAACAGCGTTACGGCGGAGTGGTGCTGCTCAAGGGGGCGGGGACTCTCATCCATGATGGCGAGCGGCTTGCCTTGTGCAATGAAGGCAATCCCGGCATGGCAAGTGGCGGCATGGGCGATCTGTTATCTGGTATAATCGCCGCCCTTTTGGCTCAGGGTTGGTCTGCCACCCTGGCAACCTGGCTGGGGGCCGTGATCCACGGCGAGGCAGCCGATCTGGCTGCTGCTGATGGAGAGCGTGGCATGCTGGCATCAGATCTGCTGCCCTTTATCCGCAAGCTGGTTAATCCCGACACCATAACAAGTTAAAAAAGAAGAACATGGCAAAACAGTTGATGATGACACTGCCGGACGAGGCAGCAACAGTGGCTCTGGGAGGCCGTCTGGCAAAGGCTTGCCAGCAGGCGACGACCGTGTTTTTGCACGGGACGCTCGGGGCTGGCAAAACAACCCTGACCCGTGGCTGGGTGCAGGGGCTTGGCCATCAGGGCAAGGTGAAAAGTCCGACTTATACCCTGGTGGAACCCTACGAGCTGGAGGGGTGGCAGGTTTACCACTTCGATCTCTATCGTCTGGCCGATCCGGAAGAGCTGGAATTCATGGGAATTCGCGACTATTTTGCCGCCAATACCCTCTGTCTGGTGGAGTGGTCGGAGAAGGGCGAGGGCTGGTTGCCGGCGCCTGATCTCGAAATCACCCTCACTTATGTAGGCGAGCAGCGCGAAGCTCTGATTGAAGCTCGTTCTGCTACTGGCGAAGCTATTCTGGAACGGTTGTCATCCACGTGCGTTTGATCCTTGTTATTGCTCTCTCCCTGATGGCGTTACCCTCCTGGGCTAATCAGCTCAAGAGCGTGCGGATTTGGCCATCACCTGATAACACCCGGGTGGTGCTCGACATGAGCAGCGCCCCCGATTTCAACTATTTCACCCTGACTGGCCCCGATCGGCTGGTGATCGACATGAAAGGGGCGAGCAACGCCACCAATCTGGCGCGGGTCGAGAACAGCAGCGAACTGGTGCGTAAAATTCGTGAAAGTTCGCCGCTGGAGAAGGGGGGGCTGCGTCTGGTGCTCGACCTCAGCTCTGCCATCAAGCCGGTAGTCTTTCCGCTGGCGCCTGCCGGCCCCTATGGTCACCGTCTGGTGATCGACCTTCCCTATGAAGAGAAGCGCTCGGCTGCCGCGGTGCAGTCCACGCCGGTTGGCGGCAAGGGCAAAGGGGTGGTGATTGCCATCGACCCAGGCCACGGCGGTGAAGACCCTGGCTCCATCGGCCCGCGCCGTACCTATGAGAAGCGGGTGACCCTGGCGGTCTCCCAGAAACTGGCTGCACTGATCGACCGCGAGCCGGGCATGCGCGCCGTGCTGACCCGCCGCAGTGACTACTTCGTTGATCTCAACAAGCGTTCCGAGATCGCGCGCAAGGCCAAGGCCGACCTGCTGGTGTCGGTGCACGCGGACAGCTTCCACAACTCCACCCCGCGTGGCGCCTCGGTCTGGGTACTCTCGACCAACCGCGCCAACCGCGAGATGGGCAGCTGGCTGGAGAAGCAGGAGAAGCAGGGTGAGCTGCTGGGTGGTGTCGGCAAGGTGTTGGCCGAATCCGATCCCAACCCCTATCTGGCGCAGACCTTCCTCGACCTCTCGATGGACAAGTCCCGTGCCGAGGGTTATGACGTCAGTCGCCAGATCCTGCGCTCGCTGGGCAAGGTGGCACGGCTGCACAAGAGAGCGCCCGAGCACGCCAGTCTGGCGGTGCTGAAGGCCCCTGACATTCCCTCTGTGCTGGTTGAGACCGGCTTTATCTCCAACCATGCGGAAGAGCAGCTGCTGGCTACCGCCAGCTATCAGGATCAGCTGGCTCGCGCCATTTTCGAGGGGATCCGCAACTACTACCGTGCTCACCCGACCAAGGGGGCCATGCTCACTGGCAAGGGGGTCGCCAGCGTCCCGGCCGCGACCCATAAACAGGTGGCTGTCAGCAAACCTGCGCCAGCCAGGCAGGTTGCGAGCAAGTCGGCTCCAGTTCAGTCCCAGCCGGTTGTGACCAACCGGATGCCGGCGACGGTGCGCGACAGTGGAAGCGCTTCTGGCAGCTCCTCCGGTGCCGGGGTGATCAAGCCTTATTCCGAGGCGGCCAAAGAGACCGGCGCTCCGGTCACCAGCGTGCAGGAAAACGAGAAGTCGCAGATGATCCGCCACGTGGTCACGCGCGGTCAGAGCCTCTCGCGCCTGGCCGAGAAGTACGGCGTGAGTCAGGCGAGACTGGCGGAGATCAACAAACTCAAGTCACGGGAAATCCAGATAGGGCAGGTGCTCTATATTCCCAAGCAATAACTGAGCGGGAGCTAGCGATGCCGATCCGTATTTTGCCACCTATTCTGGCCAACCAGATTGCCGCCGGAGAGGTGGTGGAGCGGCCCTCCTCCGTGGTCAAGGAGTTGGTGGAAAACAGTCTGGATGCGGGCGCCGACCGGGTCGAAATCGATATCGACAAGGGGGGCGCCAAGCTGATCCGCATCCGTGACAACGGCTGCGGCGTTGCCAAGGATGAGCTGGTGCTGGCGTTGTCGCGCCACGCTACCTCCAAGGTGGCGACCCTCGATGATCTGGAGGGGATCAACAGCCTGGGCTTTCGTGGCGAGGCGCTCGCCTCCATCAGCTCGGTCTCCCGCCTCACTTTCACCTCCCGCACCGCCGAGCAGGCCGAAGCCTGGCAGGCGCAGGCCGAAGGGCGCGAGATGAGCGTCACCGTCAAGCCGGCGGCCCATCCGGTGGGCACCACGGTGGAGGTGGTGGATCTCTTCTTCAATACCCCGGCGCGGCGCAAGTTCATGCGCAGCGAAAAGACCGAGCTTGCCCATATCGACGAGCTGGTGCGCCGCATCGCGCTCTCCCGCTTCGATGTCACCCTGATCCTGCGCCACAACGGCAAGGTGGTGCGCCAGTACAAGGCCGCCAATACGGTGCCGGAGCAGGAGCGGCGTCTTGCTGCCGTCTGCGGTACCCCCTTCATGCACCATGCGCTGGCAGTCGAGAGCGAGCACAGCGATGTGCGGTTGTGGGGCTGGCTGGCGACCCCCGAAGGCGCCAGACCGCAGAACGATCTGCAATACACCTATGTCAATGGCCGGATGATGCGCGACAAGCTCATCAATCATGCCATTCGTCAGGCCTATGACGAGCTGCTGCCCGCCGACCGCTTTGCAGCCTATGTGCTCTATATCGAGCTGGATCCCCGTCAGGTGGATGTCAACGTTCACCCTGCCAAGCACGAGGTGCGCTTCCATCAGGCGCGGCTGATCCACGACTTTATCTTTCAGGCACTCTTTACCGCCTTGCGCCGCGAAGGCCGCGCCGTCAATGAGCAAGAGCAGCCGCTGGCCGAGACGCTGGTCGAGCTGCCGGTCAGCCCACAGATCGAATATCCCGGTCAGGCACCGCGTACCGAGTGGTATGGCGCCGAACACAGCTATCGGGCGCCTGCGCAGGTGCGGGAAGGGAGCGGTGGTGGTGCAGGCCGGGCCAGCAATTATCAACCACCCGAGCCGCCGAGCCGGGAGGCGATGCGTGGCATGGGGGCCTTGCTTACCACGCTGCCCATCGCCACAACCGCTTCAGCTCCCGAGTCGGGTATTGCCACTCAGACGGTTTCAAAACAGGGCGGGTGCCGGGCACTGACTCTTGTGGAGCAAGCTTATCTACTGTTCGAGCGGGATGGTCAGCTGGCGCTGCTCTCGCTGATACGCGCCGAGCGTCTGCTGCTGCGCCACTGGCTGCTGGAGACCTGGGGCCAGGGGCTGGCAGCCCAGCCGCTGCTGTTGCCTGTTTCCTTCAAGCTGCCGAAGAACCTGAGTTCGCTGGTAGAAGAGCAGGAGCGACTGCTGAAACGGATGGGGCTGGAGTTGAAAAGCGGGGGGCGTGACACCATGATCCTGACGCGGGTACCTGCTCTGCTGCGTCAGACCGATCTGGTGCGTCTGTTACCCGAATTGCTGCAAATTATCGAGGGCGGATCTGACAGTGATGCTGGCCAGCAGGCTGAAGTATTATGCCAATGGCTGGTGGAGCAGGGGATAAGCCGCGAAAAAATATACGATTTTTCAACTGCCAGTCGTCTGCTGACGGAACTTGTGGCCGATTTCAGTGACCAACTGGCAGATATTCGCATGGCCCGCCCGCTCTCGCTGGCGGCTGTGCTTGAGGAGTTTGAACATGGCGAGTGACTTGCCGACCGCAATTTTTTTGATGGGGCCGACGGCCTCCGGCAAGACGGATCTCGCCATTGAACTGTGTCAGGTGTTGCCCTGCGACATCATCAGCGTCGATTCGGCGCTGATCTATCGCGGCATGGATATTGGCACGGCCAAGCCGACCGCCGATGAACTGGCACGAGCCCCGCACCGGCTGATCGATATCCTCGATCCCGCCATGAGTTATTCGGCAGCCGATTTTTGCAAGGATGCCCTGCGGGAGATGAAGGAGATCGCCGACCGCGGCCGCATTCCGCTGCTGGTGGGCGGTACCATGCTCTATTTCAAGGCGCTGCTGGAAGGGCTCTCTCCGCTCCCTTCTGCCGACACCGTCATTCGGGCCGGAATAGAAGAGGAGGCTGCCCGCCTTGGCTGGCAGGCGCTGCACGATGAGCTGGTGCGTATCGATCCGGTCGCCGGGGCGCGTATTCATCCCAATGACCCGCAGCGGCTCAGCCGGGCGCTCGAGGTTTACCGCATCAGCGGCAAGACCCTCACCGAGCTGACCCAGGTGCAAGGGGAGGCGCTGCCCTATCGGGTGCAGCAGTTTGCCATCGCCCCGAGCGATCGCGCCGTGCTGCATCAGCGGATCGAACAGCGTTTCGACAAGATGCTGCAGGGGAATTTCGAGCAGGAGGTGCGGGCGTTGATGGCTCGTGGCGATCTGACCCCGGATCTCCCCTCCATTCGCTGTGTAGGTTATCGCCAAATGTGGGACTACCTGAACGGCGAGATAGAGTATGATGAGATGCGTTATCGTGGCATTGTTGCCACTCGCCAGTTGGCAAAACGGCAGATGACCTGGTTGCGCGGTTGGGCCGATGTGACCTGGCTGGAATCCGGTGAGTCTGACAACCTCGCCCGCGTGCTTGCTCGCGCTGGTGCGGCTTGACACTCCCTGTATAATCAGGTTGTTATATTGAATATCCGGTGTTTAAAAACAACAAACTATAAGGAAAAGAAAAATGGCTAAGGGGCAATCTCTCCAAGACCCGTTTTTGAATGCGCTGCGCCGTGAGCGGATTCCTGTTTCTATCTATTTGGTGAACGGCATCAAACTGCAAGGTCAAATCGAATCCTTCGACCAGTTTGTCATTCTGCTGAAGAACACCGTGAGCCAGATGGTCTACAAGCACGCCATCTCTACCGTGGTTCCGGCCCGTGCCGTCAACCATCATCAGCAGGCTGCCGGTGGCGCCGGTGATGAACAGGGTGATGCCGAGGCGTGATATCCCGGGGCGAGTCGACTCGCCAACTCAGATTCATCATGAAACCTGTTAAGGAGCAAGCGCTTGTTTGACCGTTATGAAGCTGGCGAACAGGCCGTTCTGGTGCACGTCAACTTCAGTGATGAGGGTGAGCGGGAGGATCTGGAAGAGCTCAAAATGCTGGTGAGCTCGGCTGGCGTCAATGCACTGGGAGTCATCACGACCAGCCGCAGTGCGCCCAGCGCCAAGTATTTTGTCGGCAGTGGCAAGGCTGAAGAGATTGCGTACCAGGTCCAGATGCTGGATGCCGACGTCGTCATCTTCAACCATGCCCTGACCCCTGCCCAGGAGCGTAACCTGGAGCGTCTGTTCCAGTGCCGGGTAGTGGACAGAACCGGTCTGATCCTTGATATCTTCGCCCAGCGCGCCCGTACCCATGAAGGTAAACTGCAGGTCGAACTGGCCCAGTTGCGTCATCTTTCTACCCGTCTGGTTCGAGGCTGGACCCACCTTGAACGTCAAAAAGGCGGGATCGGCTTGCGCGGCCCCGGTGAAACCCAGCTTGAAACCGACCGACGCCTGTTGCGCGAGCGCATCAAGGCGATTTTGCGCAGGCTCGACAAGGTGGCCAAACAGCGGGAGCAGGGACGCCGTGCCCGCAACCGCAATGAAGTACCGACAGTTTCTCTGGTTGGTTATACAAACGCCGGAAAGTCCACTTTGTTCAACCAACTTACAGCTGCCAGCGTGTATGCTGCCGACCAGTTGTTCGCAACCCTTGATCCCACCCTGCGTAAACTGGTGATCCGGGATGTGGGCGATGTGATTTTGGCCGATACGGTTGGATTTATTCGACACTTGCCCCATGATCTTGTCGCTGCGTTCAAGGCGACCCTGCAGGAGACCCGCGAAGCGGACCTGCTGCTCCATGTGGTGGATTGTGCCGATGAGCAGATGCAGGAGAATATCGACTCCGTGCAACAGGTGCTGGCTGAAATCGAGGCAGATGACCGTCCCCAGCTGATGATCTGCAACAAGATCGACAAGCTGGCCGATCGTCCGGCGGGTCTGGAGCGGGATGATGAAGGTCGTCCGCTGCGGGTCTGGCTGTCTGCCCAGACTGGCGAGGGGTGTGAGTATCTGTTTGCGGCGCTGACCGAATTGCTGGCCGGCTCCATGGTGCACCACACCCTGCAACTGCCACCTTCTGCTGCGAGATTGCGCAGTGCGCTCTATCAGTTGAAAGGAATTGAGCAGGAAGGCTTTAGCGAGGAGGGGGATTTTGTGCTGGAAGTTCGCCTGCAACTGGCTGACTGGAACCGCCTCGTGAAACAGGAAGGTGAGAATTTACAACGCTTTATCAGGCATTGAACCGTTGATGAGGATAACCGCCTGGCGGCTTCGTCAACGAGCATTGACCCGATAGAGATGATATCCATCTGCATGTATTAATGGAGACGCTGATGGCTTGGAATGAGCCTGGTAACAACGGCAAAGACCGTGACCCCTGGGGGAATAACGGTAAGAATCAGGGCCCCCCTGATCTGGACGAGATGCTGCGCAAAATGAGTCGTCGCTTTGGCGGCCTGTTTGGCAGTGGCAAATCTGGCGGCGATGTAGGCCGCTTTGGTATCTCCATCGCGCTGGTTGTCGCCGTGGTGGTATGGGTCGTTAGCGGCTTCTATACCATTCGTGAAGCCGAGCGTGGTGCAGTGCTGCGCTTTGGCAAGTTTTCCCATATCGTCGAGCCGGGCCTGCGCTGGAAGCCGACTTTCATCGATCAGGTGATCCCGGTGGACGTTGAGTCCGTGCGCTCCCTGCCTGCGTCCGGCTTTATGCTGACCCAGGACGAGAACGTGGTACGGGTCGAGATGGACGTGCAGTATCGTGTCGTCAATCCGGAGCAGTACCTGTTCAGCGTGACCAATGCCGACGAGAGTCTGAGTCAGGCCACCGATAGCGCCCTGCGTTACGTGGTTGGCCACACCAAGATGGATGATGTGCTGACCACCGGTCGTGAAAAAGTGCGTCAGGAGACCTGGCAGGTGATCGATGGCATCATCGAGCCTTACCAGATGGGTCTGCAGATTGTCGACGTCAACTTCCTGCCGGCACGTCCGCCGGAAGAGGTGAAGGATGCGTTTGATGACGCCATCTCCGCTCAGGAAGATGAGCAGCGTTTCATCCGTGAAGCGGAAGCCTATGCCCGTGAAGTCGAGCCCAAGGCCCGTGGTCAGGTGAAGCGTCTAGAGCAGGAAGCCGAAGCGTACAAGTCCCAGATCGTGCTGAAAGCACAGGGTGAAGTGGCCCGTTTCAACGAGTTGCTGCCCCAGTATCAGGCTGCGCCCGAGCTGACTCGCAACCGTATCTACCTGGAAACCATGGAAGAGCTCTATCAGCAGGCCAACAAGGTCATTGTTGATATGCCAGCAGGCAACAACAGCATGATCTATCTGCCGCTCGACAAGCTGACTGGCAAGCCGGCAGCTGCTCAGCAGACTCGTCCTGCGACTGTGCCGGTAGCAGAGCCTGCGCCTGTTTCCAACGAGGGTGCCAACTCCACTCCGATGCCGCTGCGTAGCGGTGACCGCTTCAGCTCAGGGAGAAACTGATAGATGAAAAAGCTAGCTATTGGTGCAATCGCTGTGGCTGCCATGGTCTGCTTCTCCTCTGTCTTTATCGTTGATGAAGGTCAGAAGGGGATCGTGGTGCAGTTTGGCAAGGTGAAGCGGGTTGATTCCGGTGAGCCCCGTCTCTATGAGCCGGGTCTGCACTTCAAGGTGCCGCTCATCGATCAGGTTCGCAAGATGGATGCCCGTATCCAGACCATCGACAGCCAAGCCGACCGTTTCGTCACCTCCGAGAAGAAAGACCTGATCATCGATTCCTACGTGAAGTGGAAGATCGAGGACTTCTCCAAGTACTACCTGGCAACCGGTGGTGGCAACAAGCTGCAGGCAGAAGATCTGCTCAAGCGCAAGATCAACAACGGTCTGCGCTCAGAGATCGGTAACCGCACCATCAAGGACATCGTCTCCGGTGAGCGCAGTACCGTGATGGAAGATGCCCTGAAGAAGATGGCGCGCTCCTCCGAGCTTGGCATCAAGGTGGTGGATGTGCGGATCAAGCAGATCAACCTGCCGGTGGAAGTCTCCAACTCCATCTATCAGCGGATGCGTGCCGAGCGTACTGCGGTAGCCCGTGAGCATCGTTCACAGGGTCGCGAGAAGGCCGAAATCCTGCGCGCCGATATCGACCGCAAGGTAACCGTCATGCTGGCGGATGCCGAGAGTAACGCGCGTCAGTTGCGCGGTGAAGGTGATGCAGAAGCGGCCAAGATCTATGCCGAAAGCTACAAGAAAGACCCCGAGTTTTTCAGCTTCGTGCGCAGCATGGAGGCCTATCGCAAGAGCTTCACCGGTGGTAATGAGCTGATGGTGCTCAAGCCGGACAGCGAGTTCTTCCGCTATCTCAAGTCTCCTCACGGCACCAAGCAGTAATCGCCGGAGTTGTCTTGCCAAGGGCCTGCATTGTCAGGCCCTTTTATTTGTCTGCCAAACCACCGGAGAAGGTGGTTTTTGACGGGAGAAGGGCACAATGATGACATCCATACTGACAGGGATTGGCCTGTTGCTGCTGTTTGAAGGGCTCGGGCCATTGCTGATGCCAAGAGGGTGGCAACAGATGTTGCGGTTGTTGAGCGATCAGCCGGCGGAGCAGCTGCGCCGTATCGGTGGTTCGCTGGTGGTGGCGGGCGGAGTGATCCTCTGGATGGTGAGCGGCTGGTAGCAAACGTCATAAACAACAAGAGGCCCATGCGGCCTCTTGTTGTTTATGAAAACAGTGACGGGATCAGGCGCTGCGCTGTACGGCCATGTGAGCCAGTGTTTCCAGAGCCTGCTTGTGCTGGGAGTCTGGCAGAATGGTGAGGGCGGCAATCGCCTTGTCAGCCTCTTCCCGGGCACGCATGCGGGAGTACTCCAGCGCGCCGGTACGATCGAGAATGGCCAGGATCTGGTCGAGGTGTTCCATGCCGTTGCGGTGCTCGATCGCATCGCGCACCAGCTGACGCTCCTCGGGCGAACCCACTTCCATGGCACGCAGCAGCGGCAGGGTCGGTTTACCTTCGGCCAGATCGTCGCCGACGTTCTTGCCCATCTCTTCGCTTTGAGAACAGTAGTCCATCACGTCATCGATGATCTGGAAGGCAGTGCCCAGATACTTGCCGTAATCCGTCATCGCCTGCTCGACGGGCTCGGGCTGATGGGTCAGCACGGCCGCGAGGCGTGTCGCGGCTTCAAACAGCTTGGCGGTCTTGCAGTAGATGACCGTCATATAGCTCTGTTCGGTGGTATCCGGATCGTTGCAGTTCATCAGCTGCAGCACTTCCCCTTCGGCGATGGTGTTGGTGGCATCGGAGAGGATCTCCATCACCCGCAGGTTGGAGAGCTCGGCCATCATCTGGAAGGAGCGGCTGTAGAGATAGTCACCCACCAAGACGCTGGCGGCATTGCCAAACAGGGCGTTGGCCGTTTCGCGGCCACGGCGCAGGTCGGATTCATCGACCACGTCATCATGGAGCAGGGTAGAGGTATGGATGAATTCGATAATGGCGGCCAGTTTCAGGTGATCCTCACCTTCGTAGCCCAAGGCGCGAGCGGCCATCACAGTCAGCATGGGGCGCATCCGCTTGCCGCCGGCACTGACAATATAGAAACCCAGCTGATTGATCAGACTAACGTCGGACTGGAGTCGGGCCAGGATCAGTTCATTGACCGCCGTCATGTCGGCGGCACAGAGCGCACGGATAGTCTGTTGGTCCATAAGTCTCGTAACGTGACAGCAGCAATAACTGCGATTTTTAGTAATGCTGGGGATTCTACACGATTTCACAATGGGTTACAGTTAAGCGTTTATCCACGGCGGCAGATATGCGCACAAAATAAACTTTTTGCGAAAATGGCCTTGCCTGAGCAGATCGATTTGCGTAGAATGCCCGCCCATTGTTATAGGTTTTTGTGCATGTCTGCCTTGAGCAAAAGACATGCCTTTACGGAGTTAATCAAATGTACGCGGTATTCCAAAGCGGCGGAAAACAACACCGTGTGGCCGAAGGTCAAATCGTTCGTCTGGAAAAGCTGAACGTTGAGACTGGCGCTACCATCGACTTCAACGAAGTTCTGATGGTTGCTGCAGGCGACACTTTTAAAGTAGGTGCTCCTTTCGTTGAAGGTGGCAAGGTTGTAGCTGAAGTTGTGGCTCACGGCCGTGGCGAGAAAGTGACTATCGTCAAGTTCCGTCGTCGTAAGCACCACCGTAAGCAAGCGGGCCACCGTCAGTGGTTCACTGAAGTCAAAATCACTGGCATCAGCGCTTAATTAGAGGAGTCCGATAGATGGCACACAAAAAAGCTGGCGGTTCATCCCGCAACGGTCGCGATTCTGAAGCCAAACGCTTGGGCGTGAAGCGCTTCGGCGGCGAAACAGTTCTGGCTGGCAGCATCATCGTTCGTCAGCGCGGCACCAAGTTCCACGCTGGTGAGAACGTTGGTCTGGGCAAGGACCACACCCTGTTCGCTACCGCGAACGGCAAGGTGCAGTTCGAAGTTAAAGGTCCGCTGAACCGTAAGTACGTTAGCATCGTTGCTGAGTAATTACGGACCGCAAGGATCCGAAGCCCCGCCAACAGGCGGGGCTTTTGTTTTTCCGAAATGATGACGAAAAAACGGAACGCAGATGACCCGGGCGCAGAGATGGCTCGGTGAGGCAAGATGCGTATCGCCCGCAGGGGTCTGTACCACTATAATTGCGTATCGGTTTTTCGAATTAAGGTGACGGTTACCTATGAAGTTTGTTGATGAAGTCCAGATTCGAGTCGATGCCGGTGACGGTGGTAACGGTTGTGTAAGCTTTCGCCGTGAAAAATATATTCCCAACGGTGGTCCGGATGGTGGCGATGGTGGCGACGGTGGTGACGTGTATCTGGTCGCCGACGAGAACCTCAACACCCTGATCGACTACCGTTTTGAGCGCTTCCATGCCGCCGAACGTGGCGAGAATGGTCAGAGCGCCAACTGTACCGGTCGTCGCGGCAAGGACAAGATCCTGCGTGTGCCGGTCGGTACCCGTGCGACCGACGAAGATACCGGCGAACTGCTGGGTGACCTGACTCACCACGAGCAGAAGTTGCTGGTCGCTAAAGGCGGCTTCCACGGTCTTGGCAACACCCGCTTCAAGAGCTCGGTCAACCGCGCGCCGCGCCAGAAGAGCAACGGTACTCCGGGTGAAGTGCGTACTCTGAAGCTGGAGCTGCTGCTGCTGGCTGACGTCGGTATGCTGGGTCTGCCGAATGCCGGCAAGTCCACCTTTATCCGCGCCGTATCAGCCGCTCGTCCGAAAGTTGCTGATTATCCCTTTACTACCCTGGTGCCGAACCTGGGCGTAGTACGTGGCGAGAACTCACGCTCCTTCGTGATCGCCGATATCCCGGGTCTGATCGAAGGTGCAGCCGAAGGCGCCGGCCTCGGGATCCGCTTCCTGAAACACCTCGAGCGCTGCCGCGTATTGATCCATCTGGTGGATATCTGCCCGGTTGATGGTTCCGATCCGGCCGAAAATGCCGTGACCATCGTGCGTGAGCTGGAGAAGTACAGCCCCGAGCTGGCGGGCAAGCCGCGCTGGCTGGTGTTCAACAAGATGGACCTGATCCTGGAAGAAGAGGCTCAGGAAGTGATGGATCGCGTGAAAGCCGCCCTCAACCACGAAGGGCCGGTCTACGCCATCACTGCCATCAGCAAGGAAGGGACCAAGAAGGTCTGCTACGACATTCTGGATCTGCTGGATACCATGCCCCGTCAACTGGAGCAGGATGCCAAAGAGGCGATCGAGAAAGTGGAGTTCAAGTGGGATGACTACCACAAGAACCAGCTGGCCAAGGCCGAAGCGGAAGCGCTGGCCGCCTCCATAGCCTTCGACGAGAGCCTCGATGATGATGACTGGGATGACGAAGATGATGATGGCGTGGAAGTGATCTACGTCCGCGATTGATTTCGTTGTTCTTTGCCAAAAACCGGAGCCTGCAGAGGCTCCGGTTTTTTTATGGCTGGCGCCTGGTCTCTATACCTGATTAGCTTGGGGCAGGCAGAGTGTTTAGTGAATTAATATTCCGCTAAATGCCTGCTTACCCGTTCACGCCGGTTTTATTTGGGTATTTATTCGTTAATTAATCTGAAATTGCTTTTTTAATCCATTCTATTGGGATATTCTTGCGCCCCGTTTGGCTGGGTGTGCATGAATATGCGCATTATCCGGCATAAGTTTTAGCTATGTCAGGGCAGTAGATTATGTTGGAAAAGAGTCTGGAAGCGCCTGCGGTCAATACCCGCCGCAATCTGTTGATGTTCTTGATCCCCTCGCTGATCGGGATCCTGTTGTTCATGACTCCGGTACTCTATGACGGGAATGTTACCATTCCGGTAGCCGTGCTGGCCAAGCTGGTTCAGCGGGTGTTTGCCGACTATCTGGTTGCCATGGTCAGCGCGGTGATCACCACCACCATGCTGATGACCGTCGTCGCCTGGTTGTTCAAACCGGCGATCCTGGTGCGCCGTCCTTTCCTCAACAGCCTGTTCAACGTCTCTCCCTTCTGGGCCTGTGTGCGGGTGCTGGGCGGGATCTTCGTACTGCTGACCTTCTTCCAGACCGGGCCAGAAGTGCTGCACTCCGGCGCAACCGGCGGGCTGGTGCTCAACGATCTGCTGCCAGTGCTGTTTTCCGTCTTTATCTTCGCTGGCCTGCTGTTGCCACTGCTGCTCGACTTCGGGCTGCTGGAGTTCGTCGGTACCATGATGACCCGCATCATGCGCCCGGTGTTCCGTCTGCCGGGTCGCTCCGCAGTGGACTGCTTTGCCTCCTGGCTGGGGGATGGCAGCGTCGGCATTTTGCTCACCAGCAAGCAGTACGAAGGGAAGTTTTATACCCAGCGGGAAGCTGCCGTCATTGGTACCACCTTCTCTGCCGTTTCCATCACCTTCTGTCTGGTGGTGATCTCGCAGGTGAAGCTGGAGCACATGTTTGTTCCTTTCTACCTGACCGTCTGCCTGGCCGGTGTGGTTGCGGCTATCGTGGTACCACGCCTGCCACCGCTCTGCTGGAAGAGGGATGTCTATATCGATGGCACCCCCTTGTGCCGCAAGCAGGAGTCGGTACCGCATCAGCACAGCGTGCTGAGCTATGGTCTCGAGCGTGCATTGACCAAGGCGGAGAAGATGACCGATCTCGGCGCTGTGGTGCGGGAAGGGGTGAAGAACGCGTTGGACATGGTGTTTGGCGTGCTGCCAGTGGTGATGGCGATCGGTACTTGTGCCCTGATGCTGGCTGAACATACCCCCGTCTTCAACTGGCTGGGTGCACCGTTCGTTCCCTTGCTCGAACTGCTGCAGCTGCCGGAGGCCGAAGCGGCTGCCAAGACCATCATGGTCGGGTTTGCCGACATGTTTATCCCGGCTGTGCTGGCGTCCGGCATCGAGAGCGAGATGACCCGCTTCGTCATCGCGGCCATGTCGGTGACCCAGCTTATCTATATGTCTGAAGTGGGGGCGCTGTTGCTGGGCAGCAAGATCCCGGTCAAGTTGTGGGAGCTCTTTATTATCTTCCTGATGCGTACCCTGGTGACCCTGCCCGTGATTGCCGGTATGGCCCATCTGTTGTTCTAATACAAACCACCATAGCAAAAGGCCACTCCCTATGGAGTGGCCTTTTGCTATCTGGCGTTTGCCTCGGCAGAAAGTGTTCCGTTCGAACATCTCATGGTAGAGTGCCCCTCTGTTAGCAAATTGTGATGCAACGGAGTGTATTTATGTCTGCCATCCCCTATTCCCTTCTCGATCTGGTGCCGGTTGCCGAGGGTTCCCATCCTGCCGAATCGTTCCACCATTCGCGCGATCTGGCGCAACATGCCGAGCGTTGGGGCTACCGCCGCTACTGGCTGGCTGAACACCACAACATGCCGGGTATTGCCAGTGCCGCGACATCTGTGTTGATCGGCCATCTTGCCGGGGCAACCAGCACCCTGCGGATCGGGGCGGGTGGCATCATGCTGCCGAACCACTCGCCGCTGGTCATTGCCGAACAGTTTGGCACCCTGGCTTCTCTCTATCCCGACCGCATCGATCTTGGCCTTGGTCGCGCCCCCGGTACCGATCAGCGCACCATGCGGGCCCTCAGACGCCAACGCAGCGGTGAGGTGGATGACTTCCCGGCCGATGTCCGCGAGCTGATGAGTTATTTTGGCGACGAGATAGGCGCGGTGCAGGCGGTCCCCGGGCAGGGGCTGCATCTGCCAGTCTGGCTGCTGGGCTCCAGCCTCTACAGTGCTCAACTGGCTGCGGCGATGGGCTTGCCGTTCGGTTTTGCCTCCCATTTTGCGCCAGCCATGTTGCTGCAAGCACTTGAAATCTACCGTAGCCAGTACCGTCCCTCTGCTCGCTGGCCCAAGCCCCATGCGGTGGTCTGTATCAACATGATCGCCGCCGACAGCGAGCGGGAGGCGCGCTTCCAGTTCACTACGTTGCAGCAGCAGTTCCTGCGCCTCCATCGTGGCGATGCGGGCAAGCTGCCAGCACCGGTTGCCGAGTTGGGCGAGCAATGGTCGCCGCGCGAGCTGATGGCGATGGAGCAGACCCTTGCCCGCTCTCTGGTTGGCGATCCGGAGCAGATCCGCCATGGCCTCAAGGCGCTGCTGGCGGAAACCCGGGCCGATGAGCTGATGTTCAACGGCCCCATCGTCGATCATCAGGCTCGCTTGCGCTCTTTCGAGATCGCAGCCGGGTTGATGCGGGATCTATAAGCTCGCCTCCTCGCATACAAAGGCGCTATCTTGCAGAGAGAGTCTGGTGTCGCCTCGCTGTCAGGTTCTCGCTAGGTGGCTGTTGGGAAACTGGATCCCGGATATCGAGTCTTTATCTAATGCACTGAATTAAAAGGAAAGTCAGGTTGGTGTCAGGCTGCTGTCGTGTCGCGTGCCACCCTCCGGCCCCTATGCTGGCTCCGTCAAGCAACCACAAGGAGTTCGAGATGATCGTCAGGAAGTTGAGATTGCAGCGGGGCTGGTCACAGGAGCAGTTGGCCGCCTTTACCGGCCTGAGCGTTCGCACCATTCAGCGGATCGAGCAGGGTCAGCAACCCGGACTGGAATCCCTCAAGGCCCTGGCCGCCGTCTTTGAGCTCGATGTGGCGCAACTGGACGGCACACGGCAACAGGAGCATGAGATGAGAGGGAGTGACACGATGGAACAGGATGGATTGCAGGTATCGGCTGAAGAGCGGGCCGCCATGAAGTATGTGGAGGGGCTCAAGGGCTTCTATCACCATGTCGCCAGCTATCTGCTGGTGATTGGCGGGTTGTTTGTCATCAACTACCTGAGCAACCCGGGTTATATCTGGGCCTGGTGGCCGGCACTGGGGTGGGGATTGGGGTTGGCGTCCCATGCCATTCGGATCTTCGAGCCTTTCAAACTGTTTGGCCCGGAGTGGGAGCGACGCCAGATCGAGAAACGGTTGGGGCGCAAGTTGTAACCAGAGCTGTTGTGGAAAAAGAGAGCCCGGCAAGTTGCCGGGCTCTCTTTTTGATTCAGGTTTTTGCAACCACTGCCCTAGCTGGCGTGAGTGGGGCAGGGGGTGGCAAAGAGGGCATCATCCTCGTAGCGCCACAGAGTGAGGCTGTTGCCCCAGACACAGCCGGTATCGAGCGCCTTGATATCGCTCTTGCCGGTGTTGCCCATCAGGGCCGCCCAGTGGCCGAACACCAGAATGGGGTCATCCACGTGATGCTCGCGCTGCTCGAACCAGGGGCGCAGCCCCGGGGTCGACTCTTTGGGGCCCTTCTTGCATTTGAAGTCGAGCCGGCCATCGAAGTAGCAGAAGCGCATTCGGGTGAAGGTGTTGATGATGTAGCGGTAGCGGTCGATCCCGACCAGATCATCTTTCCAGCCATCCGGCTGATCGCCATACATGTTGTGCAGTAGCCACAGGTACTGATCGCCACGCAGCAGGCTCTCTACCTCGCGGGCGCAGTTGCGGGCGGTGCGGGCATCCCACGCCGGGGAGATACCGGCATGCACCATCATGATGGGCAGGTCGGGGTGTTCGGCCAGCAGCGGGCGGTGGCGCAGCCACTCCAGCAGTTCGTCCCGATCCGGCGCATCCATCAGGCTTTGCAGCTTGTCTTTCTTCTTGAGCGGTGCAACGCCATTGGCCACCGCCAGCAGGTGCAGGTCGTGGTTACCGAGCACGGTAACGGCACGGTTGCCCAGATCCTTGACGAATCGCAATGTGTTGAGCGAGTCCGGGCCGCGGGCGACCAGATCGCCGCAGAGCCAGAGCACGTCATTTTCGGGATCGAACTTGGCAAGATCCAGCAGACGGCGCAAGTCGTCGTAACAGCCCTGGATGTCACCGACAAAACAGTTCGCCATGAAACCTCAGTTGATAATGTTGGGGATGGCCAGCGTGAAGGGGGCGATTGGCGCCTCAAACTGCTGGCCAGAGCCATCTTGCAGGGTGTAACTCCCCTCCATCACTCCGAGCGGTGTCGCCAGCGGCACGCCGCTCTGGTAGCGGTAGGTCTCTCCCTCGGCAATAAGGGGTTGCTCCCCGACTACGCCGGGGCCCGAGACTTCCTGCATCTTGCCATTGGCATCGGTGATGAGCCAGCGCCGATGCAGCAGCTGCACCGGGCCGGGCCCCAGATTCTCAATCTCGATCAGATAGTGAAACTGGTAGGGGTCTTTGCTATCCGCCACATACGAGGGGTATGGGCGGACAACGATGTGCGGGAGTGCCACCGGATCAGGCCTTTGGCTGATCCGCCAGCCAGTTGGCGATCATGACAAACTGCTCGAGGGAGAGGTTCTCTGGGCGCAGGTTGCCATCGATACCAAGCTCGGTCAGCTGGGCGTCGGTGATGAAGTTGGAGAAGCTGTTGCGAATGGTCTTGCGACGCTGGCCGAAGCCCTCGGTGCAGACGCGATTCAGGCAACGGATATCCTTGGCGACGATGGTCGGGTTCTTGTGCGGCACCAGACGAACCACGGCAGAGTCCACCTTCGGCGCCGGTTTGAAGGCGCCCGGGCCCACTTCCAGCACCGGGATTACCTGGCAGTAGTACTGGGTCATCACGCTCAGACGGCCATAGGCTTTGCTGCCGGGGCCGGCGGCCAGACGCAATACCACTTCCTTTTGCAGCATGAAGTGCATGTCTTCGACCCGATCGGCGAACTCGCACAGGTGGAAGATGAGCGGGGTGGAGATGTTGTAGGGCAGGTTGCCGAAGATACGCAGCGGCCCCTTGCCTTCACCCATCAGGGTGCTGAAATCGAAGCGCATGGCATCGGCTTCGATGACGGTGAGCTTCTCCTTCAGGGTCGGGTGCTCGCGCAGGCGCGCCGCCAGATCCCGGTCCAGCTCGACCACGGTCATCTTGTCCATCTGGGCGGCAACCGGCTCGGTCAGCGCGGCCAGACCCGGGCCGATCTCCACCAGGTTTTGGCCTGGCTGCGGATTGATGGCGGCCACGATCTGGTCGATCACGTAGCGATCGTGCAAGAAGTTCTGACCGAAACGCTTACGGGCCGTGTGGCCCATGTGCACCTTACTGCTCATATCTTTTTTTCTCTACCATCTTGATGGCGTGGTTAATCGCGGTGACAAGGCTGCCCGAATCGGCCAGGCCCTTGCCTGCCAGATCCAGCGCAGTGCCGTGATCCACCGAAGTGCGGATGAAGGGAAGCCCCAGAGTGATATTGACCGAACTGCCAAAGCCCTTGTATTTGAGCACGGGCAGCCCCTGGTCGTGGTACATGGCGAGTACCGCATCCGCATCCTTGAGGTATTTCTCCTGGAACAGGGTGTCGGCCGGCAACGGGCCGACCAGATCGATCCCCTCCTGGCGCAGCGTGGCCAGAGCGGGTTCGATCACGTCAATCTCTTCACGTCCGAGGTGGCCGCCTTCCCCGGCGTGGGGATTGAGGCCGCAGACGTAAATTCGGGGTTTGGCGATGCCAAACTTGGTGGCGAGATCCGCATTGAGGATGCGGATCACCTTGCCGAGGCGATCTTCCGTGATAGCCATCGCCACATAGGCAAGGGGGATATGGGTGGTCGCCAGCGCAACCCGCAGTCCCTCGGTTGCCAGCATCATCACCACATCGGCGGTGCCCGACTGCTGGGCGAAGAATTCGGTGTGACCGCTAAACGAGACACCGGCCTGATTGATGATCCCCTTGTGTACCGGCCCGGTCACCACGGCGGCAAATTCGCCGCTCATGTTGCCATCGCAGGCGCGCTGCAGGGTCGCCAGCACATAGGCGCCGTTGCCTTCGTTCAGCTCGCCCGGTACCACAGCGGTACCGAGAGAGACAGAACATACCGTCAGGGTGCCGGCTCGCTGCGGTTGTGCCGGTTGACTGGCATCATAGGGCTCAAGCTCGATGGGTAGCCCCAGCAGGGCCGCCCGCTCGCGCAGCAATACCGGATCGGCAATGACCACCAACTGGTGCGGCCAATCCTGCTGGGCAATCTGCAGCACCAGATCGGGCCCAATCCCGGCCGGTTCGCCCGGGGTGACGGCAAGACGACGGCAGTTCATCAGCTACCGGCGCCTTCGATACGGATGTAGGCCTCGTCACGCAGCTCGTCCAGCCACGCCTGGGACTCTTCCACGAAGCGACGGTTGTAGATGAGCTGGTAGGCACGCTGCTCCTGTGCCTTGTCGGTGGCGTCCTGGCTACGGCGATCTTCCACCTGCACGATGTGCCAGCCATGGCTGGTACGGAACGGGGCGCTGATTTGGCCCGGCTGCAGGCGGTTGACCATGTCGCGGAACTCGGGCACATAGACGTTGGGATCAGACCAGCCCAGTTCGCCACCCTGTACCGCAGAGCCCGGATCTTCGGAGTACTTCTCAGCCATGCTGGCGAAGCTTGCCTTGCCGCTCTTGATGTCGTGCAGAATGCCGTCCAGCATCCCCTTGGCCTTCTCTTCGCTCAGGATGATGGAGGGCTTGATCAGGATATGGCGAGCCTTCACCTCGGTCAGCATCACCTGCTGCTGCCCCTTGGTATCGAACACCTTGATAATGTGCAGACCGGCACCGGAGCGCAGCGGGCCGACGATGTCGCCCTTCTTGGCACCCTGTACCGCTTCCGCCATCAGGGTCGGCATCTCTTGCGGGCTCATCCAGCCCCAGTCACCACCTTCCAGCGCCTTGGGCCCATTACTCTCGGCAATGGCCAGTTTGCGGAAGTCTGCACCCTGCTTGAGGGCAGTCAGGATACGCTCGATCTTGCTCTTGGCGGCATCCAGCTGGGCAGCGGTGGGGTTATCCGGCAGGGAGATCTGGATATGGCCGACGTGGTATTCGTTCTGTTGCTGACCCTGTTTTTTCAGGATCTCGACTACCTGCTTCACCTCCTGCTCGGAGATGTTGATGCGACGGCGTACCTGATTGCGGCGTACCTCGTTCATCAGGATCTCGCGGCGCACCTCTTCCCGATACTGGGCATAGCTCATCCCTTCACGGGCGAGCTGGGCACGCAGCTGATCCATGGTCATCTTGTTGTCGGCAGCGATCCCCTGGATAGCTTGCTCCAGCTGGGTATCGCTGATCTTGAGGCCCTGGCGATCAGCCAGTTGCAGCTGCAGACTCTCCTGGATCAGGCGATCCAGTGCCTGCTTGCGCAGGGTGGCGTCATCGGGCAGGGACTGGCCGCTCTCTTGGGCGGAGAGCTTTACCTTGTTGACCAGTGCATCCTGTTGACTGGCAAGCACCACGTCCTTGTTGACCACGGCCAGCACCTTGTCCATCAGCTCGGGGGCCGCCAGTGCCGCCTGACTCATGGCGCCAAACATACCCGCGGTCAGCAGGGCAATCAGGGTCTTTTTCATATCCATCTCTCAAGGCTGGACCAGCATCATTGCTGGTCTTTCAGATTAAACGGGCGAACATAGGGCAACAGCTCGGTATCCAGCGTGACGCTGCGGCCACCGGTACCTACACTGCCAAGTCCCTTCATCTCGAATTGAAGACCGATCGATTTCTCGGAGGTGGGCTTCAGAGTGATGTTGTCTGGCTGGTTGTGCCACTCCAGACTCAGGTTGATGCTCCAGCAGCAGGAGTCATATTTGACGCCTATTTTGCGGTCAATATTGACGTTTTGCTGGATGTCACGGTAGTAGCCACCATACATCTGCCACTGATCGGCGATCGGCGCCATCATCACCAAACCTGCCTGGCTCAAGTCTTCGGCCACCGCACTGTTGTAGTAGCTCTTGTTGCCATCCTTGATAAAGCGGTAGTTGACCTGGCTGATGAACTTCTCGTTGCGGTATTCCACCGCGCCATTTGCCGCACTGAACTGACTTTTCTCTGTATCGTATTGAGTGCCAGCGTGAGCAAACCACTGTTCCGTGACCCGGGCATCCCCCTCAAAGGAGAGCAGGGAGCGAGAGTTGGTGCTCTCGGGATCCGAAGGATAGAGGCGAACCTTGGGCGGCGTGATCTCGAAGGCCTGGGCTACTGCCAAACGCAGCCGCTCGTCACCTACGTTGTCGTAGATCCGGCTGGTGAGACCGGCAGTGACCCGGTTGGCGTCGCTGATGCGGTCGAGACCGGCATAGCGACGATCGCTGAACAGGCTGTAGTAATCCTGACGGGTGGTGGTGGAGTCGTAGATCCCGATATCGTCCTGATCCCGATAGGGAACATAGAGATACTGGAACTCGGGTTCCAGAGTCTGGGTGCCCTTGCCATCATACCAGTTGAGCGGGCGATCGAAGTTGAGCCCCCCCTTGAGCCGGAAGGAGGGGAGGGTACGGTTGACAGTGCCATCCTTCAGGGTGAGCTGGCCAGTGCTGGAGTCGGTAAAACGCGAGCGATCCGTGTAGACCAGATCCTTGGGCACCTCCTGGTTATAGGAGGTAAACATCAGCTTGTACTGGCTGGTGAGGTAGTAGCCCGGGGCATCGATGAGAGGCACGGTCAGGGTCGGAGCCAGGTGCAGACGGGTGGTGGTGTAACGCTCACCGGCCTGCTGGGCACTGGCGCTGCCGCTGTCATAACCAAATTTGGTCAGTTCGCTGTTCCAGGCCAGATCGAACCACTTGCCCTGCTGGTAGTAGTTGTAATCAATGCGTGGCAGCATCTCGTGGGGCAGCAGCGCGTAGGGGCTCAGGATCTGATAGCGGCGCACCTCTGAGGTGAGGTTCCAGTTCTGCTGGTAGTAACCGGCGGTAAAGGATTGCTGCAACTGGCTGTCGACCTGGGTGCCCACCGGCGGGCTGAAGTCGTTGAAGTAGTTGTAATCCTTGTCGCGCACCTGAGTGTAATCGACACCAAATTGCAGTGAACCATCCATCAGGCTTGAGCCGTGACGCACGTTCATCAGATAGCGGTGGCCATCGGACAGGTAAGGGGTGCCGGTCGACGTGTTGATGAAGCTGGGGTTGCCGGCATCATACTGCTTGTCGTCCGCCAGGTTTTCAAAGTAGAGGGTGCCAGTGTGGGCGGGATCCGGCATATAGCGGAACTCCACCTGCTCCATCAGGCCGCGTTTGTCCATAAAACGGGAGGTGATGGTGGCATCGTAGTTGGGGGCTATGTTCCAGTAGAAGGGCTGGGTGATATCCATGCCGTTGCTGGAACTCTGGGTATAACCGGGGTAGAGCAAGCCTGTCTTCCGCTCATCCTTGATGGGGAAGTTGATATAGGGGAAGTAGAACACCGGATAGTCGTAGAGCCAGAGGCTGGCGTTCCACGCTTCGCCGAACACCTCTTTCTGGTCGATGTCGATGCTGCCAGCCTTGAGGGTCCACACCTCCTGACCGGGGGGGCAGGTGGTGTACTGGGCCCCCTCCATGGTGATGTTCTGGTTGTTGTTGGTCATGGTGACCCGCTTGGCAAAGCCGCGCACCGGTGAGCCATGAACCTGATATTTGCCCTCTTCCAGTTCGGAGTTCTTGGTATCCAAATTCGACTTGAGGGTCTTGTCGCTGGTGACGGTCACCTGACCGTCGTTGTAATAGATGTTGCCGATGGCGATGACATCCCGGCTCTTCTGGTCGAGCTGGGCATAGTCGGAGTCGAACTTGCGAACCCCCTGACGAACCTTGACGTCCCCTTCATAGACGGCGGTGCCGCCCTGCTTGGCTTCGAGGCGGTCAGCATCCACCTCGACCGGCAGCGCATTGGCCTCCTCGGCAGAGGCTGGTTTTTCGACCTTGGGGACATAGTCGTAACAGAGGCTGTCGAGGATCCCTGTGGCTGGCGGCGTCTCAAAAGGGGCAGCCTGAACCATCATGGATGTCAGGGCCGGTGCCAGGCTGATAGTCAGGGCGATGGGATAACGGTATCCCAGTGTCCATTTTGTCATGTGAAAGACTCGTGCAATCCGTGATAGATACGGTTGATCCAAGGCATGCATTTTACGACAGGTTTCATCGAGTTGACATTGCATGTCATTGCTTTATGTTAGCCGGCAATGATAAAGCATTATTGCGGCCAGGGCTAACAGCCAAGTGCTGCTTTCCACCTTGGTCCCCGACTTATGCACGATCGCGATTCCCTGCTATTGCAGTGGGCACGCCAGATTTCAGGCGATGCCACCCTTCAGTTGACCCTCATTTCCGGTGATGCCAGTTTCCGCCGCTACTACCGTGGCGCAGGGCTGGTATGGGTGGATGCCAATCCGAAAACCGAAAAAAATCATGAGTTTGTTCGTAATGCAGCTGCCTTGCGTGCACGTCAGCTCCTGGCGCCAGAGGTCAAGGCCGTTGACTATGAACAAGGTTTGCTGGCGGTCAGCGACCTGGGCGATACCCAGCTGATCAGCTGCTTGAACGAGCAAAATGTGCTGGCCTGGTATGGCAAGGCGATAAACCTGTTGCCGACACTGGGGTCGGTAGATCTGGCGCTTGAGCCCTTCGATGCCGCCTTTATGGCGCGGGAGAACAGCATTTTCCCCGAGTGGCTGCTTGGCCATCATCTGCAACTGACCCTGAGCGATGAAGAGCAACAATTGCTTGATGAGACCTTTGCCTGCCTCACCGCTTGCAATCTGGCTCAGCCGCAAGGGGTCATGCACCGTGACTTCCACAGTCGCAACCTGATGGTGTGCGGTGGAGACACTCCTGATAGCAGCGAACTCGCCATCATCGATTTTCAGGATATGGTCATCGGGCCGCTCACCTATGACCTGGTTTCCCTGCTGAAAGATTGCTATGTGCGCTGGCCGGACGCGGTGATCGAGCAGGGGATGCAACATGGCTTTGCCACTCTGCAGCAGGCGGGACTGCTTGGCGAGCGCGACTACGCCAGTTTCCGCCGCGATGCCGACCTGACTGGCATGCAGCGCCATCTGAAAGCGGCGGGAATCTTCACCCGCCTCTATCATCGCGACGGCAAGTCCGGCTATCTCAAGGATATTCCCCGTACCCTCGGCTACGTGGTGGATGTCTGTCGCCGCCATGGTAGCGCCTATCCGGTGCTGGCCCGTTTTGGTTTGTGGCTCGAGCAGGTGGTATTGCCGGGGATCGCCAACGCTGGGGTGAAACTATGAAGGCGATGATCCTGGCCGCTGGCCGTGGCGAGCGGATGCGTCCGCTGACTGACCTGCTGCCCAAGCCGTTGTTGGCTGTCGGGGGCAAGCCGCTCATCGTCCACCATATCGAAAAGCTCAAAGCAGCCGGCGTCACCGAGCTGGTGATCAACCACGCCTGGCTCGGCCACAAGCTGGTCGAGACCCTGGGTGATGGCAATGCGCTTGGTGTGACCATCCACTGGTCAGCTGAGGAGAGTGCACTGGAGACGGCCGGCGGCATCATCCAGGCGCTGCCACTGTTGGGGGATGATCCATTTCTGGTGATCAACGGCGATACCTGGCTCGATCTCGACTATCGCTCTCTGGTTGAGCAGCCCTTGGGTGAACATTTGGCCCACCTCTGGCTGGCGCCCAATCCTCCCCAGCATCCGGCCGGGGACTTCGCCCTGCAGGCTGGCAAGGTCGTAGACACCCCCGCCTTCACGTTCAGCGGCGTCGGCCTTTATCGGCCCGCAGCCTTTGCCGGTCTGCCTGCCGGTGCCCGCAAATTGGCTCCCCTGCTGCGGGATTGGATGGCGCAGGGTCTGGTAGGTGGCTGCCTGCTGGCTGGCGAGTGGCGCGATATCGGCACTGTCGACCGTCTGCGCGAGCTGGACGAACAGCTTCAGCGCCGCGCTCAATAACATCAAGAGGTCTTGAACCATGCGTATTTGGGGTAAGGTGCTGGGCGCCTTCTTCGGTTTTCTGCTCGGCAACATCATCGGTGCCCTGATTGGTCTCTGGATTGGCCACCGTTTCGATCGCGGCATGGGGCTGCAGGGGGCGTTTCGCCGTACCCCGACTCAGGAGCAACAGGCTGTCTTCTTCCATGCCACCTTCTCGGTGATGGGCCATATCGCCAAATCGAGCGGTCAGGTGACCGAGCAGGAGATCCGGGTCGCCTCCAATCTGATGGATCGGATGCGTCTCTCCGGCGAGCTGCGCAGCCGCGCGCAGGATTCGTTCCGGCAGGGCAAGGAGGCCGGTTTCCCGCTGCGCGAGACCTTGGCCGAGTTTCGTCGTGCCAGCCAGGGCCAGCGCGATATCCTGCGCTTCTTTCTGGAAGTACAGCTGCAGGCCGCCTTTGCCGATGGTCGGGTAGAGGATGGTGAACGCGCCATCCTGCACACCATTGCTGATGAACTGGGCTTCAGCCGTATCGAGCTGGCCCGCATTCTGGCGATGGCCGAGGCGCAGATGAACTTCTTCAATCAGGCTCATGGTCAGTATCAGGGGAGCGGCGCGGGTAGCCAGCAGTATCGGCAGGCGCCTCCCTCGGCGGATCGCCTCAAAAATGCCTACCAGCTGCTGGGGGTAAGCGAGAGCGACAGCGATCAGGATATCAAGCGCGCCTACCGCAAGGAGATGAGCAAGCATCACCCGGACAAGCTGGCCGCCAAGGGGTTGCCGCCGGAGATGATGGAGATGGCCAAGGAGAAAACCCAGGAGATCCAGCAAGCCTGGGAGTGGATCCGCGAGGCCCGCGGCATTCGTTAAGCGCCAAAGTCAGGCTGGAGCAGACAATAAAAAGCCCCGCAGCAGTGCGGGGCTTTTGTTTTGCCGTTGGGCTGTCTTACTTGGCCGGAATGGCTTCCAGTACGTGCACCAGCAGCTGCCAGAAACGCTCGACTGCCGGGATGTGTACCTTCTCGTCAGGGGAGTGGGCACCGCGGATGGTCGGGCCGAAGGAGACCATGTCCCACTCCGGATAGGCGCTCTTGAACAGACCGCACTCGAGACCGGCGTGGATCACCATCACGTTGGGCATGGTGCCGAACAGGGTCTGGTAGCTGTTGCGCACCAGCGCCATGACGGGGGAGTCCACGTTCGGCGCCCAACCCGGATAGGCACCGGTGAATTCGCAGCTGGCACCCGCCAGGGTGAACAGGGAGCGGGTCATCTGCTCGATGCTCTCGCGGCCGGAGTCGATCAGGGAGCGGATCAGGCACTGGACATACACTTCGCCATCCTGAGTCTTGATTACCCCCAGGTTGGTAGAGGTTTCGGTTACGCCGGGCATGGCATCGCTCATGCGCATCACGCCGTTCGGGCAGGCCATCAGGGCATCCAGCAGGCGCTGCTGCAGGGAGACGCTCATCAGCTTGGCCGGTTTGGCGGCGCTGTTGACCAGCAGAGTCAGGTTCGGCTCGGTGGCGGCCAGCTCGGTCTGGTAGATACCGGTATAGCGGTCAACCAGCGCCTTGAACTCGTTTACGCTGGCAGCGGGTACCAGCAGGGTGGCACGGGCTTCGCGCGGGATTGCGTTGCGCAGGGTGCCGCCGTGGATCTCGGCCAGACGGATACCGAGCGGCTCGGCTGCTTTGAGCAGGCGCACCAGCAGCTTGTTGGCGTTGCCACGACCGCGATGGATGTCGCAACCGGAGTGACCGCCACGCAGCCCTTTGACGGCCAGCTCGAGGGCTTCGCCTTCCGCAGCCTCAACCAGCTCGAGCGGGAAACGGATATTGGCATCCACCCCACCGGCGCAGCCCATATAGACCTCGCCATCCTCTTCGGAGTCGGTGTTGAGCAGGATCTCGCCTTCCAGCCAACCCGCTTCCAAACCGAAGGCGCCGGTCATACCGGTCTCTTCGTCGGTGGTCAGCAGCACTTCCAGCGGGCCGTGTTTGATGGTCTTGTCCGCCAGTACGGCCAGGCAACCGGCCATGCCTATACCGTTGTCAGCTCCCAGGGTAGTGCCACGGGCAGTGACCCACTCGCCATCAACATAGGCATCGATGGGATCGGTCGCGAAGTCGTGTTTGGTGTCGGCGTTGGCCTGCGGCACCATGTCGATGTGGGCCTGCAGCACCACGCCCTTGCGGTTTTCCATCCCCGGGGTAGCCGGTTTTTTGATGATGATGTTGCCGACGTTATCCTGTTTGACCGCCAGACCTTCCCCTTGCGCCCACTGGACGATCCAGGCGCTCAGCTTGGCTTCATGCTTGGAAGGGTGGGGGATGGAGCAGATCTGTTCGAAGAAATGCCAAATCAGTTGGGGGGACAAGGAACTTAGTTGTGCCACGTCAGGACTCCTTACCAGCACGGAATGAAAGAGGCCCCGTCAGTGGGCCTGGAAAGTGGATAACGATAATACAGTCAATCGCAGAAAAATGTGAGCGGTTAGCGCAAATCGCAGGGCGGTTGTGCTGCCGGTGGCCACCGGGGCAGTGCAATTGTCAGGCTCGGGTGACACTGTTTGGCAGAAACGATATTTATGTGACGAGCTTCACAAAAAGATTGAATTTACGGTGCCGGCTGGTAAATTAGCTCCCGTGGTTCGCCACCCGTCAGGATGACGATGAAAGCCTCCAGGGAACCGAAGCAAAGCAAGTGCGCCTCCATGGAACCGAGTGTTCGTTCAAGGATTTGAGCCCGCATAAAGGTACGTAACTTGTTAAGCAATCAGGAGATTCAAGATGCCAGGCAGCAACTCTACCTATTGGTTCGCCCCATCTCTCTATACCCAGGGTTTCAGCTACCCTAACCCCTTCGTCAACCGTCGCTAAGACGAGCTTGTCCTGAGGGGCAAGTCACCCGATTGGGTGCAGACGACAAAGCAGCAGGTGCGCGAGGTCAATCCTCCCCCTGCTATTTTTTTATCTGTCGTTTGTCAAAGAGCGCCAATTGTCGCTGACGAGAGGGGCGCAAGATTGGCCATTCGACTCTCTGGTTGGGTCATTTGAAGATGAAGAGGCCAATTTTTCCTGAATTTGGCATACGTTTGCCAGGCATTTTCTCTGCAAAGGGTGCTATCATATCGGCCCAACAGCCTGTCCGCGGTTTTGGCACTCTTATCGACCCAAGCGCCGGATATGTCCATCTTGCTTCCACTGCTATCAGATTTGCTGCCGAGGTCATCCCTCAGGCAGAACAAGTGCAATCTGAATTCAGCCGGACAAGAGCCGCCATTTATTGGCATTCGAGAGGATACTTTCGAATGCCATTATTTTAAGTGATTGTTTTTGTACAACTATTCGAGATCGATAATATGCCGAAAAAGTTTTATGTGTCGTGGGACAACCTGCAACGTGAAGCTCGCCGTCTGGCTCGTCGTCAACTGCCTGCCAACCAGTGGAAAGGGATCATCGCGGTCAGCCGCGGCGGTCTGGTACCCGCAGCCCTGATGGCCCGTGAACTCGGCATCCGCAACGTAGAGACCCTCTGCATCTCCAGCTATGACCATGACAACCAGCGCGAGCTGGTGGTTGTGAAGGGTGCGACCACTGCCGGTGACGGCGAAGGTTGGCTGGTGGTGGAAGATCTGGTGGACACCGGCACAACCGCCAAGGCCATCCGCGATCTCTACCCGAAAGCCAAGTTCATCGCCATTTTTGCCAAGCCGATGGGTGAGCCGCTGCTGGATGATTTCGAAGTTGCCATTCCGCAGGACACCTGGATCGAGCAACCGTGGGATATGGCGTTGGAGTTTGTCACGCCAATCTGCGACGAAGAGTAATGGTTTCACAGGGCTCCTTGAAGGAGCCCTGTTTTTTTGTGTATCAATCTGTTGCGGGGTGGCTGACGGGCAGTAAAAGTGGTTAAGATGAACCATTGCCTGATTGAAAGAGACATTATCTTGGACTTGAACGACGACCTTAATCTGACCGAAAAACTGTTCACCCGGGTCAAGAAGGTATTGGAAACTTCCGAGATCTCCAACTCCAGCCCTGCCGAACTGGCCGAGGCCGAGTCAGACGAGATGTTTATTGACGGCTCCATGTCAAAGAGCTGGTATCGCCTGCTGCGCCGCCCATCCTGGGCCTGGCAGGGGGCAGATCCGGTCGAGGTGGAGCAGACTCTGGCCCGTATCGCCATGGCGACCGGCGAGCGCACCCACGACTGCTATCTCGATACCATCAAGGGCTATGTGCCCGGCAACTGGATCTACGAGTGGAGCCAGGTGGCTGGCACCTATTTCAAGCAGGGCCGCGAACTGTGCGAGCAGGGCGATAAGGAAGGGGCTCTCAAGCAACTGCTCAAGGCGGTGCGCTACTACTCCATCGCCAGTTACCCCCATCTCAAAGATGATGAACTGGCGGATCAGGCCCAGCTGCTCGGCAACATGGCCTATCGCGAAGCAGGCCGGCTGTTCAAGGTACCGCTCAAAGAGATCCAGGTGCCATTTCGCGGCAAGAATATTCAGGGCTATCTCCACCTGCCGGCCACCGACAAGCCGGTGCCGCTGGTGATCATCAGCGGGGGGATCGACTCCCTGCAGCTCGATTTTCTCAACTTCTACCTCAAACGGCTCGAACCCAACGGCATCGGCATGCTGTCGCTGGATATGCCGGGCATCGGCTATGCCGAGCACTGGCCACTGGTGCAGGATACCAGCCGTCTCCATCAGGCGGTGCTGCACTACCTCTCCGAGGTGGCCTGGGTCGATCACCAGCGTATCGCCATGGTCGGTTTTCGACTGGCGGGCAATGTGGCGGCGCGGCTGGCCTTTATCGAGCCGTTCAAGCTCAAAACCGTGGTCTGTGTCGGGGCCGGGGTCAATCAGGTGTTTACCAATCAGGAGTTGTTTGCCCGATGCCCGCGCATGATGCGGGACAGTCTGGCCAACCGGTTGGGGGCCGATGCGGCCCAGTGGGATACCATGCGTACCAAGTGCCAGGTATTTTCACTGAAAACGCAAGGATTGCTCGGGACTCGCACATCGGTGCCGATATTAAGTATCGGACACAAGAGAGATTTCATCTGTCCCGAGCAGGATGTCCGGGCGTTGGCGTCGGCCAGCCGCAATGGCAAGGCCATCGTGTTTGACAAACAGCCCTTGCTGGAGGTCTATGACCAGGCGCTGGATGAGATTGTCGAGTGGTTGAAACGGCACCTGTGTGCCTGATATTGCGCTAAAAATCTGACGCCATCACCAGGTGGCGCGGCTTGTTTAACAGGGAGGTTAACATGTCTGAAAGAGTGACCTACAAGCGGCTGCTGCGGCAGTTTGCTGCCATTGGCCCCTATCTGCGCGAAGATCTCTGTGAAGAGGGGCGTTACCGCTTCGACTGTTTGTCTGTCTGCGTCAGCGCCAAACCGGCGCCGGACAAGCGGGAGTTCTGGGGTTGGTGGCTGGTGCTGGAGCAGGATGATCACCAGTTCCGCTATCACTATCAGTTCGGTTTTTACAATGCCGATGGCGAGTGGCTCGACAAGCCGATCCCCAAGAAGCATCAGGTGGAGGTGGAACGCACCCTCAACCGCTTCTACAAGCTCATCAGCGACAAGTTGGCCGCACTTGAGTGTCACTTGTCTCCTGCCGAGCAGGTCACCAACGAGTTGACCGTAACGGCAGCCTGATCCCCTGAAGTCCTGCGAGTTGCATCTGTTACTCGCAGGGCTCCAGTTCTCTCTCCTCCCGTTTTTTCTCCTCTTCCACCGCACCATGAATTGCCTTGCAGGGCTCCATGGCCGTGGGTATAAAGATATTCCTTACTTTTTTAGCCTTTATGCTCCCATGGAAAACAGAACCATAGTCGTCAAGTTGGGCACCAGCGTGCTCACAGGGGGGTCTTCCCAGCTCAATCGTGCCCATATGGTCGAGCTGGTCAGACAGTGTGCGGCCTTGCACCGTCACGGCCATCGGGTCGTGGTGGTCACCTCGGGGGCGATCGCCGCCGGGCGTGAGCATCTGGGGCACCCGCCACTGGCGCCAACCTTGCCCAACAAGCAGATGCTGGCTGCAGTCGGTCAGACCCAGCTCATTCGGGTGTGGCAGGATCTGTTCAACCTCTATGGCTTGCATATCGGCCAGATGCTGCTGACCCGCGCCGATCTGGAAGATCGGGAGCGCTATCTCAATGCCCGCGATACCATGCGGACCCTGCTTGATCACCGCATTATTCCGGTCATCAACGAAAACGACGCGGTGGCGACCGCTGAAATCAAGGTGGGCGACAACGACAACCTCTCCGCCCGCGCCGCCATCCTGGCGGATGCCGATCTGCTGATCCTGCTCACCGACCAGAAGGGACTGTTTACTGCCGATCCGCGTACCAATCCCGATGCCCAGCTCATCGAAGAGGTGCAGACCATCGACGATACCCTGCGCTCGCTGGCGGGTGACAGTGTCAGTGGCCTCGGTACCGGCGGCATGGCCACCAAGCTGCAAGCCGCCGATGTGGCACGCAGGGCCGGCGTCAATGTGGTGATCGCGACCGGCCAGATGCCGGAGGTGATCGGCCGTCTCGCCAAGGGCGAGCGTATCGGTACCCTGTTTCCGGCGCTGGCCTCCCCGCTGGAAGGGCGCAAGAGCTGGATCCTGGCAGGCCCACCCCCTCACGGCGAAGTCCATGTGGATCAGGGGGCTGTCGCCGCCATGAAGGATAAAGGTTCCAGCCTGCTGCCCAAGGGGATCGTCGCGGTCAAGGGCGACTTTATTCGGGGCGATGTGGTGCGCATTCTTGATCCCAAGGGCGCCGAGCTGGCCCGCGGTATCTGCCGTTACGACCATCTGGAGCTGGATAAACTGCGCGGCGTCCACTCGGACCAGATTGAGCAGGTATTGGGCTATGGCTACGGCTCTGTGGCTATCCATCGAGACGACATGGTGCTGCTCTAATCAGGGCGGCACGGCATGAACAAAGGGAAATGAGATGAGTCTGGAGAAAATGGGGCAGGCGGCCCGTGAAGCCGCCTATCAGCTGGCTACCGTCAGCACGGCGCAGAAGAACCGGGCGCTGGCCGCCATCGCCGACGAGCTGGAGGCGCGCAGCGAGCAGATCCTCGCGGCTAACGACAAGGATATCGCGGCAGGCCGTGAGGCTGGCCTGTCAGAGGCGATGCTGGATCGCCTGCTGCTTAATCCGGCCCGGCTGGCCGGCATCGTGGCGGATGTGCGCAAGGTAATCACGCTGGATGATCCGGTCGGCGCCGAAATGGATAGCCGGGTGCTGGAGAATGGCCTGCGCCTCTCCCGTCGTCGGGTGCCCATCGGGGTTATCGGCGTCATCTACGAGGCGCGCCCCAACGTCACCATCGACATCGCCAGCCTCTGCCTCAAGACCGGCAACGCCAGCATATTGCGTGGCGGTCGCGAGACCTTCCACTCCAATCTGGAGCTGGTGCGGGTTATCCAGCATGCGCTGGCGGCCTCCGGCCTGCCCGAGGCGGCAGTACAGTACATCGACAACCCGGATCGGGCGCTGGTGGCCGAGCTGCTGCGCCTCGATCGCTATGTGGACATGATCATCCCCCGTGGCGGTGCCGGCCTGCACAAGATGTGCAAAGAGAACAGCTCCATTCCGGTCATCATCGGCGGCTTTGGCATCAGCCATATCTTCGTCGACGAGAGCGCCGATCTGGTGCGCTCTCTGGCGGTTATCGACAACGCCAAGGTACAGCGCCCCTCCGCCTGCAACGCCCTCGATACCCTGCTGGTGCACGAAAAGGTGGCCGCCACCTTCCTGCCGCAACTGGTGGCGCTGATGAATGAACGCAAGGTGACGCTGGTCGGCGCGGCCAACGCCATGACGCTGCTGGCGGGCGCCGACAACCTGTGCGAGGCGGGGCCGGAGGATTTCGATACCGAGTGGCTGGGACTGACCCTGGGAGTCAAGCTGGTGGCGGATGTGAACGAGGCGCTGGCCCATATGCGCGAGCACAACGCCGGTCACTCCGATGCCATCCTGACCAACGATCTGGCCAACGCCGAGCGTTTCGTCAACGGGGCCGGTTCGGCGGCGGTCTACGTCAACGCCTCGACCCGCTTCACCGATGGCGGCCAGTTTGGGCTGGGGGCCGAGGTGGCGGTGTCGACCCAGATGCTGCACGCCCGTGGCCCCATGGGGCTGACCGAGCTCACCAGCTACAAGTGGGTGGGGCAGGCCGATTACCTTAGCCGCGCCTGATAACCGGTTGTTTCAGATATAAAAATGCCGACCCTTGGGTCGGCATTTTATTTGGCGGATATCGGGAAGATATCAGGCGTTCGGGTTACTCCCCCTGATAGATCACCTTGTCACCGGATTTGAGCACATAGCCCTTCCAGGGGAAGAGGGTGTAACCGCTGCCCTGCCACGACCAGTTGCCTTCCATGCCCTGACGGGCAAGCTGGTGCTGCTCGCCGGTGGGCAGGGTCAGTTCGGCCTTGCTCTGATCGGTGTTGAACAGCACGAACGCGCTGCTGGTCTGGCTGGCATCGGTCGGATTGAGCCGGATGCCCTGCTCGAACAGACGCACGCATTTGCCGGTCAGCGCTGACCACTGATAGCCCGCACTGCCGATGCAGCCGTGGCTGTCGCGATCGCTGCCAACCAGATGTTGTTCCGGTGTACTGCATGCCGCCAGCAGCAGGGAGGCGGCCATCAGAGTCAAGGTTCGCATGGTTACTCCTGATCCTCTTCGAGATTGTCCCGTTCGATGACGATGTTGGAGAACCCCAGCTCCTTGAAGTAGTTCTCCCGGTAATCCTTCACGCTCTTCTTGTCGCGCCGGCACACTTGAGCCAGCTGAGCCTCCATGGCGTGGAAGCTGGCGAGATCGATCCCTTCGGCAGCGGCAACCGCATCATAGATGCTGTTGAACTTGTCGTTGGCATAGCCGATCGTTTTGGCCTGCTTCTTGTAGGTGTAGGTAATCTTGAACGCCATGGCGTTATTCCTTTGATTTGGCTTGCTTGCGCTGAACGTAGAGGTAGAGGCTCTCTACCTTCTCCCGGGCCCATGGGGTCTTGCGCAAGAACTTCAGGCTGGATTTGACACTGGGCTCATGGGTGAAGCAGCGGATATTGATCTGCTGCCCCAGCTCTTCCCAGCCGTAGTGTTCGACCAGAGCGGTGACGATGGCTTCCAGCGTCAGCCCGTGCAGCGGGTTGTTCTTCTGCGAGGCGTTCGGTTGCTCGCTCATGCCTGCTCCGCCAGCTTGGCAAAGGGCTGACCCATGCGGGTGGTGACCCCGTTGGTCAGATGAGGTTCGAAACCGGCCAGCATGCCCGGGCCGAACAGGCAGACGACAGTACTGCCCAGTTTGAACAGACCCATCTCGGCACCTTTTTGCAGGGTAATGGCCTCGTCGCCGGTGTAGTCCCAGCGCACCACCTTCTTCTCTTTGGTCGGCGCAATGTTGCCGGCCCAGATGGTCTCGATGCTGGCCACGATAGTCGCACCGACCAGCACCAGCGCCATCGGGCCGTGCGGGGTGCGGAAGGTGGCCACCACCCGCTCGTTGCGGGCAAACAGGTTCGGCACATTCTCGGCGGTGAGCGGGTTGACGGAGAAGAGATCCCCCGGCACGAACACCATGCTCTCCAGTACGCCGTCCAGCGGCATGTGGATGCGGTGGTAATCCTTGGGCGCCAGATAGATGGTGGCGAAGTCGCCATCCTTGAACGGCGCCACCAGATCCTCATAGCCGCCCAGCAGCTCGCGGGCGCTGTAGTCGTGGCCCTTGGCCTGAATGATGCGACCCTGCTGGATGGGGCCGAGCTGGCTGACGGTGCCATCCACCGGCAGCGCCAGGGTCATGGCATCTTCTACCACGGGGCGGATGCCGGGCTTGAGCTCGCGGGTGAAGAACTCGTTGAAGCTCTTGTAGTGGGCCGGGCTCTCGTGCAGCGCCTCGCTCATGTCGACCTGGTACTGCTTGATAAAAGCCTCGATCACTTTGGTGGTGATGTTGCCCGCTTCGGCGGCGGCAAACTTGCCGATCAGACGGGAGAGGGCGTGCTTGGGCAGACAGTATTGACCGGCAATTTTCAGGTTGTCAGTAATGCTCATGTTCATCATCAACGTAGGTTAAACAGGGTCACAGGCGCGCCTGTTGGCGACCGTGACGGGCTTCCTGCATGGTTTCCAGGATGCGGTGATAGTTGTGGAAGCGATCGGCGCTGATGGCACCACTGTCGACTGCTGCCCGTAGGGCACAGCCGGGATCGTCCTTGTGGGTACAGTCGCGGAACTTGCAGCCACCCAGATAGTCGCGAAACTCGACGAAGCACCAGGTGATGCGGTCGGCTTCCAGATGCCAGAGGGCGAACTCGCGGATCCCGGGGGAGTCGATGAGATCGCCACCGCTCGGGAAGTGGTAGAGCCGCGCCGTGGTGGTGGTGTGCTGGCCGAGCCCCGAGTTTTCGGAGATCTCGCCGGTGAGCACATCCAGCCCCGGCATCAGGGCGTTGGTGAGCGAGGATTTGCCCACCCCGGACTGGCCGACGAAGATGCTGATCTTGTCGGTGAGCTTGGCTTTCAGTTCATCGAGCCCTTCACCGCTCTCGCAGCTCACCAGCAGCACCTCGTAATTGAGTTTGCGGTAGGTTTCGAGCTGGCGCTCGATGCGCGCTCTGGCGGCATCATCGAGCATATCGACCTTGTTCAGCACGATGAGGGGGCGGATCTCCACATCCTCGGCGGCCACCAGATAGCGGTCGACGATGTTGGTGGAGAACTCGGGCATCACCGCCGAGACGATGATGATCTGGTCGATGTTGGCGGCGATGGGTTTGACCCCGTCGTAGAAGTCCGGCCGGGTCAGTACCGAGTGGCGCGGATGCACCGCTTCGATGACGCCGGCGATGGCGGCATTGAGGCCGGGACGCCACACCACCTTGTCGCCGCACACCAGACTGCTGATGCTGCTGCGCCGCAGGTTGCTGCGGTGAATGGTGCCATCGCTCGCTTCCACGTCCGCGTGCTGACCGAAACGGCTGATCACCACCCCTTCGATGGCCGGGCCAAACAGGGTGTCATCCACCTCTGTGGTGTGCTCTTTTTGCAGCCGACGCTCGCGGTTGGCCTGGACGCGTCTTTGTTGACCCAGATTGAGTTTTGCTTTCTTTGCCACTCGATTCGCCAGTTTATGAACAGATCCAAAGCCAGTATGATACATGCAAATTGGCAAAATTCCGCCATTCCTCCCAACAGAGAGAGTAATCATGACAGTCAGCGCGCAGAACCTGGTATGGATCGACATGGAGATGACGGGTCTCGACCCCGAAGAGAACGTGGTACTGGAGATTGCCACCATCGTCACCGACAAGGACCTGAACGTGCTGGCCGAAGGGCCGGTGATCGCCATCCACCAGAGCGATGAAGAGCTGGCCAAGATGGACGAGTGGAACGTCAACACCCACACCAAGAGCGGTCTGGTGGCCCGGGTCAAGGCGAGCCAGCATGACGAGGCGAAGGCCGTTGCCGAGACCCTCGCGTTCATTCGCCAGTGGGTGCCGGAGCGCACCAGCCCGCTGTGCGGCAACAGCATCGGTCAGGATCGCCGCTTCATGGTCAAGCACATGAGCGATCTGGAAGCCTTCTTCCATTACCGCAACGTCGACGTCAGCACCATCAAGGAGCTGGTACGCCGCTGGCAGCCGGAACTGCTGGATCAGTTCAAGAAGAGCGGCACCCATCAGGCGCTGGACGACATCCGCGAATCCATCGCCGAGCTGCAGTTCTATCGCAGCCACGTCTTCAAGATCTGATTCCCCGGCAAGGGTTTGTCATGCGCTGGCTGCTAAAATCGACAGTTCGGCCAGCTTTTGAGCGAACGCGCGCAACCAGACAAAAAAGCCCTTGCAATTGGAAGGACTGCTCTTATAATTCGGCTCCCGTACAGTAGCGCAAGCAACCAAATGCTGTACGGCCTGTTTTAAGGTAGTTGCGGGAATAGCTCAGTTGGTAGAGCACGACCTTGCCAAGGTCGGGGTCGCGAGTTCGAGTCTCGTTTCCCGCTC
>NZ_JANFNW010000014.1:0-67551 GCF_024436135.1 Aeromonas sp. SG16
AGAAGTGAAACGCGGTAGCGCCGATGGTAGTGTGGCATTCGCCATGCGAGAGTAGGACACTGCCAGGCACCCAATTTTAGATTACGCGGATAGCGTGGTCTTTACCGGTTAGTGTGCTGATATGGCTCAGTCGGTAGAGCGCATCCTTGGTAAGGATGAGGTCCCCAGTTCGATTCTGGGTATCAGCACCATTAAAGAGAAAGCCTCCCTGAAAAGGGAGGCTTTTTTGCATCTGTCGCTTTCTAAAAAATCTCCTCATATTCCTTACCGCCAATACTTTCCTCTGTTTGTGGCCAGCCCTATTTTTCTGCTGATTTGAGTCCCAGTATGTTACTCATTTGACTGCTATTGATGGTTTTATCCAGATATTTAACCATGATCGATTGACGTAAAACGTTTTACATGTAAAATCCGGCGCGTTTTGCCTATTACGTGGAGAAAGAGCATGGCGCAGGATAACGAATACTGTTTGGGGGCGGTTCCCGCCAAAGGGCGCAAAGGTGTGCTGTCGCTGATGCTGGTGATGCTCGGTCTGACCTTCTTCTCTGCCAGCATGTGGACCGGCGGTGCACTGGGCACAGGTCTGGTGTTCGATGATTTCATCAAGGCGGTACTGCTCGGCAACTTGCTGCTGGGTATCTACACCGCCTGTCTCGGCTATATCGGTGCTTCAACCGGTCTCTCTACCCATCTGCTGGCGCGTTACTCGTTTGGGGTGAAAGGTTCCTGGCTGCCATCCCTGTTGCTGGGCGGCACTCAGGTCGGCTGGTTCGGTGTCGGCGTCGCCATGTTTGCGCTGCCTGTGCAGAAGGCGACCGGCATCGATGTGAACTGGCTCATCGCCATTTCGGGCATTTTGATGACGGTGACCGTCTACTTCGGTATTTCAGCTCTGATGGTGCTGAGCTTTGTGGCAGTACCGGCCATTGCACTGCTTGGCGGCTACTCGGTCTGGCTGGCGGTGACCTCGACCGGTGGCATGGCTGCGTTGCAGCAGGTACAACCAAGCAATCCCATCGAGTTCACCACGGCATTGACCATGGTGGTCGGCTCCTTTATCAGTGCAGGAACCCTGACCGCCGACTTTGTTCGATTTGGTCGCAAACCCTGGGGCGCCGTCATGATTACCATGGTGGCGTTTTTTTTGGGCAACACTCTGATGTTCGTCTTCGGTGCAGCTGGCGCGGCCGTGACAGGGCAGGCCGATATCTCGGAAGTGATGCTGATGCAGGGGCTGTTGATCCCCGCCATTCTGGTGCTGGGCCTCAATATCTGGACCACCAACGACAACGCCCTCTACGCCTCTGGCCTCGGTTTTGCCAATATTACCGGTCTCAAGAGCAAGCCACTCAGCGTGATCAACGGCCTCGTCGGTACCGCCTGTGCCCTCTGGCTTTACAACAACTTTGTCGGCTGGCTGGCCTTTTTGAGTACGGCAATTCCCCCGATTGGTGGCATTATCATCATGGATTTCCTGCTCAATCGTGAGCGTTACCGTCAGTTTGCCGATCAGCAGTTCGAGACGGTGCGCTGGCAGGCGTTGGTCGCCACGGCAGTCGGGGTGGCTGTCGGCAAGTGGCTGCCGGGCATAGTGCCACTCAACGCGGTATTGGGCGCCGCCTTCACCTATTTCATTCTGGTTCGCCTCACCCAGCGGCCGGTTCTGGTACAGGAAGCTAGCAAATGCTGATTCAACATATTCGTTTGGCCGATCGGGAAGGGTTGTGGCAGATCCGCTGTCAGGATGGGGTCATCACCGCCATCGAACCCCATGACGAGCATGCCGTCGCCGGTCGGGTGCTGGACGGGGAGGGCGGTCTGGCGATCGCCCCCTTTATCGAACCCCATATTCACCTCGATACCACCCAGACGGCTGGCGAGCCGAGCTGGAACCTCTCCGGCACCCTGTTCGAGGGGATCGAGCGCTGGGCCGAACGCAAGGCACTGCTGACCCATGAGGATGTGAAACAGCGTGCTATCCAGACGCTGAAGTGGCAGATCGCCAACGGCATCCAGTTTGTGCGTACTCACGTCGATGTCTCCGATCCCAATCTGGTCGCGCTCAAGGCGATGCTGGAAGTGCGGGAAGAGATGAAGGAGTGGGTGGAGCTGCAGATCGTCGCCTTCCCGCAGGAGGGGATCCTCTCTTACCCGAATGGCAAGGCATTGCTGGAGGAGGCGCTCAAGCTGGGGGCCGATGTGATCGGTGCTATTCCCCATTTCGAGTTTACCCGGGAATATGGCGTCGAAAGTCTGCACTACATCTTCGATCTTGCCGAGAAGTATCAGGTTCTGGTCGATGTGCACTGTGATGAAATCGATGACGAGCAGTCCCGTTTCATCGAGACGCTGGCAACTCTGGCCTACGAGCGCGGTATCGGGCATCGGGTCACCGCCAGTCACACCACCGCCATGCACTCCTACAACGGCGCTTATGCTTCCCGCCTGTTCCGTCTGCTCAAGATGGCAGGCATCAACTTTGTGGCCAATCCGCTGGTGAACATTCACCTGCAGGGGCGGTTCGATACCTATCCCAAACGCCGCGGCATTACCCGGGTGAAGGAGATGCTGGAGGCGAACATCAACGTCTGCTTCGGTCACGATGACGTGTTCGATCCCTGGTATCCCATGGGCACTGCCAACATGTTGCAGGTGCTGCACATGGGGCTGCATGTCTGCCAGATCATGGGTTACGAGCAGATCAACGATGGGCTGAAGCTGATCAGCAGCCACAGCGCCCGCACCCTGAATGTGCAGGATCGCTATGGCATCGAGGTGGGCAAACCTGCCAACCTGTTGATCCTGCCCGCCGAGAACGGCTTCGATGCGGTGCGTCGTCAGGTGCCGGTGCGTTACTCGATCCGCCATGGCAAGGTGATTGCCCAGACCCGGCTGGCCCAGACCGAGATCGTGTTGGGTCAGCCTGAGCCCATCGATTTTCGCCGCTGAGTTTTCAATCAGGCTGGATGGCGATTAGTTCCCTCGCTGGGCACAAGGGCCGCCATTACGACATAATGGCGGCCTTAGCCTGAGGGAGTGATGCCATGCAAGCCTGGTTCTATGTTGCGATTGGGGGCGCTTCGGCGTCTTGACCGGCTTCTCCTCCTTTTCCCTCGATACCAATGGTGCTGGCCCGACACGATGCCTCTCTGACGTCGCAGCTCAATATCGGTCTCAATCTGTGCCTTTGTCTGGCCATGGTCATGCTCGGCATGCAGATGGTTGCGAGCCGGGTTTAAGGTGTCCGCACGCCATTGGCTCTGGTAAACTGGCGGCCATTCTTTGTTCTATGGGTGTTTAAGGGATGTCAGAACAAGCTACGACAACGCATTTCGGCTTTAAAACCGTGGCCGCGACCGAGAAAGAGACTCTGGTGGCAGGCGTCTTCCATTCGGTGGCAGCCAAGTATGATCTGATGAACGATCTGATGTCGTTCGGCATCCACCGCCTGTGGAAGCGCTTCACCATCGACTGCTCCGGCGTGCGCAAGGGACAGAAGGTGCTGGATCTAGCCGGTGGTACCGGCGATCTGACCGCCAAGTTCTCCCGCATCGTTGGCGAAACCGGTCAGGTGGTGTTGGCGGATATCAACGATTCCATGCTCAAGGTTGGCCGCGACAAGCTGCGCAATCTGGGGGTGGCCAACAACGTCTCCTACGTCCAGGCCAACGCCGAGGCGCTCCCGTTCCCGGATAACCACTTCGACATCATCACCATCGGCTTTGGCCTGCGCAACGTCACCGACAAGGACAAGGCGCTCGCCTCCATGTTCCGGGTGCTCAAGCCGGGCGGTCGTCTGCTGGTGCTGGAGTTCTCCAAGCCGGTCAGCGAAGTGATCGCCAAGCTGTACGATCTCTACTCCTTCAAACTGCTGCCGAAAATGGGCGAAATCGTCGCGAATGACGGCGAAAGCTACCAGTATCTGGCAGAATCTATTCGCATGCACCCGGATCAGCAGACCCTGGCCGGCATGATGGAGAATGTCGGTTTCGAACAAGTTGAGTACTTCAACCTGACTCAGGGTGTGGTCGCCCTGCACCGCGGTTACAAGTTTTAAGGTTGCCTATGCCGATGGATGCCATGGTCACCGCGGTGATCGAAACCAGCCTCAACCAGTTGCTGGGGCTGGACAAAGATAGCCCGGAGCGGCTGCGCAAGCTGGCAGGCAAGGTCCTCAAGCTGGAGCTGCGCGAACTCAAGCCACTCTGGTTTGTCTTCTCCGAGCGCCGGCTGGATGTGCTGGCCAGCTATGAAGGTGAGGCGGATGCAGTACTGAGCCTCTCCCTGACCGCTCTGGGTCTGCTCAAGGAGCCCTCCGCCCTGACCCGCTATATCCGCGAGGAGAAGCTGGATCTGAGCGGTGACCCCCAGCTGGTGCAGGCGTTCAGCGTGCTGCTGGGCGAGCTGGATATCGACTGGGAGGAGGAGCTATCCCGCTATACCGGCGATGTCGTGGCGCACACCCTGTTCAGTGGTGCCCGTCAGGCGCGTCGTCTGGTCGGCCGCGAACTGTGCCGCAGCCAGCGTCAGCTGGCGGAATATCTGACCGAAGAGATCCGCCTCGCCCCCGGCCCGCTGGAAGTGGCGAGCTTCAACGATGATGTCGAGGTGCTGGCCCAGCAGCTCAAGGCCGTTGAAATGCGGCTGGCTCGACTCGAACAGCAGGTGGCCTGATGACCCCGAAAGAGTTCAAACGCCTCTATCGCATCATCACCATCCTGCTGGAGCGGGGCATCGACGAGTTGGTGCCCGCTCGCTATCAACCCTGGCCGGGCCGTCTGGCTCGTCGCTCCCTGTTCTGGCTCAAGAACAAGCAACCCGATCTCAGCCGTGGCGCCCGTATCCGCCTCGCCTTTGAGGCGCTCGGCCCCATTTTCATCAAGTTTGGTCAGATGCTCTCGACCCGGCGTGACTTGCTGCCGCCAGATATCGCCGAGGAGCTGGCCCTGCTGCAGGACAGGGTGCCCCCCTTCTGCGGTCAGGCGGCGCGTCAGCAGATTGAGCGCAGTCTGGGTTGCCCTATCGAGACCCTGTTCGACGACTTCGACGAGACGCCGCTGGCCTCTGCCTCCATCGCCCAGGTGCATACCGCACGGCTGAAGGAGAGTGGCCGCGAGATCGTCATCAAGGTGATCCGCCCCGACATCGAGCCGGTCATCGACGCCGATCTGCGCCTGATGCGGGCGCTAGCCCGTCTGGTGGCGCGCTTTGTGCCCCAGAGTGCGCGACTGCGCCCCATCGAGGTTGTGGAGGAGTATCGCAAGACCATCCTCGACGAGCTCAACCTGATGCGCGAAGCGGCCAACGCCATCCAGCTGCGGCGCAACTTCACCGGCTCCGAGGCGCTCTATGTGCCTGAAATCATCACCGATCTCTGCCGCGAGCATGTGCTGGTGATGGAGCGCATCTACGGCATACCGGTCTCCGATATCGCTGCGCTGGAAGCCAACGGCACCAACATGAAGCTGCTGGCCGAGCGTGGGGTGGAGGTCTTCTTCACCCAGGTGTTCCGCGACAGCTTCTTCCACGCCGACATGCACCCGGGCAACATCTTCGTCTCTTACGAACACCCGGAAAACCCGCTCTGGATCGGTATCGACTGCGGCATCGTTGGTACCCTCAACCGGGAAGACAAGCGCTATCTGGCGGAGAACTTCCTCGCCTTCTTCAACCGTGACTATCGCCGGGTGGCGGAGCTGCACGTCGAGTCGGGCTGGGTGCCGGCAGATACCAAGGTGGACGAGTTCGAGTTCGCCATCCGCACAGTGCTGGAGCCCATTTTCGAGAAGCCGCTCTCCGAGATCTCGTTCGGTCACGTGCTGCTCAATTTGTTCAACACCGCGCGCCGCTTCCATATGGCGGTGCAGCCGCAGCTGGTGCTGCTGCAGAAGACCCTGCTCTATGTTGAGGGACTGGGCCGTCAGCTCTATCCCCAGCTGGACTTGTGGCAGACCGCCAAGCCGTTCCTCGAAAACTGGATGCACGAGCAGGTGGGGCCCAAGTCGGTATTGAATGCCATCAAGGAGAAGGCGCCATTCTGGGCGGAGAAGCTGCCGGAACTGCCCGAGCTGGTCTACGAGACCCTGCGTCAGACCCGCCATCAGCAGCACCACTTCGACCAGATGTTTGCCGAGTTTCGGCGCCACAGTCGTCGCCAGGGGCAGGCACGCTACCTCTTAGGGGTGGGAGCCAGCCTGCTATTGGCGGGTGTATTCTTGCTGACCCAAAAACAACACATCGAGTGGGGACAAATCAGCCTCACCGGTGCCGGGATCTGCTGGCTGCTTGGCTGGCTGCGAACCCGTTCCCATTAAACAAAAACCGCGCCATCAGGCGCCTGCTCTGGAGAGAAAGTCATGGGTGGTATCAGTATTTGGCAATTGTTGATCATCGCAGTCATCGTCGTGCTGCTGTTCGGTACCAAGAAACTGCGCGGGATCGGCGGCGATCTGGGTGCGGCGGTCAAGGGGTTCAAAAAGGCGCTGGCCGATGAACCAAACGATACCAAGCAGCAGAACGATGCCGAGTTTCCGCCGAAGCAGCTGAACGAAACGGCTAACCAGAACGCCGAGACCGCCAAGCAGAAAGACAAAGATCAGGCCTAAGCCATGTTCGATATCGGTTTTTGGGAGCTGGTGGTTATCGCCGTTGTAGCGTTGGTGGTGCTGGGGCCGGAACGGCTGCCCAGCGCTATCCGCACGACGACGCACTGGATCCGCCTCATCCGCTCCACCGCCAACTCGGTCAAGGCCGAGCTGGAGCAGGAGCTCAAGCTGCAAGAGCTGCACAACGACCTGAAGAAGGCCGAACAGCTGCAGATGAACAACCTGAGCCCCGAGCTGCAGGAGTCCATCGAACAGCTCAAGGCGGCGGCCCAGTCGGTCAACCGCCCCTATCAGGTCGAGAACGAGAGCCGTCCCCCCGTCGCAGAGCCTGTGGCGCCCGTCGAGCCAGTGGCTCAGGTTGCCCAGGTGAATGACGAGGTGCCGCCGGTCAACAGTCAGCAGGAGCATGAAGTCGTGAACGAGCCGGTCAGCAAAGGGGAGGTCAAGCCATGAGTCAGGCAGAACAACCCCTGATCAGCCATCTGGTGGAGCTGAGAACCCGCCTGTTGCGGTCGGTGACGGCCATCCTGCTGGTCTTTCTGGCGCTGATCTACTTCTCCAACAACATCTACGACTTCGTGGCGCAGCCGCTGCTGAGCCAGCTGCCGGCAGGCACCAGCATGATAGCGACGGATGTGGCGACCCCCTTCCTGACGCCGATCAAGCTGACGCTGGTGGTCTCCTTCTTCGTGGCGATCCCCTATCTGCTCTATCAGGCCTGGGCCTTTATCGCCCCCGGTCTGTACCAGCATGAGCGGCGCCTGATCATGCCGCTGGTGGTCTCCAGTGCCCTGCTGTTCTACGCGGGGATGGCGTTTGCCTACTACGTGGTGTTCCCGCTGGTATTCGGCTTCTTCACCAGTACTGCCCCTGCCGGGGTGACGGTGGCGACCGACATCGCCAGCTATCTGGATTTCGTACTGACCCTGTTCTTCGCGTTCGGGGTGGCGTTCGAAATTCCGGTGGCCACCATCCTGCTCTGCTGGACCGGGGTAACCAGTCCCAAGAGCCTGCGGGAGAAGCGTCCCTACGTTATCGTCGGGGTGTTTGTGGTCGGCATGCTGCTGACGCCGCCCGATGTCTTCTCCCAGACGCTGCTCGCGATCCCCATGTGGGGCTTGTGGGAGCTGGGTCTCTTCTTCGCCCGTTTCTACGTGAAAGAAGAGAGCGAAGAGAAGCAGGAACAGACTGAAGAGGGGAGCTAAGGCTCCCTTCCTCTTTTCATGCTCCCGTTCGAGGCGTATGGTAAGGCCCCATCCGGTAGATGGTTTTCAAATACCTGATATGTATTCCTTTTGTCTGGAACTCCTCATCTCATGATCGATATCGGTTTAAACCTGACCAGCAGCCAGTTTGCCGGCGAGCAGGCTGAGCTGGTGGCCCGCGCTCGTGCCGCCGGAGTGGCAGCGCTGATCCTGACCGGTACCGATCTGGACGGCAGCCGCGAGAGCGCCGGGTTGGCCGCCCGCTGGCCGGGCTACTGCTTCTCCACCGCCGGGGTCCATCCCCACGATGCCAAGAGTGTCGATGAGGCGACCCTGCCCGCCCTGCGTGAGCTGGCGGCGCTGCCGCAGGTGGTGGCCATCGGCGAGTGTGGCCTCGACTACAACCGCGACTTCTCCCCCCGTCCGGTGCAGGATGCGGTATTCGACGCCCAGCTGGCGCTGGCAGCCGAGCTCGGGATGCCGGTGTTTCTCCACTGCCGCGATGCCCACGCCCGTTTCATCGAGATCCTCCGTCCCTGGTTGCCGAAACTACCGGGAGCCGTGCTGCACTGCTTCACCGGCTCCGACGAGGAGCTGGACGAGTGTCTGGCGCTGGGGCTGCATATCGGGGTGACCGGCTGGCTCTGCGACGAGCGCCGCGGCCAGCTGCTGCGCGAGCAGGTGGCCCGCATTCCAGTCGGCCGCCTGATGATCGAGACCGACGCACCCTATCTGGTGCCACGGGATCTGAAACCGCGCCCGAAACGCAACGAACCCGCTTTTTTGCCGCACATCGCCCAGGTGGTGGCGGCCTGTCGTGGTGAAGCGCCCGAGGCCTTGCTGGCCCACACCCGGGCCACCTCCGCCGCGTTCTTCCAACTTCCTCTCCAGGAGTGATTCATGGCTACAACTCTTCCGGGCGCCTTTCCGGGCCGCCGCCTGCGCCGTCTGCGCAAACATGATTTCAGCCGTCGTCTGGTGCGCGAGAACGTACTGACCGTCAACGATCTCATCTATCCGGTGTTCGTGCTGGAGGGGGAGAACCGTCGGGAAGCCGTTCCCTCCATGCCGGGGGTGGAGCGTCTCTCCATCGATCTGCTGCTGATCGAGGCTGCCGAGCTGGTGGCGCTGGGCGTGCCCGCCATCGCCCTGTTCCCGGTGACCCCGCTGGAGAGCAAGAGCCTGATGGCGGAAGAGGCCTACAACCCGAACGGGCTGGCCCAGCGCACCGTGCGTGCCCTCAAGGCCCGCTTCCCGGAGCTGGGGGTCATCACCGACGTGGCGCTCGATCCGTTCACCACCCACGGTCAGGACGGCATCATCGATGACGAAGGCTATGTGCTGAACGACATCACCACCGAGATCCTGATCAAGCAGGCGCTCTCCCATGCCGAGGCCGGGGTCGATATCGTGGCGCCGTCCGACATGATGGATGGCCGCATCGGTGCCATCCGTGCCGCGCTGGAAGAGAACGGCTTCATCAACACCCAGATCATGGCCTACTCCGCCAAGTACGCCTCCTGCTACTACGGCCCGTTTCGCGATGCGGTCGGTTCTGCCGGCAACCTCGGCAAGAGCAACAAGGCCACCTACCAGATGGATCCGGCCAACAGTAACGAAGCCCTGCACGAAGTGGCGCTGGATATTCAGGAAGGGGCCGACAGCGTGATGGTCAAGCCGGGCATGCCCTATCTGGACGTGATCCGTCAGGTGAAGGATCAGTTCGGCGTGCCGACCTTTGCCTATCAGGTGAGTGGCGAGTACGCCATGCACATGGCGGCGATCCAGAACGGCTGGCTGAAAGAGAAGGAGTGCATCATGGAGTCCCTGCTCTGCTTCAAGCGGGCCGGGGCCGACGGCATCCTTACCTACTTCGCCAAGCGCGTGGCGCAGTGGCTGAAGGAAGATGCCCGTTAAGCTGACGTGACCGAGCGTGTAACGGATAGAAAAGAGGGGAGCCGATGGCTCCCCTCTTTCGTTACTGATAGCTAATTACAGCTTTATCCAGGCATCGCTCCAGGCAGTGCCGGTACCCGGTGCATAGTGGCTGGTCGAGCCGCCACACCAGCCGCTGTAGGGCCAGGGTTTGCACTCATAGTTGCCACCGGCATTGCTGACCCGATCACCGGCCTGATAGCTGGTGTTGGGGGCGTAGGCCGGGTAGTCACCCTCACCACCGCCGCTGCTCTGCTCGGTCAGTGCAACCGGGAAGCGCTGTACCACCGGCTGCTGGCCATCAGCCAGACCGTTGATCACCACTTCATAGCTGCCATCGGTCACATTGCTGCCCTGCAAAACCAGCGCGCTGGTGCCGTTCACCAGACTGGTTGTGTTGCCATAGCTGTGGCCGTTCTGCTCCAGCGTGGCAGAGATCTGCACCGGGTTGGCGGTGGTGATGTTGAAGCGGATGGAGACCTGACCGTTAACTATGGTGTAGTCGGAACCCATGGCGCCGACAGTGAAGTCGCTGCTGCCGATCACCGGCGGCTTCTCGCCACCATCACAGTCGCTGTCACCCTGTGCGCGCCAGACGCCCCACTGACCAGTGGTACCTGGCTCTTCGTTCTGGGTCCACCACTCGGCGCGCCAGCGCTTGCCAGTGTGATTGACGATGTCGCCACTTACGTAGACTTTTTTGGCATCCCAACTGTTTTCACAGATGGCGCCCTGCTCCCTGACGGTCACGTTGCGCTGTTGGGTCACCTGCTGGTTGGCACTGTCGCTCACCTGATAGGTGAGGGTGTAGCGGCCGACCTTGCTGCTGTCGACCTTGCCGCTGACCTGAATGTTGGCGGTCAGATCGCCATCCTCGTCGTCGTGGGCGCTGACGCCGGCCATCGGATCAAACGGGGTGCCGAGTTCGATAGTGGTGTCCGCAATACCGGTAAAGACCGGCTTCATGCTGTAGACATCGACGGTGCGTACCTGCTCGGTAGTCTGGTTGTCGCTGTCACTCACCTTGTAGGTGAGGGGATAGAGGCCGATGCGCTGGGTATCAACGCTCCCTTCCACCTGGATCTGACCGGTCAGATCGCCATCTTCCTTGTCACTGGCGCTGACACCGGCCAGCGGGTCAAAGCGGGTGCCGTGCTTGACGCGGGTATCGCTCAGGCCGCTGAACACCGGCTTGCCGTTCTCGTCCGGCGGGGTGATGTTCTGGTCGTGGATGAAGGGGCCGTAGCTCTTGATGAAGGCTTCGTTGTAGGCCTGACCGGCCGCGTTGCGACCCATGTCCCAGTTGATGGACCAGGTCATCACGCCGCGCAGGGGCTGACCCTGGCTCTTCAGCTTGTTGAAAGCATCGAACAGATCCTGCGGATTCTTGACGTAACCGGTGGCGGCCGCATCGATATTGGTCGGGATACCGAATACCAGCTTGTCGTGGGGGATCTTGTAATAGCCGCGGGTGCCGTTGATCAGCGAGTCAGCCATGTAGTAGATGAACTCTTCTTTCAGGGCATCGTTGTTCTGGGCAATCCAGCCAATGCCATCGATCCAGATACCGTCGCCACCCTGGTTGTAGAACTGGGGGTTGATCCAGTCGTAGTAGCCTTCCAGCACCCGCAGATAGGGGGTATAGAGACCGCTGGCTGTCAGGTAGGGGAACTCGGGCGCCATGGTGATGAGGAAGTTTTTCCCCTGGGCGCGATAGTGATCCTTGACCAGCCGCAGGGCGGCCGGGATCACGGTCTGGTTGTTGGCGGCAGTGATGGCGGACTGTTCCAGATCGATGTCCAGACCGTCGAAGCCATAGGTCTCCACCAGACGGATGATCTCGTCGGCGAAGGCCTGCTCCTGACCGGTACGCAGCTCGATATGCGCATCGGCACCGCCCAGCGCCAGCAGCACGGAGCGGCCCTGGCGGTTGAGCTCTGCGATCTGCTCGATAAATTGGCTCTCGCTCATGCCGGTAGCCGGGTCGAGCTTGAAGGTCGGGATCGAGCTGCCGCTATATACCTTCATGAAAGAGACATCGACCACGTTGTATTGCGGGTTGACCTGATCGAGCTTGACGCAGGGAGCGGTACCGCCCTGATAGCCAGCGCCGCCACACCAGTTGTGCCAGTAACCCACGACGACACCGGATTGGGGATTGACCATGGCCTGACCGGCCGAGGCGGCCTGCACCATGGGGGCGCCCATGCCGAGCAGGCAGCCCAGCAGGGATAACTTCAATTTGTTCATCTTGATATCTCCATACAGTACAAACGGAGCGTCCAGCTATGGCCGAACGCTCCCGGGGGCAGCCCCGCTGTCATAGGAAATCTCCCTTAGACCGGTGGCTTTGCGTCGTGCCCTTTCGGGTCACTTTGCCTTTTTCACCCGTTCTCCGTGTGGCACGGAGAATCAAGTGACCTGAGTAACAGGCTGCTTATGATATGCACTTAAAAATAAATTAATCAACGTATGTGCATGATTTGTTTTGGTTATTAACTTGTTGATTAGTTATTTTCCAAGCATGGAAAGGGCCGGTGATACGCTGCTGTGACCTACTCTTTTGTCGATTGGATTTGCTCTGCTTCCTTGTGGTTCGAGAGTTGAAAAAGCCGCAAAAAGAGCAAAAAAGTACCGATTATTCATGCTGTTGCCGTCCAGTATCTGGCAGAGAGGTGTTTGAGCTCACAAAGAGGGGAAAACAGTGCTGACAGGCGGATTGAAGCTTGATTATTGCGTGACTTGGCCACATGTTAGAGAACCATGAAGAGCTGCTAAAGCGGTCTGTTCAAGACCAAACAAGAGGTAACCGGGATGAATAACCCTTTGCTGTCAATGGATTCGCTGCCCCCTTTCAGCCAGATCCAGCCTGATCATGTACAGCCCGCCGTGACGCAGGCCATCGCCGATTGCAAACAGAAGATCAAGGATGTGCTGGCGCACACCGAGCCCCACACCTGGGACAGCCTGATCGCCCCGCTGGAAGAGGTCAACGACCGTCTGGCGCGGATCTGGTCACCGGTCAGCCACCTCAACTCCGTGCTCAACAGCGAACCACTGCGCGCGGCCCACGATGCCTGTCTGCCGCTGCTCTCCGAATTCCAGACCTATGTCGGTCAACATGAAGGGCTCTATCAAGCCTATCTGGCGCTCTCCGAGAGCGATGATTTCCCGCGGCTTGGCGGCGCCCAGCGCAAGGAGATTCAGAACACCCTGCGCGATTTCCGTCTCTCCGGTATCGGTCTGCCAGCTGAAGCGCAGCAGCGCTACGGCGAAATTCAGGCTCGCCTCTCCGAGCTGGCTTCCCGCTTCAGCAATAACGTGCTGGATGCGACCCAAGGCTGGCACAAGCTGGTGGCCGATGAAGCCGAGCTGGCCGGTCTGCCGGAGAGCGTGCTGGCGGCGGCTCGTCAGATGGCCGAACTCAAGGGCAAGGAGGGGTGGCTGTTCACGCTGGATATTCCCTCCTACCTGCCAGTGATGATGTATGCCGACAACCGCGAACTGCGCGCCGAGATGTATGAGGCCTTCACCACTCGCGCTTCCGATCAGGGGCCCAATGGCGGCAAGTGGGACAACTCCGCCATCATGACCGAGCTGCTCACCCTGCGCAGCGAGCTCGCCAGGTTGCTGGGCTTTGCCAACTATGCCGAGCTGTCGCTGGCGACCAAGATGGCCGACAAGACCAGTCAGGTGGTGGATTTCCTCACCGACCTGGCGGCCAAATCCCTGCCGCAAGGCAAAGCAGAGCTGGAAGAGATCCGCACCTTCGCCGCCGAACAACATGGCCAGAGCGAGCTGGCGGCCTGGGATATTGCCTACTACGCCGAGAAGCTCAAGCAGCACAAATTCTCCATCTCCGACGAGCAGCTGCGCCCCTACTTCCCTGCCAACAAGGTGGTGAAAGGGTTGTTCGAAGTGGTCAAGCGGGTGTTCGGCATGAAGGTGCGCGAGCGCCTCGGCATCGACACCTGGCATCCGGATGTGCGCTTCTACGACATCTTCGATAGCGAGGATGAGCTGCGCGGCAGCTTCTATCTCGACCTCTACGCTCGCGAGCACAAGCGGGGCGGAGCTTGGATGGATGTGTGTCTGGGTCGTCGCTACCGTCAGGATGGGTCGCTGCAAAAGCCGGTCGCCTACCTGACCTGCAACTTCAACGGCCCGGTGGATGGCAAGCCTGCGCTCTTCACCCATGACGAAGTGGTCACCCTGTTCCACGAATTTGGTCACGGCATTCACCATATGCTGACTCGGATCGATGTGGCTGGCGTGGCCGGTATCAACGGCGTGGCCTGGGATGCGGTGGAGCTGCCGAGCCAGTTCCTCGAGAACTGGTGCTGGGAGTCGGAGGCGCTGGCCTTTATCTCCGGCCATTACGAGACTGGTGAGCCGCTGCCTGCCGATCTGCTGGAGAAGATGCTGACCGCCCGTAACTTCCAGGCGGCGATGCAGATGCTGCGCCAGCTGGAGTTCGCTCTGTTCGACTTCCGTCTGCATCAGGAGTTTGACCCGGCCAAACCGGATCAGATCCCGGCGCTGCTGGGCGAGGTGCGCAGTCAGGTAGCCGTGATGATGCCGCCAGCATTCAACCGCTTCCAGCACAGCTTCTCCCACATCTTTGCCGGCGGTTATGCGGCGGGCTACTACAGCTACAAGTGGGCGGAAGTGCTCTCTGCCGATGCCTTCTCCCGCTTTGAGGAGGAGGGGATCTTCAACCCGGCGACCGGCCAATCCTTCCTGCAGAACATTCTGGAGAAAGGGGGCTCGAAGGAGCCGATGGAGCTGTTCCGTGCCTTCCGCGGCCGGGAGCCAAAGGTCGATGCGCTGCTGCGCCATAGCGGGATTGCTGCATAACCTTTATCCCCGCCGTAGCGGTGAGCTTCAAGCAGATACGCTTTTGCGGCATAGTGGGATCAAGGCGTGATTTTTGCCATAAAAAGGGACCTTTTGGTCCCTTTTCTCATGCCTTTTTAATATCTTGCTGAATGCATGTTTGCACTGCCCGCGCCTCTTAAGTAGAGTCGTGTTCTACATCTTCAAGGAGAGAAAGCCCCTTGCCATGAGGCGAGCACTCGATTCCGTCTATCAAATCATCTCCAGTCTGGCTCATTCGAGTGGTCAGGGATATTTCGATACCTTTGTGAGTGAAATCGCCGCGGTTGTGATGGCTGATGTCGTCCTGATCACAACATGGGAACCAAACGCTGCCCAATTCAGGGCGCAGGCCGCTTATCCTTCCTGCCTTGAACCCGAATCCCTGCAACTGCCGCTAACCGGCTCGCCCGATGCCATCACCTGGCATGAGGGGGAAGCCTGGTTCAGCGACCGTTTGCTCCAGCTCTTCCCCCATGTGCCCCTTGCGCAGGAGTGGCAGCCGCAGGCTTATGCCGGCATTGTGCTCAAGAACGCCGATGGCGAACCCATCGGTATCTGCAGCCTGCTCTATCGCCAGCCACAGGCCAACATGGGCAAGGTAATGGGGTTGCTCAAGCTGCTGGGGCCGCTGGCTGGCCGCGAGCTGGCCCTCCTGCTGCAGCGCGCGCAGCAGCCGCTGCCCGATTCGCCTCATATGCTGCAGAGCATGCTCTCCCATGCGCCGGTCGGGATCGGCAAGCTGGACCTTGCCGGCCGCATCCTCTGGGCCAACCCGGCCATCGAGAAGATGCTGGGATACCCGCTCGACGAGCTGCTCCATCGCACCATCTCCGACATCAACCATCCCGAAGACTGGATGCGCAGCGCCGAATACTACGAGCAGCTCTATCGTGGCGAGCGCAGCAGCTTCACTCAGGAGAAGCGCTACTTCTGCAAGGGCGGGGAAGTGCTGTGGGGGCGGGTAACGGTGACCCTTATTCGCGATGCTCTGCAGCAGCCGGATTATCTGATGGTGCTGCTGGAGAATATCGATCCCCTCAAGCGCCACGCCGAGCAGCTCAAGCTATCCCACCGGGTCTATGACAACCTCTCCGAGGCGATCCTGGTGTGTGATGACGACAGTCGCATCATCTCGGTCAACCCGGCGTTCGAGCAGATCACCGGCTACAGCAGCGAGGAGGTGTGTGGCCAGCGCCCCAGCATCCTCAAGTCCGGTCTGCACGATCAGACCTTCTATGCCGACATGTACCACGCGCTGGAGCGGGTGGGGGTGTGGCGTGGTGAGGTGTGGAACAAGCGCAAGAACGGCAAGCTCTATCCACAGCAGCTGATGATCAGCACCCTGCGCGAAGGGGGCAAGATCCAGCAATATATCGCCATTTTCAGCGATCTTTCCCAGACCAAGCTCGCCGAACAGAAGATCGCGGCACAGGCCAACTATGACAACCTCACCAGCCTGCCCAACCGCTGGCTGTTTGGCCGCTGTCTCGGTCGTTTCTGCGAGCGGGGCGAACGCTTCGCCCTGATGGTGCTCGACCTCAACAACTTCAAGGCGGTCAACAACAGCATGGATCACCATGCCGGTGACGCCCTGCTGCGGGAGGTGTCGGATCGATTGGTGAGCCGGGTGCGCACCGAGGATCTGGTGGCCCGCATCGGTGGTGACGAGTTCGCCTTTCTGGTGCCAGGCATAGTGACCCGCCGTCAGGCAGAGGTGTTTGCCAAGCAGGTGATCGGCAGCTTTGCCCGCCCCTTCATGCTGGCGAACCAGCACCTCTATGTGACAGCGACCGTGGGGATGACCCTCTGCCCCATCGATGGCAGTGAGAGCGACGAGCTGCTGCGCAACGCCGAGCAGGCGCTGTTTGCGGCCAAACGGCAGGGACGGCTGATCGGCACCTACTGCTCCTCCATGCGCGAAGAGGTGCGTCAGCGCCATCAGATGCAGCAGGATCTGGCGGAAGCGATCAAGCAGGAGCAGCTGACCATGGCCTACCAGCCCATCTGGGACAACCGCAGCGGGCGGGTGGCCAAGCTGGAGGCGCTGGTACGCTGGTATCACCCCCAGTGGGGACAGGTTTCACCGGCCGAGTTCATCCCACTGGCGGAGGAGGCGGGGCTGATCCAGGGGCTGGGGTCATTGGTGCTGTGGCAGTCGTGTCGGGATCTGGCGCGTTTGCAGCGCTCCGGTTTTCCGGATCTGCAGATGTCGATCAACCGCTCCACCATGGAGTTCCAGACTATAGATCCGGAAGCGAGCGAGTGGCTCAAGGTGATCCACCATTTTGAGCTCGATCCTGCCGACATCGTCATCGAAATTACCGAATCTCTGCTGATGGAGAGCAGCGATCAGCACAGGGTGCGGATCGATGCCTTGCGCGAGGCGGGCTGCAAGCTGGCCATCGATGACTTCGGCACCGGTTACTCGGCGCTCAACTATCTGCGCACATTCCCGGTCGATCTGGTCAAGATCGACCGATCTTTCGTGCGCCATATCCCCTTCAACGAACAGGATCGGATGCTGCTCGACGGCATCATCAACATAGTGCACAACCTCGGGATGCAGGTGGTGATAGAAGGGGTGGAGACTCGCGAGCAGCTCAACTTCCTCTGCCAGAAGGGGTGTGCCTTTACTCAGGGTTATCTGCTCAGTCGTCCGCTCGCCTACGACGATCTCACCGAATATCTGCAGCTCAACGACAAGAACATGTTTTTGCAGGCCCGTTCCAGCTGACCGTCACGGCGCCGGTTTCAATTTCTCCTGCTTGCCCCGCAGCGTTCGGTAATCCTCTCCGAGATAGCGCATATAGATGCGATCCAGCACCCCCTCATCCAGCATCTGCTGCAGCGCCTTGTTGTAGGCGGGCAGCAGCTCTGCTCTCTGTTTGCCAAAGCAGAGATAGAGCGGGGTTGAATCGATAAAGGGGGTGAGGGCGCGGATCTTGACGTCCTGCTCCTTGGAGAGGATGGGGGCCGAGAAGTAATCCAGCACTATCATGTCGACCCGGCTCTTCTCCAGCATCAGCAGCAACTGTTTGTCGGAGTGGGCCTTGATGGGTTCCCAGCCGGTGAAGTTCTTGATCTTGTCCGTGTAGTCATAGCCCCTGACCATCCCCACTTTCAATCCCTTGGCCATCTCCCACGAGAAAGTCTGCAGCGGGCTGTCGGTGCGTACATAGGCGGCCAGCGGGTAGAAGGCGGTGGCAAGGTCAGAGTGGTAGCAGCCGGGCAGGGGAGCATTGTCGAGAATACCGTCCGCCAGCTCGGTGTTGACGTACTGTTCGCAGCGTCCCCACGGCAGTTCGAGCAGGGTGAGGCTCATGCCGAGGCGGTGCGCCACCTCCTGATGGATCTCGACCGATATCCCCTCTTTCAGGTTGCCCTGTTCGGCATAGGAGAAGGGGGGCCAGTCCACGCCACAGACCTTGAGATGGGGGCTGCTCTGGGCGGCGAGCAGCAAGGCGATGAGCAGGTTCATGGGGTTTCCTCCCTACAGCGACGCGAAGGGGCTGTGGTACACTCGGTTCACTGAACTTAGAACGCATCCAGAGACCATGCAAATCCTCCTCGAAGACCCCGCCAAGGCCGCGCTGGCAGACGCGCTGGCCAGCCAGCTTGCCCAGATAGACCTTCCCCAGTTTGCTTTGGTATTTACCCCGGAGCGGCTGGAGCTGCGCAAGCTGGATGAGCCCAAGCTGGGGGCTGTCTACGTGGATTTCGTCGAAGGAGCCGTCGCCCATCGCCGCAAGTTTGGCGGCGGTCGCGGTCAGTCCATTGCCAAGGCGGTGGGGCTCAAGTCGGGGGCGACTCCGACCGTGGTCGATGCCACGGCCGGGCTGGGACGCGATGCCTTCGTACTGGCCTCTCTCGGTTGCCGGGTGACCATGATTGAGCGCAGTCCCGTGGTGGCCGCCCTGCTGCAGGATGGTCTGGCACGCGCCGCAGAAGACTCCGAGATCGGCCCATGGGTACGCGAGCGGATGCAGCTGCTGCATGGCCCTGCGGTGGATACCCTGCTGGGGCTGACCAAACGGCCCGAGGTGATCTACCTAGACCCCATGTTCCCGCACAAGCAGAAGTCGGCGCTGGTGAAAAAAGAGATGCGAGTGTTCCAGTCGCTGGTGGGGCCGGATCTCGATGCGGATGCTCTGCTGCCAGCTGCGCTCCAGATGGCAGAGAAGCGGGTGGTGGTGAAGCGCCCCGACTACGCTGGCTGGCTCAACGAACAGAAGCCGAGCATGGCCATCGAAACCAAGAGCAACCGCTTCGATGTCTACGTAATGGCGGCACTGGCGAGTTAAGCGGCGACTGGCATATCGTCCGGGCGACCAAAAAAGAGGGCCAACCCGATCGGGTTGGCCCTCTTGCTATTTATTGGCTGTCTGACTGGGCTGGTGGAGCGAAGTGGATCAGCTTCTCCTCTCCCTGCCAGCTGAGCGTCATAGTCGCCAGATCTGCCAGACTGAGCTGCTCGCCGCTGTGCAGCTGGAGATACTCCACCCCATCGCGGGCCTCTATGGTGCGGATCCGATCCGCCCACTCACGTCCGTCCCGACTGGTCAGCGCGACCGGCAACTGCCAGCTGGCGGCAATCTCCAGCCAGTCGTAGAGGTCACAGCTGATGGGTTGGTAATCCGGCATGGTCTGCTCCTTGAGAAGGCAGAGGGATCAGGCTTCCTGCAGACGGGTCGGCCAGCCCATCTTCTGCTGGCGATCCACTTCAAAGCGCAATTCGCTGGCGCGCAGGTAGTGCTCTTCGAGCCATCCTTTGGGCAGGGTCAGGGTGAGCGCATCCTCGTCCGCTTCCAGCGTGAAGCCGGGCACGGTTCCCTGGGTGCGGCGCATGCAGAGGATCAGGGCGATACGCAGGATGCGGGCCAACCGGATCGCCTGACGAGCGGTTACCGCCCCCTGCTTCTCCAGCGGCTCCAGCTTGAATTCATCCCGCTGGTTGAACAGCAGGGCCGACAACAGCTTCTTCTGCGCAGGGGTAAAGCCCGGCATATCGATGTTGTCGATGATGTAGGCGGCGTGTTGCGGCGCCTTCTTGTACTCGATACAGAGACCGATTTCGTGCAGCAGAGCTGCGTAGCGCAGGATCGGGCGACCATAGCGCTTGGAGAGGCGCCAGGCCGGCTGCAACTGGGTGAACGCCTCGATGGCGGTGTCACGCACCCGCTCGGCATGCTCCTTGTCCAGCTGGTAGCGGTTGATCAGGCTGTCGGCGGTACGGTCACGGGCGTCGCAGTCGTGATTGTTGCCGAGCAGGCCGTAGATCAATCCTTCGCGCAGGGCACCACCCGCCAGCGTCATGCTCTCGATGTTCAGGGTTTCGAAGATGGCGATCAGGATGGCGAGGCCGGAGGGGAACACGGTCAGCCGTTCGGCCGCCAGCCCTTCCAGTTGCAGCTGGTCGAGTTTGCCGCAGGCGATGGCCTGACCCATCAGCTCCTGCAGTTTCGGCAGGGTGACCCGCTCGCTCTTCCCCTGCGCCAGCATGATCTCCTGCAGCGCCTGTACCGTACCGGAGGCACCGACGCAGGTGCGCCAGCCAAGGGCTCGGTAATCATCCGCCACCTTCTCCAGCACCGCCTTCGCAGCAGCAATCGCCTGCTCGAAACGGGCTTCGGAGAGCTCGCCATCACCGAAGTGATTGTTGAGCCAGGTGACGCAGCCCATGTGCAGGCTGTTGAGCAGTTTCGCTTCGCTATGCTCGCCGATCACCAGCTCGGTACTGGCACCGCCGATGTCGATAACCAGTCGGTTGCCTTCACCGGCAGAGGTCCAGGAGACCCCCTCATAGATGGTCTTGGCCTCTTCCTCGCCCGAGATGATCTCGATGCTGTGGTTGAGCACCCGTTCCGCTTCGCTGATGAACTCGTCGACGTTGGTAGCCAGCCGCAGGGTGGCGGTACCCACTACCCGGATGTTGTCGGCCGGAATGTCCTGCAGCTGTTCGGCGAACAGGCGCAGACAGTCCCAGCCCCGCTCCATGGCGGTACGGCTGAGACGGAAATCGGCATCAAGCCCGGCGGCGAGGCGAACCTTGCGTTTGACCTTGGCAACGGTGCGCAGGGCACCGGCGACCTCGCGCACCACCAGCATGTGAAAGCTGTTGGAGCCGAGGTCGATGGCGGCATAGAGAGGCGAGTTGTGCAACGGGCCTATCCTTTAGCTTTTGCGCGGCGGACGACGGCGGTTGTTGCTGTTGCCACCGCCCTGGCGATCCCGCATGTTGCGGTTCACCGGCTGGCGGTTGCGGAACACCCGTTTCGGCGCGGTGACATCATCCAGAAGTGCTTCGCGATCATACTTGCTGACCGGGATCGGGTGGTGGATGTACTCCTCGATGGCCGGCAGGTTGAAGGCATAGTCTTCACAGGCCAGGCTGATGGAGTGACCGCTCTTGCCGGCACGGCCGGTACGACCGATACGGTGTACATAGTCTTCGGCATCGTCGGGCAGGTCATAGTTGAAGACGTGGGTCACGTCGGGGATGTGCAGACCACGGGCGGCCACGTCGGTGGCGACCAGAATGTCCAGCGAACCCTTGGTGAACTCTTCCAGGATCTTCATCCGCTTCTTCTGCGGCACGTCGCCGGTCAGCAGACCAACGCGGTGGCCGTCGTTCTCCAGCCAGGCATGAACGTCTTCACAGACATGCTTGGTGTTGGCGAAGACGATGGCTTTCTCCGGCCACTCCTCTTCCATCAGGGAGAGCAGCAGCAACATCTTGTCTTCGTTGGAGGGGTAGAACAGCTCCTCCTTGATCCGCACGCCGGTCATCTGCTCAGGCTCGACCTGCACATGTTCCGGGTGGTTCATGTGTTCGTAGGCCAGCTCCTGCACGCGCAGGGAGAGGGTGGCGGAGAACAGCATGCTCAGACGCTCGGTGGCGGGCGGCATGCGGCGGAACAGGAAGCGGATGTCCTTGATGAAGCCCAGATCGAACATGCGATCCGCTTCGTCCAGTACCACGACCTGAATGTTGCTCAGATCGATCACCTTGGACTTGAAGTAGTCGATGATGCGGCCAGTGGTGCCGATCAGGATGTCGACGCCCTGCTCCAGCACGGCCAGCTGCTTGTCGTAACCTTCGCCACCGTAGGCGAGGCCGAGTTTCAGGCCGGTAGAGGCGGCGATGCTGTCGGCATCGTTATAGATCTGTACTGCCAGCTCCCGGGTGGGTGCCATGATGATGGCTCTGGGTTGATTTACCAGACGGGGCTTGGTCAGCGGGTGGGTAAGAAGATAGTTGAAGGTGGCGGCCAGAAAGGCGATGGTTTTGCCGGTGCCTGTCTGTGCTTGCCCGGCGAGGTCATGGCCCTCTACCAGTAGTGGCAGGGACAGTGCCTGGATGGGCGTACAATAGTGAAATCCCTTTGCTTCCAGACCAGCCAGAACTTCGGGTTCGAGGCCCATTTGGGCGAATTTGTCGGTCGTTAAGTGTGTTTTGCTCATGGCGGTAGGTTATCAGGTTAGGCTTGCAATAATAAACAGGATCATTTCAAATAGGGCAACTATTGCCTTTATTGACGTGTCAATAAAGCCTTATTTACTGACTGGAGTTGGAGATGAGTGACAAGATTGTTCAGCTGAGCGATGCCAGCTTCGAGGCAGATGTAATCAAAGCCGATGGCGCCGTTCTGGTCGACTTCTGGGCCGAGTGGTGTGGTCCGTGCAAGATGATTGCCCCGATCCTGGAAGAAGTTGCCCAAGAGTACGAAGGTCGCGTGACCGTAGCCAAACTGAACATCGACCATAACTCTGATACTCCGCCCAAGTACGGCATTCGTGGTATCCCGACCCTCTTGCTGTTCAAGAATGGCGAAGTGGCAGCGACCAAGGTCGGTGCACTGTCCAAGACTCAGCTGAAAGAGTTCTTGGACGGCAACCTGTAATAATCGAAGAGGAGCGCATTGCAATAATGCGCTCCTTCTGTTTTATCACCTAGACGCTCATCCCGATTGGTGCTAGTTTATCGCTCGTTTGCTAACCTTTTTGCCTGACTCCATTGCTAGCCTGGCAAGTCAAATCCGATCAGCATCAATCCAGCAGACTGTCTCCTCATTTCAATCCTTGCTTACAGACTTTCACCACTATGAATCTGACTGAATTAAAGAACACTCCTGTGTCTGAGCTGGTCAAGCTCGGCGAATCCATGGGGTTGGAAAATCTGGCTCGGGCGCACAAGAAAGACATTATTTTCGCGATCCTCAAGGCGCACGCCAAGGGTGGCGAGGATATCTTTGGCGACGGTGTGCTGGAAATCCTGACCGACGGTTTCGGGTTCCTGCGCAGTGCTGACGGTTCTTACCTGGCAGGCCCTGACGATATCTACGTCTCCCCGAGCCAGATCCGCCGCTTCAACCTGCGTACCGGCGATACCATCTCCGGCAAGATCCGGCCGCCGAAAGAGGGCGAACGCTACTTCGCGCTGCTCAAGGTCAACGAGGTCAACTACGACCGTCCGGAAAACTCCCGCAACAAGATCCTGTTTGAAAACCTCACTCCGCTGCACGCCAACGAGCGTCTGCGCATGGAGCGTGGCAACGGTTCTACCGAAGACATCACTGCTCGCGTGCTGGATCTGGCCTCCCCGATCGGTAAAGGTCAGCGTGGCCTCATCGTCGCACCGCCCAAGGCCGGTAAGACCATGCTGCTGCAGAACATCGCCCAGAGCATCGCCTACAACCATCCCGACTGTGAACTGATCGTTCTGCTGATCGACGAGCGTCCGGAAGAAGTGACCGAGATGCAGCGCATGGTTAAAGGTGAAGTGATCGCTTCCACCTTCGACGAGCCGGCATCCCGTCACGTTCAGGTTGCCGAAATGGTGATCGAGAAGGCCAAGCGTCTGGTCGAGCACAAGAAAGACGTGGTGATCCTGCTGGACTCCATCACTCGTCTGGCTCGTGCCTACAACACCGTTATCCCATCATCCGGCAAGGTACTGACCGGTGGTGTGGACGCTAATGCCCTGCACCGTCCCAAGCGCTTCTTCGGCGCCGCGCGTAATGTTGAAGAGGGCGGCAGCCTGACCATCATCGCCACCGCGCTGATCGATACCGGTTCCAAGATGGACGAGGTTATCTACGAAGAGTTCAAGGGTACCGGCAACATGGAACTGCACCTCTCGCGCAAGATTGCCGAGAAGCGCGTCTACCCGGCTATCGACATCACCCGTTCTGGTACTCGTAAAGAAGAGCTGCTCACTTCCGGTGACGAGCTGCAGAAGATGTGGATCCTGCGCAAGATTGTCCACCCGATGGGCGAGATTGACGGTATCGAATTCCTCATCGACAAACTGGCGATGACCAAGACCAACGACGAGTTCTTCGACGCCATGCGGCGCCAGCAGAAGTAAGTCAGGTCAGAAAATGACAAAACCGCGGCCAGGGTCGCGGTTTTTGTTTATCTAAATTTCGGCCGACTGGGTAGTATGAAGCTTCGATGTCACAAGGATAGAGACGTCATGAAACCCGTTTACTGGTTACTGCCGGGATTGCTGTTCGGTATCCCGGCCTTTGCGCAGAGCGTGCCAGAGCCTCCTTCGGTGGAGGCCGCCGAGCTGGGCACTGATTTGCGCTATCTGTCGAATTGCCTGCAACAGGGGCAGTTTGCCGCTGTCGATTCCTTGCTGGCGACCCAGAGCCGCGAGCAGCGCGAGTATCTGTTGCTGCAACTGTTGCGCAATATCAACGTGACCCGGCCGGCGTCACCCGAATTGCACGCCTGGGTGGCAGCCCAGGCAGACAAGGCCCCCCGGTGGCTGGTCGAGCAGCGGGTGGACGGCTTTCTGGTGCAGCAACCCGCCTACGATTTTGCCGCTCAGGCCCGGCTGCTGCTGGGTCAGTGGCAACAACTGGCGTGGCAGGCTGATTATCGCCAGCAACTGGAGCAGGGTACTTTCGGTTTCAAGTCGATCTACTACCGCGGCAACCCCGAGCTGGCTCGTCAGCAAGAAGCGCTGCTGCAGGCCCTCGAGCAGCTGCCGGTTTCCCTGCTGCAGCGCGAGAGCCGGACGCTGGCTGCCCAGAACATCTATCTGCCTGACAACCGTCTACTGAGCTACCTGCTGCAGCGTACCGGCGAGCCGGCACTCTACAGCCGCCTCTGGCGCCAACCGGTGGATCAGGATGCTCTGGCAGCGCTGGCCACCATCAACCGCTTTCATCAGGGTAATGAGGCCAGCGAGTTGCTGATTGCCGCGAGCACCAATCCCCATCTGAAAGAGCCGGCCCTGCGCCAGCTGAGCGCGCTATCCCCCCTGCCGCAACAGGCAAGAAGCTATCTGCTTGGTGAGCTGGCCAACCGGCAGTATGGATCTCTGGTAGCCGATCTGTTGATGGAGGTGGATGAGCCATTGCTGTTGTCGGCGCTGGCCAAACGCCTTGGTCAGCATGATCAGAATCCCATGACTCCGACTCTCTTCCCCGATTCGGGTACACCGGAGAGGCGGCCAGGGTTATAATGCCTCACCTCCTGAATCTGGTTGGGAACCTGCATGAAATACAAGGACTTGCGTGATTTCGTCGCGCAGCTGGAACAAAACGGACAACTCAAGCGGATTACCCGCGAGATAGACCCCTATCTGGAGATGACCGAAATCAGCGACCGCACCCTGCGTGCGGGCGGCCCGGCTCTGCTGTTTGAAAATCCCAAAGGCTACACCATGCCGGTGTTGACCAACCTGTTTGGTACCCCGGATCGGGTCGCCATGGGGATGGGCCAGCCCGATGTGAGCGCCTTGCGTCAGGTCGGGGTATGGCTCTCCTATCTGAAGGAGCCGGAACCGCCCCGTGGCTTCAAGGAGCTGATGGAGAAGCTGCCGATCTTCAAGCAGGTGCTCAACATGCCGACCAAGCGCCTCTCTTCCGCCCCCTGCCAACAGGTGGTGCAGGAGGGGGAGGCTGTCGATCTCGACCAGATCCCGATCCAGCACTGCTGGCCAGGCGATGTGGCGCCGCTGGTTACCTGGGGTCTCACCATCACCTGCGGCCCCTACAAGAAGCGGCAGAACCTCGGCATCTACCGGCAGCAGAAGATCGGCAAGAACAAGCTGATCATGCGCTGGCTGGATCATCGCGGCGGAGCCATCGATTTTCGCGAGTGGCAGGAGGCTCATCCGGGCGAGCGCTTCCCGGTGGTGGTGGCGCTTGGTGCCGATCCGGCAACCATTCTCGGCGCCGTGACGCCGGTGCCGGATACCCTCTCCGAATATGCCTTTGCCGGCCTGCTGCGTGGCAGCCGCACCGAGGTGGTAAAAGCCATCAGCTGTGACCTGGAGGTGCCCGCCAGCGCCGAGATCGTGCTGGAAGGCTATCTGGAGCCGGGCGAGATGGCGCCGGAAGGCCCTTATGGCGACCACACCGGCTACTACAACGAGGTGGACGAATTCCCGGTCTTTACCATCACCCACATGACGATGCGCAAGGATGCCATCTATCACAGCACCTACACCGGCCGTCCGCCCGATGAGCCGGCGGTGCTGGGTCTGGCGCTGAACGAGGTGTTCGTGCCGCTGCTGCAGAAGCAGTTCCCCGAGATCGTCGACTTCTATCTGCCGCCGGAGGGGTGCTCCTACCGGATGGCGGTGGTCACCATCAAGAAGCGCTACCCGGGCCACGCCAAGCGGGTGATGCTGGGGGTCTGGTCTTTCCTGCGCCAGTTCATGTATACCAAGTTCGTGGTGGTGTGTGATGACGACGTCAACGCCCGCGACTGGAAGGATGTGATCTGGGCCATTACCACCCGGATGGATCCAGCCCGTGATACCACCCTGATCGAACACACCCCGATCGACTATCTGGATTTCGCCTCGCCCATCTCCGGCCTTGGTTCCAAGATGGGGCTGGATGCCACCAACAAGTGGCCGGGGGAGACCAATCGCGAGTGGGGTCAGCCCATCGTGCAGGATGAGGCGGTGAAGCAGAAGATCGATGCCATCTGGGATGAGTTGAATATCCTCGGTTGAGGCGAAAATGGCCCGTTTGCTGCAAAAATGGATGAGATCCGCAGCGATTTGGGTATCCTCGACGAATGGGGCCAGCAGTGCTGGTCATCACCTGACAGTGAAACAATGAGCGAAGCGGGTCGAGCGAACCCGCCACAAGGACAAGAATGCAACGTATCAAATGCCGCGTAGAGGAACTGCGCGAATATGTCGACACCATCTGGCATGTGGCCCTGACGCCGCAGCAAGAGGTCAGCTTCAAGCCGGGCCAGTATCTGCTGGTGGTGATGAGCGATTCGGACAAGCGTCCCTTCTCCATCGCCAACTCGCCGACCCGCCCGGGCGTGCTGGAGCTGCAAATCGGCGCTACTCCCGAAAACGCCTATGCCGGTCAGGTACTGGCCCGCATGCGCGAACAGGGGGAGATCGAGGTTGAGCTGCCCGCTGGCAAAGCCTTCCTGCGCAACGAATCCCCCCGCCCGTTGATCCTGATGGCTGGCGGCACCGGTTTCTCCTACGCCAAATCGATTCTGGAATACCTGATCGACAGCGGCAGCAAGCGTCCGGTCTTCTTCTACTGGGGGGTGCGTCAGGCGCACTGGCTCTACGAGCTGGAGCAGATGCAGCAGTGGGAGCGTGACTACGCGCCGCTCACCTTCATCCCGGTGGTGCAGGAGCCTGAGAGCGACTGGAGTGGCCGTACCGGTCTGGTACACAAGGCGATCATGGATGATTTCGTCAGCCTCCATGAGTACGACATCTATGTCGCCGGTCGCTTCGAGATGGCGGGGGCGGCCCGTGAGGAGTTCAAGATCCTCGGTGCCGAGCCGGAACGCATCTTCGGCGACGCTTACGAGTTCATCTGACAAGCCGTTTGTGCTGCCAAAACCCCCGGTCAAGCCGGGGGTTTTGCTATGGTGGCGCGACCAGATCGGGATAGTGTGGAGTTCGTCATTCAAGTCCAGTTTTTTTCGCAATTTCAGGTATGAATGGCTACTAATTCCCTGCAGCTGGTGGCATCTTTGTGCGTGATTGTCGGCGGCAGGATAAGGATATTCCGGGATGGGGCGAGGAGGCGCTGTGTTGAGCGAAGAGGGAAGATCATCGACAGAAGATGCAAGGGGAGAGCTGGGTTCTGCGGAGCCAGCGGCGACCCTGATCTCCTCCTCCCGTATTGGTGAACTGACCCGGCTGCAGGCAGAAATTGCCGCTCTGAAGCATGAAAACAGCTTGCTGCAGGAGAAGCTCAACGCCGCCCTCGATGGTACCGGCATCTGCCTCTGGCAGGGGATTATTCCGACTGGCGAACTGCGGGTGTTCAACCTGCAGAACTTTCAGGTTGGCGACATGGCTCCCCACTTCGACCAGTGGAGCGCCAAGCTCCACCCCGACGATCGCGCCCACGCCATGGGTAGCTATTTCGATCATCTCGAGGGGAAAACCCCCTTCTACGAAGTCGAATACCGCACTATCAACCCGCAAGGGGAGGTCACCTGGCTCTGGGATCGGGGGCGGGTGGTCGATCGGGACGCCGATGGCAAGCCGCTGCGGATCATGGGTTCCCATATCGATATCACCCAGCGCAAAGCTTATGAGCAGAGGCTGGCCGAGCGTGCCAACAGCGATGCCCTGACCGGTCTGCTCAACCGGCAGGGGTTTGGCAAGGCGTTTGCTCAGCAGCAACATGACGGAGCAGGAGCGCTGCTCTTTATCGATCTGGACGATTTCAAGGGGATCAATGACCAGCTAGGTCATGCCTGTGGCGATCAGGTTTTGCAGCAGATGGCGGAGTGGCTGCGTCTCATCATGCCGGGCTCGGCCCTGTGCGGTCGCTACGGTGGCGACGAATTTGTGGTGCACCTCAGCCGGGGGGTCTCAAGCCATGCCCTGGCCGAGCTGGCCGATGCCCTGATTGGCCGGATGCAAAGCTATGTGCCCAGACCCGGTTGTTCACAAAGGGTCGGGCTCAGTATCGGCATCGCTTTGTGGGAGGGGGCATCGCTGTCGTTTCGGCAGGCGCTGGAGGTGGCCGATCAGGCGATGTATGAGGCGAAGGCGCGTGGCAAACGGGCCTGGCACTTGTTGCGGGTGTGACGATAACCCGAGCCCCGTAAAGCAGAAACCCCAGCCATGCTGGGGTTTCCGTTATTCGCCTTTGGCGCCGAGCTGCTCTTCGAGTTGAGCCAGCTTGCTTTCGAGGGCGGCCAGTTTTTCCCGGGTACGCAGCAGAACCTTGGTCTGCACGTCGAACTCTTCACGGCTTACCAGATCCAGCTTGTTGAGCTGTGCCTGCAACACCTGACGGATCTTCTTCTCGGCCTCTTCGCCCATGCTGCGGATGCCGGGCGGCAGGGAGTTGTGTACCTGTTTGGCGATCTCTTCCAGTTTCTTCGGGTCGATCATGATGTCCTCCTTAAGCGTTGGTGGACATTCTACCGACAATTCCCTCATTTTGCCGAGATCGCGGCAGCTTTTTACCGTTGAGCCAGCGAACTTCATAAGTGGCCAACAGCTCCCTGCTCAAGCAGTAACTGTGCAGACCATAAAAAACACCGCCCTTCGGGGCGGCGTTGTTGTTTCTGCGATAGCTGAAAATCAGCCCGGTTGGTGGTTGCGATCCAGCCAGCCTTGCAGCAGGCCGACCAGCAGACCGGTCAGGTGGGCGATATTGGCTGTGCTGGTGCCGAGCATGTCGAAGAAGCCGAGCACCATCCAGAACAGCATAAAGCCCATCAGCGCCGGCGGCAGAGTCAGGCCACAGGCTGGTTGCAGCTTGCTGCGCAGCCAGCAGTAGCCGAGCAGGGCATAGACCACGCCGGAGAGGCCGCCAAACAGCGGGCCACTGGCGAAGAACTCGGCGATATTGGGCAGGGCGGCGCCCACCAGCAGCAGGATCAGCAGCTTGCCGCTGCCAAGACGCTGCTCGATCTGGCCGCCGAGGTACCACCACCAGAGCAAGTTGAACACCAGATGGAGCACCGAGAAGTGGATGAAGGCCGGGGTAAAGTAGCGCCACGCCTGCCAGTCGGTGAACTGGGCCAGCGTCGGGTGGAAGGCCAGTTCGTCGTAGATGGGCAGGCCGATGGCATCGATCCCGTAGACAGCGAGACAGGCGATGATGACCACCAGCGTCAGCGGCCCCGCCTGATGGAGGAAATCAGTGACGGGATCCGTCATCCCCTTGCTGTAGTCGATGCGGGCATCGGCCCGGCCGGACTGCCAGGAGGCTTCCATATAGCGAGGGTGGTTCGGCTCGGCGAGGAAGCGTTTCACCTCCAGCTGGGCCTGAGCAAGGCGCTGCTCGTCAGCCAGCCAGATGGTGACCCCCAGCTCGGACTGGGTCAGCTCGCAGGAGATGCCCAGCGTCGCCAGATAGTCCACCAGCGCCTGCGCCATGCGGGCGTTGTCGAGCACCAGCAGCTGGATCATGCTTCGCCTGCCTCGATGGGAAATTCCCGGCGCCACGCCTCGAAGCCGCCATCCAGACTGTAGACCTCGTCGTACCCCTGTTGCAGCAGATACTGGGCGGCGCCCTGACTGCTGTTGCCGTGGTAGCACATCACGATGACAGGGGTGTCGAACTCCACCTCGTTCATAAAGCGCACCAGAGTGCCGTTGGTAAGGTGGAAGGCGCCGACCGCGTGGGCTGCCGCGAAGGATTGCGGGTCGCGAATGTCCACCAGGCGGGCTTCGCCTGCACTCAGTTTCTGGTGGGCATCATGGGCATTGATATGGGCAAACTGGTCCATCTGGATGTCCTGAGAATAGGTTGATTGCCGGTCAGTGTACCGCAAGCTTGGGCGCAAACTAACCCCACAAAAGATAAGGGAGCCTGTGGCTCCCTTGTCGATATGGCATGCGGCTCAGTGGGTTAACCGCCGAGATAAGCCTGTCGCACCGCCGGGTTGGCCAGCAGTGCTGCTCCCGTGTCCTGCAGCACCACGCGGCCGTTCTCCAGCACATAGCCGCGATCGGCCAGCTTGAGCGCCTGGTTGGCGTTCTGTTCCACCAAAAAGATGGTCATCCCCTTCTGGCGCAGCTGCTCTATGGTGTCGAAGATCTGCTGGATGACGATGGGGGCCAGCCCCAGCGAAGGCTCGTCCAGCAGCAGCAGGCGCGGCTTGCTCATCAGGGCGCGGCCGATGGCCAGCATCTGCTGCTCGCCGCCGGACATGGTGCCGGCGCGCTGCTCCAGTCGCTCATGCAGGCGCGGGAACAGGGTAAACACCTGATCCAGCAGGCCATGCTGCTCGGCCTTGTCGACAAAGAAGGCGCCCATCAGCAGGTTCTCTTCCACTGTCAGGCGGGCAAAGATGCGGCGCCCCTCCGGCACCACGGCGATATCCTTGCGCATGATGCGGGCGGTGGAGAGGTCGCTGATCTGCTCCCCCTCGAACCAGATGGAGCCGCTGCTGGGCTTGGGCTCGCCGCAGAGGGTCATCAGCAGGGTAGTCTTGCCGGCGCCGTTGGCACCGATCAGGGTGACGATTTCCCCCTCTTTCACCTCGACGCTGACGTCGTGCAGTGCCTGAATTTTGCCGTAGTGGGTCGATACGTTGCGAAGTTCTAACATCTTTTTGTCCTTACGACTCGCCCAGATAGGCCTTGATCACTGCCGGATTGTTACGGATTTCGTCCGGCTTGCCATGGGCCAGCGGGGTGCCCTGACTGACCACGAAGATGCGGTTGGAGATACCCATCACCAGCTTCATATCGTGTTCGATCAGCAGCACCGAGACCCCGAATTCATCCCGCAGGCTCATGATCAGCTCATCCAGCTCGTCGGTCTCCTTCGGGTTGAGGCCGGCAGCCGGTTCGTCCAGCATCAGCAGTTCGGGGCGGGTTGCCATGCAGCGGGCGATCTCGAGCCGGCGCTGCTGACCGTAGGCCAGGTTGCCGGCGGCGCGGTTGGAGAGATCCTTGAGCCCTACCTTATCCAGCCAGAAGGCTGCCTGCTCCAGCCCCTCCTCTTCGGCACGGCGGAACGAGGGGGTCTTGAACAGTCCGGCCAGAAAGCCGGTGTTGAGGTGCCTGTGCTGGGCAACCAGCAGGTTCTCCACCGCCGTCATCTCCTTGAATAGCCGCACGTGCTGGAAGGTACGCACGATTCCCTTGCGGGCGATGAGGTGACCGGGCAGCCCCTGAATCTCCTCACCCTTATAGCGGATGGTGCCGCCGCTCGGGCGGTAGAAGCCGGTCAGGCAGTTGAAAATGGTGGTCTTGCCTGCGCCGTTGGGGCCGATGATGGAGATCACCTCGCCCTTGTCGATATCCAGCTTGACCCCGTTGACTGCCAGCAACCCTCCGAAACGCATCGACAGATCAGAGACTTCCATTAACTTCTGATGAGTACTCATTTCTTCAACTCCAGATGCGGACGGGTCATCGGCAGCAATCCCTGTGGCCGCCAGATCATCATGAACACCATCAAGAGGCCGAACATCAGCATGCGGTACTCGTTGAACTCGCGAGCCAGCTCCGGCAACACAGTCATCACGATGGCAGCCAGCACCACCCCGATTTGCGAGCCCATGCCGCCCAGCACCACGATGGCGAGCACGATGGCCGACTCGATAAAGACGAAGGATTCCGGGCTGATAAAGCCCTGCCGGGAGGCAAAGAAACTCCCCGCAAAACCGGCGAAGGTAGCGCCTATGGTGAAGGCGGTCAGCTTGATGATGGTGGGGTTGAGCCCCAGCGATTTGCAGGCGATCTCGTCTTCCCGCAGCGCTTCCCAGGCGCGGCCAAGGGGCATGCGCAGCAGGCGGTTGATGACGAACAGGGTGGCGATCACCAGCACCAGCGCCATCAGGTAGAGGAAGATCACCTTGTGGTTGGCGTTGTAGGCGATGCCGAAGAACTCGTGGAAGGTCTCGAAGCCGCCATCCTTGACGGTGCGGTTGAACTCCAGACCACCCAGGGTCGGTTTGGGAATGCCGGAGATACCGTTGGGGCCGCCGGTCAGGCTGGTCATGTTGTTGAGCAGAATCCGGATGATCTCGCCAAAGCCGAGGGTGACGATGGCCAGATAGTCCCCCCGCAGCCGCAGCACCGGGAAGCCGAGCAGGAAGCCGAACAGGGCCGCCAGACCACCGGCAATGGGCAGACACTCCCAGAAGCTCAGTCCGAAGTAGTTGTTGAGCAGGGCGTAGCTGTAGGCGCCGACCGCATAGAAGCCGACATAGCCGAGATCGAGCAGACCGGCGAGGCCGACCACCACGTTCAGACCCAGCCCCAGCATGATGTAAATCAGGGTGAGAGTGGCCAGATCGATGGCACCGCGAGAGGCCATGAAGGGCCAGCTCACCGCAAACAGCAGCACCAGAATGGCGGTGGTGTTGTAGAGACGCGGTGCCTCCTCCTGACTCGGCAGCACCAGCTTGCCGAAGCCGACCGAGAAGCCGCTGATGGATGCCTGAAACAGCTTGGCAATCTGGCCGCGCAGCAGCTGGAACCAGAATACGAGGGTGGCGCCGCCCAGCAGCCAGGCCAGCGACACATCGAGGCGACTCACTACCAGCAGGCGGGAGCCATCGGTCTCCAGCTTGAAGCCGAGCAGCCAGAAGGAGAGCACCAGCAGCACCAGGCTGGCGATGCAGGCATGGATGAATTGGCGTTTCATCATACTTTCTCCACTTCCGGGCGGCCCAGAATGCCAGTAGGCATAAAGAGCAGCACAAAGATGAGCAGGGCGAACGCCATCACATCCTTGTATTCGGTGCTGAGATAGCCGGCAGTGAGCGCTTCCACCACGCCGAGCAGCAGACCGCCCAGCACTGCGCCGGGAATGCTGCCGATACCGCCCAATACCGCGGCGGTGAAGGCTTTCAGCCCGGCCATAAAGCCGAGATAGGGGTTGATGACGCCGTAGTACATGCCGAGCAGCACCCCGGCGACGGCGGCCAGCGCGGCCCCCAGCACGAAGGTGATGGAGATGACCACGTGGGTGTCTATCCCTAACAGGTTGGCCATCTTGATATCTTCCGAGCAGGCGCGACAGGCGCGGCCCATGCGGGAGCGGCCGATGAACTGGGTCAGCGCCAGCATGGTGACGAAAGTGATCACGAAGATGATGAGCTGCATATAGGAGAGGCTGGCCTGAAAGCCGTCAGCCTCGCCCAGAGTCCAGCCACCAGAGATGAGGCTGGGCATGGCGATATCCCGCGAGCCCTGCGCCATTCGCATCATGTTCTGCAGGAAGATCGACATGCCGATGGCGGAGATGAGGGGGATCAGCCGGTTGCCACCACGCAGCGGCCGGTAGGCGACCCGCTCTATGGTCCAGCCATAGGTGCCGGTGATGACGATGCTGACCAGAAAGGCGCCGCCCAGCAGCAAAACGGTGCTGTCGATGCCCATCATCATGAGCCCCGCCATCACCATGAAGGCGACATAGGAGCCGATCATGTAAACCTCGCCGTGGGCGAAGTTGATCATGCCGATGATGCCATAGACCATGGTGTAGCCGATGGCGATCAACGCATAGGTGCTGCCTATGGTTAATCCGTTCAGCAACTGCTGAACGAGATAAAGGAGGTGTTCGGACATACTGCGTTCCCTGTACTTGCCCGCAAAGAGAGGAGGGGGCGAGTCGGCTCGCCCCCGATCGGCAGATTATTTGAGTTGGGTAGAGGTACCGTCAGCGTGCCACTGGAACACACCGAATTCGAAGCCTTTCAGGTCGCCGTTAGGTGCCCAGTTGAGCTGGCCCATCACGGTATCGACCGGCGCAGCCTTGATGGCGGCAGCAACGGCAGCCGGATCCTCGTCACCCGCCTTGGCGATACCGGCAGCCAGGGTTTGCACCGCGGCATAGGTAGTCCAGACGAACGGGCCGGAGGAGTCCTGACCCTTGGCCTTGAACGCTGCAACCAGCGGGGCGTTGGCCGGTACCAGATCATACTTGTTCGGCAGGGTTACCAGCAGACCTTCGGAAGCCGGGCCACCGATGGCGGATATGTCCTTGTTGCCTACCCCTTCCGGGCCCATGAACTTGGCCTTCAGACCCTTCTCGCCAGCCTGACGCAGGATCAGACCCAGCTCCGGGTGATAGCCGCCGTAATAGACGAAATCGACGTTCTCTTTTTGCAGCTTGGCGATCAGGGCGGAGAAGTCCTTGTCACCGGCAGTGATGCCTTCAAACGCGACGACCTTGACGCCAGCCTTGTCCAGCGCCGCTTTCACGCTGGAGGCGATGCCTTCGCCATACTGCTTCTTGTCGTGGATAACGGCGACGCGCTTGGGTTTGACCTGCTCGATGATGTATTTGGCGGCAGTCGGGCCCTGATCGCTATCCAGACCGATGGTGCGCAGGGTCAGCTGGTAGCCGCGCTCGGTGATCTTGGGGTTGGTAGAGGCGGGGGTGATCATCAGGATCCCCTCGTCTTCATAGATGTCGGAGGCGGGCAGGGTGTTGTCGGAGCAGAGGTGGCCGACCACGAATTTGACGCCGTCGTTCACTACCTTGTTGGCGACCGCGACGGCCTGCTTGGGATCGCAGGCATCGTCATAGACGATCGCTTCTATCTGCTTGCCCTTGATGCCGCCTGCCTTGTTGATCTGCTCGACCGCCATCTTGCCGCCGGTGAACTGCATGTCACCGTATTGGGCGACCGGGCCGGTGACCGGACCGGCGATGCCGATCTTGATGGTATCGGCGGCATGGGCCATGGAAACTGATCCAAACAGAGCCAAAGAAACCGCTGCCTTTACTGCCATTCTTCCAAAATTATTCATTGATTCATCCTTTAATCAGTGGATTGTTTCATTCCCGTGTGCCTTTCCGGATCCAGATCCTGCATGTCCGGCAGTAGATAAGGTTCTATCATTCCTCACGGGGCAATAACAAGATGTTAAAGATACTAACCAGAGGGGGTGGTGAGCGGGTATTTTGAAAGAAATGACCTGTTTTAAAATGGTATTTAGAGTTTAATTTTGAAAGTTGATGTTAACATCTCGATAACCAGAGGCGGTCTGGATAAACGCCAGAGGATTAATCTGACGATATTTTACCCTGATGCTGCTCCCATTTTGACCACAATCCGTTTGCGCAAACAAAAATGAGCGCCTAAATTAGCCAGCATTGACAATTCCGTGGCAGAGCTCGTTAAAACCAAGCCTTTATTCGGGAAATCTGCTAATGTTCCGCCTTTGAAAGTCAGGAGACAGAGATGGCAACAATCAAGGATGTCGCCTCCCGTGCAGGCGTATCCATCTCCACCGTCTCACATGTGCTCAACCACACTCGCCGGGTCAGCGAAGACGCGACCCAGAAAGTGATTGAGGCGGTGGCAGAACTCAACTACGCGCCCAACTCGGTAGCGCGCAGTCTTAAAATAAATTCGACCAAAACCATCGGCATGCTGGTCACCACCAGCGTGAACCCCTTCTTTGCGGAAGTGGTGCAAGGGGTGGAAGCCTACTGCTTCGAGCAGGGCTACAGCCTGATCCTCTGCAACACCGAAAACCAGCCGCCCCGTCAGCAGCACTATCTGCGCATGCTGATGGAGAAGCGGGTGGATGGCCTGCTGGTGCTTGGTACCGATATCGACGCTCAGCTGCGCGACATGCTGCGCATCCACAAGAATGTGCCGCAGGTGGTGCTGGATTGGGGAACCGAGTGCGATTTCGCCAACGTTATCAATGACAACGCCCGCACCGGCGCGCGCATGGCCATGCGCTATCTGATGGAGCAGGGCCACCGCGACATCGTCTGCATCACGGGTCAGCTCTCCAAGCCGACCACCCAGCAGCGACTGGACGGGGTGCGCGACGCGCTGGGCGAACACGGTCTGACCCTGAAAGAGGAGCAGATCTTTGAAGGGGATTACGAGAGCCAGAGCGGTTTCGATGCCATGCAGCGCATCCTGACCCTGCAGCCTCGCCCGACTGCGGTCTTTGCCTTCGACGATCCCATGGCGATCGGCGCCATCTGCGCTGCCTGGGAAGCCGGGATCAAGGTGCCGGACGATATCTCCATCATCGGTTACGACGATGTGGAGATGGCGCGCTTCTCCAGCCCGCCGCTGACCACCATCCGCCATCCGAAGGCCGAACTGGGCCAGCTGGCGGTGAAGCATCTGGTCAGCCGGATCCGCAACAAGGAGCTGGAAGTGGAGTCGATGACGGTACAGCCAGAGCTGATCGTCCGTCGCTCGGTCAAGCCGCTGCGCTGATCCTGCCCTGTTTGCAACGAGAACCCCCTCCATCGCGAGGGGGTTTTTGTTTATGGCCTGTTTGGGCTAAACGGGAGCGGGGACGCGGGGTATCAGCTGTTTTTTGCAACAGTTTGACCCGGCTCGCAGTTTCTTTATTGATGGTTTGATCACTATCAACAAAGGGTTAAGTTCTGATGGACTCCCTCCTTAACCGCTCCATCCTGTAAGTTGGGTATGACTGTCAAGGATGGTGTCTTATGTTCCCCCCTCGCAAATTGGGCCACCAGATCACGCTGCTGGCGATCAGTGGAATCGTATTGTTGGCCGTGGTGCTGCTCACCTTCAACCTGTTTGAAAATCGCCAGCGAGCACTGACGGCCGAACAGGGCGCACTGCAAACCGAGCTGCAAAATATCGAATCGGTGATCCGCAATGCCAGCCATGAAACCATGCTGGCGGCAACCCTGATTGCGCAGCGGCCCGACGCCGCCAAGGCGGTGGCAGACCAGGACTGGCAGACCCTTGCCAGTCTGTTCGACCCGATTTGGCCAGCCCTTAAGGCGCAGGGGATCCAGCAGTTCCACTTTCACATTCCCCCGGCCACTTCCCTTTATCGGGTGCACAAGCCTGCCAACCATGGCGACGACCTCTCGACCACCCGGTTGGCAGTCGTCGAGGTAAACCGCAACCATCAACCGGTGGGCGGGCTGGAGACCGGTCAGGGCGGCACCGGGATTCGTGGTGTGGTGCCGGTTACTTTCAACGGTCAGCCGGTCGGCTCGGTGGAGTTTGGCCGTGCCCTCGATGATTCGCTGTTTGCTGATCTGCTGGGGCAGGGGAGTCGGCTCGCCATCTATCTGTTTGATCAGGGCAAGCCGGTAATGCTGACCGGCACATCCATGCTCGGCGAGTCGGCGGAGTGGTATCAGGGAGTGCTGGCAGGCGAGAGCCGCTTCACCACCATCAGACAGCAGGGGCGCGATTTTCTGGTGATGGCGGCGCCGCTGCGCGACTTCTCCGGCAAGGCGGTCGGCATCATTGAGCTGGCGCGGGATCACAGCGTGGTCGCCGCTGCATTGGCGCGCCAGAGCTGGCAGATGGTGATGATCGCCCTGCTCGGCACCGTCCTGATTGCGCTGGCGCTGGTGTGGTTGCTGGGCCGTCTCAACCGTCCGCTGCAGGAGAGTGTCAGGGCGTTGGAGGCGCTGGCCAACGGTTCCGGCGATCTGGGGAGCAAGCTGCCGGTTGCCGGGCCGGAGGAGACCCGCCGCCTCGGCGCGGCGTTCAATGCTTTTGTCGGCAAGATCCGCGACACCATCAGCCAGCTGACCGCTACCCTCGGCGAGCTGGCTGGCGAGAGTGAGCGGTTGTCGCGCAGCGCGGCTGGCAACCTCGGCAGCATGACGCGCCAGCAGGAGCAGACCACTCAGCTCGCCACCGCCATGACCGAGATGACCAGCACGGTGCATGAAGTGGCCAACAACACGGCGCAGGCTGCCGAAGCGGCCAACGAGGCGGATAATCAGGCGATCACCGGTGATGCGGTGGTGCAAGAAAGCGTCACCATGATTGAGCAGCTTGCCGACGAGATAGCGAGCGCTGGCCAGACCGTCAAGGAGGTCGCGCGGGCGAGCGAGCAGATCGGCTCGGTGCTGGCGGTGATCCAGTCCATTGCCGAGCAGACCAACCTGCTGGCGCTCAATGCCGCCATCGAGGCGGCACGGGCCGGTGAGCAGGGACGCGGTTTTGCCGTGGTGGCGGACGAGGTTCGCTCGCTGGCAGGGCGCACCCAGCACTCCACCGCCGAAATCAACAGCACCATCGATCAGCTGCAACGGGCGGTCGGTGCGACCGTGGGAATGATAGAGCACAGCGTGCAGCGGGCGGGTGAGACGGTAGAGCGAGCCAACCGGGCGGGCGATGCGCTCGGCAATATCAAGGGAGCTGTAAATAGCATTCGCGACATGAACACCCAGATCGCCGCCGCCTCGGAGGAGCAATCCTCGGTGAGCGACGAGATCACCCGCAATATTGTCAGCGTTCACGAGATCTCGCAGGCGACCACGCTGGTGGCGCGGGACACTGCCCAGATTGCTACTCACGTGGCGACGCTGGTGGACAAACTGGGGGATCTGGCCGGTCAGTTCCAGGATGGCTCTAACGTGCGGATGGTATTGAGTCGGGCCCGTGCCGCCCACATGGGCTGGAAGACCCGGGTGCGGGCCTATCTGGATGGGCAGGAGGGGTTGTCACGCAGCGAGGCGGTGAGTGACAAGGAGTGCCGTCTTGGTCGCTGGTATTTCAGTGAAGGGGCGGCATGTTGTTGCAATCAGCCAGCCTTCAAGGCGATCGCCACGCCTCACGCCAGATTGCATCAGGTAATCCAGCAGGTTATCGAGCTGAAAAACCAGCACAAGCACGCGGAGGCGGAGGCGCTTTACCGCGAGATCGAACATAACTCCGAACAGGTGGTGGGTTATATCGATCAGTTGTTGCTGGAGATGACCAAGGCGGAGCGCTAGCGACGGCGCAGATAGAAAAGGGCTGACCGCGATGTCAGCCCTTTTTCATTGCGTGGTTACTCGGCCATAGCTGAGCCGGAAAGAATTACTGGATAGAGACCGACAGAGTATGGGGCGCCTGCTCGCCACGGCGGGCGGAGGCGCGCATCTGATAGACCTGGATCAGATACTTGCCGGAGGCAGGCAGCTTGCCCTGCCACTGCTCGCCGACTGCGCCCGAGCTGAGCGCTTCGGCCTGACCGGGCACCGCGCCGGGGGCAAAGATGTTGAAGTTGGCATTGCTGCTGCCGGAGATGCCGACCGTCATGGTCTGGCCCGCTTTGGCGACCAGCGTGTAGTTGATGGTGTCATAGCCTGCGAAGGTGCCCTTGAGCTGGGCACTGTGGGCACCCTTGGCGAACTGCACTGGCACGGTCGTCACCTTGTCGGCCGCCTGAGCACCGGTTGCCATGGCCAGAGTCAGCAAGGCAGCCATTATGGATCTCTTCATCTCTCAACTCCCTGTTTATTAACTTTTTAATCAACAAAGCCTGCGATTTTACGCCAGCAGCTTACCAGATGCTGCGTCATGACCCGGCAACATCACCAAGTGTGGTCGTTTATGGTCAACGGGTCGCGATCTTTATGCAGCCAGTTATCCCATGGAGGCAAACGGATATGTGATCAGGGCCGTGCTCCTGATACAGGCCGATCCGCAAAGAGGTCGTTTGGCCGCTAAGATGAGATGAAGAGGAAAAATGGGAAATTAACCCTCTAAACTCAACACTGACACCGAACATGGACATGGACTCAACCTGACGAGGACGTTGTATGCTGTATCGCTGGCTTGCCCTCTACTCCCTGCGAACCTTCACCCTGTGGTGCGTTGCCCTGATAGTGCTCACCCTGTTTGCGACCAGCGCGCTGGATCAGCGCTTGAGCCGACAGCTGGCCGCCATGGATGAAGAGACCGCCCACCTCAATAGCACCCAGAACCTGTTGCAGGAGCTGCGCTACCACACCACCCAGATCCAGCAGTTTCTGACCGATGCCTCCCTGACCGGCGATGCCGGCTCGATGTCCGAGGCACGCAGCCACTCTGACGCTGCGCAGGCTCTGTTGCCTTCACTGACGGAGGACAAGCTTGATCTGCAGCAACTGCTACAACAGCAGATGGCGGTGGGCCAGCAGATGGTCACTGCCTATCAGCAGCAGGGGGCCGAGGCGGGCAACCGGGTGATGAAAGCCGATGGTAGTGGCTTTGATGCAGTTTCCGCCTCCATCGCCGACCAGGTTGGCGGGGCGTTGCAGCGCCACGGGCAGGAGCTGGCCGACAATCGCGAATCCAACCTCGCGCTGCAAGAGAGTTTCGAGACCCAGATGGTGGCGCTGAGGCTGCTCACCTGCCTGCTGGTGCTCGCCATTCTGGGCGTTCTGCTGCTCAAGGTACTGGTGCCGCTCAAGCAGCTGGATCGCAACCTCGAGAACCTGGCTCACGGCAGCAAGAACCTCACCTTTCGCCTGCCGGTGATCGGGCGGGATGAATTTGCCAAGCTGGCGCTTACGTTCAACCACTTTATTGGCGATGTGGACCACATCATTGCCACGGTGCAGGGTGTGGCGGAGCAGAACAACCACAGGATAGGTGGCCTGAAAGAGCAGACCGATCGCACCCGACAGGGGATGGTTCAGGTGCAGACCAATACCGACATGCTGGCCACCGCCATCAACGAGATGGCCAGCACGGTGCAGGAGATCGCCCGCAACACCGAAGAGGCGCGGCTGGAGACCGAGCAGACCCAGCGCGAGGCGCTGACCGGGCAGGGTCGGGTCGAAGAGGCGATGGAGATGATCCACAAGGTCGCCAGCGGTATGGAGCAGGCGGCTGGCACCATCAACCGGCTGGAGCAGGAGAGCAACCAGATCGGCGAGATCGTCAACGCCATCCGCGCCATCTCCGAGCAGACCAACCTGCTGGCCCTCAACGCCGCCATCGAAGCGGCCCGCGCTGGCGAGCAGGGACGCGGCTTTGCGGTGGTGGCCGACGAGGTACGCACCCTGGCGAGCCGTACCCAGAACGCCACCGTCGAGATCCAGCAGAAGATTGAGCAGCTGCAGCGGCGCACCAGCGAAGCGGTCAGCACCATGCACGAGACCACCCGTCAGAGCGAACAGGCGGTGGTGCAGGCGGGCGAAGCGGGGCAGACCCTGCATGCCATCGTCTCGGCGGTCGAGCGCATCACCGGGCTCAACACCCAGATTGCCACCGCCGCCGAGCAGCAGTCACAGGTGGCCGAAGAGACCAATCGCAGCGTGGTACAGGTGGCCGACATCGCCCACCAGACGTTGGCGCTCACCCTGCAAAGTTCCCGCAGCACTAAGGAGGTTGGCTTTGGCAGCGAAGAGATCCGCCTGCTCGGCAGCCAGTTCCAGGTCAGCCACCGCACCGAGCACGCCAATAACGAGGATATCGTCCACTGGAGCGAGGCCTTCAGCGTGCAGGTGGCCGAGATAGATCGACAGCATATCGGCCTGTTCGATGCCATGAACCAGCTCTACCGCGCCATTCAGGATGGCAGCGGCAGCGATCAGGTAAAACAGCGGCTCGATCGGCTGGTGGATCTGGCCAAACAGCACCTGCTGGACGAAGAGAAGCTGATGGAGCGGGCCGGTTACAGCCAGCTCACTCCCCACAAGGGGGTTCACGTCAAGTTGCTGCAGGATCTGGAGCGCCACCTCGGCAGCTTTGCCCGCGGCGAGCCCGATGCCGACCTCAATATCGTCATGTTCCTCAAGAGCTGGCTGATCGACCATATCTTCCGGGTCGACAAGCAGTACGTCACCGAGCTCAACGCCGCCGGGATCCACTGATCCCGCCGCTGGCCCAACGCAACCAAACGAATCGAGGCGCCCATGGCGCCTCGATTCATATCGCTTACCCCTGATAGCAAAGCAGGAATCGCGATAGCCGCTTACAGGTTGGTGAAATCCACCTCGGGCAGGGTTTCAAAGCCGGGGCGGGCAAACAGATAGCCCTGCATCAGGCTGACGCCCATCCCTCGCAGGCAGGCCATCTCTTCGCGGGTCTCGACCCCCTCCGCCAGCGGGGTGATCTGCAACTCGGCAAGCAGGGCCAGACTGTGGCGCACTATGGCTTGCCGGGTCGGGTCATGGTCGATACCGCGCAGCAGGTGCATGTCGAGCTTGACGATATCGGGGCGAAAATCGGCCAGCAGGCTGAGGCCCGAGTAACCGGCGCCAAAGTCATCGATCGCCGTCTTGAAGCCGAGCGCCTGATAGTGATCGACGATGCCGCGAATATGGCGGTTATCCAGCACCTGCTCCACCTCGGTGAACTCGAACATTATCTGCTCGATGGGAAAGAGATGCTCGCGGGCCGCCTGCAGGGTGGTGCGGATGCAGCGCTCCGGGCGGTAGACCGCATTGGGCAGAAAGTTGATGCTCAGCATGCCCCGCATATCGAGCCGGGCGGCCAGTGCGATGGCCTTGATCCGGCACAGCTGGTCGAAGCGGTAGCGATTGCCGTCGTTGACCCGGGCAATCACGCTCTGCGCTGGCTCGTTGTTGAGCCCCCGCACCAGCGCCTCGTAGCCGAAGATGGTGCGCTTGCTGCAATCGACGATGGGCTGAAAAGCCATGGTGAAGTCGAAGTCGAGATCTGCTTTCTCCTGACACAGCTGGCAGATGGCGGGGGACGGGGCGGCAGGTATATCCATGACTCTCCTCTCGGGGCGTGGCGGCGCTGGGGACTGACTCAAATGATAACAGCTTGGCTCCGCCAGCAGGGTAATTTCCCGGTAATACGCTGCGACTCCTCCTGAGGTACCAAACGTTACCCCGTTTTCTGCAAGATATGCGGCAAGGGTGGGTGAGGGTTGTTCCGCTTGTTTGCCAGAGATCGGCCGATGCCCCGCAGGCACCCGCTATCGCCGCTGGTGGCCGCCAACTCAGCCAAGGCAGTCGGTATAAACAGAATTTATGGGTTTTCGGATAATGACCAAGTTTTTACTTATACATGCTTGCAGTGTGCCCTGATGCCGCTGATTGGCCCGTCCACCACCCGCAAGGGGCAATGGCCGAGCTTGAGCAACCGGCATAGAGCACCAGCCAATGCCCTGTAGGTTCGATTAGCGCAGCGTAATCGGACGAACGAGAGGTTTTGGTTGTTGCCATGCAACAGAGGCGGCCAACCGGAGGAGGAAACACGGCTGGCCCGTTATGGTGGGAGAATCCATTTATGCGAATGCACCATTACGCCTGACTGCAAGCTGCATCAACAGAGATTGCTATTGCAAGGCTACGCCAATGTTCATATGGCTCTTGTTATAGCGGGCGGTAGATAGTAACTTGACCGCTCTTTGGAGGGATGTATGAAATTTTTCATATGGCTGTTAAGTGGTTTGGTTGTGTTCTCTGTTCATGCCAATCAAGATTGGATTGGTCATTATTCATTTTATGAAAGTGCAGATCCAGAACATATACAGGCATGGGATTACAGTCTGACAGTAAATAAAGGTAGTGGTGATAAATTAATTTCCCATCTGGAGGTCAATGGTCATATGACGGCGATTTCATTGGATGGAAAGGTTACGACTGATGGGAACCAAGCCACTTTTACCTTTCTGAGATATACCGGTGTTAATTTATCCAGAGGTCTCCATCCTGGTGATAAGTTATTTGTATTAGAGCGGAAAGGGAATGTTTTGCTTACTCATTGGAAAATGTTTCAGCCTGTTTTGCAAAGTAATGAAAATAGTGGTTATTATTTCAGAATAAAAGATGAAATGTAGATTTCATAATCTGAATGCTAATGTGCATGGCTGCTGTGGTAATATAAAAGGTTTGCTTTGATGAATTTGTTGACTGCTGTTGGTGTGATATATTTATGGTTTACGTTTTGGGAGTATTACAATGGAGAAACCCAAGCAAGGCTTCTCTTTAAAATGCCCATTAATGTTTACAGGTCTGCTGAGCCTAAATTATTCTGGACGATTATTATCATACAGTCTGTGATTGGGGTTGCTTTCATTGTTTTTAGTATATTGTACGCATAATTAAATGTGCCAGCTCTAAAAATAAAAATCTTGATTAGTGATGCCTTGATGGGCTGAGAATTAATTTACAGTGTTCCGTTGAGAAAACGTGCCAGCCGGGAGGGGAAGCTCGGCTGTCGGTTATGGCGGGAGAGTCAATTTACGCGAACGTCCGATTACGCCTGACGGCTAATGGAACCTACGAGCCATTTGATCCCTGTGATATGTTGATGGGCGATTGAAATGTGCAGCGTTAAAATGTTTAATCTCATTTGGTGATCTAATTAGATATGGTGTCTTGTGTATAAAAAAATAGTAGGCGCAAGAAAAGATGTATTTCAAACGACAGCACTATGGCTTGCCATTTTAGTCCCGATTGTATTGTCAGCTTTATTTGGGTTTGGTATATCACAATTTGCCGCATTCGGTGTGTTTTTATCGGACATGTGGGCAACAATGAAATTGCCAATAGCTATAGCTTCTTTATCTATTCCATTAGCAACGTGGGTTATCGCAAATCATAGTTCAGCAAGAGTAACAGAAACGTTAGCCAATCAAGACCGAAAGCAATTATCAGATATTTATTTTGAGCAAGAGAAGTTATTTGAGCGTATTTTAATTAGGAAAATTAAGCATTTGAACTTCAGGTACATAACGGCTGAGGATTTGCCTGTTATTCATGCAACAATTTTTGACTATAAAAATCTTCATAAAAATGGTTTTTTAAAAATAAAGTCAGACCTAAGTGATAAAATCAGAGAGGTTACAGAGATAAATAGAGGGAATAGTCTTTTTTTCTATGAAGCTTTTATGGAAGAAAAGAATGGAGGAAATGACTCTATTAAAATGCAGAATTTGACTTGTAGCTATATAGAAATGTTAGCGAATAACTTAATGGTGCTCGCAGGTCATGTTGGTTGCAGAATGATCAGGGAAAATGACACGAGTCTCGAAACGTTATGTTCTGCATTTGTTGAGATTGAACATCTGGTTTCTGAAATAAAGAATTTTATAACAGATGACATTGAAGATTCATTTCTCACTGAGGATGACTATGAGTTATTTAATGCAATAATGGTTGTGACTGCTGAATATCATGGTGGTACGCCAGCAGAGTTGACTATTAGTAAGGTTGTTGAGTCTACACATCTGAAAGTATTAATAAAGCATTTTGCAGGTTCTGACTTGCGTCGATTCATATCCTCAGTTATGGATAAGGTTATAGATTTTGTTAGAGAGGCTTCTAGCCATTTAAATATTGTTCAGAGTGATGAAGAATATCTTGCATTGAAGATCTATCACAATGACCCTTCAGATTCTATAAAGGTGTTTTTTACTAAGCTCGATGATGAATCTGTTATTGGGGTCATTTCAGCTGAGTGGAGAAATGAAAAATACGATATCAACGTAGTTTGTGAAGATGGAAAATATAATATAGGGCCTGATTTAAAAGAACAGGGAAGGTTTATTTCCGCGCTTCAATATCTCTCCAAGACTTTATATTTAACAAGCTCAGTTGGAGATTCATTGCATTCTTAGTTGGCAATAAAAACGGCGCCATAAAGGCGCCGTTTTTAATATCACTCAACTCAACCAAGATCACTGCAGCAGCGAGATATCCGCGACTTGCAGGAACAGGTTGCGCAGGTTGTTCAGCAGTGCCAGACGGTTGGCCTTGAGGGCCTCGTCATCGGCCATCACCATCACTTCGTTGAAGAAGGTGTCGACCGGCTCGCGCAGGGCGGCCAGACGGGTGAGGGCAGCCTGATAGTCACCGGCGGCGAACAGCGGGGCCAGTTCGGCTTGCAGTTCGGCAACCTGAGTGGCCAGCGCCTTCTCGGCGGCATCGACCAGCAGTTCCGGTTTGACGGCAGTCGGCAGTTCGCCTTCGACCTTGGCCAGAATGTTGCTCACGCGCTTGTTGGCGGCAGCCAGTGCCAGTGCGGCATCCAGCGTGCGGAAGTGGCTGACGGCCTTGACGCGACGATCGAAGTCGAGCGGACGGGTCGGGCGGCGGGCCAGTACGGCCAGCACCACGTCGGCACTGATGCCTTCGTCCTGATAGGCGGCGCGGAAGCGGCCCAGCATAAAGTCGACCACGTCGGTAACGACGGTTTTGTTGGTCAGCTTGTCGCCGTAGACGCGTACCGCTTCTTCAACCAGTTCAACCAGATCCAGATCCAGCTGCTTCTCGGTCATGATGCGCAGGGCACCGATGGCGGCGCGACGCAGGGCGAACGGGTCCTTGTCACCCTTCGGCAGCATGCCGATGCCGAAGATACCGGCCAGGGTGTCGAACTTGTCGGCCAGCGCGACGGCGCAGGCAACCAGACCGGACGGCAGGGCATCGCCGGCAAAGCGCGGCATGTACTGCTCGTTGAGGGCCACGGCGACCGCTTCGTCTTCGCCATCGTGACGGGCGTAGTGCATCCCCATGACACCCTGGGTGTCGGTGAACTCGCCGACCATGTTGGTCATCAGGTCACACTTGGAGAGCAGACCGGCACGCTTGGCCTGAGCCACGTCGGCGCCGATGCGCTCGGCGATAAAGCCGGCGACGGTCTCGATGCGCTCGACCTTGGCCTTGACGGTGCCCAGCTGCTGCTGGAACAGCACGGTTTCAAGGCGCGGCAGGCGAGAGGCCAGAGTCTGCTTGAGGTCGGTCTTGAAGAAGAACTCGGCGTCAGAGAGACGGGGGCGAACCACCTTCTCGTTGCCGCTGATGATCTGGCTCGGGTCTTTGGACTCGATGTTGGTGACGAAGATGAACTTCGGCAGCAGCTTGCCGTTCTTGTCGTAGACCGGGAAGTACTTCTGGTCACCCTTCATGGTGTGCACCAGCGCTTCAGCCGGAACGGCCAGGAACTTCTCTTCGAAGTTGGCGGTCAGCACCACCGGCCACTCGACCAGTGCGGTCACTTCTTCCAGCAGGGCGTCGTCCAGATCGGCAACGCCACCGAAGGCGGCAGCGGCCGCTTCGACGTCAGCCTTGATCTTGGCCTTGCGCGCCATAAAGTCGGCAATCACCATGCCGCGCTCCTGCAGGATCTGCGGGTACTGGCTGGCGTTGTCGATGGTGAACTCGCTCTCGCCCATAAAGCGGTGACCGCGAAGGGTGCGGGCAGAGTCGATACCCAGAATGTGGGCAGGAACCAGCTCGCCATCCAGCAGCAGGGTCACGGTGAAGACCGGACGCACGAACTGGATGGTCTTGTCGCCCCAGCGCATCATTTTCGGGATCGGCAGCTTGGCCAGTGCGGAGGCGACCAGTTCGCCCAGCAATTCTTTGGCCGGACGGCCTTCAACCTTGGCGGTGTGAACCAGCCACTCGCCCTTGTCGGTGACCAGACGCTCGGCCTGCTCAACGGTGATGCCGTTGCCACGGGCCCAGCCTTCAGCAGCCTTGGTCGGCTTGCCTTCGGCATCGAACGCCTGCGCTACGGCCGGGCCGCGCTTCTCGACGCTCTTGCTCGGCTGTTCGCCAGCCAGCTCGCTTACCTTCAGCGCCAGACGGCGCGGTGAGGCAAACCACTCGACGTCGCCGAAGGCCAGATCGGCCTTGGTCAGTTCGGCTTTGAAGTTGTCGGCAAAGGCTTCGGCCAGGGAGCGCAGGGCTTTGGGCGGCAGCTCAGCAGTACCGATCTCTACCAGAAATGTATGTTGTGCCATGTCCGTTCCTTAACCTTGCTTGTTCTCACTGCGCTGACACATAGGGAAGCCCAGCGCTTCGCGGGAGGCGTAGTATGCCTCTGCCACGGCCTTGGTCAGGGTGCGAATGCGCAGGATGTAGCGCTGACGCTCGGTGACCGAGATGGCCTTGCGGGCATCCAGCAGGTTGAAGGAGTGAGCGGCTTTGAGGATGCGCTCGTAGGCAGGCAGCGGCAGCGGTTTTTCCAGTGCCAGCAGATTCTGGGCTTCCTTCTCGTACTGCTCGAAGCAGTGGAACAGGAACTCCACATCGGCGTGTTCGAAGTTGTAGGTGGATTGCTCCACTTCGTTCTGGTGGAACACGTCGCCGTAGGTGGTCTTGCCCAGCGGGCCGTCAGACCAGACCAGATCGTAGACGCTGTCCACGCCCTGAATGTACATGGCCAGACGCTCGAGACCGTAGGTGATCTCGCCGGTGACCGGCTTGCACTCGAGGCCGCCAACCTGCTGGAAGTAGGTGAACTGGGTCACTTCCATGCCGTTCAGCCACACTTCCCAACCCAGACCCCAGGCACCCAGAGTCGGGTTTTCCCAGTTGTCTTCCACGAAGCGGATGTCGTGGATCTCGGGATCCATGCCCAGCTCTTTCAGGGAGCCCAGATAGAGTTCCTGAATGTTGTCGGGGGAAGGCTTGATGATCACCTGGAACTGGTAGTAGTGCTGCAGGCGGTTGGGGTTTTCACCGTAGCGGCCGTCAGTCGGACGGCGGGACGGTTGCACGTAAGCGCAGGCGATGGGCTCCGGGCCCAGGGCACGCAGACAGGTCATGGGGTGGGATGTACCGGCACCCACTTCCATATCCAGCGGCTGAATGATGGTACAGCCCTGGCGGGACCAATAGTCCTGCAGCTGCAGGATCAGGCCCTGAAAGGTTTTGACATCGAATTTTTGCATAATTTTTTTCGCGCGAAGTGAAAATCAGAGCAAGATTTGCTGAATGTGAACCGAGGGAGTATACCGTCTGGCATGGTCGGATAATAGGCGAAATTGCAGCGGATTCGCGGGATGGTGCTGCGCTCTGGCTGGTCGGGCGGGCTGTCCGGTATATGATGTGAGCAGTGCCGCCTGTAGAGTGGGCAGGGTCGGGGAAACCGCTGAAATAACGAGGGAGAGGAAATGGAACTGCGCTGCGCCTGGGTGACCAAGGACCCGGAATACATTGAATACCATGACAAACAGTGGGGCAGGCCGGTCTATGACGCCCGCGAGCTGTTTGCCAAGCTCTGCCTCGACGGCCAGCAGGCGGGACTGTCGTGGATCACCATCCTCAGGCGCACCGAGAGCTATTACCGCGCCTATGCCGACTTTGATCCGCAGCGTATCGTGCAGTTCGACGAGCAGGATGTGGAGCGGCTGATGCAGGACAGCGGCATTATCCGCAACCGGCTCAAGGTGCAGTCGATCATCAAAAACGCCCGCGCCTATCTGGCGCTGGAGGCCGAGGGCATCGACTTCGTGGATTATCTGTGGAGCTTTGTCGGCGGCGTCCCCATCGTCCACCAGCGCCAGGGCAATGGCGACATTCCGGCGACCTCGCCGGAGTCGGATGCCATGTCGAAAGCGCTCAAGAAGCGGGGCTTTACCTTCGTCGGCAGCACTATTTGCTACGCCTTTATGCAGGCGGTGGGGATGGTGAACGATCATCTGGTCAGCTGCCCCTGCCACGCCGAATGCCAGCAGGCCACCCGTCAGCCCCGCACATAGTTCTGTCAAACCGGCCCCGAAAACAACAATGCCAGTCATGGCTGACTGGCATTGTCCGGTTGCTGGCAAGGTGAAGGAGGGTTACTTCACCCCCGCCTTGATCATGCAGTCGCTGTACTGCTTGTCCACCCGGAAGATGTGGTTGAGCAGCCAGTTCTTGAGGAAGATGATCATCTCCATATTGCGCTCCTGCTCGTCGCCCCCTTCGCGGCGGATCAGGGCGCCCAGCTCGGCCAGCAGCTTGGCATGCTCCTGCTTGTGGCGTTGCAGGTCGGGGTAGCAGGCCTGCTCCATGCTCTTCTCTTCATCGGCAAAGTGCTGGGTCGCCAGCTTGAGCAGCTCGTCCAGCCGCTGTTTGCGCTGCTGGGGCGAGCTGTTGTCACGGACGGCATGGTAGAAGCGGTTCATTGCCTCGAACAACCCCTGATGCTGACGGTCCACGCTCGGTACGTTGACCATAAAGGATTCGTTCCAGTGCAGCAGATCTTGCTCGTTACCATAGTGGGGGTTTGAGTTGACCTCGAACTGATCGCTGACCAGACGGATCTCCTCATTGGCCTGATTGAGATCCCGGGTGTGGGTGCGGCTCTCGCGCGAAAGGTCCAGACATTCGCGGGCGATGTTGGCGACCAGCATGACGTTGCGGTTGGTCTCTTCGGTCACCTTGGCCTGCTGCTCCGCCGCGGTGGCGATCTGACCGTTCATGTCGGCAACCCGGGTGATCGCCTCGACGATGGCGTTCAGGGTCTCGCCGGTACCGGCTGCCTGATTGACCGCCTGCTCGCTGACATTGCGGGTAGTGTGCATGGTGTTGACCGCATGGCGGGTGTTGTTCTGCAGCGCCTCGATCCGCTGCTGGATATCGACGGTGGCCGCCTGGGTACGGATGGCCAGCTGGCGCACCTCGTCGGCCACCACCGCAAAGCCACGCCCCTGTTCGCCGGCCCGGGCCGCCTCGATGGCGGCATTGAGGGCCAGCAGGTTGGTCTGTTCCGAGATGGTGCGGATCACCTGCAAGATGTTGCCGATCTGGGTGCTCTCCTGATCCAGCTGGGTTACTTCACCGGCGGATTGCTCGATGTGGTCAGCGACCTGACGTATCAGGGCGATGGTCTGGCTCACCTGCTGCTGGCCATCGTGGGCCTGCTGCTGGGTGAGCAGGGTATCCTGACTGGCCTGCTCGGTATTGTGCTCGATGTTGTGGACGGTGGCGGTCATTTCGTTGATGGCGGCCGCCAGCATGTCGGTGTTTTGCTGGGCCTGCTGCATGCTGTTGAAGGTGCTGCCGGAGTGGTTCATCAGCAGTGCCATCTTGTCATGAGTCTTGTGGGAAACCTGCTGCACCGAGCCGATCAGGCTGTCGATATTGTCGAGGAAGCGGTTGAACACCTTGGCCAGATAGGCGAATTCGTCCTGCCCCTCAATGCGCAGCCGGAAGGTGAGATTGTGGCTGTGATTGGCCAGCTCGACCAGCTGGGCCATCAGCTGCTGCAACGGTTTGACGGTTTTGAAGTGGATCAGCAGCAGCATCAGCATGATAACGGCCAGGCTGACGACCAGCAGGATCATATCCTGGCTCTGCAGGGTCTGGTTCTGATTTTCAATGGCTCGCTCCTGCTGCTGCAGTTGCTGCCGCTGCTGTTCGAGCGCCTGTTCGACGGCGCTGGAGATGCTGTCGGTCAGCGCATCGAAGCCCTGATCCGGCTCCTTCATCAGGCGGTTGCCCGCCTCACGTCCCTCTTTGAGATAGGCATCGACCATCCGCTTGCCCACATCCAGCTGACGGGTCAGCAGGGGGGTGAGGGCACTCTGCAACCGGGGCAGGGTGTCGAGTAGCTGACGAGCCGCCTGAGCATGCTGCTCCGCCTCGCCGATGGAGTCCTGCTCCCCCGATACGGCGGCATCGGTGAGGAATTGTTGTACCTGGGTAGTGTGGTAACGCAGCTCCTGCAGCGCTATCTGGGCGTTGGTGATCTTGATCACTTCGCCCGGTAGCAGTCCGAGCTGGCTGGTCAATGTGCTGCGCCAGATGTTGCTCAGTACCATGGTCAGCAAGATGATGAGGCTTGCCCCCAGCAGCAGGCGCCGGATCGATATATTGCGAAGCAGTGAAGACATGGAACCCTCGGATGCCCTATTGACAGTACCTTCAATAGTAGTCAATAGAGCCACCCAACGGCCTGCCTTTAATCACATATCCATTCTCTTCGTCAGGTTTTCCCCTCTGGTTCAGGGAAGATCAAGTTCAATGACCGATACTGCCCTTTTCTGCCCGGTGTGACTCTCTTTCTGCTGACGTCACACCTTGGCACACCTCTGGGGTAGAATGCCGCCCTTCAGTTTATCGAGTTGTTTCTTTGAGGTTTTTTCATGCATTTCAAGACTCTGGTTCCCGCTGTTGCACTCGCCGTTGCCCTGAGTGGCTGTACCACCAACCCCTACACTGGCGAATCCCAGACCTCCAAGGGCGCCTGGGGCGCGCTGGCCGGTGCCGCTGCCGGTGCCGCAGTAGGCGCGCTCTCCTCCAGCAAAGGTGACCGCAAGAAGGGTATCCTGACTGGCGTGGCCGCCGGTGCCGCGCTGGGCGGCGGTATCGGTTACTACATGGATGTGCAGGAGGCCAAGCTGCGCGAGAAGCTGCAGGGCACTGGCGTCAGCGTTACCCGTAATGGCAACGATCTGATCCTCAACATGCCGAACAACGTCACCTTCGACAGCTCCAGCTCCCAGCTGAAAGCGGCCGGTGCCAACACCCTGTCCGGTGTGGCCATGGTGGTTGCCGAGTTCGACAAGACTCGCCTGAACGTAGTCGGTCACACCGACAGCACTGGTTCCCGCGATCTGAACATGAAGCTCTCCCGCGAGCGCGCCGATGCCGTTGCCGCTCAACTGATCGGTCAGGGTGTTGCTGGCAGCCGTATCTCCACTACCGGCGTTGGCCCGGATCAGCCGATTGCCACCAACAGCACCGCTGCCGGCAAAGCCCAGAACCGCCGCGTCACCATTACCCTGACCCCGACTGCCTAAGTCGTTCAGGTTTCGGTAACGAAAAGGCCCCGCCAGTGATGGCGGGGCCTTTCTATTGGAGCCGTTGCGAGCAATGGCTCCTCCCTGTTCCCCTTGTGGGAGAAGGGCCGGGGATGAGGGGAAGAACCGCCTCTTAGACAGCCGCAGTCAGCTGCACTTCCACCTTGTAGCCTTCGTGGGCCAGACGGGCTTGTACGCAGGCGCGTACCGGTGCGGAACCTGCCGGGATCCAGGCATCCCACTGCTCGTTGAAAGCGGCGATGTCGCCAATGTCTTTCAGATAGATGTTGGCCATCAGGATCTTGTCGACGCCGGAGCCGTTGGCTTCCAGCAGGCGTTGCAGACTGGTCAGCACTTCGCGGGTCTGCTGGTGGATGTCGGCCTCTTCGCTGACGGGGACTTCCACCACATAAAGGGTGCCGTTGTGAATGACGACGTCAGACCAACGCTGTGTGGTGCCGATTCGGGTAATGGTTGTCATGGCGTGCTCCGGAAACGGGGAATTATTGACCCTTGCGGATCAGATAACGGTAGGGGGCCTGCTCTGTCTCGCTGGCGACCAGAGTGTGATCCATAAAGCGGCAGAAACTGGGGATGTCGCGGGTGGTTGAGGGATCGTCGGCACTGACCAGCAGGGTCTCCCCATCAGCCATCAGCCGCACTTTTTTACGCACCATCATCACAGGCTCCGGGCAACGAAGCCCGATTGCGTCCAACTCGTGAGTTGCATCGCAGAATAAATCACTCATCTATCATCAACCTTCAACCTATTCGGCTGCCAATGATACTCAGGGCTAAAAAATAAGCAAACCATTGGCCTGTCTAACAGCATATGTAACCAAAATGTTATTGCGGACTATCCAGCGCCTGCCGGACGAGTAATATAAAAATTGAACCATATTCAACAAGGAGGTGAATATGCAGGTCTCCTACGGCAGATTGCAGGCCTATGCAGGCATGGGGTTCTTGTCCTTCGCAATGATAGTGATGGGCAGCCCGATCGGGAATACCGGTACCTGGTTCGGTTCCATGGTGATGGTCGGGCTGGGGCTTTGGATCGAGCTCAGCGATTACTATGACGAGGATGAGGACGAAAACGATCAATCCTGACTTGATGACGATTCAACAACAAAGGCGGAGCAATCCGCCTTTGTCATTTCTGCCGATTGGCCAGTAGCCCGGATCAGCGGGTCGAGCGCATCGCCCGCTCCAGATGCAGTGCCGTCTGCTGCGGATTGGCTTTGGGGTCGTTGAAGAAGTTGCTCAGCACATCCAGAATCGCCTGACGCATATTGGTGGGAGTGGCCATCCCCTCTGCCATGCTGGGCAGCAGATTGTCCTGCTGCTCGGCATGGAGGAAATCCTGATAGGAGCGGATGGCGCAGCGATCAAACTTGCTCATGTTGGGTTTGGTCAGCGCCGGGATCGACCCCTTCACCCGGTTGAACTCCTCCTGAAACTTCGGCGTCATCAGCAGCTGGGCCAGCTCCCCCTGCGCCTGCAGCTGGGCCGGATCCCGCTGTTTGAACATGGCGATGGAATCGAGGTTGTAGCTGAATAGCCCGGTGCTGCCGGGGCTCGGCAGGCATTCGATATCCTCGCCCGGCCGGTAGTTGCCGGCGAGCAGCTCCCCCTTCACCCAGTCGCCCATCACCTGCATGGCTGCCCCGCCACTCTCCAGCAGATTGGTGGCCTGATGCCATTTCAGTCCGGCGTACTTTTGCGGGACGTAGGCGCGCAGCTGCTGGAAGCGGGTCAGGACCCGTACCATATCGGGGCCGGTCAGGGTGGCGCTGTCCTGTTCCACAAAGGCTTTGCGATAGAACTGCTTGCCCCCTTCACCGAGTGCCACCGTTTCAAACAGGACGGCCAGCTGCCAGGGCTCGTTGCCGATGGCGAGCGGAGTGATGCCCCGTTTTTTAAGCTGGTCGGCGACCGTCACGAACCGGGCCCAGTCGGTGGGAGGGGTGAGTTTCTGTTGTTCGAACACCTTGCGGTTGAGCCAGAGCCAGTTGACCCGGTGGATACCGGTAGGCACCGCCATCAGTGCGCCGTTCTGGCTGAGGGTGGCCCGCACCATGGGCGGCATCTGGCTGTACCAACCGAGGTGCTCCGCCATGGGGGTGAGATCGCGCAGAAAGCCCAGTCCGGCCCACTCCTTGAGCTCATACCCCTTGAGGTGGGCGGCCTCCGGCGGGTTGGCGGCCAGTGCCCGGCTTTTCAGCACCGTCATGGCGCTCTTGCCACCGCCGCCCTGTACCGCGAAGTCATTCCACTGATTGCCCTTGGCGATCCACTCCGATTTGAGCACTTCGACCGCCTGCGCTTCGCCGCCGGAGGTCCACCAGTGCAGCACCTCCACCTGGGAGGCACAGACAGAACCGGAGAGCAGGGCGAGCAGGGGGAGAGGGAACCACTTCATGAGAAGACTACCTTGGCAGTGAGAGGGTGGCCTGCAGACCACCTTGCGGACGATTTTCCAGCACCAGATCGCCGCCGTGGGCGTGGGCGATGTTGCGGGCGATGCCGAGCCCGAGACCGGTGCCAGCCTGATCCGTGCTGAGCCGGTAATAGGGCTCGAAGATGCGCTCGAACTGGTCATCCGGCAGGCCGGGGCCCTCATCCATGATGAACAGGATCAGCATCTCCTCGTCATCCATGATGATGATGCGCACCCGCTGGCCATATTTGATGCCGTTGTCCACCAGATTGCCGATACAGCGCTTGAGCGCCAGCAGCTTGCCACGGTAGGGCCACTTGCAGTGCCCCTCGATGGTGAGACGTTCGTCGTGGAGGTTGAGCGACTCGGCCATCTGTTCCAGCAGGGCGTTGATGTCGATCTCCTCGATGTTCTCGTGGATGTCGGTCTCTTTGACCGTCTGCAGTGCTCCTTTCACCATCAGCTCCAGCTCGTCGAGATCCTTGTTGAACTTGGCGATCTGTACCTCGTCATCGAGCAGTTCGACCCGCAGCCGCAGCCGGGTGATGGGGGTCTTGAGGTCGTGGGAAATCGAGCTGAACAGCCGCTCTCTATCATCGATATAGCGGCGGATGCGGTGCTGCATGATGTTGAAGGCGCGGGTCGCCGCCACGATCTCGGAGGCGCCCTCCTCCTTGAGCGAAGGCTGGTCGATATCCTTGCCGAGGTTGACCGCCGCCTTGGCCAGCCGGCGCAGCGGCCGGGTCTGCCAGCGCACCAGCATAAAGGTGAAGAAGCAGAGGAACACCGTCATCAGGGCGATGAAGCGCACCTGGTTGCTCGGCATGACGGTGTCATCCAGCGTCATGTAGGGGGCGGGCAGCAGGGCCGCCAGATAGAGCCACTCCCCCTTTTCGATCTCGATCTGGGTCACCAGCACCGGCGGGTTGATGGGCTCGAGCGACAGGGTGTAGCGCGCCCAGGAGGAGGGGAGATCCGCCAGCAGGGTGTCGTTGTTGAATACGTGGAGGTCTTCGGGCCGCGAGAAATCCACCTTGATCGCCATGGCATCGGAGAGCTTGCGGGTCAACACTCCCTGCACCTCCTCCAGCACCTGCGTCTTGCGTTCGCTGTCGGGAATGGCGTTGATGTGGATCTCCTCTTCGTTCAGCGAGACGAAGAAGCGGCTGCCGCCCATGTTGCGCAGCTGGTCGAGGGCGATGTGGCGATATTGCAGCGGCAGGGATTTGAAGAAGTTGACGGTGGAGGCGGCAGACATGGCGAGGTTGCGGGTGGTGCTGAGCATCCCCTCCAGCTCCCGCTTCTGGATCTGCTGCATCCAGATGCCGGTCAGAATGGTCTGGGAGAGCAGGATGGCCAGCAGCAGCAGCAGGATCATCCGCGACAGCAGAGAGCGGGGCACCAGTGCCCCCCAGGACCATTTGTTGCTCATGGCAGTTCGTGCACCTCGGCGATCAGCATGTAGCCGCTACCGCGGATGGTTTTGATGATGCGCGGGCTCTTGCCATTGTCGCCCAGCTTCTGGCGCAGGCGGCTGATCTGCACGTCGATGCCGCGCTCCATCGGCAGGCTTTCGCGGCCGCGGGTGGCATCTGAGATGGTGTCGCGATCCAGCACCACACCGGGCTGTTGCAGGAACATGCCGAGCAGCATGGCATCGCTGCCAGAGAGATCCAGCAGGCTGCCATCTTCGTGGGTCAGCTGGTGGCTCAGGGTGTCGAGGGTCCACTCGGCGAAGCGCAGGCGACGGCTCGGCTCTTTCTCTTTTTCCGGCTGGCGAAATTCGGCGCGGCGCAGCAAGGCCTTGATGCGGGCCTGCAGTTCGCGCGGGCTGAAGGGCTTGGCGATGTAGTCATCGGCGCCGAGTTCGAGGCCGATCACCCGATCCGCCTCGTCGGAAGCCGCAGTCAGCATGATGATGGGCACCTGGGATGTGCGACGGATCTGCTGGCAGAGGGTAAAGCCATCCTCGCCGGGCATCATGATGTCCAGAATGATCAGGTCCGGGCTGTGCTGGGCAAGCTGCTCGCGCATCTCGTTGCCCTCTGCCGCCGTCAATACCTGAAAGCCCGCCCGGGTCAGGTATTCATTGAGCAGCTCGCGGATCTCTTGGTCGTCATCGACGATCAGCAGTTGTTTGCTCATTGACATATGTATGTGCATCCACCCATTTTTTTGTGCAGATTGAACCTGTCGGGGGAGCAAAAAGCAAGCAAGCCCCCTATCTAATGTGAGGTTTGGAGCAATAACCACCTATTGCCGGGTTTAAAACGAAAAAAGGCCGACCCAAACGGGACGGCCAATACCCAGCATCCGACTACAGGCCAGCACCCCGTGTGGCGATGGTCTCAGATTTGAAAAGGGGCCGGTCATGCCGGCCCCGAAAACGTTGATATTCGATCGAGTTGCTTGTGGATCACACCCGTTCGAATACGGTGGCGATGCCCTGACCCAGACCGATACACATGGTGGCAACCCCCAGCGTGGCATCCTTCTCCTCCATCAGATTGATGAGGGTAGTGGAGATGCGCGCACCGGAGCAGCCGAGCGGGTGACCCAGCGCAATGGCGCCGCCGTTGAGGTTCACCTTCTCGTCCACCTGATCCTGCAGACCCAAATCTTTCACGCAGGGCAGGGACTGGGCGGCAAACGCCTCGTTCAGCTCGAACAGGTCGATGTCGCCGATGGTCAGACCGGCCCGTTTGAGCGCCTTCTGGGTCGCCGGCACCGGACCGTAACCCATGATGGCGGCGTCGCAGCCGGCGATGGCCATGGCACGTACCTTGGCGCGCGGCGTGAGGCCGAGCGCCTTGGCGCGATCCGCACTCATCACCAGCATGGCGGCGGCGCCATCGGACAGGGCCGAGGAGCTGCCGGCGGTGACGGTGCCGTTGACCGGGTCAAACACCGGGCGCAGCTGGCTCAGGGTTTCGACCGTGGTCTCCGGGCGGATCACCTCGTCGTAGTCGTAGAAGAAGCGGGCGCCGCTGGCGTCATGGCCTTCCAGCCCGACGATCTCCTTGGCAAAACGTCCTTCCACGGTTGCCGCGTGGGCACGGCGATGGGAGCGGGCGGCAAACTCGTCCTGCTGCTGACGGCTGATGCCGTGCAGCTTGCCGAGCATCTCGGCGGTCAACCCCATCATGCCGGAGGCTTTCGCCACCGACTTGGCCATGCCCGGGTGGAAGTCGACGCCGTGGCTCATCGGCACGTGACCCATGTGCTCGACGCCGCCGATGATGAAGATATCCCCGTCACCTACCTGAATGGCGCGAGAGGCGTCGTGCAGCGCCTGCATGGAGGAGCCGCACAGACGGTTGACGGTGACCGCCCCCACCTGCTTCGGAATGCCGGCCAGCAAGGCGGCGTTGCGGGCGATGTTGAAGCCCTGCTCCAGGGTCTGCTGCACGCAGCCCCAGTAGATATCCTCGATCTCGTTCGGGTCGAGGTTGGGGTTGCGCAGCAGGATGGATTTCATCAGGTGCGCGGACAGATCTTCTGCACGCACGTTGCGGAAGGCGCCGCCCTTGGACCGGCCCATCGGGGTCCGGATACAGTCGACAATGACTACGTCTTTCATGAATGGATCTCCTTTCCGCAATCAGTAGAAGGTTTTGCCCTGGGCGGCCATCTCGCGCAGCTTGTCGCTGACGCGGTAGAGCGGGCCCAAATCGGCATACTGGTCGGCCATGGCCACGTAGCGATCCAGACCAATGGTGTCCAGATAGCGGAACACGCCGCCGCGGAAGGGAGGGAAGCCCAGACCGTAGACCAGCGCGATGTCGGCTTCGGCTGGCGTGGCGACTATGCCCTCTTCCAGACAGAGCACCACCTCGTTGATCATCGGGATCATCATGCGTGCGATGATGGCGTCCTTGTCGAAATCCTGTTTCGGCTTGGCAATGGGGGCCAGCAGCTCGTAACTGGCGGCGTCGGCCACCTTCTTCGGCTTGCCCTTCTTGTCCTGCTCGTAGGCGTAGAAGCCCTTGCCATTTTTCTGACCGAAGCGGTTCACTTCGTACATCACGTCGATGGCGGTGCGACCTTCCTTGCTCATGCGCGCCGGGAAGCCCTGCGCCATCACGTCACCGGCATGGTGTCCGGTGTCGATGCCGACCACGTCCAGCAGGTAGGCGGGGCCCATCGGCCAGCCAAACTCCTTCTCCATCACCTTGTCGACGGCAGCGAAGTCGGCGCCATCGGCGACCAGCTTGTTGAAGCCGAAGAAGTAGGGGAACAGTACGCGGTTGACGAAGAAGCCCGGGCAGTCGTTGACCACGACCGGGGACTTGCCCATGGCGGCGGCGTAGGCCACCACGCGGTTGATGGTTTCATCGGAGGTCTGCTCGCCGCGGATGATCTCCACCAGCGGCATGCGGTGCACCGGGTTGAAGAAGTGCATGCCGCAGAAGTTCTGCGGGCGCTTCAGTCCCTTGGCCAGCAGAGAGATGGGGATGGTGGAGGTGTTGCTGGCGAGCACGGCGTCTTCGCCGATCACGCCTTCCACTTCACCCAGTACGGCGGCCTTCACTTTCGGGTTCTCGACCACGGCTTCGACCACCACATCCACATGCTTGACGCTGTCATAGCTGAGAGTCGGGGTGATGGCGGAGAGCACCTGGCCCATCTTGATACCATCGATGCGGCCCTTTTCGAGCTGGCCGTTGAGCAGCTTGGTGGCTTCGCCCATGCCAAGTGCCAGCGCCTTCTCGTTGATATCCTTCATCACCGCCGGAATGCCCTTGCTGGCAGACTGGTAGGCGATGCCGCCACCCATGATGCCGGCACCCAGTACGGCGGCGTGGCCAGTGGCCTTGCTTGCCTGCTTGGCCGCCTTCTTGGCCAGCGCCTTGATGTGTTGATCGTTCAGGAAGATGCCGACCAGCGCCTTGGCGACATCGGTCTTGGCCAGCTTGATAAAGCCCTGTGCTTCAACAACCAGCGCTTCGTCACGGCCCATACCTGCGGCGGTCTCGACGGTTTTCACCGCCGTCATCGGCGCCGGATAGTGTTTGCCCGCCACGGCGGCAACCATGCCGGCGGCGGTGGTGAAGCTCATCATGGCTTCCAGTTTGGAGAGGCGCAGCGGGGCTCTCTTGGCTGCACGACGGCTCTGCCAGTCCAGCTTGCCCGTGATGGCGTCCTTGATCATCTGCAGTGCAGCACTCTGCAGCGCGTCAGGGGCGACTACTGCATCGATGGCTCCCACCTTGAGGGCGTCATCGGCACGGTAATCCTTGCCGGTGGTGATCCACTCGAGCGCGTTGTCGGCACCGATCACCCGCGGCAGACGGACGGTGCCGCCAAAGCCCGGCATGATGCCGAGTTTGGTCTCGGGTAAGCCGATTTTGGCGCTGGTGTCGGCCAGACGGAAGTCGGTGGAGAGAATGGTCTCGCAGCCGCCGCCGAGGGCGTGGCCCTTGATGGCGGAGAGGGTTGGAACCGGCAGATCTTCGATGGCGTTGAAGATATCGTTGGCCTTTTTCAGCCAGCCGAGCAGATCTTCTTGCGGCAGATCGAACAGTTCCAGGAATTCGGTAATGTCGGCACCGACGATAAAGGCGTCTTTGCCGGAGGTGAGGATCAGACCTTTTAGTTCACGTTCTTGTTGTAATGCGGCGATCGCTTCGCTCAGGGAGAGCAGGGTAGCGCGATCCAGCTTGTTGACTGAACCCGGGGCATCAAACCTCAGCTCGGCAATGCCGTTTTCGAGGTAGCTGACCGACAGGGTTTCGCCTTGGTAGATCATGAGAGTGTCTCCTTGTTCCCACTCAGTGGGGAGTGGTGCTCCTTAATCCCCAGCAGGGGGCGAGGCTCACTATTGATCCAAAAGGAGACATTTTCAACACCTATTTAAAACATTTGTTTAACAGTTATCGAGTAAAAGCTCCTCATCACAAAACGGGCAAAAGAGAGGCGCCTTGCGGCGCCTCGGATGGATGTGAGTTTGTTATCAACTGGCCAGTTCCGGCCGGTTGCGATACTGGTTCAGCACTTCGGGATCGGCGAGGGCGTGGGTATTGTTGACCGGCCGGTTGTGCACCACTTCCCGTACCGCCAGCTCGACGATCTTGCCGGACTTGGTGCGTGGGATGGCATCCACCTGCAGGATGCGGGCCGGTACATGGCGGGCGGTGCAGTGTTGCTTTATTTGCTGGCGGATCCGCTCGCGCAGCGGCTCGTCCAGCTTGCAGCCCGCCTTGAGCTTGACGAACAGCACCACCCGCTCGTCCTGCTGCCACTGCTGGCCGATGACGATGCTCTCCTCCACCTCGTCCAGCTGCTCGACATAGCGGTAGATTTCGCTGGTGCCGATGCGCACGCCGCCCGGGTTGAGGGTGGCGTCGGAGCGGCCGTAGAACAGAATGCCGCCGGTCGGGGTCAGCTCAATCCAGTCGCCGTGGCACCAGATGTTGTCGAACCGCTCGAAGTAGGCGGCGTGGTACTTGTCGCCGTTCTCGTCACCCCAGAAGTAGATGGGCTGGGCCGGGAACGGCTTGCTGCAGACCAGCTCGCCCTTATCCCCCTGCACCGGCTTGCCCGCTTCGTTGAATACCTGCACCGCGAGACCGAGGCCACGCCCCTGACTTTCGCCACGATAGACAGGGCTGAGCGGATTGCCGATGACGAAGCAGGAGCAGATGTCGGTGCCACCGGAAATGGAGCTGAGCTGCACATCCTGCTTTATCTGCTGATAGACGTAGTCGAACCCCTCCGGCGACAGCACAGAGCCGGTGCTGCAGATCAGCCGCAAGTGCGGCAAGTCGTGGGTCTTGATGGGGGCATAGCCCTGTTTGTGCAGCGCGTCGAGATACTTGGCCGAGGTGCCGAACAAGCTGACTTGCTCGTCGCGGGCCAGATCCCACAGCACGTTGCCGTCCGGGTAAAACGGTGAGCCGTCGTAGAGCACCAGAGTAGCGCCGGAGGCGAGCGCGCTCACCAGCCAGTTCCACATCATCCAGCCACAGGTGGTGAAGTAGAAGATCCGCTCCCCCGGCTTGATGTCGCAGTGCAGCTGGTGCTCTTTCAGATGTTGCAGCAGGGTGCCGCCGATGCCGTGCACGATGCACTTGGGTTTGCCGGTGGTGCCGGAGGAGTAGAGGATGTAGAGCGGGTCATTGAAAGCCATCGGCTCGAACTGGAGGCCGGCGTCCGATTGGCTTGCCAGCAGTTGCTGCCAGTCGTGACCAAGCTGCAGCGGGTTGCCGAGCAGGGGGATCATCACCGTCTGCTCTATGCTGTCGATCTGGCTGACGACCCCTGCCACTTTGTCCTGAATATCGATGGCCTTGCCGTTGTAGCGATAGCCATCCACGGCAAACAGTACTCGCGGCCGGGTCTGGCCGAAGCGCTCTACCACGCTGGCCTCGCCAAAGTCGGGGCTGGTGGAGGTCCAGATCGCCCCCAGACTGGTGGTTGCCAGCATGGCTACCACGGTTTCCGGGATATTGGGCAGATAGGCGGCAACCACATCGCCACGACCAATCCCCTGATTGCGCAGCCATTGAGCCAGCCGGGCAACCTGTTCCCCCAGCTCACGCCAGCTCAGGGTGCGGCTTGGGCTCCCTTCGATGCGGGAGATGATGGCCGGGCTCTCGTCCTGGCGGCGCAGCAGGTTTTCGGCGAAGTTGAGGCGGCTGTCGGGGAACCAGCGGGTGCGCTGCATATCCTGACGATTCTCCGCCACTATGTTGCCGAGTTCGCCCTTGACGCCGCAGTGCTGCCACACCAGCGGCCAGAAGCGGGTGGTCTTTTCCACCGACCATTGCCACAGCTGCGGATAGTCCTGCAGTTGCAGGCCGTGGAAGCGGTTCACCTCTGCCATAAAGCGGTAGAGGTTGGATTGCTGCATCCTGAGCGGATCCGGTTGCCACAGGCAGAGGTTGTCCATGAGTAATCCCTGACTTCATGTATCTACCGGCAGTGTATTGAATTGTTTTTGATTTGTTAACGACTGGTTCTCTGTTGATAACAAACACGTTTGTAACGTATGCGTTACCTCACGAAGCGGCAGCTTGACGGGTCGAGCCGCCAAGCGCTTGATGTTATGCTGCAATCACATTCACCTCGGAGCAGGACGCCATGAGCAGCTACAGCCAACTTTTTGCCCAGCATCTCGATACTTTGCAGCAACGCACCCGCGATATCCTGCAGCAACAGGGACTTGGCGGGCTGGCCATCCACTCCGGCCAGACCCACCGCATCTTCCTCGATGATCAGGATTACCCGTTCAAGGTAAACCCGCACTTCAAGGCCTGGTTGCCGGTGCTGGACAATCCCCACTGCTGGCTGCTGGTGGACGGGGTGAACAAACCAATCCTGCTGTTCTATCGTCCGGTCGATTTCTGGCACAAGGTGGCGGATCTGCCCAATGCCTTCTGGGTCGAGTTCTTCGATATCCGCTTCCTGACCCGACCGGAACAAGTCGCCGATCATCTGCCGGCCAACAAGCAGGAGTGGGCCTATCTGGGCGGTCATCTCGAGGTGGCCGAGCTGCTGGGGCTGACCCAGCCCAATCCCGAGGCGGTGCTCAACTATCTGCATTATCACCGCGCCTACAAGACCCCCTACGAGCTGGAGTGTCTGCGTGAGGCGAACCGTATCGGTGTCCGTGGTCATATCGCGGCCAAGGACTCTTTTATGGCAGGGGCGAGCGAGTTCGAAATCAATCTGGCCTACATGAAGGCGGTCGGGCAGGGGGCCAACGAGGCGCCCTACGGCAATATCGTCGCTATCAACCGCAATGCGGCCATTCTTCACTACACCCACTTGTCTGCCGTGCGGGTGCCCGATGCGGAGCGCCACTCCTTCCTGATCGATGCCGGTGTCGATTTTCACGGTTATGCCTCCGACATCACCCGTACCTGGGCGTGGCGGCGTGGCGAGTTCGCCGATCTGATTGCCGCCCTCGACGAGCAGCAGCAGGAGATCATCAAGGAGATCAAACCGGGCCGTCGCTACAGCGAGCTGCATCTGCAGATGCACCACAAGCTGGCGCGCCTGCTGCAAGCGACCGAACTGGTGGATATGTCGGTGGACGAGATGATCCACACCGGGGTGACCAACGTCTTTTTCCCCCATGGTCTCGGCCACTTCCTCGGCCTGCAGGTACATGATGCCGGTGGTTTCATGCAGGATGAGCGCGGCACCCATCTGGCCGCTCCCGAGCAGTTCCCCTATTTGCGTTGCACCCGGGTGATGGAGGTAGGCCAGGTGTTCACTATCGAGCCCGGTCTCTACTTCATCGACAGCCTGCTGGAGCCGCTGCGTCAGGGCGAACAGGGCAAGCGAGTCAACTGGAACAAGGTGGAGGCGCTGCGTCCGTTCGGCGGCATCCGCATTGAGGACAACATCGTGCTGCACGCCAACGGGGTGGAGAACATGACCAGACAAGCAGGGCTCTGATGGCGGCAGCGTACTCCATTCCGGCCGCTCCATTGGAGCTCAGCGAAGAGATCAAGAAGAGCCGTTTCATAACCCTGATTGCCCACACCCCGACCGTCGAGGCGGCCAAGGGGTGGATCAACGAAATCAAGCGTCAACATCCGACCGCTCGCCATCACTGCTGGGCCTTTGTGGCGGGCGCACCGCAAGATAGTCAGGTCTATGGCTTCAGTGATGATGGCGAACCCTCCGGTACTGCGGGCAAGCCGATCCTGGCCCAGTTGATGGGGTCGGGGTTCGGTGAAATCTGCGCCGTGGTGGTGCGCTACTACGGCGGCATCCAGCTTGGCACCGGTGGACTGGTCAAAGCCTATGGCGGCGGCGTGGGGGCAGCCCTCAAGCAGCTGGTGACCGAACTCAAGGTGCCGCGCACTCCTTCCTCCATTCATTGCGACTATGGCGACATGGGCGTGGTCGAGTCACTGATCAGCACTCACAACGGCGAACTGCTGGCTGCCGATTACGGCCAGCAGGTTACCCTGCAGGTGGCGTGGGAGTCTGCAGTCTGGGAGCGGGTTGACCGCGAATTGACCGACAGAACCCATGGGCGGGTATCCCTTCAGCCTTTAGATGGCTAGAATCCATCGCTCTTTATCGTCTTGAAGTAGGAGCCGGAATGCACACCCTGAGCATTATTCGCATCGTTGGCCTGCTGGTTGCGCTGTTCAGCTCGACCATGCTGCTGCCAGCGCTGGTTGCGTTTGGTTATCGGGATGGGGGCGGCGCCGAGTTCATCAAATCTTTCCTCATGGCCCTGCTGCTCGGGGTCGTGCTCTGGTTTCCCAACCGCTATCACAAGAAGGAGCTCAGAGCGAAAGAGGGTTTCCTCATTGTGGTGCTGTTCTGGGTGGTGCTGGGTAGCGTGGGGGCTGTGCCCTTTATTCTGAGCGATGCCCCGCATATGTCGGTTTCCGAGGCATTCTTTGAATCTTTCTCCGGCCTGACCACCACCGGCGCCACCGTACTGACCGGGCTGGACAATCTGCCCAAGGCGTTCCTGTTCTACCGTCAGCTGCTGCAGTGGCTGGGGGGGATGGGGATCATCGTGCTGGCGGTCGCCGTGCTGCCGCTGCTGGGTATCGGGGGCATGCAGCTCTATCGGGCGGAGATCCCGGGCCCGGTCAAAGATACCAAAGTGACACCGCGTATCGCTGAAACGGCCAAGGCGCTCTGGTTCATCTACCTGCTGCTGACCGCGCTCTGTGCACTGGCCTACTGGCTGGCCGGGATGACGCTGTTCGATGCGGTGTGCCATTCGTTTTCGACCCTGTCGGTCGGTGGTTTCTCTACCCACGATGCCAGCATCGGTTTTTTCAACAGTCCGGTCATCAACCTGATTACCGTGGTGTTCCTGCTGTTGGCCAGCGTGAACTTTGCGCTCCACTTTACTGTCTTTTCCCATCGTCCGGTTCGGCTCGGGCGCTACCTGTATGACGCGGAGCTCAAGGTCTTTCTGGCCATCCAGCTGACCCTGGTGATGATCTGCTTTATCGCCTTGCTGACTCATGGGCACTACGCCACCTGGCAAGAAGCGCTCAATCACGGTCTGTTCCAAGCGGTCTCTCTGGGCACTACCACCGGCTATAGCACCACTACGTATGCCGACTGGCCCTCTTTCCTGCCCATGCTGCTGATGTTCTCCGCCTTTATTGGCTGTTGTGCGGGTAGTACCGGCGGCGGCATCAAGGTGATGCGCTTTATGATCCTCTTCATGCAAGGGATGCGTGAACTGAAGCGGTTGGTTCACCCCAGAGCTATCTATACCCTGAAATTGGGGAAGAGGGCTGTACCCGAGCGCATCGTTGAGGCGGTGTGGGGCTACTTCGCTACCTATATCATCCTCTTCTTTATATTCATGTTGCTGTTGCTGATGACAGGGTTGAACGAAGTGACCGCATTCACCGCCGTGGCGGCTGCTTTTACCAACGTAGGCCCGGGTCTGGGAGAGGTCTCTGCCAACTTCGGGAATATTTCACCCGCTGCACAATGGGTGCTGGTGTTGGCCATGTTGTTTGGCCGATTGGAAATTTTTACGCTTCTGGTACTGTTTACCCCTGCATTCTGGCGTAGTTGAGGTTGTTATGGACAAGATTCTGGTGCTTTATTCCTCTCGGGACGGTCAAACCCGCAAAATCATCGATGTCATGCTGGAGGAGATGCCGGGATGCGAAGTGGTGATGCACGATCTGCACACCCTGCCCAAGTGCAATCTCAGCAAGTACAAGAAGGTGTTGATCGGTGCCTCTATCCGCTATGGCAACTTCCACCCCAGCCTGCTCAGCTTTATTCATGCCCACCATGAGCAGCTGGAGGTCGCCAATGCCGCCTTCTTCTGCGTCAACCTGACTGCTCGCAAGCCCGAGAAGCAGACACCGCAGACCAATGCCTATATGAAGAAGTTTCTGCGCCTCTCTCCCTGGAAGCCGAAAACCCTAGGGGTGTTTGCCGGTGCGCTGCAGTACTCTCGCTATAACTGGTGGCAGACCCGCATTATCCAGCTAATTATGAAGATTACCGGTGGTAGTACCGATACCAGTAAAGACCTCGAATTTACTGATTGGGAAAAGGTGCGCACCTTTGCACGTGAATTCTGGTCAAAAAGATAGCAACCTGATGTGAATTCAGGGTTTCTTGCCCGAAACAGCCCCGCTGATGCGGGGCTTTTGTTTAATAAAGCGACGGTTAACGCGAAAATCAGTAAAAAATGCCCTTTTCTGCAATTTTCCCCTTGTCATCGCGGCGCGGCTCCCTATAATGCGCCCCTACCAGCACGGCGGAACACGCCAAACTGATGAGCCAGCTTCGTTGTGAAGCTAGCGTCGAAAGAAAAGCGAAAACAATCGCTTGACTTTCGAAGTGGGAAGCGTAATATGCGCCTCCTCAACGCGATAAGCGTGACGCTCTTTAACAATTTGAATCAAGCAATCTGTGTGGGCA
>NZ_JANFNW010000015.1:0-45887 GCF_024436135.1 Aeromonas sp. SG16
GAATACCGGCCTGTCACGCCGGGGGTCGCGGGTTCGAGTCCCGTCCGCTCCGCCACTAAATAGAAGGCCTTCCCGATCGGGAAGGCCTTTTTGCTATGGGCGATTTGCACGTTGGCCACAGCGTTGCATGCAAGAATAAACACAAAAGCCCGGTCTGATGACCGAGCTTTTTCATTTTCAGCATCCAGACGCCACTGAACAGTGGCTCTTGCCTGAGGGAGGGGCACTGGCAGGCCCGTTATCCCCTCCTTTGGGTGTGTAATCGTGGTCATTTTTCGGTGATTAACAACCCTTGGTACTGGATTACTCGCGGCCACCCATCCCCATCCCCATCACCGGACACCAGTCCCACAGGGAAGGGCCATATTGACCACCCCCTCCTCCATCTGGACATCAATGGTAAAGCCGAGTCGCCTGGCGAGGGTTACCATGCCGCGATTGCTCGGCATGGTCATGCCGGAGAGCTGGCCAATCCCCTGCTCGCAGGCATAGCGGATGATCTTCTCCATCATCAGCTTGCCGAGCCCCAGTCCTTTCAGGTCGGAACGAACCAGAATGGCAAATTCGGCATCGCTGAGATCCGGCGTCGAGATGGCGCGCACCACCCCGAGAATCTGATCTTTGCGCTCCCCATCCTGCCCTACGGCGACAAAGGCCATTTCGCGGTCGTAATCGATCTGGGTCATGCGGGCCAACTCTTCGTGACCCAGCTCACCCACGTCGGCGAAGAAGCGTTTGTACCTGTCCTCATCGGAAACCTGCAGCACGAATTGTTTGTGAGCCGGTTCATCTTCCGGGCGAATGGGGCGCAGCAGAACATGACTCTGATCCTTGAGCCAGGCCCCTTCCTCCAGCTCGGTCGGGTAGGGGCGGATAGCCAGCTGACTGGCGGGTGGAAGTGCTGGGTCGGCCAGCGTGACGCTGGCATCCAGCACTACCATCTCGGTGCCACAGGCTTGCAGCGGATGAAGATCCAGCTCCTGTATTTGCGGGAAGGCGAGCAGCAGTTCGGATAGCTGGCAGAGCACCTGACCGAGGGCATCGATATCCAGCCGATCAGGAGTGGCATGTTCACGGATCTTGCGACTCTTGAGCGCACCGATGATCTGGTAACGGGCCAGAGCCTGATTGAGCGGCGGCAGCGCTGCAACCATCTCCTGTGGCTCCGCGCCCGATTCACCGAGCAGGATGACGGGGCCAAAGATGGCATCTTGCTGGATACGAACCCGCAGCTCCAGACCGCCACTGCGCCGCGCCATGCGCTGTACCAGCAACCCTTCAATGCGGGCGCCGGGATCGTGCTGTTTCACCCTGTCCAGAATGGCATCGGCAGCTTGCGCCACCTCGGCCGAGGTACGCAGATTGAGCACCACACCGTGCACGGCAGATTTGTGCAGGATATCGGGCGAACGGAGTTTGACTGCTACCGGGTAGCCGATTTGCTCGGCAGTCAGGGTTGCCTCGATGGCGTCGGTGACGATCCAGGTGGGCAGGGTCGCGAGCCCGGCTGCCTGCAAGATGGGGTGGGCGAGATGGGTATCCAGCCTCAGCTGTTTGCGCTCCTGCGCCTGGCGGATCAGCTGTTGGCAGAGCTCGATATTGAGCTGGTTGCCGTGCAGGGAGGCGGGGGTCTCCATCAGCTGCTTCTGGTTGCGGCGGTACTCCACCATATGCATGAAGGCGGCCATGGCGCTTTCCGGGGTTCGGTAGGTCGGGATGCCCGCTTCGGTAAAGAGTTTGCGCCCCTCCTGCGCCGAGTACTCGCCTGCCCAGTTGGTAAGAATATTGAAACGGCGAGCTTTGGGGTGCTGTTTCAGGTGGGCGATAAGATGGCTGGCCAGCGGTGCGCTGGGGGCTGTAAGCGAGGGGGCATGAATGATCAGGATGGCATCGATCCCCTCTTCCCCGAGCAGGTTGTCCAGCGCCTCCTGATAGGTGGCGATGGTGGCATCGCTACCGATATCGAGCGGTGGGCGCGCCAGTTTACCGCCTCGTTCCAGCAGCACATCCACCGCCATATTGGCCAACCCGCGGCCGTTGGAGATGATGGCGAGCCGCTCCCCCTTGAGGGTCATGGAGTGGCTGAGGGTTTCCACTGCGGCAAACAGTTCGTGGGTATCCCGCACCCGCAACATGCCGGCGCGGCGGATGGCGGCGTCATAGACGTTGTCGAGTCCGTGAGCCGGATCGTGGCGTCCGCTTTTCAGTACCAGGATCGGCTTGTTGCGCGAGGCGGCTCGCGCCGCCGAGAGAAAATGGCGGGCATCGTGCAGCTTGTCCATATAGAGCAGGATGGCGCGGGTCACGCTGTCGCGGGAGAGTTGATCCAGCAGCTGGCCAAAGTCGATGTCGCAGTGATCGCCAAGGGAGATGAAGGCAGAGAATCCCAGCTCATGCTGCTTGGCCCAGTCGAGAATGGTGGTGCTGACCGCGGCAGACTGGGAGAGAAAGGCGACCTGCCCAGGCTTGGCGGCAATCGGTGAAAAGCTGGCATTGAGCCCCTGACCGGGCAGCAGCATCCCCATGCTGTTGGGGCCGAGCAGGCGGATACCGTATTGTTTGCAGAGCCGTTTCAGCTCTTGCCGCTCATCTTGTGAAAAATCGGCGGCGAGGATGATGGCTGCGCCCGCTCCCTTCTGGCCAAGCGCCTCCAGCAGGGGGATGACCCGCTCCCGGCGAGTGCAGATGATGGCGAGATCAGGAGCCAGTGGCAGGCTGGCAATGTCGGGATAGGCCAGCACGCCGGCCACCGCCTTGCTGCGCGGGGTGACTGGCAGGATGGGCCCTTTGAAGTGACCCGCCAGCAGGTGGCGGACGATGACATGGCCCGCTTTGTGCGGATCGGTCGAGGCGCCGATGATGGCGATTGATTGGGGTTTGAACAGCCGATCCAGACCGCTTGCGTTCATGGGCACTCCCGTCGAAAGGGGGAAGATACCAGTCTAATACCTCTTTGTTGCAGGTTCTGTGACCGGCTCCCGATCACCGTTTGTTGAGGGCGTTGGCGCGCAGGTAAAAGCGCAGCTCCCCCTGTACCCGGCGGATGGCACCGAGGTGACGCTCCTGCAGATAGATCTCCTGCTCCCTGTCCAGCAAGGTGCTGGGCAGACCCATGCTCTGCAAATACTCCTCAAACAGGGTTGATCCCTTGATCTCGACCAGATGCTGTTTCATGGTGCTCCTCCCTGATGTGGCTCGATGATGGCGAATATTCAGTCTGCGATCCCTTGCCCGGTTTGCCTATTGTCACTTCTGACATGAGACGGGACCGGAGAAGGTTCACACATCTGGCAGCGAGCGCCGCATCAGGCCCTTGGCTGGCGTTATAGTATGACCAGAGCATGGCGCTTGGATGGTGCTGGGAATGAAGAGAGTCGGGTTGTGGTGCATAGTGTTGTGGCTGTGGGCGGCGGATACGTCGGCTGCCGTGCAGTCGATCCGCACCTGGAATCTGCTGCTGGAGCATCCCAACCCGGCAGTGGTGCAGTTGCTGCGGCTCTCCCTTGATCTGACGGTGCCTGAATATGGCCCCTACCAGCTGGTCTCCAGCCCGCCGATGGAACAGGGGCGGACGGTGAAAGAGCTGCACAGCGGCGAGCTGGTTCAGGTCGGAGTGTTTGCCCCCGATGAGGAGCGGGAAAGGGATCTGCTGGCGGTACACATTCCATTGGCCAAAGGGCTGCTCGGCTGGCGGGTTTGTCTGATCCGGCAGGGGGATGAGGGGCGCTTTGCAGCCATTCATTCGCTGGCCGACTGGCGCCGCTCCGGGCTCATCATCGGCCAGCACAGATCCTGGCCTGACACCCAGTTGCTGAGGGGCAACGGCCTCAATGTGATGGCGGGCAACCTCTACGAAGCGCTGTTCAACATGTTGCGCAAGCAGCGTTTCGACTGCTTTTTGCGCTCCGTCATCGAGGTCGAGGATGAGCTGAAACAGCACCCGGATCTGGCCATCGAGCCCCATCTGGTGTTTCGCTATCCGCTGGCGCTGCTCTTCTTTGTTTCGCCCAAATATCCGGAGCTGGCGCAGCGCATCGAGCTTGGCCTGCAGCGGGCGCGGCAAACCGGGGATTTTGACCGGATCTTCGAGGAGGGGTTTGGCAGCACCATCCGCCGTTTGCAGCTCGACCAGCGGCAGCGCCTCGAGCTGAACAATCCTGATCTGCCGTTGTCGAGTCGCAAGATGATGGTCGACCCGACGCTCATCTACCAGCCCGTCTCAACGCAGTGAGTTCTGGTTCTGCGCCGTATCCCAGAAGGCGCGGATCAGCGGCTCTTCCAGTCGCTTCTTGAGCACCCCGATCCCCACATCAAATGGCTTGAAGGCGGGCTTGAGGTCGATGATCCGCACCTTGTCGCCGAGCGGGCTGTGGTCGATCACCGCCGCCGGCACCAGCCCCACGCCACAACCGAGCGCCACCATTGCGACGATCCCCTCGTTACCCGCCACTTCGGCGTAGATGTTGGGGGCGATCCCCTTGTTGCGAAACCACTGATCGCTGCGTTTGCGGGCCAAGCCCTGCTCGGAGAGGATGACTGGCAGCTGCTCCCAGTCCGGTTCTCCCTGACGGAACCACTGGTTCAGTTGCGGGGCGTTGCGCGGCGCGATAAAAACCAGCGGCACCTGCTGCAGGCTGGCGAACTCCAGCTTGGCGGGCAGAGCATCGGGGCGGGCGGCGATGGCGAGATCGGCCTCATCGGCCAGGATCTTGTCCACCGCCAGCGCCGGGTCGCCGGTCTCCAGCTTGATCTCCAGCTGGGGGTAGCGGCGGCGAAAGCGCTCCAGTACCTCGGGCAGCAGAAAGTAACTGGCGGTGACCGAGCAGAAGACCCGCAGCCGCCCCTGCAGCGGTTCATCGCTGCGTTTGAGCTCCTGCTTGAGCTGACGCCACTCCTGCAACAGGCCGCCGCCAAACTCCCGCAGCTTCTCGCCGGCAGGGGTGAGCCGCACCGAGCGGTTGTCCCGCTCGAACAGGACGCAGCCGGTCTCCTGCTCCAGCCGCTGGATGGCGCGACTCAGGGTGGAGGGGCTGACCGCCATGGCATCGGCGCTCTTGCCGAAGTGGAGGGAGTCGGCGAGGTGGAGAAACAGCTCGAGATTGCGAAGGTCCATCTTTCAGCTCCTGGCGCGGCATGTGTGCCCGATATCCAGCGGTTGGCGGCTTGTTTCTGCCATCTCGCGGTACATTCAGCAGGCGATTATGAAGGGTTAACGTTTCAATTATTGCAATGTACTGTTTCGAATATATCAGTTCAGGCAATAAGTGTCCCGCGCTATAGTGGTTCAGACAACGCCGCCATCCGGCATGGAATCAATCGAACGGAGCAATCACCATGGCTAACTATTTCAACACCTTGAACCTGCGTCAGCAGTTGGCCCAACTGGGCAAGTGTCGTTTCATGCAGCGCGAAGAGTTCGCGGACGGCTGCAACGTGCTGAAGGGCAAGAAGGTGGTGATTGTGGGCTGTGGTGCCCAGGGTCTGAACCAGGGTCTGAACATGCGCGACTCCGGGCTGGATATCTCCTACGCCCTGCGCAAGGCCGCCATCACCGAGAAGCGCGCCTCATGGCAGAAAGCCACCGACAACGGCTTCGCGGTCGGCACCTATGAAGAGCTGATCCCGACCGCCGATCTGGTGCTCAACCTGACTCCGGACAAACAGCACTCCGATGTCGTGAAAACCGTGATGCCGCTGATGAAGCAGGGCGCCGCATTGGGCTACTCCCACGGCTTCAACGTGGTGGAAGAGGGTCAGCAGATCCGCTCCGACATCACCGTCGTGATGGTTGCGCCCAAGTGCCCGGGTACCGAAGTGCGTGAAGAGTACAAGCGCGGCTTCGGCGTACCGACCCTGATCGCCGTTCACCCGGAAAATGACCCGAAAGGCGAAGGCATGGCCATCGCCAAGGCATGGGCCTCTGCCACCGGTGGCGACCGTGCCGGCGTGCTGGAGTCCTCCTTCGTAGCGGAAGTGAAATCTGACCTGATGGGCGAGCAGACCATCCTCTGCGGCATGCTGCAGGCCGGTTCCCTGCTCTGCTACGACAAGCTGGTTGCCGAAGGCACAGACCCGGCCTACGCCGGCAAGCTGATCCAGTTCGGCTGGGAGACCATCACCGAAGCCCTGAAACAGGGTGGCATCAGCCTGATGATGGATCGCCTTTCCAACCCGGCCAAGCTGCGTGCCTTCGAGCTCTCCGAGCAGCTCAAGACCCTGATGCGCCCGCTGTTCGAGAAGCACATGGACGACATTATCGCCGGTGAGTTCTCTCGCGGCATGATGGCTGACTGGGCCGAGGATGACGTCAAACTGTTTACCTGGCGCGAAGAGACCGGCAAGTCTGCCTTCGAAAACGCCCCGGCGTTTGCAGGCAAGATTGCCGAACAGGAGTACTTCGACAATGGCGTGGTGATGGTGGCCATGGTCAAGGCGGGTGTCGAGCTGGCGTTCGAGACCATGGTAGCTTCCGGTATCTACGAGGAGTCTGCCTACTACGAATCCCTGCACGAGCTGCCGCTGATCGCCAACACAGTTGCTCGCAAGCGTCTGTACGAGATGAACGTGGTTATCTCCGATACTGCCGAGTACGGCAACTACCTGTTCGCCAACGCTGCCGTGCCGTTGCTGCGTGAGCACTTCATGCCGACCTTGAAAGCGGGTGACCTGGGTGCCAGCAAGGCAGAAGGGCAGAGCGTGGATAACCTGGCGCTGCTGGCGGCCAACGAAGCGACTCGCAACCACCCGATCGAGAAGATCGGTCAGGTACTGCGTGGCTACATGAAAGACATGAAGCGCATCGCCGTCGGCGGTTAAGCCTGCATCGGGCTGGATGATGAAGGGGCGGGGATGACGATCCCCGTCGCCGGTCGGACTGGACACCCGACCGGCCAGCCAGAAAAATCAGCCTGACAGTCATAAAAAAGCCCCGCTCATCGAGCGGGGCTTTTGCATTCAGAAAGGCTGGATAAATCAGGCTTTCCACGCTTTCCAGGTGTTGATCAGACCGTTGGTAGAGCAGTCGTGGCTGGTGACAGCCTCGTTGTTGCCCAGCTCCGGCAGGATCTTGTTGGCCAGCTGTTTGCCCAGCTCCACGCCCCACTGGTCGAAGGAGAAGATGTTCCAGATTGCGCCCTGTACGAAGATCTTGTGTTCATACATGGCGATCAGGGCACCCAGGGTTTTCGGGGTCAGGCTCTTGAACAGAATGGAGTTGGTCGGGCGGTTGCCTTCGAACACCTTGAACGGCACCAGATCCTTGACCTGCTCCAGGGTTTTGCCAGCAGCCAGGAACTCGGCTTCAACCTCTTCCTTGCTCTTGCCGAAGGCCAGCGCCTCGGTCTGGGCGAAGAAGTTGGCCAGCAGTTTCGGGTGGTGGTCACCGATCGGGTTGTGGCTGATGGCCGGCGCCAGGAAGTCACAGGGGATCAGCTTGGTGCCCTGATGGATCAGCTGGTAGAAAGCGTGCTGGCCGTTGGTGCCCGGCTCACCCCAGATGATGGGGCCAGTCTGGTAGTCAACCGGCTTGCCGTTGCGATCCACGTACTTGCCGTTGGACTCCATGTTGCCCTGCTGGAAGTAGGCAGGGAAGCGGTGCATGTACTGATCATACGGCAGAATGGCTTCGGATTCGGCACCGTAGAAGTTGTTGTACCACAGGCCAATCAGTGCCAGCAGCACCGGCACGTTCTGCTCGTAGGAGGCAGTGGCGAAGTGCATGTCCATCTCGAAAGCGCCTTGCAGCAGGGCTTCGAAGTTCTCGAAACCGACAGAGAGGGCGATGGGCATGCCGATGGCAGACCAGGAGGAGTAGCGGCCGCCAACCCAGTCCCAGAACTCGAACATGTTGTTGGTATCGATACCGAACTCGGCCACGGCCTTGCCGTTGGTGGAGAGGGCAGCGAAGTGCTTGGCAACGTGGGCCTTGTCACCGGCGATCTTGATGAACCAGTCGCGAGCGGTCAGGGCGTTGGTCATGGTCTCCTGAGTGGTGAAGGTCTTGGAGGCCACCAGGAACAGGGTGGTTTCCGGATCGATCTTCTTCAGGGTCTCGGCGATATGGGTGCCATCGACGTTGGAGACGAAGTGCATCTGCAGGTGGTTTTTGTAAGGGCGCAGTGCCTCGGTGATCATCACCGGGCCCAGATCGGAGCCACCGATACCGATGTTGACCACGTGCTGGATCGCCTTGCCGGTGTAGCCTTTCCACTCGCCGGAGATGATCTTCTCGCAGAAGCCCTTCATCTTGGCCAGTACGGCGTTCACTTCCGGCATCACGTCCTTGCCGTCGCACTCGATGGGGCGGTCGGAGCGGTTGCGCAGGGCCACGTGCAGTACGGAGCGCCCTTCGGTCATGTTGATCTTGTCGCCATTGAACATGGCATCGATCGCGCTGCGAAGATCGGTCTCTTTGGCCAGATCAACCAGCAACTTGAGGGTTTCTTCGGTGATCAGGTTCTTCGAGTAATCAACCAGGATGTCGCCGCCGAAGGTAAGGGAAAACTTGTCAAAGCGCTTCGGGTCCTGCGCGAACAGATCCTTGAGTCGGGTCTCTTTGTTTGCTGCAAAGTGGGCTTCCAGTGCCTGCCAGGCCTGGGTTTGGGTTGGATTGATGTTTTTCATAGGATTCCTGAAATGCCAAGTTGTGTTTGAACCTTGCAGGCAAGGTCCCGCCAAACCTTATTATCCGAGCATTATAGCGAGCCGGCCGGGCGGCCCGTGTAACAGAGTTTTACCGATTGTCTTTTACCGCAATGGGGCAACCGTCGGGAGTATACAACCAGAACATCGGGATTATGAGTCACGAAAGCAAGGGGGATCTTGCGCTCGCTCATGATTGGGGCTGGCCCGCAGCTCTGAAATTGTTTTCATTCCGCCGGCCTGATTATGCAGCGGATGGCGCGCCAGAAATGACAATGCCAGCCCGAAGGCTGGCATTGTGGGTTGCTGCTTTACCGCGATCACGCCTGCGGTTTTTGCATGTGCATCACCATCTGCGGGAAGGGAATTTCGATCCCTTCGGCATCAAAGGTGAGTTTCACCTTCTCGTGGAAGTCGAACCAGACACCCCAGTAGTCGCCGGTCTTGACCCACGGGCGCACCACGATATTGACCGAGGAGTCGGCCAGCGCGGCGACGGCGATGGTGGCAGCCGGATCTTTCAGGATGCGCGGCTCTTCGTTCACCAGACGCTCAAGGATCTGCTTGGCCTTGCGCAGGTCGGAGCCGTAGCCGATACCAAAGGTCATATCGACGCGGCGGGTATCCATGCGCGAGTAGTTGACGATGGTGCCGTTAAGGATGGCGGAGTTCGGTACTACCACCATCTTGTTGTCACCGGAGGTGAGGGTGGTGGTGAACAGCTGAACGGATTGCACCACGCCAGACGTGCCTGCCACTTCGATAAACTCGCCCGCCTTGATGGGGCGGAAGATGATCAGCAGGAAGCCGGCGGCAAAGTTGGAGAGCGAGCCTTGCAGCGCCAGACCGATGGCCAGACCGGCGGCACCGATGATGGCGACGAAGGAGGCGGTCTGCACCCCGACCCGGCCCAGCGCGGCGATCACCACGAACACCAGAATGGCGTATTTGAGGATGCTGCCAACGAAGTGGGTGACGGTGGTGTCGAGCTTGCGCGCCTGCATCACTTTTACCACGCCACCGCTGAGCAGATTGGCTGCGATATAGCCGACCAGCAGGGTGAGCAGGGCGGCCGCGATGTTGACGGCATACTCGATCAGCAGGCCCTGGTTATTGACCAGCCAGGTCTGCGCTTCGGTAATGATTTCGGGTTCCATAGGATGTCCTTTCGGGTGCTAAAGGTTTATGGCGCATGAATCTAACATCGCAGCGCGACAGTCCGGGTCGCATCTGGTGCTTATTTTACTGCCATAAAAAGCTGCCACAAAAAAGAAGGGAGGCCAAGGCCTCCCTTCTTCATGCTCGGTGAAAAGCGCTGCCGCTCAGCTCTGCAGCAGCTGGCTGCGGATAAACTGCCACTGATCCTCGAAGCCGGCGGTAGGCTTGAGTTTGAACTCGGAGCGGACAAACTGGCTGATGCGGCCCTCGGTATAGGCCAGCAGCAGATTGGCCAGCATGGTCTCATCGAGCTGGAAGCCCTGCCCCTCGCGCAGTCGTTTCTCGCGCAGTACCTGCTTGATCTGGGTCTCCAGCTTGTCAAACAGGATGCTGATGCGATCCCGCAGCCGGTCGTGCTCGCCCAGCAGGGCATCGCCGTTGAGGATGCGGGTGATGCCGGGATTGCGCTCGGCGAACACCAGCAGTAGCTGCAGGATGTGGTGGCAGCGCGCCATGGTGTCTTTCTCTTCCGCCATGATCAGATTGACCCGTGACAGCAGGGAATCCTCGATAAAGTCGATCAGCCCTTCGAACATCCGCGCCTTGCTTGGAAAGTGTCGATAGAGGGCTGCTTCAGAGACGCCGACCTCGGCCGCCAGACGGGCCGTGGTGATGCGCTGGCCGGGACTGGTTTCCAGCATATGGGCGAGCGCCTGCAGGATCTGATCGCGCCGACTCTGTTTCTGATTACTGCTTGCCATGGATTCCCCTAAAAAAAAACAATGGCTTGATTCTGTTATTAGGCACCGCCCATCAGGCTGGTGTGGTCTGTTATTGGCGACCAGAAGAACCAAAACCGCCTTCACCCCGTTCGCTCTGGTTGAACTCATCGACCAGTTGGAAGCTGGCCTGAACTACCGGCATGATCACCAGCTGGGCGATGCGCTCGCCGGGTTGCATGGTGAACTCATCCTTGCCGCGGTTCCAGACCGAGACCATCAGCTGACCCTGATAGTCGGAATCGATGAGACCGACCAGGTTGCCCAGCACGATACCGTGCTTATGGCCGAGACCGGAGCGGGGCAGAATGGTGGCACACAGACCCGGATCCTGGATGTGGATGGCCAGACCGGTCGGTACCAGAGTGGTATCGCCCGGAGCCAGAGTCAGCGGTGCATCCAGCAGAGCGCGCAGGTCCATGCCGGCAGAGCCGGGAGTAGCGTAGGCGGGCAGCGGGTACTCGGTACCGATACGGGCATCCAGAATCTTCAGTTCAATTTGTGTTGTCATGAATCGCTTTTTCAGTTGGATCTTGTGTTGGCGCCCCTCTTGGCAAGGCGGGGCGCCGTGAGTCTTGTTCTTTCGGGACGCTTAGCGCCGATAGTGACACGCAATCAGGGCAACCAGATGACGGGCCAGCGTCAGCTTGTCGGCCAGCGGCAGAGGCGCCTGGCCCCCTTGCCAGAACACGGTCAGGGCGTTGTCATCGGCGTTGAAGCCTTGCCCCTCGCGGGATACATCGTTGGCGGCGATCATGTCCAACCGCTTTCGCTGCAATTTATCGAGGGCGTATTGTTCCACATCCACGGTTTCGGCGGCAAATCCGACAGTGAAGGGTTTGTCTGAAAGGGCGCCGACGGCTGCGATGATGTCGGGGTTTTTCACCAGCTTCACCACCATCTGATCGTTGTCACTGCTCTTCTTGATCTTCTGGCTGGCGACCTGCTCGGGGCGGTAGTCGGCAACCGCGGCACAACCGATGAAGAGGTCGCATTCGCCCACCCGGCTCATCACCGCCTGATGCATTTGTTCCGCGCTCTCCACATCGACACGGGTAACCCCTGCCGGCGTAGCCAGCGTTACCGGGCCGCTCACCAGCGTCACCTCGGCGCCTGCTTCACGAGCGGCGCGGGCGATGGCGTAGCCCATCTTGCCGGAGCTGTGGTTGCTGATGTAGCGCACCGGATCGAGCGCCTCGCGGGTCGGGCCGGCGGTCAGCAGCAGCTTGACGCCCGCCAGCAACGGCTCGGCGGCCAGCTGCTGGCAGCAGCGCTCCACCAGTTCGAGGGGATCCAGCATCCGGCCCGGGCCCACATCGCCACAGGCCTGGCTGCCGGAGTCCGGCCCCCACAGCAGGACGCCGCGGCTGGCCAGGGTCTTGAGGTTGGCCTGGGTGGCTGCGTTGAGGTACATCTGCTGGTTCATGGCGGGCGCCAGGGCGACCGGTGCCGGGGTTGCCAGACAGAGGGTGGTGAGCAGTTCGTCGGCCATGCCGGCGGCCATACGGGCCATCAGGTTGGCGCTGGCGGGGGCGATCAGTACCAGATCGGCCCACTTGGCCAGCTCGATATGGCCCATGCCCGCTTCCGCTGCCGGATCCAGCAGGCTGTCCGCCACCGGATGGCCGGAGACCGCCTGCAGGGTCAGCGGCGTGATGAACTCCTTGGCGGAGCGGGTCATCACCACCCGCACCTCGGCACCCTGGTCTTTCAGACGGCGTACCAGCTCGGCACTCTTGTAGGCGGCGATCCCGCCGCTGACACCCAACAGGATGCGTTTATCGGCCAATCTCATCTGCTGTTTCTCTATCCGGCTCACTTTGACTGGTCGGCTAAGATACCACAGGCAGGGGATGACGACAGGGGTTGGCATCAAGGGGTTGTGGCGGGGAACACGCAAATATTTGCTATGTTTTTCCTCAACAGGGAGAGAGGAGAGACAAATGAGCATCAAGGAGTGGCCGGAAGATGAACGTCCCAGAGAGAAGCTGCTGCGACAGGGGCCGACGGTGCTCAGCGATGCCGAGCTGCTAGCCATCTTCCTGCGCACCGGCGTCAATGGCCTGAGTGCGGTCGATCTCTCCCGTAACCTGTTGAATCAGTTCGGATCGCTGCGCAATCTGCTGGGCGCGGATCAGCGCGCTTTCTGCGAGGCCCACGGCCTTGGCCCGGCCAAATATGCCCAGTTGCAGGCGGTGCTGGAGATGGCCAAACGCCATCTGGCGCAGCAGTTGCAACGGGGTGATGCCCTCACCTCGCCCCAGCTGACCCGCGACTATCTGCAAGCCCAGCTGCGGGATCGGCCGCGCGAGGTGTTTGCCCTGCTGCTGCTCGACAATCAGCACAGAGTCATTCAATTTGTTGAGCTTTTTTACGGCACTATCGACTCGGCGAGCGTCTGGCCAAGAGAAATCGTGCAGATCGCGCTCAAACATAATGCAGCCGCGGTGATTCTGGCGCATAATCACCCGTCCGGCGTCGCCGAGCCCAGTAGGGCCGACCGCCAGATCACGGATCGGATCACGGCCGCTTTGGCCCTGATCGATATCAGAGTGCTGGATCACTTGGTGATCGGTGATGGCATCACGGTTTCTTTTGCCGAGCGCGGTTGGCTATAACTGTGCTCTGGCACCGTATTAGTTGATCTTTGATCACGGATGCTGTATAAAATGCCGCCTTCTGTTTGCCCCGCAATCGAAGGCCAGCGGGGCAGATATTTGCTCGAGCAATGAAGTAAGATTTGGAGAGACTGACATGTCTAGAGTATGCCAAGTAACCGGCAAGCGCCCGGCAGTTGGTAACAACCGTTCGCACGCTAACAACGCTACCAAGCGTCGTTTCCTGCCGAACCTGCACACTCACCGTTTCTGGGTTGAGAGTGAAAAACGCTTCGTAAGCCTGCGCGTATCCGCAAAAGGCATGCGTATCATCGACAAGCGTGGCGTTGAAGTGGTTCTGGCTGAACTGCGCGCCAGCGGTGTTAAGGTATAAGGAATTAGATCATGGCTAAAGGTATTCGCGAGAAAATTCGCCTGAACTCCAGCGCCGGTACTGGTCACTTCTATACCACTACCAAAAACAAGCGCACCATGCCCGAAAAAATGGAAATCAAGAAGTTTGATCCCGTTGTTCGTCAGCATGTGATCTACAAGGAAGGCAAAATCAAGTAATTACTTGATGCTGCATTCCCAAAAACCCGGCCTTGTGCCGGGTTTTTTTATGCGCCGAATTCAGTACACTGCCGGTTCAAAGGGAGGCTTGCCATGTTCAAACTGAGCCGCAAAGGCTGGAACAACGTGATCATCGTGGTGGTACTGATCGTGATCACCCTGCTGCACCGGCTGGAGCTGGCCCAGCAGGAGAACAGCGCCAAACGCGCGCGTCCGCTGCTGCCGGAGGATGCGGTAGTGCTCACCTGGCAGGGGCCAAGCTGGCAGATTGAGCGGATCGGCCATGGCTGGCGCAGCGGGCCGGATCTGGGGCTCGACAGCAATCAGCTGGCGGCCCATATCGAGCGCTGGCAGGGCTGGCTGCTGCCACCCGGCGAAGCGGTACGCGGTGCCCCCGTTACCCTCAGGGTGTGGATTGCCGGGCAAAATGACCCGCAGACGATCGCCCTCTATCAGAACAGTGGCCAGTATGGTGCCCAGCTCCCCTCCGGCCTCTGGCTCTCCCTCACTGCCGAGCAGTATCGCGATCTGATGCGTCCTGCCCCCTGATTGTTCACCAGTCGACTCTGTGTGCGAGGTACCAATGCCTGAATTGCCAGAAGTAGAAGTCAGCCGGCAGGGGATCTCTCCCTGGCTTACCGGCACCAAGGTCACCCGAGTGGTGGTGCGCGATGGCCGCCTGCGCTGGCCGGTGCCGGGCGAAATTCAGGAGCTGGTGGATCTGGTGATCCATCGGGTGCGCCGCCGCGCCAAGTATCTGCTGCTGGAGACCGATTTCGGCACTGCCATCCTCCATCTGGGGATGTCCGGCAGCCTGCGGGTACTGGATATCGGCACCCCGGCCGAGAAGCACGACCACGTGGATATCGAGCTGGAGAATGGCAAGCTGCTGCGGCTCAACGATCCGCGCCGCTTTGGCGCCCTGCTCTGGACCCGCGATCCGGCCGAGGCGCATACCCTGCTGGCCAAGCTGGGGCCGGAGCCGCTCACCGATGCCTTCAATGGCGAGTACCTGCGTGAGCGCGCCAAGGGGCGCAGCACGGCCATCAAGCAGTTCCTGATGGACAATCAGGTGGTGGTCGGGGTGGGCAACATCTACGCCAACGAGGCGCTCTTTGCGGCGGGGATCCACCCCAAACGGGCGGCGGGCAATATCAGTGGCGAGCGGCTGGAGAAGCTGGTGGCCGAGATCAAACGGGTGCTGGCCGAAGCCATCAGACAGGGCGGTACCACCCTCAAGGATTTCACCAGTGCCGACGGCAAGCCGGGCTATTTTGTGCAGCAGCTGCAGGTTTACGGTCGTGGCGGCCAGCCCTGTTTCCACTGCCAGACTCTGTTGAGTGAAGTGAAAATAGGCCAGAGAACCACGGTATTTTGCTCCCATTGCCAGCGTTAAGGGCACTTTTTCACCGAATTTGCGGAAAGTTGTAACAGCGTATTTCCCGGCTGTTGAAGATTTGCACAGTTGTCTCTAGTATCTCGATCGTTCAGGCGGTTTGAGAAATAAAAATGACTGTTAAATCAATAGACTGGGAATATTTATCCCGGCTGGAGCGCTATTGCGCAAAATCCATGGCCTGTTACCTCTATCCGGAGGGAAGCGATCGCCAGACCTTCAATCGCGGCAAGTTCGTGCTGCGCAGCCTGCTTTACCGCGAGCAGCTGACCCGTGTTTTTACCCTGTTTCAGGCCGAGCCGCTCAAGGCGTTGCCGGCCCGCTATCCCGAGCTGCTCGACAAGCCGATGCGTCCCTATCGCTTCGCCAGTGCCAGTGCCCGTCAACGGGCCGAGATGCTGGAAAACCACTATCAGCTGCAGCTGAGTTGCTATCCGGAGCTGGTCGAGCCGCTCTATCTGGCGGGCGGTATCGAGCTGGGGCGTTATCCACAGAGCGGCTGTCGTATCGTGCTGCGCCATGACGGCACCTTCCGCCGCGAGGCCGAGCTGGCCCTCTCCATCATCGATAGCGAGGGGTTGCGTCTCTACAGCTGCGCCTTCTCGCTGGCTGGCAGCGCCGAGCAGCTGCATCTGGTGATCGGCTCCATGCAGGGGCCGGAACCCGGAGTGGCCAACGGGCAGGATAAGGTGCGCGAGCTGACCAAGGAGGGCCAGGGGCTACGGCCCAAATCCCTGCTGGTGCAACTGGTGCAGCAGCTGGCGCTGGCGATGGGCAGCGGCGAGGTGCTGGCGGTGCGCAAACGGGCTCACGTGTTTCAGGCCAAGCGTTACAGCAGCAAGCAGAAGGCCAATCTACAGGCCGATTACGACGAGTTGTGGCAGGAGTTTGGCGCGCAGGATGTGGATGCCAACTTTGTCGCCCTGCAGCTGCAGCCGCGCAAGCCGCTGGAGGAGATCGCCTCCAAGAAGCGGGCTATGTACCGGCGCCGTTACGAGTGGCTCGATCAGCTGGAGCTGGCGATCCGCGAGCAGTTTGCCCGCCGCTAGGCGTGCAGTGCATTGATGCAACAAGGGCTACCCGCAGGTAGCCCTTGTTTGTTTCTGCCAATCAGGAGGGGATTAGCGCTGCTGCTGTTTGGCGGCGATGGCCTGGGCCACCACGGGGTCGACAAACTGGCGGATGTCGCCACCGTGCAGCGCCACCTCTTTCACCAGAGTGGAGGAGATAAAGGAGTTCTCCTCGGCCGGGGTGAGGAAGACGCTCTCCAGCTCCGGCATCAGGCGGCGGTTCATGTTGGCCAGCTGGAACTCGTACTCGAAGTCGGAGACGGCGCGCAGGCCGCGGATCAGCACGTTGGCCTGATGCTCTTTGGCAAAATCGACCAGCAGCCCGGAGAAGCCGACCACCTTGACGTTGGGAAGCTGGCTGGTCACTTGCTGGACAAGCTGGACACGTTCCGCCAGATCGAACAGCGGGCGCTTGCTCGGGCTGTTGGCGACACCGACGATCACCTCGTCAAACAGCTTGGCGGCGCGGCCGATCAGGTCGGCGTGGCCATTGGTAACGGGATCAAATGTCCCGGGATAGATCACCCTGGTAGTCATCTTTGCGGTCCTGCAACCTGGAAATTTGGTCGCATTATAAGGTCGTCGCTTGAGAATAGCAGTGCATCAGGCAAGAATACGCCATCGCGCATCAAGCCTCCCTGCATTGGTGACAGGGAGCAAAGGGATTTTTTATGAAACGTATTCTGGTCGTTCGCAATGACAAGATTGGTGACTTCATGCTGGCGTGGCCGAGCTTCGCCATGCTCAAAGGCTCCATGGAGTGTCATGTGACTGCCCTGGTTCCGGCCTACACGGCCCCGCTGGCCCGGCTCTGCCCCTGGATTGACGAGGTGATCATCGATCCGGGCGTGCGTGCCGACAAGGAGCAACAGCGGGCACTGCTGGCCCGGATCAAGGCGGCGGCGTTCGACGCGTCCATCTGCCTCTTCTCCAACTCCCGCAACGCCATGCTGGTGTGGAAGGCACACATCCCTTACCGGTTGGCGCCGGCGACCAAGCTGGCGCAGGTGCTCTACAACCAGCGTCTGGTGCAGCGCCGCTCCCGCTCCCAGAAGCCGGAGTCCGAATACAATCTGGAGCTGATCCGTCGCTTCCTGACCGATCATCAGGTTGCCGTGGTGGAGCCCAAGACTCCCTTCCTCAGTTTCGATGAGGCGAGCCTGCAGCAGGTGCGCGAGCAGTTGGCGGCCAAGCTCAAGCTCGATGCCAGCCGCCCCTGGCTGATGGTACACGCCGGCAGCGGTGGCTCGGCCAACAACCTCTCCATCGAGCAGTACGCCCGCATCATCATCAAGCTGAACCAGGCCTGCCCCGAGCTGCAGTGCGTGCTGACCGCAGGCCCGGGCGAGGAGAAGATGGCCGAACAGCTGGCGGCCGAGCTGCTGGCCCACGGCGGCAACGGCTGGATCTACCGCTCCAGCGACGGTCTGCCGATGTTCTGTCAGGTGCTGGCCAACGCCGCTTTGTTTATCGCCGGCAGTACCGGCCCGCTCCATATCGCCGGGGCGCTCGACGTGCCGACCATTGGCTTCTTCCCGATGCGCCGCTCCGCCACCCCGCTGCGCTGGAAGCCCCTCAACAGCGAAGGACGCCACCTCGCCTTCAGCCCGCCCGAGGACAGCGACCACCCGGAGGATATGAGCCAGCTCGATCCCAAGGCCATGGTGCCGGAGATGGCCCGCTGGGCGGCGCCCTTCTGGCGCAAGTAACCCATGCAGCAATGCAGACAGGGCCCCGCGGGGCCCTGTTCTGTATGGTGATGATCGCCGCAGACAGGCCTGCAGATCGGACATTGCCCCCGACAGCCCTTTTACGCCCCTCTTAGCACCCCGCTGACACGGTTCCTGCCGGTATAAGCTGGAGTTGGGTCATTTAAGCAAAACCCATAAATTCAGCTTATAGCGATCGAGTTAACCTCTGTCGCCTCCGTCATGGCCATTGCGCGCCCTGCAAGGGCTCCGCCCGATCTGCCACCATGCAATTCGCCCCTTGTTCCGCTGGAACAAGGGGCGAATTGACGAACTTGCGGTGGGGTAGGCGTTATTCCGGCTGCTGCGGTTGCTGGCGCACCCAGAGGTCGGCGTATTTGACGAAGGTGGAGTGGGCGGAGAGGATCGCCAGCAGCAACCCCTGCTTGCCATCGAGGAAGCCCGCCTTGAGCAGGTACATCTTGATGAAGCAGCCGACGGCATGCATCAGCCCCTGACTGAGGGAGCCCTTCTTGCCGCGAGCGGTGCGCTGATCGGCCCAGGCGCGGGCATAACCGGCGGATTTGACCAGATAGTGCTCCAGATCCCGATAGGTAAAGTGGTGCAGGTCGCCGTAGAGGTTGACGATCTTCATGTTGGCGCGCACTTCCACCTTCTCGTGCACCAGCGCCTCGTTGTAGCTGGTGAGTGCCTTGGGATAGAGGCGCAGCACCCGATCCGGATACCAGCCGCTGTGGCGGATAAAGCGGCCAAAGACCCAGGAGAGGCGCGGCAGCGAGTAGATGGTGTCGCTGGCCGGATTGGCCATCACGTTGGCGATGGCGGTTTTCAGCTCGGGGGTGAGCCGCTCGTCGGCATCCAGCCACAGCACCCAGTCGGACTGCACATGAGACTGGGCCAGTCGGCGCTGTTTGCCAAAGCCGGGCCACTTGGCGTTGACGAAGAAACGGGCCCCAAATTCGGCGGCGATGGCCGGGGTCTCGTCCTGACTGCCTGAGTCCAGAATGACGATCTCGTCCACCAGTCCGTCGAGGGAGGCGAGGCACTTGCGCAGGTTGTCGGCTTCATTCTTGACGATCAGAACGGCAGCCAGAGTCGGTTTTTTCACGAAATGGGGCTCTCGGTTGTTGCCCGTCTGGCGGGACATGCTCGAATTGGCGCCCATTCTAGCCTAAAAGCGTGGCCGGGGCATGACCCGGGTGGCGGCTGGTCTCCCCTGTCAGAGCGGGTAGGTAAGGATCTTCTGTTATTTATCCGACCATTCTTGGGGCATAATCTCGCCCAGTGATGATTAACCGCCGGGCCAGACCCGAGAGAAGACGCGTAATGAAAATATTGGTGATCGGCCCCTCCTGGGTCGGCGACATGGTGATGTCCCAGAGTCTCTACAAGGCGATCAAGGCCAACCATCCCGAGAGCGAGCTGCACGTGATGGCCCCCGCCTGGTGCTGCGCCCTGCTGGAGCGGATGCCGGAGGTGGACAAGGCGATCACCATGCCCCTTGGCCACGGTGACTTCAAGCTGGTGGCGCGCCGCCGCCTCGGCAAGCAGCTGGCGGCCGAGAAGTACGATCAGGCCATCGTCCAGCCCAACTCCATGAAGTCGGCGCTGATCCCCTGGTTTGCCCGCATTCCGGTGCGTACCGGCTGGAAAGGGGAGCACCGCTTCGGCCTGCTCAACGATATGCGCAGCAACAAGTCCGCCTTCCCGCTGATGGTGGAGGGCTATCTGGCGCTCGCCTATCCCAAGGAGCAGATGAAGAGCCGGGCCGATATTCCGACCATTCCCCACCCTTCTCTGCACGTCGATCTGGTCAACCAGAGCAAGGGGCTGGAGCGACTGGGACTGGATCGCGCCCGCCCGGTGCTGGTGCTCTGCCCCGGTGCCGAGTTTGGCCCGGCCAAGCGCTGGCCTGAAGGGCACTATGCCGTGGTGGCCCAGCAGCATCTGGACGAAGGGTGGCAGGTGTGGATCTTCGGCTCCAACAAGGATGTGCCGGTAGCCAATACCATCCGGGATCGGGTCAACCTGCTGACCCGCCCCAACTGCCACGTGCTGGCGGGCAAGACCAGCCTGCACGAGGCGATCGATCTGATGGCGCTGGCCAGCCGGGTCATCTCCAACGACTCCGGCCTGATGCACATCGCCGCCGCCCTCAACCGGCCGCTGGTGGGCGTCTATGGCTCCACCTCACCGCTCTACACCCCGCCGCTGGCGGATCGGGTCGAGATCGTTCACACCGACATCGAGTGTCGCCCCTGCTTCAAGCGCACCTGCAAGTTCGGCCATCTCAAGTGCCTGATCGACCTGGCGCCGGAGCAGGTGGTCGATGCCTGCAAGAAGCTGGAGCAGAGTCAGTAAGATGCCCTACCGTCTGCTCTACAACCTGCTGATCCATCTGGGATTGCCGCTGGCGCTGCTGGCCCTCTACAAGCCGAAGAAAGGCAAGCCCGGCTTTGGCAAGCGCTGGGCCGAGCATCTCGGGCGGCTGCCCGCCACCGGACAGGAGGCGCCGCTCTGGATCCATGCGGTGAGCGTGGGGGAGACGCTGGCCATCACGCCGTTCATTCGCGCCCTCAAGGCGGAGCGGCCCGATCTGCCGATCCTGCTCACCACCACCACCCGCACCGGTGCCGATCAGGCTGCCAAGCTGGGGGATCTGGTGATCCATCGCTACGCGCCGCTCGACTACCCCTGGGCCATTGCCGCCTTTCTCGACACCTTCAAGCCGCGCGCGCTCTGGGTGATGGAGACCGAGCTGTGGCCGAACTGGCTGGCCGCCTGCGAGGCGCGCCACCTGCCGGTGACCATCATCAACGCCCGCCTCTCCGAGCGATCCTGCCAGCGTTATGCCCGCTTCCACGGCGCTTTCGACGCCCTGAGCCGGCCGTTGACCCATCTGCTCTGTCAGCATCAGGATGACGCCGACCGCTTCGCCCGCCTCGGCATCGAGCGTTCGCGGCTGGCGGTGACCGGCTCCATCAAGTTCGATATCCAGTTTGGTGACGAGGTGCAGGCCAAAGGTCGCGCCCTGCGCCAGCAGCTGGGGACGGATCGGCCGGTCTGGATCGCCGCCAGCACCCATCTGGGTGAGGACGAGCAGGTGCTGGCCGCCTTCGATCTGCTGCTCAAACGCCATCCCGACGCGCTGCTCATTCTGGTGCCGCGCCACCCCGAGCGGTTCGACCGGGTGGCCGAGCTGTGTGCCCCTTACGGCTGTGTGCGGCGCACGGATGGTGCTGCGGTGAGTGCGGAGGATAAGGTCTATCTTGGCGATACCATGGGCGAGCTGCCGCTGATGCTGGCTGCGGCCGATGTGGCCTTCGTCGGCGGCAGTCTGGTGAAGATTGGCGGTCACAACCTGCTGGAGCCGGCGGCCCTCGGCAAGCCCTGCCTGACGGGTCCCGCCTATTTCAACTTCAGCGATATCACCCGCCAGCTGGTGGCTCAGGGTGGCGCCGCCATCGTGGCCGATGCCGCTGAGCTGGGCGAGCGGGTGAGCCAGCTGTTTGCCGACGGCAACGCCCGCCGCGAGATGGGCGAGCAGGCCCGCGCCGTGGTGTTGCGCAATCAGGGTGCGCTGGCGCGCACTCTCTCGCACTGCCTCACTGCGCTGGAGAACGACTGAGTTTCAGCCTTCTCATACATCTCAGCCATAAAAAAAACGGAGCGCGATGCGCTCCGTTTTGTTTTTGGCGGTTGCCGGAATTAGCGAACGATCAGCCCCAGCAGGATGCCGACCACACCGAAGTCGGAGTCGCTGAAGGTGGTGTTGGCGAAGCCGAGGTCGCCCAGTACCGGCAGCAGGAACACCGGTAGAATGGTGAGCAGCAGCAGGCCGTTGGCGAAGGAGCCCAGAATGGCGCCACGACGACCACCGGTGGCGTTGCCGAAGACCCCGGCAGCGGCGCCGACGAAGAAGTGCGGTACCACGCCCGGGATGATGACGGTCAGACCCATGGCGTAGAGCAGCGCCATCCCCACCAGACCGGCGGCAAAGCTCGACAGGAAGCCGATCAGCACGGCGTTGGGGGCGTAGGGGAAGACGATCGGGCAGTCGAGTGCCGGCTTGGCGTTCGGTACCAGCTTGTCGGAGATCCCCTTGAAGGCCGGTACGATCTCGGCGATGACCATCCGCACACCCTGCAGGATGACGTAGACACCGGCGGCGAAGGTGATGGACTGCATCAGGGAGAACATGAACCAGTGCTTGCCCTTGGCGACGCTGGAGACAAACTCGGGGCCGGCGAAGGCGGAGGTCACCAGGAAGATGATGCCCATGGTGAAGGAAATGGCCACCGGGGTATCGCGCAGGAACAGCAGGCTCTTGGGCACCTGCACATCTTCGCAGCTGTGGGCCTTGTTGCCGAACTTGGCGCCGATCAGGGCGGAGAGCACGTAGGAGCAGGTGGAGAAGTGGCCCAGCGCCACGTCATCGGAGCCGGTGATCTGCTTCATGAAGGGGTGGGCGATGGCTGGGAAGAAGACCATGGCGACGCCGACCACCAGACTGCCGACCGCGATCAGCGGCACGCCGCTCATACCGCCGGCAGAGAGGATCACCGCCACCATCATCGACATGAACAGGGTGTGGTGACCGGTCAGGAAGATGAATTTCCACGGAGTCAGCCGGGCGATCAGGATGTTCACCAGCATGGCGAAGAACATGATCATCGCCATCTCCTTGCCAAACGAGGTCTGGGCGATGGAGACGATGGCTTCGTTGTTGGGGACGACCCCCTTGATGCCGAAGGCGTGCTGGAAGATAACGGCGAAGTCACCCAGCGAGTTGATCACCAGGGTGGCACCGGCCCCCAGAATGACGAAACCCATGATGGTCTTGACCGTGCCCTTGATGCACTCGGTCACCGGTTTCTTCTGGGCAATCAGGCCGATAAGCGCGATCAGGCCGACCAGCACGGCGGGCTCGGACAGCACGTCAAACATCAGAAAGTTGAAAAATTCCATGGTCAGCTCCTGGCAATGGAAGATGCGGCCCGCAGGCCGCATGGAGGATCCTTAGAGGGCGCCCAGTTCGCGCAGGGCGGTGGCGAGCTTCTCTTTCATCGCGGCCTTGTCGACCATGTTGTCGAGGGCCACCAGACGGCCGTTGACCCCCATGGATTGCAGCTGCTCGGCGATGTCGCGGGTGGCGACAAAGATCTCGGCGGTTTCACTGCCGGCGGAGGCCAGATCGCGGTGATCCACCTCGGCGGTGACCGCCAGCTCTTTCAGGATGCTCTTGATGCTCATCTCCATCATCAGGCTGGTGCCCAGACCGTGACCGCATACAACCAGAATTTTCATTGTCTCTTCCTCTGTCAGGTGCGCCGTGGCGCAGATCAGTAGCGCGCCAGAATGCGCAGGATGTCGTCTTTGGTATCGGCCGCAATGATGGCCGCCACGTCCTCTTCATTCATAAACAGCTCGGCCAGCTGGGCGATGGTCTCCACGTGGGAGTTGCTGTCGCTGGCGGCCAGGGTGATCAGCAGCCGGATCGGGTCGTTGCCCTCGGAGTCGAAGTTGACCCCCTGCTTGATGACGGTCAGCCCCAGACCCAGCCGGTTGACTCCGTCCTCGGGGCGAGCGTGGGGCATCGCCAGACCGGGGCCCAGTACGTAGTAGGGGCCGAGCTCCTCATGAGAGCGAAACAGCGCCGCCACGTAGGAGGGTTCGATGATGCCATTGGCCAGCAGGGGCGCCGTGGCCAGCTCGATGGCATGGCGCCAGTCGCGGGCTGCGGGTTCGATGCGGATGACATCCTCGGTCAGCAGTTGAGTCAGCATGGTGGTGATCCGGCTAGTTAAGATGGCGCCAATCTATCGATCTTGCGGTGGTGAAACTGTGAGGGTGATCGCGAAAGTTAGCGCTATCAGATAGCGCTAACATGAAACTGTGATAGCGCTATCACTTCACCCATTAACGGGAGCCATCCTGCCCCTGCGGTAGGGGAAAGAGAGTAGAATCGGCCCTGAGCAAATAGTCAGTGGCGCTCTTTTGCCTTAAAGTGAGCAGCCGCAAGCCGAGGAAGGGATGGATGTCAGAAGCGAAAAAGCGCCGTAGCACGGGTCGGGTGACCCTCAACGATGTGGCCCAGCTGGCCGGAGTGGGGGCCATGACGGTCTCCCGTGCCCTGCGCACTCCCGAACTGGTCTCCGACAAGATGCGCGAGCGTATCGAAGCTGCGGTGGAAGAGCTCGGCTATATCCCCAATCGTGCCGCCGGTGCGCTGGCGTCGGGTACTTCCCATGTGATTCTGGTGATAGTGCCGAGCCTGCTTGATCGCGCCAGTGCCGAATTGATGGCCGGGTTGCAACCCATCTTGATGAAGGCCGGTTATCAGCTGGTACTGGGTGACGCCCAGCATCTGCGCCAGCAGAGCGAACATCTGGAGCAGTTGTTGCAATACAACCCCGCCGCCGTGATCGTGCTGGGTTGCCTTGAGTCGCCAGATGACAAGGCGCTATTGCGTAACAGTCGTCTGCCTGTGGTTGAGGTGGGGGCTTTGGTGCCCCATCCCATGGATCTCTGTGTCGGCGGCTCCAATCAGGAGGCCGGTTATCGCCTGACCCGTCACCTCATCGAGCGGGGTTACCGCAATATCGGTTTTCTCTGTGCCCGTCAGGAGCAGTGGATGCTGCAGCAGCGCATGCGTGGCTGGCAGCAGGCGATGCTGGAGCACTATCTCTCGCCCGATATGGTGATCAATACCTCGGAGGCGCCCAGTTTCAGCACCGGTGCTGCTATGTTGGGGGAGTTTCTGCTGCGTTGGCCAGAGCTCGATGCACTTATCTGCGTCAACGATGAGCTGGCCGCCGGCGTGCTGTTCGAGTGCCAACGACGGCACCTGAGCGTGCCCGGTAAGCTGGCTATCGCCGGTTTTGATGATTCCGATGTGGCGAAGAGTTGTTATCCTGCCCTCACATCGGTTCAGGTTCCCTATCGCAAAATGGGCAGCATGGCTGCCGAGATGATCCTGCACAAGCTGGCTGGCGACGAGGTGCAAGAGGCGACCCGGATCCTCGAGTTCGAATTGCAAAAGCGCCAAAGCAGCTAACCGTTCCGTTTCAATCCCCATCAAAGAGGCAACCATGTTCAAGGCTCTGTTACTGGAAAACCAAGACGGCAAGACCATTCCGACCCTGACCCGACTGACCGAAAGCCAGTTGCCGGAGGGTGAGGTGCGGGTAGCGGTGAGCTACAGCTCCATCAACTACAAGGACGGGCTGGCCATCACCGGCAAGGGCAAGATAGTGCGTCAGTGGCCGCTGGTGCCCGGCATCGACTTCGCCGGTACCGTGCTCGAATCCGCCGACAGCCGCTATCAGCCGGGAGACAAGGTGGTGCTGACCGGTTGGGGCGTGGGCGAAGGGCACTGGGGCGGCATGGCCGAACAGGCGCGGGTCAAGGGCGACTGGCTGGTGCCGCTGCCCGCCGGGCTCGATGAGCGGCAGGCCATGTGCATCGGCACCGCCGGCCTCACCGCCATGCTCTGCGTGCTGGCGCTGGAAGAGGCGGGCATTACCCCGGCAAGCGGTGAGGTGCTGGTCACCGGCGCTGCGGGTGGCGTGGGCTCCGCCTCGGTCGCCCTGCTGGCGGCCCTTGGCTATCAGGTAGCGGCGCTGACCGGCCGTCCCGAAGAGCAGGGGGCCATGTTGACTGCGCTCGGTGCCAGCCGCATCGTGCCGCGCAGTGAACTGCTGGTGCCTGCCAAACCGCTGGAGAAACAGTTGTGGGCCGGTGCCATCGATACCGTCGGCAGTCAGGTACTGGCCAAACTGCTGGCCCAGATGAACTACGGCGGCGCCGTGGCAGCCTGCGGGCTGGCGGGGGGCTTCGATCTGCCGACCAGCGTGATGCCCTTTATTCTGCGCAATGTGCGGCTGCAGGGGGTCGATTCGGTGATGTGCCCGCTGGCACGTCGTCAACTGGCTTGGCAGCGACTGGCACGGGATCTGCCTACCAGCTTCTTTGCTCAGGCGGTTACCGAGATCGGGCTGGAGCAGGTGGTCGAGGCTGCCGAGGCCATCACGCTGGGTCAAATCGCGGGGCGCACTCTGGTCAAACTTTGAACTCTGACGACTGGCGAGCCCGACATTTCCGGATAGAATTGGATTGCGGGTGAACTATCCAAGGAGAGTGAAGATGGGTGGACACAAGCCGGATTACGACTCGTCAGACGATGATTGGGAGCCGGAATCCTGGGAAGAGGAGCTGGATCAGTGGGAAGATGAAAGCTGGCAGGATGATGACCCTTTCGATGACCAGTGAACCACAGCATTGAATGAACAGGCGGGCATTGTGCCCGCCTGATTTTTTTGCGGCGCTCACAGGGCTGGCTTGTGCCTCTTGTGGTCACCGGATGGCTGGATAAGAATGAACTGCTCAAACGACACTCAAGGATGACTATGCGACTCACCATCATACTGCTGGCAGCTCTGCTGGGTGGCTGCGCCTCCAACAACGATCCCTGCGAGAAGGTGTGGAGCGATGTCGGGGAGGCCGATGGCAAGCTGGGGTTCACCGCCGAGCGGGTCGAGTTCCATCAGGCCCAGTGCGGCAATAAGGTGGATAGCGAACTGTGGGAGCAGGGACGCCAGAAAGGGCTGGCCTGGTATTGCCGCCCGGAGCACCTCTATCTGGCCGGTCGCTCCGGTGGCGAGTATCGCGGCGTCTGCCCGAACGACATGCAGGCCCGCCGGCTGTTCGAACAGGGACGGCAGGGGTGGACGGATCAATAACGTCCTGACGGGGGAGGCGTTACTCCTCTTTCAGCCGCAGCGGCTGGCAGAGGTAGCCTTTCTCGTTGGCGCTGCGGGCACATTTGCCGCAGACGAATTTGGGTTTGCGGATTATCTTGCGCAGCGCTTTGAGATCAGTGGGGATTTCGTGGCGGCGCCACTCACACAGGGTCTTGCTGCCCATAACGATTACCTCTACGACTCGACGGACGTATTGTAATCAATTTTCATTTCGAATAAACGACAAACCCGCCAGCCGGGGAGAATCCCTGCTGGCGGGTTTGCGAATGAAACGTTACTGGTAGAGGAATTTGGTGAAGATGAGCTCGCGCACCGCTTTCTTGCCGGTCTCTTTCACCAGCAGCTCGTTTGCCTTGGCTTCGCACTCCTTGCGCAGCTCTTCGCGGCTGACCAGAGACTTGATCTGGTCAGCACTCTTGCTGCCCATCAAGCGAATGATGGCGTCTCGGATCAGCGGATCATGCTGCTCCAGCAGTTTGAGGTCGCCCTCGTTGGCCGCCATCAACTCTACCGTCACCCGGACGTAGCCGAGGGTTTTGCCATCGCTCAGGTAGTTGGTGATGATGTCCGGATCGAGCAGGTGGTAGTAGAAGCCGGGTTTGGGAGCGGCGGCCGCCTCTCCCTCTGCGGGTGGCTCCTCTCCTCCGGAGGCATAGACCTGAAGTGCACCGCAGCTCAGCAACAACACCAGCAGAAATTTGAATAGCTTCATATGGATGGCTCATCAGCAAGAGATACCCCATTTTTGATGCTGCCATCGGGGCCGTCAAGCACGGATGTTCTTACATTTCGCGATTGATTTACGGATAATAAACCGGATTTTAACCTGAACACGGAAATCTCTGGATGGTGATGCTGTGAAGTCCGAGTTGACTGTTCCCCTCACGCTCTCGGGTAGCTGGCTGGCTCCGGAAAGTTGTGAATTGCCAGCCTCGCTGCGCCCCTGGTTGCTGGAGCCGGGCTCAATGACCCGGCGGCTGCGCCAGCACAATAGCCACTTTTCGGTGGAGTGGCTTGGCAATCATCAGGTCTCTCTCACTGCCGATGAGCAGTGGCTGGTGGATGCGCCCACTCCGGCCGGGATCTGCCGCGAGGTGATCCTGCACGGCGATCGGGGGCCGGCGGTTCTGGGCTGGACCCTGTTTGCCGATGTGGCGCTGGAGGGAAGCGGGCTGGCCGATCTTGGCGAGCAGCCGCTCGGCGAGCGGATATTCGGCCACGAGCCGGCGCGGCGCGATCATCTGCAAGTGGCGCGCTTCGAGATCGCCACCAATCCCCGCTGTCCGGCAGCCGTGGTCTGGGGGCGCCGCTCCCGCCTGTTTCTGGGGCCGTGGCCACTGCTGGTGCACGAGCTGTTTCTGCCTTCTCTCGTTTGTAACAAGGAGCTGGAGTGAATCTGTTGACCAAGGAGCGAGGGCTGGCCTATATGCAGTTGGCTCGCATCGACAAACCCATCGGTACCCTGCTGCTGCTGTGGCCCACCCTCTGGGCGCTCTGGCTGGCGGCAGGTGGTGTCCCCAATCTCTGGAACCTCATCGTTTTTGCCGTGGGCGTTTTTCTGATGCGCTCGGCAGGTTGCGTCATCAACGACTATGCGGATCGCGACTTCGATGGCCATGTCAAACGCACCTCCGGGCGCCCGCTGCCGACCGGCAGGGTTGATCCGCGCGAGGCGCTGGCGCTCTTCTTCGTGCTGGCGCTCATCTCGTTTGCCCTGGTGCTGACCATGAACCCGCTCACCATCAGCCTGTCGTTTATCGGCCTGTTGCTGGCGGTCTGCTACCCCTTCATGAAGCGGCTCATCTCCAACCCGCAGTTTGTGCTCGGGCTGGCCTTCTCCTGGTCGATCCCCATGGCTTATGCGGCGCAGGCCAATGCTCTGCCCCTCGTTGCCTGGCTGCTCTTCCTGGCCAACCTGCTCTGGACCATCGCCTATGACACCCAGTACGCCATGGTGGATCGGGACGATGACCTCAAGCTCGGTCTCAAATCGAGCGCCATCCTGTTTGGCCGCAACGACAAGCGGATCATCGGGGCGCTGCAACTGGGCACCCTGCTGATCATGCTGGTGGTTGGCCAGCTGATGGCGCTGGGGGGCTGGTATTACTGGGGATTGCTGGGGGCTGGCGTGCTCTTCGTCTACCAGCAGCGGTTGATCCGCGAGCGCGAACGCGAAGCCTGCTTCAAGGCGTTTCTCAACAACAACTATGTGGGGGCGCTGATCTTCATCGGCGTGGTGCTCGATTACCTGCTGGCGTGACCTGTTCCCGCGCAAACTCCGATAAAAAAAGGCCGCATCATGCGGCCTTCTTTGTTTGCGTTGCAGATCAGAGCTGGTTGCCCGCCTGAATGGTGCGGCGGATCTTGTTGCTCAGCAGCGGCACTATGTTGTCGGCCAGTGCCTGGAAGCGGCCGAGATCCGGCTTGCAGTCGGAGGAGAAGTAACCCTCCTTGCGCAGGGTGTGGATCAGGGTGCTGAACAGCTTCTGGTCGAAGAACTCGGGGGCGTTGATGCCGTGCAAAGTGCCGAGGCGCTCTGCCATCATCAGGCCGTCCGCTTCCAGCTGCTCCGCCTCGATATGGGGCTGGGCCAGCACCCGGGTCAGCACGATGGCGTAGCGCTGCAGGGTCTCCTGAATGCTCTCCGCCAGCAGCAGCAGGCGCATCTGGTTGGCCGGGTTGACCCAGTAGCCGCCATCGCGCGCTTCGATCAGTTGCTGGCGCTGCAGTTCGGCCAGCAGGGCATCGACCAGCTCCGGCAGCTCATCCTCTTCGTAGCGCAGGAACAGCTCGGTCTTGAGCAGCGGATAGATGTCGATGCAGCGGGCCAGCAGCTCGCTGTGGGAGATCCCTTCGCAGCGCTCGATCAGGGCTGCTACCAGCGAGGGCATGGCGAACAGGTGGAGGATGTTGTTGCGGTAGTAGGTCAGCAGGATCGCCTGATAGCGGTCGAGACTGATGATCTGGCCCAGCTTGTCCTCGCTCACCTCGAACTTGTTGAGCTCCATCGCCTGATCCAGCAGGGTGGCGGCATCTTCGGCCGGCATGGTGCTGTGCGGGCTATAGGGCACCTGCTTGAGCAGATCCAGATAGGTGTTGAGCTGGGCCTGCAGTTCGTCGCGGGTCAGGGCGTGACGCTCGGCGGCCAGCAGTGCCAGCGCGCTCAGGGTCAGGCCATTGACCGCGGCAGCGCCGTTGATGCGAGTCATCAGCAGCTCGGCCAGCTCGTTGACGGTGCCCGCCATCCACTCCGGACGCTCCTCTTCCCCGATGTGCTGTTTCCAGTCGGGAATATGCTCGCTCAGGTAGCTGTTGAGGGTCAGCGGTTCGCCGAAGTTGACGAAGCCACGGCCGTAGTTGCGCAGCTTGCGCAGGATGCCGAGCACCTGCAGGAAGCTCTCTTTCTCCTTGCGGCTGCCCTTGAGCTCGTTGTGGTAGGTGTTCACCTCCATCACGTGCTCGTAACCGAGATAGACGGGCACCAGAGTGACCGGTCTGTCCAGCCCGCGCATCATCGCCTGCAGGGTCATCGCCAGCATGCCGGTCTTGGGCGGCAGCAGGCGACCGGTACGAGAGCGGCCACCCTCGGTGAAGAACTCCACCGAGTAACCCTTGGCAAACAGCAGGTTGAGGTATTCACGAAATACCGTGCTGTAGAGCGGATTGCCCTTGAAGGTGCGACGAATGAAGAAGGCGCCGCCGTGGCGGAAAATCGGGCCCGCCGGCCAGAAGTTGAGGTTGATGCCCGCCGCGATATGGGGCGGCACCATCCCCTGGTGATAGATGACGTAGGAGAGCAGCAGGTAATCCATGTGGCTGCGGTGGCAGGGGACATAGACGATCTCGTGCCCCTCCTGTGCCAGCTGGCGTACCTTCTCTGCGCCGTTGACGGAGAGCCCGCGGTAGAGCTTGTTCCACAGCCAGCCGAGGAAACTCTCCCCAAGGCGGATCAGCCGGTAGGAGAAGTCGGAGGCGATCTCGTCCATATAGCCGTGAGCCCGCTTCTTGGCTTTCTCGAGGCTGATCCCCTCGCGCTGGGCCTCCTCTTCAATCGCCTGCTGGATCACTTCGGAGTCGAGCAGCTGTTTGAACAGCAGGTGGCGGTTCGGCAGTTTCGGGCCGGTGGCAGCGAGCTGCTGGCGGCTGAAGTGGGTGCGAGCCACCCGCGCCAGTTTGTGGGCGATCCCTTCGTCGGTGCCATGTTTGTCCGCCATATAGCGCAGGGAGAGCGGCGGCGAGAAGCGCACCAGATTCTCGCGACCCTTGAGGATCACGATGAGCGCCTTCTTCAGCCGGTTCGGCGCCAGACTGCTGATGATGTTCCAGCCGGAAGCCTCTTCGCCTTCCCGACCCGGGGCGCGGCCCCAGAACAGGGTGACGGGCACCACCTGGATATCGAGTTCGGGATCCTGCTTGTGCAGATCCAGCAGCTGGTGGAACTCCTGCAGGAAGGGGAGCGGTTTGCTGCGTTTACCAAACAGGGGAGGCGGACGATCCAGACAGACATAGCGCGGCAGCAGCTGGCCGTTAAGTTCCAGCGGGGTGAAGGGGCCGGGCAGACCGAGATCCTCGCAGCACTGCTGCAGGGTCATCAGGTCAGTGATCGAACTGGTCTTCAGGGCGTAGACGATGGGTCTGGCCGGATCCAGATTGAGTTCTGTGATGGGATTTTCCGGCAGGCTCTTGTGATTGACCAAGCCGCTGACCGGCCATTGCAAGATGGCTCTGGAAATCTTCTGTCCTAGGGACATGTGCGTCTGCTCTCCAAAAAAATGCGGCGTGAGCATAGCAAATCGGCGGCCCCTTGTCGCCGAGAGGTACGATGAGTCAGCTGCGCAGGATCAAAACAGCGATAAATGAGCGGTTTGTCGCGACAAATGTCAGCTCTGCCTTGCCTTGGTCACTGCACTGTATATACTGCCAGTGTGCTGTATAAAAAGACAGGTGCCCATTCTATGAAACCCCTTACTCCCCGCCAGGCCGAAGTGCTGGAGTTGATCAAGGCGAATATGAGCGAAACCGGCATGCCGCCGACTCGCGCCGAGATTGCCCAGAAGCTTGGTTTCAAGTCGGCCAATGCGGCCGAAGAACATCTGAAGGCCCTGGCCAAAAAAGGGGTCATCGAGATCATGCCGGGCACGTCCCGCGGCATCCGCCTGCTGCTTGAAGAGGAGGAAGAGGTGCTGGAAGAGAGCGGCCTGCCTCTGATTGGCAAGGTCGCTGCCGGTGAACCTATCCTGGCGCAGGAGCATATCGAGAGCCACTACCAGGTGGATCCCGCCCTGTTCCATCCGCGGGCAGATTTTCTGCTACGGGTGCAGGGGATGAGCATGAAGAACATCGGCATCCTGGATGGCGACCTGCTGGCTGTGCACAAGACTCAGGAGGTGCGCAACGGTCAGGTGGTGGTGGCTCGTCTCGATGAGGATGTCACCGTCAAGCGCTTCCAGCGCAAGGGTAGCCAGGTGTGGCTGCTGCCGGAAAACGAAGAGCTCTCCCCCATCGAGGTGGATCTCTCCAGCCAGCACCTTACCATCGAAGGTCTGGCCGTCGGCGTGATCCGCAACGCCGACTGGATGTAATTTCCCCTTTGCCATGAGACGGCCTCCTGCGGGAGGCCGTTTTGTTTTTTGCGCCTTTCCTGTTGGCCTGGCCGCTAGCCCATTGCTGCGAGACTCAACAGGCGTTCGACGAAGGGAGTGGCTGCCAATCATTCATTTCGGATATATGCTCAAATCAGGGTCTCGCCAATAAAGAGACTTCTTGCCATGCGTTGCCGGCTTGTGGCGGGTAATCGGGGCAAAGTCAGAACAAGCGTGGACAATGCACCTTCACGGGATATGAAGGGAGAGGGGGCGCCCCTGCCATGGGGCGTCACTCGTGGTATGGCAAGTCGCCGTGCTGCCGGCAGAGTCGGGCAGGCGAAACAGCATAACTTGTCGGTCAGGGAGGACTGGTTATGGCATCGAGATCTCCATGGGATACAGAGGTGAGGGAACTGGCACCGGTATCCTCCATCACCCGTTTTTTCAGAGGCAGCCGGTTGACCTGGTTCTATGGGCTCTGGCTGCACCACAAGGGCTCGCACTGGACGCTCTGGCTGGGTTGCCCGAAAGAGAAGGTGGTACAGCTGGTGCTGCTGTTCAAGCGGAGCCATGGTGTTGCCAAGTCGCAGGAAAACTGGTTGGCACCAGTGATCCCCATCAGTGCCAGAGCGCTCGGCAAAATGCTGCAGCAGAGGCGCATTCACCGCCCGTGAAGGGGATGGATGGCGCCAGAGACCCACAAAACCGGCTCGCACACGAGCCGGTTTTTGTTTTTGCGGTTGCTGCTTAATTGAACCAAACGGTCTGTTCCTGACAGAGCCGTGTACAAGGAGTCTCCAGTTCATGCCCTGCTGAGGTACAATCCCCCACCTGTCTGGCTATCGATGCTGTGTGTACTGAACCGAAAGGGTCTCTTGTTATGATGAAGCTTCGCTATCCCCTGCTGTTTCTGCTGCTGACAGGCTGCCTGATCCTTGCCTTCTACCTCACCCAGCCAAAACGGCCTGAGCATGCTGACTACTATCCGGTCGGGCGGGACATCAACAACTTCCAGCTGATCGATGCCGACAACAAACCATTCACCCCAGCCAACTTGCTGGGCCACTGGACCTTTCTCTTCGTCGGTTACACCTTCTGCCCCGATATTTGCCCCACTACGCTGGCGGATATACGCTCCGTCTACGATCAGCTGAAGAAGCTGGCACCGACCACTCAGGTGGTCTTTGTATCGGCGGATCCCCAGCGCGATGATCCTGCCCGTCTCAAAACCTATACCGCCTTCTTCAACCCCGAGTTCAAGGCGGCGACGGCACCACACGACAAGCTGTTCCCGTTCGTGCGCAATCTGGGGCTGGTCTACTCCATCGCCAAGGAGGGGGAGAAGGATTACCTGATCGATCATTCCGCCTCCATCGTCCTCATCAACCCCAAGGGCAAGTTGCAGGGGGTATTTCGGCCCAAGGTGGAGCGCGGCCAGGTACCGCTGGTGCAGATGGATAGCATGCTCTCCGACTTCTCCCGCATCCTGAAGCTGACAGGTCACTGAGAGTGACGCACCCAGTTGCGCCTTGGTGGCGAGATCCCTCTCGCCACCGCGCCGTCTTTGCCCTCGCCCTGCCGATGGTCTTCTCCAATATCACCACCCCCCTGCTGGGGCTGGTGGATACCTGGGTGATCGGTCATCTCGGGCAGGCCTGGTTTCTCGGGGGCGTCTCGGTCGGGGCGACCCTCATCAACCTCATCTTCTGGCTGCTCGGTTTTCTGCGAATGTCCACCACCGGACTGACGGCGCAGGCACACGGTGCTGCTGACGGGCGGGCCCAGCTCGATACCCTGCTGCGCGGGTTGGGGCTGGCCGTTGCCCTCGGGCTGGCTCTGCTTCTGCTGCTGTTTCCCCTGCTGCCACGGCTGATTGCCCTGAGCGGTGGCTCGCCCGAGGTGCAGCTCTATGCTGGCCAGTACGTGGCGGTGCGGATCTGGAGCGCTCCGGCGGCGCTCTGCAATCTGGTGATCATGGGTTGGCTGCTGGGGATGCAGGATGCCCGCAGTCCCATGGCGATGCTGATCCTCACCAATCTGGTCAACATGGCGCTCGATGCCCTGTTTGTGCTGGGGCTCGGCTGGCAGGTGCGCGGCGTGGCGGCGGCCTCGGTGCTGGCCGATTACTGCGCGCTGGGGGTCGGCATCTGGCTGGTATCTCGTCAGCTGCGGCAATTGGCGCCAACGGTGTGGCAGGATGGCTGGCAGCGCTGGCGCCAGCTTGCTCCCATGGTGCGGCTGCTCGGTCTCAACCGCGATATCTTCCTGCGCTCCTTATCCCTGCAGCTCTGCTTTGCCTTTATGACTCTGCAAGGTGCGCGGCTGGGCGACGTGGCGGTGGCGGCCAATGCGGTACTGCTCAACTTCCTGATGCTTATCTCCTACGGGCTCGATGGCTTCGCCTATGCCGTCGAGGCCATGGTCGGGCGAGCCATCGGCTTGCGGGATCGGCACCGGCTGCGGGAGGCTATCCTGCTCAATCTGGGCTGGGCGGCACTCATCGCCAGCGGTTTTACCCTGATATTTGCCCTCTTCGGTAGCCACCTTATCGGCTATATCACCGATATTCCGGCTGTCGTGGTAGAGGCAACCCGCCACCTGCCCTGGCTGGTGGTGATGCCCTTGCTGGCGGTCTGGTGTTTCCTGCTGGATGGTGTCTTTATCGGGGCGACCCGGGCGAAGGAGATGCGCAACAGCATGCTGCTGGCGGCGTTTGGCGGTTTCTTCCCGATCTGGTGGCTCTGTCAGTCGTGGGGTGTTGCGGCACTGTGGGCCGCGATGGCGACGTTGATGATGGGGCGTGGCCTGTCACTGGGGGTCACCTGTTGGCGACTGGAGCGAAGCGGGCGCCTGCTGGACGCCCGCCACTGATGATCCGAGGTGCTTACATGGCGCCGGGATAACCGAGCTGGCGCCAGCTCTCGTAGACAAAGACCGAGACTGCATTGGAGAGATTCATGCTGCGGCTCTGGGGCAGCATGGGGATGCGTACCCGCTGCTCGAATGGCAGGCTCTCGATGATCTCGATGGGCAGACCGCGGCTCTCAGGCCCGAACAGCAGGGCGTCGCCAAGGGCAAACTGCACGGCCGAGTGCGCAGTGCGTCCCTTGGTGGTGCAGGCAAATACCCGCTTGGGCGCCACTTCTGCCAGAAAGGCTTCATAACTCGGCCAGCGCTTCACCTCGGCAAACTCGTGATAGTCGAGTCCTGCCCGCTTCACCCGCTTGTCATCCCACTCAAATCCCAGCGGCTCGATCAGATGGAGCCGGTATCCGGTGTTGGCGCAAAGCCGGATGATATTGCCGGTATTGGGCGGAATTTCCGGCTGGTAGAGGACGATATCGAGCATGACGAGCTCCTGCAAAGAGATGTAAAGGCAAGAAGGGGCGCCAGCATACCCAGCGCCCGTGCCGATGAAAAGGGTCAGGCGACCGGTAGTTTGATGGTGACGGTGAGGCCGGTCGGGTGGTTGTTGCTGGCGGCAATGGTGCCGCCATGGCGCTGGATCGCCTCCGCCGCGATGGCCAGCCCCAGCCCGGTTCCGCCGGTCTTGGCATTGCGGGCATCATCGACCCGGAAGAAGGGCTGGAACAGCAGCGGCTGCTGCTCGTCAGGTACACCGGGCCCGTCATCCCGAATGGTCATCACCCACTCCTTGCCATCCCGATACCACTCCACCTTGATGAACTCGCGGGCATATTTGAGGGCGTTGCGCAGCGGGTTCTCGATGGCCCGCGAGAGCAGCTCCGGCCACATCTGGATCGACTCGGTCGGCAGTTGCGGCAGTCTGAGCTGTTTGCCGCTCTGGTTTGCCTCGAACATGGCATCTTCGAGCATGGGTTCCAGCAGATCGGCCAGCGGCTGCACGACGGGGGCCTCCACATGTTGCTGTACCCGCGACAGGTCGAGCAGGTCACCGATCAGCTTGTCCAGCCGGCCAATTTCCGATTCGATCCGGGCCAGCTCGGCGCTATCGCCCTGCTTGCGGCGGATCAGCGCCTGCGCCAGTTGCATCCGGGTTAAGGGGCTGCGCAGCTCGTGAGAGATGTCTGAGAGCAGCTGTTTCTGCTTCTGGATCATGCTCTTGAGCGTATCCACCATGCGGCTGACATGGTCGGCCAGCTGGCCGATCTCGTCACGGCGCCCAAGGTTGGGGATCTGCACTTCAAGGTTGCCAGCTGCCAGCTGGGAGACTGATTTCTGCAACTGCAGGATCGGGCGGGTCAACCGCCAGGCGAGCAGCAGACAGAGCGGCGTGCTGATCAGCATGGCTACCCCGAGAATGCGGATCGGGTGATCCAGCACCTGAATGAACAGGAACAGGTAGGGGTTTTCGGCATTGAGCCCGAAATAGACGTGGTAGCTGTGGCCGTGGTGCTGCATCAGAAAGGGGCCGGCGATCGCTTTGCGGTGCTCGTTGCGCAGCATGGGCTTGCCCGGGTCATCGGCATCCACCATGAAGCGCACCACGAACTTGCGGGGATGGGTGGTGGACTGGATCTGCCCCTTCTCGTCGCGGATATAGACGTTGTCCACCGGCAGCATGGCGATGTTGTCCATCGCCTTGGCCAGATCGAAATCCTGATCCGGGTCGGCGGCATTGAGCAGCGCCTGCACATTGTTCTGCATCCGTGCCACCTCGTGGGTGGGCAGCGGGATCTGGTTGCGGGGATCGAGCGTCGGCAGGCTGATCACTGCCGCGAGGATCACCAGCAACATAAACCAGAACCAGAGGAAGATGTGGGTCGAGATCCCGTTGAGAGAGGTGCCCCCCTTTATTCTTGCTCGAGCCACAGATAGCCGCGCCCCCGTACGGTTTTGAAGCGGGGCTGACCATCGGCGCGCTCCGGCAGTTTCTTGCGCAGGTTGCTCAGGTGCATGTCGATGGCGCGATCGAAGGGTTCCAGCTTCTTGCCGAGCACCTGCTCGGAGAGGTGACTCTTGCTGACGATCTGGCCGGGGTTGCGCAGCAGGCACTCCAGCAGGCCGAACTCTGTAGCAGTCAGCTCCAGTAGCTGCTCGCCGCAGCGGGCCTGCTGCAGGCCGGGTTGCAGCACTATGTCCATAAAGCTGACTTCGTCGGAGGAGTTGCCGCGCTGGGGCGGGGCGCTCTGGGTACGGCGCAGGATGGCACGCACCCGGGCCAGCAGCTCCCGATCATCGAACGGCTTGGCCAGATAGTCGTCGGCCCCCGCCTCAAGACCGTTGACCCGATCCTGGCTGTCGCCACGGGCGGTCAGCATCAGTACCGGTGTTTCATGGGTCTTGCGCAGCTTGGCCAGCATGGCGAAGCCGTTGAGCTTGGGCATCATCACATCGAGCAGCACCAGATTGAAGCTCTGCTCTGCCAGTCGTTGCAGCCCCTCTTCACCATCCTCGGCGACCGTGACCTGAAATCCCTCCAGGGTCAGAATTTCTGTGAGCAACTGGGTCAATTCAAGATCGTCGTCGACCAGGAGTATTCTGTTCATCGGGTGTTATTCCGCAGATTTTCGCGCCAAACTGACGCCGGGGTCAGGGTATAATAAGTTTTTCATCGCCAGAGGAAAGCCGGTTTTGAGCCATCAACAATATTCCCGTTGGGTTACCTTTGCCAGCATGGCGGCCGTCACGACCGCCACCCTGCTCATCATCGGCAAACTGATCGCCTGGCTGATGACAGATTCATCAACCTTGCTGGCATCCCTGACTGACTCCTTTATGGATGTGAGCGCCTCCATCATCAACCTGCTGGCCATCCGTTATGCGCTGGCCCCTGCCGATGACGAGCACCGCTTCGGTCACGGCAAGGCGGAGTCGCTGGCCGGACTCATCCAGTCGGCCTTTATCTCCGGTTCCGCTTTGTTGCTGGTGATGCACGGCATCTCGTCGCTGCTCAAGCAGGCACCCATCGAGCGGCTGGAGGCGGGCCTCTGGGTCAGTGGTGGCTCCATCGTGCTGACCCTGCTGCTGGTCAGCTTCCAGAGCTTTGTCATTCGCAAGACCAACAGCGTCGCCATCAAGGCCGACATGCTGCACTACCGCTCCGATCTGTTGCTCAACGCCGGGGTGCTGCTGGCGCTGGTGCTGGCGGGGCAGGGGTGGTACTGGGCTGACGGCCTGTTTGCCATCCTGATCGGTCTGTTCCTGCTGTGGGGAGCGTTGCATATTGGTTACGAATCGGTGCAGGCGCTGCTCGATCGTCAGTTGCCAGCCGAAGAACAAGCGAGAATAATGGCCCTCTGCTGCGCCGTCGAAGGGGTTCACGGCGTCCACGATCTGCGCACCCGCCAGTCGGGGCCGACCCGCTTTGTGCAGCTGCACCTTGAGCTGGATGACCAGATCCCTCTGGTCAAGGCCCATCAAATCGCCGATGAAGCCGAGCTGGCCGTGCGCCAGGCTTTCGAGCGAATGGACGTAATTATCCACATGGACCCCATCTCGGTGCTGACAAAAGAACAACAGAGCCCTCACCCTGAACAACAGTAGGCTGCAACATGGATGATCTGGTTGCCAAAACCTGGCAGAAAATTCAGCAAGAAGCACAGTGCATGGCGGCCCAGGAGCCGATGCTGGCCAGCTTCTTCCACTCCACCATTCTCAATCACAAAAATTTGCGCTCGGCTCTCAGCTTCCAGCTGGCCAACAAGCTCGACAGCGCCACCATGCCTGCCATCGCCCTGCGCGAGGTGATCGAGCTGGCGCTGCGCAGCGAGCCTGAGCTGCTGACCGTGGTTGCCGCCGACATCTGTGCCGTACAGGATCGCGATCCGGCGGTTGACCTTTTCTCCACTCCGCTGCTCTACCTCAAGGGGTTCCATGCTCTGCAGGGCTATCGGGTCGCCAACTGGCTGTGGCGTCAGGGGCGCCGCTCGCTGGCGCTCTACCTGCAGAACCAGATCTCGGTGGTATTCGGGGTCGATGTGCATCCGGCCGCCCGCATCGGCAAGGGGATCATGTTTGACCACGCCACCGGCATAGTGGTGGGCGAGACGGCGGTGATTGAAGATGACGTCTCGATCCTGCAGAGCGTGACCCTCGGTGGTACCGGCAAGGAGAGTGGCGATCGTCATCCCAAGATCCGCGAAGGGGTGATGATAGGGGCGGGCGCCAAGGTGCTCGGCAATATCGAAGTGGGCATGGGCGCCAAGATTGGTGCCGGCAGTGTGGTGATCAATCCGGTGCCACCCCATACCACAGTCGCGGGCGTACCAGCCAAGATCGTCGGCCGTCCGGAGTGCGACAAGCCTTCACTGGATATGGATCAGTGCCTCTGATCTCCCGGCCGGAGTAGTCGATGGCCAAACGCTGGTCGGGTTATCTGATCCTGGGGATGTGGCTGCTCAACCTGCTGCATCTCTATCTGGGGTTCTCTCCCTGGCCGGCGGCCATCGCGGCTTGGGCTGCTTCTCTGCTCACCTGGCCATGGCTGGCCGGCGCCGCCAGACGGCAGGCGCTGGCACTTTACGGTGCTGCGTTTGTGCTGTTGCTCTTCTCCTGGTGGCGGGGGGCCAGCTTCAGTGCCGATGCCTGGCTGCTGCCCAATATCAATATGCTCACCATGTTTGCTGCGGTGAGCACCCTCAATCTCGCTACCTCGGGTCTCTTGACCGGCACTAGCTCATGGCAAGGGCGCAAGGGGCTGTGGAGCACCATGGCCAGCCTCAATCTGCTGGGGGCCGTCATCAACCTCTCGGTGCTTTTTATCATCGGCGATCGGCTGGAACGTAACGGTACCCTTGAGCGACGTCAGGTGCTGGTGCTGAGCCGCATCTTCTGCGTTGCCGCCTTCTGGTCCCCCTTCTTTGTCGCCATGGCGGTGGCACTCACTTACGCACCAGGCCTCAAGCTGTCGAACATCTTGCCGTTTGGCGTGGTGGCGACCCTGCTGGCTATGACGATAACGGCCTGGCAGGTAGAGCGGATCGGGGTGGCGGATTTTGCCGGCTATCCGCTGCGGCTGCAGACCCTGGGACTGCCGATCACCCTGGCCGGGCTGGTGCTGCTCATCAAGCAGATCTGGCCAGATCTCGGCATCATGGCGGTTATCGCGCTGGTGGCACCCTTGCTGGCGCTGCTGTTTATGCCGCATACCGGCCGCAAGGCCGCGCTCAAACGGCAGGTGGTGGAGCGCTTTCCCGCCATCGGCGGTCAGCTGGTGCTGTTTCTGGGGGCTGGCCTGCTGGCTGCCGGCATCAACAGCGCCGTGTCGGTCATCGATCTCGGCGGCGGGCACAGTTTGCCGCTGTTCAACCACTTCGGCTGGCTGGAGGCATCTCTCGCGCTCTTGCTGATCCTGCTGGTCGCCATCGTCGGGGTACACCCGCTCATCAGTATCTCCGGACTGGCGCCGTTGCTCTGGCCTCTGTCACCGGATCCCAGCCTGCTCGGCATGTGTTTTCTGCTGGGGTGGGGGATTGCCACGGGCACCAGCCCGCTCTCCGGATCCAATCTGGCGCTGGCCTCCCGTTACAACCTGAGTGCTGCCGCCATCTTGCGTGGCAACCTGCTCTATGGCCTGCTGATGTACGGGGTTGGCTGCCTGCTGATGGGGGGCTATATCGCTCTTCACCGGTGAGCTGCGCAGGATGCGAGAAAAATAGACGCATATTTAGACAATACCTCTGTGGAAGAGGCATTTTGCAGCGCACTGGCTTGTTTGTGCCGATAGGCTCGGGGTATGCTGGCTCCACGCGCTTGAATCGCCCTCTGTGGGGCATCGCAATTGAACAAACAGGTATGCATATGTCACTAGAAGTCCTTGAGCAACTCGAATCCAAAGTACAATCCGCCGTCGACAACATCTCCCTGCTGAAGATGGAGCTGGACGATCTGAAAGAGCAGAACACCAAGCTGCAAGACGAGAACCATCAGCTGCGCAATGAGCACGCTGCATGGCAGGAGCGTCTGCGTGCCCTGCTGGGCAAGATGGATCAGATGGGCGAAAGCATCTGATCGGTCGCTATCCGCGAGAATTGAAAACGGGCCGCTCCATGAGTGGCCCGTTTGTTTTGGTTGGCCGGGCAATCAGAGTGTCAGCAGCTGTTTGACGGTTTTCTCGATACCGTCTGCCGCTTCTACGATATTGCTGGCCAGCATGTAGGCAGGAGTGGAGATCACCTTGCGCTCCTGATCCACTACGAACTCGTTGACCGGACAGTTGAGGTGGCTGCCGCCCATCGCTTCGATGGCGTTGGCGGTGCCTTCGTCATGGCCTATGGTGGCCAGGGTGCCGGCGCCGTAGATGAGCGGGATCATGGCCGGAGCGATGCAGATGTAGGCGGCCGGTTTGTTGGCATTGGCAAAGCTCTGGCACGCCTTTAGCACATCAGGCTGGATTTGGCACTCCGCCCCCTTGATGGCGAAGTCGCACAGGTTCTTGGCTGCGCCAAAGCCACCGGGTACCAGCAGGGCGTCATAATCGACCGCATCCAGCTCGGCCACATCCTTTATCTGGCCACGGCAGATACGCGCCGCTTCGACCAGCACGTTGCGACTCTCCCCCTCGCTCACTTCACCGGTCAGGTGGTTGATAACATGGAGCTGCGTGACGTTCGGAGCGAAGCACTGCACGGCAGCACCCTGACGTGCCAGCGCCAGCAAGCTGATGACGGCCTCGTGGATTTCTGCTCCGTCAAAGACGCCGCAGCCACTCAAAATCACGGCCACTTTTTTCATGGCAAACTCCTTGTTGTTGAAAATGTGAGCCAAGATGGATTGTTGTACTTTTGTATGGTTATCGCTCGCCATCCGCTGGTCAAGTCATCTTGCTGTGCTAGGATTGTTTCGTTTCGGATCCTGCCGTACCTACTCCCTTAAATTTTTTCCACATTGATCGAGATCATTCTCATGGTCTGGCGATCAGTTTTTGTGATCCCAATATATTGTTATATATGTGTTTTTTGTTTTTTATCCACAAGGTTGTCACTGTGGTTTTTCCGCGACTCCATTTTTGAGCACAGAGTTATCCACAGAACTGAGGTTTGTGTGGCTCTTTCTGCCGGGTCTCTGCCCCCCTTGGTGTGAGGGGGCCCCTGTGGCATCCTAGCGGCTGTTTATCTCTGGCAGGACGATTTCATGGCCCCTAGCAATCCCCTTATTCTGGTCGACGGCTCCTCTTATCTTTACCGCGCCTTCTTTGCCTCCCAGCAGGCCGATCTGCGCACCTCGACCGGTTTGCCGAGCGGCGCCGTCCGTGTCATGGCCAACATGATGCGCAGCCTGCGCAAGCAGTATCCCGACTGCCATGTGGCCGTGGTGTTCGATGCCAAAGGCAAGACCTTCCGCGACGACATCTATCCCGAATACAAGGCCAACCGGGCCAGTATGCCGGACGATCTGCGCAGCCAGGTTGCCCCCATCCATCAGATGATCAAGGCGATGGGTTTCCCCTTCCTGATGGTGGAAGGGGTTGAAGCCGACGATGTGATCGGCACTCTGGCCCGTCAGGCGACCGAGAAGCAGCTGCCGGTGCTGATCAGTACCGGTGACAAGGACATGGCGCAGCTGGTCTCCGACCATGTCACTCTGATCGATACCATGAAGGACGTGAAGACCGATCGGGAAGGGGTGATCGAGAAGTTCGGCGTACCGCCCGAGCTCATCATCGACTACCTGGCCCTGATGGGGGATAAGGTGGACAACATCCCCGGCATGACCGGCGTTGGCGAGAAGACCGCACTGGCCCTGCTGCAGGGGATCGGTAGTATCGACGAGATCGCCGCCAACCTCGACAAGGTGGCTGCACTCGGTTTCCGTGGCTCCAAGGTGTTCGCCGACAAGTTCCGCGAACAGGAGGAGCAGGTGCGCCTCTCCTATGTGCTGGCCACCATCAAGACCGATGTGGCGCTGGATCAGAGTCTGGAAGAGCTGCAGCTCGGCCCCATCGACAAGGAGGCTCTGCTGGCGGTCTATCGCGAGTACGAGCTGCGCAACCTGATCAAAGAGCTGGAATCCGGCGGCGCTGATGAGATCGAAGCCGAAGGTGATGATGACGGTGCCGCCCCGGTAGCCGCCATCGAGACCGACTATCGCTGCATTCTGGACGAGGCCGAATTCGACGACTGGCTGGCCCGTCTGCAGGCGGCTCCGCTGTTTGCCTTCGACACCGAGACCACCAGTCTCGACTATATGGAAGCGCGGGTCGTTGGCGTCTCCTTTGCCATCGAGCCGGGCAAGGCAGCCTACGTGCCCTTCGGCCACGACTATCTGGGGGCACCGGTGCAGCTGACCGAGGCCGTGGTACTCGGCAAGCTCAAGCCGCTGCTGGAAGATCCGGCCCGCCTCAAGGTTGGGCAGAACCTCAAGTACGACCGCAACGTGCTGCTCAATCACGGCATCGAGTTGCAGGGTATCGCCTACGACACCATGCTCGAGTCCTATGTGCTCAACTCCACCGCCAGCCGCCACGACATGGACTCGCTGGCCCGCAGGTATCTGAACGCTGAGACTATCTCGTTCGAGGATATCGCCGGCAAGGGGGTCAAGCAGCTCACCTTCAACCAGATCGAGCTGGAGCAGGCGGCTCCTTACGCAGCGGAAGATGCCGACATCACCCTGCGTCTGCATCAGGCGCTGTGGGGCAAGCTCTCTACCGAGCCGGGCCTCGCCAAAGTATTCAGCGAGATCGAACTGCCACTGCTGCCGGTATTGGCGCGGATGGAGCGACTCGGTACCACTATCGAACCCAAGCTGCTGCATCAGCAGAGCCAGGAGATCGAAGTGCGTCTGGCGGAACTGGAGAAGCAGGCCCACGAGCTGGCCGGGCAGGAGTTCAACCTCTCCTCGCCCAAGCAGCTGGGGGAGATCCTCTTCACCAAGCTGGGGCTGCCGATCATCAAAAAGACTCCCAAGGGGGCGCCATCTACTGCGGAAGAGGTGCTGGCCGAGCTGGCTGAGACCTATGAGCTGCCGCGCCTCCTGATGGAGCACCGTGGGTTGGCCAAACTGAAGTCCACCTACACCGACAAGCTGCCGCTGATGATCAAGCCCCAGACTGGGCGGGTGCACACCTCCTATCATCAGGCAGTGGCGGCGACCGGTCGGCTCTCCTCCACCGATCCCAACCTGCAGAACATCCCGGTACGCAACGAACAGGGGCGCCGCATTCGGCAGGCCTTCATCCCGTGCGCCGGTTACAAGCTGGTGGCGGCGGACTACTCCCAGATCGAGCTGCGCATTATGGCGCATCTCTCTGGCGACAAGGGTCTGCTGACTGCCTTCGCCGAGGGCAAGGACATCCACAAGGCGACCGCCGCCGAGGTGTTTGGTGTAGCGCTTGATGCGGTGACCAGTGACATGCGCCGCAGCGCCAAGGCGATCAACTTTGGCCTCATCTACGGTATGAGCGCCTTCGGTCTGGCCAAGCAGCTGGGTATCGGCCGTGCCGAGGCGCAGAAGTACATGGATCTCTACTTCGAACGCTACCCGGGCGTGCTGGAGTACATGGAGCGCACCCGCCAGCAGGCGGATGCTCAGGGTTATGTCGAGACCCTGTTTGGCCGTCGTTTATATCTGCCGGATATCAAGTCGCGCAACGCCGGTCTGCGCAAGGCAGCCGAACGGGCCGCCATCAACGCGCCCATGCAGGGTACGGCTGCCGACATTATCAAGCGCGCCATGATCAACGTGGATGGTTGGATCCGCGGGATTGAAGATGAGTCGATCCGCATGCTGATGCAGGTACACGATGAACTGGTGTTCGAGATCCGCGAAGAGAAGCTGCAGGAGTACATCGCCATCATCAAGGAGAAGATGTCTGCCGCGGCCGAACTGGATGTGCCGCTGGTGGTGGAGGCGGGCACCGGCGACAACTGGGATCAGGCCCACTGATCTCCGGTCAGCCGTTCTGCACGGCTATATAGCTATATAAGAAGCGAAGCCCGGCATCATGCCGGGCTTCCTGTTTCTGCCAGCCCTATAAGGTCTCTTGCAGATACTCATCCTTGAGCAGCACATAATTGTCGGCTGAGGTTTTGAGGAAGGCGACCTCGGCAGGCTTGAGCGGGCGAGCCTGTTTGACGGGATTACCTATATACAGAAAGCCCGACTCGAGTCGCTTGCCCGGTGGTACCAGCGAACCTGCGCCGATCATCACATCATCTTCAACCACGACGCCATCAAGCAGAATGGCACCCATGCCGACCAGAACCCGGTTGCCGATGGTGCAGCCGTGCAGCATCGCTTTATGGCCGACCGTGACATCTTCACCGATCAGCAGTGGATAGCCGGTCGGATTGCTGGCGCTCTTGCGGGTCAGGTGCAGTACCGTGCCGTCCTGAATATTGCTGCGGGCGCCGATACGGATATGATTTACATCCCCCCGTGCCGCTACCATGGGCCAGATGCTGGCATCGTCAGCCAGCTCGATATCGCCCACCAATGTCGCGCAGGGGTCTACATATACCCGCTTGCCCAATTGCGGGCGTTTTCCCTTGTAAGGTCTCAGTCGCAAGTCCATCTTTGCCTCCATGTTTTCGGTCATTCTAACAACCGGAAGGCTATTTCTGTGGATAAGTTTGTATAAAAGCTGTGGTTGGAGATGAATAACTAAAAAAGTACGTTTTTTTGCAATTTTATTGCAGGAGAGGGGTTGCCAGAACGAATTCACTCCCTATAATGCGCCTCCATCGACACGGCA
>NZ_JANFNW010000016.1:0-18210 GCF_024436135.1 Aeromonas sp. SG16
GACGGCCTGCGTTTCGCTATCCGTGAAGGTGGCCGCACCGTAGGTGCTGGTGTTGTAGCTAAAGTTATCGCTTAATCTTTGGCTTACATAAATAAAGCAAAGCCCCTATAATAGGGGCTTTCTTATGCAGGGGCGTAGTTCGAATTGGTAGAACAGCGGTCTCCAAAACCGATGGTTGCGGGTTCGAGTCCTGCCGCCCCTGCCATATACCTCGTCTCGTACGGGGCTTTTGTGTCTTTGGTTACGTCAGATACAGGTGGGTTGTATGAGTGTTAGTTCTGAGAGCCAGGGCGGAAGCAAGGATACCCTGCTTTGGGGCCTGGTTTTCATTATCCTGGCGGCTGCTGTAGTGGGTAATTACCTGCTCAACGATGTTGTCGCTGCCGTCCGCGCCCTGGGTGTGGTCGTTGTCGTCGCTGCTGCTGGTGCAGTAGCCCTGCAAACCACCAAGGGAAAGGCTACGCTGGCATTCGCCCGTGAGTCTCGCCTGGAAGTCCGCAAGGTCGTATGGCCAACCCGTCAGGAAGCCATTCAGACAACCCTGATTGTGCTGGCGGTGACCGCCGTGATGGGGCTGCTGCTGTTCGTTCTGGACGGCGCCTTGGTCTGGTTGGTCAACCTGATTACCGGTGTGTAAGGATAAGCCATGACTGAACAACGTGAACAGCGTATGAGATGGTATGTCGTGCAGGCGTTTTCCGGCTATGAAGGCCGTGTTGCCAAATCCCTGCGTGAACATATCAAGATGCATGGCATGGAAGACATGTTCGGTGAAGTACTGGTCCCGACTGAAGAAGTGGTCGAGATGCGTGCAGGCCAGAAGCGCAAGAGTGAGCGCAAGTTTTTCCCGGGTTATGTCCTGGTCCAGATGATCATGGATGAAACCACATGGCACCTGGTACGCAACGTACCGCGTGTAATGGGCTTCATCGGCGGTACTTCCGACCGCCCGGCACCGATCTCCGACAAAGAGGCCGATGCCATTCTGAACCGTCTGCAGGATGCCCACGACAAGCCGCGTCCGAAAACCCTGTTTGAACCGGGTGAAATGGTGCGGGTTGCCGATGGTCCGTTTGCCGACTTCAACGGTACCGTTGAAGAGGTGGATTACGAGAAGAGCCGCGTGAAGGTCTCTGTACTGATCTTCGGTCGTTCTACTCCGGTTGAGCTGGATTTTGGTCAGGTCGAAAAGGGCTGATTGATTTCTGTTCACTCAACAGTTGTCAGGGGCAGCGAATATCTCTATAATTCGCTGCCCCTTTATTAGTTGGGGAGCCGTTTGCAGGAGCATGTCTCCGAGGCGCTAGAACCCATTTTTGAGGTAATTTCCTAATGGCTAAGAAAGTCACAGCTTATATCAAGCTGCAGGTTGCTGCTGGTGCAGCCAACCCGTCTCCTCCCGTTGGTCCTGCACTGGGTCAACACGGTGTGAACATCATGGAATTCTGTAAGGCGTTCAACGCTCGTACAGAGAAGCTGGAAAAAGGTTCACCGACTCCGGTCGTGATCACCGTTTACAGCGACCGTTCCTTCACCTTCGAAACCAAGACTCCGCCTGCTTCCTTCCTGCTGAAGAAAGCTGCTGGCATCAAGTCTGGTTCTTCCAAGCCGAACAAAGACAAGGTTGGTAAGGTGACCGTTGCCCAGCTGCAAGAAATCGCCAAGACCAAAGAGCCGGATATGACTGGTGCCGATCTGGATGCAAAAGTACGTTGCATCGCCGGCTCCGCTCGTTCCATGGGTCTGGTAGTGGAGGAGTAAGACAATGGCTAAACTGTCCAAGCGTATGCGCGTTATTCGCGAAAAAGTTGACGGTACCAAAGAGTACTCCATCAACGAAGCCATTGCCCTGCTGAAAGAACTGGCTACCGCCAAGTTCGTTGAAAGCGTTGACGTTGCTGTCAACCTGGGTATCGACGCTCGTAAATCTGACCAGAACGTACGTGGTGCAACTGTACTGCCGCACGGTACCGGTCGTGACGTTCGCGTTGCCGTATTTACCCAAGGTGCCAACGCCGAAGCTGCTAAAGCTGCCGGTGCTGACCTGGTAGGTATGGATGACCTGGCCGATCTGGTCAAGAAAGGCGAGATGAACTTCGACGTAGTTATCGCATCCCCGGATGCCATGCGCGTTGTTGGTCAACTGGGTCAAATCCTGGGCCCGCGCGGTCTGATGCCGAACCCGAAAGTTGGTACTGTAACCCCGAACGTTGCCGAAGCCGTCAAGAACGCCAAGGCTGGTCAGGTTCGTTACCGTAACGACAAGAATGGTATCATCCATACCACTCTGGGTAAGGTTTCTTTCAACGAAGTTCAGCTGAAAGAAAACTTGGAAGCTCTGCTGGTTGCCCTGAAAAAAGGCAAGCCCTCTTCCGCCAAAGGTCAATTCATCAAAAAAGTCAGCATCTCCACCACCATGGGTGCCGGTGTTGCCGTAGACCAAGCTTCTCTGGAAGCTCAGGCCTAATTGATGGGTTTTACAAGGCGCAAAATTTAATCTATAATTTTGCGCCTTGATTGGTTGGGGGTTTCGACCTCCGTCCAAGACCGCAGGAGGCTGCAAAGCCTTAATGTTTCCTGCGTAGACGGTGCCGGAAACCCAGCGAGAAAGATTCTTTCTCTTCTGGAATCCTGCTACCGCATCGTTCCCCTCTGTTGTAAAGGTAGGGGGGATGTGTCAGTACTGGGTCATTTGACCCGGATTCAATCCAGGAGTTAAGCCAATGGCATTGGGACTCGAAGACAAAAAGGCAATTGTTGCTGAAGTCAACGAAGCTGCCAAAGGCGCTCTTTCTGCAGTTGTTGCCGATTCTCGCGGTGTAACTGTAGACAAGATGACCGTCCTGCGTAAAACCGCTCGTGAAGCCGGTGTGTACATGCGCGTTGTGCGTAACACCCTGCTGCGTCGCGCGGTAGAAGGTACCGAATACGAGTGCCTGAACGACGCATTTACCGGTCCTACCTTGATTGCTTTCTCTAACGAACACCCGGGCGCTGCTGCTCGTCTGTTCAAAGAGTTTGCCAAAGCGAATCAAAAGTTCGAAATCAAGGCTGGCGCTTTTAACGGTGAGTTTATCGCCGCAGCACAAATTGATCGTCTGGCCACGCTGCCGACTTACGAAGAAGCAATTGCGAAGTTGATGGCTACCATGAAGGAAGCCTCTGCTGGCAAGCTGGTTCGTACTATCGCTGCTGTTCGCGACCAGAAACAAGCTGCTGCTTGATTCTCGCCTATCTAGGCTGTTTGAGTTTATTCAACATCAGGAATTTTTGTCATGTCTATCACTAAAGACCAAATCATCGAAGCCGTTGCTTCCATGTCCGTAATGGAAGTTGTTGAGCTGATCGAAGCTATGGAAGAGAAGTTCGGTGTTTCTGCCGCTGCTGCCGTAATGGCTGGCCCGGCTGCTGCTGAAGCAGTAGAAGAGAAGACCGAGTTCGACGTAGTTCTGACTGCTGCCGGTGCTAACAAAGTTGCCGTTATCAAAGCCGTTCGTGGCGCTACCGGTCTGGGCCTGAAAGAAGCCAAAGATCTGGTAGAAGCTGCTCCGGCTAACCTGAAAGAAGCCGTCTCCAAAGACGAAGCTGAAGCTCTGAAGAAAGAGCTGGAAGCTGCCGGTGCTTCTGTTGAGATCAAATAATCTGCATTTATGTAGATTAGCCTGATAAAACAGGCTAGGGCTGGTGAATTTTTGTTCACCAGCCTTTTTGCGCTGTAGACTGAGAGCATTTCACACCGTTTACGACTCTCGGTGCACCAGCAATCCGGACTGTCTTCTTTCGTCCGGGCCAACACAAAACGGTGTTGAGACAGAGCTGTCCCGCGGGACAGAGTGGGTCACTTATCAGCGAGCTGAGGAACCCTATGGTTTACTCTTATACCGAAAAAAAACGCATTCGTAAGGACTTCGGTAAGCGAGACCAGGTACTGGACACGCCTTATCTGTTGTCCATTCAGCTGGACTCCTTCAAGCAGTTCATCGAGGCTGACCCGGAAGGTGAATATGGCCTAGAGGCCGCTTTCCGTAGCGTTTTCCCGATCACCAGTTACTCCGGTAGTGCTGAGCTTCAGTATGTCAGCTATCGCCTGGGTGAGCCGGTATTTGACGTAAAAGAATGCCAGATCCGTGGAGTGACCTACTCCGCGCCGCTGCGTGTCAAGCTTCGTATGGTTCTGTACGACCGTGAAGCAGCTGCCGGCACCGTCAAAGACATCAAGGAACAAGAAGTATACATGGGCGAAATTCCGCTCATGACCGAGAACGGCACCTTTGTTATCAATGGTACCGAGCGGGTTATCGTTTCCCAGCTGCACCGCAGCCCGGGCGTCTTCTTCGACCACGATAAAGGCAAAACACATTCATCCGGTAAGGTGCTGTATAACGCTCGCGTTATCCCCTACCGTGGCTCCTGGCTGGACTTCGAGTTCGATGCGAAAGACAACCTGTTTGTCCGTATCGACCGTCGTCGCAAACTGCCGGCATCCATCATTCTGCGCGCCCTGGACTTCACTTCCGAAGAGATCCTGGCCACCTTCTTCGAAACCATCGGTTTCGAGGTCAAAGATGGCAAGTTGATGATGGATCTGGTGCCGGAGCGCCTGCGTGGCGAAACTGCGACTTTCGACATCGTGGCCAATGGTGCCGTGGTTGTTGAAACCGGTCGTCGTGTGACTGCCCGTCACATCCGTCAGCTGGAAAAAGATGCCGTTACCCAGATTGAGGTACCGGTTGAGTATGTTGTTGGCAAAGTTGCTGCCAAGGACTACGCACATCCGCAAACTGGCGAACTGGTAGTGGCAGCCAACCAGGCTCTGAGTCTGGAAGCGATTGCCAACCTGTCCCAGGCCGGCTTCAAGCATTTCGAGGTTCTGTTCACCAACGAACTGGACCACGGTGCCTACATGTCCGAGACCCTGCGCGTCGATTCCAGTACCAACCGTCTGGAAGCGCTGGTAGAAATCTACCGCATGATGCGTCCGGGCGAGCCGCCGACACGTGAAGCAGCAGAGCAGCTGTTCGAAAACCTGTTCTTCTCTGCCGAACGTTACGACCTGTCTACCGTAGGTCGGATGAAGTTCAACCGCCGTCTGGGTCGTGAAGACGAGACTGGCGCTGGCGTACTGACCAAAGACGATATCGTCGATGTAATGAAGCGCCTGATCGACATCCGTAACGGTAACGACGAAGTGGACGATATCGACCACCTGGGTAACCGTCGTATCCGTTCTGTCGGTGAAATGGCTGAAAACCAGTTCCGTGTCGGTCTGGTGCGTGTCGAGCGTGCGGTCAAGGAGCGTCTCTCCCTGGGCGACCTGGACACCCTGATGCCGCAGGATCTGATCAACGCCAAGCCGATCTCCGCCGCAGTCAAAGAGTTCTTTGGTTCCAGCCAGCTGTCCCAGTTTATGGACCAGAACAACCCGCTGTCCGAAGTAACCCACAAGCGCCGTATCTCTGCGCTGGGCCCGGGCGGTTTGACTCGTGAGCGTGCCGGCTTTGAAGTCCGAGACGTACACCCGACCCACTATGGTCGTCTGTGCCCGATCGAGACTCCTGAAGGTCCGAACATCGGTCTGATCAACTCCCTGTCCGTGTACTCTCGTACCAACGAGTACGGTTTCCTCGAGACTCCGTACCGCAAGGTCATTGACGGTGTGATCACCGACGAAGTGGACTACCTGTCTGCTATTGAAGAAGGCAAGTACGTGATCGCACAGGCTAACGCCGCGACCACCGAAGATGGCCGTCTGAAAGATGAATTGATCCCGTGCCGTCACAAAGGTGAATCCACCTTTATGAACGCCGACCAGATCCAGTATATGGACGTGAGCCCGCAGCAGATCGTATCTGTGGCAGCGGCCCTGATCCCGTTCCTGGAACACGATGACGCGAACCGCGCATTGATGGGTTCAAACATGCAACGTCAGGCTGTACCGACCCTGCGTGCTGACAAGCCGCTGGTAGGTACCGGTATGGAACGCGCTGTGGCCGTTGACTCCGGTGTAACCGTAGTTGCCAAGCGTGGCGGCATGATCGACTACGTCGATGCCTCCCGTATCGTTATCAAGGTAAATGAAGATGAGCTGATGCCAGGCGAAGCCGGCATCGACATCTACAACCTGACCAAATACACCCGTTCCAACCAGAACACCTGTATCAACCAGCGTCCTTGCGTGATGTTGGGTGAGCCGGTCATGGCTGGCGACGTACTGGCTGACGGCCCGTCCACCGATCTGGGTGAACTGGCTCTGGGTCAGAACATGCGCGTCGCGTTCATGCCGTGGAACGGTTACAACTTCGAAGACTCGATCCTGGTGAACGAGCGTGTTGTTCAGGAAGATCGCCTGACCACCATCCATATCCAGGAACTGGCCTGTATCTCCCGTGACACCAAGCTGGGTCCGGAAGAGATCACTGCTGACATCCCGAACGTGGGTGAAGCCGCTCTGTCCAAGCTGGACGAGTCCGGTATCGTCTACGTGGGTGCCGAAGTGAAGGGCGGCGACATTCTGGTTGGTAAGGTAACGCCGAAAGGTGAGACCCAGCTGACTCCGGAAGAGAAGCTGCTGCGCGCCATCTTCGGTGAGAAGGCGTCCGACGTGAAGGACTCCTCCCTGCGTGTACCGAACGGTGTGTACGGTACTGTGGTTGACGTGCAAGTCTTTACCCGCGATGGCGTGGAAAAAGACAAGCGCGCCAAAGAAATCGAAGAGATGCAGCTGAAGGAAGCGAAGAAGGACTTGACCGAAGAGTTCAAGATCCTGGAAGACGGCATTTTCGGCCGCTCCCGCAACCTGCTGCTGGCCGCCGGTTACAGCGAAGATCGTCTGAACAAGCTGGAGCGTTCCAAGTGGTTTGAACTGGCCATCGAAGATGAAGCCAAGCAGACCGAACTGGAGCAGATCGCTGAACAGCACGTTGAGCTGAAAGCCGAGTTCGACAAGAAGTTCGAGAACAAGCGTCGCAAGATTATCCAGGGTGATGATCTGGCGCCGGGCGTACTGAAAATCGTCAAGGTTTATCTGGCAGTCAAGCGTCGCATCCAGCCGGGTGACAAGATGGCGGGCCGTCACGGTAACAAGGGTGTTATCTCCAAGATCTGTCCGGTCGAGGATATGCCTCATGACGAGTTCGGCCGTCCGGTCGACATCGTACTGAACCCGTTGGGCGTACCGTCTCGTATGAACATCGGTCAGATCCTCGAAGTGCACCTGGGCCTTGCGGCCAAGGGTATCGGCGAGAAGATCGATCGCATGGTCAAAGAGCAGCGCGAGCTGCACGAGATGCGCAACTTCCTGCAGCAGGTCTATGACCTGGGCGAGAAGGACACCCAGCAAGTGAACATCGCCGAACTGTCTGACGACGACGTACGTACCCTGGTGGGTAACCTGCGTAAGGGTCTGCCGGTTGCTACTCCGGTCTTTGATGGTGCCAAAGAGCGCGAAATCAAAGCCCTGCTGAAGCTGGCCGATCTGCCGGAGTCCGGTCAGATTGATCTGTTCGACGGCCGTACCGGTAACCGCTTCGAGCGTAAAGTAACCGTTGGTTACATGTACATGCTCAAGCTGAACCACTTGGTCGACGACAAGATGCACGCGCGTTCTACCGGTTCTTACAGCCTGGTTACCCAGCAGCCGCTGGGTGGTAAGGCTCAGTTCGGTGGTCAGCGTTTCGGTGAGATGGAAGTGTGGGCCCTGGAGGCTTACGGTGCGGCATATACCCTGCAGGAGATGCTGACCGTCAAGTCTGACGATGTGAATGGCCGTACCAAGATGTACAAGAACATCGTGGATGGCGACCACCGTATGGAGCCGGGCATGCCCGAATCCTTCAACGTATTGCTGAAGGAAATCCGCTCTCTGGGTATCAACATCGAGCTGGACGAAGAGTAAGAGCTCGCTCTTATTGTTCGAGAATTGACGTGGGCGCCCCGAGAGGGGCGCCGAGGTTAGACTCCTGACAGGGGAAACACGTGAAAGACTTACTCAAGTTTTTGAAGGCTCAGACCAAGACCGAAGAGTTTGACAGTATCAAGATCGGTCTGGCCTCTCCTGACATGATCCGCTCCTGGTCATTCGGTGAGGTCAAAAAGCCTGAGACCATCAACTACCGGACTTTCAAGCCGGAGCGTGATGGTCTGTTCTGCGCCCGTATCTTCGGACCGGTGAAGGACTACGAGTGTCTGTGCGGCAAGTACAAGCGCCTGAAACACCGTGGTGTGATCTGTGAGAAGTGCGGCGTTGAAGTGACCCAGACCAAGGTCCGTCGTGAGCGTATGGGCCACATCGAGCTGGCCAGCCCGACTGCCCACATCTGGTTCCTGAAGTCCCTGCCGTCCCGTATCGGTCTGCTGCTGGACATGACCCTGCGCGACATCGAACGCGTGCTCTACTTCGAATCTTTCGTAGTTATCGAGCCGGGCATGACCAACCTCGAACGCAGCCAGATGCTCTCTGAAGAGCAGTACCTGGATGCGCTGGAAGAGTGGGGCGACGAATTTGACGCCAAGATGGGTGCCGAAGCAATCCTGGCATTGCTGCGCGCCATCGATCTGGAAGGTGAAGTCAAAGCGATGCGTGAGGAGCTGGATCAGACCAACTCCGAGACCAAGCGCAAGAAGACCACCAAGCGTCTGAAGCTGATGGAAGCTTTCCTGCAGTCCGGCAACAAGCCGGAGTGGATGATCATGACAGTGCTGCCTGTGCTGCCGCCGGACCTGCGTCCGCTGGTACCGCTGGACGGCGGCCGTTTCGCGACTTCCGATCTGAACGATCTGTACCGTCGCGTGATCAACCGTAACAACCGCTTGAAGCGTCTGCTGGATCTGGCTGCTCCGGACATCATCGTGCGCAACGAAAAGCGTATGTTGCAAGAGTCCGTCGATGCGCTGCTGGATAACGGCCGTCGCGGTCGTGCCATCACCGGTTCTAACAAGCGCCCGCTGAAATCCCTGGCCGACATGATCAAGGGTAAGCAGGGTCGTTTCCGTCAGAACCTGCTCGGTAAGCGTGTCGACTACTCCGGTCGTTCCGTTATCACCGTAGGCCCGACTCTGCGTCTGCATCAGTGCGGTCTGCCGAAGAAGATGGCGCTGGAACTGTTCAAGCCGTTCATCTATGGCAAGCTGGAAACCCGCGGTCTGGCGACCACTATCAAGGCCGCCAAGAAGATGGTGGAGCGCGAAGAAGCTGTCGTTTGGGATATCCTGGACGAAGTTATCCGCGAACACCCGGTTCTGCTGAACCGTGCACCGACTCTGCACCGTCTGGGTATCCAGGCATTCGAACCGACTCTGGTCGAAGGCAAGGCAATCCAGCTGCACCCGCTCGTTTGTGCTGCGTATAACGCGGACTTCGACGGTGACCAGATGGCTGTTCACGTACCGCTGACCCTGGAAGCCCAGTTGGAAGCGCGTGCGCTGATGATGTCTACCAACAACATCCTGTCGCCTGCATCCGGTGAGCCGATCATCGTTCCTTCTCAGGACGTGGTCTTGGGTCTGTACTACATGACCCGCGCCCGCATCAATGCGAAGGGTGAAGGTATGGTGCTGTCCGGCCCGAAAGAGGCCGAGAAAGTGTACCGTGCCGGTCTGGCCGACCTGCATGCTCGCGTCAAGTGCCGCATCACCGAGTACGTGAAGAACGAAGCCGGTGAACTGGTTGCCAAGACCGAGATGAAGAACACCACCGTTGGTCGTGCGATCCTGAGCCTGATCCTGCCGAAAGGCATGGAATACGCCCTGATCGACGAGCCGAAGGTGCTGACTGCTGCCGAGCAGGCCGATCTGGACGCCAATCCGCAGAACTGGATCAAGTCCGTATCCAACAAGGCGCTGGGCAAAAAGCTCATCTCCCGTCTGCTGAACACCTGCTATCGCAAGCAGGGGCTGAAGGACACCGTTATCTTCGCTGACCAGCTGATGTATACCGGTTTCCACTACGCGGCGCTGTCCGGTGCTTCCGTTGGTATCGATGACATGGTCATCCCGGATGCCAAGAAAGACATCATCGCTTCTGCCGAAGCCGAAGTTGCCGAGATCCAGGACCAGTTCCTGTCCGGTCTGGTAACTGCGGGCGAACGTTACAACAAGGTTATCGATATCTGGGCCAGCGCCAACGAGCGCGTCTCCAAGGCCATGATGGAGAACTTGTCCAAAGAGCGTAACGTCAACTCGCTGGGTGATGAAGAAGAGCAGGCATCGTTCAACAGCATCTTTATGATGGCCGACTCTGGTGCGCGGGGTTCCGCAGCCCAGATCCGTCAGCTGGCCGGTATGCGTGGCCTGATGGCCAAGCCGGATGGCTCCATCATCGAGACCCCGATCATCGCGAACTTCCGCGAAGGTCTGAACGTACTGCAGTACTTTATCTCTACCCACGGTGCTCGTAAGGGTCTGGCAGATACCGCACTGAAGACTGCGAACTCCGGTTACCTGACTCGTCGTCTGGTAGACGTGGCGCAGGACATGGTGATCACCGAGGACGATTGCGGCACTACCGAAGGTCTGTGGATGACTCCGCTGATCGAAGGTGGCGACGTGGTCGAGCCGCTGCGTGAGCGCGTGCTGGGTCGTGTGGTGGCAGAAGATGTCATCAAGCCGGGTACCGAGGACGAGATCCTGGTTGCTCGCAACACCCTGCTCGACGAGCAGCTGTGTGACCTGCTGGAACGCAACTCCGTTGACCGTGTGAAGGTACGTTCTGCCATCACCTGTGAAACTGACTTCGGCAACTGTGCTCACTGCTACGGCCGTGATCTGGCCCGTGGTCACCTGGTTAACAAGGGTGAGGCTGTCGGTGTTATCGCCGCCCAGTCCATCGGTGAACCGGGTACCCAGCTGACAATGCGTACGTTCCACATCGGTGGTGCCGCATCTCGTGCCGCAGCAGAGAGCAGCATCCAGGTGAAGAACACCGGTAGCATCAAGCTGCAGAACGCCAAGTTCGTTCACAACAGCGATGACAAACTGGTTATCACCTCCCGTTCTACCGAACTGACCATCATGGACGACATGGGCCGTACCAAGGAAAGCCACAAGCTGCCTTACGGTTCCGTGCTTGAAGTGAAGGACGGCCAGGCAGTGAACGCTGGCGAAACCGTTGCTAACTGGGATCCGCACACTCACCCGATCATCACCGAAGTGGCAGGTCGTCTGCACTTCGAACACATGATCGATGGCGTGACCATCACTCGTCAGACCGACGAGCTGACCGGTCTCTCCTCTATCGTCGTGCTGGACGTCAACGAGCGTCCGAGCGCCGGTAAAGAGATGCGTCCGACCGTTAAACTGGTCGACCTGAACGGCAACGACGTGATGATCCCGGGTACCGATGTAGCCGCCCAGTACTTCCTGCCGGGCAAGGCGATCGTGAACCTGGAAGATGGTGCCAACGTGGGCGTGGGTGACGCGGTAGCGCGTATCCCGCAAGAGTCCGGCGGTACCAAGGACATCACCGGTGGTCTGCCGCGCGTTGCGGATCTGTTCGAAGCACGTCAACCGAAAGAGCCGGCTATTCTGGCCGAGATCTCCGGTACCATCTCCTTCGGGAAAGAGACCAAAGGCAAGCGCCGTCTGGTCATCACCCCGACCGATGGTGGCAACGTCTACGAGGAGATGATTCCGAAGTGGCGTAACCTGAACGTGTTCGAAGGTGAAAAAGTTGAGAAGGGTGAAGTACTGGCGGACGGTCCTGAGTCTGCTCACGACATCCTGCGTCTGCGCGGTATCAGCCCGGTCGCCAACTACATCGCCAACGAAGTGCAGGACGTTTACCGTCTGCAAGGCGTTAAGATCAACGACAAGCACATCGAAGTCATCGTTCGTCAGATGCTGCGCAAGTGCGAGATCCTGACTGCTGGCGACACCGATCTGATCGAAGGCGAACAGGTTGAAGTGGCTCGCGTGAAGATTGCCAACCGTAAGCTGGTTGCCGAGGGCAAGACCCCTGCGACCTACCGTCATGTTCTGATGGGTATTACCAAGGCATCTCTGAGCACCGAGTCCTTCATCTCCGCGGCTTCCTTCCAGGAAACCACTCGCGTTCTGACCGAAGCCGCCGTTGGTGGCAAGCGTGACGAACTGCGTGGCCTGAAAGAGAACGTCATCGTGGGTCGTCTGATCCCGGCTGGTACTGGCTTTGCCTACCACCACAGCCGGATCAACCAGCGTGCTGCTGCAGCTCGTGCTGTTGGCACCCCGCAGGTGACCGCAGATGAAGCTGAGCAGAACCTGGCGGATCTGCTGAACGCTGCCGGTAGCTTCGACGAAGAGTAACTCGTCAACCGTGATTAAAAAGGGCTCCTTCAAGGAGCCCTTTTTGTTGGCCATTTGATCGGCAAAGGCTGACGCCACGCGGGTTTCAGGATGATCCAGAGCAAAGTTGTAGAGTAAAAAATCAAAAAAAGTTGACTTTGCTCTCCTGCGATTTGACACTCGGCAAAGTTGAATGGTTATTACAGGGGTAGAACATGACTGTCGGTATCGAGGAAGCCATGCTTCCCGAAGAACAGCTGATCAGCCGCACTTTTACAGATGAAGACAGGGAATTGTTGCGCTCATACGATGGGCTCATCGACGGCTTGGCCGAATTGTTCGGCAAGCATTGTGAAGTGGTGCTCCACTCTCTGGAAAATCTGCACGAGTCGGTGATCAAGATCGCCAACGGCTTTAACACCGGACGTACTCTCGGGGCGCCCATCACTGATCTGGCACTGCGGATGCTCAAGGACATCGAGAGCACCGGCCAGGATTACACCCAGAGCTATTTTGCTCGCAGCCGCACCGGCGCCCTGATGAAGTCGAGCACCATCGCCATCAGGAACAGTGAACGCCAGGTGATCGGTCTTATCTGCATCAACCTGCATATCAATGCACCTTTCCACGAGTTCGTGGCCGAATTTTTCCCGACGCCCCAGCAGGCGGCGCGCCAGTCACCAGAGACCTTTGCCAACAGTGTCGAAGAGCTTGTTGCCCAGACCGTGGACAACACCATCGACGAGATCAACCGTGATCCCACTGTGGCCAACAATGCCAAAAACCGCTTCATCGTCACTCAATTGTTCGAGAAGGGTATTTTTGACATCAAGGACTCCATCAACATGGTGGCGGACAAACTCAATATTTCGAAACATACCGTTTATCTCTACATCCGACAGCGCAAGCAGGGTGAAGACGAAAACGAGTAACTCAATTCCATAAGGGGATAGATGAATGGCTAAAGAAGTGATTGCAACCGACAAGGCGCCTGCCGCCATTGGTCCTTATGTTCAGGCGACCAAGGTAGGCGAGATGATCTTCACCTCCGGGCAGATCCCGCTTGATCCTGCCACCATGGAGATCGTTGCCGGTGGCATCGAAGCTCAGGCCGAGCAGGTAATGAAGAACCTGATCGCCGTATTGCAGGCTGCCGGTGCCGATGCTGGCAAGGTAGTGAAAACCACCTGCTTCCTGAGCGATATGAACGACTTCGTAGCCTTCAATCAGGTCTATGCCCGTTACTTTGGTGATGCCGCACCGGCTCGCTCCTGCGTGGAAGTGGCCCGTCTGCCCAAAGATGTGCTGGTCGAGGTTGAGGCCATCGCCCACCTCTGATCGGCAACTGCTAAAAAGCCCCTCATGGCAGGGGCTTTTTTGTTTTTGGCGTAAAATGGACAGGCATCAGCACAGGAGTCTTGTTATGAGTCTGAGTTTTGCACTGCTGGTGACCGGGCCAGCCTATGGCACCCAGTCAGCCAGCACCGCCTATCGCTTTGCCCGCAGCCTGTTGGCTCAGGGTCATACCCTCTCTCATCTCTTTTTCTATCAGGATGGGGTCTGCAACGCCAACGGTCTGCATCTTCCCGCCTCCGATGAAACCGACCTGGTGCACCTGTGGCGAGAGCTGGCAGAGGAGCAGGGGATCCGTATCGATGTCTGCGTCGCTGCCGCCATGCGGCGTGGTGTACTCGATGAGCAGGAGGCCAAAGGGGCAGGGCGGGCACACTTCAATCTGCAAGCGCCATTTTGCCTGAGCGGGCTTGGTCAGCTGGCGGAAGCTGCCCTGACCGCTGATCGGCTGGTTCAGTTCTAGGGAGTGACCATGAACAAGAAAATCGCATTTATCTGCAGTCGTGGCCCCCATGGCCACGCTGCCGGCCGGGAGGGGCTGGATGCCCTGCTGGCCACCTCGGCCATGACCGATGAGCTGGCACTCTTCCTGATTGGCGACGGCGTGCTGCAATTGCTTAAAGAACAGCAGCCACAGACCATCTTGCAGCGCCACTATGCGCCAACCTTCAAGATGCTCGAACTCTATGACATCGAGGAGGTGTACGTCTGTGCCGACTCGCTGGCCGAGCGCGGCGTGACGGTCGAGGATTTGCTGATCCCGGTCGAAATACTGTCGCGGGCAGAGATGGCCAGCCAGTGGTCACAATGCGCGACGCACATCAGCTTCTGAGGTCCCCATGTTGCATCTGATCTTGAATTCCCCTTTCCAGAGCCAGGCACTGGCTCAGGCGCTCTCATACCTGCAATCTGGCGATGAACTGGTGTTGATGCAGGATGCCGTCATTGCGGCCTGTGCGCCCCAGTGGTGCGAACAGCTGGCCGGGATCCCGCTACACGTCATGACCGAGGATCTGCAGGCGCGTGGTTTGCGTCATCAAGTGGGCGATTTAGTGGATATGGCCGGTCTGGTCGAGCTGATTGCACAAAAAGGCTCCCCCAGAACTTGGGCTGGCTGATTTTCATATTTTCAAGTTAATTCAACTAATTATGGAAAATCCATGCGGATCCGATTTGCCCTTCCATGCCACAAACTGTATAAATCTTGACTCCCCAGACAACAGGGCATAAAATTTCGCGTCCCCGTATATGCGGGGAGGATTTTCCACACGTTTATGAAGTCATTATCAGGAGCCTTTTGATGGCAACTATTAACCAGTTGGTTCGCAAGCCACGCATCAAGCTCGTTGTGAAAAGCAACGTGCCGGCGCTGGAAGCGTGCCCTCAGAAGCGTGGCGTATGCACTCGTGTATATACCACCACCCCGAAGAAGCCTAACTCTGCACTGCGTAAAGTGTGCCGTGTACGTCTGACCAACGGCTTCGAAGTCACCTCCTACATCGGTGGTGAAGGTCACAACCTGCAAGAGCACTCTGTTGTTCTGATCCGTGGCGGTCGTGTAAAAGACTTGCCAGGTGTTCGTTATCACACCGTTCGTGGTGCGTTGGACTGTGCCGGTGTTAAAGACCGTAAGCAGGCTCGCTCCAAGTATGGCGTGAAGCGTCCTAAAGCTTAATGGTTCTCCGTTAAGTAAGGCCAAACGTTAATTCGTTTCTAGTTAGATAGCTTTCTAGTTTTGGGTAATCCCTGAAGTTACGGAGAATTTGAAATGCCAAGACGTCGTGTTGTTGGTCAGCGTAAAATCCTGCCAGATCCCAAGTTCGGATCAGAGCTGCTGGCTAAATTTGTCAACGTAGTAATGGTTGACGGTAAGAAATCTGTTGCAGAAGCCATCGTTTATGGTGCCCTGGACATCATTGCCACCAAGTCTGGCAAAGAGCACTTGGCCGTATTCGAAGAAGCTCTGGACAACATCCGCCCGGCAGTCGAGGTTAAGTCTCGTCGCGTCGGCGGTGCAACCTATCAAGTGCCGGTAGAAGTTCGTCCGGTACGTCGCAATGCCCTGGCAATGCGCTGGTTGGTTGATGCCTCTCGTAAACGTGGTGAAAAATCAATGGCTCAGCGTCTGGCTGGCGAGCTGCTGGATGCCGCTGAGAACAAGGGTTCGTCTGTCAAGAAACGTGAAGACGTACACCGTATGGCTGAAGCGAACAAGGCTTTCGCTCACTTCCGCTGGTAATCCGCTTGCGCAGGGTCTTTGGGCTCTGCGCACCTTTAATTATCTAGGGACAAGCGCCTTAGTAAGAGGATGACAATGGCTCGTACAACCCCCATTGAGCGTTATCGTAACATCGGTATCTCCGCTCACATTGACGCCGGTAAGACTACTACTACCGAGCGCGTACTGTTTTACACCGGTGTAAGTCACAAGATCGGTGAAGTTCACGATGGCGCTGCCACCATGGACTGGATGGAACAGGAACAAGAGCGTGGTATCACCATCACCTCCGCCGCGACCACCGCTTTCTGGTCCGGTATGGGTAAACAGTTCCAACCGCACCGTATCAACATCATCGATACCCCGGGCCACGTTGACTTTACTATCGAAGTAGAGCGTTCAATGCGTGTTCTGGACGGTGCCGTAATGGTGTACTGTGCCGTAGGTGGCGTACAGCCACAGTCTGAGACCGTATGGCGTCAGGCTAACAAGTACAAGGTTCCCCGTATCGCGTTCGTCAACAAGATGGACCGTACCGGTGCTAACTTCCTGCGTTGCGTTGAGCACATCCGCACTCGCCTGAAGGGCAATCCGGTTCCTCTGCAGCTGAACATCGGCTCTGAAGAGAACTTCAAAGGCGTAGTTGACTTGGTCAAGATGAAGGCCATCAACTGGAGCGAAGCTGATCAGGGCGTATCTTTCGACTACGAAGATGTGCCGGCCGAGCTGCTGGAACAGGCGCAAGAAATGCGCATGAATCTGGTTGAAGCCGCTGCTGAAGCGTCTGAAGACCTGATGGAAAAATACCTGGGCGGCGAAGAGCTGACCGAGGAAGAGATCAAGCAAGCTCTGCGTCAGCGCGTGCTGAACAACGAAATCATCCTGGTAACTTGTGGCTCCGCGTTCAAGAACAAGGGCGTACAGGCAATGCTGGATGCGGTTGTTGAGTACCTGCCTGCTCCGACCGATGTAGCTGCTATCGACGGCCTGAAAATGGATGGCGAGACCAAAGACGAGCGTCATGCTTCTGATGACGAGCCGTTCTCTGCTCTGGCGTTCAAGATCGCTACTGACCCGTTCGTTGGTAACCTGACCTTCTTCCGCGTCTACTCCGGTGTTGTTAACTCCGGTGACTCCGTGCTGAACTCCGTCAAGGACAAGCGCGAGCGTTTCGGCCGTATCGTTCAGATGCACGCCAACAAGCGTGAAGAGATCAAAGAAGTTCGTGCAGGTGACATCGCTGCTGCCATCGGTCTGAAAGATGTGACCACTGGTGACACTCTGTGTGACGAAAAAGCGCCGATCATCCTCGAGCGTATGGAATTCCCGGAGCCGGTAATCTCCATCGCGGTTGAGCCGAAAACCAAGGCCGACCAGGAGAAGATGGGCCTGGCGCTGGGCCGTCTGGCTCAGGAAGACCCGTCCTTCCGCGTATGGACTGACGAAGAGTCTGGCCAGACCATCATTGCCGGTATGGGTGAGCTGCACCTGGACATCATCGTTGACCGTATGCGTCGCGAGTTCAAGGTAGAAGCGAACGTAGGTAAGCCGCAGGTTGCCTACCGTGAAACCATCCGTACAGCCGTTAAAGACATCGAAGGCAAACATGCCAAGCAGTCTGGTGGTCGCGGTCAGTACGGTCACGTTGTGATCGACATGTACCCGCTGGAAGAAGGCAAGGGCTACGAGTTCGTCAACGACATCAAAGGCGGTGTCATTCCTGGCGAATTCATCCCGGGCGTTGACAAAGGCATCCAGGAACAGCTCAAAGCTGGTCCGCTGGCTGGCTATCCGGTTATGGACCTGGGTGTGCGTCTGCACTTCGGTTCCTACCACGATGTCGACTCTTCCGAACTGGCGTTCAAGATCGCTGCTTCCATGGCCTTCAAGGCTGGCTTCATGAAGGCCACTCCGGTTCTGCTGGAACCGATCATGAAAGTAGAAGTTGAAACTCCGGAAGATTACATGGGCGACGTTATCGGTGACCTGAACCGTCGTCGTGGCCTGATCGAAGGTATGGAAGATGGCCCGTCCGGCAAGATCGTACGCGCCATGGTGCCGTTGGCCGAGATGTTCGGTTATGCAACTGCACTGCGTTCCGCTACCCAGGGTCGTGCTTCCTACGCCATGGAATTCGCCAAGTATCACGATGCACCGACCAACGTTGCACAAGCCGTGATCGAAGAGCGCAAATCCAAGTAATTTAAGATTCCCCGCCTACGACGGTAGGCGGGTTTAACCTAGAAGGACTACGTCGTGTCTAAAGAAAAATTTGAGCGTAATAAACCGCACGTAAACGTCGGCACCATCGGCCACGTTGACCACGGTAAAACCACCCTGACTGCAGCTATCACCAACGTGCTGGCCAAGCACTTCGGTGG
>NZ_JANFNW010000017.1:0-10418 GCF_024436135.1 Aeromonas sp. SG16
AGTCCCGTCCGCTCCGCCACTAAATAGAAGGCCTTCCCGATTGGGAAGGCCTTTTTGCTATGGGCGATTTGCACGTTGGCTACAGCGTTGCACGCCAGAAGAGACACCAAAGCCCGGTCTGATGACCGGGCTTTGGTGTTTTCAGCATCCAGAAGCCACTGAACAGTGGTTCTAGCCTGGGGGAGGGCACTGGCAGGCCCACCATTCCCTCCTTTTGGTATGTAATCACAGTCATTTTTGGATGATTCGCAACCATTTGTACTGGATTACTCGCTGCCACCCATCCCCATTACCGAACTACAGTCCCGCAGGGAAGGGCCATATTGACCACTCCCTCCTCCATCTGGACATCAATGGTAAAGCCGAGTCGCCTGGCGAGGGTCATCATGCCGGAGAGTTGGCCAATGCCCTGTTCGTCGGCTTAGCGGATGATCTTCTCCATCATTACCTGCCGAGTTTTAATCTCTCTCCTTCAGTTCAGAGAGCTGTGGAGGTAGAAAACAGAGTGTTTAAGTGGTGGGTTGTAGTGAGGCAGCATATGAAGCGCCATGAAAGATAAAGTGATGGTATATAGAGAAGGGATAACAACAAAAAGCCCACGCAACTTGCGTTGCGTGGGCTCGGAATAAATGGCGGAGGAGGTGGGATTTGAACCCACGGATGGTCGCCCATCGCCGGTTTTCAAGACCGGTGCATTCAGCCGCTCTGCCACCCCTCCGCAGCAGTGCGGCGAATATTACCACGCTGATCAGGGTTGTAAATCCCCGGCTGGTTCGATTGCTGGTTAATTGCACGAAATGACCGATTAAATGGGCAAACTGGTTGGAATGAGTGCTTTTTTGGCCTGATTGCTTGACTTGAAAAGAGAGTCCACCACTATAGTGGCCTCCATCATATCCTCTGCAAGATAACATTATGACTATTAAAAATGCCCTGTTTTGCGCTCTGGCGGGCGTAACCTTGCTGGCATCGCCGGTGCAGGCGAGCGAGCTGACCAAGAGTGATGTCGAGCAGATCGTTCGTGACTATCTGGTCAAGAACCCCGAGATCCTGGTCGAGATGTCCAATGCCCTGCGTGCCAAGCAGGAGAGTCAGCAGGCCGAGAGCGACAAGGCGCTGATCAAGGCCCATGCCCAACAGCTTTATAGCAACAAGGATCCCGAAATGGGCAATCCGAAGGGCTCGCTGACGATTGTCGAGTTCTTCGATTACAACTGTGGTTACTGCAAGCGCGCACATCCGCTGGTCGAGCAGCTGATGGCTGAGGACAAGGATATTCGCTATATCTACAAGCAGTTCCCGATCCTGAGCGAAACCTCCTATTTCGCCGCGCGTGCCGCACTGGCCGTTCAGTTGGGTCAGCCCGACAAGTACCAGGCTTTCCATGAGAAGCTCTATGCCCATCAGGGCCCGCTCTCCGATGAAGCGCAGGTCAAGAAGGTGGCAGAAGAGGCCGGTGTTAACTGGAGCAAGGTAGAGGCCAAGATCAAGGATGGCAGCATCGATCAGAATCTGGGAACCAACCGGGCTCTGGCTGAAGCGCTCGGTATTTCCGGCACTCCCGCCTTTATCATCGGTGACCAGATCCTGCGTGGTGCACCACGGGATTTGGCCAGCCTGAAGAGCTTTATCAAGGACGTGCGTGCTGGCAAAAGCATCCAGTAACGCGCTTACATCCTGACGGAATAAAAAGAGGGTCGGTATTGCTACCGGCCCTCTTTTCTTTATGTCCCGAGTCACAGGTGGTCGTCGCGAAAGGACCATAACAACGTGCGCAGGACTCGACCTCTCGGTCTCAGTAACAAGTATTAGCAGAGTCGTTCGACTTCCATTCGTATTTATTTAAGCGTCCCGCAGTCGCCTGTGAGAGTTGCTTAATTCAGGTCAGGATTTTTTCTGCTGCCTGCCTTAGAATCGCGTCCCTTGCAGGAGAAAACCCCTATGTTAGTTGATATTTTGCGGCTTGTTTTTATAGCTGGCGGTTTGGTATTCATCTTTATGCTGGTACAAGCGTGCTGGCAAAAACGATGTAACGGGACTTTTGAGTCCACCCCCTTCTGGCCGGTGGCGCTGATCGGCGGTGTCGCGAACTTTCTCGATACCCTGGGGGTTGGCAGCTTTGCGGTCAAAACAGCCTGCTACAAGCAGTTCAGGCTAATCGATGATCGTCTGTTGCCGGGGACTCTCAACGGCCAGTGCGTGTTGCCGACCGTGACTCAGTCGCTGATCTTCGTCGGCGCAGTAGCGGTGGAGCCGCTGACGCTGATCAGCATGATGATTGCTGCCGCAGCCGGTGCTGCCTGGGGGGCACGTCACGTCGCCTCGTTTGATCGTCAGACCATCCGGCTGGTGATGGCAGTCTCCCTGCTGGTCGTTGCCGGGCTGATTTTTGCCGGCCTGCTCGGCCTCTTCCCGGTCGGTGGCGAGGCCATGGGGCTCAGTGGCTACAAGCTGGTGATCGCCCTGATCGGCAACTTTATCTTCGGTGTTCTGATGAATGTGGGGATCGGTCTGTTCGCTCCCTGCATGACACTGGTCTATCTGCTCGGGATGAACCCGCTGGCGGCGTTCCCCATCATGATGGGCTCTACCGCGGTACTTAGCGTCTTCTCCGCAGGCACCTTTATCCGCAAGGGGGCATTTGATGCCAAGGCGGTGCTGGCGGTTGCCATCTTTGGCCCCATTGGTGTGGTGCTGGCAGCCATGCTGGTCAAGTCGATGGATATGGCGATGCTGAAGTGGCTGGTTGCCTTTATCGTCATCTATACCTCCTGGACCATGTACGCCTCCTGGCGGGCTGCTCGTCGCCCCAGCGCGCAGCTGGCTGCGGATATCGCTGGTTAGCCTGCACCAGTGCCGCTTCCGCTCTGGCCCCGAGAAAGACATAGAGTCCGAGGGCCAGCAGCAATCCCACCGCGCACCCCATCACCCCAATCGCAGGCCAGAGCAGCTCGCTCTGGCCGAGCGACCCTTTGAATAGCAGCAACAACCCTTCGATAGAGACCGCGATCAGGATGGCGGCGATAAAGCGGGTGATGGTGCGACGAATGGCGCTGTGGCGGAAGATATCCTTATGCAGCAGCACCTCCTCCTCCAGAATGGTTTTGCCCAGATCGAATACCGCCAGTGCCAGCGTCAGAAAGATAATGGCGCTGAGTGCCCCCAGTCGGTTCTGCTGCGCCCCGCATAGCAGCAGATAGAGCTGTTCCAGTCCGTGCCAGATGAGCGTCGCAACGATGAGGAACAGCGCCATGCTGAGTACCACATAGATGGCCTTGAACCAGGGCATGGCGCGGCGCCGTTCTCTGTCTCCCATCAGCCAGGCGATCAGTTGATTGAGGCAGAGGGTCAGCTCTCGCCCCTCTCCGCGAGCGATCAGTTGCAAGCGGTTCTGCGTGCCCGGACGTGGCGACAGGATGCAAGCCGGCCCCTGATAGCGGTCGAAGCTGATGATAAAGGGGTATTCCTTGAGCGCTGCGAGAGGTGCGCCGAGCAAACCATGGATCAGTGGCGTCAGCTCGACCTGATACTCCTGATAACGTCGCAATACATCGATGGGGCTCATCTCTGCCATATGGACCTCGGTGATGTGGGCTCCTGTAGCGGATGTGCAAATAGTGGGCCCGATATATGACAGGCTGAGCGGGAGCATTTGCACCAGAGGGTGGCAAATAAGCGGGAAAGGAGGTCGGGGTGCACCAGAAGCGGGCGTAGATTGCAGATATGGAAAAGGGCCCGTGACGGGCCCTTTGGCGACAAGCAGCGGCGATTTAACCGGCCAGCTTGGCGAAGCTGCGCTCGGCGGCGGCCAGAGTGTGTTCAATCTCCTTGTCGCCGTGAGCCAGCGACAGGAAGCCTGCCTCGTAGGCGCTCGGCGCCAGATAGACGCCCTCTTCCAGCATCAGGTGATAGAAGCGCTTGAAGCGTTCCATATCGCAGCGAGTGACCTGCTCGTAGCGGATGATTTCGGGCTCCTCGGTGAAGAAGAAGCCGAACATACCACCCACATAGTTGATGGCGAGCGGGATGCCGTGTTTGGCGGCGGCGGCTTTCAGCCCTTCTGCAACACGGGCAGTCTTGGCGCTCAGCTGCTCATAGAGACCCGGCTCCAGCAGCAGATCCAGCATGGTGAGGCCGGCAGCCATGGCCACCGGGTTGCCGGAGAGAGTACCCGCCTGATAGACGGGGCCGGTCGGGGCGATGTGCTGCATTACCTTCTTCTTGCCGCCGAAGGCGCCGACCGGCATGCCGGCACCGATGATCTTGCCGAGGGTGGTGAGATCCGGGTCGATGTTGTAGTGGCCCTGGGCACCGCGCAGGGAGACACGGAAGCCGGTCATCACCTCGTCCAGGATCAGCAGGGCGCCAAACTCGTCGCAGATGGCGCGCAGCCCCTCCAGGAAGCCGGGTACCGGCGGGATGCAGTTCATGTTGCCAGCGACCGGCTCGACGATGATACAGGCGATCTCGCTGCCGTACTGGGTAAAGGCTTCGCGCACCGAGTCCAGATCGTTGAATACGCAAGTCAGGGTGTGCTTGGCGAAATCGGCCGGTACGCCCGGGCTGTTGGGCTGACCCAGGGTCAGAGCGCCGGAGCCGGCCTTGACCAGCAGGGAGTCGGCGTGGCCGTGGTAGCAGCCTTCGAATTTGACGATCTTGTCGCGGCCGGTGTAGCCACGGGCCAGCCGGATGGCACTCATGGTCGCTTCGGTGCCGGAGTTGACCATCCGCACCTGCTCCATGGAAGGGACGATCTGACGTACTTTCTCGGCCATCAGCACTTCGATCTCGGTCGGCGCGCCATAGCTCAGCCCTTTTTCCACGGCCTTGATGACGGCGGCCTTGATGGCCGGGTGGTTGTGGCCCAGCAGCATGGGGCCCCAGGAGCCGATGTAATCCACATAGGCCTGACCATCCACGTCATAGAGGTAGGCGCCATCGGCGTGATCGATGAAGCGGGGCGTACCGCCGACCCCATTGAAGGCGCGGACCGGTGAGTTGACGCCACCCGGAATGGTCTGGCGGGCCTGTTCAAACAGCTGATCTGATTTTGACATGGATCATCCTTAATGGGATTTTGGTCGTCACGCAGGAGAAAGCAGTCGATCGAGACTCGGCAGGTAGGGGCATCAGGAGTATGCTTTGCGCTCTCGCCACCCGGACTCTCGGTCTGCTCCCGTGACAAAAATTTAACGGGCCGACTATAGCAGAAAGCCCCAGCCCTGGGCAGCCGAGCAATGCGCCGGGTGATCCTGATCTCAGCTAGCTGACGATATGGTGTTTCCAAGTTGGTGTAACAAGATGGCGCAACAAGCTCTCTCCTCTTCCGAACCGTCCGCCTCACCGCGCGGGCCGGTTTCCCGAATCATTCGGCAAGACAGGATGCCCTTGCTGGTTCTGCTGCTGGCGGCACTGGTCGGCACCCTGGCCGGACTGGTGTGCGGCCTGTTCGAGTCAGGCGTGCACTGGCTGGCAGAGCAGCGGCTCGCCCTGCTGGCTGATCGCCCATGGTGGCAGCTCGGCCTGCTTGGCTTTGGCTTCAGCGCCATGCTGGGGTGTATCGGCTACTTCCTGACCCATACTTTTGCCCCCGAGGCAGGTGGCTCCGGCATTCCCGAAATAGAGGGGGCGATGGAGGACCTGCGTCCGGTGCGGTGGTGGCGGGTGTTGCCGGTCAAGTTCTTCGGCGGCGTGTGTACCCTGAGTTCCGGCATGGTGCTGGGACGGGAAGGGCCTTCGGTGCAGATCGGCGGCAACCTCGGCAAGATGGTGGCTGATATCTTCCGGTTGCCCAAGGAGCATGGCCACGCCTTGCTGGCAGCCGGTGCGGCGGGCGGTCTGGCGGCGGCCTTCAATGCACCGCTGGCGGGCATTCTGTTTGTGATGGAGGAGATGCGGCCGCAGTTTCGCTACTCCTTCCTGGCCATCAAGGCGGTGGGCATCTCCGCCATCATGGCGACCCTGATGCTGCAAAACATGAAGGGGCAGGGGGCGGTGATCACGCTACCGCACTACGATGCGCCAGCCCTCAAGGCGCTCTGGCTGTTCCTCTTTATGGGGGCCACCTTCGGCGTGCTGGGTTTTGTTTTCAACAAGTTGGTGTTGGCCTGTCAGGATGGCTATCTGGCGCTGCACCAGAACAAGCGCCACCGGTTTGTGGCCATCGGTATGCTGGTTGCCGGTACTTTCGGCGTGCTGTCGCTGTTTGCCCCCTCGGTGACCGGCGGCGGCACTGAGCTCATTCCTCATCTGATGGGGGGCGAGTATGCGATGGCGACCCTGTTCCTTATCTTCTCCATCCGTCTGGTGGCAACCCTGATCTGCTTCTGCTCCGGCGCGCCCGGCGGGGTGTTTGCGCCGACCCTGGCCCTCGGCACCCTGTTTGGCGTGGTATTTGGTCATCTGTTCCACGCGGCTTTTCCGGAGCTTGGCATCGAGCCCGGTGCCTTTGCCATTGCCGGCATGGGGGCGCTGTTTGCCGCGACGGTGCGAGCGCCCATCACGGGTATCGTGCTGGTCACCGAGATGACCGACAACTACCAGCTGATCCTGCCGATGATGATCACCACCATGGGAGCCACTCTTGTGGCGCAAGCGCTGGGCGGTCGTCCTATCTATTCCCAGATCCTTGAGCGAACTTTACGGCTTGCCGCGCGTCAAAAGCGGGGTGATGGCAGTGTGGCCACCAGTTAATTTTCACCATCACCGCCTGTGACTTCGGTTAGGGCGGTATAGTGAAAGGAGGTCGCAGTTGCCGCTGTGAGGCAAATAACGGGAAAGAGGGCTATGTCCAACCTATTGAAGTTATTGGTGGTGTTTGCAGTAGGTGGTCTGGCCGGTTATTTTGCCGGCAACCATCAGGATCTGGCGCAAAGCAGCTTGCTGGGGGTTCAGCAGGAGACGCTGGATCGCCAGAGCAATGCCATCAGCCAGCTCAAGACGGATCTCGGTCTCAAGGATACCCAGCTCGCCACCCAGCGAGCCGCCTTCGAGCAGCTGCAGACCACCCTGAAGAGTCAGGAGGCGCAGGTGCAGGAGCTCAAGCGCCAGCTGGCCTTTTTCGAGCGGATCATGCGCCCGACTGGCGAGCAGGTTGGGGTGGTAATCGACAACCTGACCCTGCAGGAGAGCAGCATTCCGGGTCGCTACCACTATCGACTGGCTTTGACCCAGCCCGCCAAGAAGCGCGAGCTGTTTCGCGGTCAGGTGCAGATCCGGGTCGAGGGGAGCCTTGGCGACAAGCCAAAAGTGCTGTCCGGGCGGGATCTGGGCATGAAGGTGAGCGAGTGGCGCTACTCCCTGCGCTATTTCCAGCTGCTGGAGGGAAACTGGCAACTGCCGGAAGGGTTTGTGCCGGATCGGATCCGGGTCACCATCAATAAGGATGGCCGGCAACCGGCGCAGGAGCTGCTGGTTGAGTGGGCCGATGCGCTTAAGCCGCTAGTCGCCGCACCGCCTGCTCCGGTGCCCGCTGCAGGTTAAACGTGGTGAATACTTGAACTGAATGGTCGGGTATTGGATAATTTCGCGGTTTCCATGTTTGTGGATCTAATGGTTGTGAGGTCAGTAATGAGTGCAGTAGCAGAAGCCCCGCTGCCCATCCAGATGACGGATGCGGCGGCCAACAAGGTGAAGAACCTGATCACCGAAGAAGAGAATCCGGAGCTTAAGCTGCGGGTCTATATCACGGGTGGGGGCTGCTCTGGTTTCCAGTATGGCTTTACCTTTGATGAGAAGATCAACGACGGCGATACCGTGGTCGAGAAGAATGGCGTCACCATGGTGATCGATCCGATGAGTCTCCAGTATCTGGTTGGCGGCAGTGTGGATTACACCGAGGGGCTGGAAGGTTCACGTTTTACCGTGACCAACCCCAATGCAACCACTACTTGTGGTTGTGGTTCCAGCTTCTCCATCTGATCGAGCCCGACGATCAGACGCAATGGCTCTCGGCAACGAGGGCCGTTTTTCTTTGTGCAGATCGTTGTAGTGGAAATAAAAAGGCGCCGGTGAGGCGCCTTTTTGATTGGTACAGTTAGCGGGAGCTTGCTGCCGCTACCAGCGGAACCCTGTTCACCGCCTTGCCCATGTAGGCGAGGGTGATGGTCACAATGATGCAGGTGAAGCTCAGCCACATGTAGGGGAGGTAGTCGAGGGTGGCCACTCCCAGCACCCCGGCCATAAAGATGCCGTTGTCGCTCCAGGGCACCATGCCGCAGGTAAGGGTACCGCCAAACTCGGCGTTGCGAGAGAGGTTCTTGCGTGCCAGTCCCAGCCGATCGTAGTTCTTGGCCATGATCTTGGGGGTCAGGATCAGCGACACATACATGGCGGAGCCGAACACGTTGGCCAGGAAGGCGGTGCCAATGGTGTGGGTAGTCAGGCTGCCGGCACTGTTGATGCGCTTCTCGAAGGCGCTGGCGATGACGGAGAGGATGCCTACTTTCTCCAGCAGGCCGCCAAACCCGAGACCGAAGATGATGACCGCGACCGAGCCCAGCATGGACTCCATGCCGCCGCGACCGAGAATGTTGTCGATAAAGTCGATTCCGGAGGTGATGGCAAACGGACTATAAGCCGAGTGCATCGCCTTGACCGGATCCATGTCCTGGAACAGGATGGCCCAGATCAGGCCCAGCAGGGCGCCGAAGCTGATCACCGGGAAGGCGGGCTTGCGATTGGCCAGCAGGCCCAGCACCAGCACTACCGGCACGATGGCCAGCGGGGTGATGTTGAACTGCTTGTCGAGCGCCTCCATCACCAGATTGACCTGCTCCAGGCTAACGTTGCCTGAGTACTGCATGCCAACCACGGTGAACAGCACGGCGGTAATGATGTAAGAGAGCAGGCTGATGGGCAGCATCCCCTTGATATGCTCCACCACGTCGACGTTGGACATGGTGGATGCCAGTACCACAGAGTCGGAGAGCGGGGAGAGCTTGTCACCGAAATAGACGCCGGAGAGCACGGCACCGGCAACCAGAGGCGCAGGTACGCCGAGGCTGTGGCCAATCCCCATCATGGCGATACCAGCGGTGGCGGCCGAACCCCAGGAGGTGCCGGTGGCCAGCGAGGTCAGCGAGCAGATGATCAGGGTCGCCAGCAGGAAGATGGAGGGGTGAATCACCTTGAGGCCGAAGTAGATGATGCTGGGGACTATGCCGCCAGCGATCCAGGTACCGACCAGTGCTCCGACGGAAACCAGGATCAGGATGGCCCCCATCCCCTTGGATACCCCATCAACGGCGGCTTGCTCCAGGGATTTATAGTCATGACCGAGCTTGATACCAAGCCCCATGATGACGAACCAGGCGATGAACAGTGCCAGCTGGATAGGCAGATCGAGCACGCTGGTGAACGAGAATGCCAGAGCCAGAAAAATGGCCAGACAGGCAAACACCTGCGACATGCTCGGCAATCGGATGTGGTTGTGTTGGTTTTGCATAGATACTTCCTAAACTCTTGCTCGCCAAGGTTGGCTCCTCTCATCCTGTGGATACGCATATCCCGAGGGGCCAACCCAAAAAGAGGCCGCAATCTACCACAAAGTGGGAGGGTTAAAGCCTAACCAAATTGGCAAAATTGCACTTTTGATTGAAAAAATCACAGAATTGTTGATCTCGTAACCCGTTTTTGAGCGCTTTATTGGCATAAAAGCCTATTTTGAGTCTTGCGCTGGAGGAGGGTTGCATCTCTCATTTGTGAATATGATAATTATTATCATTATCTCTGTGGGGGAGGCAAAATATGAACTGGGTGGTGCGGGGAGTGATGCTGCTAGCCGGGCTGGTTGTGCTCGGATGGGGCCATGACAAAGAGTACGGCATCTGGAGTCTGGGGTTTCTGCTGGCTGCCTGGATAATGCTTGAGCCCAGATTGAAACCGGCACTGATCCTGTTGCCAGTGGCAGGGCTGACCGGCGTGGTGGCCCTGCTCTGGCAGCATACCGGCTAGTAGGCGTTATGCGTGTTTGACGGGAGCCTGCTTGATCTTCTGTTGGGCCTGCTTGAGCGATTCAACGACATTTTTCTCCATCTCGCTCCGTTTGGCATCGGTCAGGAAGTAGATCATGTCGACATCGTGGCGAATATAGTGGGAGGGGAGCTGGTTGAGGGTGAGGCAGCAGAGATCGGCCATCTGGTCGCTGCTGAGTTTTTGCTGCAGACCCTGCTTTTCAATCTCCTTGAGCACCAGATGCTCGTAGAAGTTGTGAATGTCGGTATCCAGTATCATATGCGTTCCTTGGCATGACGATGGGCGGTGAGTCGTCAAAAGCATAGCCATAACAAGGAGTAAAAACAAAAGGCCCGTCACTTTCGTGATGGGCCTTTTGCGTAATGAATGGTGCGAAGAGAGGGACTCGAACCCTCACATCCGTGGGACACTAACACCTGAAGCTAGCGCGTCTACCAATTCCG
>NZ_JANFNW010000018.1:0-5286 GCF_024436135.1 Aeromonas sp. SG16
TTCGTATTGCATCAAATAGAAAATGATAAGAGTCTCCCTCCAGAGATAAAAAACCGAGCTTATCTTGCCAGGATGGGGGAAAAAATGCTCGTTCCTGTTGATATAAAAGAGTGCAAGCTTAATAACACCCTTTTATTGCCTGACAGTGACGGTGCAAAAACGGGGGTGCTGATTTGTTTGGATTCAGAGACCCCTTACTACCGTATCAGGCAAGGGAGTGACCTGCCTGCATCTCTTGTATCGGTGATGCCTTACAATGCCGATAAAGAACAGAGTCAAATATATCCTCACCTAATAGGGGCCACGACTAGGCGTATCAATAATCCCAGCGCTATTGGTATACTTAATTACATTAGGGCTGGTAGGGTAGATTTTGGACAACACTTTAATAGTGATAATCCACAGGTGATGGATATAGCGAGTATTTCTGCACAACTGGCGAATACTATAGATGCCGATTATAAACTGCAGGGCAAGACTATAACCAATAAATTATTGCTTTCCAGAGGTATTGCTGGCGCTCATATTCCTGCTGATGCATCACTACAGGCAAATTATGACAACGGTTATCAGAGCCTTTCCGCTGAGATGAAAAAACATACCTATATGTATGCCATTGGTCTCACATTGCATAAAATAGAAAACGATAATAATCTTCCACCTGAGATCAAAGCACGAGCTAATATCGCTAGGATGGGAGGGGAGATATTGGTTCCTTTCGATATAGGAGGGCATAAGCTTAATAACACTATTTTACTACCTGATAGTGATGGTTCAAAAACCGGCATTCTTATTTGCCTTGACGCTGAAATGCCTTACTACCATATTCGCCAGATGAGTGAGCTGCCTACTTCTCTTGCATCGGTGATGCCATACAATGCCAATGAAATTAAGCGTAGAAATATATTGCTCGGCGGTAATGTCACGCCCATCATTACGCCCGGTGCCAATATGATTCTTGATTATGTCAGGACTGGAAATGGCGGCTTTGAAAGATACATCAATCATACAAATCCGAGTCCGATTGCTATATCTGCTTTATCTGCGCAACTCGTTAATCATATAGAAGAGGATTATAAGATAAAGAGGGCGGCTATAACCAATAAGATACTGATGTCCAGAGCCATTGACGGCGCCAATATTCTTGGTGAAGGGTTTCACTTAGTGGATGAAATATATAAGTCTGATATCACTACGCAAGGCGCTCTCCTCGAGCTAGTATTTAATCACCGCCTTAGGAAATTATTGTTTGGCATTGTAGATAATAATCCAGCCGAGATTAGGGAGGCTGGTATTGAGTATCTGAGAGCCATCGAAAGGCCATTCGCTACTCTCAGCAGAGATATGCAGTCAATCATCAGTTCCTATAGGGGAGAAACGGTACAAGAAGCTAATCGGCATATACATGAGGCTGAATATATAGGAAGCTGGGTTGATGTCACAGTCGGTGCCGTCGCCTCATTAACGCCAGTAGGGTTTGCTATTAATATTCTGCAATCGGCAGCGGGTCTTGGTGCTGATGTACTAGAGGGTAAAGAGCTTGACTCAATGGCGATTGCTAATCTGGTTATAGGGTGCATTCCTGAGGGTAAACTAGCTGCTAAAATCGGAAAATTCTCCCGTATTGGTGGCAGGGCCGTTAAATACGGGCTGATGGTTGGAAATAAAACGTTCGACCTTGCTATCGTAGGAGAAAGCATCAAGACAGCGGTAAAGACAGGTGACCCTCTTGCCATTTATCAGGCATTGTTAGCCAGTGGCATGAGCATTAGGAGCTCTTACCATATGGCAAAAAATATGTCACTAAAGCTAAACATAACTAGGAGTATGGAAGAGAGTGCTTCGCTGGAACAGCTTCAGAAGATCCACTCCAATGCACCTGAGTCTATGTTAGCTTCGTCCATGACCGAGCGAAAATTCAGATTGGGGTCGACAGAATTGCTCGGTAGAATAAATAGTGGTGAACTGGAGATATCCAGTAATAATGGTGTCGACTGGGAGAGGGGAAGTAAACTTCATTTGCTGGCGTACCGTCTACAAAATGCAGGGGGCAAGAACAAGCTCCCTGCTGGGGGTGGCAGCAACGTTCCGGAAGGGGGCGAAGCTGCGGCATTTACGGAGAATTCACACCCTGCTGAGCATTTGACTATCGTGCGTAGTGCTCATGATTTTGAGCTGAACGTCTCAGATGAAAATAAATACTTTTTACTTGTTGATACATATGAAGATGGTCCAATGGAAAGTGGGTTATTTTATGCTAACAAAGTACAAAAAATACCGCTAGATAATATTTACACATTAGGAGATGCCCCCGTATACTCTGACTTTGATATAGCTTTTGGTACCGGCATTAGTGGCGTAAAGTCACTGCGCTCAACACCTGGTGAATTATCAAACCTAACGCGAAAAGACCATTTGGAAATAATGGGGCATGGTCATCCTGGGAGTATAACTCAGTATGATGGCACTCGTCTTAATGGGACTCAGCTCGCAGATAAACTGAGCGAGCATGGACTTAAAGAAATCGGGTTTATTCGTATTGTCTCTTGTAATATCACGAATAAAAGTGATGTTTTTTTAACCGATCTGGTTAGGAGGCTAACTGAGCTAAATATAAAAGTAGGATATGTGTCAGGTACCAGACACTATGTCTCTCAAACAGATAATATCCGTGGGCATCGAATAGACAAGGTAAGTGGACCTGTTCCAGTTGATGAACAATTTAGATATGTTAAAGGGAATTTAATCGTCGATGAAAATTTACGCTCCGCAGAGGATACACCCTCCCAGGAAGTATTGAGTGAACACCCAGTGAGGAAAGTAATACCGGCGAGAAAATATGAACCGCATACGCCAGGTTATCAAGCGAACTATTCGATAGACTTAACAGACGTCAAAAATTTACGTACGAGACTGAAGCTGAATATGAGGAAGAATGTCTCTCGAATTCAGCGATTTAATGAAAAAACAAATTCTTATGAGAAAGTGAATGATTATGAGGTTGTTCCTTACCATACCACTGATCTTGATGTAAACACGCAGTTAAGAGATATGCTTTCTACGTATGAGTCGCTGAACTGGATTGCAAGTGACTATACCGGAAGTGGGTCTATGGATTTAAGAAGTAATCTAAAGATGGGGTATGAACTGCTGTGTGAAATAAGCGGTGATTTAAGAGAACCAAGCCCAAGTGCTAGTAAGTCACATTTTTTATTGATTGAAAAAACAGCAGGTCCGGTTACTTACGATAATATTCTGGGTATCGGTAAGATTGTTGATCTACTACCAGGAAATCAGCCTGGAGAGAAAAGCGCAATTATTATTGAATCGGTTGTTGCTCACCCTTATACCATTATCACTAAAAATAGCGACTTTATTCGGTACGCTGCAAGCCGGGGTTATCAACTTAGCCAAGAGGCTATGGCTCGGTATAATATAAAGCACGTTGGCACTCAGTTGATCCGTGATGGGTTGAAGCAAACCATGCAAAAAATAGATAAAGAGGTGCAGGACAATTTCAGATTAAGTAGACCAGAGAGTATTCAGTTCTCGGCACGTAACCCGATTACGGCACGAATGGCAGAGAAGTTTGGTGCCCGCCGCTCTGATGCCAGCAATATCAGCAATGAATTGATGAGAGTACGTGCGGTGGGGCAATCGGATATAGGCTTGCACGAGGAACCCAATATCATCTCTTTTGATGGACCAAGGCCTACAAGCAGGACCCGCATTAGACTGAAGGAACCAAGCAGTTTTTTGGGGCCGGATAGTAGCATCTCGTTTGTTGGCGATAATAAAGGAGGCAAACTGGTGATTCAGGCACATGGTGCAATGGCTAATGTCAATCATCTGAGTGCCAAAGAGTTAGCTATTTACCTGAAGGGGCATACCGCTGCAATGGGTATTGATATGAAGCGTGTCAATACGATAATTCTTCGATCCTGCTATAGTGCCAATGGGGGGATGTGGTCGACAGCCCAGATATTGGCAAACCTGACAGGTAAAAAAGTTAAGGCTTATTATGGTGTGGTCACATCACAAATGACTCATAATACTCCGGCAGCTGGTAAGATATTTATACCAAACAAGTTAGGGCATCGATTAACCAATGCTGAGCGTGGGCATAATCTTTTGCATAGAACATCTGAAATTCTTTTAAGAATACGTTCGTCATTAAGACGCGTGCCGCGTAGTACAAACGTCTCGGAAATGCAAGCAATAATACCTCCACGATTAAATGATAATTACAGGGCTTTTCTAGTCGATACACTTCATCTGATAGAAGGCCGTTCTAATCCAGCCTCATTTTCTCAAAAATATGGTATTAATGCCGGCAAGCTTATTAAATTAATGTCACGTATTGATGCCAGGACGGGTCTGGATGATGAGGAGTTCATTTCTTCTTTTTATAAATTATTTAAGCCAGGGAAAGTACGTAGCAATGGAACAGTAAGGCCTGATTCAGTATTGCTCGAGAAGTTAATTGAAAATTCAAACCCGAGTTTTATGCAATTTCACTTAAACAGATTCAATGCCGTAGAGCGCTCAACAAATAGTCGTGGTGAAATCCATCAGGGACAGAAAGTGTTAATTGATTATTCTTTTAATGTAAAGAAGATGCCTGACAGTAGCTGGGTGGGCTTATATCGTCATAACGATCTTCCTGGTGTTGATGATCCTATTGTGTGGAAACATTTAGATCGTGCAGGTGGTGGAGTTGATATTGATACATCTTCGTTAGATAAAGACAGATATAGAGTGATGTTTTTTTACGATGATAGCTATAACACACTGGAACATCAGGTAAGTTTTTCGATTGTATAAAGGTAACCTGCTTGAATTGATCTAACAGCTGCCTATCAGATCAGGTCGAGACTTTTACAGGGCGTTGCTGCCTAAATAAACCATCAGGTCATGACTTTATGGTTTATTTGGGTGGTAACGCCCTCAGGTATGTAAAAATTAATCAGCGAGACCGAAATGGATAAATTTTCAGCTTATTCTCGCCTTCGCAAATAGAGAGGGTTTTGACATTTAGTCAGGTTGTCTCTGAGCTGCCCTCTTCGTTCTAATTTCATTTCTAAATAACTTTAACCATTAGGACCGTATTATGCCTGATGTCTGTGCATTGAATAAATCAAAAGTATGCTCAACGGAAACCGAGAGCAATGACGATAGGGCTGCGCTTCAACAGGATTGCCAGCGAGGCGCTGTTAGCTCATTAGCTGATGAGAGGAGCGGGCCATCGGCCGGCCGCGACAATGGCAGCTTATTCTCTTTTCTTCA
>NZ_JANFNW010000019.1:0-3157 GCF_024436135.1 Aeromonas sp. SG16
GCGCTTACACACCCCACCTATCAACGTTGTGGTCTCCAACGGCCCTTTAGGACCCTCAAGGGGTCAGGGATGACTCATCTCAGGGCTCGCTTCCCGCTTAGATGCTTTCAGCGGTTATCGATTCCGAACTTAGCTACCGGGCAGTGCCACTGGCGTGACAACCCGAACACCAGAGGTTCGTTCACTCCGGTCCTCTCGTACTAGGAGCAACTCCCTTCAATCATCCAACGCCCACGGCAGATAGGGACCGAACTGTCTCACGACGTTCTGAACCCAGCTCGCGTACCACTTTAAATGGCGAACAGCCATACCCTTGGGACCGACTTCAGCCCCAGGATGTGATGAGCCGACATCGAGGTGCCAAACACCGCCGTCGATATGAACTCTTGGGCGGTATCAGCCTGTTATCCCCGGAGTACCTTTTATCCGTTGAGCGATGGCCCTTCCATTCAGAACCACCGGATCACTATGACCTACTTTCGTACCTGCTCGACCTGTCCGTCTCGCAGTTAAGCTGGCTTATGCCATTGCACTAACCTCCTGATGTCCGACCAGGATTAGCCAACCTTCGTGCTCCTCCGTTACTCTTTGGGAGGAGACCGCCCCAGTCAAACTACCCACCAGGCACTGTCCGCGAGCCCGATTCAGGGCCCTGCGTTAGAACATCAAACATACAAGGGTGGTATTTCAAGGACGGCTCCAGCGCAACTGGCGTCACGCCTTCAAAGCCTCCCACCTATCCTACACATGTAGGTTCAATGTTCAGTGCCAAGCTGTAGTAAAGGTTCACGGGGTCTTTCCGTCTAGCCGCGGGTACACCGCATCTTCACGGCGAATTCGATTTCACTGAGTCTCGGGTGGAGACAGCATGGCCATGGTTACACCATTCGTGCAGGTCGGAACTTACCCGACAAGGAATTTCGCTACCTTAGGACCGTTATAGTTACGGCCGCCGTTTACCGGGGCTTCGATCAAGAGCTTCGCTTGCGCTAACCCCATCAATTAACCTTCCGGCACCGGGCAGGTGTCACACCCTATACGTCCACTTTCGTGTTTGCAGAGTGCTGTGTTTTTGATAAACAGTCCCAGCCATCTGGTCACTGCGACTCCCGTCAGCTCCATCCGCAAGGGACTTCACCAACAAGAGCGTACCTTCTCCCGAAGTTACGGTACTATTTTGCCTAGTTCCTTCACCCGAGTTCTCTCAAGCGCCTTGGTATTCTCTACCCGACCACCTGTGTCGGTTTGGGGTACGATGACTTGTAATCTGAAGCTTAGAGGCTTTTCCTGGAAGCAGGGCATCAATGGCTTCCACACCGTAGTGTGTTCGTCTCGTGTCTCAGCGTTGCACCCCCGGATTTACCTAAAGGTACCGCCTACGCACTTTCACCAGGACAACCGTCGCCTGGCCCACCTAGCCTTCTCCGTCCCCCCATCGCAATTACAAGTCGTGCAGGAATATTAACCTGCTTCCCATCGATTACGCCTTTCGGCCTCACCTTAGGGGTCGACTCACCCTGCCCCGATTAACGTTGGACAGGAACCCTTGGTCTTCCGGCGAGGAGGCTTTTCACCCCCTTTATCGTTACTTACGTCAGCATTCGCACTTCTGATATCTCCAGCATACCTCTCGATACACCTTCGCAGACTTACAGAACGCTCCCCTACCACTTGCACTAAGTGCAAATCCGCGGCTTCGGTGCCTGGTTTGAGCCCCGTTACATCTTCCGCGCAGGCCGACTCGACTAGTGAGCTATTACGCTTTCTTTAAATGATGGCTGCTTCTAAGCCAACATCCTAGCTGTCTGAGCCTTCCCACATCGTTTCCCACTTAACCAGAACTTTGGGACCTTAGCCGGCGGTCTGGGTTGTTTCCCTCTTCACGACGGACGTTAGCACCCGCCGTGTGTCTCCCGGATAGTACTTACTGGTATTCGGAGTTTGCATGGGGTTGGTAAGTCGGGATGACCCCCTAGCCCAAACAGTGCTCTACCCCCAGTAGTATTCGTCCGAGGCGCTACCTAAATAGCTTTCGGGGAGAACCAGCTATCTCCGAGTTTGATTGGCCTTTCACCCCCAGCCACAGGTCATCCCCTAACTTTGCAACGTTAGTGGGTTCGGTCCTCCAGTTGATGTTACTCAACCTTCAACCTGCCCATGGCTAGATCACCCGGTTTCGGGTCTACACCTTGCAACTAGACGCCCAGTTAAGACTCGGTTTCCCTACGGCTCCCCTATACGGTTAACCTCGCTACAAAATGTAAGTCGCTGACCCATTATACAAAAGGTACGCAGTCACCCCGAAGGGCTCCCACTGCTTGTACGTACACGGTTTCAGGTTCTATTTCACTCCCCTCACAGGGGTTCTTTTCGCCTTTCCCTCACGGTACTGGTTCACTATCGGTCAGTCAGGAGTATTTAGCCTTGGAGGATGGTCCCCCCATATTCAGACAGGATGTCACGTGTCCCGCCCTACTCGATTTCACATCAAGGTTGTTTTCGTGTACGGGGCTATCACCCTGTATCGCCGGCCTTTCCAGGACCGTTCCACTAACTTCCAAGATGCTTAAGGGCTAATCCCCGTTCGCTCGCCGCTACTGAGGGAATCTCGGTTGATTTCTTTTCCTCGGGGTACTTAGATGTTTCAGTTCTCCCGGTTCGCCTCGTTACACTATGTATTCATGTAACGATACCCAAGTTATCTTGGGTGGGTTTCCCCATTCGGAAATCTGTGAGTAATAGCGTCTCTTACCGACTTCTCACAGCTTATCGCAGGTTAGTACGTCCTTCATCGCCTCTGACTGCCAAGGCATCCACCATGTACGCTTAGTCACTTAACCATACAACCCCAAGAAGTGTCGGTGAAACCGGCACAGCTTGTTGTCGTACAACAAGGACCAAATAAAATTTGGTTTTCGCCAAGAAGTTTCCAAAGCACTTGTAACAAATGTTTGAGAACTACTTTTTAAATCAGCTTTCCAGATTGTTAAAGAGCATGTTTGCAACGGCTCGAGGCCGAAGAAAACAGACATAAACATGACTGCTTATGTCTGCATTCTTGTTAGCAAGAAGAGAAGTGGCGTCCCCTAGGGGATTCGAACCCCTGTTACCGCCGTGAAAGGGCGGTGTCCTAGGCCTCTAGACGAAGGGGACCCAA
>NZ_JANFNW010000001.1:0-444456 GCF_024436135.1 Aeromonas sp. SG16
GGAGAAGGATTCGAACCTTCGAAGGCAGAGCCGTCAGATTTACAGTCTGATCCCTTTGGCCGCTCGGGAACCCCTCCCCAAGTGCGAGGCGCATACTAACAGATCTTCCGCTTTTGTGAACCCCTGAAGCGGATTTTTCCATTAAAAGAATTGGATATGTGGCCGATAAGAGATGAAATCACCATTTCCAAGAGTTATCCCATGCTACCCAGTTCAATCCGTAATCAGCTGCTCGTCGATGAAAGCCAGTTGGGGCAACGCCTCAACCAGGATCTTCAGCATGGCGATCGGGCTGATTTCCGATTGCAGCTGGCGCTGCTGACCGATGCGGTTGAAGAGCAGCCCTGGTTCGATGCCAAGCCGGCGGCAAGCCCGGACAAGCGGGACTGGCGAGCGCACTTTGAGCTGCGAGAGGCTCAGGTGCTGATGGCCGAGGGGGCGGGGAGTGACTGCAGTGCCATCAATGAGCGGTTGCAGCAGGGGGGGAGCATGGTGGATGTGCGGCTCTGGCTGGCATTGCAAACGCCGCCACTGGTAGCCAGACAGCCGCTGATCGATGAGGCGGTGTTTGACAATCTGACGCTGCTGGGGCGCGAGAAGCTGCAACACAAGGTAGCCAGTGTGCCGCGGGAGGAGGATCCGCTGGTGCTGTTGCCGGTGCTCGACCGGTTGCAGCAGGGGGTCGATACCCGTCTTCACTGGCTCAGTTAGGGACTGGTGTTTTTCTTGTTCAGCCTGCTGAAAATCAGGCAAACAAAAAGGCGGGATAACCCGCCTTTATGCTCTTTGTGATCCGCGATGCCTTACGCGTCAGCTTCGTCCGTTTCAACCTGCTCCTTCAACGCGGCATTGGCGCGACGGGCAATGGGTTTTTCGGTATGGCGATTGAGTTGACGCTCCAGTTTTTGTCCCAATTCGTTGATGGCGGCGTAGAGATCCTCATGCTCTGCCTGGGCAAACAGTTTGCCGTTGGGGATGCCAGCACTGGCTTCGACAATGAACATCAGACGCTCTTTGGAGACAATCACATGGGGTGTGATGAGAGGCACCTGAAGACGTTCGAGCTTTTCAAAACGGGATTCGATACGCTCGCGAATAGCCGGGGTGATGTCGATGATTTTGCTGGTAATTTCGATTTTCATATAGGCCCCCTTCGGGTCGTCTTGCTTGTGTCTTCACCTTCAGATTACTGATTGGCGGCACTTAAAATGTGATGTTAATCACAAAATGCAGCCATCATTATTCAGCAACTTATAAATTGTGATCTTTTCCGGTTTCGTGCCAAAAATCGCTTGAGCTCCTTGAAACTGGCAGGCAGTATGACGGGAATAGGATCGTTTCTGTCCCCTCTTGGCAGCACCCTGTGTCGACCTCATATCCGGTTCCCACTGCTTGATATCGCATGTTTGCACTTTGCCCCTCCTCTCTTCGACCTCATGAGCGGATCCGGAGCGGTTGCTGCTGCCTGTTGCTGGACATCAAACGTGGTCGGTTGTTGTGTTGGAGTCATAAATGAAGCATCAAGCCACGCAGGTCATGTGGTTTTTTGATCGGCAGCATGATCAGTGGAGTCTCTCTGATCAGGGCACCTGCCAGCAGTGGCAAGGAAAGGGAGTCCATCCATGGGCCGACCAGCTGCTGCCGGAAGATGAAGCGGGCTTTGCCGACTTCCTCATCCGCCTTCATGAATCACACCTGCCGGAACAGTTTATCGGCCACCTCAGAGATAAAGACGGAGCCCTCAACCATGTGCTCTGGAGCGGCCAGTTTGTGCCCAACCAGGAGGTTTGCTGTGGTTGGCTGATCCCGCTTGCCGCAACGTCTCTCAAGCTCTCTCTGCCTTTGCTGCAGACCAGTCTGCTCACCCAGCTGGCGCAGGCACTTTCTGCCCGCACCGGGCTCGACTTCTTCAACACCCTGGTCAAACAGCTCTCCCACATTCTGCAAGTCGATGCGGTCTGGGTCGGTGAGCTGAGCTCGGCGGATCGGGTGCGGGTGCTGGCCGCGGACGGGTTGGCGCTCAAGGATTACCCGCTGGCGGGAACCCCCTGCCAGCAGCTCTATCGGCAGGGCGCGGTCTGCCTGGAGGTGATCTCCGAGCAGGAAGAGTACCAGCCGTGGCTGGCCGCCGGTCAGACCTATTACGGTCAGCCGCTGTTTGATGGCCGGGGGCAACTGCTGGGCCATCTGGCGCTGCTCAGCTCGGCGCCGGCAGACATGGCGAACCTCAACTCGGTGCTCAACACCTTCACGGTGCGGATGGTTGCCGAGCTGGAACGGCTGCAATCAGATGCCCAGATGCGCCTCTCTGCGGTAGCTTTCGAAACCCATGAGGGGATCATCATCACCGACCCGGGCTTCAAGATCTTGCGGGTCAACAACGCCTTTAGCCAGATCACCGGATTCGACAGCCAGGCCGTGCTCGGTCTGCAGCTGGAACAGGATCTCTGGCCCAATCTGGGGGGGCTCGGTTACGAGCTCAATCCCCTGAGCCGCTGGCAGGGTGAGACCCAGCGTCTGCACGCCGATGGTCATACCTATCCCCAGTGGGAAATCGTAACGCCGGTGCAGGATGAGAAGGGAGGCATAAGCCACTTCGTCATCTGCTTCGAGGATATCTCCGAACGCAAGGCGGCCGAACGGCGGATCCAGGATCTCGCCTATTACGACGAGTTGACCGGTCTGCCCAACCGACGACAGCTGCATGAAACCCTGGTTCAGACCTTCAACGAGGCGACTCACAGCTGCCTGATCGGCGCGCTGCTCTTTATCGATCTCGATCACTTCAAGACCATCAACGACTCCCTTGGCCACGCCACCGGCGACTGGCTATTGAAAGAGGTGGCGACCCGGCTCAAGCGGCTGGTGCGTCAGGGAGATTGTCTGGCTCGCCTCGGTGGGGATGAGTTCGTCCTGCTGCTGCCGTCGCTGTCGGCCAGCCCACCCCAGGCGGAGATGCAGGCCGACATCATTGCCGAGCGGCTCATCACCGAGATTGCCGCACCTTACACCTATGCGGGGCAGGTGCTGCACATCGGTGCCAGTGTCGGCATCACCCTGTTTCCGGATCGGGAGCAGGGTGTGGATGATCTGCTCAAGCAGGCGGATACCGCCATGTATCAGGCCAAGTCGGCCGGTCGCAAGACTCGGCGCTTCTTTGACGCCTCCATGCAGCAGCAGGCGGATCGCCGCCTGCACATCCACAACGAGCTGCGCAACGCCCTCAACCAGCAGGAGCTGACGCTCTACTATCAGCCCCAGCATCTGGTGGATGGCGGTGACATCATCGGTGTCGAGGCGCTGATCCGCTGGCAGCCGGCGGGGCGCGCACTGGTCTCCCCGGCCGAGTTTATCCCCATCGCCGAGGAGAGCGATCTCATCGTCGATATCGGCAACTGGGTGCTCCACGAAGCCTGCGCCCAGTATGTGCTGTGGGAGGAAAATGGAATCCATATCCCGCAGATCTCGGTCAACGTCAGTGCCAAGCAGTTCCATGCCACCGACTTTGTCGAGCGGATCCACGATGTGCTGGCGCAAACCGGCATGGATCCGGCCTGCCTCAATCTGGAGATCACCGAATCCGTGGTGCTGGGCCATGCCGAGGACACCATCAGCAAGATGACGGATCTCAAATCCCTTGGCATCAGCTTTGCCATCGACGATTTCGGTGCTGGCTACTCCTCCCTGAGCTATCTCAAGCGGCTGCCCGCCGACGAGCTCAAGATCGACCGCTCCTTCATTCAGGACATCCCCAAGGATGGCGACAACATGGCCATCGTCGAGGCGGTGATCGCCATGGCGCGTCACATGGGGTTCAACGTTACCGCCGAAGGGGTAGAGTCACGCCAGCAGCTGGAGTTTCTCAAGGCACAGGGGTGCAGCTTCTATCAGGGCTACCTCGCCTCCAAGCCGTTGCCGGTGCCCTATCTGGAGAAATATGTGCAGCGCCTCGCAAGACAAGAGTACCCGCGCGAAATCCAGCTGAGCGGCGTAGAAAAATAGTCTCCTCTCCCCGCTGTCGCCTTGGCTGGCAACGGGTAGAATGGGAGGCAGTAGACCCACCGCCCGCGGGCGGTGTTCTTGCCTCGCAATGGAGATGTTCAGTGAAAGCTGTATGGGGAATTGTTTTGTCGGCGCTGTTTGCGCCGGGTCTGATGGCACAAACAGCGGAGCAGTCGCTGTACCGTCAGGCCTACGATGCGGTAAAGGCCGATGATCAGGCCCGTTTCCAGCAAATTCGAGCCCGTTTGGCTCATTATCCCCTGTTGCCTTACCTCGATTACTACCAGCTCGCCTTTCGGCCCGGGGCGGCCGACTACAACGATGTGACCCGCTTTATCCGCGAGCATGGCGATACCCCCCAGTCAAACCGGCTGGAACGCAGTTACCTCACCTATCTGGCCCAGAGCGAGCAGTGGTCGCAATTCCTGCGCTTCTATCCGGCCAAGCCGAGCTCCACCGATCTGCTCTGCATGCACTATCAGGCGCTCTACAACACCGGTAAACAGGGGGAAGCGCTGCAGGGGGCTGGCAAACTCTGGATGAGCGGCCAATCCCGCCCCGATGCCTGCTCGCCGCTCTTCAAGCTGTGGCAGGCATCCGGTCAGCGTACCCAGGATAAAATCTGGCAGCGGATGACCCTCGCTTTCGAAGCGGAGAACCCCAACCTGATCCGTCATCTGGGGGCCAACCTGTCGGGTAGCCTGCAAAGCTATGGCGATCAGATGGTGACCCTGTTCGAGCAGCCAGCCAAGGCGATGAATCCCGCCTATTTCAGCAGCAATCCCTACTCAAGGAAGCTGCTCTCGCTCGGTTTGGCCCGTTATGCCAATCAGGAGCCGGAAGCGGTACTGCGCCAGCTGACGCTCTTTCGCAGCCGTTTCGGCCTGACTCAGGCCGAGGTCAAACCGGTTGATCGTGCCATTGCCCGTCGTCTGTTGCTGGATCGCTCACTGGCCCAGCGCAGCTGGCTCGACAATACCGTGGTGCGGTTGGCCGACCCCGATATTACCGAGCTGCGGGCCCGTCTTGCGATTTGGGAACAGGATTGGCGCGGCCTATCCGGCTGGGTCAAAAAGATGCCGATGGCGCGTCAGAAAGAGGATCGCTGGCGCTACTGGATGGCGCGCTCCCTTGAAGTACAGGGGCAGAAGAAACCGGCCCAGGATCTCTATCTGGAGACCGCCAACCTGCGCGGTTTCTACGGGTTCATGGCGGCCCAGCGTACCGGCGTGCCCTACCGCATGGTCAATCAGGGGGTGAAGCATGTACCGGACTGGCGCACTGCCAGCCAGCGCTGGCCCTTCCTGCTGCGGGTGCGCGAGCTGCTGTCGATGAACGAAATTACGGCGGCACGGGCCGAGTGGATCCACAACATGGATCGCAACCCGGTGGCCCAACGCATCGAGTTTGGTCATATCGCCCTCAATCAGGGGTGGCATGAACTGGCCATTCTCTCCAGCATCCGCGCCGAAGCGTGGGATGCACTGGAGCTGCGCTTCCCCAAACCCTACACCCAGACCTTCAGTCAGGTGGCGCGGGAGCGGGCGGTCAACATGAGCTTGCTCTACGCCATCTCCCGTCAGGAGAGCGCGCTCTATCCGATGGCCCAGTCACCGGTGGGGGCGCGTGGCCTGATGCAGCTGATGCCCTCGACCGCCAAAGAGACTGCCGGCAAGCTCGGTGTGCCCTATCGCAGCGAACAGCAGCTGTTTGATCCGGCGATGAACGTCCGGCTGGGGAGCGCCTACCTCAAGCGGTTGCTCGATCTCTACGATGGCAACCGGATCCTGGCGGCAGCGGCCTACAACGCCGGACCCGGTCGGGTGAAGCGCTGGCGCGATCAGAGTGAAAACAAGCCGATGGATGTCTGGGTCGAGAGCATTCCCTACAAGGAGACGCGCAACTACGTGCAGAACGTGCTGTCGTTTGACCTCATCTATCAGCACAAGCTGCAGCAGCCGCTGCGCTTCATGTCGGATCGGGAGCTCAACCACGCCTATTGAGCACGGGGCCGCCAGTCGGCCCCGTTTTCAAATCCCGCAGGCAGCGGGTATCATCAGCAACGCTCTGTTACAAAAGGAAACATGAGTGGTGATCGGGCTCCGGGAAATATTCTAGGGAGCGGGATATACTCGGCCGTCGGCACCAGCAGGTTCCCCTCACAATAAAGGAATGGATAGTGGCAACGATAAAAGACGTTTCTCAGCTGGCAAATGTGTCTATTTCCACCGTATCGCGCGTGATCAACAACACGGCGCAGGTCGCCCCGGAAAAGCGCGAGGCCGTATTGGCGGCCATGAAGGAACTCAATTTTCGGCCCAACAGTTTTGCCCAGGCTCTGGTCAGCAAGCGTTCCAACTGCATCGGCGTGCTGGTCGGCGACCTCTGCGGTGGCCCCTTCTTCGCCCAGATGATGCGGGGCATTGAAACCATGGTCGATCGGGCCAACAAGTTCACCATTGTGATGTCGGGCAACCATGACATTACCCGCGAGCGCCATGCCATTCAGGCTCTGCTGCAGCGTCAGTGCGATGCCCTGATCCTGCACAGCAAGGCGCTGCCCGACGAGGAGCTGAGCGAGCTGGCGGCGGGCACCACTCCCATCGTCTTTATCAACCGTCAGGTGCCGGGTGCCGAAGATCGCTGCGTCTGGCTCGACAACAAGGCCGGGATCACCACGGCTTGCCAGCATCTGCTCGATGCCGGTCATCGCAAAATTGCCTTTATTACCTCCGATGACGAGGAGTTCGTCGATGGTCAGCAACGGATGGCAGGCTATACCCAGACCCTGGGGCGGGCTGGTATCGCTCTTGATCCGGCCCTGATCAGCCGTGGCTTTGCCGACGAGAACGGTGGTTATGTGGCGATGAGCGAACTGCTGGCGCGCGGTGTCGAGTTCACTGCCGTGCTCGGTTTCAACGACGGCATGGTGGCCGGAGCCATCTCCTGTCTGCTGGAGCGTGGTTACAAGATCCCGCAGCAGGTGTCGGTGGTGGGCTTCGACGATATCCCCTATGCCCGCTACATCTATCCCAAACTCACCACGGTGCGCTACCCCATCGAGGAGATGGGCAGCCGCGCCGCCGAGCTGGCGCTGCGTCTGCTCGATCACAAGCCGGTAGACGGGTTGCCGCTCAAATTCGAAGCCCAGCTGGTGGAGCGTGAATCGGTCGCCTGATCTGCGGCGAGAGGTTCAGAGCAATATGGCCCCATCGGGGCCATATCTTTTTCTGCCACACTAGTTCCGGTTTTACCCCGCCAGGGCAATACGCTGCTGGCGGCGCGCTTCCACCCCTTCGGCAAGGGTATTGAGCACTTCCCGCGTCAGCTCCCAGCCGATGCAGCCATCGGTGACCGACTGGCCGTAGCGCAGCGGCTGGTTGCCTATATCCTGGCGTCCCTCCTTGAGAAAACTCTCCACCATGACGGCAGCGATGGTGTGGCAGCCGTTGCCCAGCTGGGCAGCCAGATCCCGTGCCACGGGTAGCTGGCGGGCGTGCTGCTTCTGGCTGTTGCCGTGGCTGCAATCGACCATCAGGCGAGGGGAGAGGTGATGCTGGCGCAGCAGCTCACCTGCCTCTGCCACATGATTGCTCTGATAGTTGGGCAGGCGGCCACCGCGCAGGATCAGGTGGCCATCGGGGTTGCCATGACTGCGCACCAGTGCCAGCCGCCCGTCACCGGAAGGCTGCGGATAGAGGTGCGCGGCCCGGCTGGCAAGGATGGCCTCGACCGCGATCCGGACGTTGCCATCGGTGCCGTTTTTAAAACCGATGGGGCAGGGGAGGGCCGAGGCCAGCTGGCGGTGGAGCTGGGATTCGGTGGTGCGGGCACCGATGGCGCCCCAGCTGATGAGATCCCCCAGATAGAGCATGCTGGTGAGATCGAGAAATTCGGTGGCACAGGCGAGCCCCTCTTGCCCGAGTGCCAGCAGCAGTTCGCGCGCCTTGCGCAGCCCCTCCGCCAGCCGATCGCTGCCGTCCAGACCCGGGTCGAAGATAAATCCCTTCCAGCCGAGCGTCGTGCGCGGCTTTTCGAAATAGGTGCGCATCACGACTTGTAGCTGATCCCCGTATTGGCCCTGCAGCTCGACCAGCCGGCCACCATAGTCGCGGGCGGCGACGGGATCGTGGATGGAGCAGGGACCGATCACCAGCAGCAGGCGGTCGTCCTCTCCCTGCAGAATATGGCGGGCTTGCTGGCGGCTGCGCGCTATCTGACGGGTGAGTCGGGGAGGAACGGGGTGATCTTGCAGCAACTCATCCGGGGTGGGCAGGGTGGCAAGGGGTGATGCGTTCAGTAGTGAGGTGAACATGAGCGATCCTTATGGAAATGGAAACCTGCATGCTCATTGCTGTCCAGTGGGGATCTTCCCCTTATTGTGTCGGGCAACACAGCGCGGGCATGGGCCCGCGCTGTTGGCTTGATGAGCTTTAGAAGCGGGCCGAGCCACTGATGTAGTAGCTGCGACCCGGCTCCACGTTCTGGAAGGTGGGGTCTTTCTCCTGCAGGCGCACATCGGTCAGGTTGGTGATACCGACCCGCAGATCAAAGTTCTCGGTGACTTTGAAGCCGGTGCCAAGATCGAAAGTCTGATAGCTGGGCAGCTTGTGCAGCACCACGGCCTTGTTGACGGTCTGCTCCGCATATTGGGTGCCGGTGTAGGTGGTGCCAACGAAGGCGTTCATCCGCTCGGTGGCCTGCCAGGTCAGTTTGGCGTTGGCCTTGTGCTCCGGCCGTTCGGGCAGGGCCTGACCCTGATCGCCTTCCGCTTTCAGGTAGGTGTAGTTGGCACCCAGATTGATGTCGTCGGTCAGATCGAGCCTGCCGGTCAGCTCCAGCCCTTTGGTGGTGGCCTTCTCCAGATTGTACCAGGTGCGATCAGTGGAGTTCGGCAGCTGTTTGAAGGTGAGCATGTCGTCGATATCGGAGTAGAAGAGGGTGGCGCTGGTCTCCCAGATCCCTTGCCCTGCGATAACGCCCAGCTCGTAGTTGGTGCTGGTTTCCGGCTTGACCTTGTCGCTGCCATAGATGCGGCAACTGCCGCCGCAGCTCTCGATGCTGTAGCCATTGGAGTACTGGTGCGGTGCCGGCGCCTTGAAGGCCTGGCTGACACCGCCTTTCACGGTCACCACATCGTTCAGTTCGTACACCAGATAGCCGCGCGGGGTGAAGTGACTGCCGTAGATCTCGTGGTGATCGTAACGGCCGCCCAGAGTCAGGGTCAGGCTATCGGTCAGGCCGATCTCGTCCTGAGCAAACAGTGCCTCCTGGGAGTGACTCTCCTTGCCGCCGATATCCTTGTAGCTCACCGCATCCACCAGCTCCCGATCCAGATATTCACCACCCAGGGTCAGGTAGTGGTTGGCCAGCGCCAGGTTGGTGTAGCCCTTGAGGGTCAAGGTGTTCTCCTCCAGTTCGCGCTGCTGCGGGGCCGAGTAGCTGGTATTGAAATCATCGATCTGGGAGCTTTCATAGTTGGCCATGACGGTGGTGTCACCCCAGCTCCAGTTCCCCTTGTGAGTCAGACCAAACAGGTTGCGATCGTTTTGCTGCTGGCGGCTGTGCACCTTGTTGCCGGTCTTGCGGAAGATATCGAGGGGCCGCTCATCCTGGTTGTAGAGATAGTCAAACTCGAAGCGCTGCTGCTCATCCACCAGCCAGCTCAGGGTGGAGGCAAAGTTGCGGGTCTGCTTGGCTTCGATGAGCGGGATGCTATCGGCCGCTTCCGGCGGAGTCCAGGCCTGACGGTCGTACACTTCGCCATTCATCCGGATCAGCAGGTTGTCGGTTAGCGGGCCGGTAAAGCCCAGGTTGGTTCTGTGCTGATCGCCGCCATCCTTGCCCTCGATGGCCTTGAAGTCGGCATCGGCTGCCCCTTGCCAGGTTTTGCCCGGCTGCTTGGTGATGATGTTGATGACACCGCCGATGGCATCGGAGCCGTAAAGTGCCGACATGGGGCCGCGGATCACCTCGACCCGCTCGATCATGCCAAGGGGCACCGGAGTGTTGTCGAAGTTGCCACCGCGCCACAGGGCATTGGAGGAGGAGAGGCGTTTGCCATCCACCAGCACCAGGGTGTATTTGCCAGACATGCCGCGAATACCGATGTCGCTGCGGCCATTGGTGTCGGTCTCGGCCTGGATGCCTACCTCGTGGCGCAGCAGGTCGGCAAGGTCATTGACCGGTGCGGCCTTGATCTGTTCGGCACTGATAACCGAGATGGAGGCGGGGGCCGAGCGGGTATTGTGCGCAGTGGTGGTGACTGTGATCACCTCGTCGGCTTGAGGGGCGTTGCTGGCGGCGATTGCTTGCTGGGTCAGCAGGGTGACTATGGTAGTGGCCAGCAGGCTGGGGGCAATAAAACGGGAGGTTGAGGATTTCATTATTTACATCTTCCATAACATTCAAATGATAAGCGTTATCATTATCAAGTTGAATTTGCTCCGATCGCAACTCTTTTTTATCGGCGATGTTCGGTTTCGTTCGCCCCTCTCTTTTGACTAAAAAGAAGTTAATGAAATTGATTCTCATTTGTGTTGATCGTTTTTTCACTCCTTGTTAGGATGCCGCTCACCCTGCGATGGCGTGAGTCAAATGACTCACACTCTGTCGTTTCAGGTAGTGATTCATTCCAAGGAGTAGCACCGTCATGTGTGACCATGCACTGGAAGGAGAGTGGCCCGCCACAGCGGCCGGGCTGGATAAAGTGTGCTGTTTTGCCAGCGGTGACAGGGTACTGGTCGCCTCCGGTATCCACGACAGTTTTACCGGCATCCCGCCGGAGAAGCTGCTCGCCCATCTGCGTCAGTTGCGCCAGCAGGGGATGGTCAATCCCATCGCCATCGGCGCCATTCCGTTTGATACCCAATCCCCCTGGCATCTGGTGATCCCGGCGCAATCGCAATGGGTCGCAAGGGATGCGCTGTTGCCCGCCCGCTGTTGTCAGCTTCGTGGCGAGGTGAGCGAAGTGACCGGCGCTGCCCACTATCAGGGGGCGGTGCGGGCGGCGCTGCAGCAGTTCAGCGAGGGGCAGCTTGAGAAGGTGGTGCTGTCGCGCGCCATCGATGTGCAGAGCGCAGAGCAGACCTCACCTGCACACGCCTTTGGCTCTCTGCTGGCCCAGAATCCGGGCGCCTATGTGTTCCAGATCCCGCTGCCGGAGGGAGAGACCCTGCTTGGCGCCAGCCCCGAGCTGCTGGTATCGCGCAGCGAGATGGCGGTGGTGAGCAATCCGCTGGCGGGCTCCCGTCCGTGCCACGCTTTTTCCGATCAACAGGCAGCCAGTGCCGATCTGCTGGGGGCCCAGAAGGATCGCTATGAACATGCGCTGGTGGCCGATGCGGTCGCTGCGGCCCTCTCTCCCTTCTGCCGCGAGCTGGATGTCCCTCTGGAGCCGCAGGTGATCGCCACTCCTACCATGTGGCACCTCTCGACCCGCATCGCCGGGCGGCTCCATGAACCCTCTCCCGTGCTGGCACTGGCGTTGGCGTTGCACCCGACACCGGCGGTATGCGGCACGCCGCTCTCGGCTGCGCGTCAGGCCATCTCCCGGCTTGAGGGGTACGATCGCCGTTTCTACTGTGGTGCTGTCGGCTGGATGGATGCCGATGGCAATGGCGAGTGGGTGGTCACCATCCGCTGTGGCGTGCTGGCCGGCAAGCAGCTGCGGCTCTATGCCGGTGCCGGGGTGGTGGTGGGCTCTTCGCCGGAAGCAGAGTGGCAGGAGACCGCCGCCAAACTCGGCACCATGCTGCGCGCCTTCGGCCTCGAGAGCCGGGAATCGGAGGTAACCGCATGAAGCCGCTGGTGCCCTTTACTCCCTGGCCCGCCGAGCTGGCGGCCCACTACCGGGCACAAGGTTGGTGGCGCGGACAACCGCTCACCGTCCTGCTCGATGACTCTGCCGAACGTTATCCCGAGCGCACGGCCCTGATCTGCGGGGAGCGCACCCTCAGTTATGGCCAGTTAAAGCGTGAGGTCGATGTACTGGCGGCGCGGCTGGCCTCGTGCGGGCTGGGTCATGGCGATACCGCGTTGGTGCAGTTGCCCAACTGCGCCGAGTTCTATATCTGCTGGTTTGCCCTGATCCGCTGCGGCGTGGTGGCGGTGCATGCCCTCTACAGCCATCAGCGGCGCGAGCTGGTGGCCTTTGCCCGCCAGATTGAGCCCGCCTTGCTGGTACTCAGCCCCTCCCATCCCGGCTTTGCCGGTGAAACGGGAAGCCTTGTGGCCCTTGATGAGCGGGTATCGCCTTCCTGTCAGACACTGCTTTTCGAGCCAGCAGAAGGGGGCGATCTTCAGTCAGGATTTGCATGGTGTCAGCCTGACCCGATAGCCCGTGCTGATGGTTCGCCGCTGGCGGCCACAGCGCCTACACCAACCCCGGCCGATCAGGTCGCCTTTTTCCAGCTCTCCGGCGGCAGCACCGGCACCCCCAAACTGATCCCCCGTACCCACGATGACTATGGCTATAGCGTGCGCCAGAGCGTGGCGGTGTGCGGCTGGGATGAGCGGGTGATCTATCTCTGTGCCCTGCCGGCGCCCCACAACTTTCCCCTGAGCTCCCCCGGGGCACTCGGAGTGTTTTATGCCGGTGGCTGCGTGGTGCTGGCAAAGGATCCTTCCGCAGCAACCTGTCTGCCGCTGGTGCAGCGCCATCAGGTCAACTGGGCGGCACTGGTGCCACCGGCTCTGGCGCTCTGGCTGGAGGCGGCCAGCCACTATCCGCAGACCTCTCTGGAGTGTGTGCAGGTGGGCGGTGCGCGCCTCAGCCCGGCTCACGCCGAGGCGGTGGCGAGCCGCCTCGGCTGCCGCTTGCAGCAGGTGTTCGGCATGGCCGAGGGGCTGGTCAACTACACCCGCACCGAGGATGACCAGTGGCACATCGTCAATACCCAGGGCCGCCCGATGAGCCCGGGCGACGAGGTGGAGGTGCGAGGCAGCGACGGGCGCCCCTTGCCCGATGGCGAGTGCGGCGAGCTCTGGACACGTGGCCCCTACACCTTTCGCGGCTACTTCAAGGCCGATGCCCACAATCAGCGGGCTTTCGACCGGGACGGTTTCTACTGCACCGGCGATCTGGTCTGCCGCTTGCCCGGCGGTCATCTGATGGTGGTGGGGCGCAACAAGGATCAGATCAACCGGGGCGGGGAGAAGATCGACGCCCTCGAGATTGAAGAGCTGTTGCTGACCCACCCGGAGGTGCGGCAGGCGGCGCTGGTCGCCATGCCCGACCCCATGCTCGGGGAGCGCAGCTGCGCCTTTTTGATGTGCCGCGAGCCCCTCAATCTGCCCCGCTTGCGCCGTTTCCTGCGCGAGCAGGGGGTGGCCGATTACAAACTGCCCGATCGCCTGGTGCTGGTGGAGCAACTGCCCCACACCCCGGTCGGCAAGATAGATAAACAGACGCTGCGCGAGCAGCTCGCCAAGGAGTGTGCATGACCATTCAATCCCTCGCCGCCTATCCGCTGCCCACCGCTGAGGAGCTGCCCACCGGGCGGGTGAACTGGCCCTTCGAACCGGGCCGCGCCGCCTTGCTGGTCCACGATATGCAGCACTATTTCGTCGATTTCTACGGGCCGGGCAATCCGCTGATCAATCAGGTCATCGACCATATCGCCACCCTGATCCGTCAGGCGCGTGCTCTCGGCATGCCGGTGGTCTATACCGCCCAGCCCGCCGAACAGAGTCAGGCAGATCGGGCGCTGCTCAACGACATGTGGGGGCCGGGGCTGACCCGGGCGCCGGAGCGTCAGCCGATTGTTTCGGCGCTGGCCCCCGAGCCGCAGGATACGGTGCTGACCAAGTGGCGCTACAGCGCTTTTTGCCGCTCACCGCTGGCCGAGCTGATGGCCGAATGGGGGCGGGATCAGCTGGTGATCTGCGGCATCTACGGCCATATCGGGGTGATGCAGACGGCGGTCGATGCCTTTATGCGCGATATCCGCCCCTTCCTGGTGGCAGATGCTATCGCCGACTTCTCCCGCGAGGATCATCTGTTGGCGCTCTCCTATGTCAGCCGCAATGCGGGTCGGGTGATTACCGTGGCCGAGGTGATGGCGGCCAGCAAACGCCCCCTGACTCGCGAGTTGCTACGTGCTCAGGTGTTGGTGCGGCTGCCCGCCGAGATGCAGCAGGAGCAGCCCACCGAGGATGACAACTTGCTCGACTACGGTCTCGACTCGCTGGCGGTAATGGGGCTGGTGGAAGAGTGGCGTCAGCAGGGGCTGGTGGTGGAGCTGGCCGAGCTGGCCCGCACGCCGACCCTGGCTCACTGGTGGGGGCTCCTCTCCCGTCAGCTTAATGTTAGTCAGGCCACGGCTTATCAGGTCAACGAAGATCACGTCAGCGAACCGGAGTGCACCCCATGAGCGAGTGGCAAGGTAGAACCGTCTGGGTAACTGGCGCGGCGCAGGGAATTGGCCATGCGGTGGCGCGCACCTTTGCCGAGGCGGGGGCCAGCGTTGTGGCGTTCGATCTGCAACTGGCCGAGACACTGCCCGGCAACGTGAAGAGGGTGGTGATCGATGTCAGCGATAGCGAGGCCGTGACCCGCTGCTGCGAACAGCTGCTGGACGAGGGGCTGGGGCCCGATGTGCTGGTCAATGTCGCCGGCGTACTGGCGACCGGCAGGATCGATGAGGTGGATGACGCCCTCTTGCAACGCACCTTCGCCATCAACACCTTCGCCCCCTTCTACCTGATGCGGGCCCTGACCCCCTGGTTTCAGGGGCTGCGCAGGGGCGCCATCGTCAATGTCTCCTCCAATGCTGGTCGGGTGCCGCGAGTGGGGATGGGCATTTATGGCGCCTCCAAGGCGGCGCTGACCAGCCTCACTCAAACGGCTGGGTTGGAGCTTGCACCCTATGGGGTGCGCTGCAATCTGGTGTCGCCGGGCTCGACCCGTACCCCGATGCTGTACGGCATGTGGCAGGAGGGGGAGGCAGAGCAGTGCGAAGGGGAGCTGCGCACCATCGCGGGTCTGCCCGGGCAGTTCAAGCTGGGGATCCCCCTTGGCAAGCTCGGGACCCCCGACGAGGTGGCCGCCTGCGTGCTGTTTCTCGCCTCCGATGCCGCCAGCCATATCACCCTGCAGGATCTGGTGGTCGATGGCGGTGCCACTCTGGGGGTCTAGCCCGCGCGCTGCCGATCTGGCAGGCGTGACACTCTATTTATGGAGGAGGCCTGGCCTCCTCGCTTTTCAGCCATGCGGGCAGGGGCAAGCCGCTGCCCGCTCGATGTTTGCGCAAGGATATTCCCATGGAACAGACAATGGCGATGCGCGCCACCCATCAGCGTGGGGATCACCTGCGCTGGCCGCTTACCACTGCTCAGGCGGGCATCTGGTTTGCCCAGCAAAAATATCCGCAGAGCCCCGCCTGCAATACCGGCGAGTACTGGCTGCTGGAGGGGGCGCTGGCTCCCCATCACTTCACCCGAGCGGTGCGTCAGACCATCGACGAGATCCCCGGTCTGCACTGCGCCTTTGTGGCCACTGCCGATGGCCCGCAGATGGTGGCCAACCCCGCCTGCTGGCAGCTGAGCGAGCGGGATCTGCGCAGCGAAGCCGACCCGCTCGCAGCCGCGCAGGCCGAGATGCGTGCGCAGTTGGCCGTCCCCTTCAATCTGGCCGGGGGGCCGCTGTTTGCCACCACCCTCTATCGCCTTGGCGAGGGGCGGTGGGCCTGGTTTATTGCCGTGCACCATATCGCCATCGACGGCTTTGGCCTGAGTTTGCTCTGCCAGCGGGTGGCGAGCTGGTATGAGGCGCTCTGCATCGGCGAGCAGCCTGCTCCCTGTCGTTATGCGACCCAGCAGGAGTTGCTGGCCGAGGAGGCTGCCTATCAGGATTCGCCGCGCGCCGCGCGGGATCGCGATTTCTTCGTGCAGCAGCTGGCCGGGGTGGAGAACCCGGCGTCGCTCTCCCGCCGTCCGGCGCAAGGGCTAGGCCCCACTTATCGTTTCGAACAGCGGCTGGCTGGCCACCAGTGGCAGGCACTGGTAGAGCGGGCGAGTCGCTCGGCCTGCCACCCCTACAGCCTGCTGCTGGCGGCGGTGGCCAGCTATGTACAGCGGATGAGCGGCGCTGGCGAGGTGGTGCTGGGTATTCCGCTGATGGGGCGACTGGGCTCAGCGGCGGCCGATACCCCCTGCATGAAGGTCAATGTGGTGCCCCTGCGCATCGAGCTGAGCGGCACCAGCCGGGTAGGAGAGTTGCTGGCACAGGTCGAGCGGCAATTTGCCGCCCTGCGCCGTCATCAGGGCTGCCGTCAGGAGTGGTTGCAGCAGTGTCAGCCGGGCCAGCCGCTGTTTGGCCCTCAGGTCAATCTGATGCCCTTTGCCCGCACCCTCAGCTTTGGTGAAGGGCACAACCAGGTTCGTGGTGAGGTGCAGGTGCTGGCGGCGGGGCCGGTGGAGGAGTGCGCCTTCTACTTTGCCGAGGAGGCAGGCGCTATGACCCTGACCCTCGAAGCACATCAGGGGCGCTTCAGCCATCAGGAGAGCGAGCGTCATCTGGCCCGGCTGGTCGCCTATCTGGCGGCCTGGAGTGAGGCGGGTGACGAGGCCCTGGCAGTGCGCTTGCCGCTGCTGCTGCCTTGCGAGCAGGCTGAGCTGGCGCGCTGGAACCAAACCGACCATCCGTTGCCGACTACCACCCTGAGTGCACTGCTGGCCGAGGGGCTAGCGGCGGCAGATCAGAGCGCCATCGCGCTGGAGTGTGGCGCCGAGCGCTGGAGTGTGGCCGAGCTGCGCCAGCGAACCCGCCAGCTGGCCAGCTATCTGGCGGGGAGAGGCGTGGGCCCCGGTTGCCGGGTGGCTGTGGTGATCCCGCGCTCTCCCGAGCTTATTCTCGCCCAGCAGGCCATCATGGCGGTGGGGGCCGTCTATGTACCCGTTGATCCGGACTATCCGGCGGAGCGGATCGGCTACATTCTCGCCAGCAGCGATCCTGCGCTTGTGCTGACCAGTCGTACGCTTCAGATGCCGCTCGACGTGGCCGTACCACTTGTCTGCCTCGATGCCCCCGGTGTGGCAGAGCAGCTGGCGACGATAGATGTGGCGGTGATAACACCTTGTGATCTGCCAGCTCCCAAACCGGAAGATGCGGCCTATATCATCTACACCTCAGGTTCGACCGGTCGGCCCAAAGGGGTGGTGGTGAGCCACGGTGCCATCGTCAACCGGCTGCTCTGGATGCAGCACATGTATCCCATCGGCCCGGTGGATCGGGTGCTGCAAAAGACCCCGGCCGGTTTCGATGTCTCCATCTGGGAGTTTTTCTGGCCCTTTATGACCGGGGCGCGGCTGGTGCTCGCCAAACCGGGCGGCCACAAGGATCCCGCCTACCTTGCCTCGCTGATTGAGCAGGCCGGGATCACCACCTTGCACTTTGTCCCCTCCATGCTGCAGATCTTCGTCACTCAGGCCGAGCCTGCGCGTTGCCGCGCCCTGCGGCAGGTATTTTGCTCCGGCGAGGCGCTGCCCGCGGATCTGGTGCAGCGCTGGTATGGGACATTCTCAGCCCCCCTGCACAACCTCTATGGCCCGACCGAGGCGGCGGTGGATGTCACCTGGTATCCCTGCCGGGCAGACGAGGTGGTGACCAGCGTGCCCATCGGCTATCCGGTCTGGAATACCAGCATCCACATTCTCGACCCCTGGTTGCAGCCGGTGCCCCCCGGTGTGGCTGGCGAGCTCTGGATCGGCGGCGTGCAGGTGGCGGAGGGCTACTTTGGCCAGCCCGAGCTCACCGCCGAGCGCTTTATTGCCAACCCCTTCGGCGCGGGACGGCTCTATCGCAGCGGCGATCTGGCCGCCTGGCGCGAGGATGGCGCCATCGAGTATCTGGGGCGCCTCGATTTTCAGGTGAAGATCCGCGGCCAGCGCATCGAACTGGAGGAGATCGAACAGGTGCTGCTGCGCCATCCCCGGGTGGCGCAGGCGGTGGTGCTGGCCCCCGAATTTGCCCCCGGCGATCGCCGTCTGGTGGCCTATGTGGTGGCCGCAGATAGCAGCGAGCTGACGCTGGCCGAGCTGGCACCTGCCCTTGGCGCGGCGTTGCCCGACTACATGGTACCGGGACTGTTGGTTACTCTGGCCGAGCTGCCACTCACCCCCAATGGCAAGCTGGATCGCAAGGGGCTGCCACTGCCCGACATGGCGTCAGTGGTCGGTCAGTCATTGCCGAAAACCCTGCTGGAGGAGCGGCTCTGTCGCCTCTTCGCCGAGATACTGGGGCTGGTGCGGGTCGGCGCCGACGATAACTTCTTTGCCCTCGGCGGCCACTCCCTGCTGGCGGCTCAACTGGTGGTGCGCATTGAAGAGTCGACCGGACAGGCGCTCACTTTGGCCAGTCTGTTCGAAGCGCCGAGCCCCGCCCAGCTGGCGCGCCGTCTGGGCGGCGAGCGGGAGGCCATGCCCATGCTGTTGCCCCTGCGGGCGCCCGGTGCGCCGGCGGGCGCATCAGGCCCCACTCTCTTTTGTGTTCACCCCGCAGGGGGACTCGGCTGGTGTTATGCGCCGCTGGTGCCCCATCTGCCGGCCGACATGGCGGTCTATGCCCTGCAGGCGCGAGCGCTCTGCCAGCCGGATGCACCTCTGCCTGCCAGCTTCGACGAGCTGGCCCTCGACTATGTGACCGAGCTGCGTCGTCAACAGAGCGAGGGGCCCTACTGGCTGCTCGGCTGGTCGCTGGGGGGCATGCTGGTGCACCGGATGGCCGCCATGCTGCAAGAGCAGGGACAAGAGGTGGCCATGGTGCTGCTGCTCGATGCCTACCCCTGCCGTCAGTGGCAGACCCAGCCGTTGCCCGACGAGCAGCGGATGCTCGATGCGTTGCTGCGGATGGGAGGCATTGCGGTTGCGGACAATGCGCTCGATTCCCTTACTCGGGGCGACGTGGTGGCCCGACTGGGTGCAGAGGGGAGTGCGCTGGCCATGCTCGACGAGCAGGTGGTGAGCGCCATGATTGAGCTGGTGGGCCACAACAACCGGCTGATCCGTGAGCCGGTCGACTACTGCTACCACGGGGAGGTGATCTTTATCGAGGCGTCAGCCTCCCGCCAGCCCTGGCTGGATGGACGCGGCTGGGAGCCACTGACAAAAGGCGAAATCCGCTATGAGCGCTTCCCCTGCCTCCATCAGGAGATGGTGCATCCCGACTGGCTGGCGCAGGTCGGCGCCCTTATCTGTGAGCGGGTCTATGGGGTCGGACAACAACCGCACATCCGGCAGGAGGGGGGCGCATGACCCCGGTTGCCGCCATCCGGGAAGCATTGCAGGCGGGCAAACTGGTGGGGCTGGGGGAGCCGCACTGGCACCCGGATTTTATCCGACGCCAGCACGCCTGGCTCTGCGATCCGGCGCTCTGGGGAATCATGACCGATCTGGTGCTGGAGTGCGGCAACCGCCGCCATCAGGGCTTGCTCGATGCCTGGCTGACGGGGGAGGAGAACTGGCAGGGGGAGCCGCTGACGCTGGCGCAGCTCTATCCGGTTTGGCTCGACTCCTGCGCCTTTCCCGCCTGGATGGCCCCCGAGTTTCCGGCACTCTTTGCCGCCCTGCGCCAGAGCAATCTGGCACGCCCCGAACATGTGCGGCTGCGGGTGCATCTCTGCGAGCCCTTATTCGAGTGGCAAGAGTTGACTCCTGAGCGATGGCAGCAGCACAACAGGGGGCGGGATCGGGCGCTGGCCGACGATCTTCTTGCACTTCCTGCCCGCGGCGTGGTGCTGCTGGCGGGGGCGCGTCATCTGCTCAAAGCCGCAGGAGATCCCCACTTTGCTCAGCCGACGCTGGGCCAGTTGCTGGAGGCGGCAAGACCGGGTTGGCTGCAGGTGCTTCACCCTTGGCCAATGGTTGCTGGGAAGGGTGATGAGAAAGAGGAGCGGGTGTGCGAGCTGGTCGGTATCACGACCGCCGATCTCTATCCACACTGGCCGGTGCATCCGCCGCTGGAGACTCTTATCGACAGGTTGGTGCGCGTGACTGACAGGGGACGGGAGATGCGAATTTGCCCTACCTTGCTGGCCGAGCCCTGGCGCAGCCGCTTGCTGAGTCGCGCTCACTTGCTGCCAGCTGGCATGGCCAGCCAGCTGCAACAGTGGCTGGCGTAACAGCTGGTTGGCGTAACCGCTGGCTTGAGTAACAGAAGGGGGTGCAAGGCTCCCCTTTTCAACATTTGGCATCCTGCATTCAACACTGCAAAGTTGCACCATTTACGGCATACCTTGCCGCTCATCGCCGAAAATTCAGCTCCTTCGCTACTTTAAAGAAGTTTCTACTGGTCTTACCTGAGTAAATCCCTTTGCTTTTTATTTAACAAGGCATTTACATCTAAGTGTCACCAGCATCGGTGACGCCTACAACGGCAAGGAGCCAGTTATGACCCATGTCGACATCCCTTTCCTTCGTTACCTCGATGCGGAAGGGTGCCCGGTCGCCACCTTACCGACCTGGCTGGACAAGGCGATACTGCACACCTTCTACCGCAATATGGTGATGGTGCGCAGCTATGACAAAAAAGCGATAGCGCTGCAACGAACCGGCAAGCTCGGTACTTTTCCCTCCCATCTCGGCGCAGAAGCCGTGGGGATTGGCATTGGTCTCGCCATGCAGCCGCAGGATGTCTACGTCCCCTACTATCGGGACATGCCCACCCTCTATGTGCGGGGCGTGCCGATGGAGAAGAACCTGCAATATTGGGGTGGTGACGAGCGGGGCAGTTATTTTCTCAAACCCGATGGGACCCCCTCTGAAGATCTCCCCATCTGCGTCCCCATCGCCACCCAGATCACCCACGCATGCGGTATTGCCTCGGCCTTCAAACTGCGTAATCAACCGCGCGTCGCCGTGGTCACCATCGGCGATGGCGGCACCTCCAAGGGGGATTTTCTGGAGGGGCTCAATTGCGCCGGTGTCTGGCACCTGCCGATGGTCATCATCGTCAACAACAATCAGTGGGCCATCTCGGTGCCACGTAAGCTGCAATCGAGCGCCCCAACGCTGGCCCAGAAAGGGATTGGTGCAGGGGTGCGCAGTCTGCAGGTGGATGGCAACGATGTGGTGGCGGTCTACGATGCCGCCCGCAGTGCCGTCGAACGGGCCCGCAGTGGCAAGGGGCCGACTCTGATCGAGGCGGTCAGTTATCGCCTCGGCGATCACACCACGGCCGACGATGCCACTCGCTATCGCGACGGGGCCGAGGTCGAGGCCGCTTGGGCGAAAGAGCCGGTCAAGCGGCTGCGCCAGTTTATGCATAGCCAGGGCTGGTGGGATGAGGAGCAGGAGCAGAGCCTGCTGGCGGACGCCGCCCGAGAGGTAGAACAGGCGGTTTCCCGTTATGATGCGATGGCGCCCCAGCCACCGGAGGCGATGCTCGATTATCACTACGCCAGCCTGCCCGCCGAACTATTGCCCCAGCGCGAGCGAGTAATTGCCAAGGGGATGAAGCAGGAGGTTGGCCATGAGTGAGATCAGTTTGCTGGAAGCGGTCAACATGGCCCTTCACTACGAGATGGAACACGACCCGGATGTGGTGGTGTTGGGCGAGGATGTGGGGGTCAACGGCGGGGTGTTTCGCGCCACCGTGGGGCTGCGCGACAAGTTCGGTTTCAAGCGGGTGATCGATACGCCGCTGGCCGAGGGATTGATTGCTGGGGTGGCGGTCGGCATGGCCACCCAGGGGCTCAAGCCGGTGGCTGAGTTCCAGTTTCAGGGCTTCATCTTCCCCGGGATGGAGCAGATCATCTGTCAGGCGGCGCGGATGCGAAACCGCACTCGTGGCCGTCTCTCCTGTCCCCTTGTCTATCGCTCCCCGTATGGCGCTGGCATTCATTCGCCGGAGCATCACAGCGAGAGCGTCGAGGCACTGTTTGCCCATATTCCCGGGTTGCGGGTGGTGATCCCCTCCAGCCCGAGGCGCGCCTATGGCTTGCTGCTCTCGGCCATCCGCGATCCTGATCCCGTGATGTTTTTCGAACCCGATCGCATCTATCGCTCGATGAAATCCGAGGTGGTGGATGACGGTGTCGGCCTGCCGCTGGATGTCTGCTTCACCCTACGCCCAGGCCGGGATATCACGGTAGTGGCCTGGGGGGCCTGCATTCAGGAGGTGATGCGGGCGGCGAACCTGCTGGCCGAGCAGGATATCCAGTGCGAGGTGCTGGATCTGGCCACCATCAAGCCGCTGGATATGGAGACCATCCTCACTTCGGTACGCAAGACCGGCCGCTTGCTGGTGGTACACGAGGCGTGTGGCAGCTTCGGGGTAGGAGCCGAAATTGTGGCGCGGGTGACCGAGCAGGCACTTCCCAGCCTCAAGGCGCCGCCCAAACGGCTGACTGGCGTGGATGCAGCCGTTCCCTACTATCGCAACGAAGCGTATTACCTCATCACCGAGCAGGATATCGCCGATGCCGCTCACCAGCTGATGGAGAACCAGTGGCTATGAAATTTTTCAAATTACCGGATCTGGGTGAAGGGTTGGCCGAAGCCGAGATCGTCGAATGGAAAGTGAGTGCCGGTGATACCGTCGAGGTCGATCAGGTGTTGTTGTCGGTGGAAACGGCCAAGGCGCTGGTGGATGTGCCCTCTCCGGTGGCCGGGGTGATCGCCCGTCTCTGTGGCGCCGAGGGGGATATCCTCCATATCGGTGCGCCGCTGGTGGAATTCGAGGGGGGGGAGGATGATGGCACCGTGGTGGGCAAGGTGAGTGCTCACCAGCAACATATCGAGGATCACTTCGTGGTGGGGGCCATTGCCCCGGGGGGATCGCTGGTACAAGCCATGCCAGCGGTGCGACTGCTGGCACAAAAACTGGGTCTGGATATCGACCGGATCAAGGGAAGTGGCAGCGGCGGTATGGTGACCGAACTGGATGTGCAGCAGGCATTCGAGGCCCAGCAGAGCAGTGGCAACGAATTCCTCAAAGGGTCACGGCGAGCCATGGCCAAGGCGATGGAGCTCTCTCATCAGACGGTGGTGCCGGTCTGTATCACCGACGAGGTGGATTTGCGTCACTGGCGGCCTGATGAGGATGTGACGGTGCGCCTGATCAAGGCTATTGGCGTGGCGTGCCGCGCCGAGCCCTCGATGAACGCCTGGTTTGATGGTGAAACCCTGTCAAGACGGTTGTTCAAAGAGGTCAATGTGGCCATTGCGGTGGATTCCAAACATGGCCTCTATGTGCCGGTGATGGAGAACGTGGCTGAGCGGGAGGGGGCCGATCTGCGCCAAGGGCTGGATCGGATGATCGCCGATGTGAAGGCGCGCGCCGTGCCCCGCGAGATGTTGCAGGGGGCGACCATTACGCTCACCAACTTCGGCGCCATCGCAGGTCGTTATGCCAGCCCTATCGTGACGCCGCCGCAGGTGGCCATCATAGGGGCGGGCAAGTTGTTCGAGAAAGTGGTGTTCATCCATGGGGAGGCTCGCCCGGTGAGGGCATTGCCGTTGTCGATGACATTTGACCATAGAGCCTGTACCGGCGGCGAGGCGGCACGCTTCCTCAAGGCTCTGGTACAAGCGCTGGAAGCGCCGACCCTGTAACGGTTGTGCCCTGCCGTTGGCAGGGCACAAATTTGTTTGCGTAATCTACAAAGCCACGTATAATCCTAGGCAGCTTGAAAGGGCGATAGTTATGTCAATGAATTTGATGTTTTACATCTTTTCCTGTTGTTCATAAATTAATCCCGTTTTTTGAGCTTTACCCGCTGAAAAGCATAAGTAATTATTTTGAATACAGGTTTAAAGATATGTCTAACATGATCACCGGTACCGTTAAGTTTTTCAACGAAACCAAAGGTTTTGGCTTCATCCAGCAAGAAAACGGCCCGGACGTTTTCGTTCACTTCAGCGCCATTCAAGGTAACGGTTTCCGTACCCTGGCTGAAGGTCAGCGCGTACAGTTCTCTGTGACCCAAGGTCAGAAAGGCCCGCAGGCTGAGAACGTAACTGCTCTGTAATTCTTACAGAATTTAAGAAAGCCGTGGTGCCTCTGGTACCACGGCTTTTTGTTTATATGGCCTTTGTTCCTGACTCATACGGTGTGTGAATCATGTTCCAGACCCTGTTGCTCCTGACTGCATTGACCCCGATTGTGGATGAGCCCGTGCCGGTACAGGCAGCTATGGAGGCAGAGCGGGTCTGTCAGCAGTTTGTCCATGTGCGGCTAGGTGAAGAGCGGCAACCGGACGAAATTGAGGCCCGCCTGATCCCCGACAGGGAGTCAGAGTGGCTGGTCGATGGCAAAGTAAAAGGACCCGAAGGTCCTTTGCTGTTTGCCTGTCATCTCCATCAGGGAGAGCGCTGGGAGCTGCTCAACTTTTCGCTGTGGGCTCCCCAGCCGGTCAAAGCGGTTTGAGTGCGACCAGCAGGTGCTGCAGATGCTCTACCATGGTCATGCCAAACGGGGTGAGGTAGCCGCCATCTTCGGCACTGATGAGCCCTTGCTGATGCAGGCGAACCGCTGCCTGGCAAAGCTCTTCAGACATGTCGCTGCGTAATTTGATGCCCAGGCTCATGTTGGCCGGATCAAAACATGCCAGTATCTTCAACTGGTTTATTACGTCATCAGAAATCTGATCGATACCAATCATGGATCTACTCCTTACGCTAAAGATGTATGCAAACTAGCATTCCCGGATCCACTTTAGTGGGCGCTGGTTCAAAGTATTGGTCTTTGTCTCTGCCATACCCTGCCGAGTGCTGTTTTTTTGGGCGTAATCAGATGGTTGCCACTTCTCCCTACAAGCCCCTCACCATGCCAAACGTGATAGGATAGAGCCCTCCTGTTAACCGGACGGTTCGCTTGCGACTGTTCGCCCAGTTCAAGGTATTGCTCATGGTCAAGATCACTCTGGTATCCCTGCTGCATTCACACTCTGCCGGTTTTCCGGTCTACCCTGTCTCGCTGCTGACCTCCTTGCTTGAGAGCCACGAGGGGGACCTGTGGTTGCCTGCCCGCAAGGGGAGCGATATTGCCCAACTGCGCAAGCATGCCAAAGGGGATCAGGCCCGTGAACTGGCAAGTCTCGATGCCGGCTGGTGTGACTTTGCCACCGGTAAGGAGGGGGCGACTGCCGAGCTGGATGCCCTGGCCAACTACGATGCCGAGATGATGGAGAACCTGCAGATGTATTGGCACAGTGCGGCCAAGATCAACAGTCCCATCAGTGACAACCTGTTCGAGCTGCGCCGCGAAGTGGTCGATGAAGCGCACGGCGCCAAACTGGCGACAGCCTGGCTGGCCCAGCAGCAACTTCGCTTCGAGCAGTTGATGAGCGCGGCGGCGAGTGGTCGGGATCAGCTCTGTTTTGTCGAGGTCGAGTCAGCCTACTGGCTGCGGCAAAAACTGAGTGAAACGCCGGATGTGGAGTTGATCACCCCGGCGCTTTAATCCGGCCAATGTCGCGAGCCTGGCTTTTTTATCCGGCTCCCTGCTCTATCCTTATGGGCGTTCTGTTCCCCCCGTCTGGCGTCAGGGGGCGGCAGGCTGGACAAGCTGACCACAAGATGTGAACATGGCGCCCTTTATCGATTGAGAGAGACTTGGCCAATGAGCTATGAACTGAGCGACACCGAGCGCAATGCCGCGCTGCAACTGAACGCTGACTACCGTTACGATCACTTCATCAGCAAGCTGGTCGAGCATGAAGAGCTGTTTGTACTGACCGACGAGCACGGCGTCATGATGCTGACTACCGATGATGAAGATTGCATCCCGGTATGGCCGCACCCGGAATACGCCAAGGCGTGGGCCGAAGGGGAGTGGGCCGAGTGCAAGCCGCAGTCCATCACCCTCAAGGTGTGGCTGGAGCGCTGGATCGACGGCATGGAGCAGGACGAACTGTGCGTCGCCGTGTTCCCGACTCCGGATCAGGAAGGCATCGTGCTGGAGCCGGCCGATATCGCCGACGCTATCGCCCAGAAGCAGGCCAAGCGCGGCTAATCGCCCCAGCTTGACGCCAGCAACTCAGGTTCCAAAAAAACCGGTTGTAAAAAAAGACCCCGCCAGTGTGCGGGGTCTTTTGCTATCTGCCGCTGGCTCAGGGCTGCTTGAAGCGGGTATCGACCTGAGTAACGGGAGGGAAGCTCTGGCCGCTCTTGATGGCCTCCTGCGTTTCACTTTTTACCTGTTCGTCGATCCAGAACAGACCGCCATAGCTGTAACCACTGTTGCCGCCATCGAGGGGCCAGTGGAGCAACTCGCTCTTGGGCGTAGCGGGCACCTTGGGCAGTTTTATCCAGCGCCAGGCGCCATCACGGGTGTAGGGCACCTGATAGGTGGGCACGAAGCTGGCCAGCTCATAGAGCCTCTGCTGGATCTGGCGCGACAGCTCGGCCTTTTTGCCAAAATCGAAAGCCTTGTCGTACTGCTCTACCAGGGCGGTCATCGCCTCGTCATCGATGTTCATGATGTTGTTGGTTTGCGGTTTGTGGGCGTTGATCTTGTGAAAGTGCTCCCAGTAGGCAGGGTAGCGACCAGAACTCCAGGCCATCCAGGCACTCTGGTGCTTTTTCTCCAGCATCGACTTGAAGCCAGCTGAGGCGTCCATCAGGTTTAGCTCCAGATTGAGCCCCGCCTTCTTGGCCTCTTCCCGCAGCAGGGTCAGACGCTGGGCGTGCTCTGCCGTGGTGTAGGTGATGGTCAGGGTAAGCGGTTCCCCCTTGCCGTTTTGCAAAATGCCGTCAGGGCCGGTGGAGGTGAAACCCGCTTTGGCAAAGTAGGTGCGCGCCAGTTTCGGATCGAAGGGCCGCGCCTTGAGATCGGTGTTGGTAAAATCTCCCTGACCCGCGCCGTAGCTGTTGAGGCGCTGATAATCCCCGCGCAGCAGGGTGGCGAGCATCTTGTCGATGTTGAGGGCGTGCTGGATGCCGAGCCGCACATCGAGATTGCTCAGCAGCGGATCGGCGGTATTGAGATAGAGCCCCGTGGGGGATTGCGGGGTCTGGTTGTAGAACCAGAGCCGCTCGATATAGCCCTTCTCGAACTCCGGGGTTTTGCTCTTGTCATGCCACCAGTTGGGCATCACCAGCGGGAAGGTATCGAGCTCACCGCGCAGGAAGTGCTGCCAGGCGATGTTCTGATCTCTGATCACCTTGATCTCGAGTCGTTCGGGATTGAAGCGGTGCTGGAAGTAGCGCTCGTCATCGCCCCACCAATCCTTGACCCGCTTGAACGTGATCGATTTGCCCTTCTTCACCTCGTCGATCTGGTAGGGGCCGGTGACCGGCAGCACCTTCCAGTTGTACTCCTTGACCCAATTGCTAGTGAGCTTGATGGCGTGGCTCGGCTCCGGGCTGATGGGCAGTGACTCCAGCAGATCCTGGCGACTCTTTGCGGTGCCGCTGGTGATGGAGAGGGTGTAGTCGTCAAAGCGGGTCACATCGACAATCTGGGTACTGTAGTAGTTGTTGTACCAGGGATCGTTTATCTCCTTGCTGCGCATCATCTTGAGGGTAAACACCCAGTCATCGGCGGTAACCGGTTGGCCGTCCGACCAGCGAGCCTTGGGGTTGATGCGAAAATAGAGGGTCTTGTTGTCGGCGCCGAAAGCCCATTCACTCGCCAGCATCGGCATGGGGTTGCCGGTTATGGGGTGGGTGGCCAGCAACGGCAGGTTGGTCTCCCTGACATAGGCGGCAAACGCACCATTGGAGTCGGGCCCGAACTTGCGCAGGGTGAGGGGGAAACTGGTGACGAAGTCGCGGAATGTCCCCCCCCGTTTGGCAGCAGGATCTGCGTAAACGGGATCCGTATTGTTGCTCTCCCACTTCAAATCGGCTGGCAGGGTGGCGCTCCAGCCGTAGTGACTCAAACAGAGGGTCAGGGTGATGGCACTGGTGCGAAGAAGGCGCGGGATGATCCGGGATCCGGCGGTGAATGTCGATGGCATATCCTTGCTCTCCTGATAGCTGCGTCCTGCAGGTCACCTGATGGTGGCTTCAGCCCCGTTGGGGGCTGGCTCATGATGGAAATTTTCCTCGCCCCGGTCAATGGCGGCGGGCAAATAACGGATCAGGCGGCGGTCTGAGGTTTGAACCAGCGCAGCCGGCCGCCCAGTAGATGCACCACAAAGCCGAGTAGCACCAGCGCAGAGCCCAGCCACTGCAACACAGTGGGATGCTCGTCCAGCAGCAGGGCTGCCGCCACCATGCCGACACAGGGCACCAGCAGGGAGAGGGGCGCTACCTGCGCCACCGGATAGCGCATCAGCAGCCGCCCCCACAGGCCGTAGCCGAGCCAGGTGGCGACAAAGGAGAGATAGAGCACGCACAGGAAACCCTGCCAGCTGATATTGAGCAGGCTGCTGGCCATCAGCTCGGGCCCCTCGAACAGCCAGGAGAGTGCGAAGAAGGGGAGGATGGGCACCACTCCGCCCCAGGCGATAAGGCTCGGCAGGGTTGTCTGATAGCGCAGCCCGATCTGGCGATTGATGACGTTGCCAAGGCCCCAGCAGGCTGCCGCGCAGAGGGTCAGGACGAAGCCGAGCAGAGTGAGATTACCTTCGCCATGGGTGGCGATGAGATAGAGGCCGGCCCCCGCCAGCGGCAGGGCTACCCAGTGGTGGGGTTGCCAGCGCTCACCCAGCCAGATCATGGCGAACAGCAGGGTGAAGACTACCTGGGATTGCAGTACCAGTGAGGCCATGCCCGCCGGCATGCCGAACTTCATGGCGCAGAACAGAAAGGAAAACTGGCCCAGACTGATGGCGCCGCCATACGCCAGCAGCCAGCGCCACGGCATGGCGGGTCTGGGGACCAGCAAGATGGCGGGAAAGACCACACCGACAAAGCGCAGCGCCCCCAGCAGCAACGGGGGAATGCCCTCCAGCCCCCATTTGATGGCAACGAAGTTGAGCCCCCAGCAGAGGATGACCAGAGCGGCCAGAAATTTGTCCTTGGTATGCATGCGGCGTCCTTCGGTTCGTGGCTCGGGAGAGGCCAAAAGAGGACGAGCATACCCCAGCCTCGGTGGGCTCAGTCAAGCCTCGGGACGGGATGGCGGCCTGACAATGGGCGGTAAGGTGCGATTCAGGCGGCGACGCAGTGCACTGTGATGCCACGCGCGGCCAGGGTGGCCCGCATGGGGGCGGGCAGGGCGTCGTCGGTGACCAGCACGCCGATTTGCCCCGGTGTACCGAGCGGACTCGGGTGGATGGCGCCGAACTTGCTGCTGTCGGTGATGACCACATTGGTCACCCCCTTGGCCAGCACGCTGTTGACCACGTCGGCGCGCATCATGTCGCGGCCGGTGAAGCCCATCTCGGGATGAAAGCCGTCCACCCCGATGAAGGCCTTGGAGAAGTGCACCTGCTCGATGCACAGCCGGGTCAGCGGTCCCACCACGCTCTCGCTCTGATGCTGGAACAGGCCGCCGAGCAGCACTACCTGAGCCTGGGTGTCGCGCAGCAGGTGGGCGATGTAACTGCTGATGGTGATGATGGTGACCCGCTTGTGCAGGGCCAGATGGCGGGCCAGCAGGGCGTTGGCGCTGCCCCCCTCGATAAAGACCGTCTCGCCATCCTCCACCAGCTGGGCGGCCCGCTCGGCGAGGCGCTCCTTGAGCAGGTAGTTGATGTTCATCCGGGCATCGGGGTCGTCGCTCTCCAGCGCCATGGCCGAGCCGTGCACCCGCTTGAGCAGCCCCTGCTTTTCGAGAGCGGTCAGGTCGTTGCGCACCGTCACCTCCGAGACCCCGGTACGTTGGGATAGCTCGCTCACGCTCATCTTGCGGGCCTGATGGACCAGGGTGAGGATCAGTTGGTGGCGTGGGTTCATGGGACCTCGCTGGTTGACAGTGGATAGCGGCAAGCCACCGCTCGGGTGGCTTGCCGGTCATATAAGGGGCACAGCTGCCCCTGGTGGGGCTCGTCAGAGACTGTGCTCGGTTCGGGCGATGATATCATCTTGCGCATCGGGGGATAAGGCGGTGAAGAAGGCCGAGTAACCCGCCACCCGCACCACCAGATCCCGGTACTGATCGGGATGGGCCTTGGCCGCCAGCAGGGTTTCCCGCGAGACGATGTTGTACTGCACGTGCCACCCCTTGTGTACCTCGAAGAAGGTGCGCAGCAGGCTCATCAGCTTGGCCTTGTCCCGCTCGTTTTCAAGGCTGGCCGGGCTCAGCTTCTGGTTGAGCAGCACGCCGCCGAGGATGGCCGCCGTGGGCAGCTTGCCAAGGGAGTTGAACACCGCCGTGGGGCCGAGACGATCCGAACCCGACGAGGGGCTGGCCCCTTCCGCCAGCGGCGTGCGGGCGTGGCGGCCATCCGGGGTGGCCATGGTGGCCGCACCGAAGGGCACGTTGGCCGAGATGGAGGAGGTGCCCGCATAGTAGGTGCCGCCGATGGGGCCGCGGCCGAAACGGGTGTTGTGCAGCCCCTTGAGCTCGTCGATGTAGCTCTGGTAGGCCTGTACCAGCAGCATGTCTACCTCGTCGAGATCGTTGCCATATTTGGGGGCGGCATTGGTGAGGCGCATGCGCAGTTGCTCGCCTTTGACCCCGGCAAAATCCTGCTCGAGCGCTTCGGCCAGCTCACTCTGGTCTACGACCCCCTGTTCGAACACCAGTTTCTTCAGCGCCGCCAGACTGTTGCCCAGGTTGGCGATCCCCACTTGCAAGCCGGAGACCCAGTCATAGACGGCGCCCCCCTGCTTGATGGTTTTGCCGCGCTCGATGCAGTCATTTACCAGCGCGCTGCAGAGAATGTCGTGGGCCTGAGCCTCCAGCACGCTGTCGACCACGCAATCTATCTCGATGGACTTGCGGGTGAAGTAGCGCACCTGCTCGTCCCAGCGGGCCATCACCTCGTCGAAGTGGCCGAACGTGCCGTCCCGCAGCGACTGGGACTGAGGCAAAAAGACCTTGCCGGTGGTGGCATCGCGGCCGCCATCGAGTGCCGCCAACAGGATGCGGGCGAAGTTGATAAAGCTCATGCCGGTGCAGCGATAGCCCCACTTGCCGGGCACTGCGGTTTCGATGCAGCCGATGGCGGCGTAGTGGTGGGCATCCTCCTCGCTCACCCCGAGCTTGATGAACTCGGGGATCACCACCTCATCGTTGTTAAAGGCGGGCATGCCAAAGCCGCAGCGGATCACCTGAATGCAGGCGTCGAGGAAATCCTCGCTCATGCCGGCGTGGTAGCGCACCGAGAGGTTGGGCTGGGTCGAGCGCAACTGGCCACAGGACTCCAGAATCGCGTAGGAGAGGCCGTTGACCGCGTCATGGGCCTTGCCCCCCTGCCAGTTCTGGCCGCCGATGGTGACGTTCTGATAGAGCGGGCTGCCGGCGGAGGCCTTGGAGTGGGTGCCGGAGCGGATCTTGTTCACCTCCAGCAGCTTGAGCCAGCACCCTTGCAGCAGTTCGATGGCGCGTGTGCGCGGCAGGGATTCCGACAATTCCACCTCGCGGCGATACCAGGGATAGAGGTACTGATCCATTCGGCCAAACGACACCGAGTGGCCGTTGGACTCGATCTGCAGGATGAGCTGGATGAAGTAGCAGAGCTGCAGCGCCTGCCAGAAGGTCTCGGGAGGCTGGTGGGCGATGTGGGCGCAGTTGAGCGCGATGGTCTCAAGTTCACTGCGGCGCTCGGGGCGCGATTCCTGTGCTGCCATGTCGCGGGCCAGCGCGGCGTAGCGTTCGATGTGCAGGCTGACGGCATCGAAGGTGATGGCGACGGCTTGCAGAAACTGCTCGCGTTGCAGATCGGCCCAGTCAGCCAGATCGAGCCGACCACGCCGCTCGGCTACCTTGGCCTTGAGGCCATCGAGACCGAGGGTGAGCAGCTGTTCGTAATTGACCGCGAGGTGAGCATCCCCCGAGGTCATGTTGCCTTCGGCCTTGATGATGCCGCTCTCCAGCAGCCCCTTCTGTTCATCGGTAAAGAGGCCGTAGCAGCGATCCTGTACCGTCTGACCGCGCCAGAAGGGGGTGAGGGTGTGGATGATTTGCTTGTCTCTCATGCTCACCGCAAAGCCGGCGCCGGGGCGGTCGGCCAGCTCGTCGATCTCCTTCTCGATCCAGCCCACCGTGTATTCGGGAAAGAGCGGCGCCGCCCGCACCTGACTGGCCTGGTTGCCGACGATGAGCTCGTCGTGCTTGATCCAGATGGTGCGCTCCTTGAGGTGGTGGGCCAGCGCCAGGGCGCGGCGCACCGGCAGCGGCCGGGCCAGATGGGCCTGATAGGCCTCGGTGTAGTGACGGGCGCGCTCGGTGCAGACCGGCGGTTGGACGATGTGGATCAGGCTCTCCTTGTGGGCACGGATCCGCGGGGGCAGGGTAGTGAGGTCGAGCTGGGTCATGGTCTTATCCTCTGGTCATTGGGCAGTGAGTGGCTGATGTCATGGGGTGTTGCTAGCCCCGGGTGAGCGGGGTCAGCCCCTGCGCACGGGCACACTCATGGGCAAAGGCGAGCAGTGCCGGGTCATCGAGTGGCTGCAGGGGGGCCTGATAGGGTTGGTCGAGCAGGGCGTACTTGCCTGCGCCCAGGGTGTGGTAGGGGAGAAAGTGGATCTCCTGCACAGAGCCAAGGCTGGCTGCAGCTTGGGTGATGGCCTCTATGGATGCGTGGTCGGCATTGAAGCCGGGGATGAGCGGCACCCGGATCTGCATGGCCACGCCGCGCTCGGCCAGACGCTTGAGGTTGGCCAGGGGCAGGGCGACCTTGCCGCGGGTCCAGTCGAAGAAGCGCTCCTCATCCACATGCTTGAGATCCGCCAGCAGCAGGTCGAGATGGGGGAGGCTTGGCTCAATCTGGTGCCAGGGCACGTGCAGGCAACTTTCCACTGCGGTATGCAGTCCCTCGGCCTTGCAGCGGGCCAGCAGGTCGGCAGCAAATTCGGGCTGCATGAAGGGTTCGCCGCCGGAGAGGGTGACTCCGCCGCCGCTGCGCTCGAAGAAGGGGCGATCCCGCAAGATGGTGGCCATCAGGGTGTCCAGGCTCTCCTCCCGGCCGCACACCTGCAGCGCTTCGCTGGGGCAGAGGCCGCGCAGCCGTTCCACATCCTGATTGCTGAGGGTTGAGCGGACGAGCTGGACACCCTGGCTGTCACGCAAGATTGCCGGACAGGCATCGCTGCAGAGCTGGCATCCCTCGATGCATTGGCGCCGGTCGAGTAGTATGTCCGGCTTGGGAGAGCGGCTTTCCGGGTTTTGACACCAGCGACAGGCCAGCGAGCACCCCTTGAGAAATACCAGGGTGCGAATGCCGGGGCCATCGTGAGTTGAATATCGTTGCAGGTCGAAAATCATACCGCCTCCTTTTGTATTTGCATTCTATTTGCTTTCGTTCGAAAGTCGATTTGATTTTGATCAACTAAATTGCGGATGTTATCTGGCTAAAATGGCGACAGATTGAACATCCCTTTAAGGAGTCAGAGATGGAGCTTTATCTCGATACTGCCGATGTGGCTGCGGTGCGCCGCTGGTCACGGATCCTGCCGCTGGCTGGCGTTACCACCAATCCGTCCATTGCTGCGGCAGGCGGCATGCCGCTGACCGAGTTGCTGCCCGCCTTGCGGGAGGTGCTTGGGCCCAAGGCACGCCTGTTTGCCCAGGTGATGACCAAGACCGAGACCGAGATGGTGCGCGAGGCGTTTGCCCTGCGTGAACTGGACCGCGATCTGGTGATCAAGATCCCGGTATGTGAAGAGGGATTGGCGGCCATCAAGACCCTGACTGCCAACGGGGTGCCGACGCTGGGGACGGCGGTCTATACCCCGCTGCAGGGTTGGCTGGCGGCGGTAGCGGGGGCTGAGTATGTGGCGCCTTACGTCAACCGGCTGGATGCGCAGGGGGGCGACGGCATCGCCACCGTGCAGGAGCTGCAGCAACTGCTGGCGCTGCATGTTCCGGGTAGCAAGGTGTTGGCGGCGTCGTTCCGCACGCCCCGCCAGGCGCTCGACTGCCTGCTGGCGGGCTGCCAGTCCATCACTCTGCCGCTCGACGTGGCCGAGCAGCTGCTGAGAGTACCGGCGGTGGATGCAGCGCTGGCGAAATTCGATCAGGATTGGCAGCAGGCATTTGCCTGAACCAGATTGAAGGCAAGATGACGGGGTGGCAGAGGGCTAAGCTATAAGGGAGAGCCCGACGTGACGGGCTGGTGTCGATGGCTGATCGGAGGTGCCCCATGAGCGACCACTCCCTGCTGCCCCATGGTGAAGATTTGCGCCGCGCCGTGCGCTGGCTCAGCGAGCACCATCAACACGATATTCGAGCCATCGAAGAGGCGTGTATCCGTTTTGATTTGTCGCCACTGGATGAGGAGTTTCTCATCCAGCATTGCGCCGAGCGGCGGCGAGAAGGCGAGTCGGGCTAGACGGAGCGGATTTAGACGAAGTTGGCCAGATTGATGCCAAACTCCTTGGGATCAACCGTGTTCTCGATGGTTTCCTGAACCCCGTTTTTGGCGAGATCCAGCCACTGCACATCAAGGTAGTGGCGCTGGGTCGCGTGATAGATCACCTTGACCACCGGCTTGAGCGGCTCCTGCTGATTGCGCTGCATGACAATGGCCAGCCGCTGGTTTGACAGCTGCACCAGCGTACCCACCGGATAGACCCCCATGCATTTGATGAACTTGGTGACCAGCTCGGCATCGAAGTGACTGTGCAGCCCCTTGAGCAGGATGCGAAACGCCTGGGTAGGTTGCATCCCCGCCTTGTAGACCCGATCTGCAGTGATGGCATCATAGACATCAACAATGCCGCTCATGCGGGTATAGAGCGAGAGCTGATCGCCTTTGAGCCGCTGTGGATAACCGGTGCCATCGAGCCGCTCGTGGTGATTGGCCGCCACTTCCAGCATGGTGGGGGTGATGCCGGGAGTGTTGCTCAAGATCTCGTAGCTGTGCACCACATGCTGGCGCATGATGGCGAACTCCTCGTCGGTCAGCTTGCCCGGTTTGTTGAGCACCTCGTCGGGCGTCATGATCTTGCCCACATCGTGCAGCAATCCCCCGAGCGTCAGCTCCTTGAGCACGCTGCGCTCCAGCCCCAGATAGCGGCCAAAGTTGGCCAGCAGGATGGCGACGTTCATGGAGTGTTCCATCAGGTAGGCATCCTTGGCGCGGATGCGGGCCAGACAGAGCATGGCGTCGCCGTGGGTAAACATGGTGTCTACCATCTCTTCGGCGACTTCGGCCAGCGGCGTGATATCGATGGGTTCGCCTGCCTTGAGATGGCTGATGAACTTGCCTTGCAGCTCGCGAGCTTCCTGATAGAGGCGGCGGATCTTGAGCTCCTTGCCCTCACCGTTGGCACTGACCCGGCGTCTGGCCTGATCGCTGCCGTTGCCAAGTTCGGGCGACGCGACCGCTTCGCTCTCGGCATGACCCAGCTTGCTGCGGGAGAGATCGATCCGCACCGTGAGTACACCCTGACGAACCAGATTGGCAATTTGTCCCTGAGTGGTGACCAACCCCATCTGGGCAATTTCCATTCCGCCGGTCTGACTGGCAATCGCGATGACATACATGCCGGGTTTCAGCTGATTGACGGGGATGACAGGATAGGATGCTTGAGACTTCATGGCGGCTTCCCGAGATTTATTATTATGAGTATCGCCCGTGATGGGTCATAGCGCAGTGTAACATTGGATGGCCACTTCGTCACAATTGGCCGCCCGTTAACAGTGGCGTTGTCGCCTCCGCCAGATATAATGTTGCCCCTTTACTTGTTGGACTCCGAGGTTGTGAATGCGGCTTGATAAATTTTTGTGCGACTGTTCCGATTTGACCCGTTCGCTCGCTGGCAAACTGATCCGTCAGGGTGAGGTCATGGTGGATGGCATCGTGGTCAAGCAGCCGGCGTTTCACATCAATGAAGAGAGCCAGATCGAGTTCGACGGCGTCGTCCTGACGCTGGATTGTCGCAATCGCTACTTCATGCTGCACAAACCCGAGGGATATGTCTGCTCCAACGAGGATCCCGATCATCCGACCGTTTTCTTCCTGATGGATGAACCCTCCATGGGCAAGCTGCACGTGGTGGGGCGCCTTGACCTCGACACCACCGGACTGGTGCTGGTGACCGATGATGGTCAGTGGTCCCATCGCATCACCTCTCCCCGCCACGAGTGTGCCAAGACCTATCATGTCTGGCTGGCCGATCCGGTGAGCCCGGATGCCATCGCCCTCTTTGCCGAAGGTGTGCTGCTGCGCAGTGAAACCGAGAAGACTCGCCCCGCCCAGCTGGAGTTACTGGGTGAGTGCGAGGCGCGTCTGACCATCCACGAGGGCAAGTACCATCAGGTGAAGCGGATGTTTGCCGCCATCGGCAACAAGGTGGTGGGTCTGCACCGCGAGCAGGTCGGTGGCTTGGCGCTGGATGAAGATCTGGCACCCGGCGAGTACCGTGAACTCACCGCAGACGAGATTGCTCTCTTCTAAATCCTCCCGGGTGTCAGTGGCCGCTGGCACCCAGTACCAGCACTGTGCCCAGCGTGGCGAGCAGGGTTCCGCACCATGCCGCTGCCGAAGGCCGTTCCCCCGAGTGCCACCACAAGAGCGGCAGCAGGATCACCGGCGTGGTGGAGGAGAGGATCGCTACCATTCCCACGTCGCCGTGTCGCAATGCGAGCAGGATCAGCGTCATCCCTAGCGCCATGGCCAGAAAGCCGTTGATGGCGATCATGCCGAAGATTTGACGGTTGATGGGACGAAATGCTCGGGTCAGCGGCAATCCGGTCAGCCGCAATGCGCAGTGGGCCAGCAGGGCACTGACCATCCTGACTCCCGATGCACTCACCGCATCGACATTGCCGCTCATCATGACCGGCTTGGCGATGATGGCGCCCAGACTCTGACAGAGGGCGGCGGTGAGGCCAAGCGCCACACCGATGGTCAAACTTCCCCGTATCCGCTCCCATTCGCTGCCACTGCTGCGCCGACCAAACAGAATGGCCAGCATGACGCCGGCAAAGACCAGCAGGGCACCAGTCAGTCGCGAGCCGGTCAACTGTTCGTTGAAGATCCAGAGTCCGAGCAGGGCAGAGAAGAGGGCATGGCAGGAGAAGAGCAAACCGCTGCGCCGCGGGCCGAGCCGGTTCATGCAGGCGTAGAGCGCGGTATCGCCGATAAAGATGCCGATCAGGCCGGACAAGGCGAGCAGGGGAAGGGTGCTACCGGAGAGGGTGTGCCAGCCGCCTGTCAGCAGACTGATGCTGCCAAGCATCAGGCTGACCAGAAACATCCGCCAGCGGCTATAGGCAAACGGGCCCAGATGGCGGGCCGGTTTGACCGAAATCAGGGCGGCAACTGCCCATAAACTGGCCGATGCGAGAGCCAGCCACTCATAACCCATAAAAACTCCCGAAAAAATTAACCCTAAAGACTCCATCTCCGGGGCAAGCCCGATACAATACGGGGCGTTTTCGGGGATAACAAGGGCGGCATCAGGCATTCATCAGGCGCGCCGTCGGCCTTCCCCTCCTGCAGTGGTTTTATTCGAGGTTTTGTCATGAGGTATGGTCTCTGCCCCCGGCTGGCGCAACGCTGGCTTTCCCCGCTTTTACTCGGTGTGCTGGCGTTGCCGCCGGCATACGCCACTACGGTGGAGATGGCGCCCCGCTTGTCGGATCGGCAGGTGTTGGTCAAGGGCAATGGCGGTGAACCCGACTCTCTGGATCCGGCGCTGATGCGCAGCGGTTTTCCCGGGGAGGAGGTGTTGGTGGATCTCTTTGAAGGTCTGGTCAGCGAGGATGGCCAGGGGCGCATTGTTCCTGCCCAGGCTGCGCGTTGGGAAGTGAGCGAAGATGGCCTCGAGTGGCGGTTTTTCCTGCGTCCCCAGTTGAAGTGGTCCAATGGTGATCCGCTGGTTGCCGATGACTTTGTCTACGCCTGGCGCCGGCTGCTTGATCCTGCCCTCGGCTCCCCCTCGGCGACCTTGCTGCTGACTGCCGGGATCAACAATGCCCAGTCCATCTATGCCGGTGCGCTGGAGCCCGCCAATCTCGGGGTCGAGGCGCAGAGCGCCCAGATCCTGAAGGTTACTCTGGAACGACCGGTGCCATATTTCCTGCAGCTCATCAGCCAGCTGCCATTCGTGCCGGTCAATCAGCAGGCGATCGCCCGTTTTGGCAAACAGTGGACCGAGCCCGGCAAGCTGGTGAGCAATGGCGCTTACCGTTTGGCAAACCGGGTGACCAACGAGCGGCTTGAAGCGGAGCGCAACAGCAATTACTGGAATGATCGCCATACCCGCATTCAGCGAGTCACCTATCTGCCCATCGCCTCACAACATGCCGAGCGCTTACGTTATGAAGCGGGCGAGATACAGCTGACCAACCGGGTATCGCCCGACTATTACCAGAAGATGAAGCAGAGCGATCCGCTGCGAGTCTGGGGATCGCCGTTGCTGGGCACCTATCTCTACACCTTCAATATGCGCCGCCCCGAGTTGCAGGATGTGCGGGTGCGCCAGGCACTCTCCATTGCCATCGACCGCTATCAGTTGGCCAAGTCGGTGATCGGTCAGGAGGAGCTGGCGGCCTGGTCTCTGGTGCCTGATATGCCGGGTTACACCCACCTCTCTCTCCCTGTTGCACTGGAGGATCTGATGACCCGCCAGGCCAGGGCCGTTGCATTGCTTACCGCCGCCGGTTACAGCAGTGCTCATCCGTTCAGGCTGAGCATTACCTACAACACGGCCGATACCCACAAGAAGATAGCTAGCGCGATCGCCGGTATGTGGCGTCAGGTGGGGGTTGAGGTCACGCTCAACAATCTGGAGTGGAACAACTATCAGGTCGCCAAGGATAGCGGCGATTTTCTGGTGGCAAGAAGCTTTCTGTTCGGTGATTACGTCGAACCCTCGGCCATGCTGAACAGTTTCCGCTGCCAGGATCTGCGCAACGAAAGCGGTTACTGCAATCCCGATTTTGATCTGTTGCTGGAACAGGCTGCCAGCACTCTGGATGAGAAGAGCAGGGTTGCACTCTATCAGCATGCCGAACAGCTGCTGATGGAAGAGGCGCCTATCATCCCCGTGTATCATTACAACCAGATGCGACTGGTTGATCCCACTTTGCACGGGCTGCCCAGCCAGAATCTGAAAGGGACGATTGCCACCAAGGATCTCTATTTCGGCCCGCTGTAAGGAGCACCTCATGAAACTTGCCATTATTTCCGACATTCACGGCAGCATCACGGCACTGGAGCAGGTGCTGTCACGGCTGGACGCCTGGCAGCCCGACCACTACCTGTTGCTCGGCGATCTGCTCAACCACGGCCCTCGCAATCCCGTGCCTGAAGGATACAACCCGGCTGCTGTTGCCGAGCGGCTCAACGAGCTGGCCCCCTATATCATGGCGGTGCGGGGAAATTGCGATTCCGAAGTGGATCAGATGCTGCTCGCGTTTCCCATCACAGCCCCTTACAACCAGCTGCTGGTTGATGGGCGCCGCTGGTTTATGAGCCACGGGCATCTCTACCGCCCCGATGAGGTGCAACTGCCTGCGGACAGTGTATTTTTGAGCGGCCATAGCCATGTTCCAGTACTGGAGCGGCAGGGAAACCAGATCTTGATGAATCCTGGCTCCATCTGTTTTCCACGCGGTGAACTGCCGGCCAGTTATGGCTGCTATGAGGCGGGTGTCCTGAGCGTCAAGAGCTGTGTCGACGGGCGAGAATTACTGCGACTGGCGCTGTAGGTCTTATTGATTGCAGAAAGTGGCAAGGCCCGACTCGTCGAGAGTCAGGCCTTGATACCGAAGGAGCGGGTGCCTGAGCGGGTATTGCCCTTGGCATCGTAGGTGAGGCTGTTGCGATCGCGCAGCTGACTTAAAAAGCTCGCCAGACGGCGATTGGAGACAATACTGAGCTCCAGCAGTCGACCGTTGAGGTCATTTTGTTCCTGACAGGCATCCAGTTTTTCCCGGATCCGGGTCATCTCGTCAGGATAAGCCGCCAGTTGCTGAGCCAACTCAGGCAATTTGGCCAGCTGTTTATCCAGACTCTCTATTTCAGCAAGCAGCAGCTGTTTTCGCTCGGTGAGTTCGGGCAGGGCCAGTGCCTGATGCTTTTCGAGCAAGGAGAACTCCTCTTCCAGAATGCTTTGCATCTGGCTGAGGTGTTCATCCTGGGTGTGCAGTAACGAAGGCAGATCCATCATCCGAGAACTTTGTCCAGATTGGTCTCAAAGCTGAACATCTTCTTGGCCACAGCTTCGCTGTTCACCTGATATTCGCCGCTGGCAACGGCTTTCTTGAGCCGCTCGACCTTGCTTTCGTTGCCGGTAGAGGCCGTATTGAGATTCTGCTGCATCTTTTGCAATTGTTGGGCCTCACTGGTCAAGGAGACGGAGTCCAGCTTGACTGCAGCCGCTTTATTTTCGGGCTCTGGCGAAGAAGAGGTGACTGACTTGTTGCCTGTCCCCTGGCTGCTAACGGTATTTTGCAACCGATTATTCGCCAAGTTGTTGATATTGTTGATGGCCATTTGAGTTACCTTCGTCTGCTTTAAGGTTTGCTTACCTGTTTATCGGTGCGGCATGTCAAAACTTTAGAAAAAAGTTGGTGATAAACCCGACATTTAAAAAGCGACCGTTACAGCACCGACTGCACTGACTTTTCCTTCGACAGTTTTTCCGGAGCGAATATTAACAAGCTTGATGATCTCTCCGAAGCTGCCATCTTGCAAGGCTCGGGCCATGGTTTTGATCTGGAAGCTGCTATTTTCGGCTGTCAGAGTGACCTGATCTCCTTTGCATACTACACACACCTGACTCAAACGGATTGGTTGCCCCGGTTTGATTTCTCGTTTGCTGCGTACGCCGACCAGCATGCTCATGTCGGTCAGGTAGTCGCCGCGGATCAGCGTCTGATCCTGATAACCCAGTTGCAGCTGGCTTTCACTCAATAGGTCGCCTTTGGCAATCGGAGCGTTGACCGTTACATAGGGCTTCTGGATGCTCACTCGTACTGGAAGATAGACATCCCAGGGTTTGTCTTCCTCACATTTCAGGTAAACTGTTGTATTACGGCGAATTTCCATTTTCCCAGGTAAACTGATTGTCAATAGATCGTCGCAGCGGGTCAATGGAAGTCGGTCATCAAGGGTTGCCGCCGTTACTTCAGCCCTGGCATCTAATGGCACCTCGAGCTGGTTAAACACGAACTCTTGTGCTTTTTCTTGCAAATAGGTGGTGACGTCCGAGGCGTGGCTGGAAGAGATGCTGCCAAAAAAGAGGCTGATGAGTAAAAGTCGGTTAATCATTTTTGCTCGTTGGTCGATAAGTTGTTCACGCATATCACCATATTTAACTATGATTGCTTCAGAATCTGTTCGTTGTCACATCGATAGTCTGACGCAATCCATCACGCATGCATGATTAATGCCAAGCGTTTTTAGGGAGTGTTTATGGCCAGTATCCTGGACTCGGTCAACCAACGTACCCAGCTAGTGGGGCAAAACCGGCTGGAGTTGTTGTTGTTTCGTCTCAATGGACGTCAAAGATTTGGCATCAACGTATTCAAAGTGCGTGAAGTGTTGCAGTGTCCTCCCTTGACTGTGATGCCCAAGCTAAACTCCTGCATTCGCGGGGTAGCGCATATTCGGGGTCAGACTATTTCGGTTATTGACCTGAGCATGGCGATGGGCAAACGTCCCATTGAAGACCTGAGCAAGTGCTTCATTATTATCTCCGAGTACAACCGCTCCATTCAGGGTTTTCTGGTGCACTCGGTCGAGCGCATCATCAACATGAACTGGGAATCAATTCTACCGCCGCCGAAGGGCGCAGGCCGTATCAACTACATGACGGCTGTTACCGAAGTAGACGGTGAGTTGGTTGAAATTCTCGACGTTGAACGCATTCTCAACGAGATCTCTCCGGTTTCCACCGAGGTTAGTCAGGAGCTGGTTGAAGCGAGTGTTGAACACCCCACTCTCGGACGCCCTGTGCTGGTAGCTGATGACTCATCGGTTGCTCGTAAACAGGTTCAGCGTGCACTTGAGGCGATCGGGGTTGAGTGTGTATTGGCAAAAGATGGTCGTGAAGCATTGAACATGCTGCTTGAGATGACTAAGAATGGTCCGATCAAAGAGCAGATTGCTCTCGTGATTTCGGATATCGAGATGCCGGAGATGGATGGTTACACCTTCACTGCCGAGATCCGCAATAATCCCAACCTCAAAGATTTGCATGTTATTCTGCACACATCCCTCAGTGGAGTATTCAACCAGGCAATGGTGCAGAAAGTGGGGGCCAACAATTTTATCGCCAAGTTCCAACCGGATGAATTGGCCAAGGCCGTACAAAACGCACTCTAATAAAGAAGAACAGCTGCATGAAGACACTTTCGGACGACTTATACAAACAGTTCAGCAATTTTCTGGCGGTACAGAGCGGAATCGTGCTGGGTGATAACAAACAGTATCTGGTGAAGAGCCGTCTTTCACCTTTGATGGCTCAGTTTGGCATCGAGAGTCTGTCTGACCTGGTTACCCGTGCAATGAGTGTGCGAGAGCGTGACCTGAAAATGGCAGTGGTAGATGCCATGACAACCAACGAGACACTCTGGTTTCGTGACACCTATCCGTTCCAGTTGTTGACCGACAAGATTTTCCCAGAATTGGGTAAAAGTGGCCGCCCCGTTAAGATTTGGTCTGCGGCGTCATCATCTGGTCAGGAGCCATACTCCATTGCCATGACGGCGCTGGAGCAGCAGATGAAAAAACCTGGCACGCTGCCTGGTGGTGTACAGATCGTGGGGACGGATATTTCGACCACCATGCTTAACCAGTGCAAAGAGGGTGTCTACGACAGCCTTGCGTTGGCGCGGGGGTTGTCACCTGAGCGCAAGAAGATGTTCTTTGAACCCTACGGTGACAATAAAATGCGGGTGGTGGAACGAGTCAGAAAATTGACCACGTTCCGTCCCTTGAATTTACTGGAAAGCTATAGCTTGCTCGGTAAATTTGACATTATTTTCTGTCGTAACGTGCTGATCTATTTTGCTCCGGAAGTTAAGTCAAAGATCCTCAACCAGTTTGCTGCAAGCCTCAATCCGGGAGGATATCTGATGCTGGGGGCATCAGAGTCACTGGCCGGTTTGACTGACCGATTCGAGATGATCCGTTGCAATCCGGGGATTGTTTACAAGGTGAAATAGGCTTTCAATCCGCACTCCTGCAGGAATGACAGAATAGCGGCAATATCAAGCCAGAGGGAGGCACAATGCCTCCCTCTTTATTTAGGCCAGAAGCCCTCAGTGCGTGGATCTTCCATCGTCAGCCTGTTGATTGGCGCGCTCCGTGCTTCCTGATAATGCAACCCCTTCCTTACGTACCTCTCATTACCCGTCGTTTGTGGCATAGCTCTTGCTTGGAAACAGTATCAAGCAGGAGGTGAGCTATGGCTCTTTCATTCGACAAGGCATTTGGTGTTCATCAATACACGCTGGGGGTTCGTGCCAAGCGTGCAGAAGTGCTATCCAGCAATATTGCCAATGCCGATACCCCTGGCTACAAGGCCAGAGATATCGACTTTGCACAGGCATTGCAGGATGCACAGCACCAACAACAGGGGTTTGGTCTGGCGACTACCAGCGAAAAACACTTTGCCTTGAATATGGATGCGCCCGGTTCGGTTCAATATCGCAACCCGTTGCAGCCTGATACCGGTGACGGCAATACGGTGGATGTGCAGCAGGAGCGCACAGAGTTTCTGCGTAACAGCCTTGAGTATCAGACCTCCCTTGAATTCATGAATAGCAAGATCAGCGGTCTGCTCAAGGCGCTGAAAGGAGAACAGTGATGAGTTTGTTCAAGGTTTTTGACATCGCAGGCTCGGCCATGAGCGCGCAGACCGTGCGGCTCAACACTGTTGCCAGCAATATGGCCAACGCAGATAGCGTCAGCTCCAGTGTGGAAAAAACTTACCATGCCCGGCGGCCAATTTTTGCCGCTCAGCTCGATCAGGCTATGTCGGATAATCAGGGCTCGGTTGGGGTTGAGGTGAAAGGGATTGTCGAGAGCAAGGCTCCATTGCTCAAGGAGTACAACCCCAATCATCCCATGGCGGACAAGGATGGCTTCATTTTCAAGCCGAACGTCAACATGGTTGAAGAGATGGCAGACATGATCAACGCCTCGCGCAGCTATCAAACGAACGTTCAGGTTGCAGACTCGGCCAAGAAAATGCTTCAGCAGACGCTGAATCTTGGCAAGTCCTGATAGGGGGAAGGCAACATGGCCAATACAAATGGTGTGAGTGGTGTTAACTATGCGTCCACTCAGACAAATGGCACGACAACTGCGCCAAAGAAGGAGCTGGATCAGGCTTCATTTCTAAAATTGCTTACGATGCAGCTCTCGTATCAGGATCCTTTCAAGCCTGTTGATAATGCTCAGATGCTTTCTCAGATGGCGTCCATGTCCACCTCGGAGGGGATTAGCAGTTTGTCTACCCAGATGGGCAAGCTAAATGAGCAGATGATTTCCAGTCAGGCTCTGCAAGCGTCTTCTCTGGTTGGACAAAATGTGCTGTTACAAGGCAATACAGGGTTTTTAGACAAAGATGGCCCTTTATCTGCGGTTGTTGCAGTTGGCACAACGAATAAATATTCGAATATCAAAATCACCGTTGAAGATGAAAAAGGACAGGTTATCAAGGAGTTTCCCCTTGAAGGAGACCAAAAAGGTAATGTGGAAATTGCTTGGGATGGTAAGGATAAGGATGGTAACCGAGTCGCTTCAGGAAAATATGTCATCAAAGCAAGTGGCGCGCTCGATGGGAAGTCGGAAAGTATTGCCACCTTTGCCTATGCCAAAGTAGACAGTGTCGCCTTGGGGAATGCCTCCAACCCGACTCGCCTCAATTTAAGAGGGCTTGGCAGCGAATATTTGAACAATATTCTGCAAATTTCAGGCACCAATTCAAATCCGACGGTTACACCGTCAAAAACCACGTCGACAGCATCGATCTAAGGAGCTGGATATGTCATTTAACAATGCCTTGAGCGGTGTCAATGCGGCACAAAAAGACTTGAACGTCACCGCTAACAATATTGCCAACGTCAATACCATGGGCTTTAAAGAGTCCCGCGCCGAGTTTGCGGATGTTTACGCCAACTCCATTTTTGTCAATGCGAAAACTCAGGTTGGTAACGGTGTGGCAACTGGAGCGGTGGCCCAGCAGTTCCATCAGGGGGCGTTGCAATTTACCAATAATGCATTGGACTTGGCTATTCAAGGTAATGGCTTCTTTGTAACCTCTGATGGCCTGACCAATCTGGATCGCACCTATACCCGTGCCGGTGCTTTCAAGCTTAATGAGAGCAGCTACATGGTCAATAACCAGGGCCATTATTTGCAGGGGTATGAAATCAACGCAGATGGAACACCTAAAGCGGTGAGTATTAATGCCACCAAGCCTATTCAGATCCCTGACAAGGCGGGCGAGCCGATCAAAACCACCAAAATTGATGCAAGTTTCAACTTACCATCGACAGCAGCACCTTTGCCTGCTGGTAATGGTGCTGCTGACGCGTCAACTTTTAATCCCAAAGATTCCAAAACATATTCATCATCGACTTCTGTCGTCATCTATGACTCGCTGGGTGAGCCTCATACAATAACTCAGTATTTTGTCAAAGAGGCCAACCCGGCAGATTTGACCAAACCGGCTAACCCGACAGCTTGGCGTATGTATCTCTATCAAGGCGACAAACCAATAGACATTGTTGGTGGCGTAACGCCAACTATGGCTACAGGCCTAAGCCCTGCCCCTGCTGGAGCGAGAGTCACATTTGATGCTGATGGCAAGATGGTTCTTCCGACTACCCCTGCGACTATCAAGACAGTTGCTTTGGGGACAGGGGCTGGAATCATCACCAACGGCGCGGATCCGACCCAACAGGTGGACATCAATTTTGGCACGGTGACCCAATATTCCTCACCGTTTGAAGTCTACAAGTTGTCACAGGATGGTTCGACCGTTGGTCGTTTGACTAAGGTTGAGATCACTCCAGATGGGATTGTCTCTGCCACCTATAGCAACGCCACCACCATCAAAGTTGCCATGGTCGCGATGGCCAAGTTTGCCAACTCGCAAGGGTTGACTCAGGTGGGTGACACCTCTTGGCGGCAATCACTGCTCTCTGGCGATGCCTTGCCGGGTACCCCCAACTCGGGCACATTCGGTACCATCAAGTCCTCAGCACTGGAACAATCCAACGTGGATTTGACCTCCGAGCTGGTGGATTTGATCACGGCCCAGCGTAACTTCCAGGCCAACTCTCGTTCTCTGGAGGTCAACAGCTCGTTGCAACAGACCATCCTGCAGATCCGTTAATTGGTCTACTGACCATTTTAAGAGGGGGACTGATGTCCCCCTCTGTATTTCTGACTCCAGATCCTCCGAGATATCCCCTCATTTTTTCCTGTTGGCACTCAAATTGCAGTTCCCTCACTAGAGTCATCTGTTTGACGGAGGATCCCATGGATCACCTGCTTTACATCGCCATGTCCGGGGCCAAAGCCAACATGAATAGCCTTGCTATTCGCAGCAATAACCTCGCCAACGCCAATACCACCGGCTTCAAGTCCGACTTCGAGCAGGCGCGTAGTATGCAAAGTTTTGGGGAGGGCTTGCCCAGTCGGGTATTTGCCATGACTGAGCGCCCCGGTCAGAACTTGCAGCATGGCATGTTGATGACAACAGGACGGGATCTTGACGTGGCAGTCGATGGGCCGGGCTGGATTGCCGTGCAGGATCCCAAGGGGGGGGAGGCCTATACCCGCATGGGAAATTTGCAGGTAAATGCCACGGGCAATCTGCAGACCTCAACCGGTCTGAACGTCGTAGATGATGGTGGTCAGCCCATCGTGCTGCCGATGCCGATGGAGAAGCTTGAAATCAACCGTGATGGCACCATCAGTGGTCGTCCAGAAGGTGCTGCGGCTAACCTGTCAGAGGATTTCCAGCGGATCAAACTGGTTAACCCGGCTGCCAATGCGGTAGAGAAGGGGAGTGATGGCCTGTTTCGCCGCAAGGATGGTCAGAATGAGCCAGCTTCTGCCGCTGTTGGTCTGATTGCCGGATCTCTTGAAGGAAGCAACGTCAATGTGGTGGATGAGATGACCAACCTTATTCAACTGCAGCGCCAGTTCGAAACCCAGATCAAATTAATGAAAACGGCCGAAGAGAATGACGAGGCCCAAACCCAGCTGCTGCGTATCAGCTAATCAAGGAGTTACCTATGAATCCTGCACTCTGGATCAGCAAGACCGGGTTGGATGCTCAGCAGACCAATATTTCGGTTACCTCGAACAACCTGGCGAACGCCAGCACCGTGGGCTTTAAAAAGTCGCGGGCCATCTTTGAAGATCTGCTTTATCAGAACATCAACCAGCCCGGTGGCCGTTCCTCGGCTGATACCGAACGCCCCTCAGGCTTGATGCTGGGGGCCGGTGCCAAAGTGGTGGCGACTCAGAAAGATCACAGCCAAGGTAACGTGCAAACCACAGATAACTCTCTGGATCTTATGATCAGTGGTCGCGGTTACTTTGAAGTGCAGTTGCCGGATGGCAGCTCTGCCTACACTCGCAATGGTCAATTCACCCTCAATAGTGAAGGGACTATCGTTACCCCTGGCAACGGTTACACCCTGCAACCGGAGATTCAGATCCCGGAAAATGCCCAGAGCGTGACGGTCGGTGAAGATGGTCAGGTTTCTGTCCAACTTAAAGGGGATGGAGCTTCTCAGGTGGTTGGTCAGATCACTCTTTCCGATTTCGTCAACGCTAGCGGTCTGCAGCCGATGGGGGAGAACATGTTTGTGGAAACCCAGTCCAGTGGTGCGGCCATTCAGGGGACTGCGGGTGCCGACGGTATGGGCGTGGTGAAACAGGGGATGCTGGAGACCTCCAACGTCAACGTGACCGAGGAGCTGGTGAACCTGATCCAGGCTCAGCGGGTCTACGAGATGAACTCCAAGGTTATCTCGGCGGTGGACGGCATGATGTCCTTCCTTATCCAGCGTACCTAAGTAGGAGGTGCATGATGAAAGCCGTATGGATGCTGGGTTTGTTGGTACTGGGTGGTTGTACCTCGACCCCCAATACTCCCAAACCCGATGATCCCGAATTTTCTCCCGTTTACGGGGAGTCGGAGCCGGTCTCGGTCAGACCGACAGGGGCGATCTTTCAGCCGGAGCAGGTCAACGGCATCTATTCGGATATCAAGGCGCACAAGGTGGGTGACATTATCACCATTCAGCTGGCTGAATCGACCTCGGCATCCAAAAAAGCCAATACCCAGAGTGGCAAGGACAACAAATTCAATCTGGATGCAGTCAGCCTGGGCGGCGTGCCGGTGACGGCGGGGCCCTATGACCTCTCGGCGAGCATCGGCCAGACTGGCGCGTTCAAGGGACAAGCCAAGGCGGATCAGAGCAATAGCCTGCAGGGGAATATCTCGGTCAGCGTGGCCAAGGTATTGCCCAACGGCAATCTGCTGGTGCGTGGCGAGAAGTGGATCATGCTTAACAATGGCAACGAATACATCCGCATTACCGGTCTTATCCGGCCAGAGGATGTGACCTCTGATAACAGCGTGTCATCCCAGAAAGTTGCCAATGCCCGTATCTACTACGGTGGAACCGGTGATCTGGCCAATACCCAGGAACAGGGATGGCTGACCAGCTTTTTCAATGGTCCCTGGTGGCCGCTCTAGGAGATGTTATGAAGTCACTCCGTCTTGCCACACTCCTCTGCTGTCTGTTGCCGCTGGGCATGGCTCATGCCGCCCGGATCAAGGACATCAGCTCGGTTGAAGGGGTTCGTACCAACCAGTTGATTGGTTACGGTCTGGTGGTCGGTCTACCCGGTACTGGCGAGAAGAACAACGCCTTCACCGAGCAGACTTTCCGTACCATGCTCAACAACTTTGGCATCAAGGTACCGGACAACATCAAGCCCAAGATCAAGGATGTGGCACCGGTGGCCATTCATGCCGACTTGCCGCCCTTCTCCAAGCCGGGCCAAACCATTGATGTCACGGTTTCCGCGATTGGCGAGGCGAAAAGCCTGCGTGGCGGTACTCTGCTGCAGAGCTTCCTCAAGGGGCTTGATGGTCGGGTCTATGCGGTTGCCCAGGGCAGTCTGGTGGTCGGCGGTCTGGGCGCTGAAGGGGCGGATGGCTCCAAGGTGGTGATCAATACCCCGACCGTCGGACGCATTGCCAACGGGGCAACCGTCGAGCGCGAAGTACCCAATGCGTTCAGTCAGGGCGATACCATCACTTTTAACCTGAACCGACCGGATTTCACTACGGCGCGCCGACTGGCTGATGTGGTGAACGATCTGGTCGGCCCCAATACCGCGCAGGCACTCGATGCCACTTCGGTCAAGGTCTATGCACCGCGTGATCCGGGTCAGCGGGTCTCCTATCTCGCGACCATCGAGAATCTGGAAGTGGACCCGGCCAATGAAGCGGCCAAGATCATCGTCAACTCCCGAACCGGCACTATCGTCATCGGCAGTGAGGTCAGGTTGAAGCCAGCGGCCATCAGCCACGGTGGGTTGACCGTCACCATTGCTGAAAACCAGCAGGTCTCTCAGCCCAATCCGCTCTCTGGCGGGCAGACCACTACCACCAACAGTTCGACCATCAACGTCAAGCAGGAGCAGGGGCGGATGTTCAAGTTTGACACCGGCGCCACGCTGGATGAGTTGGTTCGGGCCGTCAACCAGGTCGGGGTTGCTCCCGGTGACCTGATGGCCATCCTCGAGGCGCTGCAGCAGGCAGGCGCTATCGAAGGACAGCTGATCATATTGTAACAAGCGGCAAGGGGTTGCCACGGGCGGCAAAGAGGTAAGCAAAATGGCGGACTTTGACACTAACAGCGGTATCAATCTCGGGGTCGTACAGGACGTCAAAAACCTGGATCGTCTCCGTCAGATGAGCAACAGCAAAGAGGGGCAGGCGGAAGCGCTCCGGAGTGCATCGCGCCAGTTCGAGTCAATTTTCACCCAGATGATTTTTCAGGGGATGCGGCAGGCCAATCAGGTGTTGACCCAGGATAGCCCGTTCAACAGCAGCTATACCCAGTTTTATGAAGGGATGCTGGATGAGCAGCGTGTTTCCGATATGACCAATAAAGGTGGGTTAGGTCTTGCTGATATGGTGGCCAGGCAGCTTTCGCCAGCCACCTTTACCCACAAGGATGGACGGGTGCTCAAGATGCCGCAGCGCACGGAGCGTGCCTACAAACCCTACGAACCGCCCACCGGGGCTGCCAATGATTTGATTGAAGCCTCTAAAGTTGGCAAGGATTTTGCTGAAAAGGGGATGGCAGAGGATAAACCCGTGTTCACCATGCCGGTACGCCCTCACCGTACCGTGCCGCCGATGGGCATTGCCGCCCAAGCTGGTAGCAGTGCCGATGGCAAAGAGTTTGATAGTCCGGAAGAGTTTGTGCAGCGCTTGATGCCACTTGCCAAGAAAGCGGCCGACAAGCTAGGGCTAAGTCCGGCGGTACTGGTGGCTCAGGCCGCGCTGGAAAGTGGCTGGGGCAAGCGGGTGATCAAGGATGGCGAGGGGAACGTAACTCACAACCTGTTTGGTATTAAGGCTGATCCCCGTTGGGAGGGGCCCAAGGCAGTGGTGAGTACGCTCGAGTATGAGGAAGGGGTTGCATCGCGCCAAAAAGCGGCCTTCCGCTCCTACGACTCTTTTGAAGAGAGCTTCAACGATTACGTGGATTTTCTCACCTCTGGCTCCCGTTACAAGGGGGCCTTGGCCAAGGTAGACAGCCCGGATCACTACTTTGAAGCGCTGCAAAAAGCCGGTTATGCCACGGATCCTCACTACGCCAACAAACTGAAACAGGTATTGCGCAGCGATGCCATTGCGCAATACAACGAGATGGAGCTGTAACATATGGCAAGCGATCTGCTTGGAATTGGTTCATCAGGTGTGCTGGCACAGCAGCGCCTGCTGCAGAGCACCAGTAACAACATAGTGAACGTCAATAGCCAGGGCTATGTGCGTGAGCGTACGCTGGTGTATACCAATTCTGTTGGGCTGGGTACTGGCGACATCAAGACCGAGCGGATCCTCAACAGCTATATGCAGGGGGAGGTGCGCCGTGATACCTCTGCCTACCATGCATCCTTGACTCATTATGATCAGCTTTCCTCCGTGGACAGGTTGCTGGGTGATACCAGCAACAGCGTAGGGGCTGCCATGACCTCGTATTTCAATGCTTTCCACTCTGCCAATGAGTCACCGGCCGACATTGGTGGCCGCAAGGTTGTCATGACCGAATTGAGCGGTATGGTCAACCGGTTTCATACTCTCTCGGCCCAGCTCGACAAGCAGAGTGACACCATCAGCACCCGTATTGAGGACGAGACCAAGCAGGTCAACAGCCTGCTCACCAGCATCAATGACCTGAACAAGGCGATTATACGGACCCAGGGCTCACCCGAAGAGAACCTGATGCTGTTTGATCAGCGCGATGAGGCGATTCGCCAGCTCTCCGAAAAGATGGATATTCGCACCATACCTCAGGCCAACGGCAGTATGCTGGTCAATATGAGCACAGGTCATTCATTGATCCTTGATGGTGGCGTGGCTCAGTTCAAAGTTGTGGCAGGGGATCCTGATTCGCGCAATCAGGAGTTGCAATTGACCCTGGGTGATAATCAGGCGCTTATCGATCACGATACCTTCGGGGGGACTGTGGGTGGGCTGTTCAAGGCTCGAACTGATCTGGAGCCGACCAAGCGCGAGTTGGGGCAACTTTCTATTGCCATGGCCGATGCCATGAACCAGCAAAACCGGCTGGGGATGGATCTGGATAACGAGCTGGGTAGCGATATTTTCAACCTGCCAACCAGCAAGGGGTTGCCTTACAACTCCAATGGCGGTACTGCCGGTGCTACGGTCAGTTTTGTACCCGGTAAGGGAACAGAAGTGACCCCCTTTGACTACGAGATCCGCTTTAGCAGCGCCACAGGTTATGAGGTCTTTTCACTGGACAAGGATGGCAATGCGACCTCGGTTGCGACAGGAACTACGCCACCTGCCACTTTCCAGATCCCGGGTCACGGCATTTCTGTCGATTTGACCGGGGCGCCAGTTGCCGGCGACAAGCTGCTGTTGCAACCAGCCAAGAGTGCCGCCGCTGGCATAACACAAAATATAACCAGACCGGAAGATTTGGCTTTGGCTTCTCCGCTCAAAGCGCAAAAGACCACAAATAACGGTGGTAGTGCAGATATCAAGTTGGGTGGGGTGTTCAATACCGGAGCCGGTTCCGGTTTTGGTACCAACACGCTCAACGCTGCGGCTCCTCAGGTTGTCAAAATAAACGGAGCTGGTGACTACGAAGTCTATGACAAGGGGGGAACGCTGCTCGGTGTGGCTCCGGCAGCCAGCAAGGGCCAAAATCTGATGGCGGCTTTGCAACTGCCGCCTCCCGCAGTTGGGGCTGTCTATGCCAATCCCAAACAGACTCCTGGCTACGAGTTCAGCATTACCGGTACTGTCAACGCGGGTGACAGTTTCACACTCAGTTACAACAGTAATGGCTTTGCCGATAACAGCAACGGTCTCGCACTGGCGGAGCTGCAAAACAAGGATTTGGTGCGCAAAGGCAGTAGTGGCGGTACAGCCAATGACAAGATGACTTTCAATGAAGCCTACTCTGGGCTGGTCATGTCGGTAGGCAACAATACCAGCCAGGCGAAGACTTTGCTCAAGGCCAATGAGTCCAAGCTGATCCAGAGTACCGGAATCTATGAAAGCGTCTCCGGGGTCAATCTGGAAGAGGAAGCGGCCAATCTGATTCGGTTCCAGCAATCCTACGCGGCATCGGCCCAGATTGTCAGTACCGCCAAAACCATTTTCGACACACTGCTTGCTTCCGTGAGGTAACGTCATGCGCATTACGACCAACATGATCTACGACCGGAATATCTATTCCCTCAACAGTGCAAATGAGCGGCTCAATACCGCTTATCAGCAGCTGCAGACCGGCAATAAGTTCCAGACGGCCGGTGAAGACCCGGCTGGCATGAGCCAAAAAATGGCGCTTACCAAGGAGATCGACCTCTTCAAGCAATATGGGGTCAATGGTAGTCTTCTGGAAAACAGCCTTGGTCATGAAGAGACGGTATTGACCTCTCTGAATACCGCCATGCTGAGTGCTCAGACCCTGATCCAGAAGTCAAATAACGGTTCCATCAGCATGGAAGATCGCAAGTCGATCGCCAGCGAACTGGAGGGCTTGCAACAGCAGATGTTTGATCTGATGAACAGCAAGAACTCTCAGGGGGAATATATCTTCGGCGGCAACCAGAGCAAGACCCAGCCCTATGTGAGAGATACCAACGGCAAGTTCATCTATCAGGGGGATACCGGGCAGCGCGAGATCCAGGTCTCGCCGACCGTCAAAATTGCCGCCAACGACTCGGGGCAGGATCTCTTCGAGATTGTGGCAACCAGGCGCACAGCCAGTGCAGGGACTGCCAATATCAAGGTGGGTATCGCGGATCAGGGCAACTTTGATAACTTTTTCCAAGCAAACTACAACTCGGCGCTGGCCAGCAATGACTACACCGTTTCCACCACGATAGGGCCTCCCGATACCTATCAGATCAAGGATTCCGGTGGTGCTACGTTGCAGACGGGAAATTACACGCCCGGTACCAAGATTCCGTTCAACGGTCTCGAGTTGACGCTCGATTTACCAGCAGGTGGGACGGCACAGCAGTTTTCGCTCAATCCGCCAAAGAATGACAACATCCTCAATGGCATGTCTGACTTTATCAATACGCTGCGTGATCCGAGCGTATCTGCCGATACGTTTCAGAGCAAGGTGGCTGATGTAACCGTTCATATGAAGAATGCTCGGCAGAACATCGATCATGGACTAGGTGAACTGGGCGGCCGGATGAACAGCCTTGAACAGGTGATGAGCTCCAACGAAGGGCTGAGTAACCTGAACACCGAGGCGAGGGCCAAGGTTTCCGAGGCCGATCTCTACGAGGTAATATCCACGCTGGCGAAAGAGGACGCAGCGCTGAGTGCGTCACAACTTTCCTTCAGCAAGATAAGCAGGTTGACCCTGTTTGATTACATCCGCTGAATCTACAAAAGGCCCTATCAGGGCCTTTTTGCATATTGGGCAATCCCATCCTTGAGCATGATTGGGTCAGTAATTGTAACAAGCTGTTACCTATGGCGGTTTCTGGCTAAACCGGGGTTGACCTTGTTGTGTGATTGGACAATTATGCCGCCCGCACAACAGAGCGTTGTGCAAGTTTAATTGCAGCATCTCGTTAGGCGAGGCTCCTGTATAAACACAGGCCACTGATCTCACGACGTCCAGAGACGCCCAAGATCAGGACAGTTTTCATCGGATTAAGGTGTAAACCCAAGTGGCTTCCGGCATGCCGGATACGTTATGCAGTGCTAAAGCTGGTACGTGGGGATGATGACACGCCGAACGGCGTCATTTCCTGCCTATTACTCGTCAATCAAATTGCTGTTTTCTTTCAGATGGCGAACGGATCTCCGCTCGCGCTCAGGCTTGCCTGAAATCACATGGGATTATTTGTGATGAAGAAAACACACACCATTCTCAACCGTCATCAACTGCTCGATCTCGCCAGCCTGCAGGGCTGGTTGGAACACAATCTGGATCCGGTTCAGCGCGCCGATCAACTGCTGACCCTGCGTCCGGAAGAGCTCAACTGCATCTTTGATACCTTGCCTGTGCCGCAGGGGGCTGAACTTATCGCTTCTCTCTCGGCAGAGAGTGCGGGTCGCCTGTTGCAGCGCATGCATGGCAGCATAGTTACAGTCTTGCAAGAGGCCATTCCCCGTCGCGAGATGGTGGCGATCCTGCGCAAGCTCGGCCGTCAGGATCGCACCATGCTGTTGGCGCGTTTTCCGACCCAGGCTCAGGCCATGTACTACTCGCTGCTCGACTGGCCTACCGAGTCGGTCGGGGCCAACATGCGTCATGAATACCTGGCCGTGAGCGAACAGGATACCGTGGGCAAGGCCAAGCAGCTGATCCACGATGCTTGGGATAATGCCCAGCTGTTTCGCCACATCTATGTGGTCAACGCGGATGGGCGTCTGCAGGGGAGCATCTCGCTCAAGACGTTACTGATCGCTGACCCGCTGGCCAGCGTCGCGACTCTGATGGATCGTGAAACGGTGCGGATCAACGCCCGTGCGGATCAGGAGCTGGCTGCGCGCCTGCTGATTGACCGCGACCTGTCGGTGTTGCCGGTCGAGGATCAGGGGCGGCTGGTCGGTATTTTCCACGTTGATGATGCAGCCGATATCCTGGAGCTCGAATCCACCGAGGATGCCGAGATGCAGGGTGGTTCATCGCCGCTGGATACCCCCTATCTGCAGGCAACTCCCTGGCAGTTGTGGCGCAAGCGGGTGGGCTGGTTGCTCATTCTGTTTGTGGCCGAAGCCTATACCGGCACCGTGCTGCGGGCTTTCGAGGAGCAGTTGGAAGCTGCCATTGCCCTGGCATTCTTTATCCCTCTGCTGATCGGTACCGGTGGTAACAGCGGTACCCAGATCACCACTACCATAGTACGCGCCATGGCGGTCGGGGAGGTGAGTCTGCGCAACCTCGGTACCGTGCTGAAGAAGGAGCTCTCTACCGGTCTGCTCATCTCGGCGGCCATTGCGCTGGCGGCCTGGGTGCGGGCCTGGAGCCTTGGGGTGGGGCCCCAGATTGGCATGGTAGTTACGCTGACCATCATCGCCATCGTGCTCTGGAGTGCCACCGTGGCGTCGGTGATCCCCATGGTGCTGCGCCGATTCCGTATCGACCCGGCGGTCGTATCGGCTCCCTTTATTGCGACGCTGGTGGATGGTACCGGTCTTATCATCTACTTCGAGATTGCCAAGCTGCTGCTGCCCGAGCTGCAGTAAACCACAACCTGAGAATGCAAAAGGCAGCCCACAGGCTGCCTTTTTTACATCTCTCTTTGCGGTTCAGCCGAGCTGGAACAACAGAGGCCAGCCCTGCTCCTGGCAATAACGGTGCTCCTTCTCCAGATTCTGCATCAGGAGACGGTTCTCCTCGCACCAGTCGATCGGCAGGGTTACTACCAGCTGATCCCCTTGTACCGCGACTTTCCACTCTGGCAGCAGGTTGTCCTGGCGCTTGTGGTGCGCGGCTACCGCTAGGCGCAAAATACGGATGCAACGCAGCACCGTCTGCAGGTCGTGGTTGGGCAGGGGCGGCAGCTCGGAGAGTTTTAGCCCCTTGCGCTGAAAGCGTACCAGCGCGGCCAGCAATGCCTGATCGTCCTGGTTGAAGCCGGGCAGGTCGGTGTGTTGCAGGATATAGGCGGAGTGGCGGTGGATGCCGCTGTAGTTGATGGCAAGGCCAATTTCGTGCAGTCGTGCCGCCCAGCCGAGGATGGCGCGATAGGGTTCTATCTCCATCTGCCAAGGCCCTTGCAAGGCATCAAACAGGGTCAGCACACTCTGCTCCACCCGGGCTGCCTGCTTTTTGTCCATCCGGTAGTGGGTGCCGAGCGCTTGCGCCGTCCGTTCGCGGATATCGTGGTGCTGCAAGCGCTCCTCGAACTCATACAGCAATCCTTCACGCAGGGCACCGTCAGAGTAGTCGAGCCGCTCGATGGGCAGCGAGGTAAACAGGCCGAGCAGGATGGCAACCGCGGCGGCAAACACCTCCTGACGCTCCTCGGTGAGCCCAACCAGTTTGAGGTTATCGACCCGCTTGTGTTCGATCATCAGGCCCTTGAGGCGCTCCAGCCCCTCCAGCGTAATACTGCCATCGGTCAGCCCCTCACCCTGTAGCACGTCGCGCACGGTGCGGATCGAACCTGAGCTGCCAAGACAGCTCTGCCAGCCCAGCTTGCGGTACTGGTTGACGATGGGGGCGAGCTGGTGCTGCGCCTCCAGCACTGCATTGGTGAAGTGCTTGTCACTCAGCTTGCCGCTGGCAAAGAAGCTCTGGGTAAAGCTGACGCAGCCCATCTTGCGGCTGGTGAGGGCCTTGTGTTCAAACCCTTCACCAATGATGAGCTCGGTGCTGCCGCCGCCGATATCGATGACCAGTACCTGACCTTCGATATGCTGGGTATGGGCGACCCCCTGATAGATGAGCCGTGCTTCTTCCTGCCCGCTGATGATCTCGATGGGGTGGTTGAGCACCTTGGCCGCTTCGCTGACGAACTCGCGCGCGTTGCTGGCACGGCGCAATGTGTAGGTGCCGGCGATGCGGATCTGATCCGGTTTGATGTTGGTGAGCCGCTCGGCAAACAACGACAGACAGGCGAGGCCGCGTTCCATCGCCTCCGGGCTCATGCGCTTTTGCGCATCCATCCCTTCCGCCAGCCGTACCCGCTCCTTGATGCGATCGACGATGCGAAAACGCCCTTCGCTCAGATGGGCGATCACCATATGAAAACTGTTGGAGCCGAGATCGACGGCGGCGTAGAGGCTATTGTCCATTGTTTGACTCGATACGTTTGAGATAGTCGTAAATCGCGACCTGAGAGCGGATTTTGCGGCGGTTGCCCCGCTTCACATATTCGTTCTGCTGGTCGGCATCGATCACCCGCGCCTTGCAGGTATCACTCAGTTGTAGCTCGAGAATATCCATGATGCGCTGCTTGAGCCGCTCGTCATAGATGGGAGTGCCCACCTCGATCCGGCCGTCAATATTGCGGCTCATCCAGTCGGCGCTGGAGATATAGAGCTGGGGGTTGCCCTTGTTGTGGAACACCATCACCCGCGGGTGCTCGAGGAAGCGGTCGATGATGCTGATCACCTTGATGTTGTCACTGAGACCCGGCACGCCCGGGCGCAGGGCGCACATGCCGCGGATGATCATCTGGATCGGCACCCCGGCCTGACCGGCGGCATAGAGCCGGTTGATGAGATCCCGGTCCACCAGGTTGTTAATCTTGAGGGTGATGCCGCTGGGTTGCCCCGCCTTGGCGTTCGAGAGCTCGTTGTCGATGAGACGATAGAGCTGACGGCGGCTGTTGATGGGGGAGACCAGCAGGTGGTTGAACTTGTAGCGCCGGTAGGGGTACTCGATGTACTCGAACACGCTCTCCACCTCGGCGGTGATGTCCGGGTGGCGAGTCAGCAGCGAGAAGTCGGTATAGATTTTGGCGGTCTTCTCGTTGAAGTTGCCGGTCCCGATATGGGCGTAGCGCACCGCCTCGCCGTTTTCGTGGCGGGTGATGAGGCAGAGCTTGGAGTGGATCTTGAGGCTCGGCACACCGAACACCACCTTGACCCCGGCATCGGTCAGGATGTTGGCCCAGTCGATGTTGGCCGCTTCATCGAAGCGGGCGCGCAGTTCCACCACCACGGTCACCTTCTTGCCGTTGTTGGCGGCATCGATGAGGGAGTGGATGATCCGCGACTTCTTGGCGACCCGATAGATATTGATGCGAATGGCGCTGACCGCTGGGTCGAACGCCGCCTGACGCACCAGCTCGGTGAAGTGGTGGAACTTGTGGTACGGGTAGTAGAGCAGGATGTCCTGCTTGGTGATGGCATCGAAGGCATTGACGAAGCCGTCAAAGTCTCGGCAATCGATGGCAGGCAGCTTGGGGTTTTCCAGATAGTCGCGGCCCACGTTGGGGAAGCCGATGAAATCCTTGAAGTTGTGATAGCGCCCACCCGGCATGATGGCGTCGTAGGAGCTGATCTGCAGCTTGAGCTTGAGGAAGCTTATCATCGCCGCCGGCATCTCCCGCTCGTAGACGAAACGCACCGGCATGGCGGTGAGACGCTGTTTCAAGCCGTCACTCATCTTGTCGACCAGGCTCAAGTCCAGCTGGTCGGAGAGGTCATATTCGGCATCCCGGGTCAGCTTCACCGCATAGGCGGCAATCTCGTCGTAGTCGAAGAACCCTTTGAAGATCTCGTCGAGACAGAAGCGGATGACATTGTCCAGAATGATGATCTGCTTCTTGCGGCGGGTCCCTTCCGGCGGCAGCTGGAAGAAGCGGGGCAGGTCATCGGTCGGCACTTCCACCAGCGCATACTGGATCACCTGGCCATTCTTTTTCATCTCGATGGCCAGATAGGTGTGCTCGTCTTTCAGGAACTTGACCGGGTTGACCTCCTTGTTGAGCAGGATCGGGATGATGTGGCGCAGCACCTTCTCCCGAAAGAACACCCGCAGCCACTTCTGGATGGCGTCGGAGAGCTGGTTTTCGTTGACCAGAAAGATGTTGTGGCGAGCCAGGGCGATCAGCAGCTCCTTGTAGGTGTTGTCGAATGCCTCGCCAAGTGCCATCACCTTCTGCTGGATGGCGCGCAGCAGCACCTTGGCTTCATCGTCGCCGCCATGTACTTCATTGATTAGGATGCGGCGCTTGACGTCCGACACCCGAACTTTAAAAAACTCATCCTGGTTGGAGGAGAAGATCCCCAAAAAGCGGACCCGCTCGATGAGGGGGACCGTCTTGTCCATCGCTTCTTGCAACACCCGTTCATTGAATGAGAGCCAGCTCAGCTCTTTCTCTTCATACAGCTTGTCGGTGCTCATGTTATGCCTCTGGTCTCTAATCAGTTCGCCTCTGCGCGGCAGGTATGACGTGAATATATGACAGAAAAGTGACAGCAATATTACTCGGGCATCGCCTCGTCAATATCGACCACCAGATCATCGGAGAGAGACTCCAGCGCAGAGACAAGGCTCTCCATCTCCAGCCCGTCTGGCAGGGCAACCAGCGCATGGGCGTAGAAGAGCGATGCGCCGGAGTGGGGGGCAGGTTCACAGCCGGTGGTGAGATCGGCCACATTGATATCAAGTTGCCGCAGGATGCTTGCTACTTCGTGGACGATGCCGGGGCGATCATTGCCGGTGACCGTCATCATCACCTGATGGGCCGGCTCGGCGGTGGGGGTCCCTTCGGCAAAACTGATGGTGAGGCCGGGCAAAAGGGCCAGCGCTTCGCACAGGCTGCGGTAGTGCTCCTCGGGCACGGCCACATGGAGGATGCCGGCAAACTGGCCTGCCAGCTCGCTCATGGCACTGCCCAGCCAGTTGCCCTGCTCGCGACTGATGACGGCAGCCAGACTCTCGACGATACCTGGTTTGTCTGCACCGATCACGGTGACCACCAATTGCTTTTGCATCCTGCTCTCCTTGGAATCGGGTTTCTCCAGCATTGTGCCTGCTGTGGCTGGTCATATGAAGCCCCGCCCGCTGGCAAATGGATAAAAAGCAGGGACTTTTACACTTTCCATACGCTTGCCTGCTGCCTTGCGTGACGCTGGCTGTGGTAAAGTGTTCCCCCTTTCGTGTTGTGAACTGGATTGTGCTCTCATGAATACCCTCGTCCTGTCGGGATTACTGCTGCTGGCCCTGCTGGTGCTAGCGATTTTCTGGAGCAGAAACAAGGAGCAGAAGCAGCTGCCCTACGATCTGCAGGAGACTCTCTTCACTCCGGCCGAGCGCTCTTTTCTCGGGGTTCTGGATCTGGCGGTAGGCGACAAGGCAAGAGTGCTGGCCAAGGTGCGGGTGGCCGATGTGCTGACCCCGCAAGCGGGACTCGGCAAGAGCAAGTGGCAGCAACACTTCAACAAGATCAGCGGCAAGCATTTTGACTATCTGCTCTGCCATCCGACCGACCTCTCGTTTATCTGCGCCATCGAGCTGGATGACAGCTCTCACCGTCATCAGAAGCGCAAGGCGCGAGATCTCTTTCTGAAAACTGCCTGTGACAGCGCCGGTCTGCCCCTGCTGCAAATTCCGGCCAGCAGCGGTTATCAGGTGGAAGAGCTGCGCGAACAGATTCTGCCGTTGCTGGTCAAAACCAGCGAGCCGGTGGTTGATGATCTGCTGCCGGGCCAGCGGCGCGAACCCACCTTCAATCCTCTGTTGCTGGACGGGGTCGACCTTGGCACGCCGCTGCGCGGTGGCTCGCCACAGGCAACTGTTCGCCCAGTCGATGAAGAGCCGCTTCACTTCCCAAATCTGGAGCGCCCTGCGCCGAGCATTGCGGTTCCCGTGCAGGAGCCGGAACTTGCCGACAACCTGTTTGCCGATCCGTCTGAAGACGAGGATGAAGAGGTGCACCACTGTCCTCGCTGCGATGCGCCGCTGGTGGAGCGTGAAGCCAAGAAAGGGCCCCATGCCGGCCGCCTCTTTATGGCCTGCAGCCGTTTCCCCGAGTGCCGCTACGCGACCCCGCGCCACCATATCCACCCTTGAACTGCTGCATCTGAGTGATACCGCCGCCGGCAAGGCGGTATCACCTGAATATTCCCTGCGAAAAAAATGCCGTAGCCATTTCGTTTATCCCCGTTTTATGTCGATACACTTAGCCTGAATACGACAGTTTTTGACAAAGTGTCGGAATTTTGGCACTTTGTCTGTCTGCAACAAAATAAGTGATATATGTTTTATATCTATATAAAACAATGAATTATATTCGGTCGTCGCGAGGGATTGATATGGTGGAGATGGGCGTGTTGATTGTTGATGCCGATGCGCAGCGGCGTCAGCAGTTGGGAACAGTGCTCTCGTTTATGGGGATCCCGTGGCAAGAGGTGGCTGAAGGCGATCTGGATGTCGCCATCGACTCCTCCGGCCCCCTGCAAGGTGTGCTGGCCGGCGAGCTCGGCACCCGTGTTCTGCCGGATCTGCTGGCCGCATTTCCCCGAACCCCCTTTATCTCTCTGGTCGAGGCCGACCTGCCCAACAGCAACTTCATCGGGGTTGCCGAGGCGCCGTTTACCTATGAGTCGCTGACTCGCCACCTGCACTTCTGTCAGGCGTTTGTTTCTCTGCATCCCCGTCAGCAGACCCATGACAAGGGGCAGGCTCTGCTGCGCCTGCTGGTGGGCAAGGGGAAGGGGATCCAGGAGGTGCGTCGCCTCATCAGCCAGGTTGCCGAGACCGATGCCAACGTGCTGATCCTCGGGGAGTCGGGTACCGGTAAAGAGGTGGTGGCGCGCGCCATTCACGAACTCTCTGGCCGCAGCCAGGGGCCGTTCGTGCCCATCAATTGCGGTGCCATTCCGGCGGAGCTGTTGGAGAGCGAGCTGTTCGGCCACGAGAAGGGGGCGTTTACCGGCGCTATCGCCGCGCGGCGTGGCCGCTTCGAGCTGGCGCAGGGGGGCACTCTGTTCCTCGACGAGATTGGCGACATGCCGATGCCGATGCAGGTCAAGCTGCTGCGGGTGTTGCAGGAGCGGCTCTTTGATCGGGTCGGTGGTGGCAAGCCCATTCAGGCCGATGTGCGTATCATCGCCGCGACTCACCGGGATCTAGAGGCGCTGATCCGCACCCAGGGTTTTCGTGAGGATCTCTACTATCGCCTCAACGTCTTCCCCATCGAAACCCCGCCGCTGCGGGATCGCATCGACGATATCCCCCTGCTGCTGCAGGAGCTGCTCAACCGTCATGCCGAACAGCACCACAGCACCATCCGTCTGACCCAGCGGGCGATGGAGTCGCTGATGCAGTATCCCTGGCCGGGCAACGTGCGCGAGCTCTCCAACCTGCTGGAGCGGCTGCTCATTCTCTATCCGCAGCAGATTGTCGATGTGGCCGATCTGCCGAGCCGCTACCGCTTGCTGCCAAGCGAGCCGCGTGATGAACGGCTGACCGAGATGGATGAGCGGGATGCGCTGGCCGCGGTGTTTCAGGATCCGCCGGAGATCGACCATCCGCTTTCCTCGCCCCGTACCATGCAGCTGCCGGAGGAGGGGGTCAATCTCAAGGAGATGCTGGCCGACCTCGAAGTGGAGCTGATCCGTCAGGCGCTGGAGTCACAGGACGGGGTGGTGGCCCGCGCTGCTGATCTGCTCGGCATGCGTCGCACCACCTTGGTCGAGAAGATGAAAAAGTACGGGATGAGCAAGGACGTCTGAGGGTCAAAGCCTTGACGCAAGGCGGTAATCTATTGGTTTTAATAGATTAATTTAGTGGCATGGAAATTGAATAACCTGACCAGGTCGCCAGTTTGAGGTCAGGTTTATGACAGCCCAACAGCAGGATATCCCACTCCAGTCTCACGAAGTGAGCCAGCTTTACGCCATCTTCAAGGCGCTCCCGACCGGGGTGCTGTTGCTTGATGGCACTGGCATCATCACCCGTGCCAATCCGGCGGCGATAGACCTGCTGGGAGAGCCGCTGGAGGGGGAGCTCTGGCGTCACGTCATCACCCGCTGCTTCGAGCCGCGCGAGGATGACGGCCACGAGATCTCCCTGCGCGATGGCCGCCGGGTCCAACTCTCGACCCAGCCGCTGCAGGATCAGGCGGGCCAGCTGGTCTTTATCAACGACTTGACCGAAACCCGTCAGTTGCAGGATCGCATCAACCACATGAAGCGGTTGTCGGCCCTTGGCAATATGGCCGCTTCGCTGGCCCACCAGATCCGTACCCCGCTCTCGGCCGCCATGCTCTATGCCGCTAATCTGGCCAACCGCACCCTCAAACCTGAGTCCCGCACCCAGTTTCAGCAAAAGCTGATGGCCCGGCTGCAGGACTTGGAGAAGCAGATCAACGACATCCTGCTGTTTGCCCGAAATGGCGACAATCAGGTGGTCACCCCCATCTCGGTGCAGGGTCTGCTGGCTGAAGTGCAGGCGGGGGCAGAGGCGTTCTGCGCGCAGCAGGGTTGCGAGCTGCACATGGAGGCACCGGAGCCCGATCTCTGCCTGCTGGCCAACAGCAGTGCGCTCTCCGGAGCCATCAACAATCTCATCGCCAACGCCCAGCAGGCGGGGGCAACGTCGCTTCTGGTGAGCGCGGTGCGCAGCGGTGCCCGGGTCGAGATGCGGGTGATCGACAATGGCAAAGGGATGCCTGCCCACCTGCTCAGCCAGATTTTCGAGCCCTTCTTTACCACTCGCTCCCAGGGCACCGGCCTTGGACTGGCGGTGGTGCAATCCGTCGTGCGTGCCCATCAGGGCGAGGTCGGTGTGGCCTCGGTTCCCGGAGAGGGCACCTGTTTTACTCTGTCGTTCCCCCTGCATCAGCAGCAGGTACAGCTTGGAGGTGCAGCATGAGCCTTGCTAAGGAGTTGTGCCGGCCGAGAGGGAGCCATATCAATGCGGCCAAGTTGGCTGTCGTGGGAGGTGTAGCATGACTCAGGCCCGGATCTTGGTAGTGGAAGATGACAATGGCCTGCGCGAGGCACTGGTCGATACCCTGTTGCTTGGCGGCTATGAGTGCCGTGAGGTGGACAGCGGCGAGCGGGCCTTGCTGGCCCTCTCCCGTCAGCCGTTTGACATGGTGATCTCCGATATTCAGATGGGGGGAATGGATGGCCTGACCCTGTTGGCTACCATACGCCAGCAGTATCCGCAGGTGCCGGTGCTCCTGATGACTGCCTACGCCAACATCGACGGTGCGGTGCGCGCCATGCGGGAAGGGGCCATCGACTATCTGGCCAAACCCTTTTCGCCCGAGGTGTTGCTCAACCAGGTGAGCCGCTATGTACCGGCCCAGAAGGTAGAAAAACGTGCCGTGGTCTATGGCGATCCCAAGAGCGCCGAGCTGTTCCAGCTGGCGACCCGGGTGGCCAGAAGCGAGGCTACCGTCATGGTGACCGGCCCGAGTGGTACGGGGAAAGAGGTACTGGCCCGCTACATCCACGACAACTCCAACCGCGCCGAGCAGCCCTTTATCGCCATCAACTGTGCCGCCATTCCGGAGAACATGCTGGAGGCGACCCTGTTTGGCTACGAGAAGGGGGCGTTTACCGGCGCGGTGCAGGGGTGCCCCGGCAAGTTCGAGCAGGCGCAGGGGGGGACTCTGCTGCTCGACGAGATCACCGAGATGGATCTGGGGCTGCAGGCCAAGTTGCTGCGGGTGCTGCAGGAGAAAGAGGTAGAGCGGCTCGGCAGCCGCAAGATGATCCCGCTGGATGTGCGGGTCATCGCCACCAGCAACCGGGATCTCAAGAAGGCGGTACAGGATGGTCTGTTTCGCGAAGACCTCTACTACCGGCTCAACGTTTTTCCGCTGCGCTGGTCAGCCTTGTGCGAGCGGCCCGGAGATATCTTGCCGCTGGCTGAACATCTGCTGGCCCTGCATGCCAGCCAGCAAGGGCTGCCCACCCCGCAACTGGAGCCGCAGGCGCGCGAGCGGCTACTCTCTCATCCCTGGCCCGGCAACGTACGCGAGCTCGATAACGTGGTACAGCGTGCGTTGATCCTCAGCACAGATGGAGTGATCGATTGCGGCCACCTCATTCTGGAAGAGGTGGACGAGCAGGAGATGGAGTTTGCTGTCACAGAGCGCGCTTATGGCGGTGATCGCCTCGGCAGCGAACTCAAGCAGCAGGAGCACCAGATCATTCTCGACACCCTGCAAGAGTGCAACGGCAGTCGCAAGGATGTGGCCGACCGGCTCGGGATCAGCCCGCGTACTCTGCGCTACAAGCTGGCCCAGATGCGGGATGCCGGCATCGACTTGCCCGCCTGAATCAGGCTGGTGCCTCACTAGAGGGAAGTATCACTGTGTGGGAACCGTCATGGTCTTGATGGCGGCTCTCGATTATCATAGGGCCCTTGGCGTTTTGAGCCGGGGCCTTGTTTTTATTGGTAAAACAGGGAATCGCGCCGTTATAAAGGGACCCTTATGATCTCTCATCGAAAATTGGAAACCGTACTCAACCACCTGCTTGAGCCCCACGCCATCAAGGATTACTGCCCCAATGGTCTGCAAATCGAGGGGCGCGAGCGCATTCGCAAGGTGGTGACCGGCGTGACCGCCAGTCAGGCCCTCATCGATGCAGCCGTGGCTGCCGATGCCGATGCCATTCTGGTTCACCACGGCTACTTCTGGAGTGGTGAACCGGCCCAGATCACCGGTATGAAGCAGCGCCGCATCAAGACCCTGCTGGCCCACGATATCAACCTGTTTGCCTACCACATGCCGCTCGATGTCCATCCCGAGGTGGGCAACAACGCCCAGCTCGCCAAGCTGCTCGATATCAAGGTGCGTCGCGGGCTGGAGCCGTGGAACAGCAAGAGCGTCGCCATGGTGGGCAAGCTGGAAGAGCCGATGAGCGGCAGCGATTTTGCCAAACTGATTGCCGAGCGTCTCGGTCGTGAGCCGCTCCACTGTGGCGACAGCGGCCCCGAGCTGATCCGTTCCGTGGCCTGGTGCACCGGCGGCGGCCAGAGCTACATCAATCTGGCGGCGGAGCAGGGCATCGATGCCTTTATCTCTGGCGAGGCTTCCGAGCAGACCATCCACACCGCTCGCGAGATGGGGATGCACTTCTACGCTGCTGGCCATCACGCCACCGAACGCTACGGCGTCAAGGCGCTGGGAGAGTGGCTGGCGACCGTGCAGGGGTTGGATGTCACCTTTATCGATATCGACAATCCGGTCTGATTAGCCGTGTAGCGGCGTCATCGGAGATGAACGTGGTCACTGCGTTGATCTATGGAAATGACAAGGGAGGCCTGGGCCTCCCTTGTTGTATTTTGCTTGCTGTGGTTAGCGGTTACTCGCAGGCATAGCCAGCCGGACCAAGTTGCTTGCCATCGAGAAAGGCAGACCCATCTCGCATCTGCAAGCGCCCTTCACAGAACCACTGCACCACCAGTGGGTAGATGCTGTGCTCCTGCACCTGTACTCGTGCTGCCACCTCATCGGCCTCATCTCCTTCGAAGATGGGAACGCAGGCCTGCAGGATCACCGGACCACCGTCGAGCTCTTCGGTCACGAAGTGAACGCTGGCGCCATGCTCGCTATCACCGGCATCGATAGCGCGCTGGTGAGTGTGCAGCCCCTGATATTTCGGCAGCAGAGAGGGGTGGATATTGATCATCCGTCCGGCGAAGTGGCGCACCAGTTGCGGGCTCAATATGCGCATAAAGCCGGCCAGTACCACCAGATCCGGCTGATAGTCAGCCATCAGCGCCAGCAGGGCGGCGTCATACTCCTCCCGGTTGGCAAACTGCTGCTGGCTGAGGGGGCTGGTAGCCACCCCTGCCTCTTGTGCGCGGATCAGGCCATAGGCGTCGGCCTTGTTGCTGATGACGCCGACCACCTCACCGGCAATCTTGCCACTGGCGCAGTGGTCGAGGATTGCCTGCAGGTTGCTGCCGTTGCCGGAGATAAGGACGAGGATCCGCATCATTTGATGACGACCTGCTCCTCGCCATCGGCGGCCTTGGCCACATGACCGATGTGCCATGCGTTCTCGCCCTCGGCCTTGAGCAGGGTCAGCGCCTTCTCCAGCTGATGGGCTGGCAGGGCGATGATCATGCCAACGCCGCAGTTGAAGGTGCGATACATCTCGTGGCGGGTGACGTTGCCAGCCTGCTGCAGCCAGCTGAACACTGCTGGCCACTGCCAGCTCTGCTCATCGATAACAGCCTGAGTGTTGGCGGGCAGCACGCGCGGGATGTTCTCCCAGAAACCACCACCAGTGATGTGGGAGAGTGCGTGGATCTCGCACTCCTTGATGAGCTTGAGCACAGGTTTCACATAGATGCGGGTCGGCTCCAGCAGGGCGTTGGCCAGGGTGGTGTCACCCAGCGGCTGATGCACGTCGGCTTTGGAGACTTCGAGAATTTTGCGGATCAGGGAAAAACCGTTGGAGTGGGGGCCGCTGGCAGCCAATGCGATCAGGGCATCCCCTTCGCCGACCTTGCTGCCGTCGATGATCTCGCTCTTCTCCACCACGCCGACGCAGAAACCGGCGATGTCGTAGTCTTCACCTTCATACATGCCCGGCATTTCGGCGGTTTCGCCGCCCACCAGGGCGCAGCCGGACTGCTCGCAACCGGCACCGATCCCGGTGACCACTGCGGCTGCGGTGTCCACATCCAGCTTGCCGGTAGCGTAGTAGTCGAGGAAGAAGAGGGGCTCGGCACCCTGTACGATCAGGTCGTTGACGCACATGGCCACCAGATCGATACCCACGGTGTCATGTTTTTTCAGATCGATGGCGAGGCGCAGCTTGGTGCCCACACCGTCGGTGCCGGAGACCAGCACCGGCTCCTTGTAGCCCGCAGGGATTTGACACAAGGCCCCAAAGCCGCCAAGACCACCAAGGACTTCAGGACGACGAGTGCGCTTTGACACGCCCTTGATACGTTCAACCAGTGCATTGCCGGCATCGATATCCACGCCAGCATCCTTGTAGCTCAGTGAGGTTTTGTCAGTCACGAGTAGTCCCCGTCATGTGAGAAGTGGAGGGTAAAATTCGGGGCGTATTCTAACAGTGGCGGTGAAAAACCAGAAAGGAAATCGTTTGCGCGTTTTTGCGCAAAACTGCTCTACAAGCGGCGGCTTTTGTTGTATGATTCCGCGATTTTTTTGCGGCAGGTTAGAGGAGATAATAATGAAAGTCGTTGAAGTCAAACACCCCCTGGTCAAACACAAGATCGGTCTGATGCGTGAAGGCGATATCAGCACCAAGCGTTTCCGTGAACTGGCCAAAGAAGTGGGCAGTTTGTTGACCTATGAAGCTACCTCTGACTTCGAAACCGAGAAGGTTATCATCGATGGCTGGAATGGGCCAGTAGAAGTTGACCAGATCAAGGGCAAGAAGGTAACCGTCGTACCGATCCTGCGTGCCGGTCTTGGCATGATGGATGGCGTACTGGAGCACATGCCGAGTGCCCGCGTCAGCGTGGTCGGTATCTACCGCGATGAAGAGACCCTGCAGCCGGTTCCCTACTTCGAGAAGATCGTCAGCAACATCGAAGAGCGTCTGGCGCTGGTCATCGACCCCATGCTGGCCACCGGTGGCTCCATGATCGCCACTATCGATCTGCTGAAAAAGAAAGGCTGCCAGTCCATCAAGGTGCTGGTACTGGTTGCCGCACCGGAAGGCATCAAGGCGCTGGAAGCCGCTCACCCGGATGTGGAGCTGTTCTGTGCCTCCATCGATCAGGGCCTGAACGAGAAAGGCTACATCGTGCCGGGTCTGGGCGATGCCGGCGACAAGATCTTCGGTACCAAGTAAGTTGCTGTGATACGCCGCCTCTGCCGAGGTGGCTGACGGAGCCGGCGTCCTGCCGGCTTCGCTGTTTATGGCCTTTGTCCCAGCCTTGCCGCAGGACGCGCCTTGCCGCTACCATAAGCACCATCTCCCATTTCGAGACTCTGTTCATGTTCAAACGTGTTGTGACCGCCCTCTGCTGCGGCTTGTCATTCATTGCCTCGGCCGCTCAGGTGACCGACCTCTATCAGGGCAAGGCCCCGACCACCGGCGACATGGTGGCTGCTCAGGGTCAGGCGCTGGGCGAGGTGTTGATCAAGGTGACCGGCAAGCGGGATATTCTGACTCAGCCTGCCGTGGTCAAGGCGCTGGCTGCGCCGGGCGACTATGTAAAGAGCTATGGCTATCAGGATGTGGATTCGGTCAAGTATCTGAAGGCCGAGTTCAAGAGCGACAAGGTCAACAGCCTGGTCTCCGAGAGCAAATTCGCCCTGCTTGGCCCGGCTCGTCCCCAGATGGCCCTCTGGCTGGTGGTGGATCAGGGTGAGCGCCATCTGCTGGCAGACCAGTCTACCGATGGCTGGGCACAGGCACTGCGCGAACAGACCCTGGCGCTGGGGCTGCCGGTCAGCATCCCCCTGATGGATCTCGACGACAACATGGCGGTCAGTGCCACCGATGTATGGGGCCGTTTTGCCGATCCCATCCTCAAGGCGAGTCAGCGTTATGGCGCCGAGATGGTGGTGCTGGGCAAGCTGACCCCGGAAGGGGACAAGTGGAGCATCGACTGGGGACTCTACGGTCCCAAGGCCGCTGGTGAAGTGGCCGAACTGACCCGAGGCAACACCACGGGTACCCAGGCCGAAGTGGCGCAAGGGCTTGCCGATACCCTGGCGACCTGGCTGGTGAAAAACTACGGCGCCCGCATCTCGGGGCCGGCAACCAGTCAGACCCTGGTGGTGGATGGTCTCTCCGATGTGGACAGCATGATCTCCGTGCAGAAGATGCTGCAGGGGATGGCCAACGTCAGCAAGGTCGAGATCGGCAAGCTGGAAGGCAATCAGGTCACCTTCAACTTCACCCTGCAGGGGGATCAGAGCGAGTTGGTGCGCGCCCTGCAGCTGGAGAGCCGCTTGCACAAGGTTGATGATAATGGCAGCAATCTGCGTTACCAATGGTCGCAGCCCTGATTTCACAAGGCTTTTGTCTACCGCCCGGCTTGCCCGGGCGGTTCTCTATCTGCCATTGCGATGGTACACTTAGCCACAAATGTCACAGTCAAAGCCCAACGAGTGAAGCAACCGGCCCAACTGTCCCTAGCCGTACAACTACCGGATGATGAAACCTTCGTCAGTTTTTATCCCGGCACCAATGCTCATCTGATCACCGCCCTCAAGAATGCGGCCATCGGTCAGGGGTCACCTTTCCTCTATTTCTGGGGAGCCAAGGGCTCCGGGCGCTCCCATCTGCTCCATGCCACCTGTGCCGAGGTCAATGCCCGCGATGCAGCTGCGGCCTATCTCTCCCTCGATCAGTTTGAACAGCTCGACCCCAGCATGCTTGATGCCCTCGAAAGCCTGCCGCTGGTCTGCCTCGACAGCATTGAGGCCATCGCCGGCAATGCCGTTTGGGAGCGGGCGCTGTTTGATTTTTACAATCGCTGGCAGGAGAAAGGGGAAGGGACGCTGATCGTCACCGGCTGCAGCGCGCCGCGCAAGCTGGGGCTGCAGCTGCCGGATCTCGCCTCGCGCCTTGACTGGGGGGTGAGTTTCCATCTCGAAGAGCTGGATGATGAAGGCAAGCTCAGTGCCCTGCAGCTGCGTGCCGAGCTGCGGGGCTTCAAACTGCCCATCGATGTGGGCCGCTTCCTGCTCAACCGCCTCTCGCGCGATATGCGCACTCTGCTTACCACTCTCAATCAGCTCGACAACGCCTCATTTCGCGCCAAGCGCAAGCTCACCATCCCCTTTGTCAAAGAGATCCTCGAGCTCTGAGCCATTGGGTGTGCTTGAGTTTCCGTGGTGCTGATATAACGGGCAAAAAGAAACCCCGGCCTGAAGCCGGGGTTTTGCTATCTCAAGGAGTCTCTCAAAGAGTTCTGCCTATTAGTGGAACTGATCTTCTTCGGTCGAACCGGTCAGCGCAGTCACCGAGGATTGGCCACCCTGAATGACAGTGGTGACCTTGTCGAAGTAACCGGTACCGACCTCCTGCTGGTGTGCCACGAAGGTGTAGCCACGGCTGGCTGCGGCAAATTCCGGCTCCTGCACCATCTCGACGTAGTGCTTCATCCCTTCGCCACGGGCGTACTGGTAGGCCAGTTCGTACATATGGAACCACATGTTGTGGATACCCGCGAGGGTGATGAACTGGTACTTGTAGCCCATGTCGGAGAGCTCTTGTTGGAAGCGGGCGATGGTGGCATCGTCCAGATTTTTCTTCCAGTTGAAGCTCGGTGAGCAGTTGTAGGCCAGGATGCGATCCGGGAACTTGGCCTTGATCGCTTCGGCAAATTTACGCGCTTCGTCCAGGTCCGGTTTGGCGGTTTCACACCACACCATGTCGGCGTAGGGGGCGTAAGCCAGACCGCGAGCAATGGCCTGATCGATACCGGCACGTACCTTGTAGAACCCTTCGGCAGTGCGCTCGCCAGTCAGGAAGTCTGCATCGTACGGGTCAGCATCGGTGGTCAGCAGGTCAGCGGCGTTGGCGTCGGTACGGGCGATCACCAGAGTGGTGGTGCCGCACACATCGGCTGCCAGACGGGCTGCAACCAGCTTCTGCACCGCTTCCTGGGTCGGCACCAGTACCTTGCCACCCATGTGGCCGCACTTCTTGACTGATGCCAGCTGATCTTCAAAGTGCACGCCGGCGGCACCCGCTTCAATCATCCCCTTCATCAGTTCGAAGGCGTTCAGCACGCCGCCGAAGCCAGCTTCCGCATCCGCCACGATCGGCAGGAAGTAGTCGATAAAGCCCTCATCCTGCGGTCCTACCTTGTTGGCCCACTGGATCTGGTCGGCACGGGCGAAGGAGTTGTTGATGCGCTCCACCACGGACGGCACCGAGTTGGCCGGGTAGAGGGACTGATCCGGATACATGGTGGAGGACAAGTTATTGTCCGCCGCCACCTGCCAGCCGGAGAGGTAGATCGCCTCGATCCCCGCCTTGGCCTGCTGCACCGCCTGACCACCGGTCAGGGCGCCGAGGCAGTTGACGTAGCCTTTCTTGGCGTCGCCGTGGATCAGACCCCACAGCTTGTCGGCACCGCGCTGGGCCAGGGTGTGCACCGGCTGCAAGCTGCCGCGCAGGTTTACCACATCTTCGGCGCTGTAGCCGCGCTTGATCCCTTTCCAGCGGGGGTTTTCCGCCCAGTCTTTCTCGATAGCCTGGATCTGTTGCTCACGGGTCAGTGCCATATCAGTTCCCTCTTTCATTGATTTCACGTTTCCATTGACTTGTTATTGGCGAGCCCCGCCCGGGGCCCGGAGTTCAGAGCCGCTCGTAACCGGGCAGCGTCAGAAAATCGATCAGGGTATCGGCGCAGGTGATCTCTTCCATCAGCTCGCTTGCTTCGGCAAAGCGACCCGCTTGCCAGCGCTCGGCACCCACTTCTGCTTTGACCACCTCCTGCTCCTCGGCCAGCATCTGGCGGAACAGCTCCTTGGTCACCACCTTGCCGTTGGCGAGGCTCTTGCCGTGGCGGATCCACTGCCAGATGGAGGTGCGGGAGATCTCGGCGGTGGCGGCATCTTCCATCAGGCCGTAGATGGGCACGCAGCCGTTGCCGTTGATCCAGGCTTCCAGATATTGCAGGGCGACCCGGATATTGGTGCGCATGCCGGCCTCGGTGCGCTCGCCTTCACAGGGGGCCAGCAGGTCGGCGGCTGTGATGGGGGCATCCTGCTCGCGCAGCACGCCGATCTGGTTCTTGGCACCCGCCGCAATGGTGGCATTGAATACCGCCATCGCAGTATCGGCGAGGCCAGGGTGGGCGACCCAGGTGCCATCGTGGCCGTTATTGGCTTCGCGCTCCTTGTCGGCCTTGACCTTGGCGAAGACCTGCTCGTTGACGGCGGCATCCTTGGCCGGAATAAAGGCGGCCATGCCACCCATCGCCAGCGCACCGCGCTTGTGACAGGTCTTGATCAGCAGCCGCGAGTAGGCGGAGAGGAACGGCTTGTCCATGGTTACTACCTGGCGGTCCGGCAGCACGCGATCCGGATGATTCTTCAAGGTCTTGATGTAGCTGAAGATGTAGTCCCAGCGGCCGCAGTTCAGCGCAACGATGTGATCCTTCATCTGATAGAGCAGCTCATCCATCTCGAATACAGCCGGCAGGGTTTCAATCAGCACGGTGGCCTTGATGGTGCCGCGGGGAAGGCCGAACTTGTCCTCGGTCCAAGCGAATACCTCGCTCCACCAGCGCCCTTCCAGATGGCTCTGCAGCTTGGGTACATAGAAGTAGGGGCCGGAGCCTTTGGCCAGCAGCGTCTGATAGTTGTGCAGGAAGTAGAGGGCAAAATCGAACAGGCCACCGGGGATGGGCTCGCCATCGAAAGTGACATGTTTTTCCGGCAGGTGCAGACCGCGCACCCGGCAGATGAGCACCGCCGGATTGGGGTTCAGGGTGTAGGCCTTTCCTTCCGGACTGGTGTAGGAGACGGTACCGTTGACTGCATCGCGCAGGTTGATTTGACCCTCGATCACCTTGTTCCAGGCGGGGGCCAGTGAGTCCTCGAAGTCCGCCATAAACACTTTGACGTTGGCGTTGAGGGCGTTGATCACCATCTTGCGCTCGACCGGGCCGGTGATCTCCACACGGCGATCTTGCAGGTCGGCGGGAATGCCGCGAATGGTCCAGTCACCGTCACGGATGTGGGCGGTTTCCGGCAGGAAGTCCGGCAGCTCGCCACCATCGATACGGGCCTGACGTGCCACACGTTGTTTCAGCAATTCCCCTCTTTGGGGAGCAAAACGTTCCACCAGTTCGGAGACCAGCGCCACCGCGTCCGGCGTCAGAATTTGCGCGTATTCGGGCAGCATCTCGCCCTGGATGCGAAGGCGGGCGCTACAGTGGGTCTGAGCCGGTGCCGACATAAGGTTCACTCCTTTGAGAATTACATTTTGAACTAACTAACTACGACTAAAGTCGAATCCCTGTTCCTGAAACGTTCCCGCAACAACGGGATAACACGATTGATAAGGTGCGAAATATTGTCGATTACGTCAACAGTTTTTTTAAAACGCCTGTTTGGGGTCGATGTTTAAGTTGATGTTTTTAATTGAGTTATTTGATTGGTATAAAAGCTCTACACAGATGGTTATGCTCCTGGTTTTTCTGTCCGGGCGATGGCTCGTCCGGTCGCCCTTCTTGTCATGTGATTCGTAACTTATTACGTAATAAAATTACAAATGCAAAAACAAATCCCGACCTTACTCCAGGCTTTTGAAAAACAGCTGTATGAAGTGCGTTTAAATATTTCAATCAATAGGCTGATGGCGTTGATGCTGGATAGTGAACGTTCGTTTAAAACTGTCGGGCTTTCGCAGGGCTCTGTTGGCGCTGACGGCTTGCCGCATTGAAAGTGGAGCGCAATAACGTAGGTTTGTATCAGCTGATGGGGATCAACCGGGCGGGGAGTGGTGGTTAAACAGCAGTCAATTAAACTGTGTAATCATGTTTTGGTAGTGGTTTGTCGTTTTTTTAAGGCGGTACGTCTCAAGAGGCATAAGACGGGGAAAAGCAGGGAATAAATCAGGCAAAGAGAGGGAAAATCGCCCGCAGGCGGGCTCAGTAGTCATCGTCAGGTTCGGCCAGATCGATGACATCCAGCTGGATGACCAACTCTTCCTCTTCACCCTGCGGGGTGCAGGAGTTGTCGTGAGGAACAGGGTAGAGCGGAATGAGCGGGGTGAAATCGGTTGTCTGGTTCATGCTTGCTCCCGTATTGAATGCAAGCCGGCCAGTGATCCCTTCACTTGTGCCTCCACCTCCCTGTCTTGATACCGGCGGAAAGTTGCGCATATTAATGAGCGCATCGAAAAGATTCAAGCGATTCTGTACGTTTTTTGTTCCTGGCGATGATGGCGCGGGTTGAACCGGGCAAAAGGCCGGGAAAGGGAAGGCTGGTCAGAGCAAAAACGGGAGCAAAAAAATAGCCCAGTCGTTTGACTGGGCTATTTTCGGGGAATGATGGTCGGCGTGAGAGGATTTGAACCTCCGACCCCTGACACCCCATGACAGTGCGCTACCTGGCTGCGCTACACGCCGACAAGGTCAGTCTGAGCTGACGGGGAGGAAGTCTAATGATCTGCACTCATGGGTGCAACTCCTTTTTTATCATAGAGATGCCGACTGCTTCTTTATTGCGCAGCCAAGATGCGGCTTGGGCGGAGGAGGGAGTTTTGGCATAATCGCCGCCCCGCTGCAGCCACTATTCATGCAAGATATTCATGATGTTGGCTGAAAGGTGTGGAAGTATGGAATACCAATGCAGAGATTGAACAGACAGAGAGGCATGGCCGTGAAACCAGCAGAGGGGGCCGATGCGCCGGAACAGGCCGCAACGGATGAGAAGTGGATGCGCCACGCCATGGCACTGGCGGGCCGCGCCGAGGGGATCGGCGAGATCCCGGTTGGTGCCGTGCTGGTGCTGGGTGACGAGATCGTGGGGGAGGGTTGGAACCGCTCCATCAGCGAGCACGATGCCTGCGCCCATGCCGAAGTGATGGCGATCCGCGCGGCAGGTAGCCGGCTGGAGAACTACCGCCTGCTCGACACCACCCTCTATGTGACGCTGGAGCCCTGCTGCATGTGTGCCGGTGCCCTCATCCATAGCCGGGTCAAGCGGGTGGTCTTTGGCGCACGGGATCTCAAAACGGGTGCGGCGGGGTCGGTGTTCGAGATCTTGCAGGACCCGCGCCACAACCACAGAGTCGAACTGACCGCTGGTGTGCTGGCCGATGCCTGTTCGACCCAGCTCTCCGATTTCTTCAAGCGGCGCCGCGCCGAGAAAAAGGCGGCCAAACTGGCGCTGCAACAATCGGGTGAGGCTTCCGCCTGAGCCGGTCAGCGGCGGGATGTACTAACCCGCCGCTTGCCATTTTTATAACCACTTTAAAAACAATAAGTTATTAAGCCATCACTCCCTCTCTCCCCTGGTATTCCGTCCCCTGTATATCCTGCTTATTTAAGGTGGCGGGTGTAACAAAACTGTCATGCAACCGCCATATAATGCCGCCAAGCCTAGCTTACATTGAGGTTTTGCATGTCATCGGAATCGTTACACCTAGGTATGGCGGGGAGTCGAAAACGCCGCATCAAGGACAAATTGGCCAAGTACGGCGTCACCACGGGTGGGGCGCTGGTGCTGGTGGCGCTCCTGCTTATCTTCTTTTACCTGCTCTATGTGGTGAAGCCCATCTTCAATGGCGCCACGATGGAGCCGACCGCCTCGTTTACCCTGCCGACAAGCGGCAAGACCGCCTGGCTCGGGGTGGAGGAGCAGAACGAGATCGGTTATCGCTTCAGCGACAACGGGCAGGTCAACTTCTTCGCCGTGCAGGGCGATGGCAAGATCAAGGTCGGTCAATCCCTCGGTCAGGCTGAGGTAGCCGGTGACGTCACTGCCGTGGCGCCACCCGCGCCGGGTCAGAAGCTGATCGCCTACGGTTTTGCCGACGGCAAGGCACAGGTGGTTCAGCCCTCCTTCAAGGTCTCCTATCCCAACGATGTGCGCGTCATTGAGCCCAGCCTCCAGTACCCCTTCGGCGAAGAGCCGGTGGTAGTGGATCCCGAGGGCAAGGCGCTCAAGACCATGGTGTTTGAAGCCACCAAGGACAAGATGGCCGCTGCTGCCGTGACCGAAGATGGTCGTGGCGTGATGACGGTGATGAGCGGTGAGGAGAACTTCCTCTCCGGCGAGATTGAGTGGAGTGCCCAGAACTACACCATTCCCTCCCTGCCGCGCCATGTGGATCAGATGCTGCTCACCCCCAACCTGCGCATCCTGTTCGTGCGCGAGGGCAACCGCCTCTCTGTCTACGACATCCAGAACCTGAGCGATATCTCGGTGCGCAACGTGCTGGAGATCAACGCACCGAATGCCAACGTGACCCGGGTCGAGCTGCTCTCCGGCGCCTCTTCCCTGCTGGTGGGCAATGACAATGGCGTCATCTCCCAGTGGTTTGAAGTGGCAAAGGATGGCAAACGCCAGTTCACCCAGATCCGTGACTTCAAGGGTGATGGTGCCGTGGCGCAGCTGACCCCGGAGCACTTTCGCAAGGGCTTTATCAGCGCCGACAAGGATGGCACCGTCAGTTTCTTCCACGCCACCGGCGAGACCAAGCTGCTGAGCGAACATGTCGATGGCGGCGCCTTCTCTGCGCTGGCCATTTCGCCGCGCCACAACCTGCTGCTGACCCAGCAGGGCGATACGTTCAAGCTGTTTGCGGTGGAGAACGAGCACCCAGAGGTGACCTGGTCTGCCCTGTGGCAACAGGTGTGGTACGAAGGGTATCCCGAGCCCCAGTATGTGTGGCAATCCACCTCCGCCAGCAACGACTTTGAAGCCAAGCTGAGCCTGGTGCCGCTGGTATTCGGTACCCTGAAAGCTTCCTTCTATGCCATGGTGTTTGCGGTGCCGCTCGGTGTTGCGGGCGCCATCTACACCGCCTACTTCATGTCGGCGGGGCTGCGCAAATATGTCAAACCGACCGTCGAGATCATGGCGGCTCTGCCGACCGTTATCCTCGGCTTCCTTGCCGGCCTCTGGCTGGCGCCCATCATCGAGGGCTCTCTGCCCGGCGTGGTGCTGCTGCTGATCCTGCTGCCGGCGGGAATGTTGCTGACCGCGCTGGTGTGGAACTACCTGCCGGAGCGCAGCCGCACCTGGCTGCCGGAAGGGTGGCACGCCATCCTGCTCATTCCGGTGCTGCTCTTCATCGGTTGGGGTGCGTTCGCGCTGAGCCCGCTCATCGAGAATGCCTTTATGCACGGTGATTCGCGCATCTGGCTGACCCACGACATGGGCATCAAGTTCGACCAGCGTAACTCGCTGGTAGTCGGCATCGCCATGGGCTTTGCAGTCATTCCGACCATCTTCTCCATCGCTGAAGATGCGGTTTTCTCGGTGCCCAAGCACCTGACCCAGGGCTCGCTGGCCCTCGGTGCCACCCCGTGGCAGACCCTGAGCCGGGTGGTGATCCTCACCGCCAGCCCGGGCATCTTCTCGGCGGTGATGATGGGCCTTGGCCGCGCCGTGGGTGAGACCATGATCGTGCTGATGGCCACCGGCAATACCCCCATCATGGACTTCTCCATGTTCCAGGGGCTGCGTACCCTCGCCGCCAACATTGCGGTAGAGATGCCGGAGTCGGAGGTGGGCAGCTCCCACTACCGGGTGCTGTTCCTCGCAGCCTTCGTCCTGTTCGTGTTCACCTTCTTGTTCAACACCCTGGCCGAGTTCATCCGTCAGCGGTTGCGTGAAAAATACAGCTCTCTGTAAGGACCAAGGAATGACAATGGGTAAGTGGTTTAAATCAGGGGCCCCGTGGATCTGGATGACCGGCGGCGCCGTCAGCCTGAGTCTGGTCGCGGTACTGGGGCTGTTGCTGCTCATCGGCTGGCGTGGTCTGGTCTACTTCTGGCCTCACCCCATCTATGAGTGGCAGCTGGAAGATGCGAGCGGCAACAAGAGCGTGCTGATCGGCGAGATCAACGATCGCGAGCTGGTGCCGGTGGAGCGCCTGCGCGCCGCAGGTCTGCCGCTGGCAGGGGAAGAGCGCGAGCTGCTGACCCGCTATCTGGTCAAGACCGGCAACCGCGAGTTTGTCGATCTGGACTTCCGCTGGGTGCTGGAGACCGACATCAAGTCACAGAGTCAGCCGGTCGAGCTCGCCATGATTGAGCGCGCCACCAACGGCAACTTCTACGGCTACATCAGTTCGGTCAAAGAGGATGGGCGCGAGATCACCACGGATCTGCACGCCGCCCTGCAGCGGGTGCTGGCGCGGGCCAATGGCCTCTCCGAACAGGCGAACGACCTGCAAAAAGGGGACATCGGCAGCATCAACTATCAGCTGGAGCGGCTGCGCCTTAAAGAGCGCAAGGCCGAGCTTGAGAATAACCTGACCGATCAGCTCAAAGCCCAGCTGGCGAGCGAGCGTCAGGCTCTCAACGATCGCTATCAGGTGCTGGAGAAGGAGCTCTTCTCCCTGCGCAGTCAGGCCGACCGCGACAGCATCACCGTCAAGGATATGCGTGGCGAGCAGGTAACCATGCCGATGTCCAAGGTACTGGATGTGGTGTGGCCCAACGACATGAGCCTGCTGGCCAAGGTAGGTTACTGGTTCCACCAGATCGGCAAGTTTGTCTCCGACGATCCCCGTGAAGCCAACACCGAGGGCGGGGTGTTCCCGGCCATCTTCGGCACCGTCTTCATGGTGTTCCTGATGGCGATCATCGTCACTCCGCTCGGCGTGATTGCGGCTGTCTACCTGCACGAGTATGCGGGCAAGAACAGCCTGACCAAGCTTATCCGCATCGCGGTGATCAACCTGGCGGGCGTGCCCTCCATCGTTTACGGCGTGTTCGGTCTGGGCTTCTTCGTCTATACCCTGGGGGGCAGCATCGACCGCCTCTTCTATCCGGAAGCGCTGCCGAGTCCGACCTTTGGCTCACCCGGCGTCATCTGGTCGGCGCTGACCCTGGCCATCCTGACCCTGCCGGTGGTGATCGTCTCCACCGAAGAGGGGCTGGCGCGGATCCCGAGCACCATCCGTCAGGGCTCGCTGGCGCTGGGGGCTACCCAGGCCGAGACCCTGTGGCGCATCGTGCTGCCGATGGCGAGCCCGGCCATCATGACCGGTCTCATTCTGGCGATTGCCCGTGCGGCCGGTGAAGTGGCGCCGCTGATGCTGGTGGGGGTGGTGAAACTGGCGCCGACCCTGCCGATGGATGGCAACTTCCCGTACCTGCATGTGGAGCGCAAGTTCATGCACCTGGGCTTCCACATCTATGACGTCGGCTTCCAGAGCCCCAACGTCGAGGCGGCGCGTCCTCTGGTCTACGCCACCTCCTTCCTGCTGGTGACGGTGATCGTCGGTCTCAACCTGACGGCTATCGGTATTCGCAACCACCTGCGCGAGAAATTCCGGTCGCTGGAACATTGATAGGCCAGCCACCACAGAGACGGGCAGGGGACAGGTCCCCTGCCAGCCAAGCGTTCCGGCCGCGGGCGATGAGTTTGCCCGCCGCCACCGACAGATTTTGAGGTAACAGATGATCAACGTAACGACCGCCGCGACCCAGCATACCGCGACCGACCTGCTCAACCTGAGCCCGGAGCAGACCGCGCTGGAGGTGAAGGATCTCAACCTGTACTACGGCAGCAAACAGGCGCTGTTCAACGTCAACATGAAGATCCCCAAAGGCCAGGTAACCGCCTTTATCGGCCCCTCCGGCTGCGGTAAATCGACCCTGCTGCGCTGCATCAACCGGATGAACGATCTGGTGGAAATTTGCCGCATCGATGGCGAGATCCAGCTGCATGGTCAAAACATCTATGACAAGAGCGTCGATGTCTCCGCCCTGCGTCGTCGGGTGGGCATGGTGTTCCAGCGCCCCAACCCCTTCCCCAAGTCCATCTACGAGAACGTGGTCTATGGCCTGCGTCTGCAGGGGATCAACGATCGCCGTACCCTGGACGATGCCGCCGAGCGCTCCCTGCGCGGCGCGGCCCTGTGGGATGAGGTAAAGGATCGTCTGCACGACAACGCCTTCGGTCTCTCCGGCGGTCAGCAGCAGCGTCTGGTGATTGCCCGCGCCATCGCCATCGAGCCGGAAGTGCTGCTGCTCGATGAACCGACCTCGGCACTCGACCCGATTTCAACCCTCACCATCGAGGAGTTGATCAACGAGCTCAAGAGCCAGTTCACCGTGGTGATCGTGACCCACAACATGCAGCAGGCGGCGCGGGTATCGGATCAGACCGCCTTCATGTATATGGGCGAGCTGATTGAGTACTCGGATACCAACACCATCTTCACCACCCCGGCCAAGAAGAAGACCGAAGACTACATCACCGGTCGCTACGGTTAAGGAGAGGAGAGGATGAACCACCACAAACAGATTGGCAGTCAATTCAACGGCTAAGGCATAATCGGAGCATCAAGGACTATTTGTATGGACAATATGAACCTCAATAAACATATCTCCGGTCAGTTCAATGCCGAGCTCGAGAGTGTGCGCAACCAGGTGCTGGTGATGGGTGGCATGGTAGAGCAGCAGCTCACCGACGCCATCGCGGCGATCCACGACCAGGATCTGGAAGCGGCGCGCAAGATTGTGGCCAATGACCACAAGGTCAACGCCATGGAAGTTGCGATCGACGAGGAGTGCACCCGTATCATCGCCAAGCGCCAGCCGACCGCCTCCGACCTGCGACTGGTGATGGCCATCATCAAGACCATCACCGATCTGGAGCGCATTGGCGATGTGGCGGACAAGATCGCCCGCATGCTGACCGACAACGCCAACAAGCCGCAGCCGCCGCTGGTGTCGTTGGAGAACATGGGCCGCCGTACCATCAAGATGCTGCACGATGTGCTCGATGCCTTCGCCCGCATGGATCTGGACGCGGCGCTGGCGGTCTACAAGGAAGATGACAAGGTGGATCGGGAGTACGAGTCCATCATCCGCGAGCTGATGACCTACATGATGGAAGATCCCCGCACCATACCACAGGTGCTCAACGTGCTGTGGGCTGCGCGGGCCATCGAGCGGGTCGGTGATCGCTGCCAGCACATCTGCGAGTACATCGTCTACTACGTCAAGGGCAAGGACGTGCGTCACACCAAGGCGGACGATCTGGGCACCCTGCTGGGCAAGGGCTAAGCGGAAAGTGAATAAAAAGGCGCGTCAGGCGCCTTTTTTGTTGCATAACTGGTCGGAGTAAGATAAAGCCCCCAACTGGCTGTTTTCTGATAGAATACTCCCCCTGTGTGAGTCCCGGATGGACTCACGGTCCGGTCTCCCGGGCCCAGTTTGCCGTCTTGTGCTAAGGCGGGCGTAGCAATTAGGTTAATCATGAGTTTTGCCGATAGTTTGTTCTTTCTGATGCTGCTGGTTGGCGGCAGTGTGTTCTTCTCCCTCTCCGAGATCTCCCTCGCGGCCTCCCGCAAAATCAAATTGCAGGTGATGGCTGACGAAGGCAATCGTCAGGCCGAAAAGGTGCTGGCACTGCAAGCCCAGCCGGGCAATTTCTTTACCGTGGTGCAGATTGGCCTCAATACCGTTGCCATTCTGGGTGGTATCCTGGGTGAGTCTGCCCTCAACCCCGCCATCAAGGGGATCGTCTCCGAGTTCTATCAGGGCCCCTGGCTTGGCGAAATCAGCTCCGGTGCATCCTTCGTGTTCGTCACCGGTATGTTTATCCTGATCGCCGACCTGATGCCCAAGCGCCTCGCCATGATCATGCCCGAGCAGATCGCCGTGGTGGTGGTGCGTCCCATGCTCTTCTTTGTCACCGTGCTGATGCCGCTGGTGTGGATCTTCAACGGACTGGCCAATGCCCTGTTCCGTCTGATGCGGGTCTCCACCGTGCGTAACGACGAGATCACCTCGGACGATATCTATGCAGTGATGGATGCCGGTGCCGAAGCGGGTGTTATCCAGCGCGAGGAGCATCAGCTCATCGAGAACGTGTTCGAGCTGCAGTCCCTTGGCGTGACCTCCGCCATGACCGCGCGCGAGAGCCTCATCTACTTCACCCTGCAAGAGGATGAAGAGAGTATCAAGGCCAAGATCGCCGAGCACCCGCACAACAAGTTTCTGGTCTGTGACCACAACCTCGACAGCATCAAGGGCTTTGTCGATGCCAAAGAGCTGCTGATCCGCGTCATCGGTGGCCAGAGCATCGATCTCAATAGCGGATCGCTGGTGCAGAACGTCATCATCATTCCCGATACCCTCAACCTCTACGAGGCGATGGAGTACTTCAAGAACCACAGAGGCGACTTTGCCGTGGTGATGAACGAGTACGCGCTGGTGGTGGGTATCGTCACCATGAACGACCTGATGAGTACTGTCATGGGCGAGTGGGCCACCCACGTGGTGGAAGAGCAGATTGTGCAGCGGGACGAGAGCTCCTGGCTGGTGGACGGGGTGACACCCATCTCCGACGTGATGCGAGCCTTCGATATCGAAGAGTTCCCGGACGATCAGAACTACGAGACCATCGCCGGCTTTATCATGTACATGCTGCGCAAGATCCCCAAACGGACCGATTCGGTCAAATATGCGGGTTACAAGTTCGAAGTGGTGGATATCGACAGCTACAAGATCGATCAGCTGCTGGTCACCCGGATTGAACCCGCCGTCGTTACCGACAAGCTTGCTCAGGATGCGTAAAAGGAGCTTTCAGGAGTCATGAAAATGCAGTCTCATTCCCGTGCGATCGCCTGTGTGGCGCTCGCTCTGGCACTCGGCGCCTGTAGCCAGAGTGCACCGCGCAAGGCAACCGTAACTGCCAAACCGGTGGCGCCAAAGCCCGCCGTGGTTGTGCCGCAGCCGGACCCCGATGCGGTGGTGCAGAGCGCTGTGGCTGAGCCCAGCCCGGTGTTTGACGAGGAGTATCACGGGCCGGAGCAGGGATCGCTGGAGTCGGTGACCGCCCTGTTTGCCCGTGGCTACATCGAGTCGGCCATGCGTGAAACCATGCTGGCGGCGGTGAAGAATGACTATCCGCTGCTTGGTATGCGAGATGTGCGGCTGACCGATCCGGTCTACAAGTTCCTCACCTCTGCCCATGCCACCACCACGGCGCACGACTACCTCTATGCCGGTGTACAGCGTCGTCTGGGCCGCCCGCTCAGCCCTGCCCAGTGGGAGCAGATCTGGCGCCGCTTGCCGCAGGATGGTCGGGTATCCGACTGGGTGAAACAGATCAAGCGGGTACTGGCCGGACATTAAGCGGCCAGCTCACCATATCGCCACAAAAGGCCACCTTCGGGTGGCCTTTTGCATTTCTGCGCTTGTCTTACCGTGTGCATGCTGATTTCTGCTGCGACGGATTGCCGTCAGTGGCACTTTGTTTTATCTTGTTTTGGCCATCTAAACATCCATATGTTTTTATGGCCATGTCGTCGGGTACTTCACCCGGATGAAGCCGGACGATCTGTTGCGATTCAACATGAAACCGCAGATCAGCAAGACACATACGCAAATAACAAAGAGACACGACAGATGGAAACCAGGGAATTGTGGGTGCTGGATGGGGGCATGGGGCGCGAGCTGGCACGGCGGGGGGCCCCGTTTCGTCAGCCGGAGTGGTCGGCGCTGGCCTTGATGGAGGCGCCAGAGACGGTGCGCGAGGTGCATCAGGCCTATGTGGCGAGCGGTGCCCGGGTCATCACCACCAACAGCTATGCGCTGGTGCCATTTCATATCGGCGATGAGCGTTTCTTTGCCGACGGTGAGGGGTTGGCTGCGCTGGCTGGGCAACTGGCCCGCGAGGTGGCTGACGAGCAGAAGGGCAGCGTGCAGGTGGCGGGTTCCCTACCTCCGCTGTTTGGCTCTTACCGTGCCGATCTGTTCAAGGCGGACAAGGTGAGCGAGCTGGCTATCCCGCTTATCCGGGCGCTATCCCCTTATGTGGATATCTGGCTGGCCGAGACCATGAGCCTGATTGCCGAGCCACTGGCCCTCAAAGCGCTGCTGCCTGATGACGGCAAGCCGTTCTGGGTCTCCTTCACGCTGGAAGATGAGGCGCCGGGCAATGAGCCGCTACTGCGCTCCGGCGAGCGGGTGGCTGATGCGGTTAGCGCGCTGGTGGCGGCCGGAGTGGACGCCATCCTGTTCAACTGCTGTCAGCCCGAGGTGATCGAAGGGGCGCTCAAGGTGGCCTGCGCCGAGTTGCAGGCGCTGGGCCGCGCTGACATTCGCCTCGGTGCCTATGCCAACGCCTTCCCGCCGCAGCCCAGGGAGGCCACCGCCAACGACGGACTGGACGAGATCCGCACCGATCTGGGGCCGCTGGATTACCTTGGCTGGGCCGAACGCTGGCGTGCGGCCGGGGCGAATCTTGTCGGTGGTTGCTGCGGTATCGGCCCCGAGCATATTCAGGCGCTGAGCAGCCGGTTGCGCTAAGGAGTCCCCATGAAAGAGAACAAGATTGGGCTCTGGTCTCTCACCGCGCTGGTGTTCAGCTCCATGGTGGGGGCGGGGATCTTCAGCCTGCCGCAGAATATGGCCGAGGTGGCAGGCGCGCGCGCCGTGCTGATCGGTTGGGGCGTGACCGGGGTGGGCATAGTGGCGCTCGCCATGAGTTTTCTCTATCTGTCGCGGTTAAGGCCGGATCTCGACGGCGGCATCTACAGCTACGCCCGCGCCGGTTTCGGCGATCTGGTGGGCTTCTTCTCCGCCTGGGGTTATTGGCTCTGCGCCACCATCGGTGTGGTGGGCTATCTGGTCATCGCCTTTGCGGCGCTGGGCAGTTTTATCGATACCCCCGAGCAGATCTGGTTTGGTGACGGCAATACTCTGGCGGCGTTTGTCGGCGAGTCCTGCATCCTCTGGGCTGTACACCTGCTGGTGGCCCGTGGCGTGCAGCAGGCAGCGCTGTTCAATCTGGTGGCGACTCTGGCCAAGAGCCTGCCGCTGCTGCTGTTTATCCTGTTCGCTTGCTATTGGTTCGACCCGGTCACCTTTGCAGCTGATCAGCAGGGCAGCACCCTGGCGGTGCCGGTCTCCGAGCAGGTGCGCAACACCATGTTGATTACCCTCTGGGTCTTTACCGGCATTGAGGGGGCGGCTGTGTTGTCGGCCCGCGCCAGAAACCGGCGGGATGTGGGCACGGCCACCGTGCTCGGCGTGGTGCTGGCGCTGCTGCTCTATGTGCTTATCTCGTTGCTGGCGCTGGGAATATTGAGTCGGCCCGAGCTCGCGGCCCTGCCCAACCCCTCCATGGCTGGGTTGATGGCCCAGATGACCGGCTCCTGGGGCAAGTTGCTCATCAGTGTCGGTCTTATCGTCTCGGTGCTCGCCTCCTATGTGAGCTGGACGCTGTTCTCGGCCGAGGTGCCGTTCAGCGCGGCCCGCCACGGCGCGTTTCCTGCCATCTTCCGGCGCCAGAACCGCAACGGCACCCCTATCGCATCACTCTGGCTCACCAGCCTGACGGTGCAGACATGCCTGCTGCTGGTATGGCTGCTCGGCAAGGGCTACACCAGTCTGCTGCTTATCTCCACCTCGATGATCCTGGTGCCCTACCTGCTGATAGGCCTGTTCTTGCTCAAGCTCTCGTTCAGCAGGAAGGGGGAGAGCGGGCAGGGCCGCGGTCTGATGCGGGCGGTGGCTCTGGTGGCGAGCGGTTACGGCTTCTGGCTGCTTTATGCTGCCGGGGTGGAGTATCTGCTGCTGTCGCTGTTGCTCTACGGGCCGGGCTTGCTGTTGTTTCTCTACAGCTGCCGTCAGCTGGGTGCAGGCCTTTGCCTGAGCGGTCGCGAGCGGCTGTTGGCCGGAGTGACCTTGCTGAGCTTGATCCCCGCCGTCTGGTCGTTCGCCCATCTCTGACATCGAGGCGGTGACTGACCATAAAAGAGAGCGCCACCATGGCGCTCTCTTGTTATCAGGGATGGGTTATCAGGGACTTGCTATCCGGGAGTTGGGACCCGGGGAGAAGGCTCAGCGGCTGGCAGGCCCGGCCGGTTTGCCAAACAGCACGGCGAGTTTTTGTCGCCACGGCAGGCCACGGGCGTCGCGCAGCATGTCGCGCCACTCGTGGAAGGTGAGGGTGAGGGGGTTGAAGCTGTGGATCGGCTTGGTGATGCCAAAACGACACGGCTCGGCCGGATCTTCCTCGACAAAGGTGCCGAACAGTCGATCCCAGATAATCAGCACGCCGGCAAAGTTGCGATCTATGTATTTGGCGTTGCTGGCGTGGTGCACCCTGTGGTGGGAGGGGGTGTTGAAGATCCACTCCAGCCAGCCGAGCTTGCCCACCACCTGGGTGTGGACGAAAAACTGAAAACCCAGGCTGAGCAGCACGGTGGCCACTACCGCCTCGGGCGGGAAGCCGATGACAATCATCGGGATCCAGAACAGCCACATGCCGGAGATCGGATACATCAGGCTCTGGCGAAAGGCGGTGGAGAGGTTGAGCCGCTCCGAGCTGTGATGTACCACGTGGGAAGCCCACAGCCAGCGTACATGGTGGCTGGTGAAGTGGAACAGCCAGTAACAGAGATCCTGCAGCAGGAAGAGCAGCAATACGCTCCAGAAGTTCAGCTCGATATCGAACAGTCGCCAGCCCCAGAGGGTGTCATACAGATAAGCGATGGCGATGGCTGCCAGCGCATCGCCCCCCTGATGCATCAGGGCCAGGGTGGCGTTGGCCAGCAGATCTTTCCACTGGTAGGTGGCGGTTGGAAAAGCAGCGCCATGCTTGCGCAGATAGGCCATCTCCCAGCCGATAAAGGCCAGAAAGAGGGGGGATAGGTAGAGCAGGATCAGTTGCACATCCATGAGCAGGTATCCATTCAGAGCAATTGCTCTCCAGCATAAAGGATGAAAGCAATATTTCATTAACATTTTCGAGCCTCTTGCACGATGGCTCTGGCGGGTTTGCAGTGAGGCCGCAATTCAATCCGATGGATGGTGACCGCTGACTATGCTTGATGCAGATTGGCATCCAGAGGATTGGTTAATGCGTATCTGTGTTTATCTGTTGCTGGGATTCTGCCTGCTGGCACAGGCCAAAACCCGGGTGGAGATAGTGGCGGATGCCAGCTATCCCCCCTACTCCTGGCAGGAGGGCAAAGAGGTGCGGGGGATCTATGCCGATATCATCCGTGAGGTAACCTCCGCCATGCCCGACTATGAGGTGGTGCTCAAACCGATGCCATGGCGCCGTGGTCTGAGCATGGTGGAGCAGGGCAGCGCATTTGCCATTTTCCCTCCCTACTATATGCCCGATACTCGCCCCTATATCTGGCCCTACTCCCAGCCGCTGCTTGATGAAGAGCTGGTAGTGATGTGCGGCGCCAGTGTGGCTGCCAATACCCCGCAGGCAAGGTTTCCGCTCGACTATCAAGGTTTGCGCTTTGGCATGAACGCCGGTTTTGCCGTCGGCGGCGATGCCTTCTGGCAGGCGGTGAAGGAGAAGAAAATCGATGTGGAGGAGGTGAAGAGCAACCGGGAGAACCTGCTCAAGATCGTGCGGGGGCGGGTGGATTGCACCATCAACGATCGCCTCTCTCTGCTCTATGAACTGCTCGCCATGATCAAGGGGGAGCAGCTGGCGGTGACCGATATCTCGTTGCTCAAACAGGGGCCGGTGCTCAGCCGGGAGCAGGGTTTTCTCGGTTACAGTCGCAAGGGGGATTTTCCCTACAAGGAGGGCTTTATCGAGCAGTTTGACAAGGGGCTCTATCAGCTCAAAAAGCGCGATGGGGTCAAGCCCATCGTCGAGCGCTATCTGGGAAAGTCCCCGCGCTGAGCCGGTAACTGCGGGAGCGGCTTCAGCAGAGAGTTGGTGTTGTGTCATCAGAACCGCAAAGAAAAAGAGAGAGGAACCATGGTTTCTCTCTCTTTTTTACTGGCCATTTTAACTGGCTGTGGGTCGGCGTTTACAGCACCTGGCTCAGGAACTGGCGCAGGCGCGGGGAGGGGGGATTGTCGAAAAACTCCGTTGGCTTCTCATCCACCAGCAGTTCGCCGCTCTCCATAAAGAGCACCCGATCCGCCACTTCCCGGGCAAAGCCCATCTCGTGGGTCACCACTACCATGGTCATCCCTTCGCGGGCGAGACCCTTCATGACATCCAGTACTTCCCCCACCATCTCGGGATCGAGCGCGCTGGTGGGCTCGTCGAAGAGCATGATGCGCGGCTGCATGGCGAGCGCCCGGGCGATGGCCACCCGCTGCTGCTGACCACCGGAGAGCTGGGAGGGGTAACTGCCCGCCTTGGCCGAGAGCCCCACTTTCAGCAGCAGGGCCTTGGCGCGATCTTCGGCCTCCTTGCGCGACAGGCCCCGCACTTTTTGCGGGGCGAGGCAGATGTTCTCCAGTACCGTCAGGTGGGGAAAGAGGTTGAAGGACTGGAACACCATGCCCACCTCTTCCCGCAGCTTGTTGACATCGCCCGGCTGGGTCAGGCAGATGCCGTCCACCACGATATCGCCGTCGTTGATAGTCTCCAGCTGGTTGAGGGTGCGCAGAAAGGTGGACTTGCCGGAGCCGCTGGGGCCGACGATCACCACCACTTCCCCTTCGGCGACCTCGGTGCTGACGTTCTTCAGGGCATGTACTTCGCTGCCGTAGAACTTCTCTACACCGGTCGCCTTGATAATCGGATCAGTTGCTGTACGCATATTTCGCCTCCAGAAAACGAACCGGGAAGGCGAAGGGGGTGCCGTTGATGGCTGCACTTCTCGACGCCTGTTGCACCTTGATGATGGGATCAGTTGCTTTTCGCATATTTCACCTCGAGACGGCGCACCAGAAAGGAGAGGGTACCGGTCAGTACCAGATAGAGCAGCGCCACGGTGAACCACACCTCGAACGGGCTGAAGGTAGAGCTGACCACCTCGCGTCCCGCCTTGGTCAGATCGGTGATGGAGATGACCGACACCAGCGAGGAGTCCTTGATCAGGTTGATGAACTGACCCGCCAGCGGCGGCAGTACCCGCTTGAATGCCTGCGGCAGGATGACGTAGCGCATGGTCTGGGCCGAGGTGAGGCCCAGACTGCGACCCGCCTCCATCTGCCCCTTGTGGATGGAGCTGATGCCGGCGCGGACGATCTCCGCCACATAGGCGCCGGTAAAGACGGCCAGTGCCGCGACCCCGGCAGTGAAGCGATCGAGGTTCAGCACGGTGCCAATAAAGAAGTAGACGATGAAGATCTGCACCAGCAGCGGGGTGCCGCGAATGAGCTCCACATAGGTGACGGCCAGATTGCGCAGGGCCGGGTTGGGGGATAGTCGGGCCAGTCCGGCCAGGGTGCCGAGCAAAATGGCGAAGATGCCCGCCACCAGCGAGAGCTTGATGGTCATCCAGACGCCCCAGGCGATGGGGCCAGCGGTCCAGCTCAGCTGGATATCGAGGGCATCGCCACGAAAGACGGTATCCCCTTCGCTGACCTGCACACCGCTGGTCGCAATGGGCTGGCGCTGGTTGGGGTCGAGATCGTTTTGCAGGAACAGTTTGCCTTTCTCTGCGGCAGTGGTGCCGGCCACCACGGTGCCGTCAAACTCGGCGTAATTCTTCTGTTCGGCCTGATAGGCGATGTACTGGGGAATGCGTTCCCAGCGCCAGGTGTAGTCAACGGATTGCACCGCCTTGTAGATGCCGAACACGGCCACCAGCAGCATCAGCAAAAAGACGCCGTGCCAGAGCAGCGGGTTGGGCTGTTTTTCCATCTGTCTTGTCGGTTTGGGTGTGTGCACAGTCACAACCTCTTCTCGTTATTGTGTGGGGTGTTGCGAGAGGGGGCGGCAAGGCGCCCCCTTTTTGAGGTTATTTGAGCTGACTCAGCCAGGCGTTGGATTCGAACCACTTCTTGTAGAGGCGGTCGTAGCTGCCGTCACCCTTGATTTGGCGCAGGTAGTTGTTGAACCAGTTGAGGGTGTCCTGATCTCCTTTGCGGATGGCCCAGGCCAGCGGCTCGAAGGTGAACGGCTTGTCGAGGTGTACCACGGCGCCCTTGTTCTGGGAGGCGAAGATGGCGTTGTAGGGCAGGTCGTAGACGAAGGCATCGACCTTGCCGTTGATCACTTCCAGCTTGGCGTCATCCTGGGTTTCAAACTGCAGCAGGGTGGCTTTCGGGATGAGGCGCTTGACTGCCTGCTCGCCGGTGGTGCCGAGCTTGACCGCAATCTTGTATTTCGGGTCGTTGAGGTCGGTGAAGGATTTGATCTCGGCAGCCTTGTCCTTGCGCACCACTATGGTTTGGCCGACCACGATGTAGGGATCGGCAAAGTTGACCCGCAGGTTGCGCTGCGGAGTGACGGTCATACCGCCCATGATGACGTCGAACTTGTTGGTCAGGAGCGCGGGAATGATGCCGTCCCACGCGGTGTTGACGAACTCGACCTTCACGCCCATCTCCTTGGCGACCATCTTGGCAAGATCGACGTCAAAGCCGATGTACTGGCCCTGTTTGTTGGTCATCTCGAAAGGTTGATAGCCGGCGTCGAAGCCAACCCGCAGCACACCGCGCTCCAGCACGGCATCCAGGGTTGAGGTGGGGGTAGTGGCGGGGGCGGCGGTCGCCAGCCCGCAGAAGAGCAGGGTAGAAAGAATCAGTTTTTTGATCATGGGTGACGTCTCTGTCGATGTTGTGTTCGGCCTTGAACCTGATCCCGTGCGACTCCGTGGCACAAGAGACTGCTGCATCCGGCAACAGGCAAGACAGGATGAATGTCTTGGGTCGGGGGAAAGCCCCATATGGGATGCTATGAATCGAAATTGAGCGAAAAATGTACCAAAAACCAATTGTGTCAGAATACTCAATAGGTTAGAGACGCTTTTTGCTCACCGCTTCACTCATAAAATCACACGAAAACAACATATCTATCTAACGTGGCCGGTTCAAGCCCAAATTGTGTTCAATACCTTTTGTTACATATGATGGGGTTCGCTTGTGACTTGTTTTGTACTCTGACGTTTTCTGTACCTGCGGTGGTGCGATCCCGACAGGGAAAGCAGGCCACAGAGACAGTAAACAATATGTTTTTATTGTGAAAACAGTCAGTCCCCTCTGGGTCTTGGCAAACGCTTCTCATATACTCAGTTACCTTCTGAAACTGGTTCTTGTATGGCGCTCTCACTGCTGCTGAAACTGGACGTTTTTACCCTGATGCTGATGGCGCTGGGTGGCTACAGTCTTGGCTTTATCACCCTCTCCATCATCTGGTCTACCCACAGGGAGATCCCCGGTATCGGTTACTGGTGGTGGTCTGCACTCTGTGCGCTGGTGGCCCAGACGCTCTTCTCGTTGCAGGCATTTTTCCCCAGCCCATCCGGCATCTGGCTGGCCAACACCCTGATCACGCTCTGCATCGCACTGATGCCGCTGGCGCTGCAGCGCTTTTTCGGCCAGCCCCCGAACTGGCGTGCCGGTGTGCTCTTTATGCTGGTCTATCTGCTGATCCTGAGCTGGTGCATTGTGAAGGGGGGGATGGAGTCCAGGGTGATGCTGGCTTGCCTGAGCTACATGGTGCTGGGGGCGGTGATCGTCTATCTGGTCTGGCGTCACGGCTACCCCGACTATTTGCCGGCGGTGATGGTCTTTACCGTGGTCAATATCCTGCTCTACGCCTTCTACCTGATGCGGCTCTGGTTCCTGTGGCAGGACAATGTGCAGATGCTGATGGATAAGAGCGGGGTCAATGTGCTGCCCTTCCTCTCCATGCTGATGGGGAGCTATCTCTCCACCTTTGGGGTGCTGCTGCTCTGTACCCAGTACCGGGCGCTGGCGCTGCACCAGCAGGCGAGCCACGACCCTCTCACCGGCCTGCTCAACCGGCGTGGCTTTATGGATCAGCTGAAGCAGCAGAAGTTGGGTGACGGCGGCGCGCTGGCCGTGCTCGACATCGACGATTTCAAGCAGATCAATGACCAGCATGGCCACGAGGTAGGTGATCGGGTGCTGGCCGAGCTCGGCGCCTATCTGGGTAGCCAGCCCGATTTGGTGTGCAGCCGTTTCGGTGGCGAGGAGTTTGTGCTGCTCTTCTCGCAGCCCGGTGTGCTGGCGCTGCAGCGCTGCGAGGGATTGCTGGAGGCGGTCGCGAACCGTGACATGGGCGGCCTCTCCATTACGGTCAGCATGGGGCTCTCCCACTGGCACGGGGAGTGGCACTTTGATCCTCTGTTCACTCAGGCCGATCATGCGCTCTATTGCGCCAAGCGGCAGGGCAAGAACCGGGTCTGTCAGGCTGGCCGGGAGGCGTAACTCCCGCTCAGTCCGGTATCACATAGTGTCGGCAGGTTGGGGGCGCGGTGCCTGTGCCTTGAGGAAGGGGAGCAGCAGCAGGGCCGAGACGCCCGCCGCCACCGAGATCACCACGAAGAAGCCGTTCCAGTGCCAGATCTCCATCACCTTGGCCAGCGGATAGCCTGACAGCGCCGCCCCCATGTAGGCAAACAGGCCGACAAAGCCGGTGGCCGCTCCCGCCGAGTTTTTGTGAGAGCACTCCGCCGCCGCCATGCCGATCAGCATCTGGGGGCCGAACACGAAAAAGCCGATGGTGAAGAAGCAGGCTGCCTGCATCACGTAGCTGAAGAAGGGCATCAGCCAGAGCGATCCCACCGCCAGCAGGATCCCCACCGCAAAGATGAGGTTCATCGGGCCACGGTTGCCGTTGAACAGCTTGTCCGATCCCCAGCCCGCCACCAGGGCGCCGATAAAGCCCCCTACCTCGAACATGGAGATGGCAGAGTTGGCGCTCATCAGATTGAAACCGCGCTGCTCGGTCATGTAGAGGTTGCCCCAGTCGTTGATGGCGGTGCGCACCACATAGACCAGCACGTAACAGCAGGCCAGCAGCCAGATATAGGGGTTGCCGAGCACATATTTGCGCAGGATCTGGCGATGGGAGAGCCCCGCATCCTGAGTCTGCTGGGCCAGCTCCATCGCATCCTTGCGCCACTCGCCCACCGACGGCAGTCCCATGGCTGCCGGGGTATCCCGCAACCGCCAGCAGAGCAGCAGACCGGCCGCAATGGCGATAAGACCGGGCACTATCATGCCGTAGCGCCAGCCATGTTGCAGGGCCAGGGTGCTGACGATAAGGGGGATGAGCGCCCCGCCGGCATTGTGGGCTGTGTTCCAGGCCGACCACCAGACACCCCGCTCACTGCGCGAATACCAGCTGGTGAGCAGCTTGGAGCAGGGGGGCCAACCCCAGCCCTGAAAGAAGGCGTTGGCCACCCAGAGGGCGGCAAACATCCAGAGAGCGGACGAGAGGCCGAACAGGATATTGATGACGCCGGTGGCCATCAGCCCGATCCCCATGAAGTAGCGCGGGTTGGCGCGGTCGCTGATGATGCCGGAGAAGAACTTGGAGCAGCCGTAGGTGATGTAGAACAGGGTCCAGAGCATGCCGATGTCTGACTTGTCCAGCATGCCGCTCGCCAGCATGTCCGGCATGGCGAAGTTGAAACTCTTGCGGGTGAAGTAGAAGACCGCATAGCCCAGATACATGGTGAGCAGCAGATGCAACCGCCAGTGACGATAGGTGGCGTCGATCTCGGCTTGCTCGCGGATCGGCGGTTGCGCCGGTGCGCTTCTCATAAAGCTCAGCATGGGGCTCCCCCCTGATGAAGGACGAGGTTACTCATGGTTCTCCTCCCGTTTGCGGCAGGGGAGATTGACCGTCAACTGGGTGCCGTGGACGCAGGAGAGCTGCAAGGTGCCTCCCAACGCCTGCACCCGCTCGCGAATACCGAGCAGACCATAGCCCTGCGCCGTGCGGCTTTGCGGCAGGCCGCGACCATCATCCTCCAGCACCAGCTGCAGCTGTTCTTCACCGTGCCGCGCCCGGATTGTCACCGAGTGGGCGTTGGCATGCTTGACCACGTTGTTGAGCCCCTCCTGACAGACCCGAAACAGGGTGACCCGCTGGGCATCGGAGAGATCGCTGTCCGCCAGCTGCCACTCCAGCCGGGTGACGATGCCGTGGCGCTCCAGCTCCAGCTCTCTGAGCAGTGCCCGCACCGCCTGCTCCAGGGTCATGTCGTCGAGCTGGCGCGGGCGCAGGCGACCGAGCAGACCGCGCACCGCGTCGTAGATGCCAAGGGAGAGGGTATCGATCAGGGCGCTGCTCTGGCCCACGCCCGCATTGTCGGGTGCGAGGCGGCGCACTATACCGGCCTGGGTACGAATGGCGGTGATGGTCTGGCCGATGTCGTCGTGCAGCTCGCGCGCCACCTCCTTGCGGATGCTCTCCTCGGTCTCCAGCAGTCGCTCGGTGAGTTGGCGATTGTGGGCGAGTTGGCGGGTCAGCGCCTGATTGAGCTCGCGCTGGCGCTGGATCCCGGCGCCCAGCAGCAGGCCGGTGAGACTCTGGGCCAGCAGGGAGAGCAGCAGATCGAGGGGGTGGTCGTGCCAGGCCTGACTCGCCAGCAGGGCGATGGTGTTCATCAGGGTGGCGAGCAGCGCCCCCTGCCAGCCATAGCGCCACGCCATGGCGATGATGGGGATGGCCAGACAAAACGGCGTGAAGCGCACCAGCGAGTTGGGCAGCCCCAGCTGCAGCCAGAGGCTCAGCACGAATAACAGCAGATACCAGACCAGATGGCGAAAGCGCCAGTCTACCGGCTGATCCACCAGTGCAGGGCCGAGCGGCACCCAGGTGGCGCGGGTTAGGTAGTGCCAGATCAGCATGCAGGTGGAGGTGAGGGTGAGCCCGCCGGTGAGGGTGAGCAGCAGGGCCGAGAGGCCATCTTCTCCCGCCAGATGCCAGAGCAGGGATTGCAGCAGGGCTGCCACCGAGACGGTGGCGAGCAGCAACAGCAGTTGCTGCCAGTCGTTGCGAACCGGCTGGCGGCGGGCAATCAGCAGGGGGAGCAGGGTGAGCAGGCTGCCAGTCAGCAGCCACTGCCAGTGGGGCAGCCCGACCTCCAGATTGATCCAGTAGAGCAGCCCCCCTTCGCAGAGCAGCAGCGGCAGCCAGTAGCGACCGGGACTTTGCAGCAGCAAGCCGAGGCGCAGGCCGAAGGGGAACAGCAGTACCGCCAGTGCCGGGCCGCCCGCCAGATGCAGGCTGATGCTCCAGAGGCAAAACCAGCCGGCGGCAAAGATGAAGCAGGCCGCCAGCGTGATGGCGACATAGCTGGCAAGACGGTGGATCACCAGCTATCCAGCATGCGGTGGGCCAGCTCGACGTTGTTGCTGACCTTGAGCTTGTCCATCAGGTTGGCGCGGTGCACATGCACTGTCTTGGGGGAGAGGCCAAGTTGCTCGGCGATGCTCTTCACCTCCAGCCCCTGTGCCAGCAGCTGGGCAATCTCCCGCTCCCGATTGGTGAGGGGATCCCGGCTGCTGCTGGCCAGCTTCTGGGCGATGTCGGGAGTGAGGTAGCAACCACCTAGCGCGGCGGTACGCACCGCCGCGATCAGCTCGTCCGGGCTGCAGCGCTTGGAGAGAAATCCCTTGGCACCGGTTTGCAGCGCCTGCTCGATGAGGGCGGGGCTGTCGTGTACCGAGAGCATCACCACTGCCAGACCGGAGGGGAGCTGCTTGAGCAGATCCAGCCCCGACTGGTCGGGCATCGAGATGTCGCAGACGCAGACCCGGGCGCCACTGCCGGGCAGGCCGGCCAGCGCCTCGCTGGCGGAGCCAAATTCGGCGACCACCTGCAGGTCGGGCTCCAGATTGAGCAGTTGGGCAAAACCGGAACGGACGATCTGGTGATCGTCGATGAGGGCAATGTTTATCATGATGTCAGCCTGAAATTCGGTGCGTCATGACCATGACGCGGCCAACAAGATACCTGCCCCCCGAGTCAGGCTCAAGGGGCGGGGGGAAATAGGGGGAAAATCGACCCGATAAGCAGGGGAAGCTTGATCGGGATCAGGCTGTGCGGGCTGGTCTTCCGGGTTGGCCTGCCCGCAACCGGGTTCAGCGGTGCAGCTCGCCGGCACGCTCCGGCTGATAGACCACTTCAAGGATCTCCACCTCGATGGTGCGACCGGCCGGGCCGGGCCAGGCGATGCTGTCGCCCACTTTCAGACCAAGCAGGGCGCTGCCCACCGGTGCCAGCACCGAGATGTTGCTCTCGTCACCCTTGGCATCGCGCGGGTAGACCAGGGTGAGGCAGAACTCGTTGCCGCTGCTCTGCATCTTGAAGCGTACCTTGCTGTTCATGGTGACGACATCGGGCGGCATATCGGCCGGCTCGCGGATTTCGGCGCGATCCAGCTCCTCTTGCAGGGCAAGGTGCTGGGGATGGTTGCCGAGCAGTTGTTCAATCCGATCCAGATCAAGGCTGGAGATAACGAGATGCGGTTGTTTCATAAGATAATCCTTATCAATAGCTTACAGGGCCAAGCCCACTCACGCAGGCTGGCCATCACAAGGGTGTCGAGAGATCGAGAAAGTGCCATGCCCCCAAGCGACTCGCGGCCGAAGGAGCGAGGCGGGGGCTCAGCAGGGTGTGAGCTTGTGAGAGGAAATAGTGAATCTTTTCATGGGGCTACCATAACCATTCTGAACGGCTTTGGCAATTATCCTGACAAGGTTGTCAGGGTGCCTGGTAATCGTACTGCTTGATGATGCGGGCCAGGCTGCCGTCATCGCGCATGGCGGCGATGGTGTTGCGCCAGCGTGTTGCCTCTTTGGCTGGAAAATGGGGGCTGGCCGCCAGGTAGAGCGCGGCCTGTTTCAACGTTTCACCGCGCACCAGATCCACCAGCGGCAAGCCTGCCTGCAGCTGGTTGTAGCGGGCGCTGTTCCAGGCCACCGCCCAGCCCTGAATGCGGCCACGAGCCAGCTTGCTGGCGTTGTTGACCTCTTCGGCCACCTCTTCCTGTTTGATCCGTTTGAACGGGAGCAGCAGGCTCTGGCCATAGGAACTGCGCATTACGCCGATGGTGAGACCGGGCAGTTCACCGGTTGTCAGCGGTTGGGGATGGTGCTGACGATGAGTCACCAGCACGAAGGCCTCGTCCAGCAAGGGGGCAATCCAGAGAAACAGCGGCTCGCGCTGGGGGCTTCTCACTGGCGGCACCAGTAGCACATCCTGCCGGTGCTGGGTCTGGCTGAGGGCGCGAGCCAGCGGCATCAGCTCGATGGTCAGCGGCTCCTTGAGGCGACGGGCCGCCTCCTCCAGCACCTCGATGGCCATGCCGCTCGGGGCGCCCTGGTGAGAGCGGATCACGTAAGGGGGAATTTCAGCCGCGACCACCACCATGGCCCGGGCGTGAAAGGCTGGCAGGAGCGAGGTGCAGAGCAGCAGGAGCAAGGGGAGACGCATGGCAGACCTGATCCGGGATGAGTACACAGAGTGTAACATCCCGCAGAGACAAGTCAGCCCGCTATGGAGCCTCATCTCAATCGAAGAAGTCCCGCAGATCGAGCGTCTGATACCCCTCCAGCTGCTGCCAGGGCAAATTCTTGGGCAGCGTTTTTAGGGTCACCTCCATCCGGTAGCTGCGATAGCCATCGAGGCTCGCCGACTCCACCACCAGCGGCAACTGCCAGCGGCTCGACCAGAGGATGCGGGTGCGCTGGTTGCCCTCGCGTCTTTCATACCAGCGCGCCTGTTCGGGGGCGCTTTCATCGAGGGGCGTCATCTCCTGCAACAGGGCCGGGTTGATGAGATGGCGGATCCGCGGCCAGTCGGGTTTGAAAGCCACCTGACCGTACTCCTCCTCCGGCACTTCTACCAGCTGGTTGTGCCAGCTGTCGGCGTAGCGCAGTTGCAGCATCCCCTGCTGGCCGCGGGTCACCCAGCGCGCCGCCATCTGGTGGGTAAAGTGCTTGTGGCCCGGGGTGGCATCGTGAGTGGAGTGGTAAGCGCGGGCAAGGGGCAGCGGGATGAGCCGCTGGCTCCACACCTGATCGCCGACCCGCAGCCACTTCTCCTGCCACTGGCTCTCCTTGCTGATGCCGTCGCTGCTGGTCACCCTGTCCTGATAGCGGATACGGGCGGCCAGATCGGGGACTTCATCGGCAAGGAGGGGAAAAGAGAGGCTGCTGGCGAGCAGCCACAACGGAAGTAAATATCGCATCATGAGTGATCGCTCGAACGAGCAGGGCCCGGCACCTCGCCGGGCCCTGCCGTTTACATGCCGAGCGCCTCCTTCAGCTTGCCGAACACCTTAGTGTTATCCAGCGTCCCCTTGAAGCGGCTGCTGCCGGCGCCGTCGGCGAACAGCATGACATCGCCGCCGCCGTGGGTCTCGGAGCCGAGCTTGACCCCGGTCTCCTGCAGGTAGTCGTCCGCCATCACCTGATCGCTGGTGAGGGTGGGGCGCACGTCGGGACGGTTGGGGCCGTTGCCGAACACCAGGGTGGTGAACGGCTTGCCATCCACGTCGTTCTGGGTCGAGCCGTCGCCATTTTTCACCAGATCCAGCACCTTGTTGCCCTTGGCGGAGTAACCGTTGATGGTCATGGTGTGGTCATGGTCGGCGGTGACCACGATCAGGGTATCTTTCAAATCCACTTTGCCGAGCGCCGTCTTGACCGCGTCGTCAAGCGCCACCGCGTCGGTGAGCGAGCGCTTGGCATTGGTGCCGTGCAGGGCGTGGTCGATCCGGCCCCCTTCCACCATCAGGAAGTAGCCCTGGCTGTTCTGGCTCAGCAGGTCGATCGCCTTGGCGGTCATCTCGGAGAGCGAGGGCTGGGTATTGGCTGCCCCCTTGGCGACGCGGTCCAGCTCGTAGTCGAGGTGGGATTTGGCGCTGAACAGGCCGATGAGCTTGCCGCTCTCGACCTTGGCAAGGTCAGAGCGAGTGGTGACGTAGCGATAGCCCTGCGCGGTCAGTTCGGCGGTGAGATCCCGCCCGTCGGCACGGCCGCCCTTGTTGCTGGTGCTGTTGTAGGGCGTCCAGTGGTTGGCGCCGCCCCCCATCAGCACGTCGACCCCGTTCCCCAAGGCTGTGTTGAAGCCGGCGCCGCCCGGTACCGCCTGTGCGGCGATGGCGTAGGCGGCATCCCGATGGCAGATGTGGGAGTAGGTGGCGGCCGGGGTGGCATGGGTCAGCTCGGTGGTGGTGACGGCCCCCACCGACTTGCCCGCCGCCTTGGCCAGCTCGAGAATGGTGGGCACTGGCTTGCCGTTGTCGCTGGTGCAGTTGTTGACGCCCTTGTTGCCGTTGGCGTCTTTGCCGGGTGCGACGGCTTTGGTGTCGCTGCTCATGGCGATCACCTCGTTGTTCATCTTGACCCCGGTGGTGTAGGCCGCCATGGAGGGGGCTGAATCGGTGGTCTGGGCATCGTTGGAGAAGGTCTTGATGCGGGCGCTGCGGGCCAGCTTCATCATCTCCAGATTGCCCTCTTCCCCCACCTTGTAGAGGCGGGTAGCGGTGAGCACGGTGGGGCCCATGCCGTCGCCGATAAAGAGGATGACGTTTTTGGCATCGGCGGCCTGTGCCTGGGTCGCGCCACAGAGGGCGGCCAGCAGGGCCGTGCTGACCAAGGTTTTATGCAGGTTCTGCTTCATCGATTGGTTGATGGCTCTTTTCATGGGAATGCTCCTTACAGCCCGGCCGCAGCCTTGACCTTGCCGAACACGGCGGTGTTGTCGAGTGAGCCGTGGAAGCTATCCGCTCCCCGGCCGATGGCGCCGAGGAAGACGTCGGTGCCGCCGTGGGTCTCGTTGCCGATTTCACCCACCTTGACCACTACCTCCTGGTGATAGTCGTTGGCGGAGACGGTGGCGTCATCCAGCGGTGCCACGCTGCTGCGCGGCCCGTCCACCCGGTTGTAGCCGTTGCCAAAGCCGATGATGGTGTAGGGCATGCCGTCGGCATCCTTGCTCGGCTCGCCGGTTTCGTAGTTCTTCACCAGCCCGAGCACGCCGGGGTTGTCGGCCGTGGTCTTGCCGGTACGCTTGGCGTAGCCGTTGAGTACCAGGGTGTGGTCATGGTCGGCAGTGACCACGATCAGGGTGTTTTTCAGCTCGGGATCGGTTTTCTTCACCTCGTCGAGGGTCGCCTTGATGGCGTTGTCGAAGGCGAGGGTGTCCTGCAGTGCACGCTTGGCGTTGGTGTCGTGCAGCGCGTGGTCGATGCGGCCCCCTTCCACCATCAGGAAGTAACCCTGCTTCTTCTCTTTGAGCTGCTTGATGGCTGCCAGTGTCATCTGGGCCAGGGAGGGCTCGCTGGCGGGGCGATCCAGGTCATATTTCATGTGGCTTGCGCCAAACAGCCCCAGCAGCGGCTTGCCTGCCTCGGCCTTGTTCAGCTCGTCCAGGTTGCCGGCAAACTGGTAGCCCTTGGCCTTCATCTCGGAGATGAGGTTGCGACCATCCTCGCGTTTGCCTTTGTCGGCCTTGGGCAAGAAGAAGCTGCTGCCGCCGCCGAGCACCACGTCCACCCCCCCTTTAAGGGCGCTGTTGTAACCGGCCCCACCGGGCACCAGCTGGGCGGCGATGTCGGCTTCCAGATCCCGGTTACAGAGGTGGGCATAGGTGGCGGCCGGGGTGGCGTGAGTCACCCGGGTGGTGGTGACTACGCCGGTACCGCGGCCAGCGGCCTTGGCCAGCTCCAGCAAAGTGGTGGCCGGCTTGCCGGCGCTCTTGCTGCAGTTGCTCTCCTGAGTGGCGTCGCTGTCCATGCTGATGACGCCGTTGTTGCTCTTGACCCCGGTCATGTAGGCGGACATGGAGGGGGCCGAGTCGGTCACCTGAGAGTCGTGGGAGAAGGTCTTGATGAAGGCCGTCTCCGGCAGGGTATCGATGGTGAGGCTGCCCTCTTCACCAACGCCGTAGATGCGGGCGGCGGTCAGGGTGTTGAGCCCCATGCCGTCGCCAAGGAAGAAGATCACGTTCCGGGCGCCAGAGCCGGGTTTGTTCTCCTGCGAGTTGTTCTCTGAGTTGCAGCCGGCGACCAGTGCGGCCCCCATCATCACTGCAACACCTGCCATTTTTTTCATCGAGGTTCGCTCCTTGTAAAACCTGAGCGCAGCCTAGAGGTCGCAGATGACACTTTTAGTGAGAGTGAATGACAATCCGGTGAAAGTGATATCTGAATGTGATGTTGTATCAATCACTTATCTATCAATAATCGGACTCTGCAGCGCAGCCTGACAAGGCTGACAAACGGGAGGAAATCTGGCCGGTTTAGGACCTGCGGGCTAGAATGGCCTGTCAAATCGGGGCGGGTGCAGGTAAAATGCGCCCCCTTGCGACGCCCTGCGTCCACCACCGCTCGCCGCTCGCTTCATTGCAAGCCCGCGCCCGCAGTCCTTAGATGAGAGTAACGGATATGTCCATCAACTGGTTCCCCGGTCACATGCACAAGGCCCGCAAAGAGATTGCCGAGGTCATGCCCCAGGTCGATGTCATCATCGAAATGCTCGACGCCCGCATCCCCTTCTCCAGCGAAAACCCGCTGGTGCCCGAGCTGCGCGGCGATACTCCGGTGATCAAGGTGCTCAACAAGGCGGATCTCGCCGACCCCGAGATCACCGAGCTGTGGGTGGCCCATATGGAAAAGGAGAAGGGGATCAAGGCGTTGCCCCTGACCCAGCAGGAGCCCGAGAAGATCAAGCAACTGCTGACCCTCTGCCATGAGATGCTGCCGGAGCGCAATCTGGAGCTGCGCGGCGTGCGCGCCATGATCATGGGTATTCCCAACGTGGGCAAATCCACCCTGATCAACACCCTGGCCGGGCGCATCATCGCCCGCACCGGCAACGAGGCGGGGGTGACCAAGTCCCAGCAGCGGATCAAGCTCGACAACCACGTCATCCTGACCGATACCCCGGGCTTTTTGTGGCCCAAGCTCAACCCGCCCTCCTGCGGTTATCGGCTGGCCATCACGGCGGCTATCAAGGATACCGTCTATGACTATGCGGACATCGCTATGTTCGCCGCCGATTACTTCCTCAAGGCGTATCCGGAGCGGATCAAGGCGCGCTATCAGATTGAAGAGCTGCCCGAGACCGAGATCGAGCTGCTGGATCTGATCGCTCGCCAGCGCGGCTTCATGCGCAAGGGGGGGCTGGCGGATCTGCACAAGGCGTCCGAGATCCTGGTCAACGAATTCCGCTCGGGGATGCTGGGCCGCATCTCGCTGGAGACCCCAGAGATGGTGAGCGTAGAAATCGTGGAAGCTGATGCCGAGGCCGAGCAGAAGGCCAAAGAGAAGGCGGAGCGGGAAGAGGAGCGCCAGGCGCGGGCCCGCCGCAAGTACGCCAAGAAGCGTCAGCGTTAATCGGCATTGAGCTCGGTATAAAAGAAGAGGCGGCCCACGGGGCCGCCTCTTCTGTTTATGGCCGCAAAAGCGAGCCAAGGCAGCGCTAAGGGGATGATTTTCAACTGGCAATATGCCGGTAACATGGCCAAATTTCACGTTAATCAAAAAGATAAAGCCGGCATTAAATGGTGCCGCATCTCGCAGCAATCACTGCGTGCAACAAAACCTTGCGACTTGGCTGCAGCGCCGATTGACAATGGATTTGGCAGTGGCATGATGCGCTCGCATTTTGACTCTCCTCAGGGTTCTACCCATGACCACATACACCCGGCCAGTGCTGTTACTGCTCTGTGGCCTGTTGCTGCTGACCCTCTCCATCGCGGTGCTCAATACTCTGGTGCCGCTCTGGCTTGCCCATGACAATCTGCCGACCTGGCAGGTGGGCATGGTCGGATCCTCCTATTTCAGTGGCAACCTGCTGGGAACCCTGCTGGCGGGCACCCTGATCAAGCGTTTTGGCTTTAACCGCAGCTACTACCTCTCCTCCGTTATCTTTGCCGCAGGTTGTGTCGGGCTCGGCATTACCCTCGGTTTCTGGAGCTGGCTCGCCTGGCGATTCATTGCCGGTATCGGCTGCGCCATGATCTGGGTGGTGGTGGAGAGCGCACTGATGTGCAGCGGCAACGCGCACAATCGGGGGCGACTGTTGGCCGCCTACATGATGGTCTACTACCTGGGGACAGTGCTTGGGCAGCTGCTGGTCAGCAAGCTGCCGACCGGCCTGATGGACGTGCTGCCCTGGGCGACCGGACTGGTATTGGCGGCGATTCTGCCGCTGTTGTTCACTCGCATCGTCAGTGAGCACAGCGAAGCACAGGGAACGACCCGGGTCTGGCCGATGCTGCGGTTGCGTCAGGCGCGGCTCGGGGTCGATGGCTGCATCATCTCCGGCATCGTGCTGGGATCGCTCTATGGCCTGATGCCGCTCTACCTCAATCATCAGGGGGTGAGCGATGGAGAGATCGGCTACTGGATGGCGGTGATGGTGAGTGCCGGTATCCTGGGGCAGTGGCCAGTCGGCCGTCTGGCGGATCGCTTCGGGCGTCTGCCGGTACTCCGGGTGCAGGTGCTGGTAGTGATCCTCGGTTGCGCAGCCATGCTGAGCGGCGTGGCGATGGGGCCAGCCCTGTTTATCCTGGGCGCTGCCGGTTTTACTCTTTATCCGGTGGCCATGGCGTGGGCCTGCGAGAAGGTAGAACACCATCAGCTGGTGGCGATGAATCAGGCACTGCTGCTGAGCTATACCATCGGCAGCCTGCTCGGCCCAGCCTATACAGCGCTGCTGATGCAGCACCTTTCGGACAACTTGCTCTTCATCATGATCGCCGGCGTGTCGCTTATCTATCTGCTGATGCTGCTGCGCCCCATGGGGAAACATCCGACGCCGGTAGCCCATGCCTGAACGAGAGCTACAGCAGGGCGCCATCCTCAATTCCCGAATAAGGGATAAATACGGCGCAATGACGTTCGATATAACGCAGAGGCGGCCCTTGGGCCGCCTTGTTGTTGTCTGCAATAGCGGTTATCAGAGATTAACGGCTAGCCGTAACGCTTTTTTGCTTCTTCAAACAATGACATGTGCAGCGGGAGCAACTGCTGCCAGTCGCGCCGGTAGCCACCACCCGGTACGGCTGCAATGGGCAAGCCGTGTTGCCGGGCGCAGTCAAATACCATGGCATCGCGCTGGCGCACCCCCTCATCGCTCAAGGCGAGATAGCCAAGCTCGTCGCCACGGTGTACGTCCACGCCAGCCTGATAGAGGATGAGGTCGGGAGCGTAGAGCCGCAGCGCCAGGTTGAGCGCCTCTGCCAGCGTGGTGAGGTAGGCATCGTCTTGCATGCCGCTTGGCAGAGGGAAATCCATGTGGGAGGCGGGCTTGTGGCGGGGGAAGTTGTGCTCCCCGTGCAGGGAGAGGGTGATAATATCGCGCCGCCCTTGGCACAGGGCTGCGCTGCCATCCCCTTGATGGACATCGAGGTCGATGATCAGTACCTGCTCGCAGCGCCCTTCGTCCAGACAGGTCTGGGCGGCGATCACCAGATCGTTGAAGAGACAAAAGCCGCTGCCAACATTCCGGTGGGCGTGATGATAACCGCCGGAGATCTGCAGGCCGCAACCCTGCTCCAGGGCGTGGCGGCTGGCGGCAATGGTGGCGCCCACCGAGCGCAGGGTGCGTTCAATCAGCAAGGGAGACCAGGGAAAACCAAGCTGGCGGATGGCGCTCGCATCGAGGGTGCCGGCGAGGGCCGCCGCCACATAAGCAGTATCATGCACTCTCTCTATCTGCGTGCGGCTGGCGGGCGCGGCCTCAGCCAGTGGATAGCCGAGGCTGCTAAGGTGCTCAAACAGCGCCTGATATTTGGCCAGCGGGAAGCGATGACGCTCCGGCAGGGCCAGGGCAGAGTAGAGGGGGTGATAGAAGATGCGCAGTGACATGACGGCAGGGCCTTTGCAGATATGAAAAAGGGGAGCCTGGCTCCCCTTGTCTCTCCCGGCGATGCGGGATGAATCATCCAATTACTGCTGCTGGATAACCCAGATCTGGAACGCTTTGCGGGTCTCCGCATCAGCCTTGTTGTACCAGTTTTGCAGCTGGGTCAGGGCTTCCGGGTTGCTCTCGGCCTTGCTCGGCGCTACCTGTACCGGTGCGCTGGCGGCAGCCATAACAGCAGCAGAGGAGATGGCGACAGTCTTGGGCTGGTTGAATGCCTTGCCCATGTTGATCAGCTCTTGCTGGTAGTCACGAGTCAGCTGGAAGCCTTCGACTTTCGGCATCACGAACTGCTCGCTGGCCACGGTCTGACCGCTGGCGGCGTCTTTCAGTGCAACTTTCTGATCCTTGACGAACTGCTTGGCTTCCATTTCATTGCGGGGCTTTTTGAAGTCCAGCACCAGCTTCTGGTTGTCGGCGGCAGTAAAGTTGAGCACCAGCGGTTCGGCAGTTACCAGCTTGATGTCGTTCCGGCTGGAGTAGTTCCCTTCAAAAGCAACAACCAGCTGATGCTTGCCAGCGCTGAGCGGGAAAGTGCTGGTTTTGTCGAGCAGTTTGGGGTTGATCGGTTGGCCGTCGATCAGCTGGGCAACATAAGGGGCACTTACTTCGACCTGGGTATTGGCCAGAGCGCTACCCGCAAACAACAGACCAGCCAGTGCCGGTACCAGAACAGTCAGTTTCATTTCATCTCCTTGAACAGTCAGACGATTGCCTGCTGAAAACAGGGGCTCATTTTTACAGGTTTGGCCCACTGCGGCAATTGCTCTTTGAGTTGGTCAAAATCAACCCAGATATCATCTTTTCTCTCATTAAGATTGAGTGGCAGCGTGATTAGGGAGTGTCATTCAATACGCCGTTTGAACGGGGGCAGAGCATCGAGCAGCCCCTTGCCATAGCGTTTGGTCAGCAGGCGGCGATCGAGAATGGTGACCCGTCCCCGATCGGCCTCCTTGCGGATCAGGCGACCACAGGCCTGAATGAGCTTGCGCGATGCTTCCGGCACCGTCAGTTGCAAAAAGGGATTGCCGCCCCGCTTCTCGACCCACTCGGCGGTGGCCTCTTCCACCGGCGAGTTGGGCACCGCGAACGGCAGCTTGGTGATGACCAGGTTGGTGAGGTAGTGACCGGGCAGATCCAGCCCTTCGGAAAAGCTGCCGGTACCGAACAGGATGCTGGCCTGACCGCCGTCGCACTTCTGCTTGTGCAGGGTGAGCAGGGCGTTGCGGGAGGCTTCGCCCTGTACCAGCAAAGAGAGTCCTTTTGCCCTGAGACCAATGGCCACCTCGTTCATCTGCCGGTAGGAGGAGAAGAGCACCAGGCTTGCCTCTTTACCCGCCAGCAGGCGTGGCAGGGCACTAATCAGCTCGTTGGTGAAGGCTGGGGAGTTGGGCTCATGGGCCATCTTGGGCAGATAGAGCTCGGCCTTCTGATAATCAAAGGGGGAGCGCAGGCGCAGATAGCGGGTGCCGTCGTGCTCCTTCAAACCCACCTGGTGGCGGAAATAGCTAAAGGAGGAGAGGGCGGTCAGGGTGGCCGAGACCAGCACGGCGCCCAGACACCTGGACCAGAGCCACTCTTCCAGCAGATAACCCACCTCGATGGGGGAGGCATGCAGCCAGATGTCGCCATCGTCACTCTTGGCCATCCAGCGGGCGAGCGGGGTCTTCCCCTCGGGAATATGGCGCCCCAACATCTCCCACAGGGCGCAGAAGCTCTCCAAGCGCTGCAGATGAAAACCGCTCTCGGCCAGTAGTGGCTCGGCCTCTTTGCGACGGAGCTCGCCATCTTTCAGGGCTTCACCGATGGCTGCCTGCATTCTGTCCAGCGCTCGTAGCGCCTTCTTGCTCGACTCCTTGAGATTTTCTGCCAGCATCGGCAGCGGGTCTGGCAATACCCCTTCGCCAAAACGGTAGTGCATCTCGCTGCCAAACAGCCGGTCATTGCTGGCGAGCCACTGCTCCACCGCCTTGAGGTCGGGTTGAATGGAGGCGAGGGCATCCTGCAACTTCAATTGCGGGTCGATGAGGCTCTCTTTATTGAGGGTACGAGTCAGCTTGCCAGCACTTTGCACCAGTTTTTCCAGCCAGCGGCGGGAGCCTTTGACGCTGGCCGAGGCGGCGCCGTGATCCCGGGCGATGGTAGGCAGGTGGTGCGCTTCGTCCAGCACATAGATGCACTCGTCGGGTGGCGGCAGAATAATGCCTCCGCCCATGGTGAGATCGGATAGCAGCAGTGCATGGTTCACCACCAGCACGTCAGCCGCATCCATGTCGTTGCGGGCGCGGTGGAAGGGGCAGTGTTGATGATGGGTCAGGGCCTTGTTGCAGGTGTGGCGATCGGCGGCGATACGATCCCAACAAAGGTCGGGAATCGGTTTGGGCCAGTTGTCCCGATCACCATCCCACTTGCCTTCGGTGTAGGCCTGCCATAGCGCCTGATAGCAACTCTTGTCGGCTTCGGACGGTTTGTGTTTGCTCAGGGCGCCGAAGTCGAATTCGAAGTTGGCCATCTCGCTACCGCTTGCAGCCTGCTCCAGCAGATGTTCGCAGCAGTAGCGCTGACGCCCCTTGACCAGCATAAAGCGAAACGGCAACTCGCTGTGGCGGTGATAGAAGGGGAGATCCTTGTGGATCAGCTGCTCCTGCAATGCCACTGTGGCTGTGGAGATCACCAGCTTTTTCTGGGTCAATCTCGCGACAGGGATCGCTCCCTGAGCATAGGAGAGGGACTTGCCGATACCGGTACCCGCCTCGGCCACCAGAATACGGCGCTGCTTGTCATACTCCCCGGTTAGCGTCTTGGCTATCTCGGCAACCAGAAAATTCTGCTCTTTACGCGGCACAAAACCGGGCAAGCCATCCGAAATCTGGCGGTAGGTTTGACGAATGGTGGCTTTGAGGCGAGTTGACAGCATAAAGAGGAGGCCAGTTTGATTGTTGCGCGGGGAAAGGCCAAGGATACCCGTATCCCCTTGTCGGGGTCGAGGGGCGCTCTTTCATCACCCTCATTTCGCACTGGTCTGATGAGGTTGGTTGTTTATCAGGGAGTTAGCTGCAATTACCTAAAAAACAGGCTGTGCAAGTATAAAAAAACAGCAAAAAGCATTGTAAACGTTTTCTTTGGATGGGCGAACAATGTGAGAGCTGGCTCACATTTCTGCCTCGGTGACTATGCTTTTCATAAAAAGTTCCAAGTTTTTTCGTTGCGGTTGTGAAAACCCGGTGCTAGTCTCGCCGTCATAGTGATGCAAAGTACATCGCTAACACAGGGAATAACAAAGACTTAGTGTTTAATTACAGTAGGCATTGGAAACTATGAAAAAGACAATTCTGGCTATTGCTATCCCGGCTCTGTTTGCATCCGCAGCCAACGCTGCCGTTGTTTATGACAAAGACGGTGTGACTTTCGACGTATACGGCCGTGTACAGGCTAACTACTACGGCGATCACAACAAGGCTGTTGGTGCAACTGACGACGCCTATAAATTCGATACTAAAACTGGTCAATCAGTTTTCGTTCCCGGCACTGCTGCTAGCTACCAAGATGTCGATGGTGAGCTGATCGGTTCTTCCCGTCTGGGTTGGTCTGGCAAAATTGCCCTGAACAACACCTGGGCTGCTATCGCCAAGACCGAGTGGCAAGTTTCTGCTGAAAACTCCGACAACAAGTTCAACTCACGTCACGTCTATGTCGGCTTCGACGGCACCCAGTACGGTAAGATCATCTTCGGTCAGACCGATACCGCCTTCTACGACGTTCTGGAACCGACCGATATCTTCAACGAGTGGGGCGATGCCGGTAACTTCTACGACGGTCGTCAAGAAGGTCAGATCATTTACTCCAACGCTATCGGTGGCTTCAAAGGCAAACTGTCTTATCAGACCAACGATGAGAAAGCTGTTGTTGTTACTGACGTAGGTCAAAGCATCAAAGAGAAAGCCGTATACGGTGACAACGTTAAGCGTAACTACGGTTATGCAGCTGCTGCTGGCTACGACTTTGACTTCGGTCTGGGCTTCAACGCTGGTTATGCCTACTCCGACCTGGAAAACACTGTAAGTGGCACCACTGGTGACAAGAAAGAGTGGGCTCTGGGCGCTCACTATGCCATCAATGGTTTCTACTTCGCCGGTATGTATACCGAAGGCGACCTGAAGTACTCTTCAGCGACCGCTGGCGACAAAGACAAAGGCCGTGGTTATGAGCTGGCTGCGTCCTACAACGTAGACGCCTGGACCTTCCTGGCTGGTTACAACTTTAAAGAGTCCAAAGTCAAAGCTAACACTGCCGGTTCCAGCTACAAGGATCTGGTTGACGAAACTCTACTGGGTGTTCAGTACTCTTTCACTCCGAAGCTGAAAGCTTACACCGAATACAAAATCCAGAGCATCGAGAAGCTGGACGACGAGTGGACTGTTGCTCTGCAGTACAACTTCTAATAAGAAGTTGCTGACAAGCGATATCCAAGCTTGAGTCTTTGACCAAGCGATAAAATGGCCGGATTGATATCCGGCCATTTTTTTTGGCGTTTTGCTGTCTTGGTGGCGATTGAATGGGTGGCTGGGTAAGTCATATTGCTACCCAAGTTGCCAAAGCCGTTGTAACGATTAATCTCTCCTGCTCCTGCTCCTGCTCCTGCTCCTGCTCCTGCTCCTGCTCCTGCTCCTGCTCCTGCTCCTGCTCCTGCATCTCATAAATGTCTTTAGACTAACAGGCGTTACGTTCTGTTGAGTGAACAGTTCAAATTCGGGCACGGCCTCTATCCGGTGGAGAATGGCTGCGAAGGAGCTTGGGGAGGAATATATGTACGGTATAAACAAAAATTTGGCCATTTTGGAAAATACATAAATTAAATTTATGGCGTTCTTCTCGGTCTGTTGACGGGGTTTGGAGCATTGTGCTCAACGTAGTGAGGGATGTGGCCGATCTTAACGGGCTGTCTAATTGAGCGCCTGTTGGACGGACGTTATAGCTTTTCGTCTATCTGCAATGGTTTGGTCCTCCTCGGATCTGTGGCAGAAGAGGCCAATAGCCGATATGGCTGATTGGGCCTGTGGCTTGGCTGTTCGGTTGTGTTGCAGCTTGATGTTTAATTGCCGATTGCCGATTGCCGATTGCCGATTGCCGATTGCCGATTGCCGATTGCCGATTGCCGATTGCCGATTGCCGATTGCCAGTTGCTGTAAGATGGATAGCAAGCGAGCGACCATTGGCAGTGGGTAGGAAAACCGGCGCGGTTATTTTCAGCTGGTGAGCTGATAAGGGAAGAGCGTGGTCTGCAAAAGGATCACCAGCCTGCGTTTAAGCGGGGCTTTCGATGGTGTGTCAATAAATGGAGAGCCAAGAAACAGCGTGGCAATTAAGGGCGTATCAATAAAAAGGGAAGATGAGAGGCATCTTCCCTTGGCAATCGGTTGGTGCAGGCTCGCTCAGCTGTGCTGGCGGCGATCGTTGGCTTGTGCCAGCAAGGTGCGGCTTTCACGCAGGAACTGGTCGGCATGGTCACCAAAGAAGCCGGAAACCTGGCTGAACGCCTCGATAAAACCGTCCCTGTCTCCACGCTCCAGCAGACCCAGCGCCTCGCCGAAGTTCTGGTAGTAGCGGCGGATCATCGCGAGGTTCTGTGGCGACGACAAAATGATGTCGGCATAGAGGTGGGGATCCTGGGCAAACAACCGCCCCACCATGGCCAGCTCCAACCGGTAGATGGGGGAGCTCAACGCCAGCAGTCGCTCCAGATTGGCCCCTTCCCGCGAGAGGTGCCAGCCATAGGCAAAGGTAGCAAAGTGGCGCAGCGCCTGGATAAAGGTCATCGCCTCATCGTGGGCCTTGGCTTCCACCTGTTGCAGGCGAGCGCCCCAGATGGTCATCTGCTCCAGTAGCCACTGGCTGGCGGCGCCGTCGCGCCCCTGACAGCAGACGATCACCTGTTTGGCGAGACTTGCCACATCCGGTCCGAACATGGGGTGCAGCCCCAGCACAGGCCCCTGGTGCACTGCCAGCATATGCTCGAGTGGCGCGGATTTGACGCTGGTGACATCCACCAGCAAGCAATCTGCGGGCAGGTTGCCGAGCCGGTCGATGATCTGGCAGGTGATGTCGATGGGCACTGCTACCATCACCAGACCGGCTCCGGCGAGGATCTCGTCAGCACGCGGCCAGTCGGTCTGTTCGAGGGTATCGACGTGATAGCCCGAGAGGGTGAACATATGGCCAAACAGGCGGCCAAGCTGGCCCTGACCACCGATGATCACCACCTTGCCCAGATCCGGCTTCATGCACTTGAAGCCGGTATCTTTTTCACTGGCGTAAGATTCGCGCATCACCCGGCGCAGCACGTCTTCGATGAGGTCACACGGCACCCCCAGTGCCTCGGCTTCGGTACGGCGGCGGGCCAGCATGCTGGCCTCCCGATCCGGTGCATAGATGGGCAGGCCGTGGCGGCTCTTCACTTCGCCCACTTCTCCTACCAGCGCCAGACGGGTGGCCAGCAGATCGATCAGCTGCCGGTCTACCGCATCAATCTTGTCCCTGAGGGCATTCAACTCTTCTGCCATCTTCAGTCCCTGTGGGTGCCGCCAGCGGCGGCACCTTGTGATTCAATATGTTGCATCAAGATATCACGGCTTAACCGCCAGTTCTGCTCTTGAGTGGCGCCGCCAACTGGCTGTGGCAACGGGCCAGTAGCGCCTCTGTGGTCTCCCAGTCGATGCAGGCATCGGTGATGGAGACACCGTAGCGCATCTCGCACTTGGGTTGCTCGCTCGACTGGCTGCCCTCGAACAGGTTGGATTCGAGCATCACCCCGATGATGGAGCGGTTCCCCTCCAGGATCTGGTGGATGACGTTGTCAGCCACCTTGGGTTGCAGACGGTGATCCTTGCTGGAGTTGCCGTGGCTGCAATCCACCACCAGTCCCGGCTGCAGGCCCGCTTTTTCCAGCGCCTCTTCCGCCAGCGACACATTGACCGAGTCGTAGTTGGGGTGTTTGCCACCGCGCAGGATCACATGGCCATCCGGGTTGCCCTGGGTCTGCAACAGCGCGACCTGGCCCTGCTGGTTAATGCCCATAAAGGCGTGGGGAGAGGAGGCCGATTGCAGGGCGTTGATAGCGGTGCCCAGATTACCGTCGGTGCCGTTCTTGAAGCCGACCGGCATGGAGAGGCCGGATGCCATCTCCCTGTGGGTCTGGGATTCGGTGGTGCGGGCGCCGATGGCCGACCAGGAGAAGAGCTCGGCCAGGTATTGCGGGCTGATGGGGTCGAGTGCTTCGGTCGCCAGCGGCAGCTCCATCTCGGCCAGCGAGCAGAGCAGCTCGCGGGCACGGTGCAGCCCCAGCTCTACGTCGAAGGTGCCATCCAGATTGGGGTCGTTGATAAAGCCCTTCCAGCCCACCGTGGTGCGGGGTTTCTCGAAGTAAACCCGCATCACAATGTAGAGAGAGTCCTGATAGGCATCATGCAAGGCCTTGAGTCTGGTTGCGTACTCTTTGGCGGCCTCCATGTCGTGAATGGAGCAGGGGCCGCAGATCACCAGCAGGCGGTGGTCACGGCGGTGGATGATATCGGCGATGGTATTGCGGGCCCCTTGCACGAATGCCAGCGCCTTGGCGGAGATAGGCAATTTCTCCTTGAGCTGGGCAGGCGTGATCATCACTTGTTCGGACTGGATATGGATGTTGTTCAGGGGATCTCTTTGCATGATGTCGTTCTCTCTGGACTGAATTCTAAAAGCAGCCGTACATATATATTTACGATGGTACGTGCTTTGTTACGCAACCGCCCTCACCTTACCAAGTAAAAGCAAACAATCAAGTGAAACAAGCGGGTTTACTGCCATTTATGCAGATAAAAACGCGTTGACATAGTCGTTATGGTAATAAAATAGCGAAGCATAGCGTGATGGGGAGTGACTTTTGTAATCAAATGTTTACGGTTGCGTAGGGGAGAGAGCAAAAGAAGCATAAAGGGGAGCTGGCTCGACACCGCAGAGAAACAAGAAAGGGGCCCTGATGGCCCCTTCGAATAGGGGCCAGAGCCCCGTTCAAGACGTGATATTACGCCTTGAGTTTGTCCAGCATCTCTTTGGTTACCAGGACTATGCCCTGTTCGGAGCGATAGAAGCGACGGGCATCCTCATCGGCGTTTTCACCGATCACCATCCCTTCCGGCAGCTTGCACCCCTTGTCGATCACCACCCGGCGCAGGCGGCAGCCCGGCCCGATCTCTACCCCGGGGAAGACCACGGCCTGATCCAGGGTGCAGAAAGAGTGAACCCGCACATTGGTAAAGAGGACCGAGCTCAGGATAAAGGAGCCGCTGACGATGGTGCCGCCAGAGAACATCGAGTTGATGGTCATGCCGTGCTGGCCGTTTCTGTCCTGCACGAACTTGGCAGGCGGCGTCATGGTCTGGCTGGTCCAGATGGGCCAGTCCTGATCATAGATATCGAGCTCCGGAGTGACGGAGGCGAGATCCATGTTGGCCTCCCAGAAGGAGTCCACAGTGCCCACATCGCGCCAGTAGGGACGCTTCTCGGCATTGCAGCCGACGCAGGACATGCCAAACGGGTGAGCGTACGCAGTCCCTTCCCGCACCACGCGGGGGATCACGTCCATCCCGAAATCGTGGTGGGATTCGTCGTTGGTGATGTCTTCATCCAGCAACTGATAGAGATAGTCGGCATCGAAGATGTAGACCCCCATGGAGGCGAGGGAGGTATCTTCCTTGCCCGGCATGGCAGGCGGGTTGGCCGGCTTTTCCACAAAGGCGTTGATCTTGCGATCGCCATCGATCGCCATCACCCCGAAGGCACTCGCTTCACTGCGCGGCACTTCGATACAGGCAACGGTCACCTTGGCGCCCATGTTGACGTGGTCGAGCAGCATGGCGGCGTAGTCCATCTTGTAGATGTGGTCGCCTGCCAGTACGACGATATATTTGGGACCGTGGTCGCGGATGATGTCCAGGTTCTGATAGACCGCATCGGCGGTGCCCCGATACCAGTTGACCTCGTCCACGCGCTGCTGCGCGGGCAGCAGGTCGATGAACTCGTTCATCTGATAGCGCAAGAAAGACCAACCTGACTGAAGGTGGCGCAGCAAGCTGTGGGATTTGTACTGGGTCACCACACCGACGCGGCGAATGCCGGAGTTGATGCAGTTGGAGAGCACAAAATCGATGATGCGGAATTTTCCGCCAAAGTGGACTGCAGGCTTCGCTCTGTTATCAGTTAACTGTTTGAGGCGACTACCCCGCCCTCCGGCGAGAACCAAAGCCATGGTCTCGTTCAGCAACTGTCTTGCCTTTGCTGTATTGGCAGGTTGTAACAACATCTTGTATCCCTTTGTAGATAAATCACTACAATCTTGCCGCTTTTGAGACCTAAAGAAAGTGCTTTCAGTCACACTTTTGCGGGGTATGCCGTAATAAAATGACTTTTTTGTTATTAAGGTGTGGTTGTTTTTTCATCTTTTGCTGTCAATCTGCTCACTCGTAAATTTTCTTCGCAAAAAGAAGCTAACAGCGTTAACAGAGGGGGCAGGAAAGAGGCCCCTGCTTGTGTGCAGGGGCCGCAAGGTGGGAGGTAAAACAGACCGTAAAAAGAACCGCAAAAAGGGCGGTTATGCCGCCTCTGCCAGCGGCTCCTCACCCTTCCTCTGATAGGCCTGCGGGCTCAGACCCAGCAGCTCCTGCACGGTGGAGGCCACCGTGATGGAGGAGATGGTCCCCACCAGAATGCCGGTGAACAGAGTGAAGGAGAAACCGTAGAGGGTATCGCCGCCAAACAGCAGCAGTGCCCCGACGGTAAACAGGGTGGTGCCCGAGGTGATCATGGTACGGCTGAAGGTGGCCTTGATGGCGACATCAGAACATTCGTGGATCCCCATCTGGGTGCGCGAGCTCAGCAGATCCCGCAAACGGTCCGAAATCACGATGCTGTCGTTGAGGGAGTAGCCGATCACCGCCATCAGACCGGCGATGACGTTGAGATCAAACTCGATGTTGAACAGCGCCAGCAACCCCAGCGCCACGATGGCATCGTGGATCACCGAGATAAGGATGCCGATGGCCTGACGCCACTCGAAGCGAAACGCCAGATAGGCCGAGATGGCGAGGGAGGCGACCAGCACCGCCAGCATCCCCTGCTGGAACAGCTCGGCGCCCACCTGCGGGCCGACGATGGTGGTGCGCAGCAGCTCGACCGGCATGCCCAGTTGCTGGGTCAGCATGGTGGCAAGCTCGGTGGCCTGCCAGGGCAGTTCGTGCGGTGGCAGTTTGATCAGCCACTCGCCGGGGACACCGGCAGAGCTGAGCTCCACCGCGCCTGCCAGCGGGGAGGTGAGCATGGCGTTGAGCTCATGGGCCTCCTTGAGTGTCTGGATATGAAACTCCAGCAGGGTGCCACCGGTAAAGTCGAGGCCGAGGGCAAGGCCGTTGACCAGCAGCATGGCGATGCTCGCCACTGTCAGTACGATAGAGGCCCACAGGCCGATATAACGCCAGCGGGTCAGCCCCATGGCAACAATCATTCTCAACATAGTTCTCTCCTTGGCCTGCCAGCGCCTGGCTGGCGGCCGGATCCCGACGTGCCTTGGCACGGCGGGGGAAATGTCTCTGATCCGGTGCGCCCAACTGGCCATATCCATGGCCGGCGGCGGTGCCGGATCCGCTCATCAGGGGGAGGTTCGCCCCGTTACACCTTCAGCGTGCGCTCGCTGCTGCGGCCCCACAGGGGGTTGATGATGGCGCGTGTGCCCCAGATCCCGGTCACCATGCTGGAAATAAGCCCCAGAATGAGGGTGATGGAGAAGCCTTGCAGAGGCCCGGAACCGATGGAGTAGAGCACCACGGCGCAGATGAGCGTGGTGATGTTGGCATCGAAGATGGTGCGAAATGCCGAGCGATAGCCAAAGTCGATGGCGTTGGCCAGCGAGCCGCCGTCACGCAGGCGATCCTTGATCCGCTCGAAGATGAGCACGTGGGTATCCACCGCCATCCCCACCGTCAGCACCAGACCGGCGATCCCCGGCAGGGTCAGCACGGCCCCCGGCAGCACCGCCAGCATGCCGACCTGCATCAGCAGGTTGGCGACCAGCGCGGTGATGGCGACCCAGCCGAACTTGCGATACCAGGCCATCATGAACAGCATCATGCCTGCCATACCGAAACCGAGGGCGGTGAAGCCCGCTTCGATATTCTGCATCCCGAGGGTCGGGCCAATACTGCGCTCTTCCAGGATCTTGAGCGGTGCGGTGAGGGCCCCGGCGCGCAGCAGCATGGCGAGCTCCTGCGCTTCCGGCAGGCTGCCAATCCCGGTGATGCGGAACTGGTTGCCAAGGGCGGTCTGGATGGTGGCGACGTTGATCACCTCGCTCTGGGCGCGCAGCTTGCCCTGAGCGTTGGTCTTGTACTCGGTAAAGACGGTCGCCATCGGCTTGCCCACATGCTGGCGGCTGAACTGGTTCATCTTGTTGCCACCCAGGGTGTCGAGCACGATGTTGACCTGCGGTTGGCCCATCTCGCCCATGTTGGCCCGGGCATCGACGATGTGCTCGCCGGTCAGCACTGGCCGGCGCGCCATGCCGACGGCCTGACCGTTGCGATCGGCGATGTAGAAGTGGCTGTCAGCCTTGGCCTCGTAGAAGGCCAGTGACGCGGTCGCCCCGATCACCTCTTTGGCCTGTTTGGGGTTGTGCACGCCCGGCAGCTCGATGCGGATGCCATCCTGCCCCTGACGCTGTACCGAAGCTTCGACGATGCCGAGTTCGTTGATCCGCTTCTTGAGGATGGAGAGGTTCTGGGTCACGGCGTTGTTGATGAGCTGGGTGCGTTCGGCCTCGCTCAGCACCAACTTGAGCTGGTTGCCGCTGCGGGTCATTTTCCACTGATCCTGACGGGTACCGGCGCTCTCCTTGATGATGGTGAGCCAGCCACTCTGATCGTCAGCTTCCGGCAGGGTGACATTGACGCTGCCCAGATCGGCCCGGGCCACGCTGGCACCGCGCAGATTGGCTTCACGGAAGCGGGTGCGCAGGGTGTCGACCAGATTCTTGGTCTGGGCATCGAGGACGAAATCGACATCGACCCCGATCAGCAGCTGGGAGCCGCCGCGCAGATCGAGCCCGAGCTTGATGGGATCGGCACCAAGGCGGCTGATCCAGGTCGGGGCGTTGGAGTGGAACTCCAGCGTCAGGGCTGCGCTGTCGAGGCCCTGCTGCTCCAGCAGTTGTTTGGCTCTTTGCTGTTCACTCTGGCTGGCAAAGACCAGCTCGACCCGCTCCGGTTGTTCGATGATCTTGGCCGGGGTCAGGTGGTTGTCGGTCAGCAGCATCTGCTGTTTGGTGGTCAGGCTTTGCTGACCGTGCAGACCAAGAGAGGGCTGCTCACCAAAGAAGGTGGGCAGCGAATAGAAGGTAAAGGTCAGCAGCATGAGCAGCAGTAGGGCGTACTGCCACTTGCTCATGCGGTTGAGAAGGGTATGACTGGTTTTTCTCATGGCAAATTGGCCTCTGTCAGGAGAATGGTGCGCAGGCCGATAGCATCAAGGCTCGGCAAGGCGCAGAAAAATGGATGCATCAAGTGCGGATCAGGCCGAAGCGGGATCCGTCAGAAGGAGGAGATGAGCAAACAGTGGATGCGCCAACCCCTCGGGGTCAGGCGCTCAGATAGCTCTGGGTGAAGCGGTACTGCAGATACTGGCGCTGCAGCCGGTGGCGGTGAATGGTGGCGAAGGGATCGCGAAAGCGCTGCTTGTGGTAGAGCTGGGCGGCGAGCAACAGCCAGCCAAGCAGCACCAGCAGGATTGCCTGGGCAGACCAGCTCTGGATCAGTTCGTAGACCACATTTTTGGGCTGGTTGTCGCTGCGCAGGGAGTGCTCAAAACGCAGCAGGTGATTCTGGTTGGTCGCAACAAACTTGATGACACCATCGTCGCTCTCGCTCGCTTGCGAGAGGCTCTGGGTCTGTTGCTGATCGGGTAGCAGCGGGCCTTCCATCACATTGATGGAACAAAGCAGAGTGAGCGAGACAACGAGTGCCACCAGCCCCAGTTTGACTTTGTCGATAAGGCGCAAAAGGGTATTCCCGATAAATGGAAAGGGGAAACTACCACAGGCGGCGCAGGCGGGACAACCCTTGCCGCCCAATTAGGATTATTCTGAAACCCCTTGGTCAGCTCCCGGTCATCTGCTGGAAATCGCGGGCATAGCCCTTGAGCAGGGAGTAGAGATGGGCCCGCTGGGCCAGATCCAGCGACTGGCTCATGGCGCAGAGCCAGTTGACGGTGCGCTGGCGCGACTGCTCGGTATAACCGGTGAAGCGGCCATCCATCATGCCGTCCCCCTGTGCCAGCAGCTCGGTCAGCTCGCGGGTGAAGTCGGGGCTCTGGCGCTGCTGCATCAGCCTGTCCAGCTCTTTGGTCCAGGAGGTCTGGAACTCGAGCCAGGGGGGCATCAGCTCGTACTGCCACTCGGCCCACTGGGCCACCAGTGGCGCCTGCGCCGGTTTCACTTCGCCAATCCAATACTCGAGGCGCTGGTTCATCTTGTCGCGAAACTCCGCCAGCATCTTCTCTTTGGGTTCGCTGGCAAACTCCTGCTGCCGCTCCTGCTGGCGCTTGAGCCGATCGGCCATGAAGCGGGTCACCTGCTCATCGCTCAGGGTGCTCGCCAGCCTGACGGTGCGGGGAATGGCGTTCTCCAGGGTGCGGGTCAGGCTCTGCTGCACCGCATCGAGATTGGTGGAGATCTGCTCCGGTGTCATGGGGCTGGCTACCGCTTTGGCGAGGGTATCGAGATCCCGGGCGTAGCGGGGCAGCTCGTGCTGGCGGTGCCATGCCATCAGCCCTTTGACCTCGCGGCTCAGCAGATCCTTCTGGGGTGAGGTGAGGACGAAATAGTCGTCCAGCTGCCAGATGATGGCAGTATCAATCCAGTAGTAGATGACCCGGGTCGAGCAGCCGGTCAGCAGCAGGCCAAGCAGTAGCAGACCCCAGGTTTTTGGCTTGTGCCAGCGTACCTTGTTGATCATCTGTCACTCCAGTCGTTGCCGGTTGAGGGCAATCAGTGCGTCGTAGTCGGGCGAAACGTGTTGTTCCGTCATCAGCAGGGCCCAGAGCAGGCCGATATAGTCGACCCAGGGGATGAACGCCTCACTCTGAAAATCGGGCCACTGATGGCGTGGTAGCGAGCGCAGATAGTGCTCCTCCAGCGCTAGGCGCCGCTCTGCGGGCCAGTCGTGGGTGCGCTGGATGCTGGCCACCTCAAAGCCGGGATGGCCTGCCGCACCGTACTCCCAGTCGATAACCCAGGGCGCGTGACCCAACAAGTTAGCCGGATTGAGATCATGGTGGCAAGGTCGCCAGCAATCGTCGGGTTCGCGGTTGGCAAGCAGGCTGCGCTCCAGTGTCGGCAACCAGGTCGGTACCTGAGCCAACCGGGTGCGATAACCGGCGGCGTGGGCGCGCACCGCCATCACCACCGTGGGCAAAGGGAGGCGATGCAGCTTGCGCAGCACTTCAGCCAGCAGACGGGGCTGCTCGGCGACGGAGGGCGCAGCCTCTAGCCAGTTGGGCTCGTCGCACCACTCCAGCAGCATCAGGCCGCTGGCAGGGTCCTCGTAATGACAGGGCAGGGCCAGACCCGACCTCATGGCTCCCTGATAGAGCTGCCACTCGGTGGCCCGGTCGATGCCAAGGCGCACCGGGTCCGGGTGGCCTTGGCGCAAAAAGTAACTGCGCCCCGAAGGGAGGCGCAGTCGATAGTTGCTGTTGGTGAGGCCCGCGCCGAGCGGCTCGAGAGCCCCGTCCCGCCATGGGACGGGCAGCGTGGCGAGCAGGGCGTCGGGGGCGAGCATTACCGGGTCAGCCTTACCAGCCAAAGGTGGACTTCTTCGCCTGCTTGCGGATCTCTTTCTGGTCAGCCCAGAGCAGCTCGCCGCTTTGCAGGTCCATCAAGTTCATGGTCATCTGGTAGTAGACATCCTTCACCTTGCCATTGTCCTTGACGATGCTGGCGAGGTTGCCATAGACCATGTAGCGGGCACCGGTCTGCTTGCCAAGCCGCACCATGGAGGCGGGATCAACCATGCCGCTGCTCTGCTGATATTCGAGTTGCTGCTTGACGGCGGCAACCTTGCTCATGTCGACGAAGCGGAACTTGCCGGCCCGCAGCAGCTTGGTGCGGATGGTGTCGGTGATCGCTTCAGTATCGATGTGCTCGGAGGTCTTGTTGCGGATAGAGTCCATAAACATCACCGGACGGCCGCCGGCGGTGATCTCGCTGGTTGCGGGGGAGGCCAGCATGGAATCCGCCATCTTGTCGGCGATGGCCTGCAGATCGCTTGAGCCGTAATCGACGGTGACCGTTTCGGTTTCGGTCGGATCACCGTAGCTGACCGTGGTGCTGGAGCAGCCGCCCAGCAGCAGGGCAGAGGTCAGGATCAGCAGGGCATGATTCATTTTCATCAGTAGGATTCCTCAATCACTTCACGTACATAAATCCGGTAACCGCGGGCGGTTGGGCTCGGCGCCAGGGCAGACAGGGTGCGGGTCTGATAGCCATGCAGCTTGAGCGGTGTCCAGCCACGACCGTCGCTGGCGACCTCCTGACCGGCCTCATCATACCAATAGAACATATATTGCAGCTTGTTGTCGCCACGCTGGGTGCTGGCGGCGGCCACATTGACCTGCAGCAGGCCGTTCTGTTCACGGCGGCTCAGCTCGGTCAGGGTGACGTTGACGTTTTGATGCTGCTCCGGCACCGCTGCGGCGCCCGGTGCTCCATAGAGCGCCACGCCGGAGGTGTTGGTGGCGCAGCCGGTCAGCAGCAGCGTGAGCCCGAGGGCCAACCCGTATGCTTTCATCTTGCTCTCCTTGATTGGAGTGAGTGGGGCAGCACTGGGGGCTGCCCGGTTAATCGTCTTGCTCATCTCTCTTTGCCGCTTGCTCAGAGCGGCATCACCCGGGTGGTCAGGCCGGCGCCGAGGCGCTGAACCCAGACCAGGGTGGTGCGGCCGCTATGAATGGTCAGCGGCAACTGGCGCTGGGCAGCACCCGCTCCCAGAGTGAGGTTCACCTCACCCGCCGGCACCATCCCCTGCCAGCTAGATGCCTGCGCCGGCAGTGTCAGCCAGCTGCGGGTATCGGCTCGCTCCGAGAGGGTGTTGAAGATCCCCACCAGAATATTGCCCACATCGCCCCCCTCTTTGGCGGCGGTGCGGCGCATCTGCTCCTTGGCCACCAGCCGCAGCGCCTGGCGGGTCAGCATACCGGGCAGCCGCTCCTGCAGATCCTTGGCGGCCAGCGCTTCCAGCCTGACCAGCTCGCTGGTCTGCTCAACCCGTTTGCCGAGCGTGACCGTGAGCGGCCCCGTGTCGCTGGCCCGATTATCGTAATAGGGGATGGCCACGGTAAAGGTGCGAAAATCGCCGTGGGAGGTGGAGATGGGCAGCGGCAGGAAGAGTTCGCGCCGCGCCGGGATCAGGCCATCTTCAAACAGCACCACCAGTTGGCCCTGATTTTTAGCGGGTGGTGGCGCTTTGCGACCCACCTTTTTCTCGGTCGCTCGGATCTCGTCCGGCGCGCCGCGCAGCACCGCCAGACGCAGCAAGGCATCCTGCAGGCTGCGGTTGTCCGGCGCTATCTGGTAGCCGCGCTGGTAATCGATCCAGGCGTCGTTGAGATCCCCCGCAGCCTCATAGAGCACGGCGGAGAAGTAGAAGGTATAGGCGTTCTGGAAACCGTTCTTGACCTTGCCGATCAGCCGGTCGAGCTCGGGTGCGCCGCGCGACATCAGCTGGCGCATCTCCCCCTCGGTCTCGGCCTCTTCGCTCTCATCCTTCGCTTTGCGCACCTCGTCTGCTCGCCGTTTCAGGGCCTGCTCCTGCACCTGATTGGCCCGACGTACCTCCACCAGAGCGCCATCGGCATCACCCCGTTGCAGGTAGTTGAGGGCCAGATAGTGGTGCAGCATGGTGCGTTCGTAATCGGGGGTGAGGTAGGCCATCGACTGGTCGTTGGTGAGCAGGCTGCCCACCTGATCCAGACCGTGGCTCAGCCGGTATTCGGCCTGATTGTCTTCCCACTCGAGGCGACTGTCGGCGGCAGAAAACGCCTGCTTGCTGCCCGCATCCTGACCGGCGAGCCAGGCGATGCGCCCCTCTTCAAGGCGATCGAGGACAAAGGTGTCATCGCCGAGGGTGGAGTCGCGCACCTCGGGCAGCGCTTCGGCGGCATGGCCCAGCAGCAGCTGGTTGCGCAGCGGCACCATCTGATCGGAGTAGGAGACGAACATGTCTTGCCAGCGGGAGGCGCAGCCCCCCAGCAACAGCAAGGCACCGCAGAGCAGCAGGGCTCTGCGGCAGGTGGCGATGTGGCGAGTCATTACAGGCTGAGCAGCGGTCCCAGCGGCTGGCCACCGACCAGATGCATGTGGATGTGGTAGACCTCCTGCCCGCCGTGGCGGTTGCAGTTCATGATGAGGCGGTAGCCATCCTCGGCAATACCCGCGTCGGCGGCGAGCTTGCGGGCCACGGTGAACATCCGGCCAAGGGCCAGTTCGTGCTCCGGCTCCACATCGTTGACGGTGGGGATCAGCACATTGGGGATGATCAGTACGTGGGTCTTGGCTTTGGGCTGGATGTCCCGGAAAGCGGTCACCAGATCGTCCTGATAAAGGATGTCGGCGGGGATCTCTTTACGGATGATTTTGCTGAAAATGGTTTCTTGCGCCATGGCTAACTCCCTTATGAGAAAAAGAAAATCGAATTTGGATCCCAAGCGGCTCCGCGCTGCACGGCAAGTGTGACACAAGCCGAGATTTGACACAGCTGATGTCCCATTCCCTTCAGTTATTGTTAAAAATACCGATAGCCGGAGGGACGTCATCTGTAGCGCCTGTTCAGGGTGGTCTGCAGGGTATCAAAAGGACGGGGTACTCAGGCAAGGGACTTTTGCATATACAGCGGGATAATAATGAAACAATCAATGTCGGATCTCTCCATCTTGCAGCGGGTCTATCTCGGCTTCGCTATTCTGGTGGCCGTGATGGTGGCCAGCTCACTGCTCACATTTCGTAGTCAGGAGACCCTCGGCGGGGCGCTGGAACAGGTTACCCAGCAGTCGATGCCGCTGGTGATCGCCAGCAGTCAGACCCAGATCTCTCTGCTCAGCGCCAACAAGTGGCTCGGGGATGTGCTGACCGAGCAGGACCCCAAACAGCTGCCGGCCGAAGTGGCCGAGCTGAAACAGGCCAAGGCGCAGGTCGACAAGACCCTGGCCGCCTTGCGTCAGCAGGTGGCCGAACACCCCGAGCTGCAGGGCGAGATGACCGCCCTTGGCGAGCAGGTGGCGCGGTATCTGGAACTGACCGATACCCTGCCCGGTGAGCACGAGGCGCTGCTCACCCGGCTGCACAAGGTCAATCTGGCCAAGGGGCAGTTTCAGGTCAGCCTGCCCCAGTTCAAGAAGAATCTGGGTGACATGATGATCACCATCGACGACAGCTTCATCAAGATGCTCTCCGAGACCCTGACCACCAAGCTCTCTGCCATCGAACTCTCCACCATGGACGCCCTCAACCAGACCATCCCGGCTCCCATCGAAGGGGCGCTCAAGCGTAACAAGATGCAGATCGAGGGGTTCAACAGCACCATCAAGGATCTGCAGGGGGAGCTCAAGAATTTCGAGAACGACATGGGCCACTATGTCCACGGCTTCGTGCGCGACACCACGGCCAGTGAAGGGGTGCTGGCCCAGTATCTGGCGCTGATGAAGCAGCAGGAGCTGATGCGGGAGAAGAGCAAGCAGGCCAGCGCTCTTATCGTCGAGATCCAGAACCGGCTGGAGCGGATGACCGCGAGCAGCCAGCAGTTGATGAACGGCAGTATCCAGCATGCCAAAGAGGTGCAGCGCCAGAGCACTCTGACTCAGGGGGCGAGCATCGTGGTCGCCATCCTGATCGCCATGCTGGTGGCCTACACCCTGGGCAAGGCGATCCGCCGTCCGCTGCGGGAGCTGCTGCGAGTCCTCTCCGAGGTGACTCGCGGTGACATGACCCAGCGCATCGGCTTTCAGAGCAAGAACGAATTTGGCCAGCTGGGCAGCCAGCTCAACCTGCTGATCGAACAGATGGGGGAGGTGCTGGCCCAGCTCTCCAACGCATCTGCCCAGCTTAACGATGCTGCTCACGGCAACCGCCATACCACCGAATCGGTGCGGGCCGATCTGGAGAAACAGCGGCAGGAGACCGCCTCGGTCGCGGCCGCCATGACCCAGATGGAGGCCTCGGTGCGCGAGGTGGCGCAGGCTGCCAACCAGACTCTGGAGCGGGTGATGGATGTGGAGAAGGCCTCCGAGATGGGGCGCAAGGTGATGGCGGGCAATATCACCACCACCCATCAGCTGGCGGGCAAGCTGCAACAGACCGGCAAGGTTATTGGCGATGTGAGCAGCATGAGCAGCCAGATCGGCAACATCCTCGACGTCATTCGCGGCATCGCCGAGCAGACTAACCTGCTGGCTCTCAACGCGGCCATCGAGGCGGCGCGTGCTGGCGAGCAGGGGCGCGGATTTGCGGTAGTGGCCGACGAGGTACGCAGTCTGGCGGGGCGCACCGCGCAATCCACCAGCGAGATCCAGACCATGATCGAGAACCTGCAGCAGGGGGTCGCCAGAGCGGTGACCGTGATGCAGGAGTGCTCGCGCGAGATGGACAGCTGCATGGATCAGAGCTCCCACGCCAACAACGCCATGGAGGAGGTGCAGGGGATCGTGGTGCTCATCAGCGACATGTCGAGCCAGATTGCCTCTGCCGCCGAGCAGCAGCAGGCGACCAGCGCCGACATCGCCACCAACCTCAACCGTATCTCCGATATCTCGGATCTCAACTATCAGGGGATCGAGCGGGTGGCCCAGACCAGCCAGCAGCTGGACTCCCTCGCCGAGCAGCAGGAGAGCCTGGTCAAGCGCTTCCGCCTGAGCGCCTGATGGCAACAGGCTGAAACAACAAGGCCCCGCAGATGCGGGGCCTTGTTGTTTGTGACAGTGACAAGAGGATCAGGCGTAGGCGATGGCGCCCTTGCCGACCCCTTCATAGGCAACAATCTTGACGAACTTGTCGCCCACCATCTTCTTCACTTCACGGGCGATGTAGCAGGCCAGCAGCTCGACCGTGGTGTCGGTGTCGATCATCTCCACCTCGGTGGTGGGGATGGCCAGCTGGAACAGCCCCTGCGGCGCCACATATTTGAAGCCGGTGTGGTGTTCACCCAGCTGCACGTTGGCACGGGCACTGAGGGCCAGCTCTGCGAGGGCAACTTTATCTTCATCGGTGCCGAGATAGATATCTGCCCAGCGTTCGGCCCAGTTAAGCTCCAGCTCGCCATCACGCTCGCCATCGATGTGGATCTCGATGGGGGAGCGGTGGCCGTGGGCGATACGCTGACAGTTGCCATCGTGCTTCTTCAGGCCGTGGCTGTAGTGATAGAAGGGGCCGTCGATGGCTTCCTGACGCAGGGTCAGCGACAGATCCTTGATGTTGCCCGGCAGCCGCTTGGCCAGAACCGCCAGCAGGTAGTGAGTGACCGACTCCTTGTCGACCTGCGGGGCAGGGATAAAGGCAAAACCCTGAGTCGGGCAGCGCAGGTGGATGGAGCGGCCGGGGCGCAGCAGATCGACGCAGCTCTCGCCATCTTCCAGCGTCTCGACATGCACCAGAGAGCAATCGGTCGGGACCAGCAGCTTGTGATCCACCTCGTCATCGATGATCGACTTGATCAGCTTCTTTACCCGGCCGAAGTCCAGCAACATGCTCATCTCGTTGAGCTCGCCGCTCATTTCGATATCTACCAGCCAGCTCTCACCTACCATGCCGCGGCGTTCGCAGAGGTAGCTGGAGTCGATCACGGTCAAATCTCTTACAAATAACTTCATCAGTCAGGCCTTGCTACAGAGAAAGGGCAGTTTTGCGCTATTATGACCCGCGATTATCGGCAAAGGAACTGGAACCCCCCATGAACAAACTGCTTATCAAGAATGCCACCTTGGTCAACGAAGGCCGCATCTATGCCTCCGACGTGTTGATCGAGGGGGAACGGATTGCCCGCATCGCACCCGATATCGACGCGCACGATGCGGTGGTGATCGATGCCGCAGGTCGCCACCTCATCCCCGGAATGATCGATGATCAGGTCCACTTCCGGGAGCCGGGGCTGACCCACAAGGGGACTATCGCCAGTGAATCCCGGGCCGCCGTCGCCGGTGGTACCACCAGTTTCATGGAAATGCCCAACGTCAATCCCCAGACCACCACCCTCGACGCCCTCGAAGCCAAATACCAGATCGCCGCCAACTCCTCCGTCGCCAACTACAGCTTCTATCTCGGTGCCACCAACGACAACCTGGAAGAGATCAAGCGACTCGATCCCAAGCAGTCCTGTGGGGTCAAGGTGTTTATGGGCTCCTCGACTGGCAACATGCTGGTGGACAATCAGGAGACCCTGGCGGCCATTTTCCGCGAGAGCCCGGTGATGATCGTTACTCACTGCGAAGACACCCCGACCATCGCCAAAGCCGAAGAGGCGGCGCGGGCCAAGTGGGGCGAGAATGTGCCGATGGGCGAGCATGGTCGCATTCGTAGTGACGAGGCGTGCTACAAATCCTCCAGCATGGCGGTGGCGCTGGCCAAGCAGTACGGTGCCAAGCTGCATGTGCTGCATCTGACCTCGGCCAAGGAGCTGTCGCTCTTTACCGCCAGTCACGATCTCAGTGAACTGAAAGACAAGAACATCACCGCCGAGGTGTGTGTTCACCATCTGTTCTTCAACGAAGCCGATTACGACACCCTCGGTAGCCAGATCAAGTGCAACCCGGCGGTGAAGAGCGCGGCCGATCAGCACGCGCTGCTCGATGCGGTGCGCAATGACGTGCTCGACATCATCGCCACCGACCACGCCCCCCACACCTGGGAGGAGAAGCAGAACAGCTACTTCAAGGCGCCGTCCGGTGTGCCGCTGGTGCAGCACTCCCTGCAGGCATTGCTGGAGCTCTACCATAACGGCGTGTTCACTCTGGAGACTATCGTCAAGAAGACCTCCCATGCGGTGGCCGAGCGTTTCCAGGTGCAGGATCGCGGCTACATCCGCGAGGGCTATTTTGCCGATCTGGTGCTGCTGGATCTGGGCAAGCCCTACGTGGTCAACGATGACAACATCCTCTACCACTGTGGCTGGTCGCCCTTCAACGGCTACCGTTTCCACAGCACGGTGGAGATGACTCTGGTGAACGGCCAGATCGCCTGGCAAAACGGGCAGGTCACTGACCAGATCCTGGGCAAGCGGCTGACCTTTAACCGCTGATTGTTCGCAAAGCAGGCGAACGCACCATTGTCGGGGAATTGGCGGCGTTTCTTTGTTGACAGGGCAGGGCCATCTCCATAAACTCAGCCCCCGTCAGCTCAGACTGACTTCGTCGGCGTGTAGCGCAGCCAGGTAGCGCACTGTCATGGGGTGTCAGGGGTCGGAGGTTCAAATCCTCTCACGCCGACCATCATTCCCCGGAAAAGGCCTTGTCAAACGACAAGGCCTTTTTTCTTTTCTGCTCTTTGCCGTTGCTGCGATTGTCTATCCCCCTTGCGCTGTGCTGTAGTAGCGGCACTGTTCTGCCCTGACGGGGATTATCGTGTCTCTCTCTGCATCCATCTGGCGATCTCTGGTTTTGCTCTCGCTGCTGCTCGGTGGCTGTGCCACGCCATATCAGCAGGAGAAGTCGTTCTGGAACGGTCGCACCGGCTTTTCCGAGACCCGCCTTGCGCCTGACAAGTGGCAGCTGGAGTTTGTCGGCAACGATCTGGTGGACAGGGAGACGGCCCGCAAATATGTGCTCAAGCGGGCAGGGGAGCTAGCGCAGCGGGAGGGTTACCCCATGCTGCAGGTGGAGGAGCTGACCATTGCGCGCGATGCGATAAGGGTGACCCCGGAGCGCCCCATGTTCGGCTTTGACGAGGATGAGCCGGACACCTTCATGGCGCAGATGCAGGTACAACACACCATCTCGGCCCTGCTTACCTTCCGGTTGCTAAAGCGGGCAATTAATAAACAGTCGCTTTCCACCAAATATCTTGCTGATATAAAAATAAACGGTGATTAATATCGGTTTGTTGCAAGATCCATATCACATACATCTAACAGCAGCATAAAATTCTGGAGTAAGCCTCTAGATTTACCCCCTGCTTTTAGGCATTCTCCCAGCATACCAGCCGCCAGGAATCAACGGCTCGGATCACAAAAACGGACTGTAGTGGCTCCCATGCCACTGTCAACGGCTTGCACCAATCAAAACCGGGACTCCCCCATGAAAATGAATAAACTGACGGTCGCCATCCTCATTTCGATGTTGCTTGGCATCCTTACCGGCCAGGGCTATCGCCTGTTTGCTGCCGATCAGGCGGCAGACTTTGCAAACAACATCACGATCCTGACCGATATCTTCCTGCGACTGATCAAGATGATCATCGCGCCATTGGTCTTCACCACCCTGGTGGTCGGCATCGCCAAGATGGGCGATACCCGCACTGTGGGTCGTATCGGTGCCAAAACCCTCGGCTGGTTCATGCTGGCCTCCCTGCTCTCCCTGAGCCTGGGTCTGGTGATGGTCACCCTGATGCAGCCGGGTGTGGGCCTCTCCCTCTCCCTGCCCAATGATGCCGCTACCTCTGGCATCTCTGCCGGCGCGATTACCCTGAAAGATTTCGTGACTCACGCCATTCCGAAAAGCGTGGTCGAGGCGATGGCCACCAACGAGATCCTGCAGATCGTGGTCTTCTCCCTGTTCTTTGGTCTGGCCGCTGCGGCGCTGGGCGATCTGGCCAAACCGGTGGTAGTGCTGATGGCCAGTGCTGCCGAGATCATGCTGAAAGTGACCGGCTACGTGATGAACTTTGCGCCGTTCGCCGTGTTTGGCGCCATTGCCGCCATGGTGGCCAAAGAGGGGTTGGGTATTCTGGTTACCTACGGCAGCTTCATGGCCCAGTTCTACATCGCCCTTGGCTGCCTCTGGCTGCTGCTGATCGCCATGGGTGGCGCCTTCCTGCGTGGCCGCATCATCAAGCTGCTGGCGATGATCCGCGAACCCATCCTGCTTGCCTTCTCTACCGCCAGCTCTGAAGCGGCCTATCCGAAGACGCTGGATCGTCTGGAGAAGTTTGGTTGTGACAAACGCATCGCCAGTTTCGTGCTGCCAATGGGTTACTCCTTCAACCTCGACGGCTCCATGATGTACTGCACCTTCGCGGTGATGTTCATCGCTCAGGCTTATGGCATCGAGCTCTCCACCGCCCAGCAGATCACCATGCTGCTGCTGCTGATGGTCACCTCCAAGGGGATGGCCGGGGTGCCGCGCGCCTCTCTGGTAGTGATTGCCGCGACCCTGAACCAGTTCCACATTCCGGAAGCGGGCATCCTGCTGCTGCTGGGTATCGACCACTTCCTCGATATGGGTCGCTCTGCCACCAACGTGCTGGGCAACGCCATCGCCGCCAGCGTGGTCGCCAAGACCGAAGACAGTCTGGGCGAGACCGAAGAGCTGGGCGAGAGTGCTCCCGCCAAGGCATAACCATGGCTTGAGCTGACCAGAGGGTTGGCCGGTGCAAAGAGAAATCCCCGTCATGATCATGGCGGGGATTTTTTTATGGCTGGCCGGTTTAGAAGCCCGAACCGGGTTGCAGCAAAAACGTCGCCTCTTCCGGCGTCGAGGTGCGACCCAGAATGTCGTTGCGGTGGGGGAAGCGGCCAAAGCGTTCGATGATCACCTGATGGCTGCGGGCAAAGTCGGCAAAGCCCGCGAAGGTCTCGTTCGCTGGGGAGTGCGCCTGCTCGGCCGCCAGCTCTTCAAACAGGGCCACGCTTCTGGCTTGCTGCTCGCGGGATTCGGCGTGTTCCAGCGGCAGATAGAAGAAGACCCGCTCCAGCGGCGAGAGCTGCCGATCCATGCCAAGGGATAGCCCCTTGAGGCACTGCTCGCGGGCGAGCGGATCCCGGGCAAAGGCGGTGGGGGTGCCGCGATGGATATTGCGGGGCAACTGGTCGAGCAGCAGGATCAGCGCCAGCCTGCCGTGGGGCTGATCGGCCCAGTCGGCCAGCTCCCCGTTGGCGGCCGCCTCTGCTTGCGCGCCAAAGCGCCGGGCCAGCAGGGCATCGGTCTCGCTACTTTTGCCCCACCAGAGCGGGGCTTGTCGTTTGGCGCGCAGGGTGTCGTCGGTCGGGTCGCCAAACCAGAAATCGAGCAGAGGTTGCCAGGGTTGCATGGGGACTCCTTGCTGGTGTGTTGAGGAGGGCCAATAACAAATGGCTCCGGGTTGCTGCCGAAACGGTAGCTTCTCGTTACACTGTGCCATCTTTTGCCCGAAAGAAGTAACCCCAGATGGCGAGCGACGGTTGCCTGGCGCGGCCGATGATGGCCTGCCACCGCCATGAGGTGGCCCTGCTGACCCTGGTGGTCATCAGACCGCACATCTTTCTCCAAGGGTTGTTCTCATTGATATAAGGAATCTCTGATATGGCCGGAACCAGTTTGTTGGCCCTGCTCGACGATATTGCCAGCGTGCTTGATGACGTGGCGCTGATGACCAAGATGGCGGCGAAGAAGACTGCCGGGGTGTTGGGGGACGATCTTGCTCTCAATGCGGAGCAGGTCTCCGGAGTGCGTGCCGAGCGGGAGCTGCCGGTGGTGTGGGCGGTGGCCAAGGGCTCATTTCGCAACAAGTTGATTCTGGTACCTGCCGCCATCGCCATCAGTGCTCTGGTGCCCTGGCTCATCACTCCGCTCTTGATGCTGGGGGGCGCTTACCTCTGCTTTGAAGGTGCCGAGAAGCTGGCGCACAAGTTTTTGCCTCATCAGGAGGAGGGAGAACATCATGCCGGCCCCATTCCTGACGATCTGGTGGCCTTCGAGCAGCAGAAGGTGAAGGGGGCGATCCGCACCGACTTTATTCTCTCCGCCGAGATCATCGTCATCGCCCTTGGCACTGTGCAGGGGGCGAGCATCGCCCTGCAGCTCTCGGTGGTGGCGGGTATCGCCCTGCTGATGACCATCGGGGTCTACGGGCTGGTGGGGTTGATTGTCAAACTGGATGATATCGGCCTGCATCTCCTGAAAAAGCCGGATGGCGGGGCACTGCGCCGCGCGGTGGGGCAGGGATTGCTGAGTACGGCGCCCAAGCTGATGCATCTGCTGGCGCTGGTGGGGACGATCGCTATGTTCATGGTGGGCGGCGGCATTCTGGTGCATGGTTGGCCTTTTGCCCATCACCTCATTGAAGGTGCCGCCGCTGTTGTCGCCACTCTGCCCACTGTGGGGGCCGTACTGGCAGTGGTGATGCCGACTCTGCTCAACGCGGTGGCCGGTGTGGTGGCGGGCCTGCTGCTGGTGCTGGCGATGACGCTGGTAAGCAAACTCAAGCCAGCCAAATAAGACCCTGCATTATCTTTCGGGGCCGCCAGTGACAGATGCTGGCGGCTATCTCTCCCTGTTCGACATCTTGATAACGAGCCTTCAATGCAAGCAACCCGATACCTTCAGCAGTGGCACAACCACCATATTTATCCTGCTCTCGACAGTCCCGAGCTTGAGTCCGACATGGCCGAGGCCCGTGCCGCCCTTGCACCACTGGCGGCACTGGTCGCCAATCTGGCCGACCTTGCGGGGGATGCGCGGCAAGATTGTCTGCGGGAGGTGCGCCTGCGTGCCCGCCGCATTCGTCATATCGGCTGGAACGTGGCGATTCTGGCCGCCTGCCGGGGCAGTCAGGATGCTCGCGATACCCAGGCCAAGCAGCTGGCATCCCGTGCTCGCGCCCTCAATGCCGATCTGTTCAAGACGCTGGCGCCGGTGGAAGACCTGATGCTAGCGCTGCCGGAGGCCGAATTTGGTCTGTTGATGGCGGATCCCCTGCTTGGCGAGGAGGAGTATCGCCTGCGTCACGAACGCAGATTGCAGGATCAGCGCCTGCCGGTGGCGGCAGAGCAGCTGGTGATCGGTCTTGGTACCGATGGGCTGCACGCTTGGGGCAACCTCTACAACGATCTGGTGGGCAAGATCCGGCTGGTGATCGATGGCCGCGAGATGGGACTGGCGGAGGCGAGCAATCTGCTCTCCAGCCCGCTGCGCTCCCTGCGCCGGGAAGCATTTGATGCCATCAGCGCAGGCTGGGAGGGAGAGCAGGAGACGGTGGCCGCCATCCTCAACGCCATCAACGGCTGGCGGCTGGAGCTCTCGCGTCAGCGCGGTAGTGAGCGGCAGCTCGATGCGCTCGCTCTCTCCTGTCATCAGAGCCATATCGAGCGCGCCACCCTGGATACGCTGATGAGCGAGACCTGGCAGGCCCGAACCCTTGGTCAGCGGGCGCTGGAGCTGATGGCCGCACGCCTTGGCATTGACGATCCTGGGGCCGAGGATCTCTTTGCGCCGCCTCCTGCTGCCAGCAGCCGCGAGATCCCGTTCGAGGAGGCGATCGAGCTGATTGCCGCTGCCTTTGCTCGTTTTGATCCCGAGATGGGGGAGTTTGCCCGGATGATGGCCGAGAAGGGGTGGATCGATGCGGCGCCCACGCCAAATCGCCGCACCGGCGCCTACTGCACCAAATTTGCCGAACCGGTCGAGCCGCGGGTCTTCGTCACCTATGCCGGCACCATGGACAACGTCATTACGCTGGCCCATGAGCTGGGCCACGCCTGGCACAACTGGGTGATCCGCGATCTGCCGATGAGTCAGCGCAGCTATCCCATGACGTTGGCCGAAACGGCCTCCATCTTTGCCGAGACTCTGGTGCGCAGCGCCCTGTTCGAGCAGGCAGAAAGTCCCGAAGAGCAGTTGGCGATCGCCTGGGCTGAGGCCGATGGTGCAGCTACCTTCCTGGTAAATATCCCGGCCCGTTTCGACTTCGAGCGGGCGCTGGTGGCCGAGCGGGAGCATGGCTATGTTGCGCCGGCCCGCCTCAAGGCGCTGACCGATGAGGCGTGGGGACGCTGGTATGAGAAGAGCCTCTGCCGCTATCACCCCATGTTCTGGGCGGCCAAGGCGCACTTCTCCATCGCCGGGCTGGGTTTTTACAACTATCCCTATCTGTTCGGTTATCTCTTCAGCCTCGGCGTGTATGAGCAACTGATGAGTCGCAAGGCGGCGGGAGACGACAATGTGGCGCAGGCGTACCGCGATCTGCTGCGCGATACCGGCCGCATGAGCGCCGAGGCGCTGGTGGCAAAACATCTGGGGCAGGATATTCGCCAGTCGGCCTTCTGGCAGGGGAGTCTGGCTCAGGTGGCGCAGGCGGTAGAGCGCTTCGCACAGCTGCCAGCCTGATTGGGTAAGCGGTGATGTGAGTGACAGGCCCCGGACCTGTGTCCGGGGCCTGTTGGTTATGCCTGCTCTTGCTTCGGTTTGACCGGGCCGACCAGCAATGGTTTGGTCTGGTGGGTCAGATCCGGTTGGTAGCCGTTGAAGAAGAGGTTGAGCACTACCGAGCTGATGGTGGCCAGCAGAATGCCGCTATGAAACAGCGGCTGCAGTGCCGCCGGGAAGTGCTGGAAGAAAGAGCCGGAGACGGTCGGGATCATGCCGATCCCGAGGCTGATGGCGACAATGTAGAGATTGTGGCGGTTGGTGTTGTAGTCGGCCCGCGCCAGAATGCGAATGCCGGTTGCCAGCACCATGCCGAACATCACTATGCCTGCGCCCCCCAGCACGAAGGGAGGGATGGAGGCGACCATCACCGACATCTTGGGGATAAGGCCAAAGGCGAGCAGGATCCCCCCTGACATCACGCAAACCCAGCGGCTCGATACCCCGGTCACACTCACCAACCCGATATTCTGGGAGAACGAGGTGTGGGGGAAGCTGTTGAAGACTCCGCCGATGATGGTGCCGATGGCATCCACCCGCAGCCCGCGTACAATATCGCCGCGACTGGCCGGATGGCCTACGATATCGCCGAGCGCCAGAAACATCCCCATCGATTCGATGAAGGTGATCAGCATGATCACCGTCAGGGTGGCGATGGAAATGGGATCGAAGGTGGGCCAACCAAAGGCGAACGGTACTATGGGGGCAAACCAGGCCGCCTCACCAAGACCGTCGAGACTCACCTCTCCCATGGCGATGGCTACTATGAAGCCGAAGATGATCCCGAGCAGCACCGAGATATTGCTGAAAAAACCTTTGGTGAAGCGGGTCACAGCCAGAATGAAGGCGAGCACCACAAAGCTGGTGCCGATATAGCGCAGGCTGCCATATTCGGGGTTGCCCTTGCCCCCCGCCATCCAGTCGATCCCCACCTGCATGATGCTGATCCCGATGGAGGTGATCACCACCCCGGTCACTACGGTGGGGAAGAGCGGCATCAACCGGCCTATCAGGGGCACCAGCAGGGTCGAGATGATACCAGCGGCTATGGTGGCGCCGAAGATGCCGGTGAGCCCCAGATCCGGATTGGCACCGATGGCCAGCATGGGCATCACGGCGGCAAAGGTGACCGACATGATGACCGGTAGCCGGATCCCGGCGAAACGTCCGATACCGACACACTGCAGCAGGGTGACGATGCCGCAGCAGAAGAGATCCGAACTGATAAGGTAGGAGATCTGCTCCTTGGGCAGTCCCAGACTGCCGCCTATCACCAGTGGGACGGCGACGGCGCCGGCGTACATCACCAGCACATGCTGCAGGCCGAGGGTAAATAGCTGGCCAGCGGGGAGCATGCGCTCCACTTCGTCATCGGGACGTATTCGCTTTCCCGGTCGGGAGGCGGGGGGATTGGTCTCGTTCATCAACAGATCTCTCCTTGGCGAGCCCCGGCAACGGGCAGGGGCAAGATAGGGAAAGCCGCGGCTTTCCCGGTCACAGATGTTATCGAGTGCGTGGATCGCCAAGCTCATCCGGATTAGCAGGAGGGAGGGATCCGGTGCAGGCCATGGTCAGTGCACAAAACATGCTCAATCGTGACTGGTGGTGAAAACGTTTGGCTTTTTTGAGGGTTCAATCACATCCGGATCGGGATCAGGCACAAGAAGAGGGACAAAGGGCACTGCCGGGCATCTCAGATTGGTAATGGCGGTATCATTTTTGGCCACCGCCTCTCACTTTGATAGGGCTGCTCTGTGTATTGCGCCGGGCAAGGGCTCCCGCGCAGCATCTTGTTGCAGGGGCTGGCGTGATCCAAAGCAAGAAAGTTGGATGTTTTGGTGGCGCGTGAGGCTGCCGCTGGGGTAGTTTCGATAAAACCGACACAGATCCTGAGGTCTTATCCATGATCATCTACCTGCATGGCTTCGATGCCACCAGCCCCGGCAATCACGAGAAAGTGCTGCAGTTGCAGTTTATTGATGATGATGTGCGTTTCGTGCACTACAGCACGGTTCACCCCCGTCACGATATGAGCCACCTGCTCAAGGAAGTGAAGAAGCAGCTCGACATGAGCACAGATCCCAAGCCCCTCATCTGCGGTGTCGGACTCGGTGGCTACTGGAGCGAGCGCATCGGCTTTTTGTGCGGCATTCGTCAGGTGATCTTCAACCCCAATCTGCACCCTGAAGAGAACATGCAGGGCAAGATCGACCGGCCGGAGGAGTACGAGGATATTGGCACCAAGTGTGTAACTGAATTTCGTAAGAAAAATTCAGGAAACTGCCTGTGCATCCTTTCCGTTCAGGATGAAGTGCGCGATAATCGGGACACTGAACGTGAATTGAAGAACTATTACGACATCGTGTGGGATGATCGCGAGACCCATAAGTTCAAAAACATCTCGCACCATCTGCAGCGGATGAAGGCCTTCAAAGAAGCCTGATCCATCACGTCGACCGATTTCGTTTTAGGGAGCCAATGGCTCCCTTTCGTTTTGAGGAACCGAGGAAAAATCATCATGATGAATATTGTCGTTGTAGGCGGCGGCGCCGGTGGTCTGGAGCTGGCCACCAGTCTGGGTCGCAAGCTTGGCAAGAAGAACAAGGCCAAGATCACTCTGGTCGATCGCAACCGCACCCACCTGTGGAAGCCCCTGCTGCACGAAGTGGCGACCGGCTCCATGGACGCGGGCATCGATGCCCTGAGCTACCAGTCTCACGCCAAGAACCACGGTTTCGACTTCCAGCTCGGCACCCTGACCGACATCAAGCGTGACGAGAAACGCATCGTACTGGCCCCGATCCACGACGACAGTGGCGACATCGTGGTCAACGAGCGCGAGCTGCCTTACGACTATCTGGTGATGGCCATCGGCTCTGTCTCCAATGACTTCAACACCAAGGGCATCAAGGATCACTGCATTTTCCTCGATAGCCCCTCCCAGGCGCACCGTTTCCACAACAGCATGATGAACCGCTTCCTGCAGTTCGCCACCGAATATCAGCCGGGCGACAAGGTGAAGATTGCCATCGTTGGTGGCGGCGCCACCGGCGTCGAGCTCTCTGCCGAGCTCTACAACGCGGTCGAGCAGCTCTATGCCTACGGCTTCAAGAACCTCACCACCGACAGTCTGAAGGTGACCCTGGTGGAAGCGGGCCCCCGCATCCTGCCGGCCCTGCCGGAGCGCATCAGCGGCGCCGCTCATCAAGAGCTGGTCAAGCTGGGTGTGGATGTGCGTACCGCCACCATGATCACCGAAGCGACTGCCGAAGGTCTGCATACCAAGGATGGCGAGCTGATTGAAGCTGACCTGATGGTGTGGGCTGCCGGTATCAAGGCGCCGGATTTCATGAAGGATATCGCTGGTCTTGAGACCAACCGCATCAACCAGCTGGTGGTGAAAGAGACCCTGCAGACCACCCGTGACGAGAACATCTTCGTTATCGGTGACTGCGCAGCCTGCCCGCAGCCGGATGGCAAGTTCGTGCCGCCGCGCGCCCAGTCTGCCCACCAGATGGCCAGCCAGGCATTCAAGAACATTCTGGCCAAGATGAACGGCGGCGAGATGAAGCCCTACCTCTACCACGACCACGGTTCGCTGGTATCCCTCAGCCGCTTCTCCACTGTGGGCAGCCTGATGGGCAACCTGATGCGCGGCTCCATGATGGTGGAAGGCTACATCGCCCGTCTGGTGTACATCTCTCTCTACCGGATGCACCAGATCGCCCTGCATGGCTACGTCAAGACCGGCCTCATCATGCTGGTGGGTCGCATCAACCGGGTATTGCGTCCGACCCTGAAGCTGCACTAAGCCGGGATTTGTCACAATTCGGAATAGCAAAAGGAGAGGCCATGGCCTCTCCTTTTTTATGCGCGCAGATCGGGGAAAAGGAGTTATTTGCCCAGATAGGTGCGATCGAAGAAGGTGTTGACCCAGTGGGGGCGGTAGATGGCGAGCACCGTCATCGCCATGCCGTTGAGCAGGGCTTCGGGGAACAGCAGCAGCGGCCAGATGGAGAGGTAGTCTGCCGTGATGGTATGCCAGGGGTAGCTGCCGCTTATCCCCATCAGCAGGGCGCTGGCTGCCACCTTGACCGAGATGGCGAGGGCGCCGCCAAGAAAGGCGGCAACGAAGATATAGACAAAGAGATGGCGCGGCAGCCAGGCCCAGCTGGCCAGAAACAGCAGCCAGCTGCTGGCTACCGGCAGGGCAATGCCAACCAGCGCCTGCCAGCCAAAGTCGGCCAGATTGGTGACGCCAAAGTAGTCGAGTACCAGCAGGGTCAGGCAGGGGGCGAGCAGGGCCAGCCGCCAGCCCAGCAGCAGGGTGAGGGTGGTGAGTCCGAGAAAATGCACCTCCAGTCCGTCGTGCAGACCGGCGCGCAGCGTCCAGAGCGGGATGAGGGCGATGGCGCTTCCCAGCAGCAGATGCTGATAGAGGGGGTTGTCATGAAGCAATTGCCACAGGGTGCGGCGCAGGCTGAAAGTCAGTAGCAGCAGCCAGATCAGAAGAGCGGCGAGTTGTCCTTCACTCATCATTCGTTCACTCACGAGGCAGTCGGATTACGCCGGGCAGCCAGATCCCTGCCGCCCGAAAACAGAGCAGGCTGACGAGTCAGCCTGCTTGCACATCAATATTTCACGTTGTTGTGGTACTTGCCAAGGATCCCCTTGACCCGCTCCATGGTCTCCTTGCTGGGGGGCTTGATCCCGCTCAGCTCGTAAGGATCACCCAGCACATCCCACTTGTGTTTGCCGAGTTCGTGATAGGGGAGCAGCTCCACCTTCTCGACGCTCTCGCCCAGCTCGGCGATAAACTGACCCAGCCCTTCGGCGCTCTCGTCGTCGTCGCTCCAGGTCGGCACCACCACGTAGCGGATCCACATGGTCTTGCCTTTGGCTGCCAGATAGCGGGCAAACTCCAGGGTGTATCTGTTGCTGACATGGGTCAGCGGAATGTGTTTCTCGTCATTGATCTGCTTGATGTCGAGCAGCACCAGATCGGTCTGGGCGAGCAGCTTGTCCACCTGTTCGTCGAGATGACGGACGAAGCCGTTGGTATCGAGGCAGGTGTGGATCCCTTTCTCTTTACAGGCGGTAAAGAGTTCGGTGATGAAAGCAGGTTGCAGCATGGCTTCACCGCCGGATGCGGTCACACCGCCACCGGAGGCATTCATGAAGTGGCGATAGCTGGTGATGTCACTCATCAACTCCGGCACTGTCACTTCGCGGCCACCCTCGGTATCCCAGGTATCGCGGTTGTGGCAGTACTTGCAGCGCATCAGGCATCCTTGCATGAATACGATAAAGCGTATTCCCGGACCGTCGACGGTACCGCAGGTTTCAACGGAATGGATCCGGCCAATGGCGCCGTGACTCTCGGCTTGTTCACTGATTTCAACGGCAGGGATCCGGTTAATGACTGACATAGACAACTCCAACGATTCGAGCAGGCCGTTATTTTATTACATAAACCCCTATTGATCCTACACCTTTAGTCCGGCCCGTTGCCGTCCAGCAGCTGTTCCAGCTCCCTGATGGTGAGCGGGCGGCTGGTGAGGAACCCTTGATAATGCTGGCATCCCAGCTCTCTGAGAATGGCCAGTTGTGCCTCTTCTTCCACTCCCTCGGCAGTGACGGTAAAGCGGAATACCTGAGCCAGATCGAGGATTGCCTTGACGATGGCCCTGTCCTGCTCGCTGTGCACCAGGGTCTGGATGAAGCTTCTGTCGAGCTTCACCTCATCGGCGGGCAGATCCCGCAGGTAGGCGAGCGACGAGTAGCCGGTGCCAAAGTCATCGATGGAGATGAGGATGCCGAGCTCCTTGAGCTGGCGCATGCGGGCGATGCTCTCGATGCGATTCTCCAGCACCACGGATTCGGTTACCTCCAGCAACAGGCGGGAGGGCGGGATGCCGGTATCGCGCAGAATGTACTCCACCTGCTGGACGAAGCCCTGGGTGTGGAACTGGCGGGCGCTGACGTTGACCGACAGATGGGGGAGTTGCAGACCGCGGTTGAGCCAGAAGCTGTATTGCGCGCAGGCGGTTTTCATCACCCAGTAGCCGATTTCGAGGATCAGGCTGGTCTCCTCGGCGATGGGGATGAACTCGCCGGGGGGCACCATGGTGCCATCGCTGCGCTGCCAGCGCAGCAGCGCCTCGACCCCCGAGAGGGTGCCGTTATCCACCCGATATTGTGGCTGGTAGTGTAGTTGCAGCTCGTGGTGGCGCAGCGCATCGCGCAACTGGTTGGTGAGAGTGAGGCGGTTTTTCTCCTGCTCGGCCATCGCTTCGGTAAAGAAGACGTAGTTGCCCTGACCGGCGCGCTTGGCCATGTGAGTGGCCGTGTCGGCCTGCTGCATCAGGGTGAGGTGATCCATGCCGTTGCCGGCAAAGAGGCTGATCCCGACCGAGGCGCTGCAGTGCAGCTTGTGATCGGCTATCTCGAACGGGGTGCGAAACAGCCCCATCAACTCGCGGGCGAAGTGCTCTGCCAGAATTTTGGCGGTCACTTCACCCTGCCCGAGCTGGGTAAAGAGCAAGGCAAATTCATCCCCCGAGATGCGGGCCTGCACCAGATTGTCCTGTGGCAGCTCCCTGAAGCGGTGCACCACCGCCTGCAGCAGCAGATCGCCACAGGCGTGGCCGAGGGAGTCGTTGATCGACTTGAAGTTGTCGAGATCGACCAGCAGTAATGCCCCCCACTGGCCATCGGACGTCTCCAGCGTGCGCTGCAAAATAGTGTTGAGGCTGCGGCGATTGTGCAGGCCGCAGAGATCGTCGTAGTAGGCGAGCTGCTCTATGTGTCTGGCCGCCTCTTTCTCCTCGGTGATGTCGTAGAAGCTGCAGATGAAGTGGCTGAGTTCCCCCCGCTCATCCTTCACGCCGCTCACCATCAGGCGCACCGGGAAGAGGTGGCCATCCTGATGCAGGCAGCGCTCCTCACCCAGCCAGAACTCCTGCTCGGCCACGGCACGACTGACATCCTCTTTCAGGTGATCGCCGTAGTAGGTGGGGCGCAGCTTGCGGATGGAGTGGCCAACCACCTCCACCTCGCCAAATCCGGTGATGCGGGTAAAGGAGTGGTTCACCTTGAGGATGATGCCGTTGTGATCCATCACCAGCAGGCCATCGTGGGTATTGAAGGCCACTTCGGCCAGCCGCAGGGCGTCGTCGGTAGCAAGGCGCTTGAGCTCGATGGCGGCCCGCTCGTGCTGGCTGCTCAAGAGATCCAGCAGCGGCTCCGGGTCACTCAGCGTCTCGTCAAGCAGCAGGGTGAGCTGGCCGGTTGGCGTGCCCCCGGCGTTGTGCAGCGGGATGCCGATATAGGCCCTGGCATTGAGGGCCAGCAGACGGTGCGCCTTGGGATAGCGCAGTGCCAGATCTTCCACATAGATGGCCTGCCCGTGCTGGAACAGCTCCCTGCCGGGGCCCGGATCCATCTGCAGGGGCTTGAGGGCGGAGAAGGTCTCCTCGTTGAGGACGCAGCGGGGAATGATCCAGAGATCCTGCCCCCGTGGCTGGAACTCGCCGATCCAGCCGGCACGTGCACCGCTGGCGGCTTTGGCCCATTGCAGCAACGTTTTGCAGTAGTCAATGCCGGTGAGCTGGTGCAGCTCGGCAGGCAGGGCGAGGTCGCTTGCGCTCTCCTCCTGCACCGGTTGCCAGTGGCCAAGCAGTTGGGCGCAGTGGCGCACCAGTTGCAGCATCTCGTCGCCAAGAGGAGTCGGGTCGAGATATTCGATGCTGAGCACGCCAAAGAGCTTGTCCTGCTCCAGCATGGCACCGTCGAGGCGCGAGCTGACGCCGGCACTGGCCAGATAGAGGTGGTTGCTCAGCATCGGCTGATGGGCCGCTTCCGAGAAGCTCAGGGATTTGCGGGTGCGCAGGGCACGGATATAGCGGCTGTCGCCACGAATGGGATAGATGCCATCAACACCCAGAGTAAAGACGGGAGTGAGCTGCTCGCAGCCCAGATCGCCGTTGGCCTGATAGTGCCAGAGAATGAGTCGATCGGCGCCCAGACTATCCTTGAGGGTTTCCAGCAGGAGAGCATACTGTTGCTGGCTCGCCATCTGGCTAAGGCGCGGCAGTTGCAGTGCCAGCTCGGAAACCGGCTCCAGATGCCGGTGCTGCAGGCAGATAAGCCAGAAGCCATCCTGCTCGTGGGCGATGGCAATGTGCCAGAGCTGGCCACCAAAGCGCAGGGAGAGTTTGCCGCCATGGCCATTGGCCAGCATCTGCTCGATGGGCAGGCGCAGATCGGTGGGCAGCTGGGCAGGCCAGGGGGCGCGCGGTTCGTCGAGCCAGTAGAGCGGCGTTTGCATCACGTCGGTCAGGGCGACCAGCCGTTGGCTGCGCAAATCCAGACGAAAGAAAAGGGGAGTCTGGAGGGCAGGGGGAAGATGACTGAGAGCGGTAGACGACATGAACGAACAACATCCTGTTAAGCAACCGTCGGGGCTGCAAGAATACTGCAAAATCGAGGGAAACAAAATTTCATTGAAATCTAAATTAGAGGTTGCTAATTTATTGGCCATTATCTTCTAGGAGGAGTCTTGCAGATGAAACGGATCCTGATTATCGGTGGGGTTGCGGGGGGCGCATCGGCGGCCGCCAGAGCACGCCGGCTGAGCGAAGAGGCGGAGATCGTGATGTTCGAGCGGGGCGAGTTTGTCAGCTTTGCCAACTGCGGTCTGCCCTACCACATCGGGGGGGATATCCCCAATCGGGATGCCTTGCTGCTGCAGACTCCCCAGAGTTTCAAGCGCCGTTTCAACGTCGATGTGCGAGTCTTTCACGATGTGATCGAGATAGACAGGGCAGGCAAGACATTGCTGGTGCGCAACCTGCAAACCGGTGAAGAGCAGCGCGAACCTTATGACGTGCTGCTGCTGAGCCCGGGCGCCGCACCGATCCGGCCGGCTTTCCCCGGTATCGATAGCCCTCGGGTGCATACCCTGCGCAATATCCCCGATATGGACCGGATTCTGGCCTCTCTTCACCACGAGAGGCCGCGTCACGTCACCGTAGTGGGCGGCGGCTTTATCGGGCTGGAGATGATGGAGGCGCTGCACCAGCGCAAGCTGGATGTCACCCTGCTGGAGCTCTCCGATCAGGTGATGGCACCGGTGGACAAGGAGATGGCCAACATGCTCCATGCCCGCATTCGTGAAGAGGGGATCGACCTGCGCCTGCGCACCGGCCTCACCGCCATCGAGAGTCTGGATCTGCCCGCCGAGAAAACCGCCGCCGTGGCTACCGCCAACAGCGGCGGCCTGCGCCTGACCCTCAATGACGGCTCCCATCTTGATACCGGTCTCTTGATCCTCGCCATCGGCGTCAAACCGGAAACCCTGCTCGCCGCCAAGGCGGGGCTGGAGCTGGGGCCGCGCGGCGGCATCAAGGTGGATGCCGGCATGCGCACCTCGGATCCCTTTATCTATGCGGTGGGGGATGCGGTGGAGGAGATTGACTTCGTCACCGGCGAATCTGTGCTGATCCCGCTGGCGGGCCCGGCCAACCGGCAGGGGCGCATCGCCGCCGACAATATGCTGGGCCGAAGCGAAACCTACAAGAAGACGCAAGGGACAGCCATCTGCAAGCTGTTCGACCTGGCGGTGGCCAGCACCGGGCTCAACGAGAAACGGCTGGTGCAGCTGGGATTGCCGTTCGAGAAGGTCTATGTCCATCCGGGCAGCCACGCCGGTTACTACCCGGGCGCCCATCCGGTCAGCCTCAAGCTGCTGTTTGCCCCCGATGGCAAGATTTACGGCGCCCAGGCTGTGGGCAAGGATGGCATCGACAAGCGCATCGACGTGCTGGCAGTGGCCCAGCGCGCTGGTCTCACCGTGTTTGACCTGCAGGATCTGGAGCTCACCTATGCGCCGCCCTTTGGCTCGGCCAAGGATGTGATCAACATGGCCGGATTTGTGGCAAGCAACCACCTGAAGGGGGATACCCTGCTCTGCCATGTGGCCGAGGTTGAGGCTCGCAATCCTCACCAGCAGGTAGTGGATGTGCGCAACGGCCCAGAGCTTGACAAGCTGGGCCGCATTCCGGGTGCCATGCATATCCCTCTCGACGAGCTGCGTGGTCGCCTCCATGAGTTGCCCAAGGAGAAAGAGCTGCTGATCAGCTGTCAGGTCGGGCTGCGTGGTCACGTTGCTTGCCGCCTGCTGAGCCAGCATGGCTTCAAGGTGAAGAACCTCTCCGGCGGCTTTAAAACCTGGCAGATGGCTACTGCCGAGTAACCCCTTTCTGTGCCTGTTTGCCCCTCTCCCTTGTGCGCGCAAGATGAGGGGCTTTTTCTTTTTGCCGCCCGGCGCCATTTCGCCGCATTTTTTTCTCTCTGCGAGACAAAATTAACGTTTTGTTCATGGGGGGAGTGCTATAACCCCTGCCTCGTTCACGGTGAACGTTGTGGTAGGGAGTAAGAGATGCTGGATATGTTGATGGCCATTTGGCATCAGGACTTTGATGCCCTGATCCAGATGCAGGCGGTGCCCATGCTCATCTGTTGTCTGATGCTGGTGCTGTTGCTGGAGTCGGCGTTTGTCTTTCTCCCCCTGCCGGGAGACAGCCTGGTGCTGCTGGCCGGTGGACTGGTGGGAATGGGCGTTCTGGGGACGGAAGTGACGCTCATCTATCTGCCGCTGGCGGCGGGGTTTGGCTCCGTGCTTGCCTATCTGCAGGGCAGGGCGCTGCAGCGCACCCGCTTTATGGAGCATATCGAGCGGATGTTGCCGCCAGACAGTTTGCCCAAAGCGACCCGGCTGCTGAACCGGTATGGTTTTCTGGCCATGTTTGCCTCCCGCTTTATTCCGTTCGTCCGGGTGCTGACCCCCATGCTGATGGGGATAGGTCGCCTGAGCGTGTTGCGCATGTGCGTGGCGAGTTTCGCCAGCGCCGTGCTCTGGTCACTTTGTCTGAGTCTGGTGGGCAAGCTGGCGATGACGGTGCCTTTCTTTGTGGCACACAGCGAACTGCTGACCCGCATGCTGCTTATCACCTCTCTGGTGCTCTTCCTTATCGCCATCACGGCCATCCTCTTTCGCTGGTTCAAGGGCGGCGCCAAAAGAGAGCAATCCCCCCTCCGTTGATTTCGGTCTGCTGAGTGTTCGGTCGCTCTGAAAGGGCGGCCGTTGTCGCAGCAAGGTTGCTTCTGCCTGTTGTCGCGAGAATCCTCTTTGTGTCAGGGGCGCTCGATGCTTTATCCTGTTTGCTGCCTCGCTGCTGTTGCAGCGGATCCCAGCCAGGATGGAATCTATGCGCCTCTTTCACGCTCGCCCGGTTTCCCGTCGCTCTGCCCAAGGAGCACACCCTCTGAATCGTCGCCGCTGGTCGGCCCTGCTGCTATCCGGGTTGGCCGGTTTGCTGCTGGCCGGTTGCGGCCCCGACAAGCCTGTCGCCAATGGTCCGACTACACAGCCTGCCGCACAGCAGGAAACGGGCGCGCCAAGCGCCGTGGTACAAGCCAATGCCCGCCAATATCGGGATGCGCCAGCGCTGGCGCTGGTCTTCTCCGGCCCCTTGGTGCCCAAGGCAAACTGGCAGAGCTGGCTCGGGGTCAGTGAAGGGGGCAAGCAGGTGCAGGGGGAGTGGATCCTGGCCGACGATGGTCGCACCCTCTATTTCCCGAACGTGCAGCCCGACAAGAGCTATGAGGTGAGCCTCAAGGCGGGGCTGGGCCCATCCCCCCAGAGCTGGACCCTCAAGACCCGGCCGCTGGAGGCGGGGGCCTCCTTTACCGCCAGCGGTATGGTATTGCCGCTGCGCGACGAGCTGCGCCTGCCCATCAGCGCGGTCAATGTGGACGAGGTCAATATCGACTTCTTCCGGGTCGATGCCGAATACCTGCCCCGCTTTCTGGCCGAGTATCGCCCCGGTGCCGGCATAGGCAACTGGGAGCTTGAGCAGATCACCAAGCGGGCCAAGCGGGTGTTCAGCGGCCGCTATGCGCTGGAGCTCGATGCCAACCGGCGCGAGACCCGCCTCATCAATGTGAAGGAGCCGCAGCTGGCGGAGGCTGGTGTCTATTTTGCAGTGATGTCGCCCCTTGGCAATTACGACTGGCGCAAGGAGACCACCTATTTCGCGGTGAGCGACATGGGGCTCAGTGCCCGCCGTTACCGCGATGAGCTTGAGGTGTTCGTCAGCTCCCTGGCCAGCGCCGACCCGCTCAAGGATGTGCAGCTCTCCCTGCTCGACGAGAAAGGCAACCGGTTGCAGGTGCAAACCACCGATCCCCAGGGCCATCGTCGCTTCGATCAGGTGCAGGGGGCTCGCCTGCTGCTGGCCGAACAGGGCAACCATCTGGCGGTGCTGCGTCTCGATGGGGCTGCGCTCGATCTCTCCACCTTCGATCTCGGTACCCAGCCCTGGCAGGCCCAGCAGCTCTATCTGTTCAGTGGGCGCGACCTTTATCGCCCCGGCGAGCGGCTCGACAGCGAGATCCTGCTAAAAGGGCAGGATGGCCAGCTGCTGCCGGGCATGGCGGTAGAGCTGGAGGTGAAACAGCCGGACGGCCAGCTGCTCGAACAAAAGCGGCTGCTACCGGATAGCCTTGGCGCTGCCCACTACGGTCTGCGTTTGCCGGATGATGCGCCGCTCGGGCGCTGGACCATCAACCTCAAGACCGCCGCCGGCAGTCGCTTCGAGTGGCCCTTTCTGGTGGAGGAGTTCTTGCCGGAGCGGCTGAAACTGCAGCTTGGCAAGGGGCCGGATGGGGAAGTGACGAGTCTGGATGCCGCCCTCAGCCTGCCACTGCAGGGGGACTATCTCTACGGCGCGCCGGCCAGTGCCACCAAGGCCAAGGCTGAGGTAAAGATCAGCCGCGCCATCATGCCCTTTACCCAGTGGCAGGAGTTCACTCTGGGTGACGTGCTGCTTGCCGAGCAGGCAAAGGATCTCGAGCCTCTCAATCTCACCCTCGATGCGCAGGGGCAGGGGACTTTTTCGCTTGCTGATGAACTCGATGGGGTGCGCGCCCTCGGGCCGCTGGAGGTGGCCTATCGGGTATCGCTCGCCGAGCCCGGTGGCCGCGCTGTCAATCGCAGCCGCACCCAGTATGGCTGGCCTGCAGGCAGCCAGTGGCCGGCCCTCAAGGCCGATTTCGTGGCGGATCGGGTAGAGGGGGGCAAGCCGCTCCCCTTCCAGATCCTCAACCTCGATGAGCAAGGCCAACCGGTGGCGGGGGCGGTGAAGGTGCGCCTTATCAACGAGTACCGCGACTACTACTGGCACTACGCCGATGGCGAGGGGTGGAAGTACGAGTTCAACAGCCAGCCCTATCTGGAGCAGGAGCAGACCCTGCAGCTGGATGGCAAGGGGCCGACCCCGCTCACGCTGCAACTGGCGGCGGGCTGGTATCGATTGGAAGTGGAGAACAGTCAGGGCCATCAATCCAGCCTGCGGGTAGAGATCGGCAGCTACGCCTGGGGCGGCGGTGGCGAGCAGGCACGGCCCGACAAGATTGCTATCACTCTCGACAAGCGCGCCTATCAGGCGGGTGACAAGGCCCAAGTGACGCTTGTGGCGCCGCGCCCCGGCAAGGGGTTGCTGCTGGTGGAGGATGGCGACGGCCTGCGCTGGTGGCAGCGCATCGAGCTCAAGGGCGCAGGTGGCGATGCCAAGGATGCCCGCGGCGAGTTCGAGATCCCGGTCAGTCCCGAGTGGCAGCGTCATGACCTGCATATCTCGGCCCAGATCGCCGCGCCAGACAGCGCGTCCAAACCGTCCGGCAAGCAACAGGGGCAGAGCCTGCGCTCGGTCGGACTGGTGCCGCTCACCCTGGATCGGGAAACGCGTCGTCTGCCGCTTACCCTGAGCGCACCGGATAAAGCGGTGCCGCTTACCCGGCTGGAAGTGACCGCCACCTCCACCCCCAACAGTCAGGGGCGCGTGGTGCTGGCGGCGGTGGATCGGGGCGTGCTCAATATCAGCGACTACCAGCCGCTCGACCCGTTCGAGATCTTCTTTGGTCGCAAGCGCTTCGCTCAAGATTTGTTCGACAACTACGGCCAGGTGATCCCGCCGCAGGATGGCAAGCTGGCCCGCCTCAATTATGGGGGTGACCGGGCGCCGCTGAAAAAGGGTGGCGCGCTGGAGAGTCGGGTCGAGATCGCCGCACTGTGGAGCGGCGAGGTGAGTTTTGACCAGCAGGGCAAGGCGGTGATCCCGCTCGATTTGCCCAACTTCAACGGCGAACTGGCGCTGATGGCGCTGGCCTGGAACGAACAGCAAGTCGGGGAGGCCGAGCGCGCCGTCAAGGTAGTGGCGCCGCTGGTGGCAGAGATCGGCTGGCCGCGCTTTGGCGCGAGAGGGGATGAGACCCGGGCGCTGGTGCAGCTTCGCAACATGAGCGGCGAGGATCTGACCCTCTCCCTTGTCTGGACCCTCAACGGCGGGCTCAAGGCAAATGGCGAGCTGCCCGGCACCCTTTCCCTTAAAAACGGCGAGGAGCAGTGGCTGACCCTGCCGCTCACCGTGACCGGGGCGAGCGGCGTGGCAAGCCTGCAGTTGGCGGCCAGCGGCAAGGATTTTGCCATCAGCCGCGACTGGACTTTGCCGCTGCGCTCCCCCTGGCCTGCCGAGACTCGCCAGCGCTATCAGATGTTGGCTCCCGGCCAACAGATGAGCTTCGCGCCAGCTGAGCTGGTCGGGCTGGATCGCGCCAACCTGCAGGGGCTGCTCAGCCTCTCCGGTACTCCCCCCTGGGATCCGGCTGCCCAGTGGCAGGCGCTGGCCGATTACCCCTATGCCTGTCTGGAGCAGACCTTGTCCCGTGCCTGGCCCTACTTGCTGACCACGGCCGATGAGCGGGCCGCCTGGCGCAAACCCGCAGAGGGCAAGAAAGCGGCGAGCGAGGCGGATGTGCTGCGTGCCCTGCTGCAACGGCTGCAGCGGTTGCAACTGCCAAGCGGTGGCTTTGGCCTCTGGGATGGTCGCTCCGACGAGGAGCAGTGGCTCACCGCCTATGCCGCTGACTATCTGCTGGCGCGCAAGGAGGCGGGTGACGCAGTGCCGGAGGCGATGCTCAATCAGGCTTTGAACCGGCTGCAAAACTATCTCACCGACAGTCAGTACGGTGAGCGCTGGAGCAGTGCCCCCGAGCACAGCCGGCTGGCCTATCAGGCCTACAGTGCCTATGTGCTGGCCCGGGTGGGCAAGGCACCGCTCGCTACCCTGCGCCTTATCTGGGAGCAGCAGGCTGATCACGCCCGCTCCGGTTTGCCGCTTTTGCACCTATCGCTGGCCCTCTCGGCCATGGGGGATGAGCAGAACGCCGCCAAGGCCCTCAGCCAAGCATTGGCGACCGAGCGTGGTGATGACTATCTGGGTGATTACGGCTCGCCGCTGCGCGATCAGGCCCTTGAGCTCTCCTTGCTGCGCCAGCACAAGCTGGCTGCGGAGCGCTGGCCTGCTCTCAGCTCCAAGGTGGCCGATACCCTGGCCCATCGTCAGTGGCTCAGCACCCAGGAGCGGCTCGCCCTGCTGCGACTCGCCCGCTTCGATCCGGCCGCCGACTGGCAGGCCAGGGTGACTTCCTCTCTTGGCAGTGGATCCCTGAGCGGTTCGGCTCCGTTGCAGCAGGGCGCCCCCGAGGCGCTGGCGGCGAGCACCGTCACCAACGAGGGCAAGGGCTCCCTCTATGTGCAGCGCACTCTGGTCGGTTACCCCGAGCAGGCACCGGCACGGATCAGCAAGGGGATGAGCGTGACCCGTAGCTGGTTCAATAGCGACGGTCAGCCGTTTGATCCCGCCAAGGTGAAGGTGGGCGATCTGGTGGTGGTGCGGCTCAACGTCAGCAGCGAGTCGGCGGTGCCCGATGCCCTGCTGGTAGAAATGGTGCCCGCCGGCTTCGAGCTGGAGAACCCGGCCCTTGGCAACAGCATCAAGTTGGAAGAGCTCTCCATTGAGGGGAAACCGGCGTGGCAGAGCGAGTGGAACGACTATCTCAAGCATCAGGAGTTTCGCGATGACCGCTACACGGCAGCACTCGATCTGAGCGAGGGGAGCAACCAGCAACTGGTCTACCTGATGCGGGCGGTGACGCCGGGTCGCTATCAGGTGCCGCCGACCCAGGTGGAGGATATGTACCGCCCCGAGCTGCGTGCCGTGGGTGAGGATATCCATGAGGTGATCATCTCTGAGTAACATTCCCTCCCTTGAGCGGGTTCGCCCGCTCACTTTCTGGCAGCGTGGCGGGCTGAAATTAGTTCGCAGCGGCCGCGCTGGCTGGCGCTGGCTTGGTCGCCTGCCACGCTGGCTGCGCTTTTCGGTGCTGGGCGTTGTAGCACTGATCCTGTCATTGCTGGCGCTGGATCGACTCTTCCCGCCGCCACCGCTCGACCCTGCCTACGCACGGGTGGTGCTCGACATGAAGGGGCGACCGCTGCGCGCCTTTGCCGATACCAGCGGCGTGTGGCGTTACCCCGTGACCCTGGAGCAGGTCTCCCCCCGCTATATCGAGGCGCTGCTCGGCTACGAGGATCGCTACTTCTGGCGTCATCCCGGGGTCAATCCGGTGGCCATGGTGCGCGGGGTCTGGCAGTGGCTGCGCTATGGGCGGGCTGTATCGGGCGGCTCGACCCTCACCATGCAGGTGGTGCGTCTTATCGAGCCCTACCACCGGAGCGTGCCCGGCAAGCTGCGCCAGATGGCCCGCGCGCTGCAGCTGGAGTGGCACTACGACAAGCGCACCCTGCTCACCGTCTACCTCAACCGGGCGCCGTTTGGCGGCAATCTGGAGGGTGTGCAGGCGGCAAGTTTTGCCTATCTCGGCAAGAGTGCGGCCAAGCTGACCTATGCCGAGGCGGCGTTGTTGGCGGTGTTGCCGCAGGCTCCCAGCCGCAACCGGCCGGACCGCCATCCCGAGCGGGCCCGCACCGCCCGTGACAAGGTGATGCAGCGACTGGTAGCGCAGGGCGTCTGGCCCGAACAGGTGTGGCTGGAGGGGCGCATCGAGCCGGTGCTGGCCCGCGGTCACTTCACGCCGATGGAGGCGCCGCTGTTTGCCCGCCTTGCCGCCGATAATCAGGCCGGGGCGCTGGTGCACACCACCATAGACGGGGATCTGCAGCGTTGGTTGGAGGGGCGGGTGGCCAGCTATATTCGTCGCTTCCCCGAGCAGACCTCAGCGGCGTTGCTGTTGGTAGATAACAAAACCATGGCGGTGCGCGCCTATGTAGGCAGCGCCGAGTATGGCAATTTGCGCCGCCACGGTTACCTCGACATGGTGCAGGCGATCCGCTCTCCCGGCTCTACGCTGAAGCCCTTCATCTACGGTCTGGCCATGGATGAAGGGTTGGTGCACTCGGCCTCCCTGCTCTCCGATGCACCGAGACTGGGCTCGGAGTATCGTCCCGCCAATTTTTCCGGCGCCTTTCAGGGGCCGGTGACCCTCGCCCAGGCGCTGCAGCAATCCCTCAACGTGCCGGCAGTGCAGGTGCTGGAGGCGCTGGGGCCGGACAAACTGGTCAGCCGCCTCGACAACGCCGGGGTGCGGCTGGCCCTTTCCGACAAGCCCAATCCGGCCATAGCGCTGGGGGCGGCGGGCATTCGGCTTGAGCAGTTGGTGGCGCTCTACAGTGCGCTGACCCGTGAGGGGCAGGTGGCCATGCCGGTCTGGCTGGCGGGGCAGCAGGCGGTGTCGCGCCCTTTGCTGAGCCCGGGAGCGGCCTGGATCATCTGGCAGATCCTGAGTGCGCAGGGACGGGCGGATCAGCCCTTTGCCAGCGAGGCGACTGGCCGGGTCAACCGACTGGCCTGGAAGACCGGCACCAGCTATGGCTATCGTGACAGCTGGGCGATGGGGGTCTCAGGTCGCTGGACCATCGGCGTCTGGCTGGGGCGCCCCGATGGCACCCCCTTGCCCGGTTTTTACGGTCAGAGTGCAGCTGTGCCGCTGCTGCTCTCCGTTTACTCGCGGTTGGCTGACAATAGCCCCCTGCCGGCACAGCCCAATACGGTGAGCGAAGCAGAGATCTGCTGGCCGCTGGGACGCAAGGCCAGCGCGACCCTGCCTGAAGCCTGTTTGCAGCATCAGAGCGCCTGGTTGCTGGAAGGGCGCGATCCTCCCACCTTGCCGGATCCCATGGACTGGCCCTCGCCGCTGCGTCAGGTTGCATTGACCGCCGCGGGCAAGCCGACGCTGACCCGTTGCCCCGATGCGGCGCAATCTGGCTTCTGGGCACTCTGGCCATTGTCGCTGGAGCCGTGGCGGTCCTCCGGCGAGCGACGGCAGGCGCTGCTGGCCAGCGGTTGTGCAGGAGAGGGGCAGAGCGCCGAGCAGCAGGCCCCCATTCGCATCGTGGCGCTGGGGGAGGGTAACCTTATCCGCAGCCAGCGCTATCGGTTGCAGCCCAAGGTGCTCGGCGGTGTCGGCAAGCCGGCCTGGTTTCTCAACGGCCAGCGGCTGCGCTGGGATGGGGATCAGGTGCTGAGTGTGGCGGGTCGTTATCAGCTGGTGGTGGTGGATGAGGCGGGCAACAGCGATCGCATCGAGTTTCGCGTGGTGCATCCTGACAGTGATGCCGGCACCATCACCCGTTGAGCGTTTTGCCGACAGCCATTGAGGTGAATGTAATTAACCATTTTAAATGCATAAATATTGATTGGATGAATTAATTTTTGAATAATTGCGAGTTCATTCAAATCCAATCGGGAGTTCTCTTTTGCTGCGTGTTCTGTGTCCCTTGCTGGTGCTGATGAGTTCGGGCTGTGCCACTACCAATCATGCTGATCACCATGTTTCTCCTGAACGTACCGGGTTCTATTCACCTTTCGAACCCGCTTCCGAGAGTTTTGTACGTTGTTATCAGAAACAGTTTGCCTGTACCCCTGCCAATATCCGCCGTGACAGGGCGATGGAAGCGCGCCGTGACGCACAAGAGCGGGCCAATCACCGGGTTGATGATTGGTAGGCTGCAGAAAACGAGAGGGGTTGGCAGATGCCAACCCCTTTTTCATTCAGCCAATTCAGCCCGGTTGGCGCAGATGACCGAGCCGGGTGAAGAAGTGCTGGCTCTTGCGCTGGTGAAAGTGGCTCTTCTTGATGGGATGGAAGATGAGGTCGCTTTCGGGATGGCTCGCCTTTAACTGATGGAGCATCGCCACGGCGGGCAGGCTGGTGCTGACCAGGGTGGTGAGTGGCATGCTGATGGTCTCGGGGCCGAGCAGTTGATTCAGCCCTTGCCGGGCCTGCTCGAAGCGGGTCAGAGCCGCCGGATCGGCATAGCCGCTACCGAGCATGGTGAGCAGGTTGTCGAGGGCCAGATGAAATTCGGCCAACTGCTGGCGAAAGCCGCTGCGCCAGCGCAGGGCGATAAGCTCGGCAAAAGAAATCTCGCCGAGGTGAGTGGGTACTTGCAACGGGATCTCGAGGTGGAAGCAATCCTGACCGCCGCGATTGTGGTAGCGGGATTCGAGCAGATGGAGCAGGCGGTCCAGATAGTCGTGATCGGTAATGAGCGCCCCGTCATTGGCGAGTGCCCACTCACGGGCGAGACGCATGGAGAGCAGATTGGCAAAGCGCCGTGCCATTCTGATCCCCCCCTCATCCCGGCTGGCAAAACCATGGTTGAGGCAAAAGCCATGCAGCCGCTCCAGCCCCGCTTGATCCGGACAGAAGCAGTCGTGGTTGGCCCCCTGACGCCAGCGGGTGACCAGCTCCTTGTTGCCAAACACCTTGTGACGGACAAAATCGGGGGCAAGCAAACCGCTTAACTGGCTTTCTAGTTGTGGAGTGATGGTGGCAAAGAAGGCGGCATCGGGTCGCTCGGCCAGCAGATCGGTCTCCTGCTCGAGGGTTTGCTGCAGGGCGGTGAGACCGCTCTTTTCGCTGACGGTGAAGACAAAGGCGAGCCGCTCCAGATAGAGCAGAGCAAACTTGAGCCAGAGCTCGTCACGTACCTCCATACCGGGGTAGTAGATGTAAGTTTTTACCACTTTAAAAACAATGCCTTATAGTTATTCGCCGTTTTCTTGGGGCGTGGTTGGGGCAAAATGGCCTTTTGACGTCATCAGTTCCCAGATCCGTGCAGCCTCAGATTTGCTGGCTGACGCGATCCACTTCCCGTAAACGGATTGAAGCATTTCAAGATCTGCGTGACCCATCTGGTCGGCGATATAAGCGAGGTTTCCGTGCGATGTCAAATTCCAGCTGGCGAAAGTATGCCGCAGTTGGTAGAGACGGCGATACCGGATCCCGGATCGCTCGACCACCCGAACCCACATGCTCACAAAGCCAGACTGGGTAAACCAGTATCCTGAGTTGTGTTCAAACGTAGAGGTCAGCTTCGGCGAGAACACTGGCCGAACGGATATGGTTTCCTTACCGTCCTCCAGGTCAACGCTGATCACCACAGGCTTTCTTGAGTAAGTGAGTTCACGCTGACAAGATAGCGCCTCTATCACTGGTGGCTGCATATCAACCACTCTAACCAAGCCGGTCTTTGGCAGCTTGAAGTAGTCGCCACCAGGGCTGACGCTGCGCCTTACCGTAATCGTCCGCTTTTCGAAGTCGATATCTTCCCACGCCAGAGCGCGAAGCTCACCGGGGCGCAGGCCGGTATAAACAGAGATGGTGATCATGCGCTGGTGCTGAACGTGAGTGCAGGCATCCAGCGCCAGCAGGTACTCTGAGTATTCGAGCGGGTCGGCAGGTGATACATTGCTGGAGGATACCAGCTTTACGGCCGCCAGCATCTTGCTGGCATCTTTCATGATGTCGTTTCTCTCGCACCATAGCAGAAACTGGCAAAAGCGTTTCAGATAGGTGTTCACCGTGGCTGGCCGCAGTTGCACCATAAGCTCGTTACGCAGCCGCTCGAGATCCTTTGGCTTAAAGCTGGCCATGTCCCGATCGGCGCCGAGAATGGAAATGCAGGACTTGAAACCATACGGGTAGATCTTTCTGGTGGTCGGCTTGAGAGTTGGCTCAAGCAGTTGCCAGAACTCAGCGTAGGCGCTCCCAAGCTGATGGCGTTTTCTCACCGGGCCGAACTTGTTCGCCGCTCCACTGTTTGGAAAGTGAGAGGCGTAGTTGAAGGTGTTGATGGCGATCTCGTGCTTTATTGTGGCCAGCTTGTTGGCTGCGAATTTCACGTTCGCTTTTGTGATGGGGAGGTCCAATACCTCCCGACACCTGACGCCTTTATAGGTGAAGTTGATGCGCAGTTTTTTGCCATGAACTTCCAATCCGGTGACGCCAGCCACTAGATCATCATGCTTGACTCTACCCACTTGTCATACTCCGCAACGTTGTAACGAATCTGGTTATCAGGGGCACGGCGCCATACCAACCCCTCTGGCCAATCTCCTTTGAGTCGCCGTCCTTCGGCGGCCTTCTCTGTCATACCGGTAAGTTCAGCGAAAAGCTTTGGCCTTACCCACTTGGCGCAGGGGTAGACAAATTGCTGCATGGTTTGGTCCTCGCGGTTAAAAGAGACTCGAGTCGGTGACGCCCGAGCTGGTTGTAGTAAAAGGTTTGAACTTGCTTGCGGGAGTTGGCCGCCTGGTCAAGACGGTATTCCCCCAGTTCGGTGGTTTTTAAGTTGTGCTGGTTGGCCAGCCTGCCGATGGCTTGGGCACTAACCCCCAACTCCTTGCCCAGATCGGTTGCGCTCCATAGCTGTCCGGTTACCCGCGGCGCTTCGATTGGCAAGTCGAAGTGAGCCAGGATGCGGCCGATCTCGGCGAGCTTGGCCGATTGGGAAAGGGTGGGGGAGAGTACGGTATTAACCAGATCGTCCAGCAGTTGGCTGCTCTGGTCGATGAGTTGTAGCTGTTGCATTGGCGTGGCCCTCCTGTCCTTGAGGATGGGGCGCCAATTGGATTTAAGGAAGGGCCGTTAATCCTCTTCATCAAGGATTGGCACGTAGACATCCGACATGTCTGAGAACAATTCTTCGCCTTCTATGCTGACGCAGTTGACTGAATTGCTCATACATATGATTTCATCAACTACGCGCCTGAGCTCGTCTCGGTCTAACTCCTCATCATTAAGTAGTTGCTTGGCCGTATCCCTGAGCGAGCGAACCTCTTCACTTAGGTTTCTGCGCCAGCCGTTCATACTAAACCCAACTTTTGGCATTAATGCATCCTCAACTTTGCAGCGGTTGCTGCTTTGGTTCGATTGTCACCACCCCGAGATCGCACTCGAACTGGATGGGCTGGCCGTGGTCTGCCGCGACCCAGCACATCACCCTGGCCATGCAGCCAAGAGCCTCCTCGGTACCGAGATCCGCCATAGCGGCGGCGATCTGCTCGGCAAATTCCTTGTTGTCAGCCATCAGCCACCCTTCACAAACAGGTCGGCCGCCACGATGACGGCCAGAATGCTAATGGCCAGGATTGCGATCCCGGCCGCCTTTTGTTTGGTCACGCCGCCTCCTCATGCAGGATGGAGGTCAGGATCACCGGCTTGCCGAGCTTGATGGCCAGTGCGTGCTCTGCGGTGGCCCCGGCGCTGCGCTCCCAGTTGGGGAGCAGTACCAGCTGATCGGCAATCTTGACCATTTCGATGCAGATGGCCATGTATTCGTGCTGCTCAAGGCCATCCGGTAGGATTGCAGGGTTGAGCGCCACATGGCCAAGGCCTTGAAGGCGATCTTCCTCCTGGTTGAAGGCGTCGCGGTTGAAGTTGGGCAAGCCGCTCATCGGGCCAGCAATATAGATTTTCGCCATGGCTATTTCACATCCTTCATGCTGATCGAGATCCCGACGTAGGGGCACTGGGCGCGGTACACATCGCGGCCGTGCTCGCGCTCGATGCTCCGGCAGCGAAAGCCAGCGCGGGACTCGGTGGAAATAGGAAGGCCAGCTGGTTGGCTGGCCTGTAGTTGGGCTATCTGGTGCAGGGCGCGCTCGAGAGCCGCCTGCTTGTTGGGGTCAGTCAGCATCGCCACCCCCTGTACCCGATAAAGCCGGGCTCCATGACGCGCCGGAACGGCAGCACTGGGAGGTGGGCTATCAGGGTCTTGAGCTGGGGGTTATCTGGCTGGCTGTCGATGGTGACTTTGGCTCCGGGGTTGATCTTGAGGTATCTCTCCCTGGCGTCGGATGCTTCTTCCCGAGTCAGGCCGGGCTGGATGATGGGGGCTCGGTAGCGCACGGCTCACCTCCTTGGCGTGGCGGAAGCTGGAAGGAGTCACCAGTCCACGGCACTTCACCGGCAATCCGCTTAAGCAGCGCAGCGGCGTCGTGGGCTGGGTCATCACTGAACCCGTTCACGATGGACTGCAGCACGGTTATCAGCTCAAGCTCCTGACCTTCGGTAATAAGTCTTCCTTGTGGCTTAGCTTCAAGCATGGCTTGGTAGTGGCCAAGCCATATAGCCAGCTGAATGTGCTGCTCAGCGCACTCGCCACTACCATTTGATTTTTCAATCGCGTGCTGGATTGCTTCGTCAAGGCTCATGGCTTTTCGCTGGCATGTATCTGCACCATGAACCATATCGAGCGGCTGATCTGGTTGGTCTGGCATCTTGCCAGCCAGCGCCACCTCGATGCGATCAAGCAGATCACCACGATTGGCGCAGTCTTGCGGCAATGGCGGGATAATGCGGCGCATTACCTCATGCGACTTCTGCAGCAGATCCAGCGCCACCTTGTGCTTACTCTGCAACTGGTCGTGCTGCTCCTGCAGTTCGCGGTAGTCGGCGGCGACCGGTGAGGTGGTGGCATCAGTCCATTCGGTGTCATGACGACCATGGCGCAGGCTAGCCAGCACTCTGTCGCGAGCCGCCTTAACCTGATCCCACACTTCCGCGCCGTTCTGCGCACCTCCTGGTGCGTCAAGCCCTACGCAGATGTCGTGCAGCTCATCCATCATCATGGCGAGCGCATTGCTGCTGATGCACTCAGTAACTTGACCTGCCAGCACGGAGTCGATGCTGTCAATCAGCTCTTCAATCGCCACTGACTTATCTTCGCTTGATTCTTCCATTGCGAAGATGAGCGGACTTCTCGCTTCGCGCAGCAGTCTCTCCAGCTCCAGCTCGCGCTTGTGGTGGTTGGCCAGCAGATCTAAGCGTGACTTTAGGCCATTTTTTTCTGGAACTTTACCGCAGAGAATGGCTCGATCTATATCCATCCCTGTGCGGCTTCGCTCTTCAAGGAGCTGATTAATGCGCTGATTCAGTGGCCCTACTTCTGAAAAGGGGACAAAAGCCCCCTCCTTGTGCTCTTCCATGCAGAGCCCAAACGCGCCGCGCTTGTCGCTCGATGTGCAGTTGTATCGCTTCACGATTGCTCTCCTTCCACAAATTCGAGGGCGGTGGCCACTTCCGGCAGCAGCTCATCCCAGCTGGCGATGTCGCCGCTCTTGTGCCAGCCAGTCACGCCTTGGCTGTTGTTCATCACTCCATGCACGCCATTCAGCGCATCGAGCAGCACATCCCGCTGCTTGGTCATGGCCTCAAGCTTCTCAACTGGCGTGAGCCCTTCGGTGCGCTGCAGGGTGATGGTGAAGGGGCCAAGCTCAGGCCGAGCCCCTTTTACTTCCAGATAGTTGTTGGCGCCGCGCTCGACGAAGAGGCTGGCATAAGCGGCGATAAGGGCTTTCTCTGCCAGCTCTGGGTGGTTGGCCACGAACTCACTCAGGCTCATGCCCTCAAGATCCTCGGTGGCATATCCGTCCAGCAGGTTCCAGCAGGCGACGATGCGGCGGCCGTTTTCCTTTCCTTCGCAGTTGGGAAAGCCTTCATCAGTTCTGGGCCAGAGCTCACAGACGCCGTAGCCATCGACTGATCCGACCGACTGGCCGTTACGAAAAAGGGCCAGAAGGCCCTTGGTGTGTTCGGTCATGCTGCCTACTCCTCTGCCGGTGCCTGGTAGTCCATCATGGTGCAGAGGTCGGTGATGGCCTTTGACAGCAGGATGAGGTTGGCTGCGTTGCACTGGCTCCAGTGGTGAGCGTAATCGTCTGCATCATCGTCGGAGTCATAATCCGGCATGGTGATGGCGCGCAGGCTGAAATCGCTGTTCAGCTTGAAGCTGATGGGCTCGTGCCACAGCTCCAGCTCCTCCACCTGATAGCCAGCCTCCAGCAGGGAAACCACGTCAGAAGCGCGATCGCCGTTGAGATCCATGCCCTTGAAGGTCACCATCTCTTGCGCGGTGTCGGCAGACTTGAGCTTGACGAACTGGAGCGGGGAGAAGGGGCCGAGCGCTTCCGGCCGTTCTGCGCTATCGGTCAGGTAGTCTTTCAGGCGGTTGCTGATACCCATCTTGATGTTGTCGATGTGGATGGTCTGGGTTTTGAGCGAGCCCATGCACTTCACCAGCAGGTGCATAACCACATTGAGCGGGCGCTTGGTGGTGGTATTGAGGTACAGCAGCTCGTTTTTCTGGTCGTACAGGGCGTGGATGAGCGTAGTTTCATACTCAGCGGTGGCGGCCATCTCGACAATCAGCTGCTCCTTCATGGCCTGCTTCTGTTTGCGAGAGACCTTCTCGCACAAGCCGGAGGCAAGCAGTTCGTCAACGCGCTCTTTGAGCTTGCGGTTGACGATCTTGGTCGGGATGAGCTTGGTGTCTTGGCGCACGACGAATGCGAAACCGACTCCGGGCAGGTTGGTAACCAGCTCGCCGGTCACCTGATTGTTCTCGAACCCGGCGCAGCTGAGCTGGTTTTCAGTGAGAGGGGTGAAGGCAAGCTCGGACAGGTGTTCGCGCAGGGCGTTGATGGTCGGGAGCTTGGCGCTGTAGACGCTGGCAGATTTGAGTACGGAGTGATTCATGGTCAGAGGTCCTTTTGGTAGGTTAGTTGCGGGCTTTCGCCTGCAGGTCGTGGAGTTTCTTGGCGGCTGCTTCGGCCTGTGACCGGTTGCAGATGGTCCCGCCTGGCAGTACAAACTTGCCGCGCAGCTTGGGGTGTGGCATGACGACGCCCAACCCGATGACTACCGCGCCGCAGTAGGGGTTTTCCGTGTCTTTCATGGGGTTCCTCGACTTATCCACCGTTTCTGTGTGGCTGGCGGTGGATGGTTTGGGGGTATCAGGCTGCAGCGCTGACGGGCTCTGCTCCGGCAAGTAGCAGGGTGAGCCTGCTGACATCGCGGATCCGGCACTCGCCGCGCCAGTTGGGGGCGAAGATGAGGAGCATTGATCCCTTTGGGTTGCCCTTCATCTCTTCGCCTGTTGCCTTGTTGATGAAGCTAACCCGGCCGTTGTGCCACTTGCCGTTATCGTCGTGGTAGCCGGTGATGTGCCGCACCTCGCTGGCGCGCTCACCGGGATACCATTCTGTGCTGGTGTCCTGCGGGACCAGCATGACGGTGCCGATGCCGCGGCCCTGCTGCTCGATGGCCTTTTCCACCCATGGCCCGATATCGGAGTAGGGCGGATTGAGCCAAGCCCAGGGCGATCGCACAAACGGGCTGATAAAGTCGCCCCAGTCCACGCTCAGGGCGTCGATATCCGGCGTCAGGAACTTCTCGCAGAGCGCCGTTTCCGGCAGGGCTGCGGCATCGAGGGCAAAGTTGAACTCCAGATCCAGCGCCCTGAACAGATAGAGCGGGGTCTGAGTCATGTCGCGGGTGGCCTCTGGAGTGGTGGAGCCGCGGTAGTCAGCCATTGGCGGCCTCCTTTTGGCGATATGGCTCCCGATAAGCCTCCCAAGATGCGGTGTCTACATTCGCAACATCTATAGTGCCTTCACCAACGGTCCAGTGAGCGGCATAAGTTCCACCAGGAAATGTGAATGACACCTTTGCTGGTTCTCCATCACCGACCCACTTAACTTCTACGCCGGGGAATTTATCGGTTACCAACTTGATGGTGGCTTCTTTTCTGGCCTTGGCTTCGGCTCGGGCTTTCAGCTCTGCATCCCGGCATGCTGGAGTGCAGTAAATGCAGTCGCCTTCTTCCACCGGTTGGTGCATGACTTCCTGACCGCTTTCTTTGTCGTAGTGGCAGCTGTCCTCACACACCTTCCGGTAGCAGTGTGAGCACTCAAACCACCAACCATGCGCAATCAACTCAAGCGACGGCACTCTCCCTGCGCTGGCATATTTGTCAGCCCAAGGCAGGCGCCGGCAGCTCTCTATGCACTCAAAATCAGTATTAAGCTGATTCGCCCCAATCCTGCGAGCGGCTATCCCGCTGGTAGCAAACACAACCTCGCCGTGTTCATCATCCTGCACGCTGTAAGCCTTGAGAGGCTTCACGGCGGTAATTTGCTGACTCATGCCGCCTCCTTGTGCTGTTCCGGTTGCTGGCTAGCTGTGAACTGCTCCTCCCACAGCTTCACTTTGAGCTCGCAGGCATAGACGATCTGGCCGACCAGCTTCTCGCCAAGACCTTTGACCTTGTTCAGTTTGTTGCCCTGGTGGCTCATTACCTTGTAGAGGGTGTCGATCCCGGCATCCTCAAGCGGCTTGATGGTGCGAGGCGGCAGGCCGCATTCATGGATGCTTACCGTCTTGGCCCACTCTGCACGCGGTTGCAGGTGAGGGTGGCTCTGCTCAAGGGCCTCCTGCATGAAGGCGAAGATGTCCCGCGTCATCTCGTCAGGGATCCCGGCACCATATGGCGTCGGGTAGATGGGGTTCATCCACTGGCTCAGCATGACCGAGCATCCGGAGCCATCGGATTTCATGGCGTGCAGCTTCCAGTTGAGGTCGTTGATGAGGTAGGGGAGGTTGGATTTCAGGCCATGATCCACCAGGTAGACGTTCCAGAGAGCACCATCCTTGTCCTTGTAGGTGTTTCCGAGGTGTTTGTGCCAGACCAGCTTGGCAGCGCGAGCGCTCTCCAGCTCCATGATGACGGCGTGGCGGCGCTCCAGCTCGCGATCCTGCTCATTGATAGCGCCAAGCAGCTCACTGATGCGTCGCTCGAGTTTCAGCACCTCGGCTCGGTAGGCAGCATCGTTGCTCTTGTGCTTGGCGATCGCGGCGCGCTGCTGCTCCAGCAGGTCGTTTTTCTCCTTGATGCGGCGCTTCATGCCTGCCGGGTCCATGGCCTTGAGGTCGGCAAGTTGGCGATCGGTCTGGCGTGAGGTGAATTGCAGGGCGCTGAATTTGGTCTCCACCTCGTTCATGGCGCGTTGCGCCTTGTAGAGCTCATCTGCCTTGGCTTCCAGCTCGGCAGCGCCCTCTTGCCGTGCTGCTGCGATGCGCTGCTCGGCTTCGGCTACCTGCTGGCGCAGCTGGCTGACCAGTGCGATCTGGTCATTCAGCTCTCCATCCCGGGCTTCCAGCTGGTCGATGAGCCAGTTGAACTCGTCGATATGGGCGTTGGCCGACTCGCTGACCATGGTCAGGTTGGCGGTAACGATAGGCTCCAGCCCAGCGACTGCCTGCTTGCAGTGTTCGGCTGGCATGTCTGCCAGCAGTCGGATCTGGTTGGTGATGGTGTTAAGGGCAAGGCTGGTTGCCTCACTGGGGTTCAGTTCGGTGGTCATTGTTCGTGGTCCTGTTGTAAAGCGAAAGCCCCGTTGGCGGAGGGGCTTGTTGGTCAGTAGTTGATGGAGAGGTGCTCGATCTTGTTGCTGGCGATGTGCTTGACGAGGTTAATGGCGAAATCCTCAGAGAGCCCCATTCCCATCAAGTCCATCACGATGGCACTGTTGATGCGGCCGCGGTGGGCGCGGTCTGCTGCGCGGCGGGCATCTTCTTCGGCTTTAAGAAGCTGCTCTCTCTCGATGCGCTGGCGTTCTTGCTCTGCGGCGCGGGCGGCAGCCTCTTCCGCTTGGCGGCGGGCATTTTCTTCGGCTTGCAAGCGGCGTTGCTCTGCCTGCTCTGCTTCGGCAATGCGGCGGGCCTCTGCCTCCTGACGGGCCTTCTCTGCGGCTTCGGCGTCGCGGATGGCCTGCTGCTCGCGCTCTTTGGCTTCGCGCTCGCGGCGCTCGGCATCGAGGCGGGCCTGCTCTTGGCGTTGGGCTTCGGCTGCTGCGGCCTGCTCTGCGATGCGGCGCTCACGATCTTCCTGCTCGCGGGCTGCCTGCGCTTGGCGCAGGCGCTCCAGCTCGGCGGCTTGCGCTTCACGCTCCTTGGCCTTTTCAATGGCGGTGCGCAGGTGGAGCACCGCAGCATCCTTGGCCACACCGGCTTGGGCTGTCATCTCCTCCCAGCTGTCATCGATGGCGATCGCTTCAATCTGCTGCAGGTAGTGCTCCAGTTCGGTGCTCGGCAGCTCGGCGGTGGCTTGCTTGGCATCGGCGAAGGCGGTCATGCGCTCCTTGAGGGCGGCAACCCGGGATTCTTCTGCCGCTTCGTACTGGGTGAGCGGGGCGCGCACCTCGTCTTTCAGGGCATCCAGCGTGTCGCGCAGTACCTTGCGGTTAGCATCGATGCGCTTGGGGATCTCTTTGTACTGGTCGGTCAGCTCTTTGCCGATACCGTCCAGATAGGTTTTTGTTTTGGCAACGGCATAGGCGACGCTGGCGATCTCTTTGCGTCCCTTCACAGTGGTCACGTCCGGCACCAGGCTGGATGCCTTCTGGCGGATATCTGCCAGCAGTTCAGCCACGCCATGCCCCTCGGTAAACAGGGCAACGGCGGTGGTGGGTTCGATGACAACCAGCTGGGTCTGGGCGGTATCGGTCTTGGCTTGTTGGGTCATGTCGGGGTCCTTGTGGCGCTAGGCCATAAAAAAGCCCGCTGGTTGGCGGGCTGGATTGGTTGAAGTGGTGGATTACGCTTGCGACTGGTCGAGTTGGCGCTTGCGCTCGCCAGCGATCTGCTTGATGCCTTTGACTGTCTGCGGGTCGCCGGTGCCGTTGGCCCACTCCCACGCGACGGTGTAGGCTCTTTGCCACTCCTCGCCGGAGGATGCGCCCTCGATGGCTGCGCTGTGGTCGGCGTAGGCGCTGGCGTGGTCAACAGGATCGACTGTTTCGATAGGGGGTTCCGGTTCAGCCTCGAGCGTCACCGGCTGATCCATACTGCCTTTCATGGCGGCAAGCGTGCGGTTTGGCGCTTTCTGTTGCTGTACCTGGGCACCAGGGAGCTCGTTGATGATGATCTCCTTACCTTCCATCTCTTCGGCGGTCGGCTCGCTGCCGATCTCAGGCCATGCCTTACGCAGCGCTTGCGCCTCGGTACACTTGGCCAGCTGGGCATATGGTCGCTTGCGCCACATGGCGTTGGGGCACTCGGTCTTGCCGCTCTGAGTGGCGTAGTTCTCCTTCCAGCGCTCAAGGGCATGGAAGGCAACCCGTTGACCGTCGATCATCTTGTAGACGGTGTATTTGCACCACTGCGGATAGGTGACCTTGATCTTGACGCTCTGGTTGTATGGGTCTTGAAACTCCTCGGTCACATCAGGTCCAAACACTGGCTCATCAGCGCCAGCGTAGTTGCCGGATCGGTCTGCCTGAATGCGGTACATGCCGATACCTGGCATTGGCACATCTCGCCACACCTTCTCCTTGGTGCGAGCATCAGTGACCTGCATGGGTACCAAATGTACCGGCTTGAGCAGAATATCCAGCCCGCGCGCCTTGCAGTAATCGATGGCCATCACCACAGAGTCAGGGTTAGCGCCAGGGTAGATGGTGTTGCACAGGGCGTTCCAGGTTGGCTCATCGATGCCGCGCTGGGCCAAGATTGGGAACTCGGCGGCGAAATTCTCCGCCGCCTGCTGCTTGATGATTGCGATGTTGCTCACGCTGCTCTCCTTGCCCATGCCGGGCGGGTAAGTGGTATCAGGTCGTGCCAGTCGTTGTTAACTCGGCACTCGTGGAATTTGCGCAGGTCGCGGCGGTAGAGGTCTTTTCCTGCCTCTTTCCACTCCTGCTCCAGCGGGCGAACCCGCACCGGGTAGCGGCCGCACTCAATGGATGAGCTGACCGCGATAAAGATGAAGTCCGGGATCTCGTCGTAAATCTCGCGAAAGCCGTCGGAGTACATAGCGTCCTGAACGTGGTAGCGAAACTCCTCGACGTGGCGCTCGAAGCGGCCCATGTCGTCCACCTTCTTCACGTCAGCCAGAATTGGGTAGTTGTTGAGCTTCTTGTCTGGCCGGCAGCGGCAGAGCTCTTCTGTCTCGCGGTCAGTCCAGTACAGAGACCCCTCGCAGATGCCGTCCTGTTCCAGCAGCCAGCGGGCGTCAGGGTGGGCGAACACGCTTTCGCGCATCAACTCCAGCTTGTGCCCATCCTCTGCTGTCATGATGGTCTTGCCCAGATCGGCGCAGTTGGCCAGAAACTCCTTCTCTTCCTCCTTGCCAGCGTTGGTGCGGCGGTTGAACTCGGGGGCGATGATGAAGCGATCCTTGAACTCTTCCGGCTCCAGCAGCAGGCAGTGGATGGCGGTACCCATATCCAGCGCCTTGAGCTTTTCCTCGTCAACCGGCGCGCTTTTGCGCCAGACGTAAGTAGCTGGGCTTACGGCAATGTCGTCGAGCTGTGATTTGCTAATGCCTGGGCCGGAGTGGTACTGCTCGTTTGATAGCCCCAACACCAGCCCTTGCGGCAGGGCCAGGCTGGTATCGACGGCGGCGTTCATATAGCCTCCTTTATTGCCTTCATCACGCCATGAAACAGGCCTGGGTGTATTCGGTCCATTTGCGGCCTTAGCTCAATGGCAAGATTGGTTTTGCACTCAACCCATGCGTAATGGGCATCGACAGGTGAATCAAACAGGCCGAGGTGGATGCTTTTTCTGGTAATTGGGTTTCTGCATCTTGACTCGAATGTATTTGGCTCTTTATGCAGGCGAACACCTATAGGCCATTTACCACGAAGCGCAGCCCTGTCAGTGTTGAAGCTATTTAGCCATGAAGGAACATAGATGCAGTTATCTGGCGAGTAGATTTTCGAGTTACCAAGAAGGTCTTTATCAAGCTGCCAGCCATCTACGTGATGCTTAATCCACCATTCCCTAAACCCCATAAAAGAGTGCCAGACAGAGCCAACGGTAACGCCAATATAAGTTGGGTTTTTGATGTGACTCGTCTCGCTGTACGCCCTATACAGCATGTGGCTCCAGGTCTCATAAGCAGGGCAAGTGACCTGCTTTCCATCAACCCTTGGTTTTGTTAGGTAATCGGCATCATTAACACCTATCCCATGCAATTTCTTGCGAAAAGCCATTGCGCGACTGTTGGCTGGATAGTTGGATCGAAGCCACTCAGAAAGTTCAACGCCTTTCATGCTGCGCTCCTCTGCAGATACCTTTCAAACTGCTCTTCGCTCATGGCGGTTTGCAGCTCGGCGAGGTGGTTGCTCCATGCGTCATGGGCAAGGTTGGAAAGGCCGGCATCCACCACCTGCTGGATAAACTGCACCAGATGGGAGTGATCGCCGTCGTTCATCAGCAGCCAGATGGCTTTGTTGTACTGGCGGTACTGGTCGTTGTTGCTGAGCTCACACAGCAGGGTTGCCGGGTCGGTGCCCAGCATGCCTGACATCAGGAGCGGTCGGTTGGTGGCTACCCACTCGGCGATCCACTCGGCTTTGGCGTTTGCCTCAGCTTCGCGGCTTTCGAGCAGAGCCAGCAGAGCGGATTCTCTGGTCATGGCTATAACTCCAATTCACGCTGCAGGGCGCGCTTCTCGTGATACTCCTCGATAGCGCGGCGGGTGGCGGTGCGTTCGTGGGCGCTTCGGCGCTCTGCTGCACTGGGTTCGACGTTCACGCTGTAGCGGTGTTCAGTGCGGGGCGGCATGGAGCCGCGAAAGCCCATTACCTGGGCCTCGGTCAGTTGTTTCATGGTCGTGGTCCTCTTGGTTATCCGATGGCGGCCACAGCTTCGACGCTATGTTGTTGCCAGCTCCACTGGAGCCGCCTTGGGATACCCGCTGTTGCCAGCGGGCGAGTTATTGGATTGGCCGCTTTTAACGGCTGTCGGTTACATCATTCGCACTCCCTGTTGTGTTGATGTCGCAATAGTCGAGTGATAAATCGTTCACGTTCACGCACCGCTTTCCGAATTGACGGGTTATCGGCGCATCCCTACCGGCATCGGGATTCGTGTTTGTGAGCCGGTTCCTAGTTGTTAAAGAGCGAGCTCAGCCGAATTTGGCGTGAGCGAAGCCAAAGCGCACTTTTGGCACTTTTTGAAATGGGCTTTGGCTACGGCGCTATGAGGGAAGCGCCAGGCCCAGGTCAGACGGCGTTACGGTGAAAATCTGCGCGCCAGTGGGGGATGGCGCTGTGCTTGGTGAAGCCTGTAGTGCGGCGCTGGGCGGCGCGGGCTGCCACAATGCGGTGTTGCTCTGATGCCAGCATTGCAACGTGAAGGCGCTGGCGAATGGCGCGGCGGCGGGCGGCGTTGCCATTAAACTTGTCTGCGATAGCGAAGATGAATTTGTCTGCGCGTTTCGCGGCTCTGGAAAAAATGTGCTTGGTCATGGTACATTCACTCCTGTTGGCGAGTTGGTCCTCGCTGATACTCACTGGCTTTGGCTGGTCGAGGTCCTGATTGCTGGGGTTGGTCCCCCGGCATTCTATGACCGGGTGGTACCCGGTCCTTCAAAGCCCGCCTCGTGCGGGCTTTGTCGTTCTTACGCGCTGGTCAGGCGCTTTACTTCTGGTCGTCCTGATTGCTGGGTGTCTTAATTTGGTCGGAGATACAGGGATCGAACCTGTGAAGCCCTCATCCCAAATGAGGTGGCATACCGCTTGCCTAATCTCCGATGTTGCCGGTTACCTGATCCGGCGACCGCTAGCGTCCAGTTAAAGGCTGTAGCCCGGCCGGTCTGTTGTTCACTCACCTTCCAGCAAGCTCGGTTCGGATAAACACGCAACGCGTGTTGCTACGAACTAGGCGGGATCGATGACAGGTGCCGCCTCATTACTCCATGCCACCATTCTCAAGACCTTCACCACGATTGGCCGCCTTCCACGCTGCCCCTTGCTGTTACCGGTCTTGGTTCGGTGGATTGCTTTACCGAACGATTCAAAGGTTAATATTCCCGATCGGTATCGTCAATAGAAAACGTTCGGTTTTTCGAACTATTTTTTTTGCGGTGGTGTTATCCGGCAAGATGAAGGCACAAAAAAGCCCGCGTGATGCGGGCTTTACTGATGCTGTGGTGGTTACTCTTTTACGTCTCGTCGCAGTTCAATCATGCGCCCGTACACCAGGGCATCTTTGATCGGTACCACTCCAAGGCGAGGGTCATCGGTTACCAGGGTGATGCCTGATAGACCTGCTAGAGCCTTGAGCAGCCTTTCCTGCTTGTTGCTCGATAGCCTCACAAGAACGATGTCGTTATGACGAGGCTCGCGATCAGCAAGGTCAATAACGCAGATGTCACCAACTCTGATGCCGGTTTCGGAGAGGTTATCATCGTCAGCAACAATCCCTATCAGGTGGCCATTGGCCTCACTGAAAATACTCCTGCCGCTGTCGAGCGTAGACAGGGCATCGGTTGGGTGTTTGGCCATCTCAGCCATTTCCCATACCGGAACCTTTCCGAGGTTCGTGTCTGACACATAGGTGCCGCTTTCCTTGCCGGTATATAGCCATAGAGGATCACACCCTAGAGCCTTTGCTATTGAGAGCAGGCTGCTCACTCGCAAGTCCTTGGATGGGTTAGACAGCAGCTCGGAGATCACGGCCTTGCTTACCCCTGACTTGCGCGCCAGATCGGCCTGATTCCACTCACGCTCATTCAGCATGTATTTCAGTCGATCTCTAAAAGAGGTCATGTCGATCTCGTTCGAATTAAAAAACACTTGGTCATTTTGACCTATTTCTTGTGCGAGATGCCGATGGTTGACTTGTTCGGAAAACCGAACCAAAATGGATTTTGTATTGTCAGTAACCATAAAAGGACCCAGACCAATGAAGAAAGACCAAGCCATCCAGTTTTTTGGTGGTAGCAACGCAATGGCACGCGCCATCGGCGTCACCAAAAGCACCGTATCCGAGTGGCCTGATATCGTTCCGGCCAAGTACGCCACCAAAATTCATTTTGCCTCCGGTGGCAGCCTTGATTTCGGCCTGGAGGATTACCGACCAGAGCAAGAAGAAACCAAGCAGGCCGCCTAACCACCGGCCTGACCAATAACCACCAAAGGACCACGACCATGGGAAGAGACGCGCTACAAGACCACCAAAAACTAGACACCATCTCGCCACTACGGGTGCGCGGCACTGTCGGCCACCGCCAAGTGTGGCAGGAAGTCGGCGCCGAAGTCGGCATGACTGAAACCGCATTTGCCCGCACCTCGCTGCTGATGCTCCTTAACTCCATATCGAAGCACGAGCCGCAGATCCTGGCGAGAGCCGTGAAACGAGCCAACCGGAGCCTCATAGAGCAGGGTTACCCGCCCGTCACCGTCGATGAAATCCTGAAAGGGGATGGCCTGCCAGAGCGCGGCCTGCTCACGTTCACCGCTGCCGACGAGGCCGCATACGACGAGGAGCGCCCCAAAAAGCCGGTGCAGAAGCTCATTGGCCTGATCAACTTCGTTTTAGGGAGATAACCACCATGACTATCCAAGCAAGACCGCCTCGCCCCGCAGCCAAGCACGTCAGCGATCGGGAAAACATCATCCTGAAATCGGTAATTCACGAGCTGTCGCTCGAGCTGGACACCGCGCTTATCCCAACTGCGCACGCCGCCGGCACCGATAAAACCGCCGTTCGGCTCTCACGCGAGCTGATGGCCCGCAAGATCGAGCGCGCCGAGAAGCAGCCTAGCGCTTAACCAGTAGCAAACCAGCCCGCCTAACCACCGGGTACAGGACCAAGACCATGACTATTGAACCCAAGGCCCTGGGGGCCGCCTCTTTTTCCACTTCCGATCTGTGCCACTGCCCGCGCTGCGGCAGCGAACTGCGCACCGGTACCGATGACCGCTCATTTGAATGCCAGGGGTGTGACTACACCGAGCAGGAGGTGGCGGCATGATCTACGGCAGCGTTTGCAGCGGCATCGAGGCCGCCTCGCTGGCTTGGGAGCCGCTTGGCTGGAACCCTGCGTGGTTCGCAGAGATTGAGCCATTCCCGAGCGCGGTGCTGGCGCACCATTGGCCGCACGTCACCAACCTTGGTGATATGACCAAGATTGCTACCTCCGTCCTCAAGGGGGATGTCGTGGCTCCCGACATCCTTGTCGGCGGAACGCCATGCCAGGCGTTTTCCGTTGCTGGCGCCCGCGAGGGGCTGGCTGATTACCGTGGTTTTCTGACTATCAAGTACGTGGAGCTTGCCAATGCCATTGATCAAAAACGAGCAGCAGCTGGAGCTGTTCCCTGCATCACCGTCTGGGAAAACGTCCCAGGCGTCCTCTCGTCAAAAGACAACGCTTTTGGCGCATTCCTTGGCTTCCTTGCCGGGGAAGATTGCGAACTCGTCCCACCAGGGAAGAAATGGGAAAACGCTGGTTGTGTGCTTGGCCCCCAAAGAGCAATCGCGTGGCGGATCCTCGATGCCCAATATTTCGGAGTGGCCCAACGCCGCCGCCGTGTGTTCGTTGTCGCAAGTGCTCGAGAAGGGTTCGATCCCGCAAAAGTTCTTTTTGAGTGCGAAGGCGTGCGCCGGGATTCTGCGCCGAGCAGAGAAGCGGGGAAGGCAGTTGCCGCCCTTACTGCAAACGGCGTTGGAACGTGTGGCGCAGACGACAACCATGGGCAAGCCGGACATCTGATTGCGCAGCATCTTGATGTCGATTGTATCGGCACCCTAACGGCAGGGTTTGGAAAGGTTGGCGCTCCTGAAGTGGACGCCTATACCTGCATCCCATGGGCAAGCCATGTTGCAGAAACACTCAATGCCAACGGCAAGGCTGCTGGCTCGGCCACGCAGCAGGACGCCGAGGCTGGTCTGCTGGTTGTCCACGGCACCCAAGACCCAGATACCAACGTCGAGCTTGCCCACACGTTGGGCCGCAATCAGGGGCAGGAGAATGCGGTTCTGGCCAAGTACAACAGCATCAAAGGCCACGATCAACGCGTCATATTCGCTGCCAATAACTGGGATGAGCTGGTGCCGATAGCATTCAGCTCCAAGGACTATTGCGGAGACGCAACCGAAAACATGTCTCCGACACTGCGAGCTGGCGGACACGCAGGCAGCCATGCCAATGCAGGTGCTCCCCCTGCGATTGCTACAGCAATGGCTGTTCGCCGCCTAACCCCAGTCGAGTGCGAGCGCCTGCAGGGGTTTCCTGATGGTCACACTGACGTGCCATATCGCGGCAAGCCAGCAGCTGACGGACCGAGATACAAGGCGATCGGCAACTCCATGGCGGTACCGTGCATGGCATTCATTGGCAAGCGCATAGACCAGCACATGTCTGAGATAGACCTCCCAGCTGTCGATGAGGAGGCAGCATGAACACCGTTATCAAATTCCCGGGGGCAGGCGCCCCCATTTCCAAACCTATCAGCAGAGGTAGCAACGTGAGCGAAAATGCCCGCAATGGCTTCCGCCTCGCTTACTCGTCGATGCTGAACGCCCCCTGGTACAAGGATGTCGCCAAGAAGTCGGTGTGGCTGCATCTGCTGCTTGATGCGGCCTATGAGAGCCGTGAAGTCACCTTCAATGGCAACCGCCTCACCATTCATCGAGGCCAACTGGCTTGCTCTGCTCGTTCGCTCGGGAAAGCGTGTGGCGTATCTGAGGATCAGGCTCGTAGGGCGCTGGACTATTTCGAGGAGGAGGGGGCGATCGGCAGGACGACCAAGCAGGGCAAGAGCGGTTACACCATCATCAGCCTGCTGAATTTCGACGCTTATCAGCGCGGAGTTTCGCAACACTTTAGCGCGGAGTATGGCGCGGAGTTTGAGGGCGCGCCAGATATGGTGTTAGAGGGTGATCGCCAACTCAGCGGCGCGGAGTTAGGTGCGGAGTATCACGCCGAAGATCTTATCATTAATAACAATATAAACTCTGAAGATAATAAACAGATCTCTTGTTCTGTTTCTGACGAAACAAAACCGGCTAAAAAAACGGCAGAGCCATCAGCCGATTCTCTGGCTGTGCTGAACCACCTCAACGCCGCATGCAATCGCCGCTATCAGGCCAAGCCAACCACCCTGCAGAACATCAACGCCAGATTGGCGGAGGGATACTCCGTAGCCGATCTGCAACTGGTGACCGACTTCAAGCGCGAGCACTGGTCTGCAAACCTGAAAATGGCCGAGTACCTGCGGCCAATGACCCTGTTTGCGCCGCAGAAGTTCGCCGGTTATCTGGCTGGCGCCCAACGCTGGGATCAGATCGGCCGCCCGCGCTGCGTGAACGGCGAGTGGGAGGGCTTCGAGGGCAAGCGCAAGCCGATGTCCAACATTGCCGCCGCCCAGCAGCAGGCGCGCAGTCTCATCGAATCGGGAGCTGTCAGCTATGACGACGACACTCCCCTCTAACGTGACAGCCCTGCCAGCAAACCAAGAGGCGCCAGCCATGAGCGCCCGCATGGCTGCGTTTATCGCCGAGGAGCTGCTGCCGCTGATGGCGGGGAGCTGGCCTGCCAGCGCCAACCAACTTGATGCCAATGCACGCGGCGTGGCGCTGGCCTGGGGTGGCGTACTGCGCGGGTTCACCCCAGCCCAGATCCGGGAGGCGGTGATGTGCATGGCTACCGAAGCAGAGCGACAGTTCGCCCCGCGCCCGGCAGAAGTGCTGGCAGAGATATTTCGCAGGCAGGCAGCCACGGCTGCACCAACCAGGGCGCCACGGCTGGAGATCTCCATCAGGGCATGCGAGATGGAGGCGACCGTGATCGTGCTGCAGCGTGACGGCGACGTGACGAGCGAGGCGGTGCAGGTTGAGCTGGACAGGATACTCACCGATCGCCGCCAGCGCGGTTTTGCCATCACAGGGAGGATTTAGGGATGTTCAACCAAGACGTGATCGCCGCGGTCAAGGCCGCGAAGTTTTGCCGGGTGGTGATCTATCCGCCCGTGCGCGGCTGGTGCGGGGAGCGGGTGCTGCTCGAGGTGGCAGACGAGATCGCCGTGCTGGGACACACCGATTGCCAGCGCGGGGCGGGTCATTGGCTGGTACTCGACACGACGCCTGAGCAAGTGGCGGAGGAGGCCGAACTGCTGAGAGGCGCGCCAGTGCTGGTGTTGAGAGGTGGTGTTGCAAATGGAGCTGTGGATAACTTTGATGGGGAGGGCCTTGCCAACCAGTGACAACCGGTATATCGCGCCGTAACATGTTCATGCCGGACTTAGACCACCCGGCTGTTTGACCAAAAGGACCCGACCATGACCGCAAAATCGAATACCAGAGATCTATCCGTTGCGACCCAGCTGGGGCGCGTCATCGCGATAATGCGCGACGGAAAAGCCCGCACCCTGCGCGACATCGAGCGCGAGTGCTGGAACCGCTTCGGCCACGCCGACACCCAAGCCGCCATCAGCGCCCGCCTGCGCGAAGTGTGCTGCCATGGCTGGGAGAAGCACTCCACCTGCCAGACCATCGACAGCAAGCAGGTTTGGCATTACAGCCTATCGCCGTTCCCCACTGCGGAAGCCGTTGCGGCTAAGGCGGTGGCAGCATGAAAATTCCACAATCCGTGCTGGTAGCCGCGATCGCCTCGGTTGGTCGCTATTTCCAACCGCTTCCGCCTGCGCTGTTCTTCAATCCGAGCAGCTCATTCTGCATACCCAACCCGCGCAATGACAGGGCCGCAAAACGCCAGCGTGCCGCCGCCAAGCGCCGCAACAAAGCCAAGCGGGGGTGAGGATGAGCAACCTGACCAAAACCCAAGAGGCCCAATTCCGTGAGCTGGTGATCGCCAAACACGGTGAGGCGTTCACAACCTCCCGCAAGGTCGCTGAGCTGTTTGGTAAGCGGCACTCCGATGTTATGCGCGCCATCTCCAATCTTGAGTGCAGCGCCAGCTTCAACGAGCGCAATTTTGCGTTGGTTGAGTATCGCGATGGGAAAGGGGAGGCTAGACCTGAATACCTCATCACCAAAGATGGAATGGCATTCCTGGTGATGGGCTTCACAGGCAAGCAGGCTGCCCAGTTCAAGGAGCTCTATATCCTTGCCTTCAACTGGATGGCTGAGCAGATCCGCACTACCCATGAGCTGACCAGTTGGCAGCACGACTTCACCCGCAGAGAGGCTGTGTCTGTTGCCAACGGTACGCTGCATGGGCAGGGTCTGGCCCGCCGCCGTATCGAGAAGCATGCGCTGAGCAATGAGCAATCAGCCATCCATGCCAAGCTCCAGCTGTGCTTGAACCTGATCGGTGAGGAGGCAGCATAACCATGGAGCTTACCCTTCTAAAAATGTCAGGCGGGGTGCTCGCCCCGTCCACTCCGGCCGATGCCGAAGCCATCAAGCTGATGCCGATCGGTACCACCATCCTGGCTAAGGGGAAGGGGCGCCGCAATCTGGCGTTTCACCGCCGTTTCTTCGCCCTGCTCAACCTGACTTTCGATTACTGGGAGCCAACTGGCGGCATGGTATCGCCAGCCGAGCAGGGGATCCTGTCCAGGTTCGTTCGCTACCTCGCCCAGTTCGGCGCAGGTAGCGTGCTGGACAAGGCCAAGGATGAGTTTATCGACCAGCTGGCCAGCAGTCGCATCGAGCGCCACGGACCCCAGGCTGAGAAGTCGTTTGAGGTGATGCGCAAGTGGCTCACCGTCGAGGCCGGTTATTACACCGTCGTGATGCTGCCTGATGGCGGTATGCGCAAGGAGGCCAAGAGCGTCAGCTTCGCCAAGATGGAGCAGGCTGAGTTCTCCGACCTGTACCGGGCTGTGTTCGGGGTCTGCTGGCGCTATGTGCTGAGCAAGCAGTTTACCACCGAGGAGGAGGCTGAGAACGCCTGCTCCCAGCTGATGGGGTTTGCCGGATGAGATTCGAGACCAGCCCAATCCGCTCCAGCGACCTGCGCGATGGCGCTCGCGGCCAGATCTGCAAGATCCAGCTCGCCGGGGTCTGTATCGGTGGCACTGAAACCACCGTGCTAGCCCATCTGCCCAGCGCTCCGCATGGAATGGCACTCAAGGGGGATGATTTGGTGGCTGTTGAGGCGTGCTGCGCTTGCCATGACGCCATTGATGGCCGTATTGCCTATGACTGGCAGCCAGGGGAGCGTGAAGAGGTCACCTATAGCGCCCTGACCCGCCAGCTGCACAGCTGGGTGGTTCGCGGACTTGTTAGTGTGAAGGGGGTGGCATGATCCGCCTATCCGCCATAGAGGCAGCCCGCCTGCTGGATAAGCACCCGAAAGCGAAGGCGGTAGCGAACCAAGCCAAGAAATCCAAGCAGGTGGATGAGCTGCACGGCAAGGTGCTGGCCCAGCTGGTCGGCTTCCCTGACCCCGCCACCGAGCTGGTGTTCCATCCCAAGCGCCGCTGGCGTCTCGATTACGCCTGGCCAACCCGTATGATCGCCGTCGAGATCCACGGCGGGATCCACTCTGGTGGCAGGCACACCCGCGGCAAAGGTTTCATAGAGGACCGCGCCAAGATGAACGAGGCCGCCCTGCTCGGGTGGACTGTCATCGAGGCCACGCCAGAGCACATTCAATCCGGCCAGCTGCGCGCCTGGCTGCTCACCGCTTTCAATCAGGACCAAGACCAAACGAGGACCAACCCATGAGTAATTCACTGGAAATGGCACTGCGCCTGTTCTCACCAAAAGGGGCGCTCCATGAGCCGACATCCAGCAACTTCAACGCCCTGGGGCGGGATGACTTTATCGGAGCTCTGCAGGTGGCCGCCAAGTCAAACCAGCGGGGGCTCCAGTACCTGATGGCCGATCACCTGCTCGATACCGCTGCCATCTCTGAGCTACTGGCTCACTTTGAGTACGCTACCGGTAATGAAGAGGCCGGTGGAATGGCGTTGGCCATCCTGCTGCGCCGCCCGCTGCCTGAGCAGCTGGATCGGCTGGTATCCTCCCACCCCCATTACGATAAGGAGCGCCGCCGTGCCGCAGTGGTGATGGAGAAGGCCAAACGTGCCCACCGGTCAGGAAATGGCCACGAATATCAGCGCCTGCTGGCTGAGCGTAACGGGATCTTGTCTCTCGCCCACGACCACTGTGTCGCCGAGATGCTGCAATCCGGCCGCTGCCCGCACTGCAAGGGGACCGGGATCCGCCCCCGCAAGGGTGACGAGTGCCCCAAGTGCCACGGTACCGGGCGAGTAGTGCCCCATGCAGATATGGTCGCGCGTCGGTTCGGCCAGGAGATGCGACAGAGCGTAGAGCAGCTGGTTGATGAGGTGATCCACCAAGCGTCCGATCTGTCCAAGATCATGGACCGGCAGGTGCGCGAAATGCGGGCGGCTTAACGTGTATTTTTCAGCGTTTTTTTGGGGTAAAAAATTGATGTTGGATCTGGCCTTAAAATTGAGTGTCGTTTTTCGCTCTGATTTGAACATCAACTTGAGTTGATTTTCGAGGTGGAATCGCTCAGTATTAGTACGCTAAAGTTCAGCAAAAAAAGGGCCCTAAGGCCCTTGGATTTTGGTGATGAAATCCTCTAGATGCTTACAAGCATCGACAGCAAGCCTGACAAGTCGGAAAAACGCGTTGGCTAGCTTGAGGAGTGATTCTGCTGAGTAAGCTATTGCAAGTAGCTTATCAGCTAGCTTCGAAGGCCCTGCAGTTGCAAGCTGTGGGGTCTTTGTCTTTTCGGCTTTCGCCGAACGTTTTCGCCCATTCTGGCGTCTCGATGGTGCCATATAGTTCCTCTCTATTAGGCGGTTGATAAAGTCGTTTGTGTAAAAGCATATTCACCTCGCTTGCTGTTTGGTGTAGTTGGTGGCTTGCTGCCAATCCCTGCATTTTCCGATCATTCGTCAGCGGGGACAAGGCATGATTAGCGGTATCGAAATTTAAGGTTATGCCTACCAATGGCACTGCACTCTAATTGTAAGAAGCTACCAGCAAACAGCGTGTTGGACAAACTTGCCAAAGTGACACGATCTATGTTGTTGATTTAATTGTGTAATATAAAAAGTTAGTCCAATGAGTATGTTTTGGTATGTTGCCATCACAAGAAGAAAACTCCTCTTGGGGGATTTCCGCATCGCCATTGGTGTTAATCGTGACACCGCACCAGGCACGTTTCGATCTGCTCTCGTTGTAAAACCGCTTTTTACAACGGCGCCAGCAAGATTCGTTGTATTCAAAGCAACCTTATCCTGTGAATTTTCTACTGCGTGCAGACCTCCATCGTACCGGCTAAATTGAGAGCAGTTGGCTATGGAGGGACTCAATGGACAGCAAGTGGAGGTGGCCTGCTCTTAAGGTGGCGAGGTGGGCGCTCAATCATGGTGAGTTCTTCGATCTGTACGATGTGTCATATCTGCTTGGCATCCCATCAAGCGATGCCGGCAAGTTGGTTATCTATCTGAGGTCGTTACGCTGTGTGGCGACAGAGGCAGAGACCAGGCGTTGCAAGCCTGAGCGTGGGAGGGTGGCTTGCCGCAGGGTATTCCTCAAGGTAGTGGCAATCCATATTGATCCTGCAGTAGAGCAAGATAGCCTTGGCGTAGTGGAGATATCGGTTACCGATTGAGGTAGTATTCCTCAAAACTGCGTTTTGGAGTTGTCTATGTCATTCAATCTGTGCACCCTTCCCAAGGATGAGCAAGAGCGAGTTGAGGTCGAGAAGGCCGCAGCCTATGCGGTGTGGAAAGAGCGTAATCCCGAGATCAAAACTCCAGCCGAGAGCGAGGCCTGGAACTACAAGGGGGAGATGCAGGCTTACTTCCTTCAGCAGGTTGAGCGGTATAGAAAAATCAAATAACCATCACAATAAGGAGATACATATGGATATGAAAGATGCAGCAGAACTTAGAGCGAAGTGGGATGGATCGCCATGCGAACACGCCAATCTTGCGAAAGAGTTTTATTCTGGCTCACCTACTGGTGACTATGTGTGCACCAAGTGTGGCTCAACAGGGTGGGGAAAGGATTGGGCAACTAAAGAAGTTAAAGAGTCGCACAGGTCTTAATATTCGGCATGCGCAGTTTGCTGCTGGTTGAATCCCAGCCTCCCCAGCGTTAGTATCTATCAAAGATGGCCAGATTCCCCCGGGACTCTGGCCTTTTTCATTTCCGGCCCGCCATCGTGCGGGCTTTGTCGTTTCTGGAGGGGCGATGACGCCTGACAAGGATCCACAGAACTACAGCATGCTCGCCTATCTGGCGTTTGGCGGGCTGAGCGTATGGGGAGGGCTTGTGACCTACATACAGACAGTGAAGCGCGAAGGGCGGCAGTTCCGCTGGGCGGAGGCGGCGCTGCAGGTTGTGGTGTCAGGCTTCGCCGGGATGCTGACCATGCTGCTGAGCTGGTATATCGCCGCACCGCTGCCGCTGTGTGGCTTTATGGCCGGCCTGGCTGGCCTGATGGGGTCGAAGGCTCTGGAGCTTTACGAACGCCGGGCAACCGGCTGGATGACTGGGGGGAAAGAGTAATGGCACAGCGTTGGGTAGAAGAGGCCCGCCGACATATCGGGCTGACTGAAATAAAGGGGCCTAAGCACAACCCGGAAATCGTGGCGATGTGGAAGGCTATCAAGCGTGGCGGCATCCAAGACGATGAAACGCCGTGGTGCGCGGCCTTCGTAGGTGCTTGCTTGGAGCGCGTCGGCATTCAGTCCACCCGATTCGAGGGGGCACGCTCTTATGCCTCCTGGGGGGAGAAGCTGGATAAGCCGGTGGCTGGCTGCGTGGTGGTGTTCAGCCGTGACGGCGGCGGCCATGTCGGTTTCGTTGTGGGGCAGGATAAGGCTGGCAATCTGTTGGTGCTGGGTGGTAATCAGGCGGATGCCGTGAATGTGAAGGCGTTCCCTCGCTCCCGGGTTACCGCATACCGCTGGCCAATTGGTGAGCCCATGCCGGCAGGGGATCTCCCGGTCATGGCCCCTGCCGAGTTCTCGAAGTCAGAGGCGTAGGCGTCAGCCTTGCCGATATCGCCGGGTAACCGGTAACAGCAGAGAGGAGAGTGCGATGGATAACATCGTAGAGTTGGTGTTTCACTGGCTTGTAATCCTGATGGCCGTGGTAGGGGGCGCGTCCCTTGTTGTGCAGGGTCTGGCCAAGATTGCGGCCGTCACCCCGTCCACCCGAGATGACGAGATTATCGGGAAGGTTGATGCCTTCTTGGTCGGTCTCGCCAAGATCCTGGACAAGCTGGCCCTGAACCTGCCGGCCGACAAAGCCCGGAAGCAATAACATGAACAGCTTGCTCCAACTGCTCGACATTCTAACGGCCCTTCTGGGCCGTTGGCTTAAGCAGGAACGGGCAAGGGAGGTGCAGGAAAGCTATGACCAAAACCATAGTGACCCACAAGGGCGCTTTGCTGATCGCTTCGGCGCTGCTTCTGGCCAGCTGCCAGACGACGCCAAGCCAACCAGCGAACTGCCCGCCACCAACTCCCAGGCTGACATGGAGCCCCGCCAATAACGGCGGGGTTTGTCTTTCTGGGGAATCAACGGCCGACCTACTGGACTATCTCGATGCATTGGAGCGATGCAGTGGTTAATGGCATTACCGTGACCGGGGTGATCACTCATGTGAAGGAGTATGACGGCAGTCATGCCCTGGTTGTTCTCAATACCGGCGTCTCCGTAGTGGTACCTGCAACCCATCAGCCCGTACCCGGCGACACCGTTGTCGAAGGCGAGCTATCTCTCTAAATGGCAAAGACCGACTGGGCACAGCTCAATGCAGAATTCCTGCAGGAGCACGAAGCGACCGGCATCAGTGCAAAAGACTGGTGTGACAGCCGCGGCCTGAACTACAACTCGGCGCGTCGCTATTTGAAATCTCGGGGGCAATCCTCCGCACAACCTGAAAAATCTCGCGTAGCTGCGCAATCTGCGCAATCCGAAGTGCGCAAAACTGCGCAATCTGCGCAAAGTGCGCAACCCAAGGGGAATGAAGGCAAGGCCAATAGAGGAGAGGGAAGAGGGGAAAAGTCATCTTCATCCCCACACACCTCGGCCGATTCCGGTCAGGAACCCAAAAACAAGATGGGGGGCGGCAGGGATGGCAGCGGCCGCTTTACTCTTGGGCACAAAGAGTCAGTAGGTAATTCAGGCAACCCGAACCCGCCAGCCAACATCAAGCCAGGTATGCAGATAGCCAAGACCCACGGCGGTTACGCCCAGTTCCTCGAGGCCGATGAGTTGTTCGACCAAGCCGAGGAGTTGAGGTTGCGGGATGAGCTGATATTCACCCGGGCTCGCGTTATCTCCGTCACCAAGACCTTGAAGAATCTGCAGCAGGACTTGCTGGACGCCACCGAGATGACCGACCGGATAGCGCTCTATGACAAGATCCTGAAAGCCGAGCAGGCGCTGGATCGCAACATCACCAGAATTGAGTCCATCGAGCGAACCCTGAGCACCTTGCGAATTGATGCGGTGACCGGCCCCAAGATTGAGGCTGATACCAAGCGCATCGAGGCGGCCACCCGCAAGCTGACGGCAGAAGCCGATCGGCTGGAGAAGGATGGCGGCAGTGATACCACCCCAGTTAGCGAGATGGTTTCAGAGCTGCACGACATGGGGACTGGAGGGTTGATGTCGTGATAAAATATGCCGTCGCTATCAGCTGGGGGATGTAATGAGAATTTACCGCAAGGACGAGATGGGGAAGGCTGTTTACATCGCTGACTACCAGTTGCCAAGAGAGGTGTGCGACGCCATCGATTCAGGCCGCGAGGGATGCGAGGTGTGGTACGAGCTGCCGCCTGTCATGGTGGAATTGCGACTGATTGGCAGTGACAACGAGCCTGATTATGCCGCCACAGTTACCCATGATCGCATCCTCATTGAGCCATGCCGCCTTTACCGCAACGGCGTGCTGGTCGAGATGGGGGCCATGATTGCCGACCCCATCCATGTGGCGATGTTGGCTGATAACGTAAAGCAGCGCGCTGCAGCCAGGGATGAGATTGGCCATATCACTGCAGCATGGCGCGAACGAGCATAACCACAGCATCCAAACACCAACCCGCTTCGGCGGGTTTTTTATTGCCTGAGGCCCACCAATGACCGAACTCGACATCTCAGCCATGACAGAGCGGGAGCAGATGGCCTACATCCGCGCAAAGCTAAGCGATAAGTGGTGGCGGATGAACAACCTCTACATGATCGAGAACGAGCAGGGCCAGTTGGTGCGCTTCCGGCTGCGCCCGGCGCAAGAGCTGCTGTTCAAGACCATGTGGTGGCTGAACATCATCCTCAAGGCCCGTCAGCTCGGGTTCTCCACCGCCATCGATATCTACCTGCTTGATGAGGCGCTGTTCAACAAGAACCTCAAGTGCGGGATCATCGCTCAGGATCTGACGGCGGCCGGCGAGATATACCGCACCAAGATTGAGGTGCCGTTCGATAACTTGCCCGGCTGGCTCAAGGCCCAGTTCAAGGTGGTGACCCGGCGCGGCGGGGCCAATGGCGGTCATATCCTGTTCCGGCACGGCTCCAGCATTCAGGTGGCCACCTCTTTCCGCTCCGGTACCGTCCAGCGCTTACATGTGTCCGAGCACGGCAAGATCTGCGCCAAGTACCCTGAGAAGGCCAAGGAGGTGCGAACCGGTACCCTGCAGGCGATTCACCCGGGCGCAGTGGCCTTTATTGAATCCACTGCCGAAGGTGTGGGTGGCGACTTCCATGCCATGAGCATGAAGTCGCTCGAGCTGGCCATGGCATCCGGAGAGCTCAGTAAGCTGGATTGGAAGTTCCACTTCTTCGCCTGGTGGCAGGACCCCAAGTATCGAGCCGACGTTCCGGCGTCAGGGGTGGTGGCCAGCAAGGCCCAGCTTGAATACTTCGCCGCTGTTGAGAAGGCGATGAACTGCACCATCAGCGACGAGCAGCGTCAGTGGTACGTGCTGAAAGAGTCCACCTTGGGCGCAGAGATGAAGCAGGAGTTCCCCAGCACGCCGTTGGAAGCGTTCCTGACCTCTGGCCGTAGGGTATTCGACCCCGTCGCCACCATGGATGCAGAGGGCGACTGCATGCCACCTCTCATCGTCTACGACATGGACCCGGTAACCGGCCGGCGCGAGAAGGCCCGCAAGCCGGACAAACTGGACGAGCGGGGCCAGCGCTCCCTCGAAAACATGCTGCTGGTGTGGGAGTTGCCAGATCCCGATGAGGATTACGCCATTGGCGCCGACGTGGCGGAAGGTCTCGAGCACGGCGACCGCTCCAGCTTTGACGTGATCGCCAAGAGTGACGGGCGTCAGGTGGCCCACTGGTTCGGCCATCTGGATCCCGGTCTCTTTGCCCAGCTGCTGGCCCACGTAGGTAAGTTCTACGGCACCGCAGAGCATGGCCCCGCCTATATCGGCCCAGAGCGTAACAACCACGGCCACGCCGTATTGCTCAAGCTGCGCGAGCTCTATCCTACCCGACGCATCTACACCCAGGAGTATATCGACCGGGATCGGGACGATGAGACCCTGCGCCTCGGCTGGCTTACCACCCGCCAATCCAAGCCGATCGTGGTGGATGGCCTCAAGGCCCTGCTGCGAGCCGGGCAGTCAGGGATCCGCTGGATAGGCACCATTCACGAAGCAACCACCTATGTCTACGACAAGAGCGGCAGCATGAACGCCCAAGACGGCTGCTACGACGACCAGCTGATGAGCTACATGATTACCCAAGAGATGCGCGCCCGCATGCCAGCCCGCGTCGTCAAACACGAATCCTCCCGTAAACCCAAGCACTGGATGGCCAACTGATGATCAACGCCCAACCAAAGGCCCCCAAGAAAGGCGGCCTCGACACCCAGCAACTGCTCAAGCTGATGAGCGATATCAATGGCCAACCTGACTGGCGAAGCCTCGCCAATCGGGCCTGCGCCTACTACGACAACGATCAGCTGCCGCCCGAGGTGGTTAAGGCGCTCAAGGAGCGCGGCCAGCCAATCACCGTCCACAACCTGATCGCCCCGACTATCGACGGCGTGCTGGGCATGGAGGCCAAGAGCCGTACCGATCTGATGGTTGTCGCTGATGACCACGATGACGAGCTCGAGCAGTTGGCCGAAGCCGTGAATGCCGAGTATTCAGACATGTGCCGACTGGGCGGTCTTGATCGCGCTCGTGGCGACGCATATGGCGGCCAGATTAAAACTGGCGTTGGCTGGGTGGAGGTGTGCCGCCGTGATGACCCGTTCGGCCCGCGCTACAAGTTCAGCAGCGTACACCGTGACGAGGTGTATTGGGATTGGCATAGCCGTGAGTCAGACCTGAGCGACTGCCGCTGGCTGATGCGCCGGCGCTGGGTCGATCTGGATGAGGCAAAGACCATGTTCCCGAGCAAGGCTGAGGCTCTGGAGTGGGGGGTTAACGATTGGAACGGGATGGTTAGCCTGACCTCAATCGAAGGGATGGATCCCAATCTGGTCAGCGCTTACGACGAATGGAGCCATTTCAGTGGCAAGGAGGTCGAATGGTGCAGCCGTGAGCGGGATCGTGTCCTGCTGCAGGTGGTTTACTACCGCACCTACGACCTGCGCGAGGTTCTTCTGCTCGACTCCGGGCGGGCGCTGGAGTTCGACAAGACCAATCAGCTGCATATCGCCGCCATCTCCATTGGCAGAGCAAGACTGGATCGCCGCCCTGTGGCCGTGATCCGTGAGTCGTGGTTTGTTGGCCCTCATCACCTTGTCGATCGCCCTTGTTCTGCTCCGCACAACATGTACCCGCTTGTGCCGTTCTGGGGCTACCGCAAGGACCGCACCGGAGAGCCATATGGCTTGATTGCCAGGGCGATGCCGGCACAGGATGAGGTTAACCTGCGCCGTATCAAACTTACCTTCTTGCTACAGGCCAAGCGCGTCATCATGGACAAGGACGCCACCAACATGAGCCGGGATCAGGTGCTGGAGCAGGTAGAGCGCCCGGATGGCTATATCGAGCTCAATCAAGACCGAGTCAACAAGACCAGCGTGAGCGACGCCTTCAAGGTGGAGCAGGATTTCAACGTGGCCGCCCAGCAGTTCCAGGTGATGCAGGACTCGGTGAAGCTCATTCAGGATACGATGGGGGTTTATGCCGCCTTCTTGGGGCAGGGATCGACTGGCCAATCTGGCGTTGCCATCAGTAATCTGGTGGAGCAGGGGGCGACAACCCTGTCGGAGATCAACGACAACTACCGGATGGGGTGCCAGCAGGTAGGGCAGCTGGCTCTGGCCTATCTGCTGGAGGATATGGCCAGCAAGCGCAACTACAAGGTGACCGTCAACCGTGACGACCCGCGCCGACGCAAGGCGGTGGTGATCAACGTGGAGCAGGAAGACGGCAAGCTGACCAACGACGTGACCCGGTTGCGAGCCCATATTGCCCTGGCGCCAATCCAGCAGACTGCCGCCTACAAGCAGCAGCTGGCCGAGCGGATGACGCAAGCCATGTCCCAGTTGCCGCCGCAGGCTGCAGCGGCATGCTTTGATCTGCTGGTCGAGCTGATGGATGTGCCGCGCAAGGCGGAGTTTGTGGAGCGGATCCGCAACGCCCTGAACATCCAGAAGGACCCTGACGAGATGAGCGATGAGGAGCGCGCCGCCGCAGAGCAGCAGGCACAGATGGCCCAGATGCAGCAGCAGATGGCTATGCAGGAGGTTCAGGCCAAGCTGGCAGAGCTGGAAGGCAAGGCCGCCAAGTGGCAGGCAGAGGCTCAGCGCATCACCAAGCTGACCGACTCTATCCGCTTCGAGGACGCCCTCAAGCAGGCACAGACCGGTAAGACGCTGCAGGAGATGGAGCAGCTGGCAACCCAGCAGCAGGCGATGCAGACCGAGCAAGCCGCACTGCGCGCCCAGCTGCTGGACACCATTCAGCAGCAGATTGACGCGATCGCACTCTGATAGTTGCTTTCCTAATCGCCCAGCGTTAGGATTTCTCCATCATGGCCCAGTCTTTCGAGATTGGGCCTTTTCATTTCCAGACCCGGCCATTGAGCCGGGTTTTTTATTTGGAGCAGGCCATGACTGACCGCCAGCAGATTGATGCCGAGATGGAGCGAGATATTGAGGTGCTCGGACTGACCGCGCCGCGCGTTACACCTGACCAGATCGAGGCGCTGATGGGTGGTGTTCGCTATGAGGTGCAGGTTGTTCCTGGCACCACAACCACACTGGCCACCGCCATTGCTGCCAACGGCTTCACCCTTGCCATCGGCATGACCGCCTGCGCCGACCCGGCCAACTTCAATGCAGAGCTTGGCGCCAAGTACGCCATCAAGGATGCCGAAGCCAAGGCCCGCCAAGAGCTGTGGAAGCTGGAAGGATATCGACTCAAGCATTACCTAGGTAAACCGGTAATGGTGTTTGGCGGTGATTGCATGGTGTCCGGCACCATTAGCTTGGATGAGATTCGCGGTGTTGATGGCGGAAGCCCAAAACCCAGCCACATTGAGCGTATGCACCAGGAGCAAGAGCAACTGGCCGAGCGCACCGGCAAGCTGGAAACCTTTATTCCGAGCGAAACATTCAAGCGGCTTCCTCATCAGGAGCAGAGCCTCATGAAGCGACAGTTGGTTGCGATGCGTGAATATCTGGCCGTGCTGAATGAGCGCATTGCAGCAGCAACGAATCCCTAGCGATAGACGACAGCCTTTGCCCGCCTTGTGCGGGCTTTTTTATGCCCAGCCTCAGCCGGGGAGTGCTTTCACCGAGAGCCTTCCCCCGCTTGGGCAGCGATACCACCCACTGAAAACCCACGAGGACGACCATGAATAAAACCATCGATAACCTGACCGGAACTGAAAGCCTGGACGAACTGGAAGCCATGCTGGCCGATATCGAGCGCGAGCCCGATGCCGAACTGGACAATGGCACTGACACCAAGCAAACGGACGTAGAACCCGCGCCGTCGGCGGGCGAAGTGGCAGCCGGTAACGAACAAGCCGCAGCCGCTCAGGTTGAGGAACAGGCCAGCGCACCTGAAAAGGTCGTTATGGCCAAGAACGGTCAACACACCATCCCGTATGAAGTGCTGGAGCAGGCGCGCAACGAGACCAAGCAACTGCGTGAGCAGCTGGTTCAGGCGCAGCAGGTCCAGGCGGAGCGGGATAAGTTGCAGGCGCTGCTGGAGAAGAACGGGATCGACCCATCGGTTGACCCTGACGACATCAGCCAGGAAGAGCTGGAGCAACTGGCGCAGGACTACCCGGATCTCGGAAAGTCCATTGCTGCCATTGCCCGCAAGCTCCAAAAGCTGGAGCCGCAAGCCGCGCCACAACAGGTTCAGCCAGTCGCCAACCCGGTACAGGCCGCACTGCAGGCGGTACCTGACCTGGCCGCATGGCGTGATGGCGACCAAGACCGCTTCGATATGGCCCTCACTATCGATGACAAGTTGCAGGCCGACCCCGCGTGGAGCAACAAACCGCTGGCGGAGCGATTCGCAGAGGTAGCTCGCCGCACCAAGCTGGCCTTTGGTGATGAAGTGGACACCGCGCCACCTCCCGCCAAGGCACCCAGCAAGGAGGCAGAGAAACCTGCTGACTTTATCCCGTCCAGCCCGTCAGCACTCGGCCAAACCCATCAGGCTCCGGCAACCGGTGTTGAGCGTTATGGTTCCATGTCCCAGACCGAGCTGGTCGGGGAGCTTGGCGCCATGACAGATTCCCAGATTGACGACCTGCTGGAACAATCCGGGTTCTAACCAACAACCCTGTGTATATCAACCAACCCCGACCACTGTGTCGGGGTTTTTGTTTTCATGTAGGAGAGGATCATGACCCAAGTCACCTCGGCGCAAGCCAACAAGATTTTGCAGGCCGCCCTGTTTACCGCGGCCAACCGTTCCAACTCGTTTGTGAACATGCTGACCGAAGAGGCACCCAAGGGCGCCAAGGTCAACGGCGGCAAACAGACCAGCGCTGGTGCTCCGGTAGTTCGCATCACCGACCTGGCCAAGCAGGCTGGCGACTCCGTTGACATGCAGCTGTTCCATCAGCTCTCTGGCCGCCCGACCATGGGTGACAAGAAGCTGGATGGGCGTCTCGAGTCCCTGTCCTTCGCTGACTTCTCGCTCAAGGTTAACCAGACCCGTCACGGCGTGGATGCTGGCGGCAAGATGAGTCAGTCCCGCACCAAGCATGACCTGATCAAGACTGCCCGCGTGCTGCTTGGTGATGGCTACTATGGTCGCCTGGTTGATCAGCGCGGCTTTGCCCAGTTGGCTGGCGCCCGTGGCGATTATTCCGCTATCGACATCATTCTGCCGCTGGCTGATGATCCGGAATTTGCCGACATCATGATCAACACGCTGACCGCGCCAACCTACGAGCGTCACTTCTTCGGTGGCGATGCGACCAGCTTTGAGGGTATCGATGCCTCTGACCGCTTCAACCTCGGCTGCGTTGACAACATGTCGCTGTTCCTGTCGGAGATGGCCAACCCCATCCAGCCGATCCGCATGGTCTCCGACCCGTCCGGTGGCGAGCCTCTTTACGTGCTCTACGTCACCCCGCGCCAGTGGCACGACTTCTATACCTCCAGCTCAGGCAAGGACTGGCAGGCAATGCTGGCATCCGCGATGGAGCGCAGCAAGGGCTGGAACCATCCCATCTTCCGCGGTGAAGGTGCGATGTGGCGCGGCATCCTGGTCAAGCCCTACAAGGGCATGCCGATCCGCTTCAACCAGGGCAGCACCGTCAAGGTGTGCGCAGCCAACTCCGCCACCGGCGTGGAAGTGGACAAGGTTGCTGGCACCACCATCGACCGCGCCGTGCTGCTGGGCGGTCAGGCGCTGGCTAACGCCTTCGGCTCTGGCGAGCAGGGCGGTTCCTTCGGCATGCACGAAGAGAAAACCGACCACGGCAACAGCACCGAGATCTCCATCAGCTGGGTATCCGGCCTGCAGAAGATCCGCTTCAAGCAGCGTAACGGCAACATTCAGGACCATGGTTGCATGGTGTTGGATACCGCCGTCAGCGCCGTCGGCCGCTAATCCACCCACCCTAGCGAGGGGGTTGGTGCCCCCTCCTGTTGATATCTGACCAGATAAGGAGCCATATCATGGCCAAAACTACCCTGCTCGCCCGAGCTTACCGCTGGTTTGTTGGTTCGTTCGGCAACCTCTCTATCTCCCCGACCTTGGTGGCCAAGCTGGCGGCTGTGCCGTCCGGTGATGTAGTCGCGTTCGGTGACAAGGTGGAGCCCAACCTGAAAGTGGTTGGCGCCACCCTCATCAGCGGCGCGCTGGGCGCCAGTACCACCCTCACCGTCACCGTAGGATCGACGGTCATCATCAACGCCGAGAGCACAGTGGCGGCAGTGGCCAAGTATTTCCCGGTTGATGACCTGCTGACTGATGTCGGGCAGGAGATCACCCTCACCGTCGGCGGTGGTGCTGCGACCGGCACGGTCAAGCTCAAGCTGCACTATGAGGTGATCGGCAACCTGTAAGGCTGCCAGTCACGCCATGCCCGGCCAAGTGCCGGGCTTTTTCATTTCTGGATTGGAGATATTGCCGTGAGCGACAAAATTGCCGTGGTTTATATCGGCGACAAGCCGAGCAAGAAAGACACAGTGACCGGATCCCGCCTGGTGTTCCCACGCCACACGCCAGTTGATGTGGAGAGCCACATCGCCATGCAGCTGCTGGAGTTCCCCACCGTCTGGGTCAGCAAAGAAGCGCTGGCCGGCACGCTGGAGCGACAGGAGACCATCGCAAAGATGGAGGCGGAAGAGCAGGAGCGTCTGGCTGCCGAAGCCGCACGCCTTGCAGAAGAGCAGAGCATGGTGGTCGGCACTGTCGATCTGGCCAAGCTCACCTCGGCCCAGCTGGCAACCCTGGTTGAAGGGGAGGATTTGGGTATCGAGAAGCAAGGTGCGAAAGAGAACGTTGGTGAATTCCGCATTCGCGTTCGTGATGCCATGAAAGCCAAGCTGGCTGCCGGTCAAGGTGGTGAGTAATGGTGCCGGTGCTGGATAGCCGTCTGGTTAGTCCGGACACCCTGATCCCGCTGGTTCGCCAGCGGGTTTCTGGCCCGCTCGACAGCATTATCAGGCAGGCCATCATTCGAGCTGCAATCGACTTCTGCAAGCGTAGCGCGCTGATCCACCTTGAGCGTCAGTTTGACGAGGTTCTCGAGGGGCAGACGGTGAGCTTTGCCAAGATGAGCAGCATCAATCGCCAGGCTCGTCAGGATGTGCGAGAGCCGCAGGTAACCGGATCCGTAATCCACCGCATCACATCGCAAGGCGTACCTCTACAGCCAGGCGCCGACTACCACGTCCAGTCAGCGGAGTCTGTGCGGTTTCTGGTTGCCTTACAGAATGTCTGCATCATCGGGGCCATTGAGCCTCTGCCAAGCGCAACGCTGATCCCGGCCGCGCTGGTAGAGGATTACGCCGAGGCTATGGCTGACGGCGCTGCGGCAATCCTGCAGTTGCAACCAGGGAAGCCGTGGGCGAGTCCGGAACTGGCGCAACTGAACAAGGCTCATTTCAATGAGGCGGTGCGTGACGCTCATAGATTCAGAATTGAGCAAACCCCGAACGCCCAGATCCACAACCCTGTGCGTCGCCATCAATTCTTCTAAGGGGTCTCAGGATGACTACCATCAAGGCGCTTCTTGAGCGGATCTCTATCGAGCTCACCGATAAAACCAGGGTGAGCTGGTCAGCTGCCGACCTGGTCAGCTACTACAACAGCGCTATCGCGGCGATCGCCAATTACCGGCCTGACGTGTTCGCCCAAACTCAGGAGTTCACCTGCGTGGCCGGAACGCGCCAAACCATGCCTGCAGGTGCTGTAAAGCTCATCGAGGTAGAGCGCAATACTGGTGGCCGCAAGATCAGGTTCTATAAGCGAGGCGAACTCGACGACCTTGACCCTGAGTGGATGACAGGAACTGGGGCTGCGGCGGCAGAAGCCTACCTTCATGAGCCAACCAACCCGCGCACATTCTGGCTGTACCCAGGTGTTGCTGCTGGCGTCAAAGTGGATCTGGTACTCAGTGCCCTGCCTGCGCCGGTTGACGTGGCGCAGGTGGAGTCTGGCGTTGCTCTGCAGGTGGATGACACCTTCCTCACTCCCTGCATGGACTGGATCATCTATCGCGCCTATCTGCGCGACTCTGACGATACAGCCAACTCAGCCCGAGGTCAGCTCCACCTCCAGGCATTTGCCCAGTACCTTGGCATCAAGTTGCAGATGGAGCGCGCAGTAATCGCTTTGCGTGACGACAAGTTTCAAACCAACCAGGGGTAACCATGATCCGCATTTTCGGCACCATGACAGACCCGTCAGACTCACCAGTTCCCGGTGCCATCATTGAACTAAGGGCAATCAGCAGCACCAATGAGGTTCTGCTTGGTTCAACCGTCAACCATAAGTGTGATCAGCAAGGCGCTTATAGCTTCCAGTTGGCTGCCGGAATGTATGATGCCTATGCGCAGAATGATCGCTGTGGAGACATGGATTACCTCGGCACAGCCAAGGTTTCAGCTAACAGCGTAGATGGAGACCTGTATAGCATCCTGGTTGATGGTGGCATCAATATCACCCCGCCAATGCTTGATAGCGCATTAGCAGCAGCGCAGCGAGCCGAGTCAGCAGCAGCCCTCACTGCGGCAGATAGGGTTAGCACCGGCCAGAATGCAGAATCTGCCAAGGCGGACTCTGCTGCAGCTAAAGCAGCAAGGGATGAAGCTGTATCAGCGTCTGGCACAGCGGTTTCAGCCAAGGAAAGCATCGTCTCTGACGCCAGAGATGTAAGGGGGCTTGCTGTTCAGGTAGCAAGTCAGGCAACAGATGTGTCTGCCAAGCATAGTGATGTGGTAGCCAAGGCTGCACAGGTTTCAGCTCAGGCTGATGTCGTATCAACCAAACATGGCGAGGTGGTAGCCAAGGCGGCACAGGTCTCAGATGATGCGTCCTCCACCCAGTCGGCAAAGAACATATCGGTAGCGGCTGCCGATACTGCCACACAGAAAGCTGCGTCAGCTGCGACCCATGACGCCTCGGCTCAAGATGCTGCAACTCGGGCTGAAAATGCAGCATCTGCCGTTGTTGGTGCCGTTCTTGATGGTGGGGAGTGTGACCTATCAACTGGCGTATACCCACTGCCAATAACAGTTGCAGGCAAGAAATATTCAACTATTTGGTATGTAGCTGTAGCCGGCTCAGTTTCAGGTGTCGCTTTTGATGTAGGCGACCTGCTGCGCTATACGACAGCCAAAACAGGATATTATTTCAAGGTTGACGCTAAAGATGATGTTTACAGCGTCAACAACGAAAAAGGGGCGGTTGTAATAACCCCTGAAAAAATTGGGGCAGAGAAAACAGGAATTGCACAGCAGCTTGTAGATCAACACGCGTCAAAAAATGGGGCACACTCTATTGCTGGTGTCCAAGGGTTGACTGAAGCTCTTGCAGATAAGTATTCGTCAAATAATAAACCATCAGCCGAAACAATTGGCGCTGAACCTGCTGGTGCAGTTGCTTCTGCCGTTACATCCCATGAAGCAAAGGTAAACGCCCATCCTATTTCTGGCGTCAGCGGCTTGCAGGCAGCACTTGACGCCAAGCCAAGTCGAAATATTCTCATCAATGGTGAGGTGACTCGTATAAACCAACGCGGGTTCGATGGAAACTGGGCAAACCTTGCGGTTGGTGCATACGGATATGACCGCTGGAAGAAAGCAGACGCAACAAGCATGTCTCAGGTTGTTGAGGCGGGAAACTTCATAACTGGTGCCAAATACCGCCTAAGCGGGGCCGGCGTCACTGCGGCAACACTGACCGCTCCAGCTAGCGGAAATTGGACGGTGACAGTTCCGCAATCAGCTCGCAACGTTCAGCTGGAGCTTGGTGAAACCAGCACTCAGTTTGAAGTGCGTAACATTCAGCAAGAGCTGGCCATGTGTCAGCGTTATTTTGAAAATGGAAACTATGTTGGTAGCGCATACTATGATACAGCTGGAAACCAGCTACCAAGGATCGCTTTCAAGGTTACAAAACGTGCAGCTCCAATCATGACTGCTTTTTCTCCCAGCGGGACAAATTTTCCAGGCCCATCTTTCTATTCCGTAACGGTTGACGGTGCAGGTGTAGCAACTTCAGCAGGAAACATTCCAGCAAAGACAATTCTTGGTGTTTTTGCATGGGATGCAAATGCGGAACTGTAACAAAACTTTCGTTAAATGATCATAGCTTGCAGATAAATAATTAGCTATCAGAATGGTATCGCGTTAATAGCGCTTCACATTCTGTCAGCACAGAGAAAACGTCATGTTAAAATTACTCTTGCTATGATGATGTGGCGTAGTTAGGATATTACTAATAATGGCCCCGCTCTACCGAGTGGGGCTTTTTCATTTCTGCCTTTCGAGAAAATCATCATGCCGCTTATCGACATCGTGACTATGCGAGGTATGGTGCCGCGTGTAGAGTCGCATCTATTGCCTGATGAAGCTGCGACCTTGGCACAGGATTGTCATTTTGACCGCGGCTCTGTCGCGCCACTCATGCAAGATAGGCAGATCGGGATCTCAATTCCTATTACTCCTGTCACGCTGTTCCACTACTATGGAGACCACTGGTTTGCTTGGGGCAAGCTGGTTGATGTGATGCGCTCTCCTATCGCGCAGGACAAGTACAACAGGGTTTACTTCACCGATGGCGAGTTCCCAAAGCTAACCTATGACGCCATAGCTACAGCAGGAAACAACAAGCCTACCAGCTGGTACCGCCTTGGCGTTCCAGCTCCTGCAACCCCTCCGAATATGCAGTCGGTAACTCCACCTAGTGGTAGTAATGATGACGACCCAACAGACGATGAGACACGCTTCTACGTTGAGACCTATGTAACTGGGCTCGGCGAGGAGGGGGCGCCAGGCCCGGCCAGCGGCAAGGTCACCATCACAATACCTGGCTCAACGGTTGTTGTTGGCCTCTCACCAGCCCCAACCAACGACAGTAACATCACCCATCGCCGGCTATACCGTTCTGTTTCTGGCGGAGGGCTTGCTGACTACCTGCTGGTTGCAGACTTGCCGATCGCCACCGTGAGCTATAGCGACAGCAAAAAGGATGGGGAGCTTGGCCCGGTGCTGGAAACTTATGGCTATTCGATGCCGCCAGAGAAGATGCGCGGGATCTGCCAGATGGCTAACGGCATCTGTGCCGGCTTTGTCGGCAATGCAGTGTTGTTCTCTGAGCCATACCTTCCTTATGCATGGCCGGAGAAGTACAAGCTGACCACGGAGCACGACATTGTGGCGATCGCTGCTATCGACACGGCCTTGATAGTGGGGACCAATGGTTATCCATACCTGTTTCAGGGTGCGTCGCCATCGTCAATTACTGGGCAAAAGCTGTCATCAGTGCAGCAGGCATGCGTCAGTGCTCGCTCCATGGTAGCGCTGGATGGTCTGGTGCTCTATGCATCCCCAGATGGCCTGGTAGGTGTTGGCGCTGATGGCGGTCACCTTGTCACCGAGGGGGTCATCACTCGGGAACAGTGGCAGGCGTTGAAGCCAGAAACCTTGCGAGCCTGGTACAGCGAGGGGAAATATGTTGCCCTAACCGACGCCAATGGCTTTGTGTTCGACCCGAAATCTGGCGATCTGCGCTGGTTGAGTGGGAGATGGGATGCTGCGGTGCCAGACATGCAGCTCGATGCGCTAATGCTTGCCAAGGGAACCCAGCTGTTCCAGTGGCATGGAGGAAGCGATCCGCTCTCAATGCGTTGGCGATCCAAGGAGTTTGTCTTGCCGCCTGGTGTTCGCCTTGGGGTAGCAAGATTGATGGGTGAATCGCTCGGCTCTGTTGGTTTTTCGCTGTGGCTGGATGGCGTTAAGACTTTTGAGCTTACCGCTGGGTCTGTTCCTGAAACCTCGTTCAGATTGCCTCCGCTACGAGGTCGGCGCTGGCAGGTAGAGGTAACAGGAACTGCTGCTGTAGAGCGGATCATGCTTGGTGGTAGCGTCTCGGAGGTATCGGCATTATGAGTGGCGCATCATTTCGAGCAAGCAACACCCAGCAGGGCCTGACTGAGAACATGCAGATCCTGACTGGGCAGAAAGGGGATAGGCTCGATAAAGCCCTGACGTTGCGTGAAGCCGCTGAACTTGGGATGGTTAACTTGCGGCGTAATGGGTCTGGCCAGATTGTGCCAGAGCTTCCTCCTGACAAGCCTACCGACCCGGAATGGTCTGGGGTGCAGCAGCCCGTGGCGCCAACCGGGGTAACAGCTGATGGAGCATTCCACACCATTACGCTGACATGGGACATCCCGGCATACAAGGGGCACTCCTATGCCGAGATCCTGCGCGCTGAGGTCGATAACCCATCAAGTGCAGTAGCCATAGGCACAACGCTCGCCAATGTTTACTCAGATGCTGTTGGTAAAGGGTTCTCTGCATTCTACTGGGTCAGGTTCGTTAACAAGAATGGCATGGTTGGCCCGCTTCACAGCACGGATGGATTACATGCGGCTACCAGCCCGGATGTCGATGAGATCGTCGCATCAGCAACCAATTTCGCTATCTACAACCCGGCCAAGCCAAACGAAAAAGAGATCGTCTTTGGCGTTACGGATGATGGCAAGGTGGCCATCCGCGAGGCAGTCATCAAGGCTGCGACCATCCAGATTATCCATTCAGAGAAGATCACCGCCGACTATATCAAGGCCGGGGTGAGCATCAGCGCTCCGCTTATCACTGGCGGACAGATAGATATGGGTAACGCCTTTATGTCTGGCGGATCGGCTGGCTTCGGTAAAGGTGGGCCATATGCCGCATGGGGCTGGGGTTGGTACACCATGATTTATGCCGACGGCAGTGTGTATACCAATCGTCTGCGGGCAGAGGGTGGCTATGTTCGCAATATGACCATAGGTAACTGCACAATTGAACAAGACTGCGTGGTGAAGGGGACGGTATACGCAGAGCGAATTGTCGGAGATATCGTTGCCGTAGTTATGGTGAATGTACACGGTGTTGCGGAGGGGACTTTCGGCTGGGTTCCTTATATCAGATTTTCTATCGAACCGATAAACATGAATAGGATGATAGCGCGAATTGGCTTCTCAACAGGTGAAGGCTCATTTCGTGTAATAAATGACGGGAATGTTGTTCAAAACCTTTCACCTGGTGAGGCTATGACATTCCTTATCAGTGCTGGCGCAAGGAACGTTGAGGTTCAGTCGTACAGCAAAGGTGGCTCTGCCGTAGCGCATAGAGCAGACATGTTTATATACAAAAAAGATGACACCAGGGTAATAAATACATAACTGCGTCGTGAATATATCTGCAGCTTGCTGTGAAATAGTTGCGATGCCTGATTGGAGCAGTATAAGCATCACCGGTTATGCACATGAATAAATTTGCGTTGTAGTGGCGATGATGTTCAAGAATGGCAGATAAACATTTGGCTAACCATATTGACTATATCAACCGTATCGCTAGAGATACCGGGAATGCAATGCTATCAGTCGAACTGCAAGACGCCATCCGTAACAGGGTGGCGTTTTTGTTTGTGCGTGGTGATGACGGCTTTGTCCTCAAGCCGCTGGCTGAGAATAGCGTTACCGGAGTGCTGGTGTGGGTGGGCTGGGGTGATGGCGGGGCGCCAGAGCGGCACCTGCCGGAGGTAAAGCGCCTTGCTCGCCTGATAGGTGCCCGCTGGCTGCGCTTCCACTCATCCCGCAAGGGGTGGCTAAGGGTGGCGCCGAGAATGGGGTGGGTGCGTCAGCCTGATGATGCTGACGGGCTTTATGTGTTTCAAATCAACCTGTGATGGGGTGAGGTATGGGTAAGGGTGGCGGGTCCAACGAGATCCAGGAGACGGAGGCCCAGCGGGCTGCTGCTGATGTGGCGCGGGAACAGTGGAACCTCTACAACTCCGACTTGAAGCAGTATGAGAATATCTTCATAAACAAGGTTGATGACCTCAATAGTGGCAAGGAGTACGACAAGCTGGCCGGAACCGCGGCACTTGGTACTGCTCAATCATTTGGTGAGGCGCGCGCCGGGCTTGCCGACTCCATGGCTGCTGGCGGTATTGACCCTACCAGCGGCAAGTATCAAACCGCCATGTCTGACTTGGAGACAGATCAGGCGCTGAGCCAGACCGACACCACCAATCGAGCCCAGTCCAGTCAGCAGGATAAGTACGTGGCCGGCCTCAAGGATGTGGTTAGCATTGGAGCTGGACAGAAGGCCGAGGCGCTTGCAGGCATGGGCGACGTGGCCAATACCAGCTTGCGCAAAGCAGCCTTTGACGCGCAGAACTCATTTGCAGACAAGCAGGCTACAGCTGGGTTGGTTGGTGCTGTGGCTGGCGCTGGCACTGCATACGGCCTCAACCAATTTAAATCTCCTGCTCCAGCAGCAACCAAGAAGATCAGCCCCACAGCGTCAGTGCTGCAGGGTAAAGGCTACTAAGGGGAAGTCATGGGATACGCTGCCGATACTTACGCAAAGATCACCAGAGACCAGTACCAAGACTGGAAAAATCGATTCTACCCCAAGCAGAAGGAACTGATGGAGCTGGCCACCAATGGCCAGTTGCTGCGTGACCAGCTTGGCCGGGTGGATGAGAACAACGCCAATGCGCTGCGCTCTGCCCAGCAGGCCACGGCAAACCGCAATGCTCGCATGGGGGTTGATGCTCAGCAGAACCCGGGAGACAACAGTCAGGGGTTGCGCATGGCATTGATGACTGCCGGCACAGAGAACGGCTTGCGTGAGCAGGAACAGGCGCGCCAGATGGGGATCTTGACCGGTGCGGATGCTGGGCTGCGTGAAGCAATCAAAACAGGTGGGGGTATGTGATGGGGTACGGACTGCTTGATATTGGCGCCCAGACGCGCCAGCAGGGTATGGCAGGGTTGCGCGATGCGGCCAATCGAGAGCAAGAGCTCGAGCTTGGCAATAAGCAGCTCAAGACCCAGGAGAAGCAGGCGAAGATGTCTGCAGCTGGCGCAGGGGCCGCTACTGGCGCCATGATTGGCGCATCTTATGGTTCTGTTGGCGGCCCTGTAGGTGCTCTTATCGGTGCCGGCGTTGGCTTTCTGGCAAGCAGCTTGTTTTAAGGTGAGGTGAGTATGGGTGTATCAGGATTGGCGGAAGGCTTTCTGGCTGGCTTCAACACCATGGACCGCTATCAGCGCGGACAGCAGGAACAGATCCGACAAGAGCGAGAGCTGGGGTTGCGTGATGCAATGGTGAAGCAGAACAAGGAGGATTCTGATCGGAACTTCTCCCTGCGGAAAGCCGAGTTTGACAACATGGTTGGACAACAGAAAACAGCCAAGGAACAGTGGGGGCAGGAGTTTGGCCTCAGGCAGCAAGAGGCGGAGGGCCTGCGGGCTTACCGCAATGCAAACTTGGGGTTTGCTCAGGCTGCTGAGAGTCGAGCCAAGCAAGAGCATGACTGGCAGGTGAGTGAGAGGGCAAACCAAAAGCTTCTTGAGGATAGCCTGCCATTGATTGAATCTGCATTCCAAGCGAGATTAAAAGGCGATACAGACCCAGCAGGGTATGTTGACCTGATGAAGAACAAGGAGTTCCAGAAGGGGGGCGCCCTCTACCGGTTCAATTTCGACAGATATAGTGATGGCAAGCATCTTCAGGCAGCCCGGCAAATCGTGCCGCAAATTTCTGGTCTGATGAAGGATATCGACTCTGGAAAAGTGAGTTGGGGAGATGAGGATGGTCAGCGAGCCATTGTGCAACGCGTCAACTCGCCGGAAATAATTAGCCCATTAAATACCATCCTTGAGCAGGAGGTTAAGCGCGGTATTGGCGAGGTGGATGCCGCATCTGGTAAGAAAATAGCTGATAAAGAGCTGACGCATGTTATTCCCACTGAAGATGGGCGCGGTGTCATGTATGGGCTGAAGGTAACTTATGCTGACGGAAGTACTGCTGATAGCGTGGTGACTGAGGGGCGCAGCACGCAGCCTGGTGATCCGGTTAAAGTCTCTAAATGGGGAGATCTGATAAAGACGGTGTACGAGCGCAGTAATATGTATCAGCAACTGAGCGGGGCCGGTCAAAACCGTGAAACTCTAAACCGTGTTGGTCAGAGCCTTGGTTTGGCCCAGCCAGCTGACTTGAAAGGTTGGCAGAAAGCTAGAAGTCAGTATGCCAATGAGACCCAGAGGGGGGAGGCAAAAATATTGGCCAGTGGTGATACCAATGCCAAAGCGTTGGCCGCCGAGTTCGTTGCTAGCAGAGAAAAGGGCGCCAGAGAAATAGACCGCATTTACAACGTGGACGGTGGTAAAAAGTCAGGCACCACAAGCGCAGAACCTGATGCGCCCCCCAAATTGCCTGAGCAAGTAAGCGGTTGGGCTGGCAATGACAAGAGAAAGCAGAGCTTTATTGACGCAGCGGTGAGTCGCGGGTTTGACTTCTCCACATATACACCAGAGCAACTTGATGGTGAATACCAATCCATCATCAAGAAACAGCGCCAGCAGTCAGCCTACGAGGCGATAATGGGCGGTGGCAAACAGTAAAGTCAGGGCGTGGCACAACAAGGCCGGGGTCTCCCGGCCTTTGGCTATTTTATAAAACCGAATAGGGTTTCACAGCGCGACTTAGTCGATGCTGTTCGACGTGTTCTAATATTCGATCCCATTCTTCTTGCAAAGTTGTATACAGCAATTGGCCACTGGCATTCCAAAGATCCGGTGATGCTTTGATAGTTTCCCAGATCCTGAGTTCGTCGTAATCCAGCAGGTCTGGGCGCGCCAGCGCTAGGTTGGCAAGGCGAACCGACTCATCGGTTGACCATAACCTATCAATTACCTCTAAAAAGCTTTCGCCACGCTCGATATCGAAGATAGCTTCAGCTCCTGCGCGCTCAACCGCCCACTCAATCACGCCTGTGATCGTCCTCTTTTGATGTCTTGCGAGTAGGTCGATCAGATACTTGGAACGGGGGTCTAGCCTCAGCGACAGGTTGACGCTGGTCGTATTTTTTTTGGATTTTTTCTCGATCGCCATAACCAGTCCTAGTGTGCCGACGGGATAGTTATCGGCATTTTTTCAATGGTTGTAAGTATTTATCGTGTGCATGATGTGAGTCAAAGCGTTGGTTTTTGTATTTTGTGCCGCAAAGTATTTGCTTGCGCTTGTTTGCTGGGCTATTCTGGCAATGCTTGAACAATAGATAAACAGAGGGAATCCATGATTGATGCCAAGAAAAAACCAGTCCAGATAAGAATGACGCCAGAGATGGTTGACGAATACAGCAAAAATGCAAATCAACATTTCAGAACGCTGCCAACGGAGGTCTTGTTTCGGCTGGCGGTACTGGATGCGCTGGTAAAGCGGGGGGAGGTAAACCTGAATGAGTTCAAGTTCTAGCAGAAAGAGTTCGGCCTCAGCGGGCGCAACCGCTAAGGCCGAGGATGTAAACCCAAACCACTACGTTAAGGACTACCGTATGACTATACATCAATCCGATAGACAAACGAAAGTCAGTGCCATCGTTATCGAGAGCCATTCTATCGCAGTGAACGCTGATGGCATGTATTGCCTCAACGATCTGCATAAGGCTGCCATGGCTTTGGGCAAGGCGACTGAGAACCAATCCCCTAGCAAGTTCCTCAGGTATCAAGCGGACTTTATCAAGGCGGTTGAGGGCAAAGGACTAATTAGTCCTTTGAGGATTGTTAAGGGTGGCAAAAATCCAGGCACTTGGGCTGTAGAGCTGGTTGCCATGAAGTACGCCGGTTGGATCGACGCCAGTTATGAAGTGCAGGTCTACGCAGCCGCTCAAGCCCTGCGCCACGGCGATATCGAAAAGGCGGTTGAGCTCTCTGGCAGCAAGGCAGCCAAGGCCGCGCTGGATGACATGCGATTGGCCAAGGCCACCACGTTGCGCGCCCAGGCGCTCGATCAGCAGATCAAGAATGCCCAGGCCATCTGCAATTTGCTTCCCCATCTTAGCGATGTGTCGCGCCAAACCATTACCGCATCACTGGTTAACCCGGTGGTTGGCGCTGACATCATCCCGCTCCCTGTTATGACCGAGCATTACTACACTGCAGGAGAGGTGGGTGAGCGGTTTGGTATCAGTGCCAACAAGGTTGGTCGCATCGCCAACGAGCACAACCTGAAAACGGAGCGATACGGGAAGTTCTTTCTGGATAAGTCCCGCAGTTCGACCAAGCAGGTAGAGACATTCCGCTATAACGAGGCTGGGGCTGAGGCGGTTGGTGTCATCATCACCGCACTGGAAGTGGGCGGTGCTGCATGAGCGCCGCCCAACTGAAAGCCGAGCTCACCGATCTGCTGCGGTTGCTGGAGACAGAGGATTTATCCCCTGAGGCGCGGCAGGATGCTACCGATCGCATCATGCGAATGATGCCGGTTGAATATTCGCCTCACCAGCGTTAGCATCTCCCCATAGTCGGCCAGTCTGTTTATTGGCCACCAACCATATCAAGCCCTGATCGGTTCTCCGGTCGGGGCTTTTATTTTGCAAAGAACCCGAGGATATCATGGCAGAAACCAATGAATTCGACGCCTACTGGGATAACAAGCTCCGCCAGCGCGATCTCGAGATTGGTGTCACAGACGGCGCCAAGGGGGTTGCCGGTGCGGCGGTAAAAGGTGTCGGTTCCCTGGTCTCAAATCTAAGCGCTGGCGACATTGCGCGCGGAGCCCGCGGCCTTGTTGATCCAACCATGAACAAGGTGGAAGAGGGCGGGGTAATTGATACCGCACTTACTTGGCTGAATGACACGTTCGACCAGGACGGGAGTGAGCGTAGGCGTATTTCTGATCGGGTTAAGGAGCTGCAGGCCAGCGGGTCATTGCCAAACAGTGATGATCAAAATAATGAGCTGACAGTGGCAGCGCTGCCCGGGTTATCAGCACTTACTGAGCCACTGAAGGGTGCTGAGGTTGTCGGTGACATTGCAGACAAGGCGATAAAGCCAGCGGCAAAGATCATTGGCGAACCAATCAAGGAGGTCGGTCAGGGCATAATTGAGTCAACTTCTCCAGATATGCAGGAGGCGATGAGCAACCCTGAGATATTCAAGGACGGAAAGTTAGGTCGAGGAGCAGGTGATCCTGCCGCGTGGGCTGGCGTTGCCGCACAGGCTGTCGGCTCTCTAATCCCGACCGTAGCCACAGCCGCGATCACTAAAAACCCTACGGCAAGCCTTGGTGTCGGCATGGGGATGTCTGTTGGTCAGGCTGGTGACAGTGCCTATGATACCGCCATCAACAGCAACCCAATGGACTTGATCGACTCACCAATATTTGTTGGTGAGTTGAAGAAGGTCAGTCAAGACCCTGAGTTTGCAGAGCTTGATGGGGCGGCAAAAGTGGAGGAGGCACAGCGGAGATATGCAGAGCTTTCTTCCAGCATGGCAAAGTCCAAGCCTGAGACGATGGCAGCTGCGGCAATGGGAACGCTGCTTGGTGATGCAACCATCGTGAAAACTATGCTTGGTTCTGGTGCCGGCGGAGCAGTTCGTGGAATGCTGAAAGGTGCTGCAACGGAGGCCCCTGGGGAATTTGGTGAAGAGTGGCTGCAACAATACGTTGGAAATACCACCCAGAACCAGATGGCAAATACACAGCTTGTCGATCCTATGGCTGGAACCCTCGATGCCGGCCTACATGGAGCTGCGGGCGGGGTGATGGCTGGCGGAGCGATGGGCGGCACCGCTGCCAAGTTTGCCAAAGTTCTGCATGTGAATAGAGACAATCTGACACAAGAGCAAGCTATTCAGATCGTTGAGAGCTCCATGAAAAAGCGTGGCGCTGATGATGCCACCGCTCGTCAGGTAGCTGAGCGGGCGGCCAATATGATGGCAAATCCTGAGCTTTCATATGCGGATAATCCGATGACTGAAACAGCTGGGCAAGTTGTGGATCAATCACCGCTCGGCCCCAGCGCCGGCAAGTTTGACGAGGTGCGTGATGTGCCGTCCTATCTGCGCCGCGATGGTACCGCTGATCGCTTCAAGGGCATGGCAGAGAACAGTCCGGTGCAGGAGGCGCTTGCCGGCTCGCCTGCGCCAACAGTTGATGATCTCCTCTCGCAGGCCATGTCTCAGCCGGGCGAGGATATTGCAGCCACCGCCATTTCTGGACAGCAGTCCGTTGCTGCAGACAATGCGGTAGGTCAACCGACAGCAGCCACAGATACAGCCGGAGAGTCTGTTGCTGACGATGCAGCTCAAGCACAACCACAGGAGCAGAATGCAGCGCCATCTGCGCTGGATGCCGTAGTTGGCCAGCTCCAGACACTACGCATAACCCGCAAAGGCAAGCCTTTTGCCAGCGAGAAAGAGGCCGCCATGGCCAGCCGCAAGGGCAAGGAGATGCCGGTGCCGCTCAATGGCGGCGGCTTTGGGGTGGCAGAGATCGCCGAGGTTGAGCAGGCTAAGGCGGCCGCAACCACGCAGCCAAGCGCTCCGCAACTCTACAACATCAGTGTCACAGACCCGAATCGACCATCTGATCAGCCAGCTGCAAGCGTAAGCGCTGAAACAGATCCGGCACCGTCTGCCACGGCGGGCGAGGCCGGCCAACTAGCACCGGCTATCGATACCGGATACCGCGAGGTGATCCCCGTCAACCAACCCCAAGCAGAGGTGAGCAATGAGCCAGTTACCCCAGTACCTGCAAGCGGCAGTGAAGGACAAGGCTATCAGCCTGGCGCAGGCGAACCAGCTGCAGCAGGTGCTGGACCAGACATTACCGGACTCTCCGACCGAGCTGGATCCCGAGATCCGGCAGACTACGCTGCTGCTCCACCTGTACCTGATGGACAGCAGCAAAATGACCAAACACTGACAGCCCCGGCCCCTGATGCCGGGGTTGCTGTTTCTGCGGTGGTGCAACCTGATCCGGTAGCGCCGGAGCCTGCCGCCGCGCCAGCCAGCAACGTGCGCATGTCACAGCAGCAGGAAGGGCTTTCTGTTGACGAGGCAAGTAAAGTCGTGGACGATTTTCTAAAGGACTACAATGGCAACATTCCGGTTGAGCCATTTATTAGAGAAAAGGCCAATGAGATCTATGGACCAGCAATCGATGAACAAGGGCTTGGAGACAAAACCAAAGGTGCCTACCACCCAGGTAAATCCATCGTCACCGTCGTCTCACGGAACGCAAGAGATGGAGTATCTTCCGATAGAGGGCGCAATCGAGAGCGCAGCCTCAGCGAGGATCAGGGTCGCGTTGGACGCGGAGAGGGAGGCCGGTCAGGAGCAAAAGCGGACCTCATCACTACGTTACGTCATGAGTTGCTGGGCCACTACGGCACTGACACGTTTACGCCAGAGAATAAGCAGCGTCTTCTCCAGAAGCTGATCGACGCCAAGAATGAGAAGTGGATCGCCCCAGTCTGGAAACAGATTGCGGGCGATTCTGTTTATGGCAAGAAGAGTGACCTGCATCAGGCGGAGGAGGTCTTTGCCCATATCGCAGAGAAAGAGCTGCCGCCCCGCACCATTCAGGCTTGGAATGACATCAAGACCGAATTCGCGCGTCTGCTGCGTAAAGCTGGTTTGGCGAAAGGCCCCATCAAAGAGCATGAGCTGGACAGCCTGATCAAGGCCGTTGGCAAAGGCATTCGCAACGGAGAGCGCACCAAACAGAATATTCGTGGCGATCACGAGGTGATCGGCAAGCAAGCCGACGAGCCAGCCAAAGACGACAAGCCAGAGCGCATCATCAGCTTTTCCAAGCAGGCCATGGCGCAGGGCGACAAGCCTGCCAAGCACCTGACCCGTAAAGAGGCTGAGCTGGTCACCAAGGAGTGGTTCAAGCAGTACCGGGGCGCCAGCGGCATTGATGTGCAGATCCACGCCACCCAGGCCGAACTGGAGAAAGCGCTGGGGCTGGTTGCCAAAGATGGCCTGATCCGCCGCGCCGCCTTCGATGACGACACCGGCACCTTGCATGTTGCCGCCGATACCATCTCCAATCCCAAGCGGATGCGCGAGATCCTGCGCCACGAGGTGCTGGCCCACTACGGTCTGGCCAATGTGCTTGGCGATGGGGAGTACACCAAGCTGATCAGCCGCCTCATCAAGTCGAAGAAAGACCCTAGCATGAAGGCGGTGTGGGAGTGGGTTGACACCCACTATGCCGACGATGATATCGGGGTGCAGGCAGAGGAGGTGATCGCTCACCTGGCCGAGATTGAGCCCAGCGCATGGCGCCGTGGCTGGGATACTGTGGCGGCCTGGGTGACCAAGGCGCTGCGCATGGTTGGCTTTGCGCCTGATGGCATTACGGCGGCAGAGACCCGGAACCTGATTGAGGCGCTTGGCAAGAAGATGAAGCGCGGCGGCCCTGATGATGGCGGCCCCGATGGCGGTAAGAAGTTCAGCCAGGAGGCAGAGCAGCCAGCCAAGGCAACCGGTGTCAAGATGAGCCAGACCAATACGGCCGCCGCAGATGCGGCCATGGAAAAGCTCAACCTCGGCCCCAAGCCAGACATCATCGACAAGACCAAAACCAACCTGGACAAGCTGCGCAATGTAGAGCGGAGCGTGGTCAAGTCGTGGGTGGATCGCTTTATCAAGAAAGCCAACACCGAAGTACTCGATGCGCTGGCCCCCATCAAGTACGCCGAGGATGCAGCAGGCATTACCGATGCAGCAGACTCAGGCTATGTGGCTGCACGGATGGCAACCGGGGCTGCCTCCACCATGCAGGCGACCATGCTCTATGGCCTGCCAGAGTGGAAGGATGGGGTAATCCAGCGCAAGGCTGGTACCGGTGAGAAGGACGCACTGCTTGGCATCTTCTCCGATCTCGGAGCCGATCTGCACAACTGGCTGGGCTGGATGGCTGGCCACCGGGCCGAGATGCTGATGAAGCAGGGGCGTGAGAACCTGTTGAGCGAGCAGGACATCGAAGCACTGAAAGGTCTCGGCAATGGCAAAGAGGCCAAATTCAACGAGGCAAAGGCTCGCTGGAACCGGCTCAACGCTGCCACGCTGGATCTGGCGCAGGAGGCAGGCCTGTTCACCAAGGAGGCACGCTCTGAGTTCGAAAGCGAGTGGTACATCCCGTTCTTCCGGGAATCTGATGATGGCGACGTACTGGCGCCATTCAAGCCGAAGGGGATCGCCAACCAGAACGCCGGCATCAAGAAGCTCAAGGGCGGTGAGGCCAATACCGCAGATCTGCTCGAGAACATCTTCACCAGCACCAGTAAACTGATCGACGCCTCCATGAAGAACATGGCGGCACAAAAGACCGTCTGGAACCTGGCTGACACCGGCATCATTGAGGTGGTAGCCAAGCCGAATATGATGGACTGGCGTGCTCTCAAGAACGGGAAGAACCTGATCACCGTCAAGATTGAAGGCGAGGATTACATGATCAAGGTGGAGGATCCAGACCTTTACCGGGCCATGACCTTCTTCGACCGCCAGCCGTTCGGAACCATGGTAAATATGGCGGCGAAGGCTAAGCGCCTGCTGACAGCCGGGGTGACTGCCTCGCCGGAGTTTATGCTGCGCAACTTCCTGCGAGACTCCCTATCCAGCTGGGCGATCAGCAAGGACGGATTCAAGCCGGTGATCGACTCCATCAAAGGGGTGAAAAAGACGCTGGCCATGGATGGCAGCACTATCGATGTGATGTTCAGCGGCGCCAGCTTCCTTGGCGGCTATGTCAATGGCAACGACCCGGGTGCCATGGCCGATACAGTACGCAAGTCATTGCGCCGCAAAGGAATGACACCTGAGCAGATTGCCCGCTACGAAAAGAGCATCATCCGCAATGTGGCACACGCCAAAGGCGTGGTGGCTGATGTGTGGGAGAAGTACAGCCGCTACGGCGAGGCGCTTGAGAACGCCAACCGCGAGGCGGTATACGATGCAGCCATCAAAGCCGGCAAGAGCCATGCGCAAGCGGCGTTTGAGTCAAAGGATCTGATGGACTTCTCGATGATGGGCGGGGCAAGAGCAATACAGGCCGCATCACTGGTGCTGCCGTTCTTCAACGCCCGCATCCAGGGCCTTGGCAAGTTGACCAGGGAGCTGAGAGATAACCCGCGCGAGATTGCCAAGCGGGCAGGCATGATCACCGCCATGTCGCTGGGATTGCTGGCTGCCAACTGGGATGACGAGCGTTATGAGGAGCTGCCAGATTGGGACAAGGACGCCAACTGGCACTTCTTTGTAGGTGATCAGCACTGGCGCATTCCCAAGCCGTTTGAGATCGGGGTGATGTTCGGAACCATCCCTGAGCGCATGGTGCGTGCCATGGGCGACAAGGACACCGGCGCCCAGTTCGGCAAGGCGGTGGCCAGAGCGATCGGAGACACCTTCGCGCTCAACCCTACCCCACAGATCGTCAAGCCAATGGTTGAAGCGGCGTTCAACTACGATACCTTCCGCGGCGGCCCCATCGACTCGCCGCAGGATCTGGCGGTGCAGGCCGAAGCCCGCTACAACGAGCAGACCAGCCTGCTGATGCGCAAACTTGGCGAGGTTTCCGGATTCTCGCCAAAGCAGCTTGAGCATTTGGTGATTGGCTATACCGGAACGATTGGCGGCTATGTCATGGCCACTGCAGATGGCCTGATCCGCGCAGCAAGCCCTGGAGAGTCGGCCAGCTGGCGCGCTGACGAGATCCCGCTCGTCAAGTCGGTGTACCGTGGCACCGGGCCAGCGAAGTCAACGCAGCACATGGAGCAGTTCTACCAAATGCTGAATGAGGTGAACCAGCTCAAGCGCACTATCGACCAGTACCGCAGCGAGGGGCTTACCGATAAGGCCAACGAGTTGTTGGATGAGCAGGGCGGCATCTTGAAGTCTCGCCGTAGCCTGAGCCGCACCCAGCAGCAGGTCAGGGTGGTGCGCAACAAGATTGAGCTGATCCAGCGTGACCGCACCATGAACGCAGAGGATAAGCGCCGGCGCATTGACGAGCTACTGGCACGCCGTAATGACCTGGTGTATCAGGCAGTGAACAAGAACAGGGTGAACTGGGAGTAAGTGGAATAGCGGCCCTGGCTGAGCCTCTGCAAAGGGGTTAAGCTGGGGCACTTAACCAGTTAGGACCCTGACCATGTGGATACTGTTCGCGTTGATAATGATGGTTGTGGCGCTCAAGGCATTCAGTTTCAGCTTTACGCTGGCACTAATCCCATTCGCGGCCGGGTGTTGGTGTTTTAGCAAATCCAGCAGGAGCGATCTGGATGACTTTATGGCATTCAGCTTTTTCTTTGTCCTGGTTGGATTTGCTATTGCTGCGCTTGATCAGCTGTTTTAGTTTTATTCTTTTCTTGTGCAAGATGAGAAAATAACAGAGCAAGCATCAATATATGTAAAGTACTAACTTTCTGATTTTCTGTTGATCATCAGTAGCGCAGCTATGCCACCAATAGCAGCCCATTGAATCAATAGCCTATTAAAATCTATCGACACGCTAGTTCTGTCTTCATAGGAGCTAGGTTTTGGCGGTGTTAATATAAAAGAATAACCGGCTGGTGATTCTTTTTTTGCTCTACCCCAGTCAACCTCATACTTCCATGGAGGAATTATGCTCATCAATACAAATGCAAGCAGTAATACATTAAACGTTTTTTTACTTGAATCCATTCCCAATATCCTCAATTTTAGTTGTTTGTAAGCCCGCAGAGCTATAATTATAAACGCAACGCTCAACCCACCAATAATCGCATTCTCAGCAATAACGCCTGAGTTTGAACTGCTTTTCTGCTGCTTCGGTTTGTTGGATTCATCCTTTGCTTTCTGCTCCCAATACTCATCAAACTCATTGTATTTTCTTGCAGTATGCTTAGTCGGCTCCGTGCTCGCGCTTTTACTTGTTATCTTATCCCAGTATTTTATTTTGGTTAAACGCTCAACCTCTCTAAATCTTTCAGATAGAGGTTTGTCACGCCATTCTGGATCTGCGCTAAGTTTATCATCTATCCCAATGGCTATATTTGCAACCTCACCACCATGAGCCATCCATGACTTTAGGTCTGGATTTGTATTTAATGCTGATTGCACCTCAGACTGTGAATCGGTACTTGCAATGGCTCCGGCGGATATTAAAAATGAAAATAATAAGGAAAAAATAAAACGCATCATATACCAACCATTACGCTGAAAAATACATAATGCATCATCTGGATGGTGCATGTCAGTGACCATAATCACGTCATCATTTCTTGCTTTTCATTTCTTTTGCGATCACCTCCATCATTTCCCGAACTTCTTTTATCTGCTTGGCTATGGCGGTCACATTGTAACGTGGGTCGTCCTTATCTATGCCAGGGTCTGTTATCTCTACAGATGCGATCATTCGTGGCGACCCAGGCCCACCATTTAGTTCACCGGTGAGACTGGCATCAATTGACTGCTGAAGTCGATGCACTATCTCGGCGTTCAGGGAGCGGCCAGATCTGTCTGCGCTTTCCTGTAGGCTGGAGCGCATCTCATCAGACATTCGTAGTGGGTATGGCTTCGGCTGGCTCATGGCATTTTCCAGTGTTTCTATATGGGTATTTAAGCATTATCAATGGCCATGATGGCTCTGATAGAATCACAAAGCAAAGATTCTATTTGACTCTGAGTCTTTTTGATTCTAGCCTTGAGAGAAGAGCTGGCAGTGTCAACTCTTGCAACACCAACGAATCAGCAACAAGCAAGGAGAGTTAAGTGAGCAACCAAATTCCACCGACATCAATCCGGTTACCGGAAGATCTGAAAAAGTGGCTGGGGCACCGTGCCGTTGATAACGGCGTGAGTCTGACAAAGGAGGTGATTTCCATCCTGTACTCAGAGATGAAAAAAGATGGTGGATTGGATCATGACAGCATGTCGTGATGCCATAAATAGAACGACCCAAGCTGCACCAACAGCTCGGGTCGAGGATGTAAACCAAAACCGCAACGTTAAGGACTACGGTATGAATATACAACAGCCTAACAACTTTATGAAGCCATCAGTTGATGGTCATCCTAACAACCCCCCAATGATCGCAGGGGTTGAGATCACCACTGATGATGCTGGGCGCTTCAATCTTAACGCCCTCCACCGGGCAAGTGGTACCGGTGACCATAAGGCGCCAAATCAATGGCTGCGAACCAAGCAGGCTAAAGAGCTGATTTCAGAGCTAACCAACCAGACTGCTAATTCACAGTCTGGTCATGAAGTGCTAAAAGTTATCAATGGTGGCGCGGCTCCAGGCACATTCGCTCATGAGCTACTGGCGATTTCATATGCTAGTTGGATCAGCCCAGCCTTCCATCTGCAGGTCAATCAGGTGTTCCTTGACTACCGCACTGGCAAGCTGGCTCCGGTGGTTGATCCGATGGTGGCATTGAACGATCCAGCCACCATGCGCGGGTTGCTGTTGAGCTACAGCGAGAAGGTGATCGATCTGGAGCACAAGGTTGAAGAAATGCAGACTGATGTTGAGGCGTTGGAGCGCATCGCCAAGGCAGATGGCAGCATGTGTATCACCAATGCCGCGAAACACCTGCAGGTGCAGCCAAAATACCTGTTCCAACTGCTGTCATCCAAGCGCTGGATCTATAAGCGCGCTGGCGGGAAGGTATGGATTGCCTACCAAGATAAGCTCCAGTCAGGAGTTCTGGAGCATAAGGTTGATGTGGTGACCAGGCCTGATGGCAGTGAAAAGGTTTCTGAACGTGTTCTGGTGACAGCTAAGGGCATTGCAGCAATATCCAAGATGCTTAGCGTTGCGGGGGTGGCGGCATGAACAAGCTTGAGCCTATTGATAGAGAGTTCCGCGACGACATTAGCCAAGATGAGGCCACTGAGCGCAGGAATACCATAATCGCCAGAATGAAAGATCTGGCATCACTAGATGAGTCGGAAATGACCGGTAGTGATGAGCCACTTCGGGCGCTACGATCACTCCTTGCATGCTATTACCTGAAATACAATGGTGACAAGTTCTCACACGGCAGTGTTGTCCTTCCGCTTAGTCATGATGTCCTTGAGGTTGCAATTGCAACCAATGTTGAGGGGGCATTTTATGAAGTCTATGGCGGGCAGCAAGGAAGGGAGAACGCTCATCGGATGTTGCAGATGATGTGTTTTTATTCTGGCGAAGACGGTGAATACAAATTTGGCATGACCAAGCTTGGCTTAGAGATGATGGATGAGCTGATGATGAGCCTATGCAGCATTGCCAGAGACGCCATTGACCGAACCGGATGTGTTAATGCAGAAAGCGTTGGCATGGGGGTGATGCAATGAGCACCGCCCAACTGAAAGCCGAGCTTACCGATCTGCTACGGTTGCTGGAGGCAGAGGACTTGTCACCTGAGACTCGGCAGGATGCCACCGATCGCATCATGCGAATGATGCCGGAGCAGGCGGCTTAATACTGATGGGGCTTAGGCCCCATTTTTGTTACCCGACTCTCACCCCAAGAATCTCCGCATAGCAGTTCAGCATTGAGGCAAGATGCGGCTTCGGCAGCATCGCGGCCCTGTTGATCAGCCCCATATGCTCATCATCTGACACGCTCCAATCCGGATCAGCCAGGATGGCCTGAACCGACATACCCATCGCACTCGAAATTATCACGGCCTCGGCCAGACCCATGAAGTCGTCGCTGTTCGGCGATAGCCATCTCGAGATACTTGAGCGTGGTATGTCGGTCAATTTGCTTATCTTGGCCTGGCTGAGCTTTCGCTCGGCCATCAGCTTGCGCACCTTTGTCTTGGTGCGATGGACATAGGCCAGGCTAGAACTGGTTAGATACAGCTTCATACGTCGTGTTCCTCGTTTGTATGTTCTAACCGTGCTCTAGATCATGTTTTTATTGTTGTCCCAAATTTGAGACACCTATTGCGCAATTGCTCAGTAATGGCACATGTAGGTCATGTAGATTGTAGTCAAAAAAATGAGTATGACGCGCCAAGAGTCGCCGCGGATCACCAGTAACGATGGAGTGTGAGCGGGTTATGATAAGTCATATAGGACGGGATTTTTCGTTAGGAAATAACAAGATAGCGGAGGTGATAAAAGATAGTGCTCCCATCTGGAGAAGGAAAGTTGTAAACTCGCTTCGTTACTGTATAAGCATACAGTGTTTCACAGTCGAGAGACTGGGAGTTGATAAGCGAGGACCTGATCGGATGGATTCACTAGCTGAACTTGAGGACTACTTAGAGACGCTTGACCTGGCGCCGGAGGAGGGTGAGGAGATCGCGCGCATTCTTGAAAAACTACGCGATGAAGTAGCCGTTCAGTGATGTTCGGCATTGAGCATAAGCCCGCCACTGAGCGGGCTTTTCTATGCCTGCGATTTGGTCGAGTTTTTGGCTGTATTCTTGGGACAATTTTGGGGCAATAAAATCAGGTTTGGGGCAATTTTGGGGCAAAAATATAGGTGGAATGAGGTGGTATGAGGAGGGAGTGTAATTGCCGCTAAGGCAGGAAAATCAATGTGTGTCAGGGATTGCGCGGAGTGGATGTTGGCGTGGCTGCTCTAGGTTGATTACCATACCGGGGTAGTAGATATAGGTCTTCATCGTATCGGTCTGTCGCCAGAAGTGGTGCCGGGGTGCAGGGTCGGGAATATACGCAAGATTGGCGCTGCACGGCAAACACTGCGTGGGGGAATGTGAGCAAACGCTCATCCAGTAGGCGCTGGCCACAAAGTTCTGATATAATTCGCGCCCTTAAATCAAGGTCACCCGAGTCATTACCATGAAGTTCATTATCAAGCTGTTCCCGGAAATCACCATCAAGAGCAAGTCGGTTCGCCAGCGCTTTATCAAGATCCTGCAGGGCAATATCCGCAACGTCCTGCGCCGCTTCGACGACGATGCCCGCGTAAGGATGGATTGGGACAAGCTGATCGTGAGCTCCCGCAATGACCAGTTCCGCGAGCAGGCTATCGAAGCTTTGGCCTGTATTCCCGGCATTCAGGCCTTCCTCGAGGTTCAGGCAAGCAAGTTCACCGATCTGCACGACATCTTCGAGCAGGTGAAAGCCGTGTGGGGCGACCAGCTCAAGGGCAAAACCTTCTGCGTGCGCGCCAAGCGCCACGGCAAGCACGAGTTCTCCTCTCTCGAGATTGAGCGCTATGTGGGCGGTGGTTTGAACCAGCACTGCGAAAGCAACGGTGTGCGCCTCAAGAACCCGGATGTGAAGATCAACCTCGAGATTGACGGCGAAGAGCTCTTCATCGTCAGCGCCATCCATCAGGGCCTGAGTGGCATGCCCATCGCCACTCAGGAAGATGTGCTGAGCCTTATCTCCGGCGGTTTTGACTCAGGTGTGGCGTCGTTCCAGTTCATCAAGCGCGGCTGCCGGGTGCACTACTGCTTCTTCAATCTGGGCGGCGCCGCTCACGAAATCGGCGTCAAGCAGGTGGCCTATCACCTGTGGAACCGCTTCGGTTCATCCCATCGGGTGCGTTTCACCGCAGTCGACTTCGAGCCGGTGGTCGCCGAGATCCTCGAGAAGATCGATAACGGTCAGATGGGGGTGGTGCTCAAGCGGATGATGATGCGTGCCGCCGCCAAGGTGGCTGACGAGTTCCAGATCCCGGCGCTGGTGACCGGCGAGTGTGTAGGCCAGGTATCCAGCCAGACCCTCACCAACCTGAACGTCATCGATCGGGTGACCGACAAGGTGATCCTGCGCCCGCTTATCACTTGGGATAAGCCGGACATCATCAGCGAAGCCCGCCGTATCGGCACCCTGGAGTTTGCCGAGACCATGCCGGAGTATTGCGGCGTCATCTCCAAGAAGCCGACCGTGAAGGCCGATCTGGCGCGTATTGAAGAGGAAGAGGGCAACTTCGACTTCGCCATTCTGGACAAGGTGGTGGCCGAGGCCCGTTACCTCGATATCCGTCGTATCGGTGAAGAGACCGCCGCCGAGGTGCAGGAAGTGGAGACTACCGCCGAGAGCGGTGACAACGAGGTGATCCTCGATATCCGCTCCATGGACGAGCACGACGAGAAGCCTTTGCTGGTGGAAGGGCGTGAGGTCATGCATATCCCCTTCTTCAAGCTGGCTACCGCCTTTGGCGATCTGCCCAAGGAGAAGACCTACCTGCTCTACTGTGATCGCGGCGTGATGAGCAAGCTGCAGGCGCTTTACCTGAAAGAGAAGGGCTTTGCCAACGTCAAAGTTTACCGTCCGTAATTTGACGCTCAATCTCCCATAAAAAATCCGGCCAATGTGCCGGATTTTTTTATTTCACCAGTTTGTCATGCCCATCAGGGGCAGGGGACAGGGGTGAAAGAATCTTGTCCCTGACAGCGCCAGCCCATCTCGGCTTCTCGCATCTGCCAAAGATTATTGCTGCGATAGAGGGTCAGGATATAGAGCATGTCACTGTGGGCACCATCCAGTGCGACAGAGAGCACCAGATCGTTATCCAGCTGCTGGGCATGGATACGACTTGTCATGTCGCCATGGCCGACAAAGCGCAGCGCCACTTCCCTATAATCATTGACCCAGCCTTGCTGCTCGTTGCTGGCCTGACGTATTACCTGATTGAACTGCTGTACTGGTGCCGAGGCCAATCGGCCAAACACCGCCTGTGCCTCGGCATGAAGTGCCGTCACGCTGGTGAGAAAGAGCGTGGCGAACATTCCGATCTTTTGCATGAGAAGTTCCGGCTAACAACAACTGTGTTGTATGACAACAGAAAAGCGCGTTTGGTTCAACGCGAAGCCCCGCACACTGTGCGGGGCTTCCCTCAATTGCTGCGCTGTAGCGAGAAGGTGGGCAGGGAGAGATGCCAATAGATGGCGGCAACCCGCAGGCCAAATACAGCGCTCATGCAGATAAGCATGGCGGTGACCCGATCCATATCGGCTTCCAGTGCCAGCGTGTAGAGAATGCCGCCGAGGATACAGGCGGTGGCATAGATCTCTTTTTGCAGCACCATGGGCACTTCCCGGGCCAGCACATCGCGGATCATGCCGCCAGCCACCCCGGTCATGGTGCCCATCAGCACAGCGATTAGCCCCGAAGTGCCAAAGTTGAGGGCTTTCTGGGCGCCGATCACTGTAAACAGGGCGAGCCCAAAGGCATCGGCGACCGGCAGCACGTACCAGGGCATGCGGCGGGGCAGTTTGACCATCCACATCCCGATGAGTGCCGTTGCTATCACCACCCAGATGTAGAGCGGGTCGCGTACCCAGAAGACGGGGGTGGCCCCCAGGATCATGTCGCGGATGGTCCCACCCCCTATGGCGGTGACTGCCGCCAACACCATGACGCCAAAACCGTCCATCCTGAGGCGGCCCGCCACCAGAACCCCTGAAAACGCGAATACCGCAGTACCAAACATGTCGCTGATGTAAACAAGCTGCTCAACCACTGTCTGCATGGAAACAACTCACGTCAAATTGTTGATGGGGCGGCGATTTTAGGGGCTGGCGGTGTCAACCGCCAAGATGCAGCGGGCAAAATTGCGAGTCTGCCCCGTTTTTTTTCCTCTTCCTGGAACCGTCGGTGTCGTATGGGTTGCTTGTGGTGCTGCGAGGGGCGCGTTGATACAGGCCTTCCCATCTTCACTGAAGTGGCGATTTTTTTCTTAAGTTAATCGATGACATGCCGATAAATAGGGTAAGCGGCGTTAATGCGATGAAGCGTTGAAAAAAATGCTAAAGACATCGAAAAACGAGCCGTTAAATAAGACGCATCGGGCACGAAACATAATAAAGCCCGAGCAAATAGAAGAGTAAATTTAATAGCTTAGGAGAATAGTCATGAGCCTTTTTATCAACACTAACGTTTCATCACTCAACGCTCAGCGTAACATGATGAATGCGACCAAATCACTGGATACTTCCTATACTCGTCTGGCTTCCGGCCTGCGCATCAACAGCGCAAAAGATGATGCGGCGGGTCTGCAAATCTCCAACCGTCTGACCTCCCAGATCAACGGTCTGGATCAAGGTAACCGCAACGCCAACGATGGCATCTCCTTGGCACAAACTGCTGAAGGGGCAATGGATGAAGTGACCGGTATGCTGCAACGCATGCGTACCCTGTCCCAACAATCAGCCAACGGCTCCAACTCTGCCAAGGATCGTGATGCCTTGCAGAAAGAGGTGGATCAGCTGGGTGCAGAGATCAACCGTATTTCGACTTCAACCACCTTTGCCGGTACCAAACTGCTGGATGGCTCTTTCGGGGGGACTTTCCAGGTCGGTGCTGATGCCAACCAGACCATCAGCTTTAGCCTGTCGCAAGCAGATGGCTTTAGTATCTCGGGGATCGCAGCCGCCGCGAATACATCAATCACTACAGCTACTGGTGCAACCGTGCTGCTGTCAGCCATCTTTGTCGGTGGTAGCGCTGGCGGGATCAGTATCAGCAGTCAGAGTAATGCACAAAACGTGCTGGCTGCCACAGACGCCATGCTCGCAATAGTAGATGGCAAGCGTGCTGAACTTGGTGCAGTGCAAAACCGTCTGGACTCAACTATTCGCAACCAAGCAAACATCTCGGAAAACGTCAGTGCAGCTCGTTCACGGATCCGTGATGCAGACTTTGCAACCGAGACTGCGAACATGACCAAACAGAATATTCTGCAACAGGCGGCCTCTAGCATCCTGTCACAGGCTAACCAGAGACCTCAGTCAGCACTTCAACTGCTGCAAGGCTAACAAAAGAAAACAGGGCGGTTGTTCAGGCCGCCCTGGTCAAGAGATGGAACAAAGGGGTGTTCGGGTTCGCACTCTGTTCTATCGGGAGAGATATAATTCTCTACTAGTAATGCCAAGTGTTGTCCAGCTGTTCAGTTCTGTCACGCTTGGTCATATTCTCCTGAGCATATGCTCATTTTTAGGCCGGTTCTCCGGCCATTTTTTATTGTGTCGCCAAATTGGCGTCACTCCTCTCAGTGTCTGCATACATCATGCCAAAACTATATTTCCTCAGGCTTATCTATGGGCATTGCTGGAAGGCTCTCCCATAGAGGGTGGAGCGATAGAGTATGTTACCCATCACAGGAGAATACTTGCCGCTACCGGCAACAATTTTCCTAAAGCTTGGCTAAATTCTGCCGTTAAAGAAGATGAGGCAATCGAGGGGTGTTCGGAATCCAACGTTTGCATAGCTGCGGGTAGCCTGTCTGTTCAAACAGATACCCGCCGAAGAGAGAGGCCAGTTCAACCTCCTCTTCTACGGTGGGCCGTCACGCAGTTATGGTGACGCAACCCGCAGTCGCATGTTCTTCGGGAGAATTTATTATGGCCATGTACATTAACACCAACACGTCATCACTGAACGCCCAGCGTAATTTGATGAATACCACCAAATCCTTGGATACCTCGTATACCCGTTTGGCATCTGGTCTGCGCATCAATAGCGCAAAAGATGATGCGGCGGGTTTGCAGATCTCCAACCGTCTGACTTCCCAGATCAATGGTCTGGATCAGGGTAACCGTAACGCCAACGACGGTATCTCTCTGGCACAAACGGCTGAAGGTGCGATGGACGAAGTGACCGGTATGCTCCAACGTATGCGTACCCTGGCGCAACAGTCTGCCAACGGCTCCAACTCAGCCAAGGATCGTGAAGCGCTGCAAAAAGAGGTCGATCAACTGGGTTCTGAAATTAACCGCATTTCGACCGATACCAGTTTTGCTGGTACCAAGCTGCTGGATGGTAGCTTTACCGGTTCTTTCCAAGTCGGTGCCGATGCCAACCAAACTATCGGTTTTAGTTTGGCTCAGTCAGCTGGTTTTAGTATCTCAGGTATTGCTGCTGCTGCTGCAACTACGATTGCCACGACCGCAGCTGCTGTCGGGATTACAACGATCTTTGTAGGTGGTAGTGCTGGTGGTATCAGTATCAGTAGCCAGAGTAATGCTCAAAACGTGTTGGCTGCGGTAGATTCGATGCTCGGTGTGGTTGATGGCAAGCGTGCCGAACTTGGTGCGGTGCAAAACCGCTTGGATTCGACCATCCGCAACCAGGCCAATATCTCGGAAAACGTCAGCGCAGCCCGCTCTCGTATCCGTGATGCGGACTTTGCAACCGAAACCGCCAACATGACCAAGCAAAATATCCTGCAGCAGGCTGCGTCCAGTGTCTTGGCTCAGGCTAACCAGCGTCCGCAATCCGCATTGTCCTTGTTGGGATAACAATGCCGGAGCCTCATCAAGTGTGAAAATGCGGCCTCTTCAGGCCGCATTTTGTTTTTTATCTTCTCTGCATTCCGAATCAGGACATATCTTCAGCCCCCTCGTTTGCCCAAGCGCACTTCATTTCGCTGAAATGGGGGGCTATAAGCGCACTGGCGTCAAAGTTTTGGCTACTCACTTTAGACGATGCTTCATTTTTAACGCTTGATATCTGATTTTTCAGATTACCTGTTGTGGGCATTCTTTTTCCTAAAGATTGCATTTTTGCTGCCGTTAAAGAAGATGAGGCAATCGAGGGGTGTTCGGAATCCAACGTTTGCATAGCTGCGGGTAGCCTGTCCGTTCAAACAGATACCCGCCTGAAGAGAGAGGCTTGTTCAACCTCCTCTTCTACGGTGGGCCGTCACGCAGTTATGGTGACGCAACCCGCAGTCGTGTGTTCTTCGGGAGAATTTATTATGGCCATGTACATTAACACCAACACGTCATCATTGAACGCCCAGCGTAATTTGATGAATACCACCAAATCTTTGGATACTTCGTATACGCGTCTGGCATCCGGTCTGCGCATCAACAGTGCAAAAGATGATGCGGCGGGTTTGCAGATCTCCAACCGTCTGACTTCCCAAATCAACGGTCTGGATCAGGGTAATCGTAACGCCAACGACGGTATCTCTCTGGCACAAACGGCAGAAGGGGCGATGGACGAAGTGACCGGTATGCTCCAACGTATGCGTACCTTGGCGCAACAGTCTGCCAACGGCTCCAACTCAACCAAGGATCGTGAAGCGCTGCAAAAAGAGGTCGATCAACTGGGTTCTGAAATTAACCGCATTTCGACCGATACCAGTTTTGCCGGTACCAAGCTGCTGGATGGTAATTTTGCGGGTTCTTTCCAAGTTGGCGCCGATGCCAACCAGACCATCGGTTTTAGTTTGACCCAAGCCAATGGCTTCAGTATCTCGGGGATTGCTGCTGCGGCAAATACAACAGTTGATGTTGGTACTGTTATAGGTACAGCTATCAACGTGACAGCTATCTTTGTTGCGGGTAGTTCTATCAGTATCAGTACCCAAAGTGGTGCACAGCAAGTGTTGGCAGCAGCTGATGCAATGCTCGGAGTTGTCGATAGCAAGCGAGCCGAGCTCGGTGCGGTGCAAAACCGTTTGGATTCTACCATTCGTAACCAGGCCAATATCTCGGAAAACGTCAGTGCGGCACGCTCTCGTATCCGTGATGCTGATTTTGCAACCGAAACTGCCAACATGACCAAGCAGAATATTTTGCAACAAGCTGCATCCAGTGTTTTGGCTCAGGCTAACCAGAGACCGCAGTCTGCTCTTTCCCTGCTTGGGTAATGAGTAGACCAGGCTGACTAAGATGGGAGAGATAAGATGGCAACTGAAATAAGCAATCTGTCATCTGCCAATGGCGCTTCCTTACAGCTAAGTGACAAGAGCGGCCAAGTGGCCGCTCAACTGCTTTCTGGCACGGTAGAGGATGCCGGGGCCGTGCAGCAGAAAAGTCAGGGGCAGCCAAAGGAGACTGAGCTTCAACAAGTGCAGAGCCAGGCAGATATTGAAAAACAGGTACAAAACTTGCAGGAATTTGGCAAATTGCAAGGATGGACCGTTAATTTCAGCATGGAGCAAGAGTCTGGCCAGATGGTAATAAAGGTAATGGACTCTGATACCCGCTCGGTGATCCGCCAGATCCCTACGGAAGAGTTGATTGCTATCCACAAGCGGATCCAGGCGTTGCAACAAGGTGAAGCAGGGGCGAACCCCAAACGCGGATTGTTGTTTGATAGCGAGATTTGAATCGAATTGATGAGGAGAAGATAACATGGCCATTACTTCTGCCGGGGCGGGCTCTCAGCTGGATCTCGAGAGCGTTATTGCCTCTAGCGTGGCTGCCAAGAAGGCTCAACTACAGAAGCCCATAGTCACCAAGCAAAACAGCACCCAGATCAGCATATCAGGTATAGGCCAGTTGAAGTCATCTCTCACCGCATTCACCGATATTCTCGATACCTTGAGCAAACCCGGGGCCTTCAACAAGCGAGCCGTTACCATCACCCAGGATAAAGATAATCCAGTGATGAAGGTGGAGAGTAAAAGTGGTGGCTCCAATGGCCAGTACAACATTACCGTCAATAAATTGGCTACTACTAGCCGTGTTGAAGGTGAATTTGCCAGTTCGACCACCCCACTTGTGACTCAAGACGGTCAATTAACTTTTAAAGCTGGTACCAAGGAGTTCAAGGTTGATGTCAAAGCAGGGGATACTCTGCAAGACATTCGTAAAAGTATCAATAGTAATGGCGATAACTTCGGTCTTAGTGCAAATATCGTCAATACGGCAGATGGTAAGGCAAAATTTGTTATTGACTCCGGTATATCTGGAGATGGCAAAGATTTGGTGATCACTGGCAATAATTCTGAGCTGGATATCTTTGCTACAGGTGCGGCAGGTTCGGTGATGAGTCAGAAGCAAGCTGCTAGTAGTGCTGAGATTACTGTTGATGGTAATACACTTAAAAGTGATACCAATGTATTTGACGACTCTATTCAGGATTTGAAATTAACGGTTTTGCGTGTATCCGATAAAGAAAGTGATGGCACGACTCTGAAATCCAACAAAGTTGCGATAACAACAGATAAAACTGCAATTCAGGATATGGTCAAGCAGTTTATTGATGGTTATAACGCACTGCAAGATAAAATGGATGCGCTGGGCAAGCGCAATAGTATCGTTGGCGGAGTTAGACAAGATGATGGTGGCGCGCTTGCTGGTGATGCGAGCACACGTACCATTAGCAGTTTTATGGCTAATACCGTAACAAATAAAGCAGGTACCAGTACGACTTATTCAACCATCTTCGAAGTGGGTATTAAGATGGACAATAAAGGTAAGTTGTCTCTGGATAAAACCAAATTTGATGAGGCTGTGGATAAAAACTTTGACCAGGTTGTTGGTCTTTTTGGTGGCGAAAAGGGTATTGCTGCAACCTTGAATACGGGTTTAAAAGAGTATTCCAAGTCTGGAGGGATGTTGGATCAACGTACAGATGTTTTAAATGCTGATCTGCGTAGCTTGAACCAAAAACAAGCTACATCCAATGCCCAACTGGTAAAATATGAAGCATCACTACGTGCTCAATATGGCAGCTTGGATGCGTTGCTGGCGAAAATGAATCACTCTGCGGCTGCGCTACAATCACTACAAATCAACAACAAATAAATTATATATTGCAAACATTACGAGGAGCAGGCGATGTACCAGCGTAATCTAAAAGCATATAAGGCAACCAGTGTCGCTGCTGACTTGGCTGTTGCTGATCCTCATCGTGTGATTCAGCTCATGATGCAAGGTGTACTTGAACGTTTGGCTCAAGCCAAAGGTGCAATTGAGCGTCGCGATATGGAAGCAAAATCTACCGCTGTATCGAAAGCTCAGGGGTTATTACATGGTTTGCAGGATGCGCTTGATATGAGTCAAGGGGCTATTGCTGAAGATCTATATAGCCTCTACTCCTACATGGACGAGCGAATTTGGGATGCGAGCCTTGCGTTGGATGCAGCCCCGATTGAAGAGGCTATGGCTTTGATGGTTACTATAAAATCTGGTTGGGATCAGTTACCCGATTCAGCTAAACAACAGGGCTATCAAATGAGACAGCAACTGGGTGAGTTGTAATGACCACTTTAGCCGCTCTACAGCAAGCTCTCACAGACAATTACGAGCAACTTCAATATCTATTAGCCAGAAAAAGCTATGATGATGCTCTGGTCTGTATGGATTATCGGATCTCTTTGATTGATCGTTTGTTGTATCTCGTTGAAAGTGAGCCTTCACTGAAACAAGATGCCACTTTGTTGGCTACATTACTTTTCCAACAAGAGGAAAGTATGAAAAAAGTGGCATCCAATCACCATAAGATAATTTTAAATGAGTTATCTGCGATTGGGTTGGCGAGTAAAGCAAAGCAAATTTATAGTGTGAATAGCAAGGAGTTCTGATGTCGGAAAATATTGATGATATTTTGAAAAAAGCTGAGGGTGTTGCTTTACGACTAAAAGAACGTGCAGAGCAAGAAGCTGCCATGTCGGTGGCCTTGCCCCTTCGATTCTCACAGAATATTGCTGCATTTCGTAAATATATCCCCCATATTGCAGATATGTATGAGTCATATAAACCAAGCCGACCATTTCGTTTTTTTTGTAATGAAAATGGCCAGCCAAATATGGCTTGGAGCGATGATGATGTCGCGGTATATGGTGATGAGCCGTATCTTATCTGTGAGACATTAGTTAAAGAGTTCATGGATAAAGGGGGGTTATCCAAGTTCTCATTTAGTCAAGAAGCCAACCCACTCGGATTTATGCACGTTGAGTATCTTAATAAACTCAATGCTTATCTTGATGATCTTGCAGCTCGAGAAGAGCCATTAAAAAAAGTACCAACTGAAGTTCCGACCGCACTGGTGTTTGGGGTTGGGTTGGGTTACCACCTTGGTTATCTTTATGAACAATGCAAAATTGGCACTTTATTTCTTTTTGAACCAGATCTAGATCTTTTTTATGCATCTCTTTTTTGTTTCGATTGGGCACCTCTGCTTGATTATTTACATAAAGAGAACCTCGGTCTACATATCCTATTAGGCCAGGATGAAGATACTATTTTTAATGATTTTGCATCGGCTATTCATAGCCGTGGTTCTTTTCTTATCGCTAATGCCTTTATCATGTGGGGTTACCAAAATGATAAAATCAAAAGTTTAATTGAGAGAATCCAGCGGGAATATTATCTTCTGGTAATGGGGTGGGGTTTTTTTGATGACAATCTGATAGCTCTTTCTCATACAGTTGATAACGTTGAACGAGCTGTTCCATTCTTGGTGCAGGAAAAAAAAATCCCATCGGAATATAATAGAACTCCAGTTTTTGTTATTGCTAATGGCCCATCTTTGGATGCCTCTCTTCCTGTTATTGAAAAAAATAAAGAAAAAGCAATTTTAATTTCATGTGGTAGTGCTATTTCAGCTTTGCATAAAGTTGGTATCAAACCAGATATTCATGTTGAGACTGAACGAACTAAGATTGTTTATGATTTTTTGGTTAATATGAATGACCTAAATTATCTTAGAGACATTCTTTTCCTAAGCACGGATGTTATTCACCCCTATTGCTCAACGTTGTTCGACAAATCAGCATTAATGTTTAAACTTAGTGAGCCTGGAGTGATCCTCTATCATGTAAACTTCCCTCATCTTCTCAAATATGCTGCATTGGGAGGGGTAAACCCTTTAGTCGGAAATATCGGGGTGAGTGCTCCTATTCATCTCGGCTTTAAAAATATATATTTATTTGGCCTTGATAATGGTTATAAAAATAAAGGACATCATCACTCGAAATTTAGTGCCTATTATAATAGTGATGAAGGGGCTGAGGTGCTTGGGGATTTAATGTATGGAGACAGCCAATGGCAGCATGAAGGTAACTTTGGTGGTGTTGTAATAAGCAACGCCATGTTTAATACATCCAGAAGAGTTATTGAGCAAGTATTAGCTGCGAATGAACATGTTCAGTGCTTTAACTGCAGCGATGGGGCTAAAATTGCAAAAGCAAGACCATTGCCTGATAGTGAAATCAGTTTTTCACAAGTCATAGATAAAGCTGAGCTGATTCACCAAATTACGCAACTATCAGCCCCAATCCCTTTGTCAAAAGAAGACTTCAAACCATATCTGGACGTTGAGTTTTTTGACATTTTAGTCGATAAGATGATGGGAGAGTGGCAACAAGAGTTCTCATCCAGGAATGAGATTAATCAGCTAATGTTGCGTAACTTTGGTTACCTTTCACAGATTGCAGCAACTCAGCAAAAACATATATCCCAGATTATGATTGGCTCAATGAACTATGTATTTACCATATTGAGTTCAATTCTCTATTCTTTTGATGGAGAGGAAACAACGATGGAGTTGATGAGGCCAGCAATCAGCTTATGGTTGGACTTTTTAGCAAAGACAAAAGAGATGTATCCAAGAGCATTTGATAGTATTGATATGGTTGATAATGAAATAATGTCCTTTTTTAGAAAAGGATGATGTAGTTAAAGGATGTATGATTTATCTTGATTATGGGAGGCAAAAGCCTCCCTTTTTATATCAGTAATTTCTTTGGGTATATGGATTTTTTGCATCAAGAAGTCGCAAGTCCTTTTTCAATAGTTGAACAGAAACCAATGCATCCGGTTCCAATTCGTGAGAACCATCATGATGTTTGATGTGCTCAAATACTAGACAATAACTTGGGTGCCAACTAAACATACTACTGTAATTCATTTTATAGCTAAAGAGGTCGGTATGATGTTGGTAGTCATTTCGATAGTGTCCTGCCGGGGGACAAAAGTCGTAAATAGCCATTACGCCCTTGTCTGCGAGCAATTTGTCACTATTAGCAGCAATGCTGAATAAATCTTGTGGATCACATAGATATAAACAAAAACCGAAAATAATTAGATCGACACGTTCAATATCAGGTAAACCATCTGCGGTTCCAACGCTTAGATTTAATGCGGGATAGCTCAGAGTGCCATCCTCAATTGCGGTTTGTGATGGATCTACTCCATAGCAGGTGGCACCATAATGGTTAGCCAGTTGTGCTAATCGCCAACCGTTGGCACAGCCAATTTCAAGGATTCGTTTCGGTTGGTAGCCGATATTTTGTAGTGCTGTGAATATGGGGTCATTACTCAGAGATTTTTGATTGATGCAGAGCTTATTTCTTTCATACCATGCATCAGCCTCTTCTTTCATGAAGATGCTTTTCTGAATCATGTATTCCCCCTTTATTGCAAGTTATTAGAAAATGTCGCTTGAGGTATTATAAAATGTCATCAAAATGGACAGATTTACCTCGATGAATATCATGACGAGCTTTTCTTCCCAGTATCTTTGGTAAAGCTTCGGGTGGCAATCCATAGCCAGGCCTTATCCTTCGAATATGCTCCGGTTTGATGATTTCTCCAGCCTGTATATCAGAGACAAAATAAAGAGAGCGACGAAATATTAAGCTGGATTCTTCAGCTTGGTTGTTACCACTTTCACCGGTTCCCAATGTTTGCCAACAGAGGTTGGTTTGGTCACATAGTGCTTTCAATTCATCTGGCTCTAAAGAAAATTCAGCATCAGGTCCACCATCTTCACGAGCAAGAGTCACATGCTTCTCGATGGCTACAGCGCCCAAGGCGACAGCCAACTGAGCAGCGGTATTGCCCAATGTATGATCAGACAGACCAACGGGTACTGAAAAGGTCTCGGCCAAACGAGTGATTCGTTTGAGGTTGATATCGGCAAGTGGTGTCGGGTAGCCGCTTACACAATGAAGCAATAGAATCTGTGTACATCCGTTGTCACGTAAAATGGTCAGAGCTTGGGCTATTTCGGCTTCACTAGACATTCCTGAAGAGATAATGACTGGTTTTCCTTGTTTGGCCACATACCTTATCAAAGGGTGATCTGTGATTTCGAATGAGGCAATCTTGTATGCAGGTGTGCCTAGACTCTCTAAAAAATCGACAGCACTCTCATCAAATGGTGTCGAGAAAATAATTAGTCCTCTAGTTTTTGCTCGCTCGAAAAGTGCTTGATGCCATTCCCATGGCGTATGGGCTTGTTTATATAAATCGTAAAGTGTATACCCATCCCATAATCCACCTTGGATATGAAATTCTGGCAAATCGATATCCAATGTCATTGTATCAGCAGTATAGGTTTGTAATTTTATGGCATCAGCACCAGCATCCGCAGCAGCATCGATGAGCGCTAGTGCATTTTCTAATCTCCCATTATGATTACCTGATAGCTCCGCGATAATGAAGGGTTTTTTGTGATGCCCAATCTCTCTTCCATCAATAGAAAAATATGACATTGTGTCCTACTTGCTTAACATGTGTTCATAGATGAAGTATTCATTTTTGAAGGCAATCTGTCAAATAAACAGTTACCATCATAAAAATAGACTACATTGTTTTTTGCTAGTATTACTTACTCGAAGTAAATTATTTTATGATTTTTTCAATTTTTATTTTATACATGTGACCATTTCTTTCAAAGAATGCGGGATAGCGTTCTGGATCGGCCACGCGTAACAAGTTAAATTGCTCATCAATGGTCTTCTTGATATCAATTCTGCTATCCTCAGGAGTTCGCTTTCTGTAGAAAGTAGGTTCACCAACTTGTTCAAATGGAGATGATGTGTAAATATTTTTTATTGCCCATGACATCAACTCTATTTCGGATGAAAAAATTTTATTATTTATTTCATCGAAAAGTTCACCACCATCAAAGAATATTTCTTTTTGCTTCCATATTTTTCCGGAATCTAGTTTGTCTTCTGCATCTAAAAGTGTTAGGAGAATACGGTTTTTCCCTTCAATTATTTGCCAAATATGAGGAGACATGCCCCTTCCATAAGGCAGGTTACTTGCGTGGAGTACTAGTGTATAATCAAAATTATCTCTTGTTTCTTTATCTATTATTTCATGGCAAGAAACTAAAAAGAGAATGTTGCCAGAGGTTAACTGGTTTGATTTTGTTACTATGTTGATCTCGTGTCGTTCACTTATACTATGCGCCCAAGTTCGAATCCAACTATTTACAGGGTGGTTACTCTCAGAACAAATTATTGATATCTTCATTTAAGAACCTATCAGCATATTAATTAATTTGTTAACGCCCTGCCCATCGATGAGTGATTGTGCATGTTTGGCAATTGATTCTCTATATATGGGGGATGACATTTTTGTTAATTGAATGGTCATTTTTTCATCAAAAAATGGGTCATCCCAATATATCCCATTGGGGAATAAGTTATTTTCCTGACTCCATTTAAATTGTTTTTCTTGATTGTCAACAACACAAACCAAAATGCTAGGTAAGCCACATTTAGCAAGCTCAAACATGGTTTGTCCCGCCGAACTAATTGCAAGATCACATTGAGACATTAATTGCAACATCTGAATGTCATTAATGTTTTTGTAGATGGTGCACCATTTATTAAATGCAACATCTTGATTGTTTGAAATAATATTTATGTGTGCATTTGGGTATATGGAAATAACCAGATTAAATATTCGCCAAGTCAGATTCCTAATATCTGTCGCACCCATAATAATTAAAACGTTTATAATGTCATTGGCCGATTTTCCCCTCGCAGCAGTATTCCAAAAAGCGGGCCTCAATGGCTGCCACTCAATACCCATAAGCCATTTTGCATCAACAAGATGATCAGGTTTTTGGTCTGGTATACTGTGGATTGCTAGTCCGCTTGGATAATTCAATCGGAAAGTATCATCAAGATACACAGTTTGTAAAAAACAATTAGAAATTTTGTTTAAAACGGGTGGTGAAGCATAGTAACTATCAACAAGAGCAAAGCCAGTGACACTATTAACTAACCCCGGATTATCTTGCCAGCATATCCAGGAGATATTTTCATCTGGAATAAAATTCTGCGCACATGAATCCCCATCTATTATCCAATAGACGTCACCGCCTCTTTGTTTCCATGCGAATGCATAGGCACTACAGCGGCTTATATGTCCCATGCCGCGCTGTAGATCTCCTTCGGTAAATATCCATAGTGGTAGCAATTATCTCACCTTGAATACAGGTTGAATAGGTTCTCCATCAAGCGCACTGGCCAGTGTCAGGTCTCTATCGTGGCGAATGAGCGCTGGTAGTATGTCGCGATAAGCAGCCAGCAAAACGGCCACATCCTGTTCGCTGTGGGCCAGATTCATATTGTGGCTGCCAAGTGTGAGGATCCCTCGCTTGCACAACTCCTGGATCAGATAGCTCTTGAGAAGCCAAGTCGAGTGGTTTTCTGAATCCGCAACCAGCAGAAAGTTCCAGCTCGGGTGTCCGGCGGTTTGTAGCCAGACTGGGGCATCGATCTCTTTTAGCAAGCTATCGAGCCCATCCAGTACCTGTTGTCCCCGCTCTGCAAGCCTCTTTGGTACATCCAGTCGCCGCATCTTTTTGATGACGGCGTTTGCTGCAGCGAGTGCAATCACGTCCCCGCCGAAGGTGCCGGAGAAGAAGATATCTTCCATCCGTTTCATATATTGGCGGCGGCCGACAACGGCAGAAATAGGGAAACCGTTGGCCATACCTTTGCCAAATGCCGCGAGGTCCGGTGTTACACCAAAGAGGCTCTGAGCCCCGCCCAAGTGGTAGCGAAAGCCGGTAATGGTCTCATCAAAGATGAGCAGCGCGCCATGGGCATCGCAGAGTTGGCGCAGACCAGGCAGAAAATCCGGGTTTGGCCAGGTTACATTCATCGGTTCCAGAATGACGGCGGCAAACTCGCTCGGGTGAGCTTCCAGCAGACGCTGCAGCGAGGCAAGATCGTTGTAGTCAAATCTGTGCGTCAGCTCTCTCACGCATTCGGGGACCCCCAAATGGCGGGTGGTCGAGCCTATATACCAGTCTTGCCAGCCGTGGTAGCCACAAACGGCTACCCGCTCGCGGCCAGTGACTGCGCGGGAGAGCCTGATACAGGCTGAGGTGGCATCAGTCCCATTTTTGCCAAAGCGAACCATTTCGGCACAGGGGATAAGCTCAATGAGCTGTTCCGCGACCTCGGTTTCCAGCCGGTGGGGAAGGGAGAAGATCGAGCCCAGATTGAGCTGTTCCATTACAGCCTCATTCACATCCTGATCGCAATATCCAAGACTGATGGCCAGCAGGCCGCTGGCGAAATCAAGATACTCGTTGCCATCTACATCCCAAACATGTGCACCTTTGCCGCGCTCGATAAAGAGTGGGGCGGCGCCATAGGGAAAACAGAGGCGGCTTTTGGAGAAGGTTTGGGAGCCAAGAGGAATGCTCTGTTCCGCCCGAGCAGAGAGAGCCAGTGAATGTTGATAACGTGAGGTCATATGTGATTCTCCTTGGCCAGCGAATTAGCCAATCCTTCGTTGCGTTGGTGCCGGGTATTCAGTGTTGCCAACTCCGGCTGCTGCGCCAGCAGGTCGAGGATATCGTCAGTCGTAAAGGTTGGGTTGACAGGATAGAGAGCCTGATAAATGCGCTCCACCAGCTCAAAATCGTCAGGCTCATCGACAGTCCAGCGCAGGTGGGCCAGCGAAGGCGAGCGCTGCAGTTCGCCGATGGAAAACTGCTCGGGATGACAGCGAACGTAATAGGTGACATGTTCCTGCTCGGTCTGCGTTGTGGCTTTTTCCTGCAAGGTTGCCAGAGTCGCTCCAGTCATGATCTCGGCATCCAGCCCATCCGGATAACTGGGATTGCCGCAGTTGCTGCTGTAGTCGAACTTGCCCGAGAGATGGAGGGCTATCAGCTCGTCTATTACCATTGGGTCTGCCAGTGGGCAGTCAGCTGTGAGACGCACAACATGGGTCGGACTATAGGGTTGGGCCGCCAGATAGAAACGCAGCAATACATCGTCAAGAGGACCGCAGAAACAGGGGATATGCAACTTTTCGCACAGTTCGGCAATGGCACGATCTTCTGGCTTATCGCTGGTGGCAACCAGCAGCTTGTCCAGTAGTTTGCTCTGTTGCAGCCGTTCAATCTGCCTTGCCAGCATGGGTTCGCCCAGCAGTTCCTTCAGTACCTTGTTGGGCAGGCGGGAAGAACTGGTTCTGGCTTGCAGAATACCTAGGATCATTGTGTTCTCCAGAGTCCGGGGTTGATAAGTTCCTGTTCCATAGACGCCAGATGGGCGATATCGGCCTCGTAGCACTCGTGCAGCGCTTGACTGGCTGCAACGATAGCGGCCAGCTCTTGGGCATGACAAACACCGACAACAAAGCGGCTTACTTGTGGTAGGGCCGTCATGATGGAGAGGGCTCTGCCAAGCGGGGCCATTGAGGGATGCCAGTGGTCAAACCGTTCAAGTGCGGTAGCGAAACGCTGAAAATAGTCAGGTCGCTGTGCTGGCTGCATCAACAACAGTCCCTGCAAAAAGAGCGAGCGAACATGGATTTCACAACCCATATCTACCAGTTTGTCGAGCCATCCAGTGCGTAAAAAGCGTTGATCGAGCAAATTGGCAGGTAATTGCACCAGTTCCAGAGGATATCCAGCTGCGCTCCAGGCATCGAGCTCCTCCGGGGAGTAGACGGAGATCCCGAGTTTTCCGATCGAGCCCTGTTGCTGCAAATCGGTGAGCAACTCGAACATGGCAGGTGAGGCATCCTGGCTGCGGTGCAGCAGCAAGCCATCGAGCCGCTTTCGCCCCAGCAAATGCAAACTGTTGTTGACTGCGGCCTTAACATCGTAGAGCGGTAGCCCAGGCGCCAGCTTGTCGATGAGCGTGAAGCCAGTGATATCTCTTTGTCCCAGCCTCTGCTCGGCATTGCCATAGGCTTGCGCCGTATCCAGGGTATCGATACCTGCATGACGGGCCAATGCAATGATCTCGTCGAGTTCCTCATCGCAGACTTGTCCGTCGTGATTGCTGATCCCGTAATCCAGACCGAATTGCACCGTGCCCAGAGCTAGTCGCATAGTGCCTGCTCCAGCGCATCTACGACCTGTTGCTGTTCTGAGTGTGTCAGAGCCGGGAACAGCGGAAGAGAGATTGCACCCTGATAGTAGGCTTGCGCGCCCGGATAGGCAGCTGGATCATGTCCCAGACCATGGTAGTAGGGCTGGGCTGGGATAGGAATATAGTGAACATTGGCGCCAATACCGGCAGCACGCAGCCGGGCAAATACCTGATCGCGTTTGGCTACTTGGATGACATAGAGGTGATAACCGCTCTGGCGGTTATCACTCTGCTGCAACGGCTGGACCGACAGGGGGGATAATAGCGCGTCATATCGACTGGCAAGTTCACGTCGCTGGGCAATGAACTGATCAAGACGGCTCAACTGACTAAGCCCGAGTGCAGCTTGAATGTCGGTCAGACGATAATTGAAGCCAAGAAGTTGCTGTTCGTAATACCACTCTCCGGGGGAGGGCATGAGCAGCGCTTGCGGATCACGAGTGATTCCGTGGCTGCGATAGAGTCGCAATTTGGCTGCCAGCTTCTGATCCCGGGTGGTGACGGCACCTCCCTCTGCGGTCGTAATCGGCTTGACCGGATGAAAGCTGAAGACCGTCATATCGCTGTGAAGGCAACTACCGATAGGTGACCCCTGATAGTGGGCGCCCAGTGCATGGCAGGCATCCTCGATCAGAACGATTCCGTACTGGCGACAGAGCGCACCGATCTCTTCGAGATCGCAAGGCTGCCCGGCTAGATGCACCGCAATCAGGGCTTTGGGCTGGGTGTGGGTAAGCACTGCTTGCTGCAGTTTCTTATCCAGTGCTACTACATCGATATTACCGGTAGAAGGTTCAACGTCGACAAAGTCAACGTTGGCATTGCAGTAGCGAACACAGTTCGCCGAGGCCACAAAACTGACCGCGGAAACCCAAACGGTATCTCTGGCGCCAAGCTCTAGTACGGCGCAGGCTAGATGAAGTGCCGTGGTACCGTTACTGCAAGCCACTACGTGTGGCACTTGGCAATAATCGGCGAGTCCTTGCTCGAAGGCTGGAACGGCTTGGCCTTGGGTCAGATATTCAGATTTCAGTACGGCAACGACTGCCTCAATATCGGCATCGCTGATCGATTGGCGGCCATAAGGGATCATTCGGACAACACCTGCTGGTTCATGCTCTGTAGTTCAGTTATCGACAGAAAGTGCTTATTATTTAGAGAATTGTATTCAAAACTCGGAGCAACCAGCGTAGCTGTTTCGCCCAGAGCATTAATGCTGAAATCATTGTTGCGGCTATTGAAGCTGATGCTGGGGGCAATCACGTAGTAGTCATTGAACTCATAGGTATGGAAAGAGTCGTCTGCCGGGCACATTACCTCGTGGAGCTTCTCCCCGGGACGAATACCTATAATCTCCTGCTTGAGCGACGGGGCCATAGCAGTAGCAAGATCGGTGATCCTGACCGACGGTATTTTAGGTACGAACAACTCTCCGCCACGCATGCGCTTGAAATTGTTCAATACAAAATCGACCCCTTGCTGCAGTGTCAGCCAAAAACGGGTCATCTCTGGATGAGTGATGGGAAGCGTATTGGCGCCGCTCTTGATCAGATTGTCGAAGAAGGGAACGACCGAGCCCCGTGAGCCGACGACGTTGCCATAACGCACGACCGAGAAAATGGTTGGATTCTTGCCAGCCATATTGTTGGCGGCGACAAAGAGCTTGTCAGAACAGAGTTTGGTGGCACCGTAAAGGTTGATCGGGTTGGCAGCCTTGTCGGTCGAGAGTGCGATAACCTTCTGGACTCCATTGTTGAGAGCGGCCTTGATGACGTTCTCGGCTCCCCCAACATTGGTCTTGATGCACTCCATCGGGTTGTATTCAGCGGCTGGCACTTGTTTGAGCGCAGCGGCATGCACAACAAAGTCGACATCACGCATCGCCATATCGAGGCGCTCGGCATCACGAACATCGCCGATAAAGTAGCGCATGCAGGGATGGTTGAAACGTTGCTGCATTTCAAACTGCTTGAGCTCGTCACGGGAGTAGACGATCAGTCGTGCGGGCTGGTAGTGAGAGAGCACGGTCGCAATAAATTTTTTGCCAAAAGACCCGGTGCCACCGGTAACCAGAATTGTTTTTCCATTGAACATGATGGTGCCCCACGATGAGGATTGATATCTATAGAATTCTAATGCAGTTTTTATGCCATTTGCAGACGGATATTTATAGGTATGATCTGAATGGCTGTTTTTTGGTTACTTATCACCACGCATGGTGCTAGCGCTGGCGAGCGTGTGGCATATATCTTCCACCGCATTGAGGGCTCTTGGGGTGAATCGGTGCAGCTCATCGGAGTTGACCAGCATCAGTCGGTGATGTTTCACCGCATCAAGGTTTGGCCACTGCTGCCAGTGACGCAGGGCGTCAGGATCTTGACTCCCGGCCAGGATCAGCTCGGGGTTGGCCCTGATGACCTGTTCAATATTCACCTGTGGGTAGGGCGTTCTGGCATTGCTCATGACGTTGACTCCGCCGCAGAGTTCGATGGCCTGCGTAGGCCAGGCATTGCCACTGACGCTGGTGAGGGGGGGATACCAGAGCTGGTAGAACACCTTGACGCCGGTTGGTTGGCCATAGCGCTGTTGCAGGGCATGCAGGCGTGCCAGATAGCGAGCGGCGGCTTCGTTGGCGCTCTTTTCCACCCCCAGCAATTTGCCCAGCGCCCGCATCTCGGTAGCCAGCGAGGCAAAATCGGTAGGCTCAGAGTAGAAAACCGGGATACCCAGCTGCTCCAACGGGGCCAGCATCCGTGATTGAGCCGAGCGCCAGCCGAGAATGAGGTCCGGCTTTTGTGCCAGCACTGCCTCGACGTTGATGCTGCGATAATTCGCTACCCTAGGCTTGGTTTTGACCTCGGCTGGGTAGTCGGAAGCATCGTCGATGGCGACCAGCTTGTTGCCGGCGCCAATCTCGTAGAGCAATTCGGTCAGGTGGGGAACAACGCTCACCACCCGGGTCGGCGTTGCGGCCAGCAGCACACCGGGCAACCAGGCAAGCAGCACGCAGGGCAGCCAGACAGGCAAGCGCAACACTCTACCCATGAAATAACCCCGCTACCGTGACAACCAGCGCCAGTATCAACCAGCCCCAGCCGCACCCTTGCAGAATGTTGAGCACCTTGCGCGGTGTCTCGCTATCTGGTTCAGCACCCGTGCCGATGACGGGCCAGCGCTGGAGAGCCCCCTGATAGTAGCGAGGGCCACCAAGACGGATCCGGCACTTGTCTACCAGCAGAGTGAGCAGCATCCCCATGGCGGGATAGGGCCAGAGCGCGCCACTGCGCAGCAGCTGTGCGGCCTGTTTGAGACGGCTTGCCAGCAGTGGCAGCCCCAGCAGCAAAATGACGGAGGCATTGAGCCCCTGATAGAGGGCGCTGGCGGCGCGACCAAAGTGGTCGAAGGCGGGATCTTTGCGACTCCAGCTCTGATTCATCAGCTGCACCAGCCGCCAGAGCAGGGCGCCCTGTACGCCGGCCAGAGCATATCCCAGCAGTGGGCCAGCCCATTGGCCGACCAGACGCAGGGCACAGCTCTCCGTCACCGCTTTGGCGAGCCCCATGGCCGAGAGTTTGCCGGTTTCCCGTTTGAGCCAAGGGGCTGCCTGCAATCTCGCCAGCGGCAGGGTCTCCTGGGTGGCGAGCGAGCGGGTGGCATGGGCGAGTTCGCGCAGCGGGCGGGATTCGAGCATCAGCAGCAGGAACAGCAGGTCGAAGATCGGCTCGCTCAGGGCCAGATTGCGCAGCGACCAGAGCCCGGCTGCGCAGGGGAGCCAGACTACCAGCATTGCCAGCAGGCCGGCCTGTATTTGCTGGCCGGGTGAACCATCGGGTCTGTGTACCTTGTGCCCCAGCCGGGTCAGCAGGGGCGTGACGGCCGAAAGACGCAGATGGGATGGCCACGGGATCACCGCCTCCAGCAGGGCAGCCCCCACCAGAATGGCCGCCGTCGTCGAGAGGAGGGCGTCGGCCATCAAATCAAGCGAGCCGGTCTCGATCACAGCTTGCCGAGCATCTTGATAATCACTTCGGCGGAGTGCTTGCCGGCCACTTCGATGAAGGCATCGAAGGATTCAACCTGTTCCTTGCCGGCGATATCGGACATGGCGCGTACCACCAGATAGGGCACCTTGAACATGTGGCACACTTGACCGATGGCGGCACCTTCCATCTCGACCGCCAGCATCTGCGGGAAGTCGGCGCGAGCCTTGGCGATGGCGTCCGGTTTGCACATGAACTGATCGCCGGTGCAGATAAGGCCGACCTTGGTCTGGTGTTTGCCCTGCTCGGCGATGCAATCCTGAGCGACCGCGATGAGCTTCTCGTCGCAGGGGAAGGCGGCGGGTTGCTGCGCCATCTGGCCCATCTCGTAACCAAAGGCGGTCACGTCGACATCGTGAAAACGCATCTCGCTGGCGATCACCACATCACCGATGTGCAGGTCCTGGGCAAAGCCGCCCGCAGAGCCGGTATTGATGACGCAGTCGGGGGCGAATTTTTCCAGCAGCAGGCTGGTGGCCACGCTGGCGGCGACCTTACCGATACCGGAGCGGGTCAGGATCACCTCTTTGCCTGCCAGCATCCCTTGATAGAGCTCGCAGCCGCCCAGTTGCAGGGTGGTGGGGTTGCTCATCTGGCTGCGCAGCAGGACCACTTCTTGCTCCATGGCGCCGATAATACCTACTTTCATTGCTGACCTCGTCTTGATAGCCGTGTGGCTGAATTTAAGTTGCTGTAGATCATAACAAAAGATGGCGTCGGCGCCGAGAGGCACAAGCGAAAGGAGAGATGAAGCGCGGCGCTCCATATGGGAGCGCCGCGGGTGACAAAAAGCATTGATGAGGCGGGACGAGGGCCTTTAGCCGAGCGCGGTATCGAGGGTCATCATCAGGGCAAAGCCCGCCATCAGGCCGAGGGTTGCATAGGTCTGGTGACCGTTGCGGTGGGTCTCCGGGATCACCTCGTGCGAGACCACAAACAGCATGGCGCCGGCGGCGAGCCCAAGTCCGATGGGGTAGGCGATGGCAAGGCCGCTGGAGAGCCCGACCCCGAGCAGGGCGCCAACCGGTTCGAGCAGGCCGCTGGCGATGGCAACCAGCACCGCCACCGAGGGGCGAAAACCGGCGGCGCACATGGCCAGCGCCACCGCCAATCCTTCCGGAATATCCTGCAGTGCGATGGCAGTGGTGAGCGGCAGCCCCACCGACATATCCCCCTGCGAGAAGCTCACCCCGATGGCCATCCCCTCCGGCAGGTTGTGCAGGGCGATGGCAAAGACGAACAGCCAGACCCGGGAGCAGCTCTCGTGGCCGGGGCCGCAGGGGCCGGTTTTGTCATGCTCGTGCGGGGTAAACTGATCCAGTCCCAGCATCAACAGCACCCCGAGGGTCATGCCGACCACCACCACGGCGGCGGCGCTAAAGCCGTTGCCGGTAATCCCCTCGGCGGCCTCCAGCCCCGGCAGCAGCAGGGAGAAGGCACTGGCCGCCAGCATCATACCGGCGGCAAAGCCCAGCATGGTGTCCTCAACCTTTTGCGGTACCGAGCGCAGAAACAGGGCGGGCAGGGCGCCGATGGCGGTGGCGGCAAACCCGGCGGCACCACCGATGAGGCCGTAGCGCACGCCGCTGGTCACCTCGCCGGTAGCGAGCATGATGAGACTCTGCAACAGCAGCAACAAGACGGCAGCCAGCGCGATAAAGAGACCGAGGGCGGTAAGTGGCCGCGCCTGCAGTTGTTCACGCAGCTGGGCAGACCAGGTTGAAGCGGGCAGATACGAGCTGTTATCCATAAACAGGGCCTCTTGTTACAGCAAATGATTACAACGAAGGGGGGATGGCGCTCCGCCATCGGATTATGTTGGTCATTACAACGAGTTGATGGCCCCTTGTCCATGCCACTGCCTCGATTGCATTTATCGGTTAACTATTTGAAATGATTTGGTCGCTATAAATATTTTGTGATGAATGTCAGGTTGTGAAGGAAATCAGCTTGCATTCATTTGGTGAAATCTGGTGAAGGATTAGGCGATATTGTGATAGAGTGCGCGCCTCGCGAAATCGTCCTTCCCCCGCTTTCGCAACCTTCCATCTCCCGTCAGGAATGGCCGGGATCAGCTCATACGGATGTGATCGCTACTGTTTACCTGCTTGTCAGCAGTTGAGGATCAACAGCCAATCATGTTTTACAAGAATCTCTCCATCGGCAAAAAGATTGCCGTGGTTTTTGCGGTCATTGCCGCAGTCAACGTTGTCTTCGGTGTTTTTCTCTCCAGTGAATTGCGCGGCGTGCGCGATCGGGTGCTGAATTTTACCGACTCCACTTTACCGAGCGTGCTTTCGGTCGAAACCCTGCTCTACGACGTCTCTTATGTACGTCGGGCCCAGTTTGCCCTGCTGATGGTGGATGATGCCGCCGACTTGCAGGCCCGTCGTGGCCGCATTCAGGAGAATATTCGCAAGGTTGACGAGGCATTTCGTGCCTACGAGGCGACCGTAGGGGCCGACAACGAGCGCCAGGTGTTTAACCAAGCCAAACAACAGTGGCTGACTTATCAACGTTCGGTAAACGAGTTTGATATGCTGCTGGTGCAGGGTCAGCATGATCAGGCCAAAACCCAGCTGTTTGCCTCCAACCCGCTCTTCGGGGCGCTGGAGCAGGCGGTCAACTCGCTGATCCAGGTGAACCTCGGTTTCGTCAAAGAGAACCGTGGCAGCCTGCTTGGCAGCGTCAGCATGGTGACCACCTTCGCCATGGTGAGCATCGGTGCCCTGCTGGTGTTCATGGTGGTGATGACCTGGTTCCTGACCCGCCAGATCTGCCTGCCGCTGCAAGCCGTGGTGGCTCAGGCCAATGCCATTGCCGCCGGCGATCTGACCCATCAGCTGGAGCGTCAGCACATCGGCCGCGACGAGCTGGGCATGCTGGCCAAAGCTTCTCTCAAGATGCAGGACAACCTGCGTGGTCTGATTGAAGAGGTAGTGGCTGCTGTCACCCAGCTTGGCACTGCCATCGAGGAGGTGAGCGCCGTCTCCGAGCAGTCCGCCAAGGGCATTCAGAGCCAGCAGCAGGAGATCTCGCTGGTGGCGACCGCGATGACCCAGATGAAGGCCACTGTGGCCGATGTGGCTGGCAATACCGAAACCGCCTCCAGCTCTGCCAGCTCTGCCAATGCGCTGGCCCGCAGCGGCAATCAGGATGTGCAGCGCTCGCTGGTGGCTATCACCCGGGTTGCCGAGGAGATCGAGCAGGCCGGTACGCTGGTGACCGAGCTGGAGCGTGAATCTGCCCAAATCAACGTGGTGGTGGATGTGATCCGTGGCATCGCCGAGCAGACCAATCTGCTGGCCCTCAATGCGGCCATCGAAGCCGCCCGCGCCGGCGAGCAAGGCCGTGGCTTTGCCGTGGTGGCCGACGAGGTGCGCACCCTGGCGGGCCGTACCCAGGCCTCGACCGGCGAGATCGTGGCCATCATCGAAACCCTGCAGGCGCGCGCCAATCAGGCCAAAGAGGTGACTGGCCAGAGCTGCGAGATGATCCGCCAGTGTGTGGATCAGAGCGAGCAGACCAGCAACGGCATCCAGCAGATTGAAGAGGCGGTCGCCCAGATTGCCGACATGGCGATCCAGATTGCCAGCGCCTGCGGCGAGCAGGATGCGGTCTCCGACGAGCTGGGCCGCAACGTCGAGCGGATCAACGAGTCCGCCAACGAGGTGGCTCTGGGCGCCGATCATACTGCCCGTGCCTGTCTGGAGCTGAGCCAGCTGGCGGTGGGTCTGAAGCAGACCATCGGTCGTTTCCGCCTCGCCTGATAAAGGGGCTGGCGTACGCCGGCCTCTTCATGCATAAAAAGTCGGGGCGCTTTGCATGCCCTCACGATACCCGGCCATGTGCCGGGTGTTTTTTTATCTGGCGATTGTTACTCGGCCTGATGGTTGGGGGTCTTCGCAAGAGGATGAAGATCAGGGCAAACAGGAGGCCAGGTGTTTATCCCGGCCTGTGTGCGGTGATATTCAAGAAGGTTGGTTAAGGCGTATTTGCTAACGAGAGAAGGGCTACGAACTTTTTCGGGGATGGGAGTGGGGTGAGCTGCGGGGGAGGAGAGCATAAACTGTGTGCTGCGGTGACCCTGTCAGGGGATATCGCAGCAATAAAAAAACCGGCTTGCGCCGGTTTTTTTATCTGTCTGCTCGAAGGCTGGCTTATTTGGCCAGAGACTCCGGCAGATCTTCGCGGATCTTGCCCAGCATCTCTTTCAGGACGCGCGGGTTGGCAACCACGATGTTGCCGGAGTTTTCGTAGTTGTGGCCACCAACGAAGTCGGTGACGATGGCGCCAGCTTCTTTTGCCAGCAGCTCACCGGCAGCGGTGTCCCAGGGTTTCAGGCCGATTTCCCAGAAACCGTCGACACGACCGGCAGCCACGTAGGCCAGATCCAGTGCGGCAGAGCCGGAGCGACGGATGTCGGCACATTCGATGAACATGCTCTGGAACATCTTCAGGTAAGGCTCGATGTGATGCTTCTGCTTGAACGGGAAGCCGGTCGCCAGCACGGTGCCAGCCAGCTCTTTGGCCTTGCCGACACGAATGCGGTAGCCGTTCAGCTGGGCGCCGCTACCACGGGTAGCAGTGAACAGCTCGTCACGGATCGGATCGTAAACAACGGCTTGTTCAGTCTTGCCCTTGACGCGCAGGGCGATGGAGACGGCAAAGTGCGGAATGCCTTTGACCAGGTTGGTCGTGCCATCCAGTGGGTCAATGATCCATTGGTAGTCCGGATTGGTACCGGCAATCTCACCAGACTCTTCAGCGACGATGCTGTGTTCCGGGTAAGATTTTTTGATGGTGTGAATGATGGCCGCTTCAGCTTCACGGTCAACGTTGGTCACGAAGTCATTGCTGCCTTTTTGGATAGCCTCAATGTTCTCGGGCTGGGAGAAGGCTTTTACTACAACTTGACCGGCGTTGCGCGCAGCGCGCACGGCGATATTCAGCATCGGATGCATAGGTTCACCACTGGATGTTAAAGAACGGGGGATAAAAGGACGCGGTATGATACCAGTATTTTGTGCGATGGCAACTGTTATCCCCCTACGACCAATTGATTGCGACTGCCAGATCTGACGGCTCCAATATAGCCCTAATCTGCGCTAGTCTTATGGCAGCAGCCGGATACTGGCTGCCATGAGCATAGGGATATGAGCCATGAATTTGTCATTAGTGAGTCAAAACGTGTCAGGCGCCAGTGAAGGTCTGCTGGCCATTTTGCGGTCATCACCCGAGTATGGTGACCATTTTGCCCACATCAGCGTGACGCCACTGACCGAGTGGCAACCGGCCAAGGCCGAAGCGGCGATCCTGCTGATCGATGGCGATACCCCCTGGCAGGATGCCGGGTTTATCCGTGGCGAAGACGATGCCATCGGATTGCCGGTACTGCCGCTGTTGATCCGAAAGGGGGACAAGGATCTCACCATCTGCGGCCCCGATGTGCGTGACCCCCGTTTCTACTTTGTCTCCAACGGCATCGTGCTGGAGGAGTCTGAGCTGGCAGACCCCTCGTGTAGCCGGGTGCTGCTGCGCAAGCTGGAATCCTACTTCCCGCTGCTCTCTCGTCTTATCCTGCTGCGTCAGCGCAAGTCGGCCGTCGTCTTGAACTGATTTCCCCGGCAAGCTATGCAAGCGGCGCACTATCTGTCATCACTGGCAGATAGTGCGCCGTACTCTTTATGGTAAAACCATATCTGGTGAAATCGCGGGCATCAGGATGTTCTGTTTTTCGTGTGATCAAATCAGCAAGGAAGGAGTGAAGGATGATCGACTTTTATACCGCCGCAACCCCCAATGGCTTCAAGGTGGCCATTGCACTGGAAGAGCTGGGACTGCCCTATCGGGTCATTCCTCTCGATCTCTCGGCACTGGATCAGAAGAAGCCGGAATTTTTGGCCATCAACCCCAACGGCCGCATTCCGGCCATCATCGATCGGGATAACGGCGATTTCGCCGTATTCGAGTCGGGCGCCATCCTTATCTATCTGGCGGAGAAAACGGGCAAACTGTTGCCGGCGGATCCCAAACGCCGCTCTCAGGCCATTCAGTGGTTGATGTTCCAGATGGGCGGGGTAGGGCCCATGATGGGACAGGCCAACGTCTTCTATCGCTACTTCCCCGAGAAGATCCCCGCCGCGATCGAACGCTATCAGAAGGAGGGGCGCCGCCTGTTCGAGGTGCTCGACAGCCATCTGGCTCATCACGAATATCTGGCGGACGAGTACAGCATCGCCGATATCGCCACCTGGCCCTGGGTGCGGATTTATGACTGGAGCGGCATCGCCATCGAAGGGTTACCCCATCTGCAAGCCTGGATGGATCGGATGGCCGAGAAGCCTGCCTGCCAGAAGGGGATCACCATACCGCCGCGCAAAGAGCAGCCGGATGAGCTGATCAAGCAGGCACAACAGATGGTAACACGTTGATTTTGAACCGCAGACGGGGCGTATTGCCCCGTAATATTAGAAAAACTAAGGCAAGCCGATTATAAAGATTCGTTCGTTTTCTGTGAGCTGAATCACTATGATGCCCCCATACCACCAAGCGTCCTGTGCGGTGGTCTGGCGGGCTCCCCGCCTACTGTTTCCAACACTGTTTTTGATTGCATCACAGCCTCTGTGATCAGATTCCTCTGGGCACATTTTGTGCCAGAGGGCGGCAGCATTTTTTCGATTTTTTGGGACTGATATGGATCGGCACAGTTTTTATCCGTTGTTTTTACTGACCATTCTGATGGTCGCTGTGGGCCAGATGACCCAGACCCTCTATGTCCCCTCCATTCCCATGATGGCGGGGGACTTCAATGTGGCCTCGGGCCAGTTGCAGGCGGTGATGGCCTGTTACCTGATCCCCTATGGCCTCTCCCAGTTTGTCTACGGGCCGCTGTCGGATCGCATCGGTCGTCGTCCGGTGCTGATCGTCGGCATGATGGTGTTTCTGGTAGGCACCCTGATCATTCAGGTCATCCCCCATTTTGCTGCCCTGCTGGTGGGCAGCTTTATTCAGGGGCTGGGTACCGGTGCCGGTGGCGCCATGAGCCGTACCGTGATGCGCGATCGCTACAACGGTGCCGAGCTCAACCGCGCCAACAGTCTGGTGAGCATGGGGGTGATCTTCTCCCCGCTGCTGGCACCGGTGCTGGGTGGCTGGCTGACCGAGCTGTTCAACTGGCGTGCCGGTTACTGGTTCCTGTTCGGTTTTGGTGCCGTAGCCACTCTGGCGATCATGGCCTGGTTTGGTGAGACGCTGCCTGCTGCTGCCCGTCAGCCACTGCGCGTCGGTGCTGCCTATCGCCATGTGCTGGGCAACCCCAAGTTTCAGGGCAACCTGCTCTGCCTGATGGCGACCTTTGCGGGACTCGCGGTATTTGAAGCGGCGGCCGGTGTGCTGCTCGGCGATGTGCTGAAACTGAGCGCCCGTACCGTGAGCGTGCTGTTCGTGCTGCCGCTGCCCGGCTATCTGTTCGGGGCCTGGCTCTCTGCCAAGCTGAGCTTTCGTTTGACTCAGGGCAAACTGATGCGTCTTGGCATCGCCTTTCTGGCGCTCGGCTCCCTCATCATTCTGGTGCCGGGGCTGTTCGGGGTGGTGAGTGCCGCCTCGCTGGTCGGTGGTGCGGCCGTCTACTTCATCGGTAGCGGCATTCTCTACCCGACCGCCACTTCCTGTGCCATCGAGCCCTTCCCGGGTCAAGCCGGCACCGCGGGGGCCATTCTCGGCGGGATGCAGAATCTGGGGGCCGGTGTGGTGACCCTGCTGGCGGCCGGTTTCCCGATGACCGGTCAGGTGACTTTGGGTGCCATCATGACCCTGATGGTGCTGATCGTGGCGCTGAGTTTTGTCTGGCTGCGCCACCACGGCTCGCCGCACGAGCAGATGGCGATTTGATGCCCGCGCTTGCTCTCTGAAAGCCCGCCTTCTGGCGGGCTTTTTCTTTGCCAGAACCTAATGCGGTCTACTGCTCGGCCTGCGTCAAGGCTCGTTTGCCGGTTCACCTTCTGCCACCAGTTCAAGAAAGGCGCGCATGGCGGGGGTGATGCTCTGCTGGCGGGTCAAAAAGGCGGTATGGCCGATATTCTTCAGCGGAGCGAGTGGCAGGCAAACGAGATCCGAGAGTTTGCTGGCAGAGCGGGCGAGGCCGGCGCTGACGATGGCCCAGCCCAGCCGGTGGCGTACGGCGCTGACCAGATGGAACAGCGAGTCGGTCTCCAGTACCACGTTGAGCGAGGTTCCCCCCTGCTCGGCGGCGCGATCCAGATACTGACGAAATTGCATGGTGCGGCTGGGCAGCACCAACGGCTGTTGCTGCAGTTCAGCAAGCGCAATGTCGCCGTTGCGCGGGTACTGATCCGCTTCGTCACGGTTCATCAGCACCGCCATCTGATTGGCGCCTTGCGGGTAGACATGAAAGGCGCGCCGGCCAGCTCCGCCAACCGGTTCATCAAATCCCAGTCCGATATCGCACTGATGCAGCTCCAGCTGTGATAGCAGGGCTTCGTTGCTGAGCACCGACAGGCGAATGACGATATCGGGATAGCGCTGCTTGCAACGGGCGATAAACGGCATGATGTCGAGATTGGACTGGGGCACGATGCCGATGCGCAGGGTACCGGATAGCTCGCCCTGAAACAGGGCCAGCTCCTGCTTGAGCGCCTCCTGCTCCAGCAACATCCGTTCGGCATACTGGCGTACCAGCTCGCCAGCCTCGGTCAGGGCGACAAACTGGCTGGTGCGTACCACCAGATCGGTGCCGACACTCTTTTCCAGCGCGGTAATGCTGGCCGAGAGGGTGGGCTGGGTGATGTGGCAGGCTTTGGCCGCTTTGGCAAAATGCCGGTGTTTGGCTAGCTCGTGAAAGTAGTGAAGTTGCTTGATATTCATCTGGTTGTAGTGGAGGCAGTGGAACCGGCTATTGAAGAATTAATCAATTGAAAAAACATCTTCGATAGAACAACTCTATCAGGATATAGATTTATTTCATTGGTTTTGCGTCAGTCGCCTCTCTAAACTTGAATGCAGTTTGCATTTTTAGGCCAACCTGCATGCCTGCCCATTCTCCCGTCGTAACCCCCGCCAACTTGCTGTCACTGGATCATCTGGTGGAAGAGGTAGCCGTAGCCATCAACATCAATGGCATCAACCACGCGGTGATGATGGCGACCCCAGACGATCTCGACGACTTTGCCGTCGGCTTTCTGTTTGGTGAGGGGATCATCCGGCATAACCACGAAGTTCACGACATCCAGGTCGCGCCAGCCGAACAGGGTATTGTGCTGGATGTGACCATCGCCAACCGCTCCCTGGCCGCTCTGACCGAGCACAAGCGCCGGCTGACCGGGGTGACCGGCTGCGGTATCTGCGGCGCAGCGGCGGTAGAGCAGGCGTTGCCCGCACTGTCGGTGCTGCCGCTGACGCCGCCGCTGGATGGGGCCTGGCTGGCGGGGCTGCGTGCGCAGATCGCCCAGTGGCAGCTCAAGGGTCAGCAGCACGGCGCCCTGCATGCAGCGCTGGCGCTGGATGCCGAGGGGCGGATCCTCCACTGCCGGGAAGATATCGGGCGCCACAATGCCCTCGACAAGCTGATCGGCCTGCTGCTGCGTCAGCAAAGTGCGTGCGACACCCTGGTGGTGACCAGCCGCTGCGGTAGCGAGTTGGTGCAAAAAGGCGTCCGCTTTGGTGCCCGTCATCTTATCTGCCTGGCATCGCCCAGCCAGCTGGCGGTCAGGCTTGCCCTCAAATACAACCTCAACGTCGTTCATATTCCCAAGTTTGATGCCCCGGTCAGCTATTCGAGCTATCGCCCGGCGGATCCCATCGGAGAGTGCCATGAGTCATATTGAAAAGCCCGCCAAAGCCGGCGGTTTTTCGTCCCTGCAATCCACCATGAAACAGGTGCTGCGCAGCCAGAAGACCCGTCAGAACATCAAGAACCTGCTGCGGGTCAACCAGACCGACGGTTTCGACTGCCCGGGTTGTGCCTGGGGTGACAACGACCACGGTACCTTCCAGTTTTGTGAAAACGGCGCCAAGGCGGTGGCATGGGAGTCTACCGGCAAGACGGTGGGGGCCGAGTTTTTCGCGGCCCATTCGGTGCGCCAGCTGGCCACCCAGAGCGACTACTGGCTCGAGTATCAGGGGCGGCTGACCGAGCCGATGCGCTACAACCCGGCGACCGATCACTATGAGCCGGTAAGCTGGGACGATGCCTTCACCCTGATTGCCGGCACTCTCAAGGGGCTGAATAGCCCGGACGAGGTGGAGTTCTACACCTCGGGGCGTGCCAGCAACGAAGCTTCCTACCTCTATCAGCTGTTTGGTCGCCTGTTTGGCACCAACAACTTCCCCGACTGCTCCAACATGTGCCACGAGGCGAGCGGGGTAGCGCTGATCCAGTCGGTCGGCATCGGCAAGGGGACTGTGGTGCTGGATGACTTCGACCAGGCCGATGCGGTGTTCGTCTATGGTCAGAATCCGGGTACCAACCACCCGCGCATGATGAATGCCCTGCGTCAGGCAGCGCGCGGCGGCTGCAAGATCGTCAGCTTCAACAACTTGAAAGAGGTGGCGCTGGAGCGCTTTGCCAGCCCGCAGAGCCCGCTCGAGCTGCTGACCCCGGCGGCCACCACCATCAGCCACCAATACCTGACGCCGAAACTGGGTGGCGACATGGCCGCCATCCGCGGCATGGCCAAGTACATCCTGGAAGAGGCGCCAGAGGCGGTGGATCGCGACTTTATCGCCCGCCACACCCGCCACTTTGCCGAGTACGAGGCGCAGGTGCGTGCCACCGACTGGGCGGCGATCGAGCAGCAATCCGGCCTGACCCGCGCCGACATCGTGCAGGCTGCCCGGGTCTTTGCCGCCAGCCAGCGCATCATCAGCTGCTGGGCCATGGGGGTGACCCAGCATCTGCACTCGGTCGATACCATCCGTGAAATCGTCAACCTGCACCTGATGCGCGGCCAGATTGGCAAGCCGGGGGCTGGGCTCTGTCCGGTACGGGGTCACAGCAACGTGCAGGGCAACCGCACCATGGGTATCAACGAAAAGCCCACCGCCGCCTTTATCGAGCGGCTCGAGCGTCACCTGCAGGTGAGCCTGCCGCGGGCCCGTGGCCACAACGTGTACGAAGCGCTCAAGGCGCTGGACCAGGGCAAGAGCAAGGTGCTTATCTGCCTGGGCGGCAACCTGGCGGCAGCGGCGCCCGATACCGACTTCACCTATGGGGCGATGAAAAAGGCCGAGCTCAACGTGCAGATCAGCACCAAGCTCAACCGCAGCCACTTGCAGGTGGGCAAGACGGCGCTGATCCTGCCCTGTCTCGGTCGTACCGAGCTCGATATCCAGAGCACGGGCAACCAGAAGATCACGGTGGAGGACACCTTCAGCATGGTGCACGCCTCGACCGGTGCAGCAGAGCCGGTGTCGCCCCTCTGCCTCTCCGAGACTGATATTGTGGCGCGGATGGCTCACGCTACCGTGGGCAGCGAGCGGGTCGACTGGCTGGCTCTGCGCGATGACTATGCTCGTATTCGCGATCTCATCGAGCAGACCATCGCCGGCTTTGCCGATTTCAATGCCCGCATCCAGCAGCCGTGCGGTTTTCATCTCGATAACTCCGCGGCGCTGCTGACCTGGAATACCGCCAGTGGCAGCGCTGAGTTTCGTGCCAGTACCCTGCCGCACTCTGTGTTGCCAGAGTGTACCCGCCATGCCGAGCAGATGGTTGATCAGCCGGTACTGCTGCTGCAGAGCCTGCGCTCTCACGATCAGTACAACACTACTATCTACGGTATGGATGACCGCTATCGCGGCATCAAGGGCCAGCGCAACGTGGTGTTCATGAACGAGGCGGATGCCCGTCAGCTTGGCTTTGCCGAAGGGGAGCGGGTCGACATGGCAGCCATCTGCAACGATGGGCGCGAGCGTAGCGTGACCGGTTTTGTAGTGGTGATCTACGAGATCCCGCGTGGCAACATCGCGGCTTATTACCCGGAGACCAACCCGCTGGTGCCCATCGACAGTATCGGCGCCGGCTCGTTTACCCCCACCTCCAAGTCCATTCCGGTGCTGGTGACCGCCTCCCGCCAGCCAGAGAACCTGTTGCTGGTCAAATAAACGGACTAACGCGGCTGGCTGCGCTCACCGTCTGCACTTTGAATGCCGTGATGCCCCGGATGAACTGTTCATCCGGGGCATTTTTCTGGTGTGCGGGGCAGGGGGTTGGCTGGTTGCGTGGACAGGCAGGAAAAGAAAAAGCCCGTCACATCAGTGACGGGCTTTTTGCAGTTGGAACCCCGGAGATGCCGTTGCCGGTTTGGGCCCTTGAACCGTCGGTTCAAGGCGGGGTTCGGATCTGACCGCAGGCTTCTCGGTCGTGCCGAGCATGCGCAATAGCCAGAAGGCAGAACCCCTGTTTGGTATGAATATCGGCTCGGGGACTTGAACCGGCTGACAAACACCCCAGGGTATTTCAAAACAGTTTGCGATTAGGGCTGCTGCCCCTCTTCGCTGGAATCGCCATATTGACCGTGTTCGATCAAGGCCGCTTCGATGGTGCGCTGCAGCATCTTGATCCGCTTGTCCATGGTCTCAGAGTATTGGTGGTTCTTCTCTTTTTCAAGACAGAGCTCATGGCAGAAATTAAGCGCCGCCATGACCGCCAATTGCTCGTTGCTGGAGACTTTGGAGCGTTGACGCAGGTCGATCAGTTTATCGGTCAGCTGGTCGGCGGCCTGGCGCAGGGCATCCTGCTGTCCCAGGGGACAGGATACCTTGTAGGGACGTCCCAAAATGACGATTTCTACGGCCTCTGTGCTCATGCCTTCCTCAATACGGCGGAGCTGATTTCCGCCTTTATCCACGTGGACAACTGGGCGGGACTATATAGCGCAGATACATAAGTTTCAAGGCCTTGCTGGCTCTGGAAGAGGGAGAATGCTAGGATCCTGACCATTAATTCTGCAAATTTGCCTGAACTTTGAGCGGATCCTCTATGAGCAAAACAAACCCCCTTAAATATGCGGCTGTGGCCGACATCATGGAGCAGCATGAGCTGATGGCCAGTGCAGTCGAGGCCCATGGTGTGATCTGCGGTCTGGTGTGTGGTGGTGTGGCACTGGATGAGAAGAGCTGGGTCCCCCATTTCAACGATTTGGTGAACGACGGTTTCGGTCTGCCGGCCCCGGTGCGCCAGGTGATGACCGATCTTTATCACAATGTGGTCGAGAGTCTGATGGCCCAAAAAGGGGTGGAGTTGTTGCTGCCAAGCGATGATGCTCCCCTCGATGAGCGGATCGATGCGCTGGTGGACTGGTCCCAGGCGTTTCTGGCCGGTTTCGGCGTGGTGCAGCAGGAGCTGTCGCGTGCGTCGGAAGAGCTGCAGGAGATGATCCAGGATATCGCCAGCATCACTCAGGTCTCTGCCGAGTTCGATCAGGAAGATGACGAGAACGAAGCCTCCTTCCTGGTGCTCTACGAACACGTCAAGCTGGGGGTGATGATGGCCTTCGAAGAGTTTGGCAAGCGCCCCGATACCCCGAGCGCGCCGCCGACCCTGCACTGATTGGGTGTGTAGGCAAGCCTGCCTCCTTTTGCAAGAGCGCCAACAGGCGCTCTTTTTGTCGGCCATATTCTGGCTAACCCTGTGAGCCATAACCGCTTTTTTGCCCTCAAGCGCACATCCGCCGGTCGCCTTTGTGGTAGCATGAGGCCACGTTTTTCACTTCTCCCTCTCTGCTTATGCCCCAATCTGATGTGCGACAGGTCGATGTGACGCTGGTCGGTGGTGGAATGAGTGGTGCCGTGCTGGCCCTCTCGCTGGCGGCCCTGCGCAAGCCGGACGGCTCGCCCCTCGATATCCTGCTGCTGGAGGCGAGTGCCCCCGAGCCGCAACCATCCGCAACCCCTGCTCACCCCGGTTTTGATGCGCGCGCCATTGCGCTCTCGGCCGGTACCTGCGAAGCCCTTGAGCGGCGCGGACTCTGGCCCCTGTTTGCTCCCCATTGTGCCCCCATTACCCATATCCATGTCTCGGATCGCGGCCACAGCGGTCAGACTCGCCTCTCGGCGGCGGAGTACGGGCTGCCTGCGCTCGGTCAGGTGATCGAGTTGGCGGCGGCGGGCAGTGAGTTGCAGCGGGCGATGGCCGCTATTTCGCACATCAAGGTGATCTGTCCGGCCAAATTGCGCGAGGTAGCACCGCGGGAGGAGGGGGTGACTCTCACCCTCGAGAGCGGTGAGCAGATTGATACCCGACTGCTGGTGGCGGCGGACGGGGGCAACTCCTTCGTGCGCCAGCAGTTAACGCTGCCGGTGAGCCGTCACGACTATGAGCAGAGCGCCATCATCGCCACCGTTAAAACGCAGCAGGATCCGGCGGGCCGTGCATTCGAACGTTTTACCGAGAGCGGGCCGCTGGCGCTGCTGCCGATGCAGGACGGCCTCTCTTCGCTGGTGTGGAGTGTCAGACGGGACGAGGTGGATGAGCTGATGGCGCTCGATGATGCCGCCTTCCTTGGCCGCTTGCAGCAGGCCTTTGGCTGGCGGCTCGGTCGCTTCGAGCGATGTGGCGTGCGCAACGTCTACCCGCTGATCCTGACCGCCTGTGACTACCCGCTGGCCCAACGTACCGTGCTGGTGGGCAATGCAGCGCATGCCCTGCACCCCATTGCCGGGCAGGGTTTCAACCTCGGGATGCGGGATCTCGACCTGCTTACCGGGGCGGTGGCCAAGGCGCTGGCAGAGGGCGAGGATATCGGCAGCTTCAAGGTGCTGAGCGGTTACTGGCAGCTGCGTCAGCGCGATCAGGAGCAGACCGTCTGGCTCACCTCCTCGCTGGCTCAGCTCTTCTCCAACAGCCACGATCCGCTGGTGGCCGGGCGCAATCTGGCGCTCTCCCTGATGGGGCGCCTGCCGTGTCTCAAGGCGCCGCTCGCTGCACGAACTCTGGGGTTCGTTGCCGATCTCTGTAGCAATAATCGGCGGCAATAAATCGCAAGAGTTCAACAAAGAGCCCAGCAAAGAGTTCAACAGTTGCACGAGGGGAGGCCATGCGCCTCCCTCTGCTGGCCGATGGCCAGCCATGAAAGGATGAGATGATGCAGATGCAGATGCAAAATGTGGATGTGGTGATTGTCGGTGGCGGCATGGTGGGGCTGGGGCTCGCTGCGGCCTTGAAACATAGCGCCCTCAAGGTGCTGGTGGTGGAGGGACAACTGCCCGACCCGCAGCTGGGGGAGGTGGCCGACAATCGGGTCAGCGCCCTGAGCCTGGCCAGCCAGCAGATCCTGCGCCATGTTGGCGCCTGGGACGGTATTGAAGCGCGCCGCCTGCAGGCCTACGACAAGATGGCGGTGTGGGAGCAGGACAGTTTCGGCCATATCGACTTCGATGCCGCCAGCCTGCGTCAGGCCAACCTCGGCCATATTGTCGAGAACCGGGTGATCCAGTTGGCACTGCTCGAAGCCATTGAAGGTGCCAGCAATATCCAGCTGCTGACCCCCGCCAGAGCCAAGAATCTGCAGAGCGGCCCGGCGGGCGCCCTGCTGCTCCTTGAAGATGGTCAGGCCATCTCGGCCAAGCTGGTGGTGGCTGCCGATGGTGCCCACTCCTGGGTGCGCCGTCAGGCCGATATTCCGCTCACCAGCTGGGATTACGGCCACCACGCGCTGGTAGCAACGGTACGCTGTGCCGAACCCCATGAGGCGGTGGCCCGCCAGATCTTCACCCCGGATGGCCCGCTCGCCTTTTTGCCGCTGTGGCAGGAGAACCTCTGCTCCATCGTCTGGTCGCTACCTGCGGCCCGCGCCGAGGCGCTCTGCGCCTGTGATGACGAACAGTTCAACCGCCAGCTCACCACCGCCTTCGATGCCCGCCTCGGTCTGTGCAAGGTGGAAGGGCCGCGCAGCGCGATTCCGCTCACCGCCCGCTATGCCCGCGATTTTGCCCGCGAGCGGCTGGTGCTGGTGGGTGATGCCGCCCACACCATCCACCCGCTGGCAGGGCAGGGGGTCAACCTCGGCCTGCTGGATGCGGCCGCGCTGGCCGAGCAGATCTTGCAAAACCATGCCACGGGCGAAGATATCGGCCTGCTTGCCAACCTGCGCAGCTACGAGCGTTGGCGCAAGAGCGAGGCGGCTCGCATGCTGGCGGCGATGGAGGGGCTCAAGCGGCTGTTCAGCGGTGCCAACCCGCTCAAGAAGCTGGTGCGGGGCGTGGGATTGCGCGCGGCCAACCTGCTGACTCCGTTCAAGGAGGGAGTGATCCGTGCGGCCATGGGGTTGGAGGGTGAACTGCCGGCACTGGCCCGTCTTGACGGGATTGTGGCGTCTGTTACGCCTGCACCTACCCGGCTAAAAGGTGAAAAAAACTAATATTACTGGCCGCTTTTGGCAACAAAAGTAATCCGACAAGGCTGATGCCCCATTTTGGGCATCAGCCTTTAATTTTGGTGTGTGGCGAAACGTTTTTCTGCAAATTGTGACGAAACGGTAAAAATCAAAATTTAATCTCGGCTATGGCCGCTTGAGGCTATTTTTATCGCGCCATTTATCTTAGTGTCTTGAGTCAGTTTACGGGGAGGGGATTAGTTTTTTTTGAGCGGCACGCTCGACGGCTTGTCATATAATCCGCTCCGTTCAAGGAATCCCTCTTGCCTGGCAAGGGCAGGAGCGAGCCACACCCTGTGATCCGATAGTGTTCCCGCTGCGGCGCAGCGCTGCCGGGGTGAAGATGCGGATCGCAAGGGCTGTCGCTGAAGCGAAAAGGCTTTTTGCTAAGGAAAGAATGCGATGATCCAGACTACAGTACTGCATCCCAAACACCTGGAAGCCGGCGCCAAGATGGTGGACTTCCATGGTTGGGAGATGCCCATCAACTACGGCTCCCAGCTGGAAGAGCACCACGCGGTGCGCAGCGATGCCGGCATGTTCGATGTTTCCCACATGACCATCGTCGATTTGACCGGCGAACGGGTCAAAGCCTTTCTGCGACACCTGCTGGCCAACGACGTGGCCAAACTCACCGTCTCCGGCAAGGCCCTCTACAGCGGCATGCTCAACCCGGAAGGCGGGGTGATCGATGACCTCATCACTTATTACCTGACCGATACCTTCTACCGACTGGTAGTCAACTCTGCTACCCGCGAGAAGGACCTGGCCTGGATCCGCCATCACGCCATCGACTTTGATATCACCGTGACCGAGCGTCCCGAGCTTGCAATGATCGCGGTGCAGGGGCCCAACGCCAAGCTTAAGGTAGCGACCGTGCTGAGCGCCGCCCAGCGCACCGCCGTGGTGGGGATGAAACCCTTCTTCGGCGTGCAGGCTGGCGATCTCTTTATCGCCACCACCGGTTACACCGGTGAGGATGGTTATGAAATCGTGGTGCCGCAAGAGAAAGCCTGCGAGCTGTGGCAGGCTCTTCTGGATAACGGCGTCGCCCCCTGTGGTCTCGGTGCCCGCGATACCCTGCGCCTCGAAGCGGGCATGAACCTCTATGGTCAGGATATGGACGAGTCAATTTCTCCGCTGGCCGCCAACATGGCCTGGACCATCGCCTGGGAGCCGAGCGATCGCAACTTTATCGGCCGCGCTGCGCTGGAAGCGCAGAAAGCGGCGGGCAACCAGCCCAAGCTGGTGGGGCTGGTGATGGAGGAGAAAGGGGTGCTGCGTGCCGGCATGCCGGTCACCTTCACCGCGGCAAACGGTGAGAAGCGGGAAGGTGTGATCACCTCCGGCTCCTTCTCGCCCACCCTCGGCTACAGCATCGCGCTGGCGCGGGTGCCCCGCGATATCGGCGAGCAGGCCGAGGTGGAGATCCGCAAAAAGCTGATCACCGTGAAGGTCACCAAGCCTGCTTTCGTGCGCAACGGCCAGAAGCTGGCATAACCCCCTTACATTTGCAGGCGGGCAGGCGTCCGCCTGCCCGATTTAGCAATGAGCGTTTCAACCCGACTCAAAGATCAAAGGAAACAGAGATGAGCCATATCCCGAGCGAACTGAAATATGCCACTTCCCACGAGTGGATCCGTGTCGAAGGCAACGGTGAGGCCGTGGTCGGCATCACCGAGCACGCCCAGGAGCTGCTGGGTGACATGGTGTTTGTCGAGCTGCCGGAAGTGGGCAAGCAGGTGAGCGCCGGTGACGACTGCGCCGTGGCCGAGTCGGTCAAGGCTGCCTCCGACATCTACAGCCCGGTGAGCGGCGAGATCATTGCCGTCAACGAAGAGCTGGAGGGGAGCCCCGAGCTGGTCAACTCCGACCCCTACGGCGCGGGCTGGCTCTATCGCATCAAGCTGGACGACGCAGGCGAGCTGGCCAACCTGCTGGATGCCGAAGGCTACCAGAACGTGGTAGACGAAGAGTAATGCCGTTGGGCCCTGCGAGTGCGGGGCCCATTTGTATGGCTGCAGGCCCCGGGTCTGCAGGCGGGTGAAGTGGCCCATATTCGATCCTCAGGCTCGGCTTGAGGTCTGTTTACAGGGTGACCCCCGGGATGCCCGCGAGCATCCGGTGCCGCTTTGTTCTGACAGCGGCATAGCGAACATGAGTGAAGCCGGCACGGCTGGCTATCAGCACTGTCTATACAGGATTTATTAGCAGGACCTATTTATCAGGAATCAGGGAAATGACCCAGTCACTGTTTGAACTCGAACAAAAACACGATTTTGTCCGCCGCCATATCGGCCCGGGCGAGGAAGAGCTGCGCCAGCTGCTGGCGACCGTCGGGGCCGAGAGTCTGGACGATCTGATTGCCCAGACCGTGCCCGCCGCCATTCGCCTGCCGGGCCCGCTCGGCATCGGTGCCGGCATGACCGAAGTGGAGGCGCTGGCCAAGCTCAGGGGCTATGCCACCCAGAACAAGATTGCCAAGAGCTATATCGGCATGGGTTATCACGATACCCATGTGCCCCACGTCATTTTGCGCAACGTGCTGGAAAACCCGGGCTGGTATACCGCCTACACCCCGTACCAGCCCGAGCTGGCGCAGGGCCGTCTCGAAGCCCTGCTCAACTTCCAGCAGCTGACGCTGGATCTCACCGGCATGGATCTGGCGAGTGCCTCCCTGCTGGATGAAGCGACCGCCGCCGCCGAGGCGATGGCGTTGGCCAAGCGGATGGCCAAGTCCAAATCCAACCTCTTCTTCGTGGCCGATGATGTGCACCCGCAGGTGATCGATGTGGTCAAGGAGCGTGCGGTTCACTTCGGTTTCGACGTGGCGGTCGGCGCCGCGAGCGATGCAGTGAGCGAAGGGGTGTTTGGTGCCCTGTTCCAATACCCCACCACCACCGGTGAGGTGAAAGATCTGCGCGCCCTGATTGCCGCCGTACAGGCCCAGAAAGGGCTGGCCTGCGTCAGCGCCGACTTGCTCTCCCTGCTGCTGCTCAAATCCCCGGGTGAGCTGGGCGCCGACGTGGTGTTGGGCTCCGCCCAGCGCTTTGGTGTGCCCATGGGCTACGGTGGCCCACATGCCGCCTTCTTCGCCACCCGAGATGCCTACAAACGTTCCATGCCGGGTCGCATTATCGGTGTCTCCAAGGATGCCCGCGGCAAGGCCGCGCTGCGTATGGCGATGCAGACCCGCGAGCAGCATATCCGCCGCGAGAAGGCCAACTCCAACATCTGTACCGCACAGGTGTTGCTGGCCAACATGGCGAGCTTCTACGCCGTCTACCACGGCCCGGTGGGGCTGAAAACCATCGCCTCCCGCGTGCACCGTCTCACCACCATTCTGGCGCTCGGCCTCAAGGCCAAGGGCGTGGCCCTCAAGCATGCCAGCTGGTTTGATACGATCACTGTGCTGACCGCTGGCAAATCTGAGCTGATCGCCAAGGCCGAGGGGCTGGGCATCAACCTGCGTGCGGATCTCGACGGTGCGGTAGGGGTGTCACTCTCTGAAACCACCACCCGCGCTGATGTGGCCGAGCTGTTCGATCTGTTCCTCGGTCAAGGCCACGGCTTGGATATCGAGGCCCTCGACCAGGCGGCGCAGGCCCATCACGCCATCCCGCAGGATCTGCTGCGCACCGATGCCGTGCTGACCCACGAGGTGTTCAACAAGTACCACTCCGAAACCGAGATGCTGCGTTATATCCACCGTCTCGAAGCCAAGGATCTGGCGCTCAACTACGCCATGATCTCCTTGGGTTCCTGCACCATGAAACTCAACGCCACCGCCGAGATGATCCCGGTGACCTGGCCCGAGTTCGGCAAGCTGCACCCGTTCGCCCCGCTGGCGCAGGCCAAGGGCTATCAGCTGTTGCTGGCCGACCTCGAAAACTGGCTGGTGAAGGTGACCGGTTACGATGCGGTCTGCATGCAGCCCAACTCCGGGGCGCAGGGTGAGTACGCTGGTCTCTTGGCCATCAAGAAGTACCACGAATCCCGCGGCGAGGGGCATCGCGACATCTGCCTCATTCCGGCTTCTGCCCACGGTACCAACCCGGCCTCTGCCCAGATGGCGGGGCTCAAGGTGATCGTCACCGCCTGTGACAAGTCGGGCAACGTGGATCTCGACGACCTGCGCGCCAAGGCGGCCGAGGCGGGGGATCAACTCTCCTGCCTGATGGTGACCTACCCCTCTACCCACGGGGTGTATGAGGAGACCATCAAGGAGGTGTGCGACATCGTTCACCAGCACGGTGGTCAGGTCTATCTGGACGGCGCCAACATGAACGCGCAAGTCGGGCTGACGGCGCCGGGCTTTATCGGGGCGGACGTCTCTCACCTCAACCTGCACAAGACCTTCGCCATTCCTCATGGCGGTGGCGGCCCGGGCATGGGCCCCATCGGCGTGAAGAAACATCTGGCACCGTTCGTGGCCGGTCACGCCGTAGTCAAGACCGACAAGGAGAGCCGCAACAACGGCGCCGTGTCGGCTGCACCGTTCGGTTCGGCCAGCATCCTGCCCATCAGCTGGATGTACATCGCCATGCTGGGTGACGAAGGACTGAAGAGATCCACTCAGGTGGCCATCCTCAACGCCAACTATCTGGCCAAGAAGCTGGGTGAATCCTTCCCGGTGCTCTATTCCGGACGCAACGGCCGGGTGGCTCACGAGTGCATCCTGGATATCCGCCCGCTCAAGGAGGCTTCCGGCATCAGCGAGATGGACGTAGCCAAGCGGCTGATGGACTACGGCTTCCACGCGCCGACCATGAGCTTCCCGGTAGCGGGCACCCTGATGGTCGAACCGACCGAGTCGGAATCCAAGCGCGAGCTGGACCGCTTCGTCGAGGCGATGACGTCCATCCGCGCCGAGATTGCCAAGGTGCAGGAGGGGCAGTGGAGTCTCACCGACAACCCGCTGGTCAATGCACCGCACACCCAGGATGATGTGATGGATGCAGAGTGGAATCGTGGCTACAGCCGCGCCGAGGCGGTCTTCCCGTCCGAGGCCGTGCGCGCTAGCAAACTGTGGCCGTCGGTCAACCGCATCGACGACGTCTACGGCGATCGCAACCTGTTCTGCGCCTGTATCCCGACCGAGGATTACGCCAAGTAAGGGCGTGTTTGGAGTAAACCAATAAACAACAGGGCCACCCAAACGGGTGGCCCTGTTTGCTATGGGAAGGTTGGCCGCTAGCCGAAAGTGCGACTCAAATCTTTGAGCTGGCTTGCCTTGTTCAGCAGGCTGGCGCTGGTCTCGCTCACCTTGTCGATCTTGAGGCTGTTATCGTGGGAGAGCGAGGAGATCAGGTTGATATTGCGGCTGATCTCTTCGATGACAGCTTGCTGTTGGGTGGCCGCGGCGGAAATCTGGTTGGAAAAATCCGAGACCTTGTCGATCTCGACCACGACCTGATTCAGGTTGCCGGTACTTGCCCGGGTGGTGGCAAGACAGGCGTTGGTACGAGTCACATTGAGGTGCATCATCTCTTTCCATCCCCCCAGCGTGTGCTGGATGTGGCCGATGCTGCTCTGGATCTGCTCGGTAGCCTTGTGGGTACGGGTAGACAGGTTGCGCACCTCATCGGCGACTACGGCAAAACCGCGCCCCTGTTCGCCCGCTCGTGCCGCTTCGATGGATGCATTGAGTGCCAGCAGGTTGGTCTGATCCGCAATGCCGCGAATTTCAGTCATGATGCTGCCGATCCGCTCCGATTCGCTGGCCAGCTCGACGGCTGACTGGAATGCCTGCTCCGCTTGGGTGGCCAGCGCCGACATCTCTTCTCCCGCTTCCGAAAGCTGGGTGCTGGTGGTGATGCAGTGGCTGCGGGCCTCTTCGATCTGGTGGTTGCTGTCCTGAATATTGCGGTTGATCTCCTCGGCGGCCGAAGCCATCTGGGTGACGGCGGTGGCTATCTGCTGGATCTGCGTATCCTGCGAGGAGATATCTTTACTGGCCAGCGAGGCTGAACCTTGCAGATCGTTGGCCATGCTGTTGAGCGAGCCCGTTGCATCGTCAACCCGGCCGAGCACGGTACGGATCCTAGCTTGCCCGAGTTTGATATGGAAATCGGCGATGCTATGGGGGGCATCACCCGAGAAGATGAGACGGCTGATGCTGTCGTAATCCTGCTCGAGCCGCTGCAGGTATCTTGGTGTCAGAAAGAGCGGGTGGCGGTTTAGCCAGAGCACGGCCAGCAGAGGAGCGATGACCAGCAAGGCCTGGATGGGGGGGAGTAGCCAGAGAGCCATGGCGGCGCAAACCAGAAGCAGCGGAATGCTGAACATGGTCGGCGTCAGCAGGTTCTGGCCAAAACGGATGGCGGAGCCGCTTTCGCGAGCCCTGAGTACCTTGTACATTTTATCGGCCCGAGCCTTGTGTTCCGGGGCGGGACGACAGCGAACCGACTGGTAACCCGAGATCTGGCCCCCCTCATAGATAGGGGTGACATAGGCGTCAACCCAGTAGTAACGGCCATCCTTGCAGCGATTCTTGACCAGCCCGCGCCATGGTTTCCCAGCCTGCAGATGGGCCCAGAGATCGGCAAATGCCGCTTTGGGCATGTCCGGGTGGCGGACCAGATTGTGGTGCTGGCCGATCATCTCTTCGAGGCGGTACCCTGCCACCTGGCAAAACGCCGGGTTGGCGTAGGTGATGTCCCCTTTGAGGTCCGTGGTCGATACCAGCTGGATGTTGTCGGTCAACTCTACTTCGGTATCTATGGTGTGAAGCGCGCTGCTGGCCATGATCAGGCTCCGGTGTTGAGTAACGGAATGCTTCATCTGAGTATGACAGAGAGCCTCATTATTGTGTCTTTACACATTAAAAAATTGTGCTACTGCAGCAGCACTTGCTCCCCTGTTATTGGCGCCATGGTTTGGCGTGAACGCTCTGGCCAAGTAACATGGCATCATGTGATGTAACGCTGTAAAAGGGCTAAGAATGAAGTTGGACGCAATTTTGTGGGATTACGATGGCACCCTGGTCAATTCGGTGCCCAAGAATATCGACATCACCAAAAATATTCTGGCCGAGGTGGCGCCTCATCTGACCGGCGACAATCTACCCCGCTATTTGCGCAGTGAAGCCGACTATCACTATGCCAACCATGCTGCCAAAAATTGGCAGGCCCTCTATGTCGACTTCTACGGTCTGTCACAGACCGAGATGCTGCAGGCCGGTTCGCTCTGGGCAAAGCATCAGGAGATTAACCAAACAGAAGTGCATTTCTTTGCCGGGCTGGAGGCTGTGATAGGCCACTTTTCTGAGGTTCCTCACGGGATCTGTTCGCAAAATTCCCAGAAAAATATCCGCCGGGTGCTGGAGCAGCATGGCGTGAACGGACAGTTCAAGGCTGTGGTGGGTTACGATGATGTCCCCGCGCAGCAGCAAAAGCCGCACCCCTTGGGTGGCATCAAATGCCTGGAGTCTATTTTGGGGACTATACAGAGCGCATCACTGCTCTATATCGGCGATCATGAGGCGGATGTGCAGTTTGCTCGCAATCTGCAAGCCGAGCTTGGCGACACCGCACGGGTTATCTCTGTTGCTGTCGCCTATAGCCACTCAACTCCGGAGCTGTGGGAGCACAAGCCCGATCATATTGCCCGCAAAGTTGAGGAGTTGTATCCCATCATCCAGCAACATCTGTAACGGTAAGCCACGGATTTTTGTCCGTGATAAATAAGACGCCGATCATCCGATCGGCGTTTTTCATATCTGGGGGGATGGTTGTTAGAACAGCAACTGCGTGAGGTAGCCCATCAGGACAGCCATGCCGAGGATCACGGTCAGAAAGGCCACTATCATGGGGGCTTTGAACATCGATCTGAGCAAGATCACTTCAGTCAGGCTGGCACCGGCGCTGCCGATGATAAGGGCCATCACGGCGCCCATACCCATCCCTTTGCCCAGCAGGACCGAGGCGAGAGGAATGACTGCCTCGGCACGAATATAGAGCGGGATCCCGACGATGGCGCTGAAGGGGATGGCCAGCGGGTTGTCGGCGCCGGCATGGGCGGCGATCCACTCGGCTGGAATAAAGCCATAGATGAAAGAGCCGATGAGTACGCCAAGCAGCAGGAAGGGCAGTACATCGCGAAATTGCTGCCAGGCATCGGAACCTGCCTTGCGCAACTGGGCAGGCAGCATTTCTGTAGCAACCGGGGGCGTAGCTGTATCCGGGCAGCACGAGAGGGTGGGGACCTCTGCACTCAGGGCTGAGGTACTACAGCAGGTGGCGCTTGCCATCGACCGTATGGCCTTGATGGGACTTGCGTTGGTTGTGCAGCAGGCGGTTTGCGCCGGAGAGGATCTCTTGGGGCCGGGTTTGCAACCGGTGGTGCAACTACCGGAGATTGCCTCTTTGGCATCAATGACATGCCGTTCGAACCCCATCTTGTCGAGCAGCAGGCTGGCCAGCATGGAGACGCTGGCGGAAATCACTGCGTAGAGCAGTGTCACTTTCCAGCCGAATGTGGCCCACATCAGGCCGACGATGATGGGATTCAAGAGCGGGGAGATGAAAAGAAAGGTGATGGTCGGGCCAAAGCCGGCTTTGGCGGAGAGCAATCCTCTCAGCATGGGGATGGTGGAGCAGCTGCAAAAAGGGGTGATGGCACCGAGCAACGCAGAGAGCAAGTAGCCTCTGCCTTTACGTGCCCCCAGCAGGCGCTGGATCTTTTCATCGGGGATCTTTTGCCGTAGCAAGCTGACCCCTGCACTGATGACCAGAAACAGGATGGAAAGCTCAAAAGCCAGGAATAAAAACATATGGGATGCATCAGTCAGCATCGGTAACCAGTGGTTCATCATCATACTCTCTTGGTGAAAACTATATTTCTAAAATATTCGAAATGATGTGATGGTCAAGATATTTCTGGTATTATCGAAATATTACCGCGTCGCAGGGGAATGAGAATGGAGCTGGAAGAGGTTGCCAAGGCGTTGAAGGAGCTGGGTCATCCAACCCGTCTGTTTATCTTCAAGCATCTGGTCAAGGCGGGGGAGCAGGGGTTGCCGGTGGGTGAGCTGCAAAAGCAGCTGGAGATCCCGGGATCAACCCTCAGCCATCATATTGCGGCACTGGTCTCGGTCGGGCTGGTGAAGCAGAACCGCGAGAGCCGCACCCTGCTTTGCGTCTCCCAATATGCGGTACTGGAAGAGATCATCGCCTTTTTTCAGGAGGAGTGCTGCGTCAACAGTCCTACCCGTACAGAGCCGTTATCCGCCAAGGCACCGGTTGGTGAACAGTGAGCGATTCGCTTGCATAAAAAACGCCGATCAGATGATCGGCGTTTTTGCTATTGAGAAGCCAGGTTATCAACCCAGATTGACGGCTGCCTTGGTCTGGGCCTGTCCCTTGCGCTTGATGACGAAGCCGATGCCCAGCACGACCAGCCAGGCCGGGATCAGTTCGACCGAGATGCGGAAATCGGGGGTCATGTACATGATCACCAGAATACCGGCCATGAACGCGAGGCAGAGGTAGTTGCCGAAGGGATACCAGAACGCCTTGAACTTGGGCTGGACACCTTCCGCGACCTTGGCCTTGCGGAACTTCAGATGCGCGAGGCTGATCATCGCCCAGTTGATCACCAGTGCGGAGACCACCAGCGCCATCAGCAGACCGAAGGCCTTGCCCGGCATCAGGTAGTTGATGAGTACGCAGAGCAGGGTGGCGATGGCAGAGACCGAGAGGGCAACCAGCGGTACACCGCTCTTGTTGGTCTTGAGCAGCACTTTCGGGCCGTTGCCCTGTTTGGCCAGACCGAACAGCATGCGGCTGTTGCAGTAGACGCAGCTGTTGTAGACCGACAGCGCCGCTGTCAGCACCACGATGTTGAGCACGGTGGCGACCAGATCGCTGTCCAGTGCGTGGAAGATCATCACGAACGGGCTGCCGCCTTCGACCACTTTACCCCAGGGGTAGAGGGACATCAGGATGGCCAGGGCGCCGATGTAGAAGATCAGGATCCGGTAGATCACCTGATTGGTGGCCTTGGGGATGCTCTTCTCGGGGTTGTCAGCTTCGGCTGCGGTAATACCGACCAGCTCCAGACCACCGAAGGAGAACATGATCACCGCCATCGCCATCACCAGACCGCTGATGCCGTTCGGGAAAAAGCCGCCCTGAGCCCACAGATTGGTCACGCTCGCCTCGGGGCCGCCGGCACCGGAGATGAGCAGATAGCCGCCAAAGCCGATCATGCCGATGATGGCGACCACCTTGATGATGGCGAACCAGAACTCCATCTCGCCAAACGCTTTGACGTTGGAGAGGTTGATGGTGTTGATCAGCACGAAGAAGAAGGCTGCCGACATCCAGGTCGGGATCTCGGGCCACCAGTATTGGACGTAGATACCCACCGCAGTCAGCTCGGCCATGCTCACCAGCACGTAGAGCACCCAGTAGTTCCAGCCGGACGCGAAACCGGCAAACTCACCCCAGTATTTGTAGGCAAAGTGGCTGAAGGAGCCGGCTACCGGCTCTTCCACCACCATTTCACCGAGCTGGCGCATGATCAGGAAGGCGATAAAGCCGCCGATGGCATAACCCAGCAGTACGGAGGGGCCTGCCATCTTGATGGTCTGGGCAATCCCCAGAAAGAGGCCGGTACCGATGGCACCGCCCAACGCAATTAACTGAATGTGGCGGTTTTTGAGGCCGCGTTTCAGCTCTTCACCGTCTTGTTTCAAATCCATGGATCTGTCCTTTACCTATCTCTGTTGTCTCTTGCCGGTGTTGGGCTCTTCCTGAGCAGCATCGCGATGCGTAGCCAAAACCTGACGAAATCCGTATTTATTTCGTTACGCCATGTCGTTTTCAATTTTTAATCTGGACTGGCAACGGAGGCAGAATAGTGATAATTCGCCATAAATGCACCTGTTTTCCGCGCTGGGTGGTGGTGTTTTGGTCATAAACCAGCTTTTTCATTAGATTTTCAGGTTATGAGATAGGTTTTGCTTGAAATTCAATCAATCGAATTGTGTTTTGTTGACATTTGTTGAGTTGTTTTGATTTCTGGGTGTTTGACCGGGAGGAGAGGGCTGATGATGGAGAGGCAACAGGGTGAGCTGCGGCATACTCGTGACGAGGTAACACTGCTGCAGCGCTGGGTTGCCAGCGGATTGCTGGTAACGATCTGGCTGCTGATTGCCGCCAGTCCGCTGCTGCTGGTCGCGATGACGGCCATGATGGGGGGCTGGTTTGTACTGGGTGATGAGGGGTTGTTGCACCACTGGCCGTTGCTTCTGCTGGCCGGAGGTGTGGTGGGGGCGTTGGCGGGTTGTTTGCTGGCCGAGCGGATCCGCAGGCGCCACGGCCTGCTGCCCTTTTATGCCCGTTTGCTGAACAATCCCGAACTCAATCGCTAGGCAATCCCGGGCGGCTTTTCATCACGGTGGCCATGGGGGAATAACCAGAAAAAGAGGGGGAGAAGCTTGATGGCTTCTCCCCTCTTTGCATCTGGCTTGGTTTATCTGCTGTCAAGCTGGCTTAACAGAGCTGGCGACGCAGACCGGTTGCCTCGAGGATTTTGGCGCTGATCTCCTCTACCGAGTGGGAGCTGGTATCGAGAAAGCGGATCGCCTCCTGACGAAACAGCCGCTCCACGCTGGCCAACTCCTGCTCGCACTGCTCCAGCGAGGCGTAGCGACTATTGGCGCGGCGCTGGTTGCGGATCTCGTGCAGCCGCTGTGGCGCTATGGTGAGGCCAAACAGTTTGTGACGGTTGGCCTTGAGGGGCGTCGGCAGCTCCAGCCCACCCATGTCCTGCTCGATAAAGGGGTAGTTGGCGGCGCGAATACCGAACTGCAGCGCCAGATAGAGGCTGGTGGGGGTTTTGCCGCAGCGGGAGACCCCGATCAGGATGATGTCCGCTTCGTCGTACTCTTTGGTGGTGATGCCATCGTCGTTGGCCAGCGCGAAGTTGACCGCTTCGATGCGGTCGTCATAGAGCTTGCGGTTCTCCATGCCGTGGGTGCGATGGGGGCGGGGCTCGGCCTTCACCCCCAGCTCCTGCTCCAGCGGGCTGACGAAGGTGTTGAGAAAGTCGTGACTGCTCGCTTCGGCTTTCAGCACCTCCTCGCGCACCTGGGGATCGATGATGGTGTGAAACAGGATGGGGCGCACCCCGGTCTGGCGAAACTGTTCATCGATCCGCATCCGCACCTGACGTGCCTTTTCACGACTCTCCACGAAGGGGATGGTGATCTGCTCGAAGGCCAGTGGAAACTGGCTCAGTACCGCGTGGCCGAACACTTCGGCGGTGATGGCGGTGCCATCGGAAACATAAAATACGGTGTGCACGTAGAGCTCCTGTTACATCGACCAAGGGGCTGGCCAGGAAGTATCTGTCGAAACCATCCCCCTGTTGTCAACCGATCTGCCATGCCCAAGTTGTGAAGTGGCTAGCAAACCTGAGTCGTTATCTTTTTGTGTCGGCATTGTAGAATGTTCGGGTCATTCGACCATCCCCTATCTTGCTCGGGGATTTTTTTGACAATAAGTAGAAAACGTTTTCATGGTCGTTGGCAATAGAAGAAAGAGACAATAACGCACCTTACTCACCTATAAAAATCGGGCACAAAAAAGGTGCCATGGCACCTTGCCCACCAACCTGGAGACATGCAAGTGCAACAGTACGTACTCTGGTACGAGCAACTCGGAATGCAGGACGTAGAACGAGTTGGCGGCAAGAACGCATCCCTTGGCGAGATGATCAGCAACCTCTCTGGCGCCGGTGTATCGGTGCCGAGGGGCTTTGCCACCACCGCCTTTGCGTTTAACGAGTTTCTGGAGTCAAGCGGCCTCAACGGCAAGATCCACCATCTGCTCGACAATCTGGATGTGGATGACATTGCCGCCCTCAATCGGGCCGGTCAGCAGATCCGTGACTGGGTGATCGAAGCCCCGTTCCAGAGCGCGCTGGAGAAAGCGATCCGCGAGGCTTACGCCAGACTGAGTGCAGGTTTGGATGCCTCTTTTGCGGTGCGCTCCTCTGCCACCGCTGAGGATATGCCGGACGCCTCCTTTGCCGGCCAGCAGGAGACCTTCCTCAACGTGCGCGGCATCGATGCGGTCATGGTAGCCATCAAGCATGTCTTTGCCTCACTGTTCAACGATCGCGCCATCTCCTATCGGGTGCATCAGGGTTATGACCACAAGGGCGTCGCCCTGTCGGCCGGGGTGCAGCGGATGGTGCGCTCGGATCTTGCCGCCTCCGGCGTCATGTTCACTCTGGATACCGAGTCGGGTTTCAACGACGTGGTCTTTATCACCGGGGCCCACGGTCTTGGCGAGATGGTGGTGCAGGGGGCGGTCAACCCGGACGAGTTCTACGTGCACAAGCCGACCCTCAAGGGGGGACGCCCGGCGGTGGTGCGCAAGACCCTCGGCTCCAAGCTTATCAAGATGACCTATTCCGGCGATGCCAGCCATGGCCGTCAGGTGCAGATTGTCGACACCAATGAAGCCGAGCGCGGCCGCTTCTGCATCACGGATGCCGAGGTGATGGAGCTGGCGAAACAGGCCCTTATCATCGAGCAGCACTACGGCCGCCCGATGGACATCGAGTGGGCCAAAGATGGGCAGGATGGCAAGCTCTACATCGTGCAGGCACGTCCGGAAACCGTACGCAGCCGCCAGGAGGCCAACACCCTCGAGCGCTTCGCCCTCAAGCAAGCGGGCAAGGTGCTGATCGAGGGGCGGGCCATCGGTCACAAGATTGGCGCGGGCCCGGCGCGGGTCATCTCCTCCATCAGTCAGATGGACGAAGTACAGCCCGGCGATGTGCTGGTCACCGACATGACCGACCCGGACTGGGAGCCCATCATGAAGCGGGCCTCCGCCATCGTCACCAACCGGGGCGGCCGTACCTGTCACGCCGCCATCATCGCCCGCGAACTGGGCATTCCGGCGGTAGTGGGTTGCGGTGATGCCACCAAGCGCATCGAACCGGGCCAGCTCATTACCGTCTCCTGCGCGGAAGGGGATACCGGTTTTATCTATGACGGCGAACTCGACTTCGACGTGGCGGTCACCGAGGTGGGCAACATGCCGCGTCTGCCCATCAAGATCATGATGAACGTCGGCAACCCGGACAGGGCGTTCGACTTCGCCCAGCTGCCAAACGCCGGTGTCGGTCTGGCCCGTCTCGAGTTCATCATCAACCGGATGATCGGGGTGCACCCCAAGGCGCTGCTGGAGTTCGACAGCCAGAGCCCCGAACTCAAGGCCACTATCGGCAAGATGATCGCCGGTTACGAGAGCCCGCGTGAGTTCTACGTCGCCAAGCTGACCGAGGGCATCGCCACCCTGGCCGCCGCCTTCTGGCCGGAGCGGGTGATCGTGCGGATGTCGGACTTCAAGTCCAACGAGTACGCCAACCTGGTGGGGGGCCGTGACTACGAGCCTCACGAAGAGAACCCGATGATCGGTTTCCGCGGTGCGTCGCGCTACATCGCCGACAGCTTCCGCCCCTGTTTTGCCCTCGAGTGCGAGGCGATCAAGCGGGTGCGCGATGTGATGGGGCTAACCAACGTCGAGGTGATGATCCCCTTCGTGCGCACCGTGGGCGAGGCGGAGCAGGTGATCGACATCCTGGCCGAGAACGGTCTGCGCCGTGGCGAGCGGGGGCTCAAGGTGATCATGATGTGCGAGATCCCGAGCAACGCCCTGCTGGCAGACAAGTTCCTCGAGCATGTGGACGGCTTCTCCATCGGCTCCAACGACATGACCCAGCTCACGCTTGGACTTGATAGGGACTCGGGGCTTATCGCCCACCTGTTCGACGAGCGCAACGAGGCGGTCAAGGCGCTGCTGGCAATGGCCATTGCTGCCGCCCGCAAGGCGGGCAAGTACGTGGGGATCTGTGGCCAGGGCCCGTCTGATCATCCGGACTTCGCCGCCTGGCTGGTGGAGCAGGGGATCGACTCGGTGTCGCTCAACCCGGATACCGTGGTCGACACCTGGCTCTATCTGGCGGAGAAGCATGGCCGCAAGTAAGCTGCTGTCTTGGCAAGCAGAATAGAAAGGGGGCCATGATGGCCCCCTTTGTTATCCCGCTGACGAGACTTATTTTGGTTGCCGCTCGGCCCCCGACAGCTCGATCTGTACCTTCACCCCCTCGCTCTGGAGCTTGGTGGCGATGGCGTTGAGATCGGTGCCCGATTTGGCCTCCAGCAGGGCGATACCACCGCTGCTCTGCTTGAAGTTCAAGCCGTGGCGGCTTGCCAGTGCCTTGGCGGTGGTATCGTCAGCTTCCACCAGCAGGGTACCGCTGACGGTGAGCTCGGGGCTGGCGGCTCCCTGCATCAATACGTCGCCGCGACGCAGGCTCTGCTGCGGCACTTTGTCATCCAGACTGCGGGCGACCCGCTTCTTGCTGCCATTGTCGGGAATGAGGTAGGTCTGGCCGTTCACCTCTATGGTGCTGTACTGCTTGCCATCCATGGTGACGGACTCCTCGGCGCAGAGCTGTCCCGAGAGGGGGGCCAGCAGAGTTGCCAGAAGCAAGGTAACAGGTTTGTTCATGGTAATACTCCTAGCGTGTTAGCTGCGGTTGGCATCGTGACCCAGGACCCGCAGGGACCATGAGATCAGTTTGCCCGGTTGACGGTTGTTGCGCTCGGTCAGGGTGGTGCGCTCCTTGGTCTTGCGATTGAGCAGAGAGACCTGACGGGTACCGTTGGCAACGTCGGTTACCTCCAGTCGCCACTGGCCTTCGGCCGATTCACCGTAGAACTTGTGGGAGAGCAGGCGCATGTCACGCAATCCCTTGGTGCGCACAAAGCCCAGCTGCTGCTGGTCGAGAGATTGGCCAACCAGGCTGTTGAAAGGGCTCAGCAGGATGCTGCGGGTGCCGGCGGGGGAGACCAGTTCGATCAGAAGATCAGGCAGACGCTGGTGATCCAGGCTCACCATCACCTGAACCGCTTCGACCGTCAACGGTGTGGCAATGCGTGTTGTCGAGCTGGTCGGGCTGTTGCCCACATCCGGGATAGTGGCGGCACTGCCGGTGACATTGATCTTCTGCCACGGCAGCTGCACCAGCGGGGGGAGGGGCTGGTGATTGGCTGCCAGCTCAAGCGCCTTGTTGACGTCGATCAGACCGAAACCGTAAGTCGGGCTGAACCACATGCCGGCGGCATTGCGCTCCCACCCTTCCAGCCCTTTCACGTCGCGCACCTTGCCGGTACTGCTGGTGTAGCTGACCATCACGGGTTGATGTTTGGCATCGACCCGGGTAGCGCTGCGCGCCAGCAGATCCCGAAAATCGCGTACTGACAGATCCGGGTAGGCTGACATCAGCAGTGCCATGGCGCCCGAGGTGCTGGGGGTGGCGGAGGAGGTGCCGTTCATGACGCCGTTGTAGTCGCAACTGGCATCCAGCTGAGGGTTGCCGTGCAGCCGGTTGGTGCGGGGATCGTCGGTGCGGTTGTAGCCCATATCGCAGCCGGGCAGATCCGTGGTCACCATGGCGGGGGAATCGGTACCGTACTCGCCGCCGGTGGCGCTCAGGAAGACGTTGCTGCCGACGCTGGAGTAGGAGGATCTGACACCATCTGCGTTGAGCGCGCTTACCACCAGGTTCCAGAAGTTGCTGTTTGAGGGGTCGAGATTGCTGTTCTCAAAAGGCAATTTGGGGCCGTTGCCGGTGCGATTGAGCACATAGCCGCCCGCCGCTATCTTGTTGAAGCCGTTGCCGGCAGCCTTGATATAGGCGGCACTCTGCGCCTTGAGGGTTTGCTGTTCGAACAGGCGGTCGAGCTGGGCCTGATCCAGATCGTTGGCCGGACGGGGATCGACCAGGCTCATGCCATAGCTCTGGTTGAACACCCGGTTATCGCGGCTGGCATCGCTGTCGCCAAGGGCGTAGAGCCAGTCTTTCTGCAACTGCTGGCTGTTGTCGTCCAGCAGGTTGAACCCCTGTAGCTGGGCCCGCGGGGCGATCCCCTTGGTGCCGATGGCGTTGTCTACCGCCGCTATGATGCCGGAGACCGAAGTGCCGTGCGCCGTATCCGCATCAGTCGGGGTCGGGTCATCGCTGCCAGTCACCACGTTTTTTGAGCCCGGACGGACGTTGTCCGCCAGATCTGGGTGGGCGATAGCCAAGCCATCATCCACCACGGCCACATTGACGCCCTGACCCAGCACGCCGGTGCGATGTGCCCACCAGAGGTTGAGATCGTTACCTGCCACGCCGCCACGGGCGCTGAAGGCATCCTGGCCACTATTGAGCAGATACCACTGCTGATCCTGCAGCGGGTTGATGCCGGGCAGACAGCGTTCGCTGCTGCTGCGGCCGGTATCCAGTCCGGCTTCCTTGCCGGTCAGGGGGGCACAACTTTCATTTGCCTGAACAGATGCAACTGGCAGCGCCGACAGCAGTGCTGTGATCGCCAGTGCTAACGATGTTTGCTTCATTATTTTTAAACTCCATCTTATAGAGCACCTTCCTGGGTGCGAATGGAATCTACACATGGATAATGAAGAGCCAAAAGAACCTGTTTGCATAAGTTAGATCAGCCTCAAAGAAATCTGATCTTTTTTATGTTAGATATTCCATTGGAGCTGATCGTGTGTTTTATTGAGAGCATTTATCAGCGCTCGCTATTGATCTTTTTGTTGTTAGCTCAGGTGGTTAGCTGTCTTTGTTAACTGATGCCCGCTGAGCACAGCCACACTGGCGCTGTTTGTTTGCACTCCGTTCTCTTCATTCCCCATCTCTTCGTCGCCAGGCTCATAAGCTTCCTCATTTTTGTCGCTTGGTATTGGTAGCCGACTCTGATAAGTTGTCTTTCATTAGCCATTTGGACGTCCAGATTTCCAATTTGAAATCAGTAGTCCGCTATCACCTTGATGAGTCTTGAGACAGGGAGTCTTGTATGTTGCGTCGCACCTTCTGGTTTTGTTCTCTATTGCTCTTGCTGAGCGGCACTCTGGCTGGCACTGCCCGGGCGGGTGAGCTGGATCGCCAAGAGATTGTGATCGGCACTACGGTGGGGGATTTTGCCGACATGGTGACCGACTCCATCAAGCCGCAGCTGGAGGCCAAAGGGTACAAGGTCAGGCTGGTGGAATTTACCGACTATGTTTCCCCCAATATTGCGCTGGCGGATGGCTCGCTCGATGTGAACTGTTTCCAGCACAAGCCTTACCTCGAGAGCTTTAGCAAAGACCGCGGTTTGTCACTGACGCCCGTTGTGCAGGTGCCCACCGGGCCGATGGGGCTCTATTCCGGCAAGTTGGCCACGCTCGATCAGCTGAAAGAGGGGAGTTCGGTGGCTATCCCCAACGATCCCACCAATCAGGCGCGCGCCCTGTTGATGCTGCAGGATCTGGGCTGGCTCACTCTCAAGAAGGGGATTAACCCGCTCAAGGCGAGCGAGTTTGATGTGGTGAGCAACCCGCACAATCTCAAGCTGGTACTGCTCGAGGCGGCGCAACTGCCCCGTTCGCGGGAGGATGTGGATTTTGCGGTGATCAACGGCAATTTTGCCGCCTCCAGCGGCATCCCGTTTAGCCAGGGGCTCTTTCTTGAGCGCAGCTACGATTTTATCAACTGGGTGGTCGTGAAGCAGGTCGACAGCGAGAAGCCATTTGTCAGGGATGTGGCGGCCGCCTACAACTCGGCGGAATTCAAGGCATATGCCGCCAAGCGGTTTGCCGGCTACAAATTGCCGCAGGCATGGTCGACCGGGCCGGTTCAATAATCCACACCAACAATTGCTTGGCGTAACTCCATAAAAAACGCCCCCGAATGCGGGGGCGTTTTGTTTGAGATAGATGCCTGTCAGGGGTGACGGTAGAAGCGGTTGAGCTCGTTCATTACCTGGATCATGGCGCCCATGTCGGGGGTGGCCCGCTTGATGGGTTGATAGCTGTTGCGATCCAGCAGCTCGAAGTCACCCTGTTTGTTGAAGTGGGTGATGGTTCCGCTCTGGTAGATGGCAAAGTCGTTCTGATCCCCGGCCAACAGCCAGTTGCGCGGGCTGAAGTCGAACAGCGAGCGACCAATGCTGTAATCACGCGGCGGGTTGCGCACCCCCAGCATCCCCTGCATCAGGGTTGGCGCCAGGTCGAAATGGCTGCTCGGCTGCTCGATCACCTGGCTGTTTCGGCCAGGCCAGGCCACCACCATGGGCACCTGCACCTGATAGAGGGAGTAGTTGCTGCCAGCGCCCCAGCTGTTGTTCTGGGTGTCGTTGAACTCCTGACCATGGTTGGAGGTGATGACCACCACTGTATTGCTGTCCATGCCCTGCAGCTGCAGCTTGGTCAGCATCTCTTCCAGCAACTGGTCGGTATAGAAGACCGAGTTCTTGTAGCGATTCTCCAGCTTCACCAGGTTTTCCGCCCGATAGGCGGTGGCCGGATTGAAGTTGGTCAGCTCCGGCTGGAAAGGACCCTTCATGGTTGCGGGCAGCTGGTAGTCGCCAGGACTTGAGAGATAGACCAGCGAGAACCAGGGGCGCTCCGGCGTGCGCTTCTCCAGCCACTGCTGCCAGTCGGTCAGCAGCTTGCCATCGTTGGTCTGCTCGGAGACAAACACCTGTTTGCGCAGACCTGCGAGGATGCTCTTGCGATACTTCTGGCCATCTTCTATCGCCCCGAACAGGCCGAACTGGTAATCCTGGCGCAGCAGTTCGTCAAACAGCACCGGCGGGCGTTTGTCGCTGCTGATCTCTTTGTAGTAGTGACCGGGCAGGCCATAAAAGAGGCTGAACATCCCCATCAGGTCATCGTTGCCGCCGCTAAGGTGATTGCGGAAGCTGAGATGCTGATCCGCATAGCGCTGCAGATTGGGCATGTTGATGTTGTTGAGCATGTCAAAGCGCAGCGAATCGACCACCACAATCAGCAGGTTGCTGTGGGTGAGGGGCGCATTGACGTTGAGTGGCCGCAGCGGATAGCGGATCCGGCTGTCACTGTCATCGCTCTGGCTGGCCGCCTGCTTCTCGTACTGATCCAGATCCAGCCAGCCATGTTTGGCCAGGAAGGAGCGGGCCGTCATGGGGTAGGAGAGGGGGAAGTTGGCACGCTGCATGGTAATGGGCTGATACAGGGTGGCATCCGCCCAGCTGTTGACCACGTGGGTCAGGATAAAGCAGACCAGCAGCGCCAGCCCTACCTGATTGCCGTACTGACGGCGCTTGCGCTTGTTAATCTTGCGCCAGACATAGGCCGACAGCAGCAGTTGCAACAGGAAGATGGTCGGCACGGCGACGAAGATGATGCTCCAGATCGAGCCCTCCTCGGTCTGGGCCTGATCCAGCAGCAACTGCCACACCTGGGCATTTAGGTGGAACTTGAAGAGCCGGAATACCTGGGTGTCGATCAGCAAAAGCACCAGCGCCAGCGTCGCCACGACGGCGGAGATGAAGCGCAGGGGCTTCTCTTTGGGCAACACGAAGCTCAAAGGGAAGATCGTCAGCAGATAGGTGACGAAACTTAAGAACGAGAAGTGGCCAATCCAGCTTACAACGAGGTAGACCACGCCAAGGGTGGTCGACGGCCAGCTGATGGCACCCAGATAACGGGTGGCAATCAGCATGGCGAGAATGATGTTGAAGAAGGAGAACCAATGCCCCCAGGTGATCAGGCGAGAGACATTATCACGATAGGGGTTACCGGTTTCGACCATAGTGATCCATCTGCGTTGAGAAACGTCAAATCAACAGAGTCGGGGACTCAGTGCGTGTCGTGGCGGTTATCGACCGATGCGGTCAGGGCCTGGACAAACTTTTCGGTGATGGCCTGACGCTGGGCCGGAGCCATACCGTTGATGATATTGGTAGTCAGGTTGCCGAGCACCATCAGACTGAGATCTACCGGCGCCTTGTGCTTCTCCAGGGCGGTGATCAGGTCGTTCATCAGGGCGTCAAACTGCTCGTTATTGTACTTTGATACGATGGGCATAATCTTCAGTTCATCTCGGTTCAAAGCGCCTTATAATACTTCACCCTTTCGGCTAACACTATGGCTTTGTGACATGAGTCTCGATATCGACAAGATCATACTTCACTCCCTGCGCCAGGGCGGCGATGGTCAACCACACGCCGATACCCGCAGCCAGACCCTGCCTCCCGACGAGGCGGTACAGGGACTGATGGCGGAACTGCATCGCATCTATAACGGCAAGGGAGGCAAGGGCTTTGGCTTCTTCGCCGACCCCGAGGCTGCCGTCGCCGAGCTGGCGGAGGGGGAAGAGGCCCCCAAGCAGCCCTCTCCCGCGTTTCGCATCGCCCTCGAACAGCTGCTCGACGAGCAGAGCGAATTTGTGCCCTTCTCGGTCAATGTGACCCAGATGCTGGTCAAACAGCTGGTGGAGCACGCCCTCGATGAGCAGGGGGTATTGCTGATTGCCAAATACAACTATGTCGGTGTCGATTATCTGATGATCGCCCTGCTGGAGGGCAAGGAGAGCGTCACCGTCAGCGAAGCGCTGGAGTTGCGTCATATCCAGTATCTCGATATTGGCAAACTCAATCTGGTGGCCCGCATCGATTTGACCGAGTGGAAAACCCAACCCGAGTCACGCCGTTATATTACCTTCAGCAAGGGACGTATTGGTCGCAAGCTGGGCGACTTCTTTATGGATCTGCTGGGTGCCCGTGAAGGAATGGATGCCAAGATCCAGAATAAAGGGTTGCTGCAGGCGGTTGAAGATTATTGCGAGAGTCGTCAGCTCGAACCGGCAGAGCGCAATGACTATAAAAAGCAGGTCTTCAAATATTGCACCGAGCAGGCGAGTGCCGGTGAAGAGATCGAGATCAAGGAGCTGTCGGCAGAACTCTCCGCAAAAGATGCCGGCGAGGGTGACCTCGATTTTTACAGCTTCATCGGTCAGGAGTACGAACTGGAAGAGCGCTTTCCGGCCGATCGTTCCACCCTGCGCGGGCTGACCAAGTTTGTCGGTTCCGGCGGCGGTCTGACCCTGAGTTTTGAGCAGAAGTTGTTGAACAGTCGCGTATTTTATGACCCGCAGACCGACACCCTGACCATCAAGGGGGTACCGCCCAACCTCAAGGATCAGCTGCTGCGCCAGTCGTAATGTGATCAAGCCGTCATTTCCGGCAAAAAGAGACTCTGCCCTGGCAGAGTCTCTTTTTTATTGGGCGAAAGGGGCAGGGCGAAACCGGGCCGGTGCTTTGTTAACAGATCAAACAAAATAAACCACCTGAAAGGGTTTTCATTCAGGTGAAAACCCTTTCATTGAGGTAATTATATTTCAGTTTGGTAATTATATTTCGGTTGTTGTTTTGAAATAAGCCGATAAACAGGGTTATTTCCCCGATTTAAGAAAATGTTTTCAAAACTTTCTGGAAGGAAATACGTAATTGCATTTCAAAAATGCGAGTTGCGTCATGTGAGGCGAATGACGCTTGGGATAATATTCACTTCGCACACAATGCTCTTACAGCGCGGAACTACTACAAGGAAAGGCTCATGAAAAAGAAATTGCTGTCATCCCTGATCGGTCTGGCCACTCTTGGCGTCGCTTGCACTGCTACCGCTGCCATCGATGAAGGCCAGCTGACCATCTGGATCAACGGTGACAAGGGATACAATGGTCTGGCTGAAGTGGGTAAGAAATTTGAAGCAGAAACCGGCATCAAGGTTACTGTTGCTCACCCGGATCAGGTTGAAGTGAAATTCCAGCAAGCCGCCGCCACTGGCAACGGCCCGGACATCTTCTTCTGGGCTCACGACCGTTACGGTGAGTGGGTCAAGGCCGGTCTGCTGGTTCCGGTAACGCCGAGCGCTGCCACCAAAGCCAAATTCGAACAGCTGGCATGGGATGCCATGACTGTTGACGGTAAAACCTATGGCTACCCGGTTGCCATGGAAGCAGTCAGCCTGATCTACAACAAGGATCTGCTGCCTGAGCCGCCGAAGACCTTCGAAGAGATCGCCAAGATTGACGAGACTCTGAAGAAGAACGGCAAGCGCGCCATCATGTGGGCCTATGACACCCCCTACTTCAGCTACCCGCTGGTGGCTGCCAACGGTGGCTACGCCTTCAAGAAAACCGCTACCGGTTATGACGTGAAAGACACCGGCGTGAACAACGCTGGCGCCAAGATCGGCGTAGGCTACATCTCCGAGATGATCAAATCCGGTCACCTGGAGAAAGGTATCGACTACGGCGTAATGGATGCCAAGTTCAACAAGGGCGAAGTGGCCATGATGATCAACGGTCCCTGGGCCTGGAGCAACCTGGACAAGAGCGGTATCAAGTACGGCGTAGCGCCGCTGCCGACCCTGAAGGGCAAACCGGCTAAAGCCTTCGTTGGCGTACTGGGTGCCACCATCAACGCCGCCAGCCCGAACAAGGATCTGGCCATCGAGTTCCTGGAAAACTACCTGCTGACCGATGCCGGTCTGGCTCCGGTCAACGCCGACAAGCCGCTGGGTGCCGTTGCGCTGAAATCCTTCCAGAAGACTCTGGAATCCGATCCGCACATCAAGGCCACCATGCTGAACGCCCAGGCTGGCGAGCCGATGCCGTCCGTGCCCGAGATGAGCCGTTTCTGGTCCTCCTTCGAAACTGCCCTCAAGAACGTGACCTCCGGTCGTCAAGGTGTTGACGAAGCGCTGGATACCGCTGCCAAGCGTATCGTTCAGTAAGCACGCACTACCCGGGAGGCCGCAATGGCCTCCCTCTCTCTCAAATCTCTCTTGGCGTTATAAAGGTTAATTGGCATGGAAGTAGTACCTTCTGTTGAGTCCTATGCCGGTCCGAAGGATAAGCACACCTGGCTTAAGTGGACTATCGCGGCCCTGGTCGCCATCCTCAACGGCTACGCAGCCGTGATGATGTACGCCAGTGGCGAGTGGGTATTCGCGCTGCTGGATCTGGTGGTGGTATCCGTCGGTCTGTATGTCTTCATGAACAAGAAGACCTATGCCCATCGCTACATCTTTCCGGGTGTGGCTGGCATGGTTGTATTTATCATCTTCCCTCTTGCCTACACGATTGGCATCGCCTTCACCAACTATTCAGGCACCAACTTGCTCTCCGTGGAGCAGGCTCGTGATTACCATCTGAAGAAAACCTACAAGGTGGCGGGCGGTGAATTCGATTTTACGCTGCTGGGTGGCGACAACGGCCAGTTCCAGCTGCAGCTGAACCAGGATGATCACGCCTATATCAGCCAACCCGTTACCCTGATGAACAACAAGGCCCGCGAGCTGGCCGTGAGTGAAGGGCGGGCACAGGCAACTCCTCAGGTCATCGAGCTGACGCCGGTCACTGGCGAGATCGCCAGCAAACCGGCCCCCATTCGTGCCATCGTGGATCATCGCACCCACCTGAGCGCGCTGGATCTGGTGCTGCCGGATGGTTCCACCCATCTGACCCTGAGCAGCCTGCGCAAGTTTGCCGCCCAGAAGTCCCAGTACACCCGTCTGATGGATGGCGCCGTGCTCAAATCCGGCGTGGTGATCAAAGACAGCAACCTGCTGCGCGACAACCAGAGCGGCGAGCTGATGCTGCCCAACGGCGAGACAGGTTTCTACCAGTACATCGACGATCAGGGCCAGTTTGTCGGCAAGGGCATCGCTCCGGGCTTTGTGGTCAGTGTGGGCTGGAAGAACTTCGCCCGCATCGTGACTGACCCGGGTATTCAGGCGCCGTTCCTGCAGATCTTCGTCTGGACCGTGATCTTCTCTGCCTGTTCCGTGGCGTTCACTCTGGCCATCGGTATGGTGTTGGCCTGTCTGGTGCAATGGGAATCGCTCAAGGGGCGCGGCTTCTATCGGGTCATGTTGATCCTGCCCTACGCGATTCCGGCGTTTATCTCCATCCTGGTGTTCAAGGGGTTGTTCAATCAGAACTTCGGTGAGATCAACATGTTCCTGGAAGCGGCCTTTGGCATCAAGCCGGACTGGTATACCAATCCCATGCTGGCCAAGGTGATGATCCTGATCGTCAACACCTGGCTGGGCTACCCCTACATGATGATCCTCTGCATGGGCCTGCTCAAAGCTATCCCGGAAGATCTCTATGAAGCGTCCGCCATGGACGGTGCCGGTCCGGTGCAGAACTTCTTCAAGATCACCGTGCCGCTACTGATGAAGCCGCTGACCCCGCTGTTGATTGCCTCGTTTGCCTTCAACTTCAACAACTTCGTACTTATCCAGTTGTTGACCAACGGCGCACCGGACATCATCGGCGCCAGCACTCCGGCCGGTACTACCGACCTGCTGGTGAGCTACACCTACCGGATTGCGTTCCAGGGATCGGGTGGTCAGGACTACGGTCTGGCCAGTGCCATCGCCACCGCCATCTTCCTCATCGTAGGTGCGCTGGCGCTGCTCAACCTGAAATTGTCCAAAGCCGACAAACAGCTGTAAGGAGGCTTCAACATGGCAATCGTACAACCCAAATCAGTCAAATACCGGGTGTGGGCAACCCACTTGGTCATGTGGGGCTTCCTGGCGCTGATCATCTTCCCGTTGATCATGGTTATCGCCATCTCGTTCCGTAACGGTAACTTTGCGGTAGGGGAGATCATCCCCTCCAATCCGACCCTGGATCACTGGAAACTGGCGCTGGGCATCTCCATCACCAACGCCGACGGCAGCATCACGCCGCCGCCGTTCCCGGTGCTCACCTGGTTGTGGAACTCCATCAAGATCGCCGGCATCACTGCCCTGATGATCGTGACGCTCTCCACCACCTGTGCCTACGCCTTTGCCCGTCTGCGTTTTCGTGGCAAGTCCACCATCCTGCAGGGCATGCTGATTTTCCAGATGTTCCCGGCTGTGCTGGCACTGGTGGCCATCTACGCGCTCTTTAACAAGATTGGTGATTACATCCCCTGGCTGGGTCTCAACACCCACGGTGGCCTGATCCTCGCCTACATGGGCGGTATCGCCCTGCACGTCTGGACCATCAAGGGCTACTTCGAGACCATCGACTCCTCTCTGGAGGAGGCTGCGGCCATCGACGGTGCGACTCCGTGGCAGGCATTCCGCCTGATCCTGTTGCCCCTGTCGGTGCCCATTCTGGCGGTGGTGTTCATTCTGGCCTTTATCGGTTCCATTACCGAGGTGCCCATGGCCTCCATCCTGCTGCAGGATGTGAACAATCTGACCCTGGCGGTCGGAGCCCAGCAGTACCTCTATCCGCAGAACTACCTGTGGGGTGACTTTGCCGCAGCCGCTGTGCTCTCCGGCTTCCCCATCACAGTGGTGTTCCTGCTGGCACAGCGCTGGCTGGTTGGCGGTCTGACTGCCGGTGGTGTGAAAGGTTAAGTTTATGGCCGGGGGAGCTGACTCCCCCCGCTATCACGATTTGCAAAGATTCAAGAGCGGAGCTCGTCATGGCTGAAGTAGTACTCAACAACGTTCGCAAAAATTACGACCCGGCTGTTCACAAGGACACCCTGCGCAATATCAACCTCTCCATCAAGGAGGGCGAGTTCATCGTCTTCGTCGGCCCGTCCGGCTGCGGCAAATCCACCCTGCTGCGGATGATCGCGGGTCTGGAAGACATCACCAGCGGTGAGCTGACCATCGGCGGTCGCTACATGAACGACGTTCCGCCGGTAGAGCGCAACGTGGGCATGGTGTTCCAGTCCTACGCCCTCTATCCGCACATGAACATCTACGAGAACATGGCCTTTGGTCTGAAGCTCAAGAAGATGGACAAGGAGAACATCCACAAGCGGGTGATGCGCGCCGCTGAAATTCTGGGGCTTGAACCGCTGCTGGAGCGCAAGCCCAAGGCGCTCTCCGGTGGTCAGCGCCAGCGGGTCGCCATCGGTCGCTCCATCGTGCAGCAGCCGCAGGTGTTCCTGTTTGACGAGCCGCTCTCCAACCTCGACGCCGCGCTGCGGGTCAAGATGCGGATCGAGATCGCCAAGCTGCACAAGGAGCTCAACTCCACCATCATCTACGTGACCCACGATCAGGTAGAAGCGATGACCCTGGCCGACAAGATCGTGGTGCTGAGTCCGCTCAAGGCCGATGCCGCCAGCAACCTGGAGCAGTTCGGTTCACCGCTGGATCTCTACCACAACCCGGACAACAAGTTTGTGGCTGGTTTTATCGGTTCGCCCAAGATGAACTTCCTGGCCGCCGAGCTGATGGAGATTGGCGAACAGGAGTGCGTGGTCAAGCTCTCTACCGGCGACAGCGTGCGGGTGCGGGTCGATGCCCGTCGTGGTGCGGTGGGTGACAAGGTTGAGCTGGGCATCCGCCCGGAGCATCTGGTGCCGCTGAGCCACGCTCATGCCGACAGCAAGCTGAGCGGCGTGGTGCAGGTGGCCGAGCATCTGGGTGCCGAATCATTCGTCTATATGGATGTGGATGGTCACGACTTTACCGTCAAGACCACCTCGGATGTGGATGTGGCGACCGGTCAGAGCTACAGCGTGGGTATTCCGGCTGAAGCCTGCTATCTGTTCGATGCCAAGGAGCAGGCGTTCCCGCGTACCGCCAAGTACATCCGTACCTGATCGCGGTTTGGTGCAAGTTTTCCGTATCTTCAATGCCTTTTTGCCGGTCTTGCGACCGGCTTTTTATTGCCTGCCGTTTGGCTAAACCGGCAGGCGCGGTAGCTGGGCTTAGCCCTCGAGATCGGCAGTTATATCGGGAACAAAGGTCTGGCTGGTCAGGGGGGGGCGCTCGTACCCTTCGGTCTTGATCGGGGGGAGCTTGATGGGTTCGTAGTGGATCGCCTCGTAGGGCACCTTGCCCAGCAGATGGGCGATGCAGTTGAGGCGGGCACGGCGCTTGTCGTCCGCCTCCACCACGAACCAGGGGCTGTCCTGGGTGTCGGTGTAGGTGAACATGTCATCCTTGGCTCGGGAGTATTCGACCCAGCGCGAGCGGGACTGCAGATCCATCGGGCTGAACTTCCAGCGCTTGATGGGAGTGTTGATCCGCTCCTTGAAGCGCTTCTCCTGCTCCTCATCAGAGACCGAGAACCAGTATTTGATCAGGGTGATGCCGGAGCGGATCAGCATCCGCTCGAACTCGGGGCAGGCGCGCAGAAACTCGCGATACTCGGCGTCGCTGCAAAAGCCCATCACCCGCTCGACCCCGGCGCGGTTGTACCAGGAGCGGTCAAACAGCACCATCTCGCCAGCTGCGGGCAGGTGGGCGACATAGCGCTGAAAGTACCACTGGGAGCGCTCGCGGTCCGAGGGGGCGGGCAGCGCCGTCACCCGGCAGACCCGGGGGTTGAGGGGCTCGGTGATCGCCTTGATGACGCCCCCCTTGCCGGCAGCGTCCCGTCCCTCGAACAGCACTACCACCTTGAGCCCCTCCTGCTTGACCCACTCCTGCAGCTTGACCAGCTCCTCCTGCAGGTGGGCGAGGTGGTGTTCATAACATTTTTTGTCCAGACGTGGCCGCTTCTTGCTCTTGTCCTTCGGCATCTTCTTCTCCTCTTTGAGTCCCTTCTTGCCGTCACTTCAGCTTGCACCAGGGAGAGTCGACTGCCAAGGGGGACGTGATACACTGCCCGCCCATCGCTGGCAACAGGAGATAACATGAAGCATTTTATGGAGATAGCGGGCCGCCGGATGGCCTATCTGGATGAAGGGCAAGGGCCGGTGCTGCTGTTTGGCCATAGCTATCTGTGGGACAGCGCCATGTGGGCGCCGCAAATCGAGGCGCTCAAGGGCAGCTATCGCTGCATCGTTCCCGAGCTGTGGGGCCACGGCGATTCCGATCTGCTTCCGGAAGGCGCCTGCACGCTGGCAACCCTGGCGCGCGATCATCTGGCGCTGCTCGATGCTCTCGGGGTCGACGAGTTCGTGCTGGTGGGCCTCTCCATCGGCGGCATGTGGGGTGTGGAGCTGGCGCGCATGGCCCCAGCTCGCCTCAAGGGGCTGGTGCTGATGGACAGCTTCGTTGGCCTCGAGCCGCAGATCACCTGCGAGCGCTACCTCGGCATGCTGGCGATGATCGAGCAGCTTGGCACCGTGCCGGCGCCTATCGTCGAACAGGTGGCGCCGCTCTTTTTTGCCAATCAGCCTGATGATGCGCTGATGAGCGGTTTCAAGGCGCGCCTTGCCGCCTGGCCAAAGGATAAGATTGCCGCCATGGTCGCGGTGGGCCGCAGCTTTGTGACCCGCGAGGATCGCATCGAGTGGCTGGAGGAGATCACCACTCCTGCCTTGGTGATGACCGGCTGCGAGGACAAGGCGCGCCCGGTGCTGGAGGGCTATCTGATGGCCGAGGTACTGGGTTGCCCGTTCAGGGAGATCCCGGCAGCCGGCCACATCTCGTCGCTGGAAAATCCGGCCTTCGTCAATCAGCAACTGAGCGAATTTCTGGCAGCGCTATGAGCCTGAATGGGCAACCTGAACAGGCGGTACTAGCAGCCTGACGATGGTCGTGAAAAAGGGAGCCGAAGGCTCCCTTTTGTTTGTTCGTATCTCACGGCTCATCAACGTTACCAGATATAGCCCAAGGCAAATCCCGCATAGAGTTCGCCGTCGTGCTGGACGATGGGGCTGTTTTTGATGTCCCGATCATACAATTCGTAGTTCATGGCAAACATGCCAATCCAGTTGGGGCTGAAGCGGTAGCTGGTGATGAGAGCCGCCATGGGGGAGAGGGTTGACCCTGTATCCCAGGCTGGTCGCTGGGCGGTGGCCTCGCTCTCGGAGATGCCGCCGAAGTAGTAGTTGGCCATCTTGTCGCTGCGCAGCATCACCCCCATCCCCGGCATGATGAGCAGGTTGTCGCGCTGGATGGGGAAGTCGGCCCACAGCAGCAGCTCCTGACCCTTGCTGCGGCCGGTGATATCGCTGTTGGCCCGCACGGTCAGCAGGGCGTAGGGGGTGATGATGTTGCCACCGATCCCGCCTTCCAGCTGCCATTTGCGCCGTTCCATGCCGCTGAAGGCGGGAGAATCATCGGGATCCAGATTGCCAAAACGCACCCGGCCATAGCCATACAGGGCTACGTTCTCATCTTTGTAGAAGTAGTAGCGCGCCCGATCGCCGAGAAACATGAACTGCTTGCCGAAGTAGATAAAGCCAGGGATAGCGTAGGTGGCATTATCCTGCGCCTCATAGCGGGCTTGTCCCCCGATGAGCGCCGCACCGGCGACAAAGCCTTGTGGCACCGGACTGGTTGGGCTGTCGCTGGTGAGCAGATCCATGGAGCCAAGGTCGATATCGGCGCGGGCGGGCAGGGCGGCAGCGAGGAGCAGGGTCGTCAGCCCTGCCGCTCTGATTTGACGAAAAAAGGTCATGGACACTCCGTTGTCACGATTGCATGGGAAGTGGGTTATTTTGCGGCGCTCGGCAGATCTTCGCGTTTTGGCCAGGCATTGATCACCGCCTTGACCAGGGTGGCGAGGGGAATGGCGAAGAAGACCCCCCAGAATCCCCACAATCCGCCAAAGACCAGCACGGCGATGATGATGGCGACCGGATGGAGGTTGACCGCCTCCGAGAAGAGCACCGGTACCAGCAGGTTGCCATCGAGGGCCTGAATGACCAGATAGGCCACCATCAGCCAGGCGAACTCCGGGGTGAGGCCCCACTGGAACAGGGCGACCATGGCAACCGGTACCGTCACCACGGCGGCGCCTATGTAGGGGATCAGCACCGAGAAGCCGACCGCGACCGCCAGCAGCACCGAGTAGCGCAGCCCCATCAGGGCGAAGGGGACATAGGTGGCAATGCCGACGATCAGGATCTCGATCACCTTGCCGCGGATGTAGTTGATGATCTGGTTGTTCATCTCGACCCACACCCGGTTGACCAGGGTGCGGTTGCGCGGCAGGAAGCGGCGCAGGCTGCCCATCAAGACCCGCTTGTCCTTGAGCATGAAGAAGACCATCAGCGGCACCAGGATCAGGTAGATCATGATGGCCACCACGTTCACCAGCGAGCTGAGCGAGGCGCTCACCAAATGCTCGCCGCCACTGAGAATGCGCTGGCGGATATTGTCGATGACGGTTTCTACCAGGCTGACGTCGATAAGCTCGGGATAGCGGTCGGGCAGGGTGCGGACATAATCCTGAGCGTGAGTCAGCATGGCCGGTGCCTCTTTGGCCAGATTGATCCCCTGACTGACCAGGGTCGGGATAAGGCCCAAGAGGGCAGCGACCGCTACCGTAATAAAGAGGATCAGAATGACGCTGGTAGCCAGGGTGCGCGACAGCCCCGCCTTTTGCAGCCGGGCCACCGGCCACTCCAGCAGATAGGCCATCACCAGCGCCACCAGCAGGGGGGCCAGCAGATCGCCAAACAGCCAGATGATGGCAAAGCAGAAGACCAGCAACAGGAAGAGGGTAACGGCATCGGGATCGGAGAACCGGGTCTGATACCAGCGCTTCAAGACTTCTAACATGACTGCATCCTTACACGACAGGGGCTCAAGATGGCTGTGTCGCCCCGACAACCAGCTGCAAAGAGAGGGTATTATCCGGCTCCGGAGTGAGAATTACCCCGTGGCCGAGACGCTGCAGATAGGCCGGAATATCCTGCCGTGAGCCCGCATCGGCCAGTCGTATGGTCACGGTTTGACCGGTTTTGGCCTCCCGCAACCAGAGCTTGAGCCGGATCAGCGGCTCGGGACAGCGCCAGGGGGTCAGGTCGAGATATTCCATGGGGGCTCCATCACGCAGATGGCCGCTATTATGGCCGTGATAAGAGCATGAAACAACGCTTGTAGCCCTTGATGGGCAAGGGTATTCTGCCGAGGCCCTTTCTGATGGAGATAGAGATAACGTGGCACGCTTTTCCCCCCTGATGGCATCACTTCCCCTGCTGGCTTCCCTGATGGGCGCCACGTTTCATGCCGAGGCGAACAATCAGCTTCCCGACATAGGCACCGCCGGGGTCTCGGCCCTGCCCATCGAGCAGGAGGTACGCTACGGCAACGCCTTCATGCGCTTTGCCCGTGCCGGCTTGCCGATCATCGATGATCCCGTATTGAGCCAATATATCGACGATCTGGGGCAGCGCCTGCTCTCCAACGCCGATGGGGTGCGTTTCCCGTTTACCTTCTTCCTCATCAATGATCCCAGCATCAACGCGGCCGCCTTCCTTGGCGGGCGGGTCAAGGTGCACACCGGCCTGTTTCTCTACGCCGACAGCGAGAGCGAGCTCGCCTCGGTACTGGCCCACGAAATCACCCACGTGACCCAGCGCCACATCGCCCGCTATATGGAAGCACAGGCAAGCAGCTCGGCGGTGACCCTGGCCGGTCTGGTGGGCTCCATTGCGCTGGCGGTGATCAACCCGACCGCCGGTATTGCCGCGTTGCAGACCACGCTGGGCCTCTCCATGCAGTCTGCCATCAACTACACCCGCGACAACGAATACGAAGCGGACCGGATCGGCATGAAGACCCTCTACGATGCCGGTTTCGATCCCATGGGTATGGCCAACTTCTTCCAGAAACTGGCTGCCGAGTATCGTTATGCCAGCAAGCCGCCAGAAATGCTGCTGACTCACCCGCTGCCGGAGACCCGGATCAGCGAGGCCCGTGCCCGGGCGAGCAGCTATGGCCGCCGCGACTTGCCGCCGAGCCTCGACTTCTGGTTGGCCAAGGTGCGCATTCAGGTGCGCTATGGTACCGATACCCCGCAGGGGATGCTGAGTTACTTCGATAGCCGGATCCAGAAAGGGGATTATCCGCTCAAGGATGCCGCCATATACGGCAAGGCGTTGGCGCTGATCCAGCTCAAACGCACCGACGAAGCGGACACGCTGATGAAGGAGCTGGCCACCCGTCACCCGGAAGATCTCTTTATCGTCGATGCCCAGACCGACATCGACCTGGCCAAGGGACGCAGTGCCCAGGCCATCGCGCGCCTCGAGAAGTTCCGCAGCCAGATGCCGGACAACGAGGTGGTGGTGGTCAACCTTGGCAACGCCTATCTCGAAAGCGGCAACTACAAGAAGTCCATCGCCATCCTCGATCCCTATGCCCGCGCGCATGAGGAGAACAATCTGGCCTGGAACCTGCTCTCCGACGCCTATCGCAAGGCGGGCAGAATGACCGAGCTGCACATGGCGCGGGCTGAAATCCTCTCTCTGCGCGGTGATTATCAGGCGGCCATCGACGAGCTGATCGTGGCGCGTGGCACCACTAGTGACCGGATGACTCTGGCCCGACTGGAGGCGCGTATCACCGAGCTGGAGCGGGCCAAGAAGGATCTCGACAGCCTCAAGGGTTGACGAGAGGTTATTGCCAACAACAAGGGCGCACTCTGGTGCGCCCTTGTTGTTTATGGTGAGTCAGAGAAACAGCTTTGAGCACTGTGGGCCGCTCAGTTGCCCGGATGCCTGATGGATACCTTGAGGGCGTCGATCTGCGATTGACCCAGTTCACCAACCAGCGTCTGCTTGAGTTTGCCCTCACTATCGAGCAGGTAGCTGGTAGGGAGCCCGCTTGGGCGAGGGAAGGGGAGCCCGGCATCCTCATTGGCAATGAGGAGCGGCACCTTGATGTGGTACTGGGCGGCCAGCTTGTCCAGCTCTGCCGGGGTGATCGGGTCGTAGTTGATCGCCACCACGGCGATCTCTCCTTCGGTAGACAGCGCGTTTAGGTGCGGCATCTCTCGCAGGCAGGGGGCGCACCAGGGGGCGAAGTAGTTGACCAAGAGCGGCTTGCCGGCAAAGTGGTCAAGGGCCACCGTATGCCCCGCCGTGTCGGTAAATTCGGGGGCGGGCGTGCAGGCGCCCAGCATGCCAGCCACAATCAGCCAACAAATTCGTTTCAATTCCTTTCCACTGCCGCTTACCCTGACCATCACTTTCCCCTACAATAGCGCCGTTTCTTGTCCCATCTTGCGATTAATCAGGGAGTTACCATGAGCGAGACCCAAATCTACCACAATCCGCGCTGCTCGAAGAGCCGTGAAACCCTGGCGCTGCTTGAACAGCACGGGATCGCCCCTGATGTAGTGCTCTATCTGGAGCAGGCCCCGAGTGAAGAGGAGATCCGCAAGCTGCTGACTCTGCTCGGCTTTAGCGACCCGCGCCAGCTGATGCGCACCAAGGAAGATCTCTACAAGGAGCTGGGCCTCGGCGAAGTGAATGGCGACGACTTGATCCGTGCCATGCACCAGCATCCCAAGCTGATCGAGCGCCCCATCGTCATCAAGAATGGTAAGGCCCGCATTGGTCGTCCGCCGGAGCTGGTGCTGGAGATCCTCAAGTGAGCACCCGCTTTGCTCGTCTGCTGACTCTGGTCGGCTTCTTTGGTCTGCTGGGCTGGGTCATCCTCTGGCATCTGTGGCTCTCGCCCCATCCCGACCTCAACCCCTGGCTGTTGCCGGTGATCTGGACGGTGCCGCTGCTCTTCCCCCTCAAGGGGATAGTGCAGGGCAACCCCTATACCCATGCCTGGGGCAACTTCGTGCTGATGCCCTACTTCCTCCACGCCCTGACCCTGATCACCACGGATGAGGGGGAGCGGTGGCTGGCGGTGGTGGAGCTGCTGTTCACCACCCTCGCGTTTGTCGGCACCATCTACTACGCCCGTCTGCGTGGCCGCGAACTGGGCCTCAGCATTCGCAAGAAGAAAGACGAAGCCAGGTAATGTAAGAAGTAACGTGAAGCTACGTAATGAAGAACGCCCCGCAAGGGGCGTTTTTTATGGCGGTGATACCAGACCCGAATCTGCCCGGAGCAGGGCCAGCTGCTGCACGCTGTGATGCATCAGTTGCGGGTAGAAGCGCAGAAATCCTGCTTCGCCCCCTTGCCATTGAGCCGCATCGAGGGTGAGCAGTGCATCGCCGAGTGGCATCGGGCGGCGTAGCCGGCGGCCAATACCATTGAGGGCCTGCGCCAGCCCCTCTTTGCGCTGATAGGAGGCGATCCAGTTCTGCTCGGCCATCCGCTTGAGGGGGAGCGGCAACCCCTCTGGCAAGACGTGGTGATCAGCCAGCAACTGGCCATAGCTCTGCGCGAGAAAGCGGGGCAGGGGGTCTGCGCTGAACGCTTGCCAGTGCTGGCTCAACCAGTGGTCGTAGAGCATATCCACCACTATGCCGCCAAAGCGGCGCCAGGGGGCCTTGAAACAGGTAACGGCCGCCTTGTGCTCGGGATGGCTATCGGTGAAGGCATCGATTTTGCGGTGCAGCCAGATCCCCTCGTCAAACGGTGCGGCAAGGCCCGTTGGCAGCGAGCCTTTGACAAAATCACCGAGCAGGTTGCCGGTGAGGGAGCTTCCGGTGTGGGCGGCCAGATGAAGGTGAGCCAGAAAGTTCATGATGAAAGCGGGGCCTGCGAACGGATAGTGCCGCTGAGAGTAGCGGATCTTCCATCTCTCATGAAAGTCTTGTTCAGGAAGTGCTTTCACCGGCGCGCCAATAGTGGGTAAATAGTCCATCTGCCTGATGGCATGTCACGGGATTGAGCGAGGAGTAACCATGATGTTGACCCTGATCGAGGGGGCCGAAATTTTCAGCCCCGCCTACCTTGGCCAGCAGGATCTGCTGGTGGCGGATGGCCGCATCGCCTGGATGGGCAAGGGAATGAGCGTGCCCGCCGACTGGCCACTGGTGCGCGTCGATGGACGGGGTCACTATCTGGTGCCCGGCATGGTGGATCCGCTGGCCCATATCACGGGAGGCGGTGGTGAGGGGGGCTTTGCCTTTCGTACCCCTGAACTGGCCGCGAGCGAGGCGCTCAAGGCCGGAGTGACCACGCTGGTGGCGGCACTTGGTACCGACAGTCTGACCCGCTCGCCGGCTCAGGTGCTCGGCAAGGTGCGTGAGTTTCGCGCCGCCGGCGTGAGCGCCTTCATGTATACCGGCTCCTACCATCTGCCAGTCAAGAGCATCACCGGCACGGTGGAGTCAGACATCATCCTGATCCCTGAAGTGCTGGGGGTGGGGGAGGTGGCCATCAGCGACCACAGATCCAGCGCGCCAACCCACGATGAGCTGGCCCGTCTGGTGAGCGAGGCACGGGTGGCCGGGTTGCTCGCGGGCAAGAGCGGGGTCAGCTTCTTCCATCTGGGCGATGGTCAGGGCGCACTGGCGCCACTACGGGCGCTGCGTGACAAGACCGATATACCGCTGCGCCAGCTCTATCCAACCCACTGCAACCGCAATCCCTGGCTCTTCGCCGAGGCGATTGAGTGGGGCAAGGCGGGAGGCTGGGTCGATCTCACTACTTCCAGCTTTCCCGATCTGGTCGAGGATGGCGAGCGGCTGGCGGCCGATGCGCTGGTGGAGCTGTTGGCCGCCAACGTACCGGCCGATCGCATCAGCTTCAGCTCGGATGCCAACGCCAGTCTGCCGCGCTTTGATGGCGAGGGACGCCTTATCGAGATGCGCTGCGGCCAGATTGCCAGCCTGTGGCAGGAGTGCGTTCGAGCCTGCCAGCTTGGGGTGCCGCTCGAGGTGGCGCTGGCGGTCGTGAGCGCCAACCCGGCGCAGGCGCTGGGGCTTGGCGGCAAGGGGCGGATCGGGGTCGGTCAGGATGCTGACTTGCTGTTGATCAAGTCAGCGTCGCTCGCCATCACTAAGGTGATGAGCGGCGGTCAGTGGCGTAGCTAAGCTCTTGGCGTTTTATTGCGCGTATCGATTTCCAAACAAAAGGCCCGACAACTGTGTCGGGCTTTTTGCTGGGAAGAGGCAGCCTAGATAGCCAGAAAGCCGAGGATCAGGATGGGGCCGAGCAGACTCAGGATAAAGCCGGAGACAATAGCCACCGGCACGACGGTGATGCCGCCTGACTTCTGAATGACCGGCAGGGTGAAGTCGAGGGCGGTGGCGCCGCCATAACCGATAGCCGCGGAGGGGTGACGCCGCATCAGGATCGGAATGATCAGGATGGCGATAAGCTCGCGTCCCAGATCGTTGATAAAGGCGGCAGAGCCCAGCACTGGTCCCAGCTTGTCGGCCACCAGAATGCCGGAGAGCGAGTACCAGCCGAAACTCGATCCCAGCGCCAGTCCGTGAGCCAGGGGCATGTCCAGCAACTGGGCCGCCAGCAGGCTGCCGAGCCAGCTGCTGACAATGACGGTGGCGGCGATCTTCATTCCCCAGGGGTTGAGCAGGATCTGGCGCAGCCGCATGCCGGAGTTGCGCATCTGCACCCCGACCAGAAAGAGCAGCAGCATCAGCGCCCACTCGCTCCACTTGTCGATGGGCAGGGCGCGCAGATCTACCAGCAGACCCAGCAGCACACCGCCCAGTACCACAAAGCAGAGCTGCAGCGACTCCCACAGGAGATGGAGCTTGCTCGGCATTTTGGCATCGCTGGCGGCATGGGTCGGCGGCGAGCGCTTGTCGAGCCACCAGAGGGCCAGCAGGTTGCAGAGGGTAATGGCGCCGAGCATGACCCCGGCCACTTTGAAGATGACGGCGAGGTTGCTGCCAAGGTTCTCCACATAGGCAAGCCCCAGCCCCATCAGAAAGAGAATGAGGTAGACCATTTTGCCCAGCCCCTGATTGACCAGCTTGATCAATCGGGCGGAGGAGAGGGGAACCAGATAGCCGATCACCAGTGGCAACAGGATCAGCAAGACATTGAGCAACATCGGGGCCTCGATCACAAAAACTGATAAAAATCCCACCTTATCATTACTTATTGGCTCTGTGTCACATTTCTCTCGCTTTCCATGGGGTTTCGGGGCCATTTATTAGGGAGTTGTTACTTTTCAGCTTGATGTGGGGTGTGCGAAGGGGAACGCAGCTTCCTGACAAGGGGCCAATAAAATCAGTTTGATCCATTTGCTCCAGCCAGAATCTGCATGGGGAGTGGTTGCATAAAGCCATTTTGGAGTCGTTACGGACTGAATGTGGTTTTTCTCTTGCCACGTCCATGATTGGGGTATAAAAAGGCGGTATTCCAAATGCCGATGAAACGGCTGTTTATGCAAACAAAGTGCTGAAAAATACGTGATAGTCGAATAAAAATAGAGCGATTAACCAGGATCCCCGCGTTCCATATTGTTTTTTCACTATCCGGGTGATATTTTCGCTGAAGGTTACCATCGGTTAAATTTTTGTTAAGTTGGCGATGGTGGAGTCACGCCCCTGCGGCGTCTAGGGACAGACAAGGTTGTAATGGATGAGCGACGTTGCCGCACTGGAAGTACGTGATCTGCACAAATATTTTGGCACCCACGAAGTGCTCAAGGGCATTGACATGACTGCCCACAAGGGGGATGTCATCTCCCTTATCGGTTCCTCGGGTTCGGGGAAGTCGACTTTTCTGCGCTGTATCAATCTGTTGGAAACCCCCTCATCCGGCAGCGTCTCCCTCCATGGCGAATTGATCCGGATGAAAACCAGTCGCTCCGGCGAACGGTTGCCGGAGGATATGCGTCAGGTGGAGCGCATTCGCAGCCGGTTGGCGATGGTTTTCCAAAGCTTCAATCTCTGGTCGCACATGACCATCATGCAGAACATCATCGAAGTGCCGATCCAGGTGCTCAAGGTGCCCCGTGCCGAGGCGATCGCCAAGGCGGAGCAGCTGCTCAACCGAGTTGGACTCTGGGAACGGCGTGACTACTACCCGGGTCACCTCTCCGGCGGTCAGCAGCAGCGTGCCGCCATCGCCCGTGCGCTGGCGGTGGAGCCCGAGGTGATGCTTTTTGATGAACCCACTTCGGCGCTCGATCCCGAGCTGGTGGGAGAAGTTCTCGGCCTGATGCGCGAGCTGGCCGAAGAGGGGCGTACCATGCTGGTGGTGACCCACGAGATGTCATTTGCCCGCGATGTATCGAACAAGGTGATGTTCCTGCATCAGGGAAGAGTGGAGGAGGAGGGCAACCCCAAGGAGATTTTTGCCCATCCCAAATCCGAGCGGTTCAAACAATTCATCTCCTCCATCTATTGATGGCCGGAGCCCGGATTTACACGATCGACTGTTTTATCAAGGAGAGATACATGAACAAGCTGATGCTGGCGACTACCGTGATTGCTGCCCTCTCTTCCGGCAGCCTGATGGCCAAGGAGTGGAAAGAGGTGCGTATCGGGGTTGAGGGTGCCTATCCCCCCTTCTCCTGGACCGAGCCCAATGGCGAGGTAAAAGGGTTTGATATCGACATCGCCAATGCCCTGTGCGAAGAGATGAAAGTGAAGTGCACCCTGGTCAAGCAGGATTGGGACGGCATCATTCCGGCGCTGCTGTCGCGCAAGTTTGACGCCATCATCGCCACCATGGACATCACAGAAGAGCGCAAGAAGAAGGTGGACTTCACCCAGAAGTACCAGCACATTCCGGCCCGCTTCGCCGCCAAGAAGGGCACTGATGTGCAGCTCGACAAAGCCTTTATGGAAGGCAAGTCCGTCGCGGTGCAGCGTGCGACCTCCATGGATACCTTTATTACCGACAACTTCCCCAATGCCACCATCAAGCGTTACGGCACCGCCGATGAAGCCTATCTCGATCTGAAATCCGGTCGTGTGGACTATGTGCTGGCCGACTCTGCCGCCATCACCGACGGTCTGCTGAAGAAAGAGGGCGGTGATGCCTTTGAATTCGTCGGCCCGAAACTGACCGATCCCAAGTGGTTTGGCGAGGGTGCCGGTATTGCGGTGCGCAAGGCTGACAAGGATCTGAAAGAGAAATTCAACGCTGCTATTCTGGCGCTGCGTGCCAACGGCAAGTACAAGGAAATCAACGACAAGTACTTCGAGTTCGACGTTTACGGAGAGTAAAACAAAGAGACGTTTACGGCGAGTAAGTCCAAAGACGTCTACGGCAAGTAACGACAGGTTGATCCCGTCAGTAGTCATCGGGCCCGTCACCTCCCTGAGGGAGTTTACGGGCCCGCATTGATTGCAATGGAGCTGCACATATTTCATTCGGACTGCTATGGAGCCTTCTGGTTAGCAGGTGCGTGAAGATTCAGTGGCGATGGAGCTGCATATGTTTGATTTGAAAGGATACGAAGCCTCGCTGCTGGAGGGCGCCTGGGTCACCCTGGAAGTGGCGCTGGCCTCCCTGCTGCTGGCGTTGCTGCTGGGGATGCTGGGGGCGCTGGCCAAACTCTCTCCCTACAAGTGGGCCCGGGCCATCGCCACCGGCTACACCACCATTATTCGCGGTATCCCCGATCTGGTGCTGATGATGCTGCTCTTCTTTGGCGGCCAGGTGCTGATCAACGGCATCTGCACCTGGGTCAACGAGACTTACAACAGCTGGTTACTGGAGAGTAATCCCAATCAGGAGTGGGTCTCCCTGCTCCCGGACTATATCGACATCAGCCCCTTTGTGGCCGGTGTCGCGACCATCGGTTTTATCTTCGGCGCCTACATGACCGAGACCTTTCGCGGCGCCATTCTGGCAGTGGACAAAGGTGAGCTGGAGGCAGCCCGGGCCTTTGGCATGCGGGCAACCCAGGTGTTTGTGCGGATCCTCTTCCCCCAGATGATGCGCCACGCGCTGCCGGGGTTTGGCAACAACTGGCTGGTGCTGCTGAAAACCACCGCGCTGGTCTCCATCATCGGCCTCGATGACATGGTGCGCAAAGCCTCGTTGGCGGCGGGCTCGACCCAGCAACCCTTCACCTTCTACATGGCGGTGGCGTTGATCTTCCTGATCTTCACCGCAGTCTCCACCTCGGCGCTCAAGTGGGCCGAGCGTCATTACGCCATCAAGACGAGGTAAGCAATGGATTTCTCAATCATTCTCAAAGAGTGGCCCACCTACTGGGAGGGGCTCTATACCACCGTCTGGCTGGTGGCTCTCTCTCTGATCCTTGGGTTGATGCTGGCGGTGCCCATGGGCATCCTGCGCAATAGCCGCAACTGGCTGATCAAGGGGCCAATCTGGGCCTATATCTACTTCTTTCGCGGCACCCCGCTGCTGGTGCAGCTCTTTATCATCTACTACGGCGCCGCCCAGTGGGAGTGGCTGAAGAACAGTGCCGCCTGGTCGCTCTTCTCCGAAGCCTGGTTCTGTGCGCTGCTGGCCTTCACCCTCAATACCGCCGCCTATACCGCCGAGATCGTGCGCGGGGCGGTACACAATATGCCGCGCGGCCAGATTGAGGCTGCCAACGCCTTTGGCATGACCCGCTGGCAGACCCTGACCCGGATCATTTTGCCCAACTCGTTTCGTCGGGCACTGCCGGCTTACAGCAACGAGGTGATCTTCATGCTGCAGGGTTCGGCGGTGGCGGGCATCATCACCATCGTCGATCTGACCGGCGCGGCGCGGATCATCAACTCTCGCTACTACAGTCCGTTCGAGGCGTTTTTGACCGCAGGGCTGCTCTATATGCTGCTCACCTTTGTCATCGTCTGGCTGTTCAAGAAGTGGGAAGCGCGCTGGCACGCCCACCTGCGCCCGCGCAATGTGTAAGGGTTGAGCTGCCAAGATGAGCGAAAATGGCTCCGCCTGTTGCAGGCGGGGCCATTTTTTATCTTCATCGTCTGCCGCCCGGTTTGCCAAATGGCGGACGAGCAGGGAGAATGCAGCACTCCCGAGCGCCGCCAGCCGCTGGCTGTGAGCCTTATTCCCCAGTTCCCGAGGTTTTATGTACCGGATATTGTTTGAGCATCCCGCTTTCCTGGTTATCGACAAGCAGCCCGGCATCGGCATGCACGACGAGAAGGGCGACGGGGAGGCGGTCAATCCGGGGCTGGTCAATCGCGTGAAGGCCGATACCGGGCTCACCCTCTATCCGGTACACCGGCTCGACAAGATGACCTCCGGTCTGGTGCTGCTGGCCCGCACCACAGAGGCGAATCGCGAGCTGAGCATGGCCTTTGCGGCCCGTGAGGTGAGCAAACAGTATCTGGCGCTCTCCGATCGCAAACCCAAGAAGAAGCAGGGCTGGGTGAAAGGGGATATGCAAAAGGGGCGCGGCGGCAGCTGGATGCTGGCGCGCACGCTGGATAATCCTGCCATCAGCTGGTTTGATTCGGTGTCGGTGCGCGAGGGGCTGCGGCTCTATCGCATCAAGCCCCAGACCGGCAAGACCCACCAGATCCGGGTTGCCCTCAAAAGCATCGGTGCCCCCATTCTCGGGGATGAGCGCTATGGCGGTACGTCAGCCGATCGCGGCTATCTGCACGCTTGGCGGCTCAATTTCACCCTGGCGGGCGAGCCTTTCGACTTTGTCTGTCCGCCCGATGTGGGGAGTGAATTTGTCACTCCCGAGCTCACGGCAGCCATCGCAGCCCTTGCGCCCTGATGTTTATGCGCCCAGCGTCTGACGCCATTATCCATTCAGCGAAAGAGCGTGATCCTGACGGACGTGCGCCGCGCTGGATCCTGGCCGACTTTGACGACACATTGGCCCCCGGCGACAGCCACGCCGGTCTGCTGCGCTATATCCTGCGCCGCCGGATCTGGCCGCTGCTGCTGTTGCCGGTGATTGCGCTGGGTGGCTTGGTCTATTTGTTGCCCAGCCAGCGGCGGCGCGGTATCTCCCTTATCTGGTGGGCCATCACGTTGGGGCTTTCCCCTTTGGGCTGGCGCAAGCTGGTGCGTGCCTATTGCAGCACCAGGCCGGGGTTGTATCGTCAAGCTCGCGAATTGCTGCAAAGCGAGGGGGCGCGCTGCTGGGTGATCTCCGCTAGTCCCTGCGCTCTGGTGCGAGCTCAGCTCTATCAGCAACTGCCCGGCCAGTTGCCCCACCGGATCATTGGCTCGCAGATGCACTACCGTTTTGGCGGCCTGATGCCGCGCTTCTATTGCCACGGCCAGCACAAGCTGCTGCCGGAGATTTGCGCCCTCGATGCCGAGCTGGCGCTTAGCGACAGCCTGCACGATCTGCCGCTGCTGGGGTTGGGGAAAGAGGCGTGGCTGATCAATCCGACGCCCACGCGACTGCAAAAAGCCCGGGCCCGCTTGCCCCATCTGCTGGTCAAAAACTGGCAACTGTAAGCCAAAGCTGACAGCCACGAGGGTCGTTACCGTTTGATCCGCAAGGTTGTGGCTTAGATGTCACAATCCATTTACATCTTTTGCTGCCAGCTGCGAAAAACTATCTGCAACCCGCCTCTTCTCTTCCTGCTACGCCCTGCTTCTAATGAAACAAGTTGTTAACACTTGCCGCGCCGCTGGGCGCTGCAATCCGTTTTAACCGAATCAAGAGCAAGGAGCGCCCGATGAATGCCACCTCTTCCGCCACCCATACCATCAATCCGTTAGGCACTGACGGTTTCGAGTTCGTCGAGTACACGGCCCCCGATGCCAAGGGGATTGCCGCCCTCAAGAGCCTGTTTGTTTCGCTCGGGTTTGCCGAGGTCGCCAAGCACAAACACAAGCAGTGCTGGCTCTACCGGCAGGGGGATATCAACTTCGTGGTCAATGCCGAGCCCCACTCCCAGGCGGAGCAGTTTGCCAGCCTGCATGGGCCGAGCGTTTGCGGCATGGCGTTTCGGGTGAGTGATGCGGGCAAGGCACAGCAGTTCGCCATCGCCAAGGGGGCCAAGCCCTTTGTCGGCAAGATTGGCCCCATGGAGCTCAATATTCCCGCCATCTACGGTATCGGCGAGAGCACCCTCTCTTTCGTTGACCGCTATGGCGACAAGGGCTCCATCTATGACGTGGATTTTGTCTTCTACCCCGACTGGCAGGCCCGGATGGCGGAGGTGGATGCCGGTCTCATCGAAATCGATCACCTGACCCACAACGTCCATCGCGGCAATATGGATGTCTGGTCCAACTTCTACGAGCGGATCGGCAACTTCCGTGAAATTCGCTACTTCGATATCGAAGGCAAGCTGACCGGGCTGCATTCGCGCGCCATGACTGCCCCCTGCGGCAAGATCCGCATCCCCATCAACGAGTCGGCGGATGACAAGTCGCAGATCGAGGAGTACCTGCGCCAGTACAAGGGGGAGGGGATCCAGCACATCGCACTCTCCTCGGCCGACATCTACCACACCATCCGTACCCTGCGCAGCCGCGGCACCGGCTTTATGCCGACCCCGGATACCTACTACGAGAAGGTGAACGGTCGGGTCGAGGGGCATCAGGAGGATCTGGCGGCCCTGAAAGAGCTGCGCATCCTCATCGACGGCTCCCCCACCAAGGATGGCATCCTGCTGCAGATCTTTACCGATACCGTGATAGGCCCGGTCTTCTTCGAGATCATTCAGCGCAAGGGCAACGAAGGGTTTGGCGAGGGCAATTTCAAGGCGCTCTTTGAATCGATCGAGCTGGACCAGATCCGCCGCGGCGTGCTGGATGGCGGTGAGGATGAGAAGGGTGCCCGCAAAGAGGGAACGAGCAATGCGTAACTGGATTAACTTTCCCCACCGGGAGGGAACCCACTCCCGACAGGCTCATGCCGACCTGCCTGAACAGGCCATCTATGAGCGCGAGCTGGGGCGCAGTGGCTTTTTCGGCCCCGCCACCCACATGCACCACAAGCATGCCCCCACCGACTGGAGCAGTTGGGAGGGGCCGCTGCGACCACGACTGTTTGACCTCAATGCTTTGCAGGAAGAGGTGAGCTCCCTCTCCCCCTGGGTGGCCCCCGATATTCTCAGCAACCCTCACTGCCGCTACCGAGTCTGGCGGCTCTCCGAGGCGATGCCGTTTCTGGTGCGCAACGCCGACGGCGACGAGCTGCTCTTTATCCACGAGGGGGGCGGCGAGTTCTTCTGCGACTACGGTCACCTGACTCTGCGGGACGGCGACTACGTGGTGATCCCCCGTGGCACCATGTGGCGCATCGAGCCGACAGCGCCCCTGTTCATCCTGATGATCGAGGCGACCAACGACAGCTACCAGCTGCCAGACAAGGGACTGGTGGGCAATCACGCCATCTTCGACCCGACTGCGCTTGATGTGCCCGCCATCAACGAACGCTTTTTGGCCCAGCAGGATGAGAATCCCTGGTCGCTGCAGGTGAAGCGCCATGATCAGGTGTCGGTCATCACCTGGCCGTTCAACCCGCTGGATGCGCAAGGGTGGCACGGGGACTTGTGCGTGGTGCGCCTCAACTGGCGGGATATCCGCCCGCTGATGAGCCACCGCTACCATCTGCCGCCGTCGGCCCATTCGACCTTTGTGGCGAGCCGCTTCGTGATCTGTACCTTCGTGCCGCGCCCCATCGAGAGTGACCCCGGCGCCCTCAAGGTGCCCTTCTATCACAGCAATGACGATTACGACGAAGTGCTCTTCTACCATGCAGGGGACTTCTTTAGCCGGGACAATATCGAGCGGGGTATGGTCACCTTCCATCCCGCCGGTTTCACCCACGGCCCCCATCCCAAGGCGTTTGCGGCAGGGCAGGTCTATGCCAAGAAGTTCACCGACGAGGTGGCGGTGATGCTAGACACCCGCGATGCGCTGAACGTCGGCAGCCTCTGTGAAGGGATCGAGAACACCCGGTATGTCTCCAGCTGGCAGCGCCCGGACGCTGCTGCCGGCAAATAAGGAATCGCTTATGAAATTGGCAACATTGAACAATGGCAAGCGCGATGGCGCTTTGGTGGTGGTGAGCCGGGATCTGGCCCGGGCGGTGCGGGTGAGCGAGATTGCTTCCACCCTGCAGGCCGCCCTCGATGAGTGGGCCGAGGTTGCCCCCAGGCTGGAGGCTGTCTATCAGCAGCTTAACGAGGGCCGTGTGACCGAGGCATTCCCCTTTGACGAAGCGTCTTGCCTTTCTCCGCTGCCGCGCGCCTTTCAGTGGGCCGATGGCAGCGCCTACGTCAACCATGTGGAGCTGGTGCGCAAGGCCCGCGGCGCCGAGATGCCCGAAAGCTTCTGGCACGATCCGTTGATGTATCAGGGGGGCTCCGACAGTTTTCTCGCCCCCCGTGGGCCTATCGTGATGGGTTCGGAGGAGTGGGGGATCGATTTCGAGTCGGAGGTGGCCATCATCACCGACGATGTGCCGATGGGGGTGAGTGCGCAGGGGGCCGCCAGCCACGTCAAATTGCTGATGCTGGTCAACGATGTGAGCCTGCGTAACCTCATTCCGGGCGAGCTTGCCAAGGGCTTTGGCTTCTTCCAGTCCAAACCGTCCAGCGCCTTCTCGCCGGTGGCCATTACCCCGGATGAGCTGGGGGATGACTGGCGCGATGGCAAAGTGCATCTGCCGCTTCTGACCCACCTCAACGGTGCGCTGTTCGGTGCGCCAGAAGCCGGGGTGGACATGACCTTCAACTTCTTCGAGCTGATTGCCCATGCGGCCAAGACCCGCCCCCTTGGTGCGGGCTGCATCATCGGCTCCGGCACCGTCTCCAACTACGATCGCAGCGCCGGCTCATCCTGCATCGCCGAGCGGCGCATGCTGGAAATTCTTGATTGTGATCAAGCTATAACCCCCTATATGAAATTTGGTGATAGAGTGGCCATCACCATGCTGGATCGCCATGGCAAGAGTCTGTTTGGCACACTCTCCCAGCAAGTGGTGCAGGGTGGCCGCCAGACAGAGTGATGATCCCCGAGAGATGGGGGGCCGACAGGGGGCGAGGCTGCCTGTCGGCTGACAAAAGAAGGACGAAGTATGTTGCAGTTGTTTGGCTACTGGCGCTCGTCAGCCAGTTTTCGGGTGCGGATCGTGTTGCAGCTCAAGGGACTGGATTATGAGCAGCACCCGATCAATTTGCGGCAGGGGGAGCAGAGCGAGAAGAGTTACAAACGGATCAACCCGCAGGGGCTGGTGCCCTTTCTGGTGGATGGCGATGTGCAGATCGGTCAATCGGTCGCCATCATGGAGTACCTTGACGAAACCTATCCCGCCCACCCCCTGATGCCCTCGGCCCCCGAGGCACGCGCCAAGGTGCGCCAGATAGTCAACATGATTGCCTGCGACACTCACCCCCTCAACAACTTGCGGGTGCTCAACTATCTGGAGACACACTTCAGGGTGGGCAAGGAGCACGAGGCGGTATGGTATCGCCACTGGATTGACGAGACCTTCACCGCCCTCGAACAGTTGCTGATGACTACCGCCGGTATCTACTGCGTCGGCAACGAGGTCACTCTGGCGGATTGCATGCTGGTACCCCAGGTCTACAACGCCCGCCGTTACGAGATGACGCTGGACGCTTATCCGACCATCAACCGCATCGTCGCCAACTGCGAACAGTTGCAGGCCTTTATCAAGGCGGCCCCTGCCAACCAGCCGGATGCACAACCCTGAGCGCGCGATGCAGCATTTTGATGGCTAAAGCAGCAAATACTCATTGAGCAAGTGAGACGACTGGCTCACTCACGAAATATGTTCGCGCTGTTGCCAAAACTCAGCTTGTTTTGTGAACTGCCATGGCAGCCCTTCCTGTGTGTTGGAATGGCTGCCATGGCGGGATTTTCATCAATTAGTTCTGCATATCCGTGATGTAATAGGTCACGGGATATGTTGTCTGTTTTTTCATGTCCTGATTCACGAGCCCTACTTTTTTGGCATTTTCAATGTTGTAGGTTGCACGTCGACTCTCAGACGAGGTGATGGCCTTTAGCTCCTCTGCCGGAATTTTGGTGCAGGAGGAGTAAATGGTGCGAAAGAGCGAGTTGTATTTTTCAGCGTCGTCCAAAATACGCTGTGCCTGATCCGGCTTCAGGTAATCATTGATTTCATTTGCCGCGGCAGCAGGATGAAGTAAGAAAGATGCCATTGGCATGGCATAACGCTCATTCGATGCACAGTAAATTATAGTTGCAGAAGAGGCGACATTTGATGCGTTAATCATATTCAGCTTCGTCGGGTTTTTACGCAACGCCTCGTAGGCCATATACCCGGAGTCCATATCACCGCCCCCGCTATTGAGATATATGTCTATATTTTGAATGTTGCGATAATTGCCGTTGATTTCATCAACAGAGGATAACAGCCAGGCCACTGTCTGCGGGTCTATGCCTGCATTGAAGTAGATGGCTGCCTTATCTACATCTGTGTCATTGACCGTATTTCCCTTGATGAAAAAAATGTTGGCGTGCACATGTAGCGGTAATGCCAGAGCAAGCAAAATTAGTTTTTTTCTCAACATAGATACCTCATTGATAATATATTCAGGGACACATGGTTGCTGACAATATCACTATTTCAAATATCGGCATCTGAAAAATGAAATGCTGTTAATTGATACCTGCATTAATACAGTCTCGGCTACCCTGATTTCACCTCCACATGACGAATGCCATAGTGCCAGTTATGTAGCAGGGGAATACCCTATCCCATTCTTCGATACGTGGTGCTCTGCCCGAGCCTATGCTCACTTTCAACGTCGGTTTTATGGGCCATGTTCTGATCGTCGGTTTACTCTATTTACCATAAGAAGAAGCCCTTCACCGTGGTGAAGGGCTTTTTGCTATCTGGCGTTAGCCGCTGGGGTCGCCCCGCTCTGGCTTAGTAGCCCTGCTGGTGCACATCCATTACTGCGCGGCCAGACGGGTCGGCCATCTCCTTGAACTTGGCATCCCACTCCAGCGCGGTGGGGGTGGAGCAGGCGACCGACTTGCCGTAGGGCACGGTGCGGGCGGCAGCCTCCAGCGGGAAGTGCTCGTCGAAGATGGCGCGGTAGAAGTAGGCCTCCTTGGTGAGCGGGGTGTTGATGGGGAAGCGGAATGCGGCCGCCTCGAACATCTGATCCGTCACTTCGGTCTCGACCATCGCCTTCAGGCTGTCGATCCACGAATAGCCTACGCCGTCGGAGAACTGCTCCTTCTGGCGCCATGCCACTTCGTGGGGCAGCAGATCCTCGAATGCTTCGCGCAGGATGTGCTTCTCGATCTTGCCCTTGCCGCACATCTTGTCGGCAGGCTGCAGGCGCATCGCCACGTCCATGAACTCCTTGTCGAGGAAGGGCACGCGACCCTCCACCCCCCAGGCGGCCATCGACTTGTTGGCGCGCAGGCAGTCATAGAGGTGCAGTGAGGCGAGCTTGCGCACGTTCTCTTCGTGGAACTCTTTAGCGTTGGGCGCCTTGTGGAAGTAGAGGTAGCCACCGAACAGCTCGTCGGAGCCTTCGCCAGAGAGCACCATCTTGATCCCCATCGCCTTGATGTAACGGGCCATCAGATACATGGGCGTGGAGGCGCGGATGGTGGTGACGTCATAGGTCTCGAGGTGATAGATGACGTCGCGCAGGGCATCCAGACCCTCCTGCACGGTGAAGTGGATCTGGTGGTGGATGGTGCCGAGGTGATCGGCCACTTTACGGGCGGCGGCGAGATCCGGCGACCCTTCCAGCCCCACGGCGAAGGAGTGCAGTTGTGGCCACCAGGCTTCGCTCTTGCCATCGTCCTCGATGCGGCGCGCCGCATAGAGCTTGGTAATGGCGGAGATAACGGAGGAGTCCAGCCCGCCGGAGAGCAGCACGCCATAGGGCACGTCGCACATCAGCTGGCGCTTGACAGCTGCTTCCAGCGCCGCTTTCAGCTCGGCCTTGTCGCTGACGTTGTGCTCGACCGCGCTGTATTCCATCCAGTCACGCTTGTACCACTGTTTGAGCTCGCCATCCTTGCTCCACAGGTAGTGTCCCGGCGGGAAGGTTTCGACGCTCTTGCAGACCGGCACCAGCGCCTTCATTTCGGAGGCGACATAGAAGTTGCCGTGCTCGTCGCGGCCGGTATAGAGGGGAATGATCCCCATGTGGTCGCGACCAATCAGGTAGGCATCCTGTTCGGCGTCATAAAGAATGAAGGCAAAGATGCCGTTGAGATCGTCGAGAAACGCCGGGCCCTTCTCCTTGTAGAGAGCAAGCAGCACTTCACAGTCAGATTTGGTCTGGAACTGGAAATCGACCTTGAGGGTCTTTTCCAGCTCTTTGTGGTTGTAGATCTCGCCGTTGACCGCCAGCACATGGGTGCGCTCGGGGTTGTAGAGCGGCTGGGCGCCATTGCCCGGGTCGACGATGGCCAGACGCTCGTGCACCAGAATGGCTTTGTCTGAGCTGTAGACGCCGGACCAGTCAGGCCCGCGGTGACGCAGTCGCTTGGACATCTCCAGCGCCGATTTGCGCAGGGCTACTGCATCGGACTTGATATCCAGAATGCCGAAAATTGAACACATTGGCGGTAATCCTCTTGATTTTTATATGAGCCCCCCACGTTTGGGCTCGAAATTCCATTTACATTCCTCGTCAGACACAATGCCTAGCGGAAAAACCTTTTGCAAGCGGGAAAACCGCAGAAAATCATGCCGTAAGCGTCAAGCGGATCAACAGGATAAGGGCTGCTGCAACGGGGCAGGGTGACGTGAACGTCAAGTCGAGGCGGGTTCGAAGATGACGTAGACCTTGCGACAGGGGGTGAGGGTCTCCCACTCTCCGACAAAACCGGCGGGAATGACGAATTGATCGCCGGGTTTGAGGGCCAGCTGGCCGCCCAGACTGTCGTGGATCACCACATCCCCCTCCAGCAGCTGGCAATACTCGTGCTCGGTGTAGTGGATGGCCCAGCGGCCCGGCTCGCAAGCCCAGAAGCCGATGTGAAACTGCTGGCTGGGGTCGGAGTAGTGGTTCCACACCGTCTGACTCGGGTTGCCCGCTTTAATGCGCTCGGGGGCAGGCATCAGCGGGGTGGGGGCCGCCTCATGGCGGTCGAGCAAAATCCAGTCGTTGAGGGTCTTCATGGTGCCTCCCTGGCAATGGGGATATAAAAGCGGGGCCATCCCGGCCCCGCGTTTGTTCGTTTTATTAAACGAGGTTGTGCATAACTTAAACGATGCGCACTCCCTTGCCAAGGGCCGCTAGCCGCAGGATCAGAGCGGTTGCAAACGGCGGATCACATGGCGGGCAAAGCCGCTGCCCGCTTCGTTGTAGACGTTGAACACTGCATCCACCCCCTGCTCCTTGAGGGAGGCGATATCATCCTCGAAGCGGACGATGGCGGCTATCTTGCCGGCAAAGCCGTGGCTGCGCAGCTTCTCGATAGCGTAGAGGTTACCCGAGTGGTGGGGCATCGCCAGCAGCACCAGATTGACCTGATTGGAGAGCAGCACCTTGTCCCAGAAGTCGGTATCGGTGGCATCCCCCTCGATGACGTTCATCCCCTGGGCACGCAGGGTAGGCAGCTTCTCGCTGTCGTTCTCCACCCCGAGGATGACGTTGCCGTACTTGTTCTCCAGCTCGAAGTAGGCCCCCTGACCGATCCGCCCCATGCCGAGGATGATCACCTCCGCATCGCCAAGCTCAATGGGTCTGTCTTCCGGATGGAGGTTGCTCGCCTGCAACCCCTTGAGCCAGTGACCGATACGGTGGTAGATGCGCTCACTCTGGGCATTGAGCGGAGCGGAGATCATAAAGCTTGCCGCCAGCGCCAGAGAAACCGCCACCAGCCACTCGTAGGAGAGCCAGCCTGCCTTGGCTGCGATGGCGGCGACGATCAGGCCAAACTCCGAGAAGTTGGTGAGCGCCAGGGTGGAGAGCAGGGCGGTGCGCACCCGCAGGTGAGCGCCGCTGTAGACCAGATAATAGAGGGCGCTTTTGAGCGGCAGGGCCAGCACCAGCGCCAGCGCCAGCAACATGGTGTCGTGGGTTGGCAGACCGTTGAGGCCGATGGTGAGGAAGAAGCAGATAAGAAACAGGTCTTTGAGGTTGAAGAGCGCCTTGGCAAGGCCTGCTGCGGCAGGATGGGAGGCGAGCATCATGCCGATGATCAGCGCCCCGAGATCCGGCTTGAGGCCGACCACTTCAAACCCGGCCGCCCCCACCACCAGCGCCAGAAAGACCCCGAACAGCACCTGCAACTCGCCGTGACCGGCCCGCTCCAAGAGCTTGAACAGCAGCGGGCGCAGCAGCGGCAGCCCCAGTACCCAGAGCGCCCAGATGCTGGGCCACTTGCCGCTGGAGAAGGCCAGAAACGCCACCGCGAACACATCCTGCATCACCAGCACGCCGATGGCGATGCGGGCGTAGAGGGCATTCATGTCGCTGCGCTCTTCCAGCACCTTGACCGCAAAGACGGTGCTGGAGAAGGAGAGGGCAAAGCCCAGCAGCAGTGCCAGCTTCCAGTCCAGCGACAGGGCCAGCACCAGCCCGAGCCCCTTGCAGACCAGCAGCACCACGGTAAAGAGCAGGGTGGAGAGCAGCAGATGCAGGCTGGTGGTGCCCCACACATCGCGTCGCATCAGGGTCTTGATATTGAGCTTGAGACCGATGGTGAACAGCAGCAGGGTGACGCCGAGATCGGCGATCTCGTTGAGGGCCGGGGTGTTGTGATAGCCCATGCCATTGAGGATAAAACCGGCGGCCAGAAAGCCGAGCAGAGGGGGCAGGCCAATCAGATTGACCAGCATGCCGCAGCCAAAGGCCACGGCGATGAGAATGGGTTCCATAACAGGTCCAGCTGGGGCAGGGGAGACCTGCCCTGTTTAAATCCTTGGGTATCAGACGATATCGATGTCGACCACGGAGTCGAAGATGTGGTTCGGCCGAAACGGCATGCGGTCGATATCGGCGACCTTGCTCACCCCGGAGAGCACCAGCACCGTCTCGAGGCCTGCCTGAAAGCCCGCCAGAATGTCGGTGCGCAGGTTGTCGCCGATGATGATGGTGTCGTCGGAGTGGGCCTCCATCCGGTTGAGCGCCGCGCGGATGATCCAGGCGCTCGGCTTGCCGACATAGAACGGCTTCTTGCCGGTCATCCGCTCGATGGGGGCGCACAGAGCGCCGCAGGCCGGGTGCATCATGGGGCCGTGGGTATCGGGGTTGGTGGCGATAAAACGGGCCCCCTGATCGACGAACTTGGCCCCCTGCTGGATCATGGTCCAGTTGTAGTTGCGGGTCTCGCCCACCACCACGAAGTCGGGGTCGATATCGGTGATGGTAAAGCCGGCCTTGTAGAGCTCGTGGGTCAGCGCCCCTTCACCGATCACATAGGCCTTCTTGCCATCCTGACGTTTGAGAAAGTCGGCGGTGCCCATGGCGGAGGTGTAGAAGCACTCCTCCGGCACCTCGATCCCGGCGGAGCGGAAGCGATTTTGCAGATCTTTCTGGGTCTGGGCCGGGTAGTTGGTCAGAAACAGCAGCTTGCTGCCCTGCTCCAGCAGGCGATGGACGAAGCGGTCGGCGCCGGGAATGAGATCGTTGTTGTGCAGGATGACACCGTCGATGTCACAGATGACGTTCTTCATGAAAACTCCTTGTCAGGGCGCAGACGAGCTGCCAATCGGTAAGACGTTCAATCATTTATGATTTTTGTGACGCCATTATAAATCTGTTTGATGACAAGTCTCCCCTGTCTTGCAACTTGAGCGCACAATAAGCATGAAGTCGGGGCAATCGTGTGGAGGGGTTGCCCCCGGGATCTGGTCGCTGATGGAGCCGTCGCCATGGATAACCCTATTGCCGAACACTTTATAGCCGAATTGCCCAAGCTGGAGCTGCACCTTCACATTGAGGGCACCCTCGAACCCGAGCTGATGTTCGAGCTTGGCAAACGCAACAATGTGCCGCTGCCCTGGCCCGACGTGGCCAGCGTGCGCGCCGCCTATGACTTTGACTGCCTGCAATCCTTTCTCGACCTCTACTATCGCGGTGCCAGTGTGCTGGTGACCGAGCAGGACTTCTTCGACCTCACCTGGGCCTATCTTGAGCGGTGCGCCGCCGACAAGGTGGTGCATGTGGAGATCTTCTTCGACCCGCAGACCCACACTGCCCGCGGTATCCCCTTTGTTACCGTGCTCGGCGGCATCGAGCGGGCGCTGCAGCGCGGGGAGCAGGAGTTTGGCATCAGCTGGCGCCTTATCATGAGCTTTTTGCGCCACCTGAGCGAAGAGGAGGCGTTCGTCACCTTGGCAGAGGCCATGCCCTTCCTGTCACGGATCCACGGCATCGGCCTCGACTCGGGGGAGAAGGGCAATCCGCCCAGCAAATTTGCCCGTATTTTTGCCAAATGCCGCGAGCTGGGGCTGCCGGTGGTGGCCCATGCGGGCGAAGAGGGGCCTGCCGACTATATCTGGCAAGCGATCAACGAGCTGCAGGTGCAGCGCATCGATCACGGGGTGCGCTCGGCCGACGATCCCGAGCTGCTCCGTTATCTGGCCGATACCCGGTTGCCGCTCACCGTCTGCCCCCTCTCCAACACCCGGCTCAAGGTGTTTGACCAGATGGCCCACCACAATGTGCTGCGGCTGCTGGAGCAGGGGATCTGCGTCACCATCAATTCCGACGATCCCGCCTACTTCGGTGGTTACATGGGGGCCAACTTTGCGGCGCTGGCGGACGATCTCGGCGCCACTGCGGATCAGCTTTGCCGCCTCTCGCTCAATGCAGTGGAGGCGAGCTGGCTGAGCTTGGCCGACAAAGCGCGGCTGACCCGTGACATCCGCACTCATGCCGCCCGCCACGGGGTGCAGCTGCACTGAGTCAGGCATCAATGCCGTCGATATGAAATGTAGTTGATTTAAAAAGAGGCTCGCCATCACTGGCGGGCCTCTTTCGTTTCAATGGTCGGTGTGATTATCGGGGAAGGTCAGCGCTATGCCACTCGCACCAGAAACTTCTCGCCCTGTCCTTCGCGCTTGAAGCGCTCGAGCAGGGTAGGCAGTGTCTCAAAGTTGCCAACTACCAGCGGCGGCAGGGTCAGCTCGCCGCTCGCCATCTGCTCCATCATGTTGACACCGGCGGCGACCAGTCGGCTCCACTGTTTGTCCGAGCCAAAGGCGTGCTGGGCTCCCAGCGCAATCTCGTGCAACGAGTGGCAGTGGGCAAAGGCGGGCAGCGGGTTGTGCGGAATGCGCCCCAGCACAGTCACCATATGACCGTAGTAGCCAAGGGCAGGCAGCAGGCTCTCTGCCTGTTGGCTGGAGACCAGATCGATGATCCCCTCGAACGGCTCGTTGCCGTTGGCGGCCTGCAAGGTGGCCAGCCAGTCTGGTTCCCGATAGTCGGCCACCCCCTGCACCCCGAGCTGTTTGAGCCAGGGATGATGACGTGGACTGGCGCTGGCAAATACCCGCGCTCCTTGCTGGAGGGCGAGCTGCACCGCAAAGCGGCCGACACTGCTGCCGGCGCCGGTGATGAGCAGCGCTTCCCCGTGCAGGCGCGGCAGCTTGGCCAGCGCCTGCCAGGCGGTGAGACCGGGACAGGGCAGGGCGGCTGCCGCCTCGTCGCTCAGGGCATCGGGTACCGGCAGCAGGGCGCGTGCCGGCACCCGGGTATGACGGGCAAAGCTGCCGTGGTGGCGCAGATCGGTGTGGTAGGCGACCCGGGCACCGAGGCGCAGATGGCTGACGTTGGCGCCGAGCGCCACGATAGTGCCCATGCCATCGACGCCGGGCACCTGACCATCCTGCCAGTGGGAGTGACCATATTCGATCAGCTTCCAGTCCACCGGATTGAAGGCGATGACCCGGTTGGCCACCAGTACCTCATCGGGGCCAAGGGGAGAGAGCGGGAGGTCGGCGAGGGTGAGCTGATCCGGTTCACCCGGGGCATGCCAGCACCAGGCTTGGGTGTGATTCATGATGACTCCTTGCGAAACAGTGGGGAGAGCTTGATGAGATTATTGCAACAGCAAGACAGTTAAACTTCCACTGTCGCAATAGCGCAACAATACGGCAGGCCCCAACCTGTGGGGCCTGCTTATCGTGGTCTGTTGGCCATTGGCAAGCAACGGCCGGTTTTATGCGTCATCGGCCTGATAGGTCGGGTAGTCGGTCAGTCCCTTCTCGCCGCCGCCAAACAGGGTGGCCGGATCGTGGGGGGCCAGCGGATAGCCGTGGCGCAGCCGCTCCGGCAGATCCGGGTTGGCGACGAAGGGACGGCCAAAGCCAATCATGTCGGCCCAGCCCGCCTTGAGGGCGGCGCGCGCCCGCTCGCCGTCATATTTGCCGGCATAGATCAGGGTGTTGGGGAAGGCATCGCGCAGACCCTGCTTGAAGTTCTCCGGCATCAGGGGGGCATCGTCCCAGTCCGCTTCGGCGATGTGCAGGTAGACCACGTTGAGCTGGCCCAGCAGGCGGGCGGCGGCCAGATAGGTCTCCTGCGGGTTGGCATCGACGGTGCCGTTAAGGGTGGTGAGCGGCGCAAGACGTACCCCGACCCGGTCAGCGCCGATCTCGCTGCAGACCGCTTCGGTCACCTCTTTGAGGAAGCGCAGCCGGTTCTCCAGCGAACCGCCGTAGCCGTCGGTGCGGGCGTTGGACTCGGAGTCGAGGAACTGGTTGATGAGGTAGCCGTTGGCGGCGTGCAGCTCGATGCCGTCAAAACCGGCGCTGATGGCATTGCGAGCCGCCTGACGGAACTGGCCCACTACCGCATCGATATCGGCTTGGGTCATGGCGCGCGGGGTGACGGTCTCGACAAAACCGGGGGCATCGCTGCCGTTATCGACAAACACCTTGACGCCGACCGCGGGCAGGGCCGAGGCCGAGATGGGCTGGGCGCCGCCGATGTTGTCCGGATGAGTGACCCGACCGACGTGCCAGAGTTGGGCGAAGATGGTGCCATGTTGGGCGTGAACGGCGTCGGTCACCAGCTTCCAGCCGGCGATCTGATCGGCGCTGTAGATGCCCGGCGTCCAGGCGTAGCCCTTGCCCATGGGATCGATCTGGGTGCCCTCGCTGATGATAAGGCCGGCACTGGCACGCTGGGCGTAGTAGCTGGCCATCATGGCGTTGGCCACATCACCGGGCTGACTGGCGCGGGAGCGGGTCATGGGGGGCATGACGATGCGGTTGGCAAGGTGCAGCTGACCCAGTCGCTGCGGGCAAAACAGGTGATCGTGGCTCATCTTGAGTTCCTCATGGTGGGATTGAGGCTGACTCTAGCCGCCAATAGCGTTGCAACAAAGAGGGGTAATTGCACCATTGAATTGCACTGCATGCAGCAATCGCGACTGGCAGCGGATGAACGTCGCGCCGGATGGCTGGCGGGGTCGAGCGGGCGCTGCAATCGGTGCATCACATGCAAATGCAAGGCGAATAAAAAAAGAGGGCTCACAGGCCCTCTTCTTATGGTTGCGTTGCGGCACGATTAGCCGGCGACCGGCATCACCCGCACCCGCTCGATGCGCCGCTCGCTCACCTCCAGCACCTCGAAGTTGAGTGCCTGCAGTTGCAGCTGCTGGCCCGGGGTGGGCAGGGTGCCGAAGTGGGAGAGCAGCATGCCGGCCAGGGTCACGTACTCGTCGCTTTCGCTCACCAGCCCCTCGTGCTCCAGCACCTGCTCCACATGGTGGATGTTGGTGCTGCCATTGATGAGCCACCCTTCGCCATCGCGGATCATGTCGGGGGTTTCGTCTTCATCCGGCAGTTCGCCGACAATCGCCTCCAGCAGGTCGTGGGTGGTGACCAGACCCTGGATCACGCCGAACTCGTCGGCCACCAGAATGAGGCTCCCCTTCGCCTTGCGCAGCTCCGCCAGCAGCTTAATCACGTTGATGGTCTGCGGCACGATAATGGGGTCGTTCTGCTTGGCCAGTGCGCTTAAGGATTGCCCTTCGTTGAGGGCAAACAGCAGGTCGCGCGCCTTGACCACCCCGATCACCTCGTCCAGATCCCCGTCACAGACCGGGAACAGGCTGTGGGGTTCGCGCTGCAGCAGGATGCGGATATCCTCGCTGGAGTCGTTGATATCGATCCAGGCCATCTCGGAGCGCGGCGTCATGATGGTGCGGATGGAGCGCTCGGCCAGCGACAGCACGCCGGTCACCATGTAGCGCTCCTCCTCGCCAAAGCTCACCGGCGCGGCGGCCGGGGCATCCAGATCGTCATCCGGTCGGTCCTGATACGCCTTGCTCCCCATCAGCTTGAAGATGGCGGCGGTGGTACGCTCGCGCAGCGGCTGTTTGGCTTCGTGGCGCATGGCGCTGTGCTGGGCCAGCTGGTTGAAAAACTCGATCAGCACCGAGAAGCCGATGGCCGCGTAGAGGTAACCCTTCGGAATATGGAAGCCGAAGCCCTCCGCCACCAGGCTGAAACCGATCATCAGCAGGAAGCTCAGGCAGAGCACCACCACGGTCGGATGGGCGTTGACGAAGCGGGTCAGCGGCTTGGAGGCGAGCACCATCACCACCATGGCGATGGTCACGGCGGCCATCATCACGCCGAGGTGTTCCACCATGCCGACGGCGGTGATGATGGAGTCCAGCGAGAAGACAGCATCCAGCACCAGAATTTGGGCGATCACCACGCCGAAGCTGGCGTAGGCGCCGACCGGGCCATCATCGTGAGGTTTGGCCTCCAGCCGTTCGTGCAGCTCGGAGGTGGCCTTGAACAGCAGGAAGATACCGCCCCCCATCAGGATGAGATCGCGACCGGAGAAGGGGTGATCCCAGATATGCAAAATGGGGGTGGTGAGGGTGACCAGCCACGACATCACGCTCAAGAGCACCAGCCGCATCAGCAGGGCGAGGCCAAGGCCGAGTACGCGCGCCTTGTCCCGCTGGGCGGGGGGCAGCTTTTTCACCAGAATGGCGATGAAGACCAGGTTGTCGATCCCGAGCACGATCTCGAGAATGATCAGGGTAAAAAGACCGATCCAGATGTGGGGATCCAGCAGCAATTCCATTATGTGACCTCAAAAAAACAGACAGAGCGAACAGTGAACAGGGCTAGCGAAAGCCGCAGCGACTGCAAGGCAATGGCGTTATTCAGAGGCGCTGGTTAAGCAGAAACAGATAGCTTTTGACGGGAAGAAACGAAGGGCAACTTCGGGGATTGTCCATGATGGGCAATAAAACCTCGGGTTAAAAATGAGCCCTGATGATAGCGGCTGGCGCCAATTTGGCAAGTGGGCGGTGTCGGGATGTGACGCAGCCGGTGGAGGCTGGCTGCCAGCCTCCACCGGTTATCGGGTTACAACCAGCGCTTTTCGCGGGTGAAACAGACCGAGAGCCAGGCATCGCCCAGGGTGTCGCCGAGGCGGGACCAGAGTTCCTGACGCAGGGCATCCTGCCGCTCGACGGGCCACTCCTGACCCGGGGCGACCAGAATGTTGAGTTCGAGATCGAAGCGGCGACCACTTTTCGCCAGATGGCTGTAGCACTCGACGCCGTGACGCTGGCGCAGCGCCTCGACTTCGTTCTCGACCAGCTGGGAAACATCCCCTCTGGGGGCGATTTTCAGCACTTCCCGCAGGTTGCGACCGAGCACCTTGATGGGAATGAGGGTGGCGCAGAGGGCCAGCAGCGAGACCAGCACCGGGTCGATATAGCGGTTGTATTGGCCGTAGCCGATGGCATCGAGGCCGATGGCGACCACGAAACCGATAAGCAGGGTGGCACTGAGCAGGGTATCCACCAGCCACTCCTTGGAGTCTACCCGCACCAGTTCGGAGTCAACCTGCTCGGCGACCTGGGCTTCAATCCGGTAGAGGATGGCGCAGAAGAAGGTGGAGACAACGGCATAGATGAGGGCATGACCGAGATCGATCTCCCGTCCCCCTTCAAACAGGGTGGTGAGGCCGTTGTAGAGTGCCGCCAGACAGAGCAGCAGAATAATGGAGCCATTGATGACGTTGGCGATAGGCTCGAAGTGCGCATAGCCATACTGGAAACGGTCATCGGAGGGGCGGGTGACGAGGTAGGCGGTGACCAGACCGAGGCCCGTCATGCCCATGCTGAACAGGGTAAAGATACCATCGAGCATGATGGCGTTGGAGCCAACGAACAGGCCGTAGCCGATGCCGAAGATGGCGAAAGTGATGCAGCCAAACAGCGACAGGGTAAGCGCCTGCTTCTCTGTGGTGACCAGCGTACTGATAACATGGCTGTGGTGAGCCATAAAAGTCCTCCTTTCAAATGGTTAATATTGCTACGCGCAAGCGGTTTTCGAGCTGATATACTGCCCGCTCACATGTGAGCGGACTGGCCTGATTGCCATTGACGGGCGATGGGTCAGTCGTAGTCGCCGGGGTGCCGGCATCAAGCAAATAAGGGAACAAGGATTCATGATCCCGAGACTCGATTACCAGGACAGTTTGTCACCCACAACCCTGTCGTTCCTAGAGTTGCTAGGGCGCAGCGCCTTTCGTGGTGATATCGAAAAGTCTTATGCAAGCCGGTTGGCGATGGCGACGGACAACAGCGTCTATCAGGTAGTACCTCAGGCGGTTCTCTATCCGCGCAGTGCGGACGACATAGCAGTGATGCTCAAGCTGGCGGCGGAGCCGGCGTACCACACTCTGAGTTTTTTCCCTCGCGGTGGCGGTACCGGCACCAACGGTCAGTCATTGGGCGGCGGCATTATCGTCGATCTCTCCCGTCATATGAACCAGATCATGGAAATTAATCTGGAAGAGGGGTGGGTGCGCGCCCAGGCCGGGGTGGTGAAAGACCAACTCAACGCTTATCTCAAGCCCTACGGTTACTTCTTCTCGCCTGATCTCTCCACCTCCAACCGCGCCACTTTAGGCGGCATGATCAACACCGATGCCTCGGGGCAGGGCTCGTTGGTTTACGGCAAAACCTCGGATCACGTGCTCGGCCTCAAAGCTGTACTGGAGAACGGTGACCTGATGGCCACCGAGCCACTGACCGGTGAGCGACTGGCCGACAAGCTGGCGCTGGAGAATCGGGAAGGGGAGATCTATCGCACCCTCTATCGCATCGGCAAGGAGCGCCGCGCCGACATCGAGGCGACCTTCCCCAAGCTCAACCGCTTTTTGACCGGTTACGATCTGAAGCACCTCTATAAACCTGATACCGATACGCTGGATGTCAGCCGGGTGCTGTGCGGATCTGAAGGGTCCCTCGGCTTTATCACCGAAGCCAGACTCAACATCACACCCATTCCGCGCTATCGCACCCTGGTTAACGTCAAGTACGACAGCTTCCCCTCCGCCCTGCGCAATGCCCCCTTTATGGTGCAGGCCGAGGCGCTGTCGGTGGAGACGGTGGACTCCCGGGTGCTCGGGCTGGCCCGCGCCGACATCATCTGGCATTCGGTCAAAGAGCTTATTCAGGATGTGCCCGGCAAGGATCTGCAGGGGCTCAATATTGTCGAGTTTGCCGATACCGACGAGACTGCGCACAAAGCCAAGGTGGCTGAGCTCTGCCGCCGTATCGACGCGCTGCTGGCCAACGGTGAAGCCGGGATCATCGGCTATCAGGTGTGTGACCACCTGCCGAGCATCGAGACCATCTACGCCATGCGCAAGAAGTCGGTGGGGCTGCTCGGCAACGCCGAAGGGCGCAAGAAGCCGGTGGCCTTCACCGAAGATACCGCGGTGCCGCCAGAGTCGCTGGCCGATTTCATCATGGAGTTTCGCGCCCTGCTCGATGCCCACGGCCTCGACTACGGCATGTTCGGCCACGTCGATGCCGGTGTGCTGCATGTGCGCCCGGCGCTCGATTTGTGCGACCCCGAACAGGAGGTGCTGCTGCGGCGCATCTCCGATCAGGTGGTGGCCCTCACCGCCAAATATGGCGGCCTGATGTGGGGCGAGCACGGCAAGGGTTTTCGCTCCGAGTACAGCCCCGCCTTCTTTGGCGAGCTGTGGGAAGAGCTGCAGCGGGTCAAGGGGGCGTTCGACCCGGCCAACCGTATCAACCCGGGCAAGATCTGTATCCCCTATGGCAGCGATGCCGAGCTGGTATCGGTGGATGGGCCCAAGCGCGGCAAGTTTGACCGCCAGATCCCGGTGGCGGTGCGCGAGAGTTATACCCGGGCCCTCGATTGCAACGGCAACGGTCTCTGTTTCACCTTCGAAACTGACTCCCCCATGTGTCCCTCGGTCAAGATCAGCCGCGACCGCCGCCACTCACCCAAGGGGCGGGCCGGCCTGATGCGCGAATGGCTGCGTCAGCTGGCGGAGCAGGGGTTCGACCCGTTGGCGGAAGAGGTGGCACTTCACTCCGGCGGCGTACGCTTCAAACAGCTGGTGGACAAGGTGCGCAACAGCTGGGCCAAACAGCGCGGCGAATATGACTTCTCCCACGAGGTGATGGAGGCGATGGCTGGCTGTCTGGCCTGCAAGGCGTGCACCAGTCAGTGCCCGATCAAGGTGGATGTACCCGATTTTCGTGCCCGCTTTATGCAGCTCTACCACGGTCGCTACCTGCGCGCGCCCAAGGATTACTTCGTCGGCACCGTTGAAAGCTATGCGCCGCTGCTTGCCAAGGCGCCGAAGCTGGTCAACTTCTTCCTCGAGAAAGAGTGGGCTCAGAAGGCGGCTGCAAAGGGCATCGGCATGGTCGATGTGCCGCTCTTGAGCGTGCCGACTCTGGCCGAGGAGCTGCGCGATAACCGCGCCCGTTACTTCGACCTGCCAGGTCTGGAGGCCATGACTCCCGAGCTGCGCCAGAAGGTAGTGCTGATCGTGCAGGATCCCTTCACCAGCTATTACGATGCCCCCGTGGTACGCGACCTGGTGAAACTCGCCAGCAAGCTCGGGTTCCAGCCCTACCTGCTGCCCTTCAAGCCCAACGGCAAGCCCCAGCATATCAAGGGGTTCCTGCGTGCCTTTGCCCGCACCGCGGCGAGCAGCGCCCAGTTCCTCAACAAGATTGCGACGCTCGGCATTCCCATGGTGGGGGTAGATCCGGCCATGGTGCTCTGCTATCGCGACGAGTACGCCAAGGCGCTGGGGCCGGCGCGCGGTGATTTTCAGGTGATGTTGCCGCAGGAGTGGCTGCTCTCGCTTCCGGCCGACGTGCTGCCGAAACGTGAAGATCAGACAGCAGAGCCCTGGTATCTCTTTGCCCACTGCACCGAGAAGACTGCCAAGCCCTCGACTCACGGTGACTGGGGCACCCTGTTTGGCCGCTTTGGCGCCAAACTGCAACCGGTCCCGGTCGGTTGCTGCGGCATGGCGGGCACCTATGGCCACGATGTCAAACAGGTGGAGAACTCCAAGGGCATTTATGGGTTGAGCTGGGCTGAGCCGCTGGCCCGTTTGCCACAGGATCGCTGTCTGGCGACCGGTTATTCCTGCCGCAGTCAGGTCAAACGGATGGAGGGAGAGAAGATCAAACATCCGCTGCAAGCCCTGCTGGAGCTGCTCTGATGCTGCGATTTCCCAAGCGGTTTCGGGTGCCGAAAGCCTATCGGCACCCGCGTTTCTTGTTGTTGCCCGCCACCCCCGCTCAGGCGGTGGTGGAGTTTGTCGCCATCCTGCGCGAGCGCGAGCAACTCCATCAGCTGTTTCGGCCAAACGATATCTGGCCCTCCGCCAATTTCAGCCTGAGTCAGCACGAAGGAGATCTGGAGTGGCAGCAGTCGGAGTTTCTGGCCAAGCGCTCCTTTGCCTATGGCCTCTGGAGTCCGGATCGGGAGCCGCAATTTTGGGGCGGAGTTTATCTTTACCCTTCGGTGTTGCCAGAGGTGGAGGCGGAGCTCTTTTTCTGGAAGGTGGCCGAGGCTCCCATCAGTGATGAAGAGTTGGAAGAGCTGCTGCGCGCCTGGCTCGCCAACGTGTGGCAGTGGTCAGAGCCTCGCTTGCCGGGTCGGGAGATGCCCTGGGCCGAGTGGCCCGGCGTCACCTACCCGTGGTAAGGGGGGAGGTTTCAGGTTTCTCCTGCCCCGGCTGCTGGCCGGGGCAGGCTGGTTGTGCAATGCAGTGATGCTCCATTTTCCCCATGCAATTGAAGGAGTTCTCTTTTCATGAGTCAGGAATCATCCCCTATCTGGCGCAGACCCATGAGCCTTGAAGGGCTCAACGCCAGCTCCCGCAATACCCTGATGGCCCACCTCGACATCATCTATACCGCCTTTGGCCCCGACTGGCTGGAGGCCACCATGCCGGTGGATCACCGTACTCACCAGCCCCTTGGCATGCTGCACGGTGGTGCCTCTGTGGTGCTGGCGGAGACGCTGGGATCGCTCGCGGCCAACATGGCGGTCGGGCCTGACAGTTATTGTGTGGGTCTGGAGGTGAACGCCAACCATCTGCGAGCCAAGCGGGAAGGGGTGGTAACGGGGCGCTGCTCGCCACTGCATCTGGGGGCGACGACTCAGGTGTGGCAGATAGAAATTCGCGATGAACGTTGTCGTTTATTGTGCACCAGCCGGTTGACCATGGCGGTGCTCAAGCACAAGCGGGGCAAGGACTCCGGAGAGGAACGATCTGCAATAACGCATCATGAGTGAAAAATAAGCAAGCTTAACTCGCAAGATCCCTCTATAATTGCCAACGTCTTGAGAGGCTTATCACATTTTTCAAGACAGCAGAACAAAGTGGCGCTATAATCGCCGCCTTTTTGCTATTCCGCGGTGTTAGCCGCCTGCCTTAATCTGGAAGAATCTATGTCTGATACCGAACAACTGCCCCTTTTTAGTGAGCTTGGACTGGCCGCGCCTGTATTGAAAGCGCTGCAGGACGTGGGCTATGAGCGCCCGTCCCCCATCCAGGCCGCAGCAATTCCCCACCTGATGGCGGGCCACGATCTGCTGGGGCAGGCGCAAACCGGTACAGGGAAGACCGCTGCTTTTGCCTTGCCTCTGTTGTCTCGTCTGGAAGCTGGTAACCGCAACACCCAGATCCTGGTGCTGGCGCCGACTCGCGAACTGGCTCTGCAGGTGGCTGAAGCGTGCCAACGCTATGCCCACCACATGCCTGATTTCCACGTGCTGCCCATCTACGGTGGCGCCTCCTACGAAACCCAGACCCGCGCTCTGCGTCGCGGTGCTCAGGTTGTCGTCGGTACTCCGGGCCGCGTGATGGACCTGATCCGTCGCAAGAACCTGGATCTCTCCGGTCTGAAAGCTCTGGTGCTGGACGAAGCGGACGAAATGCTGCGCATGGGCTTCATCGATGACGTGGACTGGATCATGGATCAGTGCCCGGCCGGTCGTCAGGTTGCGCTCTTCTCCGCCACCATGCCGGAGCAGATCCGTCGTGTGGCCCAGAAACACCTGAAGCAGCCCAAAGAGATCAAGATCGCTTCCAAGACTGCTACCGCTACCACCATTCGTCAGCGTTACTGGCAGGTGACCGGTCTGCACAAGCTGGACGCCATGACCCGTCTGCTGGAAGTCGAGCCCTACGAAGCTCTGCTGGTGTTCGTGCGTACCAAAAACGCCGCTGAAGAACTGGCTGGCAAGCTGGCCGCTCGTGGCCACGCCTGTGAAGCGCTGCACGGCGACATCCCGCAGAAGCTGCGTGAGCGTACCGTTGACAAGCTGCGTCAGGGCCAGCTGGACATCCTGATCGCCACCGACGTGGTTGCCCGTGGTCTGGACGTTGAGCGCATCACTCACGTAGTGAACTACGACATTCCGTACGACACCGAATCCTACGTTCACCGTATCGGCCGTACTGGTCGTGCCGGTCGCAAGGGCGAGGCCATCCTGTTCGTGGCTCCGCGCGAGCGCCGCATGCTGCGCGCCATCGAGCACGCAACCCGTCAGGCCATCGAGCCGATGAAGATGCCGAGCACCGAGGACATCAACCAGCACCGTCTGGCCAAGTTCAAAGAGCGTATCCGCGAAACCATGATGGGCGAAGAGCTCGAGATCTATCACAACCTGGTAAACGAGCTGATCGAAGAAGATTCAGCCGATCCGCTGGAGCTGGCTGCCGCACTGGCCAAGCTGGTACAGGGCGACCAACCGCTGCTGCTGGATGACTCTATCCCGGATCCGCTGTTCAACAACAGCAACGATCGCGGTGGCTTCGAGCGTCGTGACTTCAATGACCGCGGCGGTCGTGACTTCGGTGACCGTGGCGATCGTCCGGCCCGTCGCATGCCGTCTCTGGAGCCGCGTCCACTCAAAGACAATCCGGACGTTGAGATGGAGCGCTACCGCGTAGACGTGGGTGCCCATCACGGCGTCAAGCCGGGCCAGATCGTGGGCGCCATCGCCAACGAAGCGAACATCGAGAGCCGCTTCATCGGCAACATCGACATCGCTGACGACTTCTCCACCGTCGACCTGCCCAAGGGCATGAGCGCCGATGTGCTGGAAGTGATCAAGAAAGCCCGTGTTTGCCAGCGTCCGCTGCAGATCACTCGCTACACCGAAGTGCCGGCCGGTGGCAACACCAGCAGTCGTCCGCCGCGCGGTGATCGTCCGTTCCGTGGCGACCGTCCTTTCAACAAGGATCGCCGTCCGCAGGGTGACCGTCCCTTCAACAAGGATCGCCGTGAAGGCGGTTTCGACAAGGGTCGCAAGTTCGGTGGCAAGCGCCGCGACAGCTAATCCCTGATTGGTAATGCCAGAAGGCCGCTCATTGAGCGGCCTTTTTTATGTTTTTCCTGATGGTGCTTCGCCATAGCGAATCGAGGGCGCACAACTTACTTCGGTGATAGAAACGAGAGCCAAAAGGGCATTATTTTTTTGTTAAACGGTTGTGAGTGATAGGGGAGTGGTGTCATCCTGTCTCAGGACATTGAGGTCGTAGTCAATAAGGTGTGCCTCTGGTTGTGTTGTGTTGTGTGGCTGCGACTTTAGTCGGTATCCCCTCTCTTTCGTTTGCATATGGCAGAAGAGAGAACGATTAATAAACTGAACACAATGACATGGAGGTTCATCATGACCGGATGGTTTGGCAGAGTGCTGTTGTTGTCTGGGTGTCTCGTATCGAGCGTGGTGCTGGCAGACGATGCGTTTCTGACGATTAAGGGTGATGGGTGTTGCAATGGCAAGGGGCAGATTAGCCTGACCCGGGCCGAGTTTGAGGCACTGCCGCAAAGCGAAGTGACCACCAAAACGCCCTGGACCGAAGGTAGTCACACTTACCGCGGGGTGCTGCTGCGGGAGCTGGTGAAGAAATACGGCCTAAAGAGCAGCGAAGTCAAGGCGATGGCCATCAATGATTACTGGGCTGCCGTGCCTGTCGAGGATGGTGACAAGTATCCTGTGCTGGTTGCCGAGAAACAGGATGGCAAGCCGCTGACCCTGCGCAACAAAGGACCTCTCTGGATTATCTACCCGCTCTCTGATTACCCCGACCTGAACAAGGAGCTTTATCACAGCCGCATGGTGTGGCAGCTGATTGGGCTAGAGAGCAAGTAACATGCTGCGCGGCAAGTTTGTCAGCCTGATCCTGATGGTGACTGCCTTTTTGGGGGTCGCCATCTGGTCGGTCTGGAACTATGACCGCGCATTCAATGCTGTTACTCGCTATACCCAGTTGTCAGCCTGGGCGTTGGCACAGTTGGAGCTGGAAGTTCACGGTTTTGGCGAATCACTCCAGCTTTATCGCGCCGGCTCGGTGAGTCAGGAGGAGATGAACAAGCGGTTTGATATCGCCTGGAACCGACTTGATGTTTTCCTGCATGGTGAAGAGGCAAAGCCGGTCAGGTCTCGCTTTGGTGCTGCCCAAGCCGCAGGGCAGCTGATGTCGCTGTTTGAAGAGTACGAACAGGATGTGGTGAGCGGAACGCGCGATTCGACCCGGTTAGCTCGTTTCTCGATAGAACTTGATCGCGATCTGGCGGCTATTCGTGATGTCATGGTGAAGAACTTTACCGGCCCCTCTGCCATTGCTCAGCGCGAGCTGCTCAATGAGTCGCGTACCCAGAATTTTGCCATTCTCGCCTTTCTGATGTCGGCAACTATGGTGATGCTGGTGATGCTGTTTCGCGAAGTGCGTCACCAGCAGTTTCTTGCGTGGAACGATCCCCTGACCCGTCTCCCCAATCGGGCGGCGCTTATCAAGCACCTGAAGTTGCGGGCTGCCTATCGTGGCGGCGGCAGCAGTATCACTGTCTGCCTTGTGGATCTGGGCCACTTTCGTGAAGTGAACGACAGCCTGGGATACGAGATAGGGGATGGGTTGCTTAAACAGCTGGCCGAGCGGATACAAAACGTGGCGGCGCCCGGTATTTTTGTGGCCCGCACCGGCAGCGACGAGTTTGCCATCATTATCTCCGGCGCCATGCCGACCTATCTGCGTTTCCCCTTTCTGGAGCAGCTGCGCACCGAGTTGGCCGATCTGGCCTTTGCGGCAGATCCGGCGCACCGGGTCAGGGTCTTTATGGGGGTAAGCCAGTATGCTCGCCCGGTACATACTCCGGAAGAGATGTTGCTGTTTGCCGATATCGCCCTCGATAGTGCCAAGCGCCAGCGGCTTCATCGTTCGGTAGTCTTCTCCCGAGCCATGCATCAACACTACCTGCGCAACCGCCGCCTCTCGACCGAGCTGCGTGAATTGATCCAGAGCCCCGAGTGCCAGCAGCTCTGCCTCTACTATCAGCCGATAGTGCGTGGTCAGAGTGCTGTCCGGCTTGGGGCCGAAGTGCTGATCCGCTGGAATCACCCGGAATATGGCTTTATTCCGCCGCTCGATATCATAGCGCTGGCAGAGGAAAACGGTCTGGGAGAGGCGCTGGGGCTCTGGATTTTCCACCGTTTGCAGCGTGATCTTTCCATCTTCCCGCAAGATCTGGTGGAGTTGCTGGAGATCTCGGTCAACCTCTCCAGCTCCATGTTCAATATGGGGCTGGCTGCCAATGTCGAGGAGAGGATGAGTGTCGGCCCGCTCGGGTTACAGCAGTTGATCGTGGAATTGACCGAGACCATAGCGCTGGATGATATCGAGCTGAGCAAGCAGATCATCGCCTCACTGCGCCACATCGGGGTGCGGGTGGCACTCGATGATTTTGGAACCGGCTGGTCCTCATTCTCATATCTGCGTGAGCTCTATTTCGACAAGCTCAAGATTGATCGCTCCTTTATCACCGCCATCGACAACGATACCCGGCAGGCACTCTTTGTTGAGGCTATCACCTCGCTCTCTCATCAGCTGGGGGTGCGTGTCGTGGCCGAAGGGGTGGAAAACAATGACGAACTCAAGGCGGTGCTGAGCATAGGGGTGGACGAGATCCAGGGGTACTTCTACTCAAGGCCGTTGACCTTGCAGGACTTTCTCCAGTTCTGCCACCGCTACTTTGTCAATCGCGCCATCATGCAGGAAGTGGCGCTCGGGTAGAGCAGAAAACAACTTGCCATCAGCAACAAAAAGGCGGCCAACAGGCCGCCTTTGCTATCTAGACAGTGCCATTTTCAGGTCAGAGCACCATGGCGGCAATCCAGCCGAAGATAACCAGCGGGATATTGTAGTGGATAAAGGTGGGCACCACGCTGTCCCAGATATGGTCGTGCTGGCCATCAGCGTTGAGGCCCGATGTGGGGCCGAGGGTGGAGTCCGAAGCTGGCGAGCCTGCGTCCCCCAGCGCACCGGCGGTACCGACCAGCGCGATGATCGCCATGGGAGAGAAACCCAGTTGCAGGCAGAGCGGCACATAGATGGTGGCGATAATGGGCACGGTGGAGAAGGAGGAGCCAATTCCCATGGTGATGAGCAGGCCCACCAGCAGCATCAGGAAGGCGGCAATGCCTTTGTGCTGACCGATAGAGCTGGAAACGACCTGAACCAGGCTCTCGACGCCGTGAGTCGCCTTCATGACAGCAGCAAAGCCGGCGGCGGAGATCATGATGAAGCCGATCAGCGACATCATGCGTACCCCCTGGGTGAAGGCATCCTGGCTCTCGCGAAACTTGATGACGCCACCGCAGGTAAAGATGACAAAACCGGCCAATGCCCCCAGTACTATGCTGTTGGTCATCAGCTGGAGACCAAGTGCGACGCCGATAGCCAGCAGGGCCACCCAGATATGGTTGAGATTGAGCTCGACGGTTTCCGGCTCGGCTTCCAGGATCTTGGCCAGGTCATACTGGCGGGGCTTGCGGTAGCTGAAGAAGACCGCAATCAGCAGGCCCAGCACCATGCCACAACCCGGGATGGCCATGGCCAGCGGGATCTGGCTGGAGGTGATCGGCACACCGTTATCGATAAGGTTCTTGGCCAGAATATTGTTCAGGAAGATGCCGCCAAAGCCGACCGGCAGCACCATATAGGTGGCGGTCAGGCCGAAGGTGATGACACAGGCCACTTGACGACGGTCGATCTGCATCTGCGCCATCACATGGAGGAGGGGCGGGATCAGGATCGGAATAAAGGCGATATGCACCGGGATGATGTTTTGCGAGGAGATGGACACTGCCAGAACGGATGAGAGCAGCAGGGTCTTGACCCACAAAATACGGCTGCTGCTGGCATCCTTGCCCAGCTGGCTGATCACCTTGCTGGCCAGCAGGTCGGTGATCCCGGAGCGGGAGATGGCGACGGCAAAGGCCCCCAGCATGGCGTAGGAGAGGGCAATCTCGGCGCCGCCACCCAGACCGCCGCTGAAGGTTGCCAGGGTATCGGTCAGGGAGAGCCCGCCGACCAGGCCGCCAGCAATGGCGCCCAGCGCAAGTGAGACCACCACATTGATCCGCAGCAGACTGAGCACCAGCATCAGTCCGACTGCGATAACAACTGGATTCATTTGATTTCCTTATGTTTGTTATTGCTGTCTGTCATGTGAAGGGGAGTTAGTTTGCGAAAAATGTGACAAATGTCGAGAAAAAAATCGGTCAAAACGGGCATCTGACCAAGGTCATCTGAAACAAAGTTGATCGGGGATGGTATTTGCTCTTCGTATGTCGCGGCTCCCATCTTGCACTCGTGTGGGAATTGCCAGGGGGATAAAGCGGGCGTTGGAGGGGCAATAGAGGCAATAGAGGCAAAAGAGAGTCAAGGTACATAAAGAAAGGCTGCCTGCGGCAGCCTTTGCAACTTATTCCAGATCCTCATCTCCGGAGGTGGAGTCGCTATCCGGCCCGACTGGCGGCCAGCCGCCCATGCTCTTCCAGCGGTTGACGATATGGCAGAAGAGGTCGGTGGTCCGCTCGGTATCATAGAGAGCAGAGTGAGCCTCTTTGTTGTCAAACGGAATGCGGGCGCTCTGGCACGCCTTGGCCAGCACGGTCTGGCCCAGCGCCAGCCCGGAGAGGGCGGCGGTATCGAAGGTGGCGAACGGATGGAACGGATTGCGTTTGAGGCCAGCCCGCTCGGCTGCCGCCATCACGAAGCCGTGATCGAAGGTGGCGTTGTGGGCCACGATAATGGCGCGGCTACAGTCGCTCTCCTTCATCCCCTTGCGGATCCCCTTGAAGATCTCGGTCAGCGCCTCTTTTTCAGAGACAGCACCGCGCAGCGGGTTGAAGGGATCGATACCGGTGAACTCCAGAGCGGCACGCTCCAGATTGGCACCTTCGAAAGGCTCCACATGAAAATGGAAAATCTGATCGGGCAGGAGCCACCCCTGCTCATCCATTTTCAGGGTATAAGCCGCGATTTCGAGCAGGGCATCGGTTTTGGCGTTGAAGCCGGCTGTTTCAACATCGATGACGACGGGGTAAAAACCACGAAAACGGCCCTTGAGGGTATGAACTGCGTCGGTCATGGGATCTCGGTCAGCATAAAATGAGGCGGCATTATGGCAAAAAAGCGCAGGCTTGTCCCCATCCCGCAAGAGGGAGCCTTGCGGGACAAGCGATGGCTCAATATCTGTGCAGCCACCAGCGAGCGGCCAGTAGTGCCGTGATGCTGCCGAGAATGGCACTGGCCAGCACATCGGTTGGCCAGTGCATGCCGATCACCATGCGTGACAGCCCTATGCCGAAGGCCCAGAGCGGCAGCAGCCAGACCCCTGCCGGTGCGCGAGCCAGCCAGATGAGGCCAAAGAATTGGGCAAGGCTCATGGCGGCGATGCTGTGGCCGGAGGGGAAGGCGTAGTTCACCTCCTTTTGCCAGTGATTGCCAAGCCACTGGGGCAGCGCCAGCAGCTGGCTGGCGGCGTGTACCTGTTCGCTGCGCACTTCGGTACTGGCGGCGTAGAAACTCTTGATGGTGGGGATCAGGGATTGGCTCTCTAGCCAGAGCAGATAGGGTCTGGGCTCCTCGGTCAGATGCTTGATGATGCTTTTGATGAGCCAGTCTCCGGCGAGCAGCACCAGCAGTGCGCCAACCAGAGCCAGCAAGGACGAGCGATCGAGCTGCAATTTCTGCCTGGTCAGCAGCAATAGCAGCGCGGCGCTGATCCCAATTCCGGGAATATCGACCATGCGGGTGAGGGCATAAGGCCACCAGAGCCAGCCCGATTGCAGCGAGCCGGTCAGAAAGGGTTGCCAAGGGAGGATGGCAAGCAGCAGCAGAGGCAGGATCAAGAGGGTGGTAAACGCGAGCACCTGACTGCGGGAGAGGGAAGGGCTATGGGGCGGCATGATCTCTATCGGCAAGGGTCTGGAAAAAGAGCGCCATTGTGCCACTGCATGGTTTGACGGCAAAGCAGACCTGCCCTTCTGTTTACCTCTGCTTACACATTTGGCTGTTCGTTCATCAATTACCCTTGGTCTGCGGTAACCAAGTGCATGTCAGGCTGAAATATTGGCGGGCTTTGGGCTAGAATGGCGCGTCCATGGCGGTTGCTTGCAAAGAGAGCCCGATGAAAATAGTCGTAGATGAGAATATGCCCCACGCAGTGGAGCTGTTTGCCGAGTTTGGTGAAGTGGTTGCCCTGCCCGGGCGGCAGATGCAGGCCAACGATCTGCAGGACGCAGATGTGCTGCTGGTACGCTCGGTGACCAGGGTGAACGCCGACTTGCTGGCGACCAGCCCCAAACTGGCTTTTGTCGGTACCGCGACTATCGGCACCGATCACATCGATAAGGCTTTGCTGGCTAGCCGCAATATCCCTTTTTATAGCGCCCCCGGCTGTAACAAATATTCGGTGGGGGACTATGTGCTCTCCGCTCTGCTGGTGTTGGCTGAGCGCTACGAGCTTGATCTCGCAACCATGACGCTGGCGGTGATCGGGGCCGGCAATACCGGCGAGTGTGTGGCCGGCAAGGCCGAAGCGCTCGGTATGCGGGTGCTGCGCTGCGATCCCCCCAAGGCGCGTAATAATCCTGAAGCGGATTTTGTCGACTATCAGACAGCCCTTGGCGCCGATATCGTCAGCTTCCATGTGCCCATTACTCGTGAAGGGCCGGATGCGACCTACCATCTGCTGGATGCCGAGCAGATAGCTGCGCGCCCCGCCGGGCAGATCCTTATCAACGCATCCCGTGGCGAGGTGTGGGATAACCGGGCCCTGTTGGCGCGTCAGTTGAGCGACAAGCCATTGCGACTGGTGATGGATGTCTGGGAGAACGAACCGGAGCCGCTTGCGCAGCTGGTGCCCCATACCGAGATTGCCACCCCCCACATTGCCGGCTACAGCCTGGAGGGGAAGGCGCGCGGTACCTGGATGCTCTATGGGGCGCTCTGCCGCCAGCTGGGGCGCGAGCCCCGTCAGGATCTGCGTACGCTGCTGCCGGTTGCCGATGTGCAGGCGGTGGTGCCCGGACGGGCGCCGGATCAGGCATTGATCAAGCAGCTGGTTCACCTTATCTACGATGTGCGCCGCGACGATGCCCGTTTTCGCGCCCGGCTGGGTATCCCAGGTAGCTTCGATGAGCAGCGCAAACATTACCCGGAGCGCCGCGAGCTCTCCTCCCTGCAAATCAAGGGTGAGTTTGCTTGTGACATGCTGGGCGCTGCCGGATTTGATATTTCACACTCATAAGGTGGGTGGGCCGCTACGTCCGCACTACTTATGACCCCGTTTTTACCAATCCGAGTCAGGTTTGCTCTGCCTCGGATTGGCCATATCAGGCGAGGATGCCCCGCATATCGGAGCCCCGCCGACCATGGCGCCAGCTGGCGCCATAGCCGTTTTATTAGAGGAGAACAGAATGAGCCAGCAGTTTAATGTCGCGGTATTGGGCGCAAGTGGCGCCGTGGGCCAGGCCATGATCGAGATCCTGGAAGAGCGCGAGTTTCCGGTCGCTACGCTCTATCCGCTGGCTTCCAGCCGCAGCGCCGGTGAAACCGTGCGCTTTGATGGCAAGAATCTCGAGATCCTCGATGTCGAGGAGTTTGACTGGAGCCTGGTGCAGATTGCCCTGTTCTCTGCCGGGGCCGAGGTCTCTGCCAAGTGGGCACCGATTGCTGCCGAGCATGGCTGCATCGTCATCGACAACACCTCCTGCTTCCGTTACGACGAAGATATTCCGCTGGTGATCCCGGAAGTGAACCCGGATGCGCTGGCCGATTTTCGCAATCGCAACATCATCGCCAATCCCAACTGCTCCACCATCCAGATGCTGGTGGCCCTGAAGCCGCTGCATGACGAGGTGGGCATCGCCCGTATCAACGTCGCCACCTATCAGTCCGTCTCCGGCTCCGGCAAGGAGGGGGTGAGTGAACTGGCAGGCCAGACCGCCCAGCTGCTCAATGGTCGCCCGGTCGAGCCGACTCTCTACCCCCAGCAGATCGCGTTCAACCTGATCCCGCAGATCGATAGCTTCACCGACAACGGCTACACCCGGGAAGAGATGAAGATGGTGTGGGAGACCCAGAAGATCCTGGGGGATGCCAGCATTGCCGTGAACCCGACTTGCGTGCGGGTGCCGGTCTTCTACGGTCACTCCGAAGCGGTGCATGTCGAGCTGCACCAGCCGCTCGATGCCGAGCAGGTAAAGGATCTGCTGCGTGCAGCACCGGGCGTGACCCTGTTTGAAGAGGAAGGGGACTATCCGACACCGGTGCGTGATGCAACCGGCAAGGATGAAGTGCTGGTTGGCCGCATTCGTCAGGATATTTCTCACCCCAATGGTGTAAATATGTGGATCGTGGCCGATAACGTTCGTAAGGGTGCTGCCACCAACAGCGTCCAGATTGCCGAACTGCTGGTTCGCGACTACCTGTAAGGCCGTATGGCCAAGAGGGAGCACCGCAGGACGGCGGCGCTCCCTCTGAGCAAATAGTGTGGTGTGTGACCGGTACCGCACTGCGGTGTTGCAAGATTCTTTTGCGATATCAACTGATTAAGTTTTTTTCTACACTCAGAGGCAAGTTGGGTGCTAAATGTGTCGGACTGCTGGCTTGCAAGGCGAGCCTGATTTATATTGAACCGACTGTTTTGGGGTAACTATCCAGATTTTTCAATGTGATAGGGCCGTCATACGAAGGAACGAATATGGGACATTCCCGCATAACATTGGCAACGCTACTCGCATTGGGTCTGCTGGGCACCGTTCAGGCTGCAGATTCCTCACGGGAGCCGTTTTTTGTCGAACTGAAAGGCCCTGACGAGCCCGCACCACCCGCTGTCAACAGCCAGCCGCTGGCCCAGCCCGTCGCGCAGCCGGTTCGGGCAACCGCCCAGCCCATCGTCCGTCAGGTGGCAACCGCCAATCCCGCCAGCTATGGCCCGATTCGTCCTACCGATACCCTCTGGAGTCTGGCAAGCAAGTACCGTCCCTCCAGCCGCGTCAGCGTCTATCAGACCATGGTCGCGATCTACGAGAAAAACCCCCGCAGTTTTGCCGATGGCAATATCAACCATATTCTGGTGGGCTCGCGCATCCAGCTGCCCACCGCTGCCGAGGCGAGCGTCATCACCGATGCCGAGGCTCGTGCCAAGTTCCGCAGCGACAATGCCAGCTGGAAAGGGCTGAGCCCCAAATATCTGGCCAACAAACAGGCTCATACGGCTAAACCGGTCGCAGCAAAAGCCGCGCCAGCCAAGCCTGAAGTGGCCAAGGCAGAGCCAGCGAAGGCGGCGCCTGCTCCGCTGCCAGCCGCTAAAGCGGCGCCTATTCCTGCCCCTGTGGCCGAACCGAAACCGGCTGCCGAGACCAAGGTGGCTGACGCCAAGGAAGTGGCCAAGGTCAACGAGGCTCCGGCGAAAGAGGCCGTTGCCCCGGCCCCGAGTGCGGCAAGCGGTACCGCGCCTGCTCCGCTGCCCTCCGATCTGGACAAACCGGTTGGCAAACCTGCTACCGAGATGACCCTGGCGCTGGAAGATGCCAATGCCCAGCTCGCCCAGGTGACCGAGATGAACCACAGGCTCAAGCTGCGCCTGCAATCCCTGACCGAAGAGGTGGAGACCCTCAAGGCTCAGCTGCAGGATCAGACTGCACTGGAGAAAGAGATTGCCGAGCTCAAGGCCAAGCCGGTCCCGCCCGTGGTGGCCGAGCCCGAGCACAAGCAGAACTGGCTGATGGACTTGCTCTCCTCACCGCTCAATCTGGCGATGATCATTTTGCTGCCGGTGTTGCTGGTGCTGGCGCTGGTGACCCTCTGGCTGCGCGCCCGGGCCCGTCGTGAGCTGGAAGAGCAGGAGAAGAGCCTCTCTGAATCCACCGCAATGATGATGGATCAGGATCACAGCGAGTTTGATGATCTGCTCAGCGTCGATATCACCGACAACGAGCCGGAGCGTCCGCTGCCTGACCTCAACACCCCGGATGGCTTCATGCCGGTTGAGCCGGCGCCGAAGCCGGATGTCGAGCTGGTGTTCAGCGACGAGGGCGAGATGGATCTGCAGGGCTTCGAACCCGAGCGGATGCCTGCTGCTACCAGCAGTGACCCCGATCTGGTACCGGACCTTGATCTTGCCCATGACGAGCCGATAGCGCTTGCCAGTGAGCCAGCCATGGATCTGGCCAGCGAGTTCAATCCCAAGCCCAAAGGCGCCAACGAGATCATGAGCGAAGAGGAGCTGCAGGCTGCGCTCTTCGCCGAGCTGGACGCTGATCTTTCTGCCGATATCGAGCCGGAATTGAGTGCGCCGGCGCATGCTGAACCTGCCGATGATGACCTCGCCAGTTTCGATCTCAGCGATTTCGAAGGTGCCTTTGAGGAGCCGGCTGTCGAGATTGAGGATGAACATGCCATCGACCTGAGCCTGGATGGGGACGCCAGTGCTGACGAGATGCTGGCCGAGCTGGGTCTGGAGCCTGAACCGGTCAAGTCCAGGAAAGAGGCTGAAGCGGATCTGGAGTGGGATCCCAACGAAATGGCGCTCTCCGATTTCGAAGATGCCTTTACCGAGGTCGAATCGCACCCTGCCGATCTGCAACCCCGCGAGCAGGCGCAGGAGAGCGGTTACGTCGAGATCGACAAGCTGTTGGCGGAAGCGGATGCCAGCACATCGGAGCCGGAACCCTATCAGGGCTTCTCGCTGGATGTGGGGCTGGACGGTTTCCCCGAAGTGCTGCCGGAGTCTACCGGGTTTGATGTGGATGCCGATGATGGCGGCGTTGGTGCCAAGCTGGATCTGGCACGAGCCTACCTTGAAATCGACGACAAGGACAGTGCCCGCGAGCTGCTGCAAGAGGCGGCAGAGCAAGGGAGTGACCATCAGCGCGCCGAAGCGGAAAAACTGCTCAAGCGACTGGGATAATCCCATCATCCCGATGGACTTGAACGACAAGGGCAGCCAGCGGCTGCCCTTTTTACTTGTTGCCGTGGCTGGAGCTTGCGCGGATTTTGGGATTTTTGCCGCGAGATGCGTATAATCCGCCCCGTTTCTTTCACTGCTTTACCAAAAGACACCCTTATCCATGCGAATTGCCCTAGGTATTGAATATGACGGCAGCCGGTATTTCGGCTGGCAGCGTCAGCGAGAAGTGATCAGTGTGCAGGAGGAGCTGGAGAAAGCCCTCAGCCGGATCGCCAATCATCCGGTCTCCATCCAGTGCGCAGGACGCACCGATGCCGGTGTCCATGCCACCGGTCAGGTGATCCACTTCGATACCGATGCCAAGCGTGCCGAAGGGGCCTGGACTCTGGGTCTCAACTCCAACCTGCCGCCCGACATCGCCGTGCGCTGGGTCAAGGAGGTGGACGAGGAGTTCCACGCCCGCTTCAGCGCTACCGCCCGTCGCTACCGCTATGTCATCTACAACCACAACTACCGGCCGGCCATTCTCGGCAGCGGCGTCAGCCATTATCACGAGGCGATTGATGCCGAGCTGATGCATCAGGCCGGGCAGTGCCTGCTGGGTGAGCAGGATTTCAGCTCGTTCCGGGCCGTCGGTTGCCAGTCCAAGACGCCGTGGCGCAATGTGACGCACCTCTGCGTCAGCCGTCAGGGCCCCTATATCGTGCTCGATATCCGTGCCAATGCCTTTTTGCACCACATGGTGCGCAACATCACCGGCTCGCTGCTGCTGGTGGGGCAGGGGCTCAAACCGGTGGAGTGGGTAGCCGAGGTGCTGGCTGCCCGGGATCGCAATCTGGCCGGGCCAACTGCCAAAGCGGGTGGCCTCTATCTGGTCGATGTGGATTACCCGGCTGAACTGGCTCTGCCCCGGGTACCGCTTGGCCCGTTGTGGCTGCCGGACTCGGCACCGGGTACGACCAGTTTTTAGTAACTGCGCCCGAAAAATTGTGGTTTAATGACCCGTCATTTGTTGCCATCGAGCTATTAAGTCATTGAACAGACAAGGCTCGATGCGTTTTGTCAGGCACAAAAGCATTAAGGAATTCCATGAGCTGGCTTGAGAAGATTCTTCCCAAGAGCAAGATCACTGCCCCTCGTCGTCACAACATTCCGGAAGGGGTGTGGACCAAGTGCAGTGCTTGTGAACAGGTGCTCTACCGGGCAGAGTTGGAGCGCAATCTCGAAGTGTGCCCCAAGTGTGATCATCATATGCGCATCAGCGCTCGCGCCCGTCTCGAGAGTTTTCTCGACGAGCAGGGCCGCACCGAAGTCGGTGCCGAGCTGGAGCCTCATGATGTCTTGAAATTCAAGGATTCCAAGCGCTACAAGGATCGTTTGTCTGCCGCTCAGAAAGAGACGGGGGAGAAAGATGCGCTGGTGGTGATGAAAGGGACCCTCAAAGGGGTACCGGTTGTCGCCTGTTCGTTCGAGTTCTCCTTTATCGGTGGCTCCATGTCCTCCGTGGTCGGTGCCCGCTTCGTGCGCGCCGTTGAGGAGAGCATCAAGGAAGGTCGTGGTCTGGTCTGCTTCTCCGCTTCCGGCGGTGCCCGCATGCAGGAAGCGCTGTTCTCCCTGATGCAGATGGCCAAGACCAGTGCTGCACTGGATCGTCTCTCCAAAGCCGGCCTGCCCTATATCTCCGTGCTGACCGATCCCACCATGGGTGGCGTCTCCGCCAGTCTGGCCATGCTGGGCGACATCAACGTGGGCGAGCCCAAGGCGCTGATCGGTTTTGCCGGCCCGCGCGTTATCGAGCAGACTGTACGCGAGAAGCTGCCGGAAGGGTTCCAGCGCTCCGAATTCCTGCTGGAGAAGGGCGCCATCGATCTCATCATCGACCGCCGCGAAATGCGTAACCGTCTGGCCAGCTTGCTTGCCAAACTGATGAATACTCACGTCATCGCAGAGTGAAGATGAGTTCAAACATGCATCAATCCCAAAGCCGGTCGCTTGTCGACTGGCTTTCTTATTTGGAGCAGATCCATCCGGTCTCTATCGATATGGGGCTGGAGCGGGTCGGCACGGTTGCCCGTCGCATGGGGCTCACCCGATTGCCGTTCAAGGTGATCACGGTGGCGGGGACCAACGGCAAGGGCTCCAGCTGCGCCATGGCAGCCAGCATCCTGATGGCCGCCGGCTACCAGGTTGGCGTCTACTCCTCGCCCCATCTGCTGCGCTTTACCGAGCGGGTACGGGTCAACGGTCAGGAGCTGGCAGATAGCGATCACTGCGCCGCCTTTGCCGAAGTGGAAGCGGCGCGCGGCGAGATAGCGCTCACCTTCTTCGAGTTTGCGACCCTGGCCGGTTTGTGGCTCTTCTGCCGTGCCGCGCCCGATGTGCTGCTGCTGGAAGTCGGCTTGGGTGGTCGGCTCGATGCCACCAATGTGGTGGAGTCCGATGTCGCCATGATCACCTCCATTGCCCTCGATCACTGTGACTGGCTGGGTGATACCCGCGAGGCGGTGGCGGTGGAGAAAGCCGGGGTGTATCGCGCCGGCAAACCCGCCATCAGCGGCGAGCCCAATCCTCCTCTGAGCATCACGAGCGAGGCGGCGCGTATCGGCGCCAACCTGCGTCAGGTCGGTATCGATTTTCGTGGCGATGAGCACGAGAGCTGCTGGGATTATCATGGCTTCAATCAGTGGCGCGATCTGCCCAAACCGGCCCTGCCGCTGATGAATGCGGTGACCGTGCTGGCGGCGCTGGAATCTCTCGGCTTGCCGTTGCCGGAGTCTGCCATCCGCGACGGGCTGGCCAATGCCCGGCTGGCTGGCCGGATGCAGCAGCTGCAAAGCGCGCCGCTGGTCATCGTCGATGTGGCCCATAACCCCCATTCGGCCGCCTATCTGGCCGCCCAGCTGCACAAGATGCCCTGTGCGGGTGTGCGCCGCGCCGTGGTGGGCATGCTCAAGGACAAGGATATGGCGGGGTCGCTTGCCGAGCTCGATGGCCTGATTGGCGAGTGGTATCTGGCCAGCCTGACCGGCCCGCGGGCGGCAAGTGCGGCCCAGTTGGCACAGGCGCTTGGCTCCGGACAGGGGCCGGCGACGACCTTTGACAGCGTCGAGGCTGCCTATCAGGCTGCCTTGGCCGTATCGAGTCCTGACGATATGGTCATTGTGTTTGGTTCGTTTTACACTGTCGCCGATGTGCTGGCGGGGTTCGCCAGCTAGCCAGCCCCTCTTTGTCGGGGGCATGCCATGAATTGGATCAAGTAAAGGAAGTAGGAGTCAACTTGGCCTCGAAGTTTCAAAACCGTCTGGTGGGCACCGTTATTCTGGTGGCCCTGGTCGTTATTTTCCTGCCGGACCTGCTGGATGGTCACAAGCTGGCGCAAAAGGAGGAGGCGTTTGCCAAAATTCCGCTGCGTCCCGATCTTGAGCCAGCCAAGCCCGCGTTGCAGGTATCGGCGGCAAGCACGCTACCGGCCGAGCATCTGGCCAGCCAGCAGCAAGCCTCAGCCGCCCAGCAGTGGCAGGTGGAAGAGGTCGCCGACCCCATGACCCTCGGCAATCAGGGGAGTGCCGCCCAGCAGGCCGGTGCGCAGGTTGCCCAGCAGCCGGTGCAGCAGGCCGCGCCTGCCAAGCCGCAATCCAAGCCGGAAGTGGTCGCCAAGGCGCCGGTTGAACAACCCAAGCCGGCACCAAAACCGGTTCCGACCAAGCCGGTCGAGGTAGCCAAGGCGCCGACTCCTGCGCCAGCCAAACAGCAGGCAGGCCAGATCAAGTCCCTCGATGACCTTATCGAGAGCAAGATGAGCCAGCCGACCACGCCTGCGCCCGCCGCGGCACCGGCGCAGGGGAGCTGGATCCTCCAGCTCGGCGCGTTCAAGAACGTCGACAGTGTCAACGCTCTGGTGAGCAAGCTGCGTGCAGCCGGTTACTCGGCCCATACCTCGCCGCGCACACCGGTGCAGGGGCAGATCAACCGGGTCTTTATCGGGCCGGATGTCTCCAAGGCCAAGCTGCAGGGGATCCAGGGACAGATCTCCCAGATGACGGGGCTGAGCGGCTCGGTCGTCGCTTACAATCCCTGATTTTCATTGCACTCGCATCACAACACCGCGCCCGTCGCGGTGTTGTTTTATCTGGCTGTCGCTATTTTTAAGTCCCGCGTCGCAAAGGCCACCACCTGGTTGGGATTTGCGGGGAGTTGGGTTAGTCTGAGCCCTCTGTCACCCATAGGAGTTCAAGATGATCCTCTCGACAACCCCCACTCTGGAAGGCAAGAGCATTCGTGAATACCGCGGCATCGTGGTGGGCGAAGCCATCCTTGGCGCCAATATTTTCAAGGATCTCTTTGCCGGGATCCGCGACATTATCGGCGGTCGCTCCGGCGCCTACGAAAAAGAGCTGGCCCGTGCCCGCGAGATTGCCTTTGATGAGCTCAAGGAGCGCGCCTCTGCGCTGGGGGCCAATGCGGTGGTCGGCATCGATATCGACTACGAGGTGGTGGGGCAGAACGGCAGCATGCTGATGGTCAGCATCAGCGGCACCGCCGTGGTGGTTTGAGATAGCAAGCTTTTCCCCGCGCGCTGAACCCGCGTGTTGAACTGGCAAGCCGATAACCGGGTTATCGGCTTTTTTGTGCGCGACGCTTGATAACAGAGATGCCAGATCGGGGGATGATGAAGCTAGTTTTGAAATTAACATATTGATTTTGTTTATTTATAATTTTTCATAACTGGCTGGTGCGGGTTTTATTTTTTTTAACTGGGCCAGCTGTATCGGCTGGACTAGAGTTGTTGCCATCAGGACAACGACTCCTCATGGATGAACACCATATTTTCTTGAAGGCGTATCAAGATGCACAAAAAATCTGCTCTGCTGACTGTTATCACTCTGGCCATCGCTGCTTATGCTGGTAGCGCGGCGGCAACGGTTCCGAACTTTACCGCTGACTGCCCGATGAACATCAAGGTCAAGTCGCAGGATGGCAACGTCTATATCAACGGCAAAAAGGCCTCGCTGAAGACCAATGCCCCCAATGCCTACTCTGCCCAGAGCGGCAAGATCATGATCGGTATCAGCGCCGACTCCGCCACCAGCGAGCCGAGCATCGATTACGCCATCAAGCATGACAGCCGTGCCAACGGCATCTGCACCGTGCAATCCTGGTCGGCAGGCAAGGCCACCACACCGCCGATGGCCAAGGGGGATTCCCCCTATCAGGGCAAGTGGGTTGCCAAAAACAGCGGGACTGGCCAGACAGTGGCCGTCATCCGGGTGGATGGCAAGGAGCAGGTGTGGGTCAACGACGTCAAGGTCAAGGCCAAGCGTGCCGATGGGGCGCTGCAGTTCCGTCAGGGGATGATCCTCTACACCCTGCAGGGCGACCCGCGGGTGCGCGGTGAAAGTGAGTGGCTGGACAGTGACGCAGGCTCGACCGGTCCTATCTCCTTCGAATAAATCCGTTTTCCAATTGCGATAAAAGCGACGCAGGCCATGGCCTGCGTCGCTTTTTATTGGCCGCATGAAGGGGCGCGCTATGAGCGGTTACACCCCGGCCAGGGTATTGGCTTCACCATACCAGTCCAGTTTGTCAGCCAGGGTCACCACCGAACCGATGATGATGAGGCTCGGGCTCTCCACCTGAGTGGCCAGCAGCGCCAGCTGTTGCAGCTCGCCGCGCACCACCCGCTGTTGCAGGCGGGTGCCCTGTTCCACCAGCGCCACCGGGGTGTGGCCGGGCAGACCGTGGGTTTGCAGCTCGTCCTGAATGCGGCCAGCATGGGCCAGCCCCATGTAGAAGACCAGGGTCTGGCGGGGGGCTGCCAGCGCCGACCACTCCTGTGCGATATTGCCCTCCTTGTCGTGGCCGGTGATGAACTGTACCCGCTGAGCGTGATCACGGTGGGTGAGGGGAATGCCGCTGTAGGCGGCGCAGCCCGACGCTGCCGTGATGCCCGGCACCACCGAGAAGGGGATGCCCGCCTCGGCCAGGGTCTCCAGCTCTTCGCCACCCCGGCCAAAGATAAAGGGATCACCCCCTTTGAGCCTGACCACCTGTTTGCCAAGGCGAGCCTGCTCCAGCAACAGCTGGTTGATCGCCTGCTGGGGCACGCAGTGGCGACCCGCCTCCTTGCCGACAAAAATCCGCTCGGCATCCCGGCGCACAAGTGCCAGCACCTCCTGCGAGACCAGCCGGTCATAGACCACCACATCCGCCTGTTGCAGCTGTTGCAGACCGCTCAGGGTGAGCAGCCCCGCATCGCCCGGGCCGGCGCCCACCAGGGTGACGCTTCCCTTGCTCTGCGGTTGCTCATCGAGCAGCTCGGCAACGCTCTGCTCGGCAGCCTGTTGTTGGCCGCGGGCCAGCTGGCATGCCAGTCGCTCATGGCTAAAGAGCCGCTCCCAGAAGCGGCGGCGAGCCAGCTTGTTCGGTATGGCCTTGACCCGCTCGCGCAGCTTGCCCGCCAGCGCCGCGAGCTGGCCGAGGTGCTGCGGCAACATGGCCTCGAGCTTTTCCCGCAGCTGGCGGCTCAGCACCGGCGCCGAACCTGCGCTGGAGATGGCCACCATCAGCGGCGAGCGGTCAATGATGGCGGGCATGATGGCGCTGCAGTGGGCCGGAGAGTCCACCACGTTGCAGAAGATTTGGCGCAGGTTCGCTTCGTTGAAAACCTGATGATTGACCTCGGGCTGGTTGGTGGCGGCGATCACCAGCCACTTGCCATCGAGCAGCTCTGGGTGAAAGTCGGCGGCGCAGACGGTCAGCACTCCCTGCTCGGCCCAGCTCATCAGCTGGGGTTCGAGATGGGGTGCATTGATGGTCACCAGGGCTTTGGCATCGAGCAGCAGGCGCGCCTTGCGCACCGCGACTTCGCCACCACCGACGATAAGCACCGGCTTGTGTTGCAGCTGACAGAAGAGAGGGAGAAAGTCCATAACGGGCTCCGGATACGGGTCCGGCAGCAGCGGGCTGCGCAGGACGAAAAGAGGAGAATGCGTAGAAACGCAGTGAGAGGAAAAAGGGGGAAGCGTGATCCACGCCCGGGCCAACGACAGATCCCCACCGGTTGTCGGCCACTATGATCAGCTTCCCCAAACGAGGTTTTTCCTATTGCACCGCTTTGACATGCATGTTGGCGACGTACTGATCTTCGGCCCAGAAGATGCGGTCAGCGACCATGGCTTCCGGGTTGAGGGTGACGCCGTGCAGCACCCGCTCCTTGAACTTGTGATAACCGGCCCGGTCGATAAGGTGACCCATGTGCAGGTAGATGGGCTTGCCATCCAGCATCTCTGCCTCGAACTCGAACAGGTTCTTGATCACCGCATGCAGCACATCCTCGGTCACCCAGTTGAGGAACAGCTTGCCGGTACGGGGGGTCTTCTTGCTGGTGCGTCCCCCCAGCTTGACCATGTAGAGCTGCTTGGGATCCCGCTGCCAGGCGAGGGTCGGGCAGGCCAGCACGCACTCACCACAGCCGATGCATTTGCTCTCCTCCTTGACCGCCTTGCCATGCTTGATGGCGAGGCAATCCACCGCGTGGTGGCTGCACGCCTTGACGCAGGCGCCGCAGCCGATGCAGCGCTCGGCATTGAAGTGGATTTTGGCGATGCCGAGGATGCCGAAGTCGGCCATGTTGGCCTTGGCGCAGTCGTTGGGGCAGCCGGCGATCACCATCTTGAGGTGATAGGGGTTGGGGTAGAGGTGCTTCTCCATCCGCTGGGCCAGCCCGGTGCAGTCGATATTGCCCTTCTGGCAGATGGTGTTGCCCTGACAGGCGACGATGTTGCGCCCGCCGATGCTCTGGTAACCGGCTCGGGTGTCCTCTACCTCGATGCCGCAGGTCTCTACCTCAATCTCCCTGATAAAGGGCTCGAGGGCGGCATTGACCTTGTCCATGTCCTGATACTTGATGCCGGGCATCGCCAGCTTCTGGCGGGTGGTGAGGTGGATCAGGCCGTTGCCGTACTGTTCGGCAATCTGCTGGGCCACCGCCAGCAGGTGGGCGGGCATGATCCCGCCGGGAATGCGCACGCTGATCATCGCTTCGCCGCGCACCTTGGAGAGGCGGTATTCGTTCTTGGCGCGGGCCTTGATGATGTCGATATCTAGACTCATGGTGTTCTCCCTCAGTCGATCAGATACTGGGCCTGGTCAAAACGAAAGACCGGTCCATCCACGCAGATATAGGTGTCGCCCATCCGGCAGTGGCCACACTTGCCCACGGCGCAGGCCATGCGGCGTTCGTAATCGACCCAGATGCGATCCTTGGGGATGCCGCGCTCAAGCAGGGCGAGTACCACGAAACGGATCATGACGGGAGGGCCGACCACGATGGCCTGGATATCCTCGCTATCCGAGAGGTCCAGCTGGTCGATGTAGTCGGTGACCCGGCCGATGCGAAACTGCTCGTTCTCCTCACCCTCATCCAGCGTGACGATGAGGTTCTGGCGCTCGGCCCAGAGCGGCATCTCGTGGCGATAGAGCACCGCCTGCTCGTTCTTGAAGCCGAGGATCATGTCGAGGGACTTCACCTGTTCCGGGTGTTTGCTGAAGCGACGCAGCAGCCCCTTGACCGGGGCGACGCCGGTGCCGCCCGCCACCACGATGAGGTGCTGGTTGCGATAGGCCTCGAGCGGGTAGCCGTTGCCGTGGACGCCGCGCATCCACACCTTGTCGCCCACATCGAGGGCAAACAGCGCATCGGTCACCTTGCCGACCTTGCGGATCAACAGATCCACATAGCCATCGCCATAGTCGGAGACCGAGATGGGCGCTTCGCCGACAGTGGGCAGGGAGATCTCCACAAACTGGCCGTAGTGGACATCAAAGTCGCGGGAGACCCGAAAGTTCCACTCCAGCTCGGTGTGGCGCTCGATGGCCAGAATGGTGTAGGCCTTGGGCAACAAGCGGTTTTCGACCACCTCCTGCTGCGGTTCTGCTGTTGCGGTTTGCTGGCACTGGCACATATCAGTTCGCCCCCTGCGCGTGGTCGGCCGCGATGGTCTGTTCGACCACATCGGTCATCTTGTTGATGATGTTGCTAAAGGAGATGTAGTGAGGGCAGCGATCGTCGCAGCGGCCGCAGCCGACGCACATGTGCTCCTCCCCCTGACGGGCCTTGTAGTCGTTGACCTTGTGCAGGGCGCGATAACGCAGGCGTTCGCCATGCTTGGCGCGAAAACCGTGGCCACCGGCCATGTCGCTGAAGCCATCCACCATGCAACTGGCCCACTGGCGACGGCGCTCGCCCTGCTTGGGGTTCTCCGCATAGGTGAGGTCGTGCACGCTGTAGCAGCTGCAGGTCGGGCAGGAGGTGGTGCAGCGGCCGCAGCCGATGCAGCGGCTGTCATACTCGGCCCAGATAGAATGGGTGGTGAGGATCTGGCGGATCCGCTGCGGGTCGTCACAGACGCTGTCCGGGGTGTGCACCTTGACCGGGTTGCTCTGGACAAATTCCGGGGTGAAGTCGTCGGATTCACCCAGTTCGGTAAAGTAGCCGAGCAGATCGGGATTCTTCACCTCGATTCGGGCACCCTCATCGCTCAGACGAATGGCGGCGGCGTAGTCTTGGGTCTCATTGCTGCCCATGGAGACGCAGAAGCAGTTCTCGAAGCTCTCGCGGCACTCCAGCAGCACCAGCTTGAGCTTGCTGCGCAGCCGGGCGTAGTAGACGTCGCTGTTCTGGCCGTTCTTGAGATAGACCTGATCCAGCCTGCGCAGGGCGTGGATATCGCAGCTGCGCAAGAACAGCAGGGTGGGCTTGGCCTCCACCTTCGATTCGCGCAGCTCCAGATTGTCGAAGTGGAACAGGGTCTGGGTGATGGGGAGCACCACCTCTTTCGGGGAGAAGTGGGACTTCTCCTGCCACACCAGTTCGGCCGGATGGCGGATGCTGTGGTAGGTGACGTTGTCGGTGTCGGAGAAGCGACCGCCCCGATATTCGGCCGCAGGGGCCATGATCCGGTAATCGGGTAACAGCCGCTCGAACAGCTGCGCCAGCGCGGGCTGGGTGAGAAGAAACGACATAAATAAACACCTTGTCTTGGGGTGACATGCCTTGGCATTGCAAGGGGCGTGTCTGTCCCGGTATTGACTAGCCGGGAGAGCTGGGCAGCTTTCCCGCGGTCCGGTTTATGACTCATCTTGTTCAACTGACCCGATGGTTATTGTGTTGGCGGCGCGTGCGTCGCGGCAGGTCGGGTCATGCCTGTAAAGCTGTTATCAATTGAGCAGGGCGGCCTGATAGCCGGCGCACTTGCCCATCACGTATCCCATCTCCAGCTTGTTGATATCGCGGGTAAAACGGGACACGGGGAAGTAGTCGGCCGGGGCGATCACCTCGATCTGGCAATCAGCGGGCGGATTGGCGATGAAATCAAGCGCCTCGTTGTAGCTGCGATCCCGCTGCTCCAGCGCCTGTGCCAGCGCGGGGTGAGTCTTGAGCAGGGTGCGGATCATCCAGGGGAAGGGCATCGGCTTGAGCCGGTAGCCCAGCGGCTCGGAGAGGATCACCGTCATCTGGCGGGCGCCGCGGCGGTAGGCTTCGATCACCGGGATGGAGTCGGCGACGCCACCATCGGTCATCGGCACCCCGTGCACCTCGGGATATTCGCGAGAGGCGAGGGGAATGGCGCAGCTGGCGGGCAGCACCTCATTCATGTTCTCCGGCTTGACCCGGATGTACTCTGCCTTGCCAGTCAGGGCATTGGTCACCACCGCATAGAAGGGGATGCCGCTCTCCCGATAGCGATGGATATCGAGGGGGTATTTGCGGCAGCTGGTGTGCCAGAGCCAGTGGATATCCACCAGATTGCCCCCCTTGGCAAAACGCAGCGGGTCGAGAAACTCCGGGGTGCAGGCCAGCTCGGTCAGGATGTCGTGGCTGCGGCCATGCTGGCTGGCGAGATAGGCCAACAGGTTGGTCGCGCCGGCCGAGACGCCGATGGCGAAGTCGAAGGGGCGGTAGTCACGTTCGATAAATGCATCCAGCACGCCGCTGGCAAATATGCCGCGCATGGCGCCACCTTCAACAACCAGAGCTGTGGGGGATGCGGTTCTGTTCATGACGGGGTCCTCATTGAAATCGGCGTTGCAAGAGTGTCGGTCGGCGGCAAGTTTCAAGCCTGCCCGGGCGACCATTCTGGCTGCCAGCCGGGGCTGGCTATCGCAATGAGGTCATTCTAGGAGCGCTGTTTTGTTTAGAATATCTGTTAATAATGAATCAAGCGTTTTGTATTTCTAAACGATGGCGAGCCAGCCGTTGTGCCAACAGGGGCGATAAGAGATAGTCAGGGCTCTGTTTTCACGTTTTGATGAGCCCCGGGAGATGTGCCTGATGACAAGACTCCTTGCCCCGCCACTCCAGCGCGGCGACACCATCGCTTTTTTCTCCCCCTCCAGCGCGGCAACCGCCTGGGCCCCCACCCGTTTTGCCCGTGCAAAAGCCTTTCTCGAAGGGCAGGGCTTCCGGCTCAAGTCGGGCAGCCTCACCGGCCAGCAGGATCACTGGCGCTCCGGCTCCATCGCCGCGCGGGCCGAGGAGCTCAACGCCCTTATCCGCGACCCCGAGGTGCGCTGCATCATGTCGGTGATTGGCGGTAGCAACTCCAACTCCCTGCTCCCTTATCTCGATTTTGCTGCGCTCAAGCGCGATCCCAAGATCATCGTCGGCTACTCCGATGTGATGGCGCTGCTGCTCGGCATCCATGCCCAGACTGGTTTGGTCACCTTTTATGGCCCGGCGCTGGTGGCCTCGTTCGGCGAGTTGCCACCGCTGGTGGACGAGACGCTGGCCAGCTTTTTACAGATTGTGCTGGCCGACGAGGTTGGCGTCCCCTGCACGTTGCCCACCCCGGCAAAGTGGAGCGATGAACGGCTCGATTGGGAAAATCAGACCCGGGCCAAGCAGTGCCAGCCCAACCGGCTGATCTCGGTGGGGACTGGTCGGGTAGCGGGGCGGCTGATAGGCGGCAACCTCAACACCATGGCGGGTATCTGGGGTTCCCCCTATATGCCGGCCATCGAGCGCGGCGACATTCTGTTGCTGGAGGACAGCCTGAAATCTGCCGAGACGCTGGAGCGCTCTTTTGCCCATCTCAAGCTGTGCGGGGTGTTTGATCGGATCGGCGCCCTTATCCTCGGCAAGCACGAGCTGTTCAACGATCAGGGCAGTGGCAAGCGCCCGCTCGATATCCTGCTGGAGGTGGTGGGGGAGCCGAACTTCCCCATTCTGGCGGAGTTTGACTGCGCCCATACCCACCCCATGCTGACGTTGCCGCTGGGCGTCGAGGCGGAGCTGGATCTCGACCGCCAGCAGCTTACCTTGCTGGAGCCTTGGTGGCAGAGCGTCTGACGGAGCGAAGGAAGCAGACAAGGCCGCTGATGTGGCCTTGTCTGTTGTTGGGGGATGGGATTGTCAGGGCAGGGCATCGGCCCGGAAGCTGGCACGGATCTGCGGCACCAGTGGCGCAACGTCGAATCCCTTCTCCTCGCCCAGTACCGGATGGAGCAGGGGGCCGTCGCTGATGGGGGTGAGATTGCCGGCCAGCAGCTGACGAGTGGCTTGCCCCATCTGGTAGAGCTGACGCACCGGCGCAAACTGGGTCGCCAGATTGAGGGGGTCATCGGCGCGGGTGAAGGCCATCATGGGGATCTGATAGGTGGCATCGCGCGCCGGTTTGTCGCCGTGAATGCCCTTTCCGGCGGACATCAAAAACGGCTGGTGATCGCCAAAGGCGATGACCAGATAGCGTTTGCCCGACTGATCGAGACTCTTGAGCAGCCGCTCCAGCGAGGCCATGGCATCCACCACCCCGGTGTAGTAGGTGTTGAGCAGCTGCCTGTCACTCTCGCTCTCGTTCGGGCAAGCGCCGCTGCGCTCCTGTGCCTGATAGCGGGGGCCATCGAAGGGGCCGTGGCCCTGCATGGTGACCGCATAGGCAAAGAGCGGTTTGTCATCCTGTTCGCTGCGTTTGAGCAGGTGATCAACGAGGGCATCGTCCGAGATATAGAGCCCCTTGTGCTCAAGGGTGGAAAAGCGGCTGTCGAACCAGCGCTCCTGATAGCCAAGCGCCGGGATCGCCTTGGCGCGGCCCCAGAACTTCTCCACATAGGGGTGGACGAAGAGGGTCCGGTAGCCGCTCTGGTTGGCACTGCGGGCCAGCCCCGGCACCTGATCCGAGAGGTAGTAGTAGGGCACCACACCCTGCTTGAGCAGCCCCACCGGCAGGCCGGTGTTCATCTCGAACTCCGCCAGCACCGTCATGCCACCGGTGGTAGGGGAGTGGATGGTCTTGTGCCACTGCTGGATGGTAGCGGGCAGGTTCAGGGTGGGCGCGGGGGCGCAGAGCCGACCCTGCCAGTCGAGCATCAGCGACTCATATTGCAGCACGATCACCAGATCCCAGCGCGGCGCAGCCCCCTGCGGCGATTGGCTCAGCCGGGGAGTGAATTCGTTGATCTGCAGCGGGTAGCGAAACACGCTGCCCTGCTCCAGCATCTCGTCCACCAGATTGAACAGATAGAGGCCGGGGCCGGAGCGGATGATGTCCCTGTGGTAGTTGACCGCCCGATCCACGTAGCGCACGTTGGCCCCCAGCAGCTTGTTGCTGGTCTGGGTGGCAAAGACGCAAAGGGCAAAGAAGGCCACGGTGGCGGCGGCGGTGCGCAGGATCCAGCGGGAGAGGGCAAAGCGCCAGCAGAGGAAGAGCGCCATAGCGCCGCCAAGCAGCGGCACGACGGGGTGCTGATCCTGCAGGATCCGCAGCAGCGCCATCAGGTTGCCGAGATCATCGCCGCCGAGCGGCACACCATAGATGGCGATCTTCATGAAGTTGGCCAGCAGCCCTATGCCGGAGAGCGCGGTAAAGACCAGCCCCATGTAGAGGTTGAACCCGGCCAGCGCGCACAGGCTCCAGCCCAGCACCATGCTGCCCCAGGCGAGGTAGTAGTGCTCCGGGCGAAAGCCCGACCAGAGCAGAAACTCCCCCAGTTTGAACACCACGAAGCCGTGCAGCAGCACGAAGGTGAGGTTGCCGAGCAGCAGGCTGCCGATGATGCGCCAGCGCAGACTGCGGCGCAGCCTTGGCAGCACCGCCTTCAGCACGGCGGCGCTCAGCGCCAGTACCAGCGTCAGGCTCACCATCAGGTAGGTGAGGTTGAAGCCCTGCTCCGGCAGGGTCTGCAGGATCTGGCTGAAGTCGCCGCTCTCGGGGCGGTCTGCCAGCAGCAGGCCGATCCGCAGCTGGTAACGGCTGGCCAGCGCATCGTCGGGGGCGCGCAGCGTGCTGTTGAGATCCAGAGTGCAGCGGTTTTGGCGGCATACCTGATGCTTCTCCACCGGTTGGCTCAGCTCGTCGATCCGCTCCCCCTTGTCGTTGAGCAGCTCGACTCGCACCTTGTCCCCCGGCTGGAGCGGCCCTCGCAGTTGCCACTGGCTGCGCACCACCAGATAGAGGCCGCGGCTGTCGCTTTTATAGAGCAGAGCGTGGCGGGTGAGGGTGGCCAGCGGGTTGTCGGCGGGCCCCAGCACCAGCGGTTGGGCACGGCCAAGCCAGCTGCCGGGATTGATGAGGGGCAGCAGCAGGGTGACGATGAGCAGGCCACCGAGCAGGGTCAGCAGCAGGCGGGAGAGGCTCAGGGCGCGGCGACGGCCTGAGAAGGGATGATTCATATCAGCTCATCCTTTGAGCAAGTGAGAGAGATGCAGATCATCTGCATACTATTTGACCCGATGGTGCGTGGCCGGTTCATGGATGTCAATTTAATGACCACCTGATGAATTTTTGGTTGCACTTCGGCCCTGCATATTGTGATCCCGATCGAGAGGTTGTCCGGAATATGTGATGAAAGCGTCATCATGAACGTTTGCTGCTGGTCTGCGAGAGAGGTGCTGTTTAGTCTCTCAGTAGCGACAGGAGGTACATGTATGAATCCCAAGGTGATGGCACGGCAAGCCAGATTGCTGCGTATGCTCGAGAGCAAGGAGGAGATCCGGGTCGGGCGCGAACGTGACTGTCCGCTTCCCGTGGCGCAGCTGGTCAAACTCAAGGATTCCCATCCGTCGGTGATCAAGGTCTATCGTCACGGTCTTACCGCCGAGGTGTTTCATCTCAAGATCGATGGCCATCACTGGTGCCTGAAGCGGCGCCGCAACGATTCGCTGGTCGCCAACCTAGATGGCAAGACCGCTTTCCTCACCGAACTGGAGCGGCGTCGCGAAATCGAAGCGCTGCGCGAGTTGCATCCCACCGTGCTCTCCCATGTGGTCTGTACCAGCTTTGGTTCGGCCCGCGCCGGCATTCTGGTCTCGCCCTGGCTGCGGGGTGTGCCGGTGCATCAGCTCAACGAGCGCAATCTGGCGCAGATGCTGGAGGTGCAGGGGGAGCTGGCCCGCTGGGGCTGGTTCGACTGGGATCCGAGCCCGGGCAACCTGCTCGATGACGGCGAACATATCAGCGTGTTCGACTTTGGTTACATGTGGCCCTTTGATCCCCGTTTCGAATACAACTCCAATGGGCTGGTCGACCCGCAATTTCATGTGCCGGAGCGGCTGGAGACCCGCACCCTATCAGGGCTCTGGCTCGATGAGGCCGATCCCTTGCCGCAGTTCCGCTACTGGCGCGAGCTCTGTCTGAAATGGGTGAAACGGGAGATCCACCACCTGATACGGGAAGGCGCCAGCGCACCCGTGCTGGCCCGGTTGCAGAGCCTGCAAGGGGAGTGGAGTGCCGCGCTGGCAAGCGACAAGGCGCTCGCCGCCAACTGGTGGCGAGATATGTATCGCAGCCACCGACTCGATGTGGCCGACGATCTCAGTGGCCGCAGCTGCAGCCCGCTCACCTTGCGTCGTCTCGACTGGCTGGAGCTGGCGGTGACCGACCACTACGAGCAGCTGGTCGACAATCTCTCCAGCGAAGAGCTGGGGCTGGGCCAGAGCGAGCTGCTGGCCAGATTGCAGCGCCAGCGGCGCGAAGTGATGGCGTGCCAGTTGCCGGTGACTACCTGCGCCTGAGCCAACGCCTCAGCGAAACAGAAATGAAAAGGGCGCCTCACAGGTGCCCTTTACATGGTCGTATTTGTCCGCTGTGAGGGTTAGTCCAGCAGCTCCTGATGGAGGCGGTTGACGATCTGGCCCGCTTCGCCCTCTTTGACCAGGAAGCAGAGGTTGTGGGCGCTGGCGCCGTAGCAGATCATCCGGATGTTATGGTCGCGCAGGGCATCGAATACCCGGCTGCCCACCCCGTTGACCTCGCTCATCCGGTTGCCGATGAGCGCCACCAGAGCCAGCTCGTTCTCCACCTCGACTTTGCAGAGCTGACTGAGCTCGGCCAGCACCTTGTCGCTGAGCACAGGTTCGCCATTGCTCTGGCTGCCGGTGTGATCCAGCGTCAATGACACGCTCACCTCCGAGGTGGTGATGAGATCGACCGAGATGCGGTGGCGGGCCAGAATGCCGAACACCTCGGCCAGAAAGCCGTAGGCGTGGAACATGTTGAGGCTGTGCAGGGTGACCAGCACCTGCTGGCGACGCAGGGCCACGGCGCGAAACAGCGGGCTGGTGTCCGTGGTGGAGCGGATCCAGGTTCCCCCTGCCTGCGGCTCCCTGCTTGAGCCGACAAAGACCGGAATATTCTGGCGCACCGCCGGTTGCAAGGTGGCCGGGTGGAGCACCTTGGCGCCGAAGGTGGCCATCTCTGCCGCCTCGACAAAGCTGATTTCGGGAATGGGGCGGGCCCGGGTGACGAGGCGCGGATCCGTGGTGTAGATGCCGGGTACATCGGTCCAGATCTCGATACTGGTGGCATCGAGCGCCTCGGCGAGCAGGGCCGCGCTGTAGTCGGAGCCGCCACGGCCAAGCGTGGTGGTGCGGTCATCGCCATCGGCACCGATAAAGCCCTGGGTGATGACGAGGGTGTCGCCGAGCACCGGGCCCAGCGTCTGCTGGCAGAGATCGCGAGTCGCGTTCAGGTCGACGGTGGCCTTGCCAAAGCGGCTGTCGGTGCGCATCAGCTGGCGTACATCCTGCCAGTGGGCATTGACGCCGCGCTGGCGCAGCAACTCGGTAAAGAGGCGGGTCGACATCAGTTCGCCGCAGGCGATGAGGCGATCAGCCAGTTCGGCATCGGTCTGCTGGCTGGCCTGCTGCGCCATGGTGCGGATCTCGCCGAGCTGATCGTGGATCAGGGCTGTCACCTCGGCGGGGTGGCCAAGGTCGGCCAGAATGGCCTGCTGAATGTCGGCCAACTTGGCCAGCTGGGCTTCGCGGCCCGCGTCGTCCAGCTCGCCCTGAGCCAGTGCCACCAGCAGATTGGTGACGCCGGCGCTGGCGCTCAGCACCACGATGCGGGTGGCGGGATTGGCCAGCACGATATCGGCGCAGTTGTTCATGGCCGCGGCGTTGGCGACACTGGTTCCGCCAAACTTGGCGACATTGATCGGGCTCATTGCTTACTCCTGTCTTAATTTAAAAATCCGGATCCATCGGGCAAAAAAGAGAGGAGGAGGCTGAAAATGGCAGGAATGTGCGAAGCGATCCCGGCCAGAAGCACTCCACCCGCAGAGCCCATCCCGTACCCGCCCTGACAGGGCGCGGTGGGGGATGACCACTACCGATGACAACCCGGGGGATTCAGCCCCCGCAGCCGGCACTGAGGTTTCCAGTCTCCTCAGATGTCTCGGCGCTGCTCCCCCTGACCCAAGTTCACCGGACTCTGGCGTCCTCTCTCGGGCTGCCTGGGCAGCGCTCCTCTTCTGGCTCCACCATGGCGGTGGAGTGCATTTAGAAATACCTTGCGTTGGATTGGACTGTCAATCGAGTTTGTAAAAAAGTTCAAAATGTCAGCTAACTCAACGCAGAATCAATAGGTTACACAATGGTTTTTGACAAAACCTTGGAACGACGCTGCCAGTTGTAGAGGCGCTGGCGCTCAACCGGCAGATCCTCCACCTCCAGCGGTTCAAACCCCCGCTCCCGGAACCAGTGGATGGAGCGGGTGGTGAGCACGAACAGGCGGCGGATCCCGAGCCGTTTGGCCCGCTCGGCCACCTTGGCCACCAGCTGATCCCCCCGGTTGGAGTTGCGATAGTCGGGATGGATGGCGACGCAGGCCATCTCCGCCATCGCCTCTTCCATAAAGCAGTAGAGCGCCGCGCAGCCGATGATGAGGCCATCGCGCTCGATGATGGTGAACTTGTCGATCTCCATCTCCAGCTGCTCGCGGGAGCGGCGTACCAGAATGCCTTCCTCCTCCAGCGGACGAATGAGATCGAGAATGCCGCCGATATCCTCGATGGTAGCGGCGCGGGCCTGCTCGGCGCTTTCCCGCACGATCTGGGTGCCAAGGCCGTCGCGGCTGAACAGCTCCTGCAGCATGGCGCCATCATCCTGATAGCTCACCAGATGGGAGCGGGGCACTCCGCCACGGCAGGAGGCAATCGCCGCGCGCAGATAGCGGGCGGTGCCGGACATCTCTTCTCCCGCCTGCTCCAGCTCCACCAGCAGCTCTTCGGCCTGCTCGGGGAAGAGCTCGGAGATGGCTTCGCCGTGTCTGTCCATCACCCCTTGGGTGCTGCTGAAACAGATAAGCTTGTCCGCCTTGAGGTCGACCGCCACCCGGCGAGCCACCTCTTCCGAGCTCAGGTTAAAGCTCTCGCCGGTGACCGAGCAGCCGATGGGGGAGATGAGCACCAGACTCTTCTGATCGAGCTGGCGGGTGATACCCTCCACGTCGATACGGCGCACCCGACCGCTGTGGCAAAAGTCGATGCCATCATCCACCCCCAGCGGCTGGGCGGTGACGAAGTTGCCGCTCACCACGCTGATCCGTGCCCCCTGCATCGGAGTGTTGGCGAGCCCCATGGAGAGCTGGGCAGTGATGTCGTACTGCAGGCCACCACACACCTGCTTGATGATGGCGAAGCTCTCGTCATCGGTGACCCGGATCCGCTTGTGGTACTGGGCCTCGATGCCGGCGCGGGCCAGCGCTTCATCGTTTTGCGGACGTGAACCAAACACCAGCACCAGCCGTATGCCCAGAGTCTGCAGCAGGGCGATATCGCTGACGATATTGGCAAAGTTGGGGTGGCAGACGGCTTCCCCCCCCATCATCAGCACAAAGGTGGCGCCCCGATGGACATTGACATAGGGAGTAGATTGCCGAAAGGCATTGACCAGACTGGGCTCACGTTCACGCACTTGATATTTCTTCCATAAAAAAACAGCGATTGGCTCAATATATGAAAATAAATTCACAAATCAAGACTAAATATTGATTTGGTTGGGTTTGTTGGCCAACCGGATGCCTTGCCCGGGCGTAACTGGGCAAAGTGGCAGGAGAGGCGCAGGGGAGTGAAGAGGAGAAGAGGAGGAAAGGGACGGGAGGCGCCGGTTGATCCGGTGCCACAAACTGTTATCTTCGATGCTCCTTTTCGTCATCGTGCATTGGCACCGGTTTTTACAAGGAGTGGCTTGATGGAACAGATTATTTCGCCGGCAGAGGCGTTGCCGGGGCGCAGCGAGGCCATGGTGATTGGCCAGCAGCATGCAGTAAATGGCCATCCGACTCAGGGGCCTTGGCCCGAGAACATGGCGATTGCCTGGTTTGGCATGGGCTGCTTCTGGGGTGTGGAGCGCCTGTTCTGGCAGCAGCCCGGGGTTTACTCTACCGCCGCCGGTTATCAGGGGGGCGTCACCCCCAATCCCACCTACAAGGAGGTGTGCAGCGGGCTGACCGGTCATGCCGAGACGGTGCAGGTGGTGTTTGATCCGGCGGTCATCAGCTATGGTGATCTGCTCAAATTGTTCTGGGAACAGCACGATCCGGCGCAGGGGATGCGGCAGGGCGGGGACATTGGTACCCAGTACCGCTCGGTCATCTTCTATGGCGACGAGAGCCAGCAGGTCATCGCCCAGCAGAGTCTGGCTGCCTATCAGCAGGCCATGGCGGCGAGCGGTGACAGCCGGGCCATCACCACCCGCATCCTGCCGCTGGCGCCTTTCTACTATGCCGAGGATTATCACCAGCAATATCTGGAGAAAAACCCGGATGGCTACTGCGGATTGGGTGGCATTGGAGTCTGTTTGCCGCCCAGCCTGAACCGCTGAACAGGTTTGTAGTTGATTCCGTAAAAAAAGTGAAAATAAATGGTCGGAGGAGGGAACTTATTGCGACCAGTCGGGACTAACTAGGTAGCGTCCAGGGATCGGATGCGAAGTCCAGACACATTTCTTGCCTTGATAACCGCCTGATGAATGAACGCACTGGCGGGTTGAAAATGATAGCAAGCAGGGCTGCCCACCAAGGCGGCCCTTTTCATATCTGCTTGTTTTAGCTCGGGAGGGGCGATCGGTCAGGCGATCGCGCTGTCGAAGAGGTTCTTGATAAGATCGATAAACTCGATGAGGAAGGCTTTCTGCTCCGGGGTCGGCTCGCGCAGCCAGACGGCGGAGAGCACCTCTTCCAGATCGGCGACCACGGCGTCCGCCTCCTGCATGATGGTAAAGCGCACCTTGGGTGCCAGCTGGGGGTTCTGCTCGCAGATGGCCATCAGGTTGCTGGCCACCCGGCTACTGACGAGATCCTCGATGGTCTGCTCGCCACCCGCGTTCTGTTGCTGGGCCTCAAACAGTCCCAAACTCTCCACCAGATACTCGATCAGCGAGATATAGCCTTCACTCTCTACCACCATGGTTGCTGCCTCAATACAGTAACAATACGAAAATTAAGCGTATTTTAGTGGCTTGATCTAGCTTGGCAAGCAGCAGTGCAGGCGGTGGCGGGTAAAACTGACTCCGCCGCGCTCCACGCTTTCCACGCCGGTCAAGGTAAAGCCATGCCGTAAAAATAGCTCATAACTGAAGGCGCTGGCCTCGGTTGTGATGGCGCAGATGCCAAGGGCGCGGGCACCTGCCAGCGCCGTGGTGAGCAGCAGATTGCCCAGCCCCTGCCGCTGGTGGGCCGCACCGACGTAGAGCAGGCTGAGGTGGCCATCGGCGCTCAGGGTGACAAAACCGGCAGGCGCGTCACCCAGCATGGCAACCCAGCCATGATGCTCGCGCAGCTGGCTGACAAAGCCGGGATGCCGGGCGCCGAGCGCCCACTTCTCCACCTGCTCCGGGCTGTAGTGCTGGGGGCCGGTATGGCGGATTGCCTGCTCGAACAGGGTGCCCAGCGCTGGAATATGCTGCTCGCCAAGGGGGGCGATCAAGAGGAGAGGCTTCATGCCGAAGCATCCTGATCAGCTGTATTGCGTGTGGGGGCCATGGGCCGTCTGGATTTCGGCAAACCGGCAATGACCCGCTCATAGGAGTGGTGTACCCAGCCTTGCCAGAGATCATCGGGCAAGGTGCTGTTCAGGGTCACAGTGTTCCAGTGTTGCTTGTTCATATGCCAGCCCGGTTTCACCTCGGGGTGAAGCTCGCGCAGCAGCAGCGCCCGCTCGGGTTCGCACTTGAGGTTGATGGTGAGCGGGTCAGCTTGCCAATCCACCAGCGCAAACATCTTGCCGGCGATGCGGTAGACCAGGATCTCCGGGCCAAACGGGGTATCTTCCTGACTGCCCGGCAACGAGAGCAGAAAGTGGCGTAAAGGGGTTAACTCCATGGTCTGGTCTCGCTGTGGGTGATCCGATCAGTGCGGTTGCATATCAATCAGGGGAAGGCATCTGTTACTATGCGCTGCCGAGTATACCCCCCATCACCGAGGGAGCCTATTGATGTTGTATCACAAGACTTTCGAACTGGGTCCCGAGCGGGATTGGGTGGTGTTTGTCCACGGCGCAGGTGGCAGCTCCTCCATCTGGTTCAAGCAGTTGCGCGCCTATCGCGAGCACTTCAATGTGTTGCTGCTGGATTTGCGCGGCCATGGCCAGTCCAACAAGCTGCAACAGGTGATCCAGGGCCACTACAGCTTTCGGGCCGTGACCGAGGATATCGTTCGGCTGCTCGATCATCTCGATATCCGCCGCGCCCACTTTGTCGGCATCTCCCTTGGCACCATCCTTATTCGCCATCTGGCCGAGCTCTGCCCGGAGCGGGTCAAGAGCATGGTGCTGGGGGGCGCCATCCTGCGGCTCGATATCCGCTCGCGGGTGCTGGTGCAGCTGGGCCGACTCGGCCAGCACTTCCTGCCCTATATGTGGCTCTACCGGCTGTTTGCCTTCATCATCATGCCGCGCCAGCACCATCAGGAGTCGCGCAACCTCTTTGTGCGCGAGGCCCGCAAGCTCTGCCAGAAAGAGTTCAAACGCTGGTTCCGCCTCGCCACCGAGGTTAACCCGCTGATGCGTTATTTTCGCGAACGCTCCCTGCCCATTCCGACCCTCTATGTGATGGGGGAGGAGGATCATATGTTTCTGGCACCGGTACGCGAACAGGTGGCCCGCGATGCCAGCTCCTCGCTGGCGGTCATTGAGCAGTGCGGCCATGTCTGCAATGTGGAGCAGCCGGAGCAGTTTAATCGCCGTACGCTGGCGTTTATAAACTCCCTCACCTGCAATCGTCTTTAGGCCGGATCACGGGCTGGCGTGCCAGCCTGTGCAAAATGCTTGTTCCTCCCTGCTTTTATCTTTCCTGATTTGCTCACAATGTGTTGATACTGCACGCGTTCAGCCAACTATCTCTCATGTTGTTGCCCTGTTTGCCGCTATCCATATGGAGATAGCTTATGGCTGCATTGGCAACGGGGTTGCGACCAAGGATTAACCCCACCTTTTATGGTGCATTGCTACCTTCTTGAGAGATATAGTGCTTATCAATAACCAAGGATGGGAATCTGTAACATGGCCCAAAACATCACCCCCACCCAACGCGAGATCACCTTCCATCAGGATGAGTTGATCGTCTCCAAGACCGATCTGGCAGGCCGGATCACCTACTCCAACAAAGTATTCATGCGACTCTGTGATTATTCGGAGGAGGATCTGCTGGGAACGCCTCACAACATCGTGCGCCATCCCGATATGCCCCGCGGTGTTTTTTGGGGGTTGTGGCACACCCTCAAGGAGAATCGCGAGTTCTTTGGCTTTGTCAAAAACATGACCGCCAACGGTGATTTTTACTGGGTGTTGGCCAATGTTCGCCCCGATTTTCGTGACGGCAAGGCGATCGGCTACTTCTCGGTTCGCCGTTGTCCATCCCGCCATGCCATTGCGACCATTGCCCCCGTATATCAGAAAATGTGCGAGCTGGAGCGGGGAATGTCCGGAGATGCTCCCAAGCAATCCTGGGCCTGGCTGGAGCAACACCTAGCATCGCAGGGGACTGATTACGAACGTTTTGTTCTCAATCTGGTGCAGCAGGATTAAGGAGTCGCCCTATGTTGACTGTGCTAACCAAGACCAGCAGTGCCAGTAAAAAACACCTCTTCATCAGTCAGAAATTTTTGCTGATCTGTGCTGTGTTCGGCCTCTCTGTACTGATGTTGGCCATCTTTTCTCTTAGTTCGGTCGGGCCGACCTGGTTCAATCTGGGGATCCCCGGGTTGGCATTGCTCTTTATTGTGCTTGCACTGCGTGAACAACGCAGGCTGGTGGCGATCATGGATCAGATCAACGAAGTGCTGGTGCAGGCCAGTGCCGGTGAGACCCATGTCCGGGTGACCAGAACCAAGGGGCTTGGCGAGCTGGGCAAGATTGCCTGGAACCTCAACAGTTTTCTCGACATCGTCGAAGCAAACATCAAGGATATGGTCTCCTGCTTTGAACATGCCGGTCAGGGACGCTACTACCGCCATGCGTTCAAACAGGGTCTGCCCGGCGAGTTTTCCAAGACAGCCGATAACATCAATCTCTCCCTGCACGCCATTCAGGAGGCGACCGAGCTCTCCCGGCAGGGTAATCTGCTCAACAAACTCCACCAGACCAACAACCAGAACCTGCGCAGCAGTCTGGCTGGGAATCAGGAAGATCTGCTGACCCTCAGCAACAAGATCGAGGACGTACTTGGCAATGCCCAGAGCGGGCTGGATGCATCGCTGCACAGCATGACGGTGGTCGAAGATCTCAGCCAGGAGCTGCTAGGTATCAACCGCGAGATGCAGGATACCGGACGGGCAGCGACCACGCTGGCCGGGGAGAGTGCCCGCATCACCGCTACGGTCAATCTCATCACGGAGATCACCGCCCAGACCAATCTGCTGGCGCTGAACGCTGCCATCGAGGCGGCCAGAGCGGGCGAAGTCGGGCGCGGGTTTGCGGTGGTCGCCGACGAAGTACGGGCTCTTGCCGAACGTACCCGTCAGTCAACCAACGAAATCCGCGATGTGGTCAAGGGGCTGACAACCAGCATCGAACAGATAGTGGGGAGCGTGCTCTCGCTTGGGGAGCGCAGCCAGCGCATCAGTGACAATGTGGACGGTTTTCGTCAAAGCTTCGAGGCAGTGGCTGAGGGAGCAAAATCCAATATCGGTCATCTCCACTTCGCCAGAGGGCTGGCGTTTGCCTCGCTGGTCAAGCTGGATCACATCATCTTTATGCAGCGTGGTTACCACGGGCTGGAGGTTAGGGATAGCGAGAGCGTGGCCAGCCATACCGATTGCCGTTTGGGCCGTTGGTACTATCAGGGTGAAGGCGGCGAGTCGTTTGGCAAGTTGCCGAGTTTCAAACATATCGAGGAGCCCCATAAACAGGTGCACGAGGCTGTCAGCAGAGCGTTGACTGCCGCACGGGGGGACTGGCTCCATGATGACAGGTTGCTGCACACCATTCTGGCCGAGATGGAGAGTGCCGAGCAGGCGAGCAAACAGGTGATGCAGTTGCTCAACCGGATGGTCGAGGAGCAGCTTCAGGCTTGAGCAATGTCGTGCCATTAGCTGCAACTGGCAGTGGGAAAATGGCCAACAGAGAGGAAGCACACTCTGGTAACCGGTTGATGGTCAATGGCTTTCAGCAGAGCGGCGAGAGCGCCAGTTAGTGATCGGTGCAGCAAAAGAGATAAGGATCCTCGCTGGATCCGGCTCGCCTGTGGTGGTTAGAATAGGGGCTTCCATGGGTCACAGGATGAGCAAGGATGTTACACAAGCAAGTCAGTTTTATCATCGATAGCAAGGGGAACAAGCAGGCGGCCGTCGTCCCCATCGAGATCTACAACGAGCTGATGACCCTGCAAAAGGCGCTCTCCGACAATCGTCCCGGGGAGCGTGAGCTCTACCACTTCAACGGCAAGGGTGCCGAGGCCCACGGTTATCCGGTGGGCAAGCGGCAAAATCCGGGCTTTATGGTGCTGGCCGGTTCCACTGCTAATGGCGAGGATGCCGCCTCTTTGCGCGAGGCGGTGATTGAACTGCGGCTGGAGCTGCTGGAGAAGGGCATTCTGGTGCCCCGCAGCGAAGGGGGCTTTCTCTTTACTGCCGATCAGCTGTTCAACAGCCCGAGTCTGGCCGCGAGCCTGGTAGCCGGCAACAACCGAAGCGGTCTGGATGCCTGGCAAAACAGCGCCGGCTATACCCTGAAACAGTCCGGTTTTGGCAAGAAGTGACACATACCGGAGGGGATTGAGGCGAGCCTGATGCGGCATCTCTCCCAAAAAAAGAGCGCCCCCTGTCGCAAGAGAGGGGGCGCTCTTTTTTATATCCAGCAGAGGGATCAGTGTGCCTTGTGGCCGGTGAGCAGCCAGTAGCTGAGGGCTGAACCGACCCCGCAGCAGGCGATGGCGATGGCCATGGGCAGCGGCGAGTGGGGCGGATTGAGGTTGACCAGAATGCCGACCAGGGCGCCGATGCCAAAGCGCAGGGTGCCCGCCAGTGCCGATGCGGTGCCCGCAGATTGCGGGAAGTGGCCCATCAGGCCGGTCATGGCGTTGGCGCCCACCAGACTGATATGGCCGACAAACAGTACCACCGGAATGACGATGCCCCACAGACCGCCGGTCTGGCTCCAGGCGTTGTAGACCAGCAGGGCGCCCGCGCAGGGCAGCACCAGCAGGCCGTATTGCAGCATCCGCTCGGCACCCACCCCTTTCACCAGTCGGCTATTGACGAAGGTGACCACCATCATCAGCAGGATATTGAGGCCAAACAGCCAGCCGTAGTGCTCGGTCGGCACCTTGAAATACTCGATATAGACGTAAGGGGAGCCGCTTAAGAAGGCGAACATGCCGGAGCTGGAGAGGGAGCCGCACAGCACATAGCCCATGGCGCCGCGATGGGAGAGCACCCCCCAGTAGTTCTTGAGGATCTGGCCGATCTTGAGCGGCTGACGGTGCTCCGGTTTCAGGGTCTCCTGAATTTTCCACTGCATCACCAGACAGATCAGCAGGCTGATCCCCACCAGCAGCCAGAAGATCACCCGCCAGTCGGCGTGGGCACTGATATAGCCCCCCACCACAGGGGCCACCAGCGGCGCCAGGGTCATCACCAGAATGACGAATGACATGGCGCGGGAAAACGCATCCTTCTCGAACAGATCGCGCAGCAGGGCATTGACCACCACAGAGCCGGCCGCGCCGCCCGCCGCCTGCAACATCCGATAGGCCAGCAATTCAGGCAGGGAGTCCGCCATGGCACAGCCCACCGAGGCGATGGCAAACATCACCAGCCCCGCCAGGATCACCGGCTTGCGGCCATAGCTGTCGGCCAGCGGGCCGTAGAAGAGCTGGCCGATGGCAAAGCCGCCCAAAAAGGCGCTGATGGTGAGCTGGGCACCGTCGATGCTGGTGGCCAGATCCCGGGCGATGGCCGGAATGGCCGGCAGATACATATCCACCGCCAGCGGGGTCAGACCCGCCAGGGCACCCAGCAGGATAAACAGGAAACGGGGGGAGAGGGCGGCAGCCTGAGCTGTTGGCGATTGGGGCATAGGGTGTCCAGTTGATGCGAAACGTCGGGTTGAAAAGCGCGAAAAAAGCAGTCTATCAGTTTTGTCGCGGCTATGGATCCGGTATGGCGAGCCAGAGTCCGGGCTCGGCGGCAAAGCGTGGGGCAAACCAGTGCTGGCGCACCGCAGTGGGCATTTCGCTCGCGGCGATGGGGCGGCGACTGAGGCGGCAGGCTCCCTGAGAGAGCGCCAGCGCCGCATCCCCCTTGTACCAGCCATCGGTGACGGCCAAGGCTGTGGTTTCCCGCAGCAGTCTCACTCCCCACTGGGTCACCAGCGCCGGGCACGCTGTTTCTGCCAGTTTTGCCGCCTGCACCATGGCGGGCGGACGGGGCAGGGTAAAGGTCACGCCGAGCAGCAGCAATCCGGCCACCGCGACCGGCCACTCGCCACGGCGCGGCAGCCAGCCTGCCAGCAGCACGAGGCCGAGCAGGGTGATAGGGGCCAGATGGCGGGGATTGTCCGGGTTCTGGCCAAACAGGGTCCAGAGCAGCAGGGCGAGCCAGTAGAGTGTCCAGAGTGGGGAGAGGGCGGCAGGGTGGTTTTTTGCTCTTTGCCAAAGCGGCAGTACCAGCAGCGCCCCAACAGCCAAGGGCCAAAGCGGGGTGAGCTGATCGTTGAAGGTGCGCGCCCAGCTCAGCAGCCGATCGCCATGGGCTGCTGCCGTGTTGCCCCACAGGGTAAAGTGGCCGTCGGTAAAGCGGCGCCCCTCGCTGAAGTAGGCCCAGCCATCGGCCTGCCAGACAAACAGCAGGCTGATAAGCCCCACCAGCACGATGGGGAGCACAAATCTGATGCGTGTTCCCTTTTGTGCCATCCCCAGCCAAAGCGGCAGTAACGCCAGCACAAAATAGGAGGGACGCAGCGCCAGCATAAGGCCCAGCAGCATACCCGCCAGTGCAATTCTGCGCTGCTGCAAGGCCAGCAGCGTCCCGAGCCAGGCGGCGAGCGCGGACCCGTCAGAAAGGCCGGAGAGCGCCAGCGTCGGGGTGAGCGGCAGGGCCAGCACCAGCAGCCAGACTGGGGCGAGCAGGCTTGGCCGTTGCCACAATCTCACCGCCAGCAAGGCGGCGAACGGCGCCAGCAAACTGCTACCGAGCAGACTTGCCCACTGCACCGCACGGGCGGGATCGTCCACCAGCAGATTGATGAGCCGCGCCAGCCAGATAAAGGCGGGGTAGCCCGGAAAGTGGGGGGAGAACTCCAGCACGCTAAAGCGCGTCACCCCGTGGGCAAAATTGAGGGCATCGTCGGAATCGAGGGCCACCGGGAAGGCCAGCAGCCAGCCGAGCCAGGCCAGTTGCAGCAGAATGAGCAGCCAAATGGTGGTGGAGCAGGGGGAAGGCCAACGCCGGGCCGTTACCTTACCCCTCATCCCCAGCCCTTCTCCCGCCAGGGGAGAAGGGGGCAAGCCGGCGTCCGGGTGCATTTATCGGCAGGCCGTGCGTAGGGTGGGTAGAGCGCAGCGAAACCCACCGTTTGTCACAGCGAGGTGGCGCAATGATTGGCAGGTTGCCATCAAAGCGGCGCCAGCACTGCCATCAGCGCTTTTTCCGCTGCGGCAAAGGCGGCGGCGTCGGCGGGCTTGGCACCTACCCCGAATACCCCCGGGTTGCCGATGGCATCCAGCACCTTGGCCAGCGCCAGCTCGGCGGCCTTGCGATCCCCTTCATTGAGTGATGGGAGGATCAAGTCGAGGAAGCGCTTGCTCTTGACCACCAGCACCTTGGCGGTCTGGTAGTCGCCAAGATTCTGGTTGGCCCCTTCGAGGCGGCGCTCGATCTCCGCCTTGTAGGCACGATTGAGCAGGGCGGCGGTGGCTGCGGCATCTTGGGCCTTGATGGCGGCGGCCAGCGGCCCTTGCAGCTCCACCTTGTGGTGCTGTTCCAGATAGCTCAGCTCATCGGCAATCTCGCTCAAGGTGGTGCTGGCATCCTTGCCGTCAGTGGCGGCGCCCAGCAGCGCTTCGCGGGCGTCGATCAGTGGCTCCTTGCCGGCGGCGGCGTAGGAGTAAGCCTGCGCCTGCCCGCTCAGGGCCAGCAGCAGGGTGAGGGCGAGTAAACCCGGGCGGATGGTCATCCTGTTCTCCTTACTTATGCCAATGGCGCGGCACTCAGGCCACGCTCTGGGTTTCAATCACGGTATTTTCGTTGCGATGGTTAAAGATGGCATGACGTCTGTCCACCCCGTCGATCACCATGTCGGCAGCCATCATGCCCATCTCCATGGCAGTGTCGGTGAAGATGTAGCGGAATGTCCCCTGACGGCCGGTCATGATGAGGTTTGTGATGGGCATCAGCGCCTTGATCGCTTCGTTGCGACGGGCCTGATATCCCAAATCCATCAGCGGATAGGCGTACTCGCTGCGGGCCTCGAAGGTCTCATCGCCAAGCTTGGTGGTATCGACACCGAGGCTCGCGAGATCGGCGGTAACCCGACCGCGCAGATCAGAGAGCGGCGCCTGCCAGGTGGCATCCCCCGGATTGCAGGGGATCTCCAGCATCACCGAGGTCTGGCCCTGAGGCGCCATAAAGGGGCTGCGGCGGCGCGGCTCCTGCAGACGGGTGGCCAGAATATGGGGGTCGGAGAGGTACTGCCAGGTGTTGTCCGACAGGTTCTCCTGCTTGAGCGGCATATTGACGAAGCGAAGCGACCGGTAGTGCAGATCGCACGGCAAGCCAAGATGCTGGCAGGTGAGCGGCAGCGGCAGGGTGGAGATCACCTGATCAAAGCGTTCGCTCAGCTCAACGTCATCTTGTTTCCAATAAACCCGTTCGATACGGCCATCAGCCTGCTCAAGGCGGGTGATGGTAGCGCCAGTTTTCAGCTCCACCCCTTCGGCTACCAGCCGCTCCCCCAGAGTGGTGAAGATCTGGCCGAAGCCATATTTGGGGTAGCGGTATTTGCGGGCATAGGTGCGCACCGAGATACTGCCGTTGCGTCTTGGCAACAGGCGGCGCGCCACGTCTTTGAGATCGATGAGGCTGATGCGCTGACCGGCCCAGTCGGCGGAGAGCTTGTCCGGATTTATGCCCCACAGCTTGCCGGTGTAGCCCTCGAAGAACTGGCGATAGAGGGTGCGGCCAAAGTGACTCTGGATCCACTCGGCAAAGCTCGCCTTGGCAAAATCATCCGGCTTCTTGCTAAAGGGCAACAGCAGCAAATCTTTTACCGCTCCGGCCATCAGGGCCAGCGGCGCTGTTTTTAGCAGGTTGGGCAGGTTCAGGGGGTAGTCATAGGTGCGCCCGCCAAAGCGGATCACGCTCTTGCGCTCGGCGTGGAGCAGATCGTCCCCCATCAGCTCGTCGATAAAGGCGAGCAGCTCGGGGTTCTTGGTGATAAAGCGGTGGCCGCCGTAGTCAAAGCGATACTCTCCATCGCGCCCCTTGAAGGTCTGGGTGGCGCACATGCCGCCGACCACCGGCTCCTGCTCGAACAGGGTGACTGCAAAACCGGCGCAGCGCAGGCGCCAGGCCGCCATCAAACCGGCGGGGCCGGCACCCAGCACTGCAATGTGTTTCTTGTTGTTATCGCTCATGACGTTTTCCGAAACTGCTTGATAGATAAGGGAACCGCACCAGGGCGCGGCTCCCGAATAGTGTTGTTACCCCGTGGCCTTGTTGCCACAGGGCGTGCGTGCTCAGCCCTTGCTGGATGCGGCGCTCATCTGCGGGCGATAGCTGCGCTGCCAGAGGGTAACGAAGATCGCCAGATAGAGGGCCCAGGTCAGCAGCTGCAAGCCAGCGGGTGAAGCATTGTAGCCAAACAGGGCGCGCAGGAAGGTACCAAATACCCCCTGATCGTCGAGAATGTGGCTGATGTCGAACACCGGCGTGGTCCAGAAGGTGATGATGTCTGCCGCTTGCAACATGTTGACGGCGGACGAGAGCAAGCCTGCGGCGATGATGATGATAAGCAGGCCGGTCCAGCGGAAGAAGGGAGCCAGCGCCACCTTGCGGGTGGAGCGCAGCAGCCCCCACACCAGCGCGATGGCGACCAGCAGCCCCGCCAGCGCGCCCATCAGGCCGGATTGCAGATCCACCCCTTGGCCCGAATAGAGCAGGGCAGAGAAGAAGAGCACGGTTTCAAACCCTTCGCGCATCACCGCCAGGAAGGCGAGCAGCACCAGACCAAACAGGTTGCCGCCATCGATGGCCGCATCGATGCGTGCCGTCATGGCCCCCACCTGGGATTTAGCCTGCTTCTGCATCCAAATCGCCATATAGGTGAGCACCAAGGTGGCGAAGATGAGGATCCCCGCCATCAAGAGGTGGTTGTAGCGCTCGCTCTCGAACTGGCTCACCACCACCTGGAACAGGAAGGCGATGATAAGAGAAGCGATAAGGCCAAGCCCCACCCCCAGATAGATGAACTTGTTGTAGCGGCTCGCCCCCAGCTTGGCGAGGTAGGAGAGGCAGATGCCGACCAGCAGGAAGGCTTCCAGCCCCTCGCGCAGGGTAATCAGAAAACTTGCAAACATCAGGATTGAGGCTCCGTAGCAGGCGTGACGGGGAGAGGCTGCAGGGTAAGTTGCAACCGATTTAGCTGCACTATGGGTGGCTCCGGCAAGCTGGGCTCGGCGGCGCGCACCGCATCATTGACCCACTTGGGGTAGGTGCGGAAATTGAGTTTGATATCGGCCTTGAAGGGCCCCTGGGCTTCTGCGGGTAGCTGCCAGACTTCATCGCGCCAGCCATCGGCCGGAATGCGGGTATCTTCCAGCAATTTGGCGTAGCTCCAGAACTTGAGCCCCACCGGCTTGCCCTCGGCATCACCGAACACTTTTCTGAACAGCCGCGCATCTTCTGGGACAGCGCCATCCACCGGCTGGCCGCTGGCAAGCACTACCTTGCCACTGGCGTCGGTGACGGTCAGCTCCAGCCAGAGTTCACGAAAATCGGCCACTCCGGTGGGCAGGGCATGGCCCGCGCCGGTATTGGCGACCTGCACCACCAGCTGCTGACTATCGGCAGCCTGTTCGATACGGGCGGAGAGGGTAGCGCTGGAGCGCAAGAGCGCCAGACTCTCCTGTTCAAGGTCGGGGTTGCGCAGCCCCACCAGCTGGTGCTGGGCACCGGTAAAGTTGTGGCGATAGAGCCGCGCTTTCATGGTGCCGTTTTCGGTGGACTGGCCAGCCACCGGCGCGCCGCCGTTGCCCGGCTCCGGGTTCATATGGCAGTCGATGCAGGTGCGCCGTTTGGCAAGATCCTCGGCCTTGGCGAAGCTGGATTTTTCCCACTCGTCCCAGGTGTTGACGATATTGGCGCCGGTGCCCGGGGCAAACTCGTTGTGGCACGACTTGCACAGGGCCGCGTCGCGGTAGAAATCCTTTTGATAGGAGGCTTTGTGGGCCGCCGGACGGGCGTTGATCTGCCGCTCGGCCAGCCAGTGCTGGAGGCTGCCGCCCGAGGCATCCTCGAACACATAGCTCTCGCGGTCTTTCAAATTCACGGTAAAGGCGCTGTTGCCGCCCGCATCTTCTACCTTGGTGATGCGATGACAAAGCACGCAGCCGGTCCCTTCCTCAACCACAGGTTCGCCCGCCTTGTGGGCGGCAATCAGCGAGGCGCCACCCTGCTCGAACATGTGGGAACCCTTGGGCAGATCCAGCTGGCCTGTCATCACCTGCTGGGGCATGTGGCAGCCCTGACACCACTGGCCAAACGCTTCGCCCTCGGTTTCACGAGCCAGCGCCTGCACCACCTTGTAGTAGGGATGGGAGTTGCCCATCAACCGGTGGTTGCTCTCGCTCCAATCCCGGAACGCCTGTTGGTGGCAGTTCTGGCAGGAGGCGGAGTTGAGCCACTCTTTCGGGTGAGTGGTCGGTGCCTTGGCGGGATCCGTGCGCGGGGCATCGAGTCGCAGCCAGTTGGCAAGATAGGGGAGGTTGCCATCGGCGGTGACGAAGGCGTGCAGATCTTCCATCATCGCCTTCACTTCCGGTTGGGGCCTCGCGGGGTCAACCGCCTCGGCCCCATCGCGGGTGTCATGGCCCATACCACCCTGGGTCTGCTGGGTCATGCGCAGGTATTCGCCGACAAAATCCCCCGCCACCATGTTGGTGAGGTTGGCGTGGCCGTTGATGGCGTTGTCACCGCTCTGCTGGCGATGGGCCGCCATCAGATAGCGGTTGGTGAAGTTGAACCCGTCCAGATGGCAGGAGTTGCAGCTCATCCAGTTGTCCCCTGCCATGGGGAAGCGGCTATTAGCCGCAGTGTTGCCAAGGTTGAACAGCCGCTCGCCGCGCTGAAGCTGCTCGGGGCGGGGATCTGTCTCTACCAGCTTGGCGAAGTGGGGCGCATCAACCGTGACCCGGGCAAACGGGCCGCTGCCGCCGCTATTGAGGCGGGTGAGATCCTGCCCCATGGCGTTGTGCACCAGAATATGGTCACCGTCGATCAGCAGGTCCCGCGGATTCTGGCCCGGCAGGTGACGCAAGAGCTGGGTCGCCTTGGCGCCCCCCTGAAACTTCTTGCGGCGGTGGCGGTTGTTGTTGGATTTGCCGCTGCGGGAGAGATCAAACACCAGCAGATCTTCCGAGCCCGCCAGGGTCAGATAGACCCGCTTGCCATCGGCGGCGAAGCGCGCAGCGAACGGGTTGGAGACAATCTGGCTGCGGTTGCCGACGCTTGGCAGGTTGATTTGCAAAAAGAGCTGTTTTCTTTCATCGACCCGCTCTTTCTCCTCATCGAGATCGATGATGGAGACGGCCGGAAAGACGGTGCTCTGAAACTGGAAGGGGTGATCAAAGCTCCACAGTACATGAGGCAGCCAGGCCTCGCTGCCATCGGGGGAGAGGGTGATGCCATCGAGCAGGCGCGGCAGGCCCTGGGAGTCGCTCGGCGTGTCGCTGTGGGTCTCGGACAGGGTAATGAGCTTGGGCTTGGGAAGCGAAGCTCCCTTGGCGCCATGGCCAAGCTTGGCGAGATCATAGATGGCGAGCTGGCCGGTCATGGCGTGGGTGAGCAGCAGGCGATCGTCGTTGGTCAATGCCAGCCCGCGGGGCGTCTCGGCGGTTTCTGCATCCAGCTGGAGGTTGCCCGCGGTGTCGTAGGCCTGCAGGCGAGCGGATTCGAACAGCGTTACCCAGAACCACTGCCGTTTGGCATCGAAGATGACCCCGTAGGGGCGATGGCCGGTTGGGATCGCCTTTTCCAGCTCGAGATCATCATCCAGCAGCAGCAGGCGATCACCGCGGTAGTCGGTGATCAGCAGGGTGCCGTCATCGGCGCGGGCCAGCTGGCGCAGATCGCCCCCCAGCTGCACCTCTTTCAGGCGCTTGCCGCTATCGCGCTCAAGCAGGGTGACCGAGCCAGCGCTCAGGTTGGCGGTGACGAGGTGCGGGTTTTGCCCCTCCTCATAAGCGATCATCCCGGCGCCCATCTGCTGGGCCAACGCAAAGGGGCTGGCCAGCAGCAAGATGAGGGCCAGCAGGGGTGACAAAAATGCAGAGAACGATGACTTCAACATGGGATCAGGATCGCCATTTCAAGATGGTCCAGCGCCAGGCGTGGCGCAGCACCAGAGGAGTGAGCAGCAGTGCGCTCAGCCAGTGGGCCCAGCTGGCGAGGTTGCCCATGGCATCGCCCGGAGTGCCGTGCAGCACCAGCAGCAGGCCGCTGGCCAGACAGACCAGCAGCAGGGCTTCGATAATCCGTCCCGTGGTGCGCAAAAAAGGTTTGTTGCTGCGGTTCAACAAGCTGCGATGGGAGAGCCAGAAGGCGCCAAACAGCAGCGGAAACAGGGTGAGCGAGAGCATCAAATGCAAAAACAGATTCCAGCGCGCCAGCGACCAGAGCGGGGTCAGCGGCTCCCACAGCAGCAGGCCGGAGAAGAACATCAGGTAGAGGGAGCCCTCGGCAGCCTGATGGTGATAGGCCAGCCACTGCCAGAATTGTCGGGGGGCGAGGGAAAGGGTTGTCATAACTGCTCCAACACCCGGGCAATCGGCCCGAGGGGAGCAAGTCTATAACGCAGTAAGGGTAATGAAAAGAGTTATCAATTGTATTGCTGATGAATAAAAGCTGAATCTCGCCAGTGAAGATCCACCTCTATTTGTGTTCGGCCATGCGCTCGGTGATCGCATAAATCAGTGCCGCCATCGAGAAGGCGAGAAACACCACTACAGACCACTTCATCTCCACTTCGTTGGTGATGCCATCTTCGAGGAAGGCTTTGAGCACCTCCACCCCGGCAATGGTGACCAGCGAGTTGATGACGATGAGCTTGAGGGAGGCAAAGTTGATCTTGCTGAGCCAGTTGTTGCCAAGCGCTTCGCGCTGCTCCTGGGTCTGGATGAACTGCACGTAGCCGCACACCGCCACCAGGATCAGCATCTGGGCCACCAGCACAAAGTCCACCAGCGTCAGCACGCCGGTGATGAGGTCCATGTAGGGGATCTCGATGATATTGACGCAGAGCGCATAGAGCTGCATGAAGAACTTGACCATCAGCAGGGCGACGCAGAGCAGGATGCAGACGTAGAAGGGGTACATCATCATCTTGCTGCCATTGAGCATGAGATTGAACTGGCGCATAAAAACTCCAAGATAAGGAAACAGGGTGATTATGACGTGAACTGTATCCGAAGACAGCGCTCTGTGTTGATGACGACTGCTTTTATCTGCTTGGTTCGATAATGACAGGGCAGTGTTGAGGGCAGAGCAGCTGTCATGCTCTTTATAGGGATGTAGAGAGTGTTTCCGAGTTCCGCGCATACAGCCAGGAACAAAGCGGCTCTGCTGATAATTAATGCTAAAACCTGCAAGAGAGATACGAAAAAGCCCAGCCAAAAGGCTGGGCTTTGGAATGTGGCTCCCTCGACAGGACTTGAACCTGTGACATACGGATTAACAGTCCGCCGTTCTACCGACTGAACTACGAGGGAATTGGCTCCTCCTACTGGACTTGAACCAGTGACATACGGATTAACAGTCCGCCGTTCTACCGACTGAACTAAGGAGGAATTGCCTGTCTCGTTGAGACGGGGCGAATATTAATGACCAGAAAGACGGGTGTCAACCCGCGAACCGGACGAAAAACAGATTTTCAGACCGTTTGCCCAAAAGTTGCGCTTTGTGGTTTATTTTCAGCACAATCAGTCCCTTGCCCATAACCGTTGATGCCATTCATCGACATGCTACCTTGGGCTCTGTGGCAATCATGCGGCGAACATGTCGGCAACGTGCAAGGGGGCGAAAAGCCATTGTGGTGGCAAACGTGGTGCCTAAAAGGGTTGTCGAGTCGATAAAGTTCGGGGATTTGGCTGGAAATGAGTCAAATGATGCCGGATTGTGGTATTCATTGATCCTGCCCATCGAAATAGTGGCGCTGCTGGAGTAAGGTTACGCAGGATACCATCGCCGCGTCGACAGCTCTGCCGGCCCTTGATGATGATCGGGCGCCGGATCCCTCCGGCCTTTATCTCCCTCTTCTTGGTATTACGTATACATGCACAAGCAAGCCTCTTTAAATAGCGTGAAGCTCGCCATAGCCTTGCGCCAATCCTGTATTGATGAGCCCTATAGCATGGCCCGTTTTGGCCGTGACCTGATCGCCGGTGTGACGGTGGGCATCATCGCCATTCCACTGGCCATGGCGCTCGCCATTGCCAGTGGTGTTCCTCCGCAGCATGGCCTCTATACCGCCATCATCGCCGGTATCGTTATTGCAGTGACCGGCGGTTCCCGCTACTCCATTTCGGGCCCGACCGCTGCCTTCGTGGTGATCCTCTACCCGGTTGCCCAGCAGTTCGGGGTTGGTGGCCTGTTGATGGCGACTCTCATCTCCGGCCTCTTTCTGGTGGCGATGGGGCTGGCCCGTCTCGGCCGCCTTATTGAATACATCCCCCCCTCAGTAACGCTGGGGTTTACCGGTGGTATTGCCATTGTGATCGCCACCTTGCAGATCAAGGATTTCTTCGGCCTGAGCGTTCCTCATATGCCGGAAACCTATCTGGGCAAGGTCGAAGCACTGGCCAGCGCCATGCCCAGCTGGCAGTGGGGGGATACCCTGGTGGGGGTCGCAACGCTGGCCGTGCTGCTGCTGTGGCCGCGCCTCCGGCTGCCGGTTCCGGGTCATCTGCCTGCCGTGCTGGTGGGGGTTGGTCTGGGCTTTGGTCTGCATCAGTTCGGGATTGATGTGGCCACCATCGGCAGCAAATTCAGCTACACACTGGCAGATGGCACGCAAGGGATGGGGATCCCGCCGATTGCGCCGACCCTGGTGATGCCATGGGCACTGCCCGGGCCGGATGGTGCCCCGGTGACCTGGGATCTTGCTGCTATCGAACGTCTGCTGCCCGCCGCTTTCTCCATGGCGATGCTGGGAGCCATCGAGTCGCTGCTCTGCGCCGTGGTGCTGGACGGCATGACAGGCCGCAAGCACAGCTCCAATGCCGAACTGCTGGGGCAGGGGCTTGGCAACATTTTTGCTCCCTTCTTTGGCGGCATCACCGCGACTGCAGCCATCGCCCGCTCGGCGGCCAACGTGCGTGCCGGCGCGACCTCGCCCCTCTCTGGCGTGATCCATGCGCTGGTGGTACTCGCCGCCATTCTGGTGCTGGCACCCTGGCTCTCCTGGCTGCCACTGTCGGCCATGGCTGCGCTGCTGCTCATCGTCGCCTGGAACATGAGTGAGGCGCACAAGGTGGTTGAACTGATCCGTCGTGCTCCCAAAGCCGACGTGCTGGTGCTGCTGGTCTGCCTGTCGCTGACCGTTATCTTCGACATGGTTATCGCTATCACCTTCGGGGTGATCCTCGCCTCCCTGCTCTTTATGCGCGAGATCGCCAAGATGACCAGGCTGCACAATCTGGCCGAGCACAAACGCTATGCCCACGAAGTGCCGGCCGATGCGCTGGTTTACAAGATCAATGGGCCGCTCTTCTTTGCTGCTGCGGAGCGGGTGTTTGCCGAACTGGCCGCCGAGGTGAAAGGGCACCGCATGCTGGTACTGCAAATGGAGGCTGTCTCGATTCTGGATGCTGGTGGCCTCTCCGCTTTCTTGCAGTTTGGCAAGCAGATGGCCGCGGCCGGTATCGAACTGCGCGTCGCCGAGCTGCAGTTCCAGCCGCTCAAGACGCTGGCGCGCGCCAAGGTTCGCCCGCAACCCGGCAAGCTGGAGTTTTACGGCTCGCTGGAAGAGGCGCTCAAAGGAGAACATTTGCACGAAGCGGCGGTAAATTGAATAAAAGGGATACGAAATGGCATGTTTTTGGTCAGTTGGTTCGGATATTGAGCAAACGAACGCAAAAAGTAAAAAATTGCATTGACCACATGCCCTCGTATCCCGTACATTACGCCCCGTTCCAGCGCAACGGCGCAGCGAACGCGGTGTTGGCTGAACACGTTAAACAACATACCAAAATTTGGTGAGGTGTCCGAGTGGCTGAAGGAGCACGCCTGGAAAGTGTGTATACGGCAACGTATCGAGGGTTCGAATCCCTCCCTCACCGCCAAATTGCAAAGCCCTGACGGAAACGTCAGGGCTTTTTGCTTTTCACTGCGCCTGTGATTGGTTTTTACAGTTCTGCTTTGCTTCATTTTCATGCCTATTCAGTTGTGTGCCGTGTTGGTCATTTCTATCCGCTCAGACCATATGGACTGACATGAGACGCTCCCGTCATTTTTCCCTGTTTATTGTTCTTCCCGCCGACAAGATCTCATACATCTAAATCCTGATAGGGGCGGGCAGTACAGTGGCTCGCTGCGAGTCGCCAGCCTGAGACCGTAGTTGAAATAGCCATAAGGCCCACACTGATGGACATCACATCAAGGGATGACGGATATGCGCTGTATCTGGTGCGGCTTGGTAGATATAAGTTCTGCCGTGGGCAAAATGTTGCCTTGTGTGCAGTTTAAAATCTCTTTCATGCAAGTTTGTGTGGTGTGATCTGTTGTCTGAGCAACTAGTTGCGTTGGTGGAGAGGCGTGTAACGAGAGGGTGGTTATAAGTTATTGTTTTTTATGTGAAAAATAAGTGGCATGGTCGCTGCTAATAGTCTGGTCGAGTGCTATCTCATTTAACCAATCTATTTAGGAGCATACACATGCCAACTCCATGTTATATCAGCATCGAAGGTAAAACCCAGGGCAATATCACCGCCGGTGCCTTCACCTCCGATTCCGTCGGCAACATCTTCGTACAAGGTCACGAAGACGAGATGCTGGTACAAGAGTTCCAGCACGTTGTGACTGTCCCGACCGACCCGCAATCCGGTCAGCCGGCTGGTCAGCGTGTCCACAAGCCGTTCAAGTTCACCGTTGCCCTGAACAAAGCCGTACCTCTGATGTACAACGCGCTGGCTTCCGGTGAAATGCTGCCGAAAGTGACCCTGAAGTGGTACCGCACCTCCGTTGAAGGCAAGCAGGAGCACTTCTTCTCCACCGTGCTGACCGATGCCACCATCGTTGACATCGACTGCCAGATGCCGCACTGCCAGGACCCGGCGAAGTCTGACTTCACCCAGCTTATCCAGGTCTCCATGGCTTACCGCAAAATTGACTGGGAACACACCGTTGCCGGTACTTCCGGTGCGGACGACTGGCGTGCGCCCATCGAGGCCTAATCCTCGTTTTGTTACTTTGGTATTCCTTGCAAGTAGTTATGTGTCTTATGGGCCGGTTGCCAAACCGGCCCTCTTAGCCCGTATTTCTCCGGCCCGCTCAGGTAGCCGGAGCTTTTCTGTTTTGCCATCCCTCTGCCTTGGGGTCGATTGATGCGGGGGGATGGCAAAGCACTAAAGGGTGTCCTGTGATGCAGACCCAATCCGCCCGTAACCCGTGTTCGCCGCTATCTTGGTTGCCTGTTGTGGCACCGGAGAGGGCGGTAGCGTGGTTTGGCGGTTGGGGTCTTGAAGAGGGGCGCAGACATCGCGTGGCCGTGACAAGAGGGGAGAGCCATGGCTAATCAAACCGGATTGCAATTTACCGTCAAGGTGGGGGCGTTGCCCGAGAGCACCTTCGTGGTGGCGAGTTTCCAGCTGGATGAGGGGCTGAACCGGCCGTTCAACCTGCGCCTTGAGCTGGCCAGCAGCCAGCCCGATGTCGACTTTGGCGCCGTGCTGGACCAGCCGTGCGAGCTGATGGTGTGGTACAACGGCGAGCTGCAACGCAGAGTGTGCGGGGTAGTGAGCGAGTTTGCCCAAGGGGACAGCGGCTTTCGCCGTACCCGTTACCGCATTGAGGTGAAACCTGCCCTGTGGCGGCTGGGGCTGCGCCAGAACTCCCGCATCTTCCAGGCGCAGAAGCCCGATGAAATCCTCAGTATCCTGCTGCAAGAGCACGGCATCACCGACTACGCCTTTGCGCTCAAGAATGAACATGCCCAGCGGGAATACTGCGTTCAGTATCGGGAGACCGACCTCGATTTCCTCAACCGCCTCGCAGCCGAAGAGGGCTTGTTCTACTTCCACGAATTTGAAGCAGGCAAACACCGCATTGTGTTTGCCGACGACGCCGCGGCCCTGACTGCCGGCCCCGAGCTCTTCTTCAACCTCGGCAACCGCAGCCTCGAGCAGGGCGCCTATGTCCGCCAGTTCCACTACCGCGAGGCAGTGCGCCCCTCGGATGTGGAGCTCAAGGACTACAGCTTCAAGACGCCAGCCTATGGCCTCTCCCATAAAAAGCAGGGGGCAGAGCTGGAGCATCAGCGCGATACCTACCAGCACTTCGACTACCCGGGCCGTTACAAGCAGGACCCGAGTGGCAAGGCCTTTGCCCTGCACCGGCTCGATGCCCTGCGCAACGATGCGGTGGCGGGTAGCGGCAAATCCAACAGCGCAGCTCTGCTGCCGGGCCAGCACTTTTCATTGACCGAACATCCGAACGGCAGCCTCAACACCGACTGGCAAATCGTCCATATCCGCCACACCGGTGAGCAACCGCAAGCGCTGGAGGAAGAGGGTGGCAGCGGCCCGACCGTCTACCACAACGAATTTGGCGTGGTGAAGGCGAGCACTACCTGGCGGGCCCGCATCGGCAGCCCGGAAGCACCCCACAAACCCATGGTGGATGGCCCGCAAATCGCCATCGTGGTGGGGCCTGATGGGGAAGAGATTTACTGCGACGAACATGGCCGGGTGAAACTGCAATTCCCGTGGGACAGATATGGCAGCTCCAACGACCAGAGCTCCTGCTGGGTGCGAGTGAGCCAAGGCTGGGCCGGTGGCCAGTACGGCATGATGGCCATCCCGCGTATCGGCCACGAGGTCATCGTCTCGTTTCTGGAAGGAGACCCCGACCAGCCTATCGTGACGGGGCGCACCTTCCACGCCACCAACCGGCCACCGTATGAGCTGCCTGCCAACAAGACCCGCACCGTGCTGCGTACCGAAACCCACCAGGGCGAGGGCTTTAACGAGCTGCGTTTTGAAGACCAGGCGGGACAGGAGGAGATTTACCTCCACGGTCAGAAAGACCTGAACGTGCTTATCGAAAACGATACGGCATGGCACATCAAACATGACCAGCACACCGACATCGACAACGAGCGGGTGACCCGCATCAAGGCCAACGACCACCTGACGGTGGAGGGTGAGAAGCGTGACCAGATCAAGGCGGATTACTCGCTGACGGTGGATGCCTCCATGCATCAGAAGCTGGGGCAAAGCTGGCTTGCTCAGACGGGGCAGGAGATGCACGTCAAGGCCGGTGCCAAGGTGGTGCTGGAGGCTGGGTCAGAGATCAGCGTCAAGGTCGGAGGCTGCTTTATCAAGGTCGATGGGGGAGGGGTCACCCTGGTTGGTCCTACCATCAAGATGAACTCGGGCGGTGCTGCCGGCTCTGGCTCCGGGTGTTCGACCCAGGCACCTCTGTTACCCAAAGCCGTCGTGCCGGAACCTCGTTAGAGGTGCTGATGCTGCGCGGCATCCATCTTCTCATTTACGGGTGTTTCGGGTGGTGATGATTTCATATCGTCATTGCCCGGCGCCCTTCGTTCGTTATTTTTACTTATGCAAAAAAGCAAAATGAATAAAAAAAATTTATGGTGCGTGCTGGCGGTCGCTCTGCTCGCCGGTTGTGCCACGACAAACTCGTCTGTGAGTGATGCCGAGCTTGCTAAAGAGGCAAAACAGGGCAATGGCAAGGCGCAGTATGAACTCGCCAAACGGCTGGCGGCACAGCCCGACTATCCGCAAGCCATGCACTGGATGCAGCAGGCGGCAGGTCAGAGTGGCCCTCTGGCTGCCGATAACAAGGTTCGCGGAGCTGCCGCTCTGCAGGTTGGCCACTGGTATCAGCTGGGATTGGGCGAGCCGAAAAGCCCGCAACTGGCAGAACAGTGGTGGCAACGGGCATCCCGACTGGGCAATCGTGAAGCCAGCTATCAGTTGGGTCTTGCCTGTCGCAGCGAACATCAGGGCAAGCTGGCAAGTGACTGTCTCGACTGGTTTGAACGGGCGGCCAGGCAGGATCACGCTGGTGCCCAGTTGATCCTGGGGGAATGGTATGCCAGCCAGCCGGGTGCCGATCAGGATGCCATCGAGTGGTTGGAAAAATCAGCCGAGCAAGGCAACCGCGATGCCCAGTATCAGCTTGCACTGCGTTATCAACACGGAAAGGGGGTGGTCAAACGTCCCGATATTGCCATGCGCTGGTTCGAGAAGGCGGCAGCCCAGCAGCACCCTGATGCTCTCTATGTCCTTGCCACCGAGGCAAGCCCCAGAACGGCATTCGAGGCCTATCAACGCGCCGCCAATGCCGGTTCCGCACCAGCCCAGCTCTGGCTTGGCATGGCCTATCTGGCGGGGGAACAGGTCGCAGCCGATCCGGCACTGGGACGCTACTGGCTGGAGTTGGCGGCAGGTAACGGTGCTCATGAAGCCGAGTACCAGCTTAGCCTGCAGCAGAGCGATGCATCGTCGCGGGAGCACTGGTTGTCGTTGGCGGCGCAAGGGGGGATCAGCAAGGCACAGGTCGAGCTGGCCACTTTGCAGCAAGAGCGGGGGGAGCTGGAGTTGGCTCGTGAGGGGTTCGCGCTGGCCAGCAAACAGGGTGAGCTCGATGCTCAATACGCCTATGGCGAGATGCTGCGTCTCGGTCAGGGGGGTAAGGAGGATTATGGTCTCGCCCTGAAACAGTACCGGCTTGCGGCCAATGCCGGACATCGGGAGGCGCAATATCGGATGGGGATGATGCGGGATCAGGGACTGGGTGCCCCACGCAACAGACTGCATGCTTATGCATGGTATTTGCTGGCTGCCACCGACGGTAACAAGGAGGCAACCCAGGCGAGAAATGAACTGGAAAAGGAGATGACCGAAAAGGAGAAAAGCGCTGGTCAAAAATTGGCGCAGCACTGGTTTGATCGTCTTGCCAAAGGTAAACAACTGGACAGTTGATAAGCAATATGTTGATGGGGGAGTTGGCGTATCCCACTCTTCCTGATAATGGTGTTTATGAATTTAATTATCAGTGAGCAGCCTTGGTGTGCTCTCATTGATTGTCTTAACGCTGATTTCTGCTCATTGATTGTGCGGGATGATGTGAGCAAGATACGCTGATTTTCTTGAAGAGGTGGACGACAGAATGTGTCGCTCACCTCTTTTTTTTTGCCATTTTTTTGAAATTTATGATTGCAAGCCAGGCTATTGCGATGGGTCGTTTTTGGTGATGATTTTTATTTTCTTATCGTAATAAATGCGTGCAATGAACATACAAGCGGTTGAGTATAAGATGTTGATTTTGCTTGTTTATATTTTCATTGCAATTTGTTTTTTTCTTGGCTGTTAGAAATGAATCATTGACTTGACAATATATGGACATATACCATGCGGCGCAAATGGCTCTTAAGCCAAAATGACCTCAAACAAAGAGTTGAGGCGTATCGGGTTGTATAGATAACAAGATGGATATTGTGTTTTTGATTATTAGAGCAATTGCTTGAGATATATCGAAAACGCATCCTTGGTCGATGCTATTGCCACCGAAAATAGCGATGGCACCGTCAACTGTCATTTTTTACAGTTGCCGGATAAAGCGTTGACTATAAGCTTTGTGGCCTTGTTGGCCCTTAACTTGGTATTTAGAGCATGGGAAAAGGAATTGACGGCGCCACTGTTGCGCCCAAAGAGCGTATCAATATCAAATATGTACCGGCAACCGGTGGTCAGCAGGCGGAAATAGAACTTCCGCTGACCATGATGGTGGTCGGTAATATGAAAGGGCGTACCGAAGAAACCCCTATCGAGGAGCGCCAGACCGTCTCCATCGACAAGAATAATTTCTCTTCAGTCATGAAAGAATCCGCGCTGGAACTGAAGTTTTCCGTTCCCAATCGCCTGGAAGAGAACAGCCAGGACGAGATGCCGGTTTCGATCAAGATCCAGTCTCTGGAGGATTTCACCCCGGACAGCGTTGCCCAGCAGGTTCCCGAGCTGCGCAAACTGCTGGAACTGCGTGAAGCACTGGTTGCCCTGAAAGGGCCGCTGGGGAATATCCCTGCCTTCCGCAACCGCCTGCAGGATCTGCTGTCCAGTGATGAAGCCCGTGAGCAGCTGCTCAAGGAGCTGGATTTGATTAAGCCTGCCGAGTGATCGCCGGGTTGGATTGACTGAACGAGAAAGGAAAAAACATGTCTTTGGTCGAAGAACAGGTTCAAGCGGGGGCAGCCGTCGCCTCCTCGTCCTCCCTGCTGGACGAAATCATGGCGCAGGCTCGCATCACGCCGGTGGATGAGGGTTACAGCGTCGCCAAGCAGGGCGTTGCAGCCCTGATCGCCAATATTCTGGATAGCGGTTCAACCGCCGAGCCGGTCAACAAGGCGCTGGTTGACAGCATGATTGTCGAGCTCGACAAGAAGCTGAGCAAGCAGATGGACGTCATCCTGCACGCCAAAGAGCTGCAGGAGATGGAGTCCTCCTGGCGCTCCCTGAAGCTCTTGGTGGATCGCACCGATTTTCGCGAGAACATCAAGATCCAGGTGCTGCACGCCACCAAGGAAGAGCTGCTGGAAGATTTCGAGTTCTCGCCCGAGATCACCCAGTCCGGCCTCTACAAGCATGTCTATTCAACCGGCTACGGTCAGTTCGGCGGTCAGCCGATCGGTGCTGTGATCGGTGACTACGCCTTTACCCACAGCTCCCCTGACATCAAGCTGATGCAGTATGTCAGTGCCGTCGGTGCCATGGCCCACGCCCCCTTCATCTCCTCTGTCGCCCCCGCTTTCTTCGGCGTTGACAGCTTCACCGATCTGCCCTCCATCAAGGATCTGAAATCGGTGTTCGAAGGACCGGCCTACACCAAATGGCGTTCCCTGCGTGAATCGGAAGATTCCCGCTATCTGGGTCTGACTGCGCCGCGTTTCCTGGCCCGTCTGCCCTACGATCCGACCGAGAACCCCATCAAGGGCTTCAACTACAAGGAAGATATCAGCTCGGATCACGACCACTACCTGTGGGGCAACACTGCCTATCTGATGGGTACTTCCCTGACCGACAGCTTCGCCAAGTACCGCTGGTGCCCGAACATCATCGGCCCGCAGAGCGGTGGTGCCATCCACGATCTGCCGGTGCACGTCTATGAGGCGATGGGTCAGCTGCAGGCGAAGATCCCGACCGAGGTGCTCATCACCGACCGTCGCGAGTATGAGCTTTCCGAAGAGGGTTTCATCACCCTGACCATGCGCAAGGACAGCGACAACGCCGCCTTCTTCTCTGCCAACTCGGTACAAAAGCCCAAGGTGTTCCCCAACACCAAAGAGGGCAAAGAGGCGGAGACCAACTACAAGCTGGGTACCCAGCTGCCCTACATGTTCATCATCAACCGTCTGGCGCACTACATCAAAGTGCTGCAGCGCGAGCAGATCGGCTCCTGGAAAGAGCGTCAGGATCTGGAGCGCGAGCTGAACGGCTGGATCAAGCAGTACGTTGCCGATCAGGAGAACCCGCCGGCAGACGTGCGCAGCCGTCGTCCCCTGCGTGCAGCCCAGATCAAGGTGCTGGATGTGGAAGGCGAGCCGGGCTGGTATCAGGTGGCCATGGCCGTGCGCCCGCACTTCAAGTACATGGGGGCGAGCTTCGAGCTCTCTCTGGTAGGTCGACTGGACAAGGAATAATGACCGATGCCGTATCTCTCTTCTTGGGATAGAGGAAATACGGCCAGTCTGTTTGATCGCATCAGGGGGGAGGGGCATGGCTCCTCCCCCCGTTCGGAAGTGGAGGTGCTGGTCGATTCCGTAAAACGGCAACTCGATCAGATCCTCAACACCCGTCCCGGCAACTGCCGCAGCGCGCCCGATCTGGGGGTCATCGATCTCAACGATGCCACCCAGGGGAGCGCCGATATCAAGGGACGGATCCGGGAGGCGATCCGGCAATGCATCCGCCGGTATGAACCGCGGATCGTGCATGTGGATGTACGTTCACCCGACTATCAGTCGAGCCCGCTCGAGATGTCGTTTATGGTGACCGCCCACGTCAGGCTGGAACATATCGATCACGTTACCTCGTTCAACGTCCATATGGACAGTCACCGTCACTACCGCATGGTCTGATCAATGTCGCTGGAACATTACTTCAGGGATGAACTGGCTTTTTTGCGCCTGCAAGGGCGCGAATTTGCCACTGCCTATCCCGAACTCACCCGCTTTCTGTCGGAGCAAAATAGCGATCCGGACGTGGAGCGCCTGCTGGAAGGGTTCGCCTTTCTCACGGGCAACCTGCGCGCCAAGATTGAGGATGAGTTTCCCGAGCTGACCCACGGTCTGCTCAATATGCTCTGGCCCAACTACCTGCGTCCCGTGCCCAGCATGACCATCATGCAGTTCTCGGTCATTCCGGGGGCGATCGCCCAGCCGGCGCTGGTGAGTCAGGGATGCCAGCTCGACAGCCTGCCGCAAGATGGCGTGACCTGCCACTTCCAGACCTGTCACGATGCCTGGGTCTATCCCGCAGACATCCAGCATATCTCGGCGCAAAGCGGCAACGATCTCTCCACCATCTCGCTGGATATCGCCCTGCATGCACCGCTTCCCCTGAGCGAGCTGCAACTCGACAAGCTGCGTCTCTTTCTTGGCGGCGATAGCTACACCGCCTATGAACTCTATTTCTGGCTCTCCAACCAGCTCTCCCATATCGAGCTGGAGGTCAACGGCAAGCGGTTCCGTCAGGAGGCCAAGGCACTGAAACCGGTCGGCTTCGAGCGTGATGATGCGCTGTTGCCCTATCCGAACAATGTCTATTCCGGTTACCGGATCCTGCAGGAGTATTTCTGCTTTCCGGAAAGTTTCCTCTTCTTCGAGCTCTCGGGCGGCGAGTGGCCAAAGCAGCCGTTGCCGGTCAGCGAGTTCAGGATCCATTTCTGCTTTGACCGGCCTCTGCCGGCGGAGCTCAAGATCCGTCCCGACTCTTTCATGCTCAACTGCGTGCCGGCCATCAACCTGTTCCAGCACGACAGCGAGCCGGTCAATCTCAATGGCCGTCAGGCGGAATACCCCCTCAAGGCGAGCTATCGCCATGCCGACAGCTTCGAAATCTTCTCGGTCGACAAGGTCGAGGGGTGGGTCGAGGGCAATCTTGGCCGCTCCCGCGGCACCCCGCGCATCTATCAGCCGTTTGAAAGTTTCCAGCATCAGATTGAGCGGGCCAAACAGCGGCTGGCACTCTACTACCGGGTGCGGGTCAAGGAGTCGGTGAGCGGCGATGGCTTTGAGCACAGCCTCTCGTTTGTGCGCGGTGACGAGACCATCGCCCACGATCTGGATGAATCTATCTCGGTGACGCTCACCTGTACCAACCGCTCCCGCGCTGCCCGCCTCAAGGTTGGCAGCGTCTGTGTGCCGACCGGTAGCTCCCCCTCGTTTGCCACTTTCCGCAATTTGATCCGGCCGACCCGGCCGTTGCGTCCGGCTCTCGATGGCAGCCTGCACTGGACCCTGATTTCCAACCTGTCGCTCAACTATGTCTCTCTGCTGCGGCGCGATGCGCTGGTCCAGGTGCTGCGCACCTACGACTTTCCGGCGCTGCATGACAAGCAGGCGGAACAGGCATCGCGCAAACGGCTGGCGGGGATTGAGGAGATCGAAACCACGCCAGTGGATCGGCTGGTACGCGGCATGCCGGTGCGGGGGCTCAAGTCGGTGCTCTCCATTCGCCAGTCCGCCTTTGGCAGCGAAGGGGAGCTCTATCTCTTCAGTACCGTGCTGGCCCACTTCTTCTCGCTCTATGCCAGCGTCAACGCCTTCCACCTGCTTGAGGTGGTCAATCTCGATAACAAGGAGCGCTATCAATGGCCAGTCCAGATCGGTCAGCACTCCCTGATGTGACCTGCGCAGGGGAGGCGCCGCGCTTCAACTTCTTCCAGCTGGTCGAGCTGCTCAACCGGCTGGAGGGGGCGGATCAGGAGCGTGGTCTCGACCACCTGCCGGGTGACGAGAAGATCCGTTTCAAGGCGACAGCCTCCCTAGGCTTTCCAACCAGCGATGTGCTGCAGTTTGGTCGCGATGAGCGGGGCCGCCACGAGCTTGAGGTCGCGTTTCTCGGCCTGCATGGCAGCCAGTCGCCGATGCCCGGCTACTACCTCGACTCGCTGGCGTGGGAGTACGCCCAGGGGGAGCAGAAGCTCGGCCTCTTTCTCGACTTCTTTCATCACCGTCTGCTGACCCTGCTGCACCGGATCTGGCGCAAGTATCGCTACCACGTCCGTTTTCAGGACAACGGTGAGGATGGCTTCTCCCGCCTGATGTTTGCACTGGTGGGGCTTGGCAACGAGGCAGTCTGCCAGAGCCTGCCGGTCAACCGGGCCAAGATGCTCTCCTATGCGGGCATGCTGGCGAGCCCCAGTCGTTCGCCCGAGGTGGTAGCTGGTCTGGTGGCCCACTGTTTCGATCTGGCAGAGGTAGAGGTGAGTGCCTGGCAGTGGCGCAAGGTGCCGATCCATCCGGATCAGCAAAACCGTCTGGGGGGCGCTTGCGCGACTCTGGGCGGGGATTTTGTCATCGGCGACAAGGTTAATGATTGCGCCGGCAAGTTCTTGTTGAAGATCAACAACCTGAGTTTCAGCCAGTTTCTCGGATTTCTTCCGAACGGGGAGCACTTCCAGTCGCTGGTGACCTTTGTCTCCTTCATCTTGCGCGATCAGCTGGCCTGGGATCTGCGTCTTGGCTTCGGCCAGGAGCAGGCGAAGGGGCTGCGACTCGGTGAAGAGCAGAGCGCCCGTCTGGGGTGGAGTACCTTTCTCGGCCAGCCACCGAGCGAGCCGTTTGTGACCATATGTGTGCAGGAGTGAATGTGGACGAGTTTAATCAGCAACTTTCCCTGGTGGTGCTCAACAGCGAGCAGCTCGATGGTCGCCAGCAGGTGCAGTACCGCTTCGACGAGATGGGCGGCACCCTGGGTGCTTCCGAGCAGGATGACTGGCAACTGAAGGATCGGCTGGGGGCCGTGCTGCCCGCCCACGCCCGGGTCGAGCTCAACGACGGTCGTTTCTGCCTGTGCGATCTGAGCGGCCAGACCTATATCAACGGTGCCACCTCGCCCATCGGACGGGCCCGCAAGGTGCATCTGGAGCAGGGGGATGAGCTCATCGTCGGCCCGTTCCGCCTACGCGCCTATCTGGGGGCCATTACGCCGGAGCAGAGTCTGCATCAGGTGCTGGGAACCCATCCGGCCGAGCAGCTTGACGAGTGGCTGGCGGGCGAGGAGCCAACAGCCGCTGTGGCGGATCCGCGCCATCTCGCCGTCGACCCCTTGCTGGCCCTGCAACAGGAGCGCGCCATCAATCCGCTGGCCGAGAGCCGCATGCAGGCTGAGCTGCATCCTCAACCGGAGATGGACACCCTCTCCCTTGCCCCTTTTTCTGCTGTCGAGAACACCATGAACCAAGAATTTCTGGATATGCCCACCATCGAGAACCATCCCGATTTCATGCCGCAGGAGGGAGTTGATCACGTTGCCCTGACGCCGCTGATGCGCGGCCTGGGTCAGAACCTGCAACTGGAAGATACCCGTCAGGCGCACGACATGCTTGAAGAGATGGGCAAGACCATGCGGGCCATGGTGGAGGGGCTGCTCCAGCTGCAAAACGATCAGGCGGCGCTGGCCGACAAGCACTTGCGCCCGATTGAGGATAACCCGCTGCGCCTTGGCCTTGGTTATGACGAGACCCTGGCGGTGCTGTTTGCCGAGCAGAAGAGCCCGGTGCACCTGAGCGCGCCGGCTGCAGTGGCCGAGAGCCTGCAAAACGTGCGCATTCACCACGTGGCAAACCAGCAGGCCATCAGTGCGGCGCTTGACAGTATCCTGCAGGCCTTCTCGCCGGAAGCCCTGCTCGGCCGGTTCGAGCAATACCGCCGCAGCGGCGCGCCGGGCATGGCTGATGAAGGGTGGGCCTGGAACATGTACCAGCACTACTACCGCGAGCTCACCTCTGCCCGCCAGCAGGGGTTCGACAAGCTGTTCCATCAGGTTTACGCCCAGGCGTATGACCAGGCCGTGCGTCAGCAACAGGGACTGATTTGATGATACGTGCGCTGATGCTGGGGGCGGCTCTGCTGACCCTCGCCGGTTGTACCACCATGGGCAAGATGGCCGATGTCGCCATGAACCCGGATATCCAGGTGGGGAGCAACAATGATCAGCCCTCCACTTTGGGGCTGAGTCTGGTCGCCGAGCCTGACGTCAACCCCAACGAGAGCGGGGAGGCAGCACCTATCGAGTTTCAGGTAGTGCTGCTGGCGGAAGATTCCAAGCTGCTCGCCACCGACTACGACCAGGTGACGGCAGATGTGGAGAAAGCCCTTGGCAAGAACTACCTCGATCATCAGGAGTACACCCTGCTGCCCGGCCAGTTCAAATACCTGCCCCCCGTCAAGCTCGACGAGAAGACCCGTTACATCGGCGTGATTGCACGTTACGCCGACCCGGACAGCGCCGAGTGGCGCAAGGTCATCAAGATCAAGAGCAAGGGAATGGCCTATCAAATCCTGGTGCACCTGCGCCTGGATGAAGTGGAACTACAAAAAGAAGAAGAATAACCATGTCGAGTCGAAATCGGGTTATCTGGCGTGAAGGGCTCTTTATCAAGCCCCAGCACTTCCAGCAACAACAGAGACATTCGGATTACGCGCTGCACGCTCGCCTGAGCGCACTCAGCGACTACTTCTATGGCTTGCAGTCGCTCGCCATCAATGAGGATTATCTCGGCTTTGGCCGCATCGCGCTGGTGGGGGCCACCGGCATCCTGCCGGACGGTACCGTGTTCAACATCCCGAACGACGATATGCTGCCGACCCCGCTGGAGATCACCGACGCTTCGGTCGCCAACCAGAAGGTCTATCTGGCGCTGCCGCTCTCGGTGAGCGGGGTCAACGAGGTGGGGCAGGGTGGTCAGGTAGCTACCCGACTGCAGGCCCATCGCCACGATGTGCGCGACCTGCACAGCGAAGGGGGAGACGTGGTCTCCCTCGAAGTGGGGCGGGTCAGCCTGCGCCTGATGCTGGAGCGGGAGGATCGCAGTGCCTACGCCTCCCTGGCTATCGCCCGCATTCTGGACAAACGTCCGGACGGCGGTCTGGTGCTGGATCCCAACTTCATGCCCTGCAGCATCAGCGTCTCTGCCATCCCGACTCTCAAGCGCTTCCTCGGCGAGTCGGCTGGCCTTGTGGCCGAGCGGGCTCGCAGCCTCTCCCAGCGCATCGCGGCGCCGGGTCAGCAGGGGGTTGCCGATGTGGCCGAGTTTATGATGCTGCAGCTGCTCAACCGCGCCCAGCCCCAGCTCTCCCATCTGGCGCGCCTTGGCACCCTGCACCCCGAACGGCTGCATGAGGCGCTGGTGCAGCTGTGCGGCGAGCTGATGACCTTTACCGACGAGTCCCGTCTGCCGCCCGAGTTCCCCGCCTATCGTCATGACGATCAGCAGGTGAGCTTCGAACCGGTGATGCTGGCCCTGCGTCAGGCACTCAGTACCGTGCTGTCGCCGCGTGCCGTCTCCATCCAGCTGCGCAAACACCAGTACGGCATCATGGTGGCCATGGTAAGCGAGAGCGAGCTGATGCAGAGCGCCGACTTCGTGCTGGCAGTGCGTGCCCGCATGCCTCAGGAGCAGCTGCGCAAACAGCTGCTGCAGCAGACCAAGGTGGCCTCCAGCGACAAGATCCGCGAGCTCATCAGCCTGCAGCTGCCGGGTATTCCGCTGCTGCCGCTGCCGGTGGCGCCGCGCCAGCTGCCCTACCACGCCGGTTACAGCTACTTCCAGCTCGACCGTCAGAGCCCGGCCTGGCAGATGCTGGCTGTGGGCAACACGCTCGCCTTCCATATCGCCGGCGATTTCCCCGAGCTCGACATGCAGCTCTGGGCCATTCGTAGCCAGTGATCGCACCAAGGAAATATGCAGAGATGACCACGGACATTATCAAGAACGAGCAACTCAGCGACCTGCTGTTCGATCATGCCGAGCAGCTGGACATGGATTCCGACTACTGGTTCCGCCTGCGTGGCCAGAGCATCAACCCGATGATCGATGCGGTGACCCCCCTGCTGGGGCTGGTGCAGCGGGTGCGCCTGCTGTCCCGTTACGATCGGGTGCCCGAGCTCTATCAGCAGGTGGTGACCGAGATCCAGGCCATCGAGCAGGAGTTGATGGCTCAGGGTTACGAGAACGGGGTCGTCCTCTCGTTTCGCTACATCCTCTGCACCTTCATCGATGAGGCCGTGATGGGCCGTGACTGGGGTAGCCAGAGCGAGTGGTCGGAACATTCGCTGTTGACCCGTTTCCACAACGAGACCTGGGGCGGCGAGAAGGTGTTCGTCCTGCTGGCCCGCCTGCAGGAGGATCCGGAGCGCTACCGCGACATTCTTGAGTTCATCTATCTCTGCCTCTGTCTCGGTTTCGAGGGGCGCTACAAGGTGATGAGCCAGGGGCGCGAAGAGTTCGAGCGTATCGTCCGCCAGCTGCACAAACAGCTCGCCCCCGAGAGCAGCGGCGAGGCGCCCAGCGTGTTTCACCTCGACCTCGGTCGGCAGGCGGCCCGCTACCAGCTGCGCAAGCAGGTCTCCCTGCGCACCCTGTTCATGGGAGGAGCGCTGATCCTGGCCATCATCTTTGGCCTCTATCACCACCAACTCAATAACCAGACCCAGGACGTACTGCGTCAACTGGGCGAATTATTAAAATAAGTACTAAGGAGAGCACGCCTTGATCCGTATAGAACTGCCAGTACTGGTGGAAAGACTCAACCCTATCTGCCGTCACATGCTGGAGGAGGCCGCGGCCCTCTGTGTCAACCATCAGGGAGCCGAGATCCGCATCGAGCATCTGCTGCTCAAGATGCTGGATACGCCGCTCAGCGATGTCCGTCTCATCTTCAAACGCGCCGACGTGGAAGTGGAAGAGCTCAAAACCCTGCTGCAACCGGCAGCTGCCGACAACGGCTATGGCCAGGGTTATCCCTCCTTCTCGCCGCTGCTGGTCGAGTGGCTGCAAGACAGCTGGCTGCTCGCCTCCGCCGAGATGCAACACGCCCAGCTGCGCAGCGGCGTCATGCTGTTGGTGCTGTTGATGACCCCGCAGCGCTATTTGCCGGGCTCGGTGACCCGTTTGCTGGCCAACGTCAATCGCGAGCTGCTGCGCCAGCAGTTCGACGAGTGGGTTAAGGAGTCCGCCGAGACGCCGGTAACCAATCCGGCCAATGGCAACACGGCACCGGCAGCACTGCCGACCGACGCTACCCTGCTGGCCCGCTTTACCGTCAATGTGACCGAGCAGGCCCGTCAGGGTTCGCTTGATCCCGTACTCTGCCGGGATCACGAGATCGATCTGATGATCGACATCCTCTCCCGTCGCCGCAAAAACAACCCCATCGTGGTGGGCGAGGCGGGCGTCGGTAAAAGCGCCCTGATCGAGGGGCTGGCCCTGCGCATAGTGGCGGGTCAGGTGCCCGAAAAACTGCGCGGGGTTGAGCTGATGACGCTGGATCTCGGTGCCATGCAGGCGGGCGCCTCGGTCAAGGGGGAGTTCGAGAAGCGCTTCAAGGGGGTGATGCAGGAGGTCAAGGAGTCGGTGCGTCCGGTCATCCTCTTTATCGACGAGGCACACACCCTGATCGGGGCCGGCAACCAGGCTGGTGGCATGGATGTCTCCAACCTGATCAAGCCGGCGCTGGCCCGTGGCGAGCTGCGCACCATCGCCGCCACCACCTGGAGCGAGTACAAGAAGTATGTCGAGAAGGATGCGGCGCTCTCCCGTCGCTTCCAGCTGGTCAAGGTGAGCGAACCCAATGCCGATGAGGCGACGGTGATCCTGCGCGGTCTGCGCAGCATCTACGAGAAGGCCCACGGGGTACTGATCGACGAGGAGGCACTGCAAGCTGCGGCCCAGCTCTCTGCCCGCTACATCTCCGGCCGTCAGTTGCCGGACAAGGCGATCGACGTGCTCGATACCGCCTGTGCCCGGGTTGCCATCAACCTCACCACGCCGCCGCGCGCCGTCAGCCATCTGCAAAACGAACTGCGCCAGCGCGAGCTGGAGATCCGCCAGCTGGAGCGCCAGCGCCTGATCGGGTTGGGTGACAACGAAGAACGCCTCGCCGAGTTGCAGGAAGAGCAGCTGCGTTGCCGCGAATCGCTGGCGGAGCAGGAGTCCCGCTGGCAGCAGCAGCAGGGGCTGGTTCACCGGATTATCGAGCTGCGCGCCGCTCTCCTCGCTGATCAGCAGGATGAAGTGCTGGCCAGAGAGGCGCTGGATCTCGCCGATGCGCCGCTCGATCCGCAAGCGGCTGCCGAGCAGCTGGCCACCCTCGAGAGCGAGCTAGCCGACCTGCAGCAGGGAGAGGTGCTGGTCTCCGCTCATGTCGACAAAACCCAGATTGCCGCCGTCATCGCCGAGTGGACCGGAGTGCCCCTCAATCGCATCTCCCAAGGGGAGCTCGATGTGGTGACCCGTTTGCCGGAGTACCTTGGCGATCTCATCAAGGGGCAGGATGTGGCGGTGACCCACCTGCACAAGCACCTGCTGACCGCGCGCGCGGATCTGCGTCGTCCCGGCCGTCCGCTGGGGGCCTTCCTGCTGGTGGGCCCGAGCGGGGTCGGCAAGACCGAAACCGTGCTGCAGATTGCCGAGTTGATGTTCGGCGGCCGCCAGTATCTGACCACCATCAACATGTCCGAGTATCAGGAGAAACACACGGTTTCCCGTCTGATCGGCTCGCCTCCCGGCTATGTCGGCTTTGGCGAGGGTGGCGTGCTGACCGAAGCCATTCGCCAGAAACCCTACTCGGTGGTGCTGCTGGATGAGGTGGAAAAAGCGCACCCGGATGTGCTCAACCTCTTCTATCAGGCGTTCGACAAGGGCGAGCTGGCGGATGGGGAAGGGCGGATCATCGACTGCAAGAACGTAGTCTTCTTCCTCACCTCCAACCTCGGTTTCCAGACCATCGTCGAGCATGCCGAGCAGCCCGATGTGCTGCTGGATGCCCTCTATCCGGAGCTCGCCGCCTTCTTCAAACCGGCCCTGCTGGCGCGGATGGAGGTGATCCCCTATCTGCCGCTGGGTCACGACACCCTAGTGCAGATCGTGGGTGGCAAGCTCAACCGGCTGGTCAAGCTGCTCAAGGAGCGTTTCGGCGCCGAGGTGGAGCTCGATGGCGAGGTGGCCGAAGAGATCCTGCTGCGGGCCAACCGCAGCGAGAACGGTGCGCGCATGCTCGAATCGGTTATCGATGGCGCCCTGTTGCCGCCGGTCTCCCTGCAACTGCTGCAGCGTCTCTCGGCCGGTGAGCCCATCAACCGGGTTCGCTTCTCTGTGGTCGATCACCAGTTCGTGGCCGAGGTGGAGGGCTGACCATGGAACAAGCCCTCGCATTCGCCCTCGCGCTCACCGAGCAGCGCGACGAAGCCCACCTTTGCCACTGGTGGAGCTCGACCCTCCATGCCAGCTTTCAGCCAAAAGGGATCCTGCTTGGCATGCTGGATGTGAGCGGTCGCCAGCTCGAATGCAAAGGCTGGGTCAAGGGGCAGGAGGTGGCGCTGGGGCTGGCGGTGGATGATTTTTCCCATCCGCTCGCCTATGTGCTGCACAAGGCGCAGTCCCGCACCTGGGACTCCCTCTATGGCGGTGCTCGCATCGAGCACGCCGGTTTTCGCGCACTGCTGGCCAATCTGGGCCAGCAGTGCGGGCTGCATGCGTTTCCGCTGATGGATGGCAAGGGCAAGCCGTTTGCCGTGCTGGCCCTGCTCGATCGGGGCGAGGTATTGCAGGAGTGGGCCGAGGGGCCCGAGCTTGCCAGTCTGGCGCAGGTCTTTTGCAACCAGCTCACCCTTATTCGCGATCTGGGGCGCAGTCGCCGGGATCAGAGCGTGCTGCGCGACTCCCTGCGCCAGATAAAAGGTGAAGAGGATCGTCTGCGTCAGCACGAGAAGCTGCTGGGCGAGCAGTTGATCGGCCAGTCGGCGGTGATCTGCGGTCTGCGCGAGCAGATCGCTCAGGCGGGGCGCCACAAGCTGACCGTCCTCATTCAGGGGGAGACTGGCAGTGGCAAGGAGGTGGTCGCGCGGCTGGTACACCAGTGCTCCGACCGGGCTCACAAGCCCTTTGTGGCCATCAACTGTGCCGCCATTCCGGAGAACCTCATCGAGAGCGAGCTGTTTGGTTATCAGAAGGGGGCCTTCTCCGGCGCGCTCAGCAACAAGAGCGGGCTGGTCGAACAGGCCAATGGCGGCACCCTCTTTCTGGATGAAGTGGGTGACATGCCAGCCGCCATGCAGGCCAAGCTGCTCAGGGTACTGGAAACCCGCAGCTTCCGGCCACTTGGTGCCGAGCAGGAGCGTCAGTCTGACTTTCGTCTCATCGCCGCCACCCATCAGCCGCTCACTCGCCATGTGGAGGAGGGGCAGTTCCGCGCCGACCTCTACCACCGCCTTTGCCAGTGCCTGCTGCTGATCGCCCCGTTGCGCGAACATATGGAAGATGTGCCGCTGCTCTGCCAGCACTTCATGGCCCAGTTTGCCGCTCAGGATGGCAAGGCGCTGGCAGGGTTGCAGCGCAAGTTTTTGAAGCAGCTGCAGACCTATGATTTCCCGGGCAATGTGCGCGAGCTGCGCAACCTGCTGGAGGTCGCCTGTGCCCATACCAGCCATGGTGATGAGGTGGGGCTGGAGGCTCTGCCGCCAGAGCTGCGCGAGCGGGTCTGCGTCGAGCTGCCCGGCGCACTGGATGACTACAACCACATCCGCGATCTGCGCCGCGCCATGCAGCAGTACGAGGCCTCGGTGATCGAGGCGCGCCTGCGCTACTTCCAGGGCAACCGGATGCTGGTGGCAGAAAGCCTCAATATTCCCAAGCGCACCCTGGATCACAAGTGCCAGAAACTGGAGGTGAGCTGATGAGTCTGCTCGCATTGGTGCCGCTGCTGCTGGCCAGCAGTGCGGCGCAGCCATCCCCGGAGTTGGCCCAATTGCAGGCGTGCCGGCGCGAACCGTCGCCCTTGGTGCGTCTGGCCTGCTATGACGCCATTGGAAAAGGGGCGGCCGGGAGTGAAGAGGGGGCGGTCTCCCGCTCCCCTGCCTGGCAGGCGATCCTGACCCAGGAGCAGGGGCGTCAGCCTGACAGCCCCCCTTTTCTGCCTCTGCTGGATGAAGCGGGTGGCAGCGTCACCCTGACCCGTCCTGCCCTGCGCGGTGCCACCCTGGCCATCGGTTGCGTCAACAGCATCACCCATATCCGGCTGCGGCTTGATAACCCCTGGGTGGGGGAGCGGGTGCAGATAGCGCTGGATGGTGAGCCAAGTCGCCAGTCGCAGAGCTGGTTTGTCCGGGATCAGGGGCTGCTGCTCGAGTATGGTCGCGGTTTGCCCGCCATCGAGGAGCTCAAGCGCTGGATCGGGGCTCGTGAACTGCAGGTACAGGCCGACAATGGCGCCATCCTGCGGGTGGATCTCAGCGGTCTCAAGGAGGCACTGCAGCCCGTGCGCCAGCAGTGTCGCTGGTAAGGGGGCGCAATGAGTTATCAACATCCCTGGTGTGGCCGCCTGCTGACCCCTCTCTCTACCGAACTGGTGAAGGGGGCCGTGCCTGCTGACGAGCCGCGCTGGGATTATGTCGAGACCGAGCTGGTCAAGCTGGGCTCGCTGGCCCACAGCCAGGTCGATCTCAATGCGGTTGCCGAGGCGTGCCTCGTGCTGCTGGAGAGCAAAACCAAGGATATGCGGGTGCTGGCCCAGTTGCTGCGCTGCCTGCAGCATCCGGCCAAGGCGACCCCCATGGGAACGGCAATCCTGCTGCTGGAGTGCTGGATCCGCGACTACTGGTCGCTCGCCTGGCCCGGCAACGCCACCCAGAAACAGCGATTGATGGTGCAGATCGTCAAGCGTTTTGAAGGGGTATTGGCACGGGTATCGGAGAGCGCCTCGGCGGCGGAGCTGGCCGGTTTGCTGGCTCGCGCCGAACAGCTGGAGGCGGCGTGGCTGGCGCTTTGCCCGGACAAGGGCGAGTTGCTCGACCCGCTGGTGATGGGTCTGAAACGGGCCCAGCGCCAGCAGGTGGCACAGGCGCAGGCCGATGAGGCTGGCGCGCCGCAAAGCAGCGCGACCGTGGCGCCAGGTGCCGCTGTGTCCGGCATTCCCGTCACTACCTCGAGTGCTGCGCAGGGGAGTGCGAGCCAGCGTCCGGCGGTGGAGATCGACAGCTCCAACGATCGGGCATGGCGCCAGACCCAGCTCAAGGTGGCGGAGCTCCTCATTGAGCGTCAGCCGGAGGCCGCAGTGGGCTATCGCCTGCGTCGCCACGCTATCTGGGCCGGTATCACGACACCTCCCATGACGGCGCAGGGCAACAAGACCCAGCTTGCGCCCATGTCGGTTGACATGGTGGATGAGTATCGCGCAGCGATGAATGCCGCCGATCAGGGGCTCTGGCAGCGGATCGAACAGAGTCTGACGCTGGCGCCCTACTGGTTTGAGGGGCACATGCTCTCGGCCATGGTGGCGCAGAAGCTCGGCTTTGCCACGGTGGCGCAGGCCATCATGCAGGAGCTGGAGACCTTCTTGCAGCGTCTGCCGACGCTGCGGGAGCTCACCTTCAGCGACGGCACCCCCTTTCTGTCGGCCGAGTGCAGCCGCTGGTTGCAACCAGCCAAGGGGGGGAGCAGTGACGGACAAGGGGGTTGCTCTCTGGCCGAAGAGGTGGCTCTGCGCCATGGCGAGCAGGGGGTGGCTGCGGCGCTCGCCTTGCTCGATGAGCGGATGGCGCAACTGAAAGAGCCCAGAGCCCGCTTCCATGCACAACTGGTGCAGGCGGAGTTATTGGAACAGGAAGGCATGAATTCGCTGGCTCGCCAGCACTACCAGCACTTGTGGCAAGAAGCCACCCGTCTGGGACTGTCGCAATGGGAACCGGGGCTGGTGAGCCGTCTGGAACGTCATGCGACCGCCTTGGCGCAATGAGTGTCGAAATGAGTCATTGAGTCGGAGTTGAATCACAATCTTATGTTCAAAACCATCTTTACCTTTCTGCAGCAACAGCTGCCGAAACTGAAACCCTCCTGGCCTCTGCTCGGTGCGGTGCTCTGGGTTGTCGCCCTGATCCTGGTGTGGTGGCTGGGCCCCCGCATCGAGATCCGCGACGCTCGTCCCTTCGAGCCGCTGTGGGGGCGGGTGGTGTTCACCCTGCTCTGGCTCTGGCTGCTGCTGGGGGTTGTCTCCTGGCGCGTATGGCGCAAGATGCAGCAACTCAAGGCCGAGCGGAACCATGAGCTGGTACTGGAGCAGGATCCTGTCAAGGGGATCCTCGATCGCCAGGCGCTCTTTCTCGACCGCTGGCTGGCAACCCTTGGCGAGCATCTGGGCAAGGGGGCGCTCTATGCCATGCCCTGGTATCTGGTATTGGGTCTGCCCGGCAGCGGCAAGAGCAGCCTGATCCACCGCGCCAACCCGGCCAACAAGCTCAACCCGAGACTCGACACCGAGCTACGTGAAGTGGCGCAGGATCAGCTGGTTGATTGTTGGCTGGGAGAGCAGGCGGTGATGCTGGATCCCGCTGGCGAGCTCCTGTCCCAACCCGATGGCGAGCAGGAGCCGCTGGCGCGTAAGCACGAGCGGCTCTGGCTGCACCTGCTCGGCTGGCTCAATGAACATCGCCGTCGCCAGCCCCTAAACGGACTGGTGCTGACGGTGGATCTGGCCTGGCTATCCCATGCCAGCGTGGCCGAACGCAAGGCCTATGCCCAGCTGATGCGCTCCCGTCTGCAGGAGCTGTCGGCTACCATGAATACCCGTTTGCCGCTCTATGTCACTTTTACCAAGCTCGACCTGCTGCGCGGGTTTGACGTGGTTTATGAGCAGCTCGACAAAGAGGCCCGCGAGGCGGTGCTGGGGGTGACCTTCAAGCCGGACGAGCGTCAGGGCAAGGGGTGGCAGGATGATCTCTCCCTCTTCTGGGACGAGTGGGTCGACAACCTCAACCGCAACCTGCCGGCACTGATGCTGGCCGGGCTGGATGCCAGCCGCCGCAGTGCGCTTTTCTCCTTTGTTCGCCAGTTGGCGGGCCTCAAGGAGTATGTGACCGAGCTGCTTGCCGAGACCCTGGCCATCGAGGAGAGCAAGCCGCTGCTGGTGCGCGGTGTCTATGTCAGCTCCGTCTATCAGCAGGGGGTGCCGTTCGATGCGTTTGCCCAGGCGGCCTCTCGCCGTTACAACCTGCCAGAGCCCATTTACTCTGCGCTGCGCGGGGAGTCCAACACCTATTTCGTGCGCAAGCTCTTCTCCTCCATCATCTTCCCCGAGGCCCATCTGGCGGGCGAGAACCGGCTGCATACCCTCTATCGCCGCCGTCGCATGGCCGTCGGCCTCAGCTGCTTGTCGCTCTTCTCGGCAGCCCTCATCGGTGGCTGGCACTACTTCTACCGGGTCAACGAGGAGGCCGGTCGCAATGTGCTGACCAAGGCACAGGCCTTTATGGCCACCAACGAGGTGGCCGATGAAGAGGCGTTTGGCGTGAGCCAGCTGCCGCGTCTCAACCTTATTCGCGAGGCGACCTTCTCCTTTGGCAACTACCGTGAGCGGATGCCGGTGGTGGCCGATCTTGGCCTCTATCAGGGGGACGAGATCGGCCCCTATGTGGAAGGCTCTTACCTGCAACTGCTGAGCCAGCGTTTCCTGCCGGCCCAGATGCAGGGGCTGCTGGAAGATCTCGACCGGGCGCCGGCGGGTAGCGAGGAGAAGCTCGCCATCCTGCGGGTGATGCGGATGCTGGATGACGCCTCCGGTCGCAACAAGGAGCTGGTGGCCCAGTACATGGCGAGCCGCTGGCAGAAGGCGTTCCCGGGGCAGGGGGCGTTGCAGGAGCAGTTGATGGGTCACCTCAACTATGCCCTCGATCATACCGACTGGCACGCTGCTCGCGCTGCCCGTGATCAGGCCGCCATTACCGCCTTTGCGCCCTTCAAGGAGCCGGTCTACGGCGCCCAGCGCGAACTGGGCAAACTGCCCATGTATCAGCGGGTCTACCAGAATCTGGTGGTGAAGGCGGGCGATGTGCTGCCGCCGGATCTCAACGTGCGTGACGAGGTGGGCCCCACCTTCGACACAGTGTTTACCCTGCGCAACGAGAGCGCCGGTCAGGTGCCGCGCCTGCTAACCTGGCCCGGTTTCAGCGACTTCTTCCTCAAGCAGGACAAGGCGCTGCTCGACCTGACCGCCATGGATGCCTGGGTTCTTGGCCAGCGCAAGCTGAGCCAGTTGAGCGAGGCCGATCGCAAGGAGATCACCCGTCAGGTCAACGATCGTTATGTCACCGACTACGTCAACCAGTGGCAGAAACTGCTGACCAATCTGGATGTGCAGCCCCTGGAGAGCCCTGAGCAGGCACTCGATGTGCTCTCGGCCATCACCGGCAACGATCAGCCGTTCCAGCGGGTACTCGCCTCGCTGGATGACAACACCCGTATTCGCAAGATCTCCGATGTGGAGGGGGATCCGGGTCAGGCCATTACGGCACGGATCGGACGTCCCTTCATGGCGACCAACGCGGCGCTCAGCGGCCGTGGCGAACAGGGGCCGCTCATCTCCGAGGTGAACCAGAAGCTGGTTGATCTGCAGCACTATCTGGAGCTCATCGTCAACGCGACCGAGCCGGGTCAATCGGCTCTGAAGGCGGTGCAACTGCGCCTGACCAACAAGTACGCCGACCCCGTATTTGCCCTCGAGCAGTATGCTCGTGGTCTGCCCGAGCCGCTCAACCGCTGGGTTGGCCAGCTCTCCGAGCAGACTTCCCGTCTGGTGATCGACTTGGCCATGTCCTCCCTCAATCAGGAGTGGCAGGAGAAGGTGCTGACCCCGTTCAACAGCCAGTTGGCGGATCGTTATCCGTTCAACCCGAGCTCAGCCAAGGATGTGCCGCTCTCCGAGATGGAGCGCTTCTTTGCCCCGGGCGGCACGCTGGACAGCTTCTATCAGGTCAACCTCAAGCCGATGGTCGAGGGCGGGCTGATGGAGGGGGAACTGAGCTCACCCATTCAGGCCGAGCTGGTCAAGCAGCTGGATCGCGCGGCGCGCATCCGCCAGATCTTCTTCAGCCCGCAAGGCAATCTCGAGGTGCAGTTTGCCCTCGAGCCCATCGAGCTGACCGCCAACAAGCGGCGCAGCGTGCTGAATCTGGATGGCCAGTTGCTGGAGTATGCCCACGGTCGTCGCACCAAGGTGCCGCTGGTGTGGCCCAATACCATGCGTGACGGAGCCGAGAGCAAGATCACGCTGGTGCCGGCAGCTCGCGAGCGCTCGCCGCGCAGTGAAGGCTTCGTCGGGCCTTGGGCCATGTTCCGCCTGATGGACAAGGGCGAGCTGACCCAGGTGAGTGACGCCACCTTCGATGTGCGCTTCCCGGTGGATCAGGGAGCCATGACCTATCGGGTCTATACCGACAGCGCTCAGAACCCCTTCACCGGCGGTCTGTTCAGCCAGTTCAGATTGCCCGAATCCCTCTATTGATTAGGTCGGGGGCACCCTGTGCCCCCTTCATCCGTTGGAAGCCGATATGTCACAGAATCAACAAGGCCAGCAGGCGCTCAAAGTGGGGCGTGACCCCAGAATGTTGCCTGAGTACGAAGCGCTGCGCGCCGAGATCAACAAGCTCAGTCACGCCTCACGTCCCGAAGTGGACTGGGCGCTGATCCACCATCTTGCCAGCCAGATCTTCGAAAAGCATGGTGTCGATCTGCAGACCGCCATCTACTTCACCCTGGCCCGTTCCCGCATTCAGGGGCTGAGCGGTTTTACCGAAGGGTGCGAGTTTCTTGCCAACCTCATCGTCACCCAGTGGGATAGCTTCTGGCCGCCGGTGCATCAGGAGCGGGCTCGTATCGAGATGCTGGACTGGTTTATCGCCCGCATCAGCGACGTCATTCGCCAGTACCAGATCAGCCATGAGGACAAGCGACTGATCTACCGCTGCGAGCGGGCGCTGCAACTTATCAGCGAAAAGCTGCACAACGCGGGTCTGAGCCGCATTCCCCGGGTTGAAAACCTTATCCACTTTATCGAGGGCTATACCCACCTCTTTGACGAGACCGAGATCGTCATCGTCTCCGATGAGCCGGGTTTCAAGGAGGATATGCAGATCCCGCCGATGGTCTTCTTCAAATCGGATATGGATCACGAGCACGGAACGCCGATGGCATCGGTTGCCCCCGCTCTGCCGCAGGGCAGCATTCTGGTGGGGCGCGAGAAGGGGCAGGTCAAGCCGACTGTGCTCAAGATCGAGCAGCATCGCAAACAGCGTCCGGCCTGGTTCTGGTTTGGCTGTGGCCTGCTCAGCTGCGCTCTGCCGGTCATGGCATGGCTGGGCTGGCAGCACCAGCAGCAGGAGAAGGTGATTGCGATGCAGCGCCTGCAACAGCCGGCCGCCGAGTTGCCGCGCGTGCTCAGCTATGACGATATCCGTCAGGCCCGCATCGTGCTGGGGGAGCAGGCGGTGCAAGGGATGGAGAGCGAGCTGGTGGCGCGCTATCAGGCCCAGCTGGATCGGCTGGAACAGACTTCGCCGCTCTACTGGTATCGCTATGGCGAAGGGTTGCGCAACTCGTTGCAGATGCTCTATCCCGACTCGCTGGCGGTCAAGGCGCTGGACAAGCAGTGGCAAAACGCGCTGGTGGGGCAGGGGAGCAATAACAACACCATTCCCACCTACCTTGATGCCCGTGCCGGTGTCGATGCGCTGATCGACCAGCTGCAGGAGCTGGAGCGTCAACGCAAGACGGTGACTATCTCCTATCTCAAGTCCCAGCTTTATGAGGTGCAGAAAAACCTGATGCAGGAGACGCCGTTCAGTCTGCGTCTGAGCGAGCTGGAGGCGAAGAAGGCTTCGCAGGAGCCCATCACCGCCGCCGAATTGAAGGGGCTGGAGAGCGATCTGAAAGCGCTCAACATCCGCCTTTATCAGCTGCAGCAGGGCGATCTTGGTAGTTGATAGTGTTGTTGCGCGCAATATATTGCGCATAAAAAAGTGAGATATACCAGAAAGGCAACCTTTTGTAGTCAGGTTGCCATTTCTGCGCAATACCTTGCAGCCCAATCGCTTGCCGTATCGGCTGTTGGCGTGTAATGCACTGATTTTATTTAAAAAATATTGAATGTTTGGAGTGGCACACTCTGTGCTGCCACGACGCAGCCTGTTTTGCCCCGTGCTTGCCGCTGCAGCCTGTTGCTGTTGTGTGAGGGGCGTGGGGATAGGGCGCAGACCCGTTATCCCCGCTCATATGGAGAATCACTATGTGCCCGACTATCGCTCTGCTCGGTGACATTGGCACCGACCACGACGGTTTTCACCCCTCACCGGTCAGCGCGGCCAGTCCCGATGTGTTCCTCGATGGCAAACCGGTAGCCCGTCAGGGCGATCCGCTGGAGCCTCATGACAAGCCCAACAACCCGCCTCATCCCCGCGCTATTGCAGGTGGGGTCGGCTCGGTGCTGGTCAACGGCAAACCCATCGCCGTCACCGGTACTGCGGTTGATTGCGGTGGCGTCGTAATTGGATCCGGCAGCGGACAGGCAGGATAAGGAGCAGATCATGGCACAAAGCACCGGATTGCAATTTACCGTCAAGGTGGGGGCGCTGCCCGAGAGCATCTTCGTGGTGGCGAGTTTCCAGCTGGATGAGGGGCTGAACCGGCCGTTCAACCTGCGCCTTGAGCTGGCCAGCAGCCAGCCCGATGTCGACTTTGGCGCCGTGCTGGACCAGCCGTGCGAGCTGATGGTGTGGTACAACGGCGAGCTGCAACGTCGGGTGTGCGGGGTAGTGAGCGAGTTTGCCCAAGGGGACAGCGGCTTTCGCCGTACCCGTTACCGCATTGAGGTGAAACCTGCCCTGTGGCGGCTGGGGTTGCGCCAAAACTCCCGTATCTTCCAGGCGCAGAAGCCCGATGAAATTCTCTCTATTTTGTTGCAAGAGCACGGCATTACCGATTACGCCTTTGCCCTGAAAAACGAGCATGCCCAGCGGGAATATTGCGTCCAGTATCGGGAGACCGACCTCGATTTTGTGAATCGCCTGGCCGCCGAAGAGGGCTTGTTCTACTTCCACGAGTTTGAAGCAGGCAAGCACCGCATTGTGTTTGCCGACGACGCGGCGGCCCTGACTGCCGGCCCCGAGCTCTTCTTCAACCTCGGCAACCGTTCGCTGGAGCAGGGCCCCTATGTGCGCCAGTTCCACTACCGCGAGGCGGTGCGCCCCTCTGATGTGGAGCTCAAGGACTACAGCTTCAAGACGCCGGCTTATGGTCTCTCCCACAAGAAGCAGGGGGCAGAGCTTGAGCATCAGCGCGATACCTACCAGCACTTCGACTACCCGGGCCGCTACAAGCAGGACCCGAGCGGCAAGGCCTTTGCCCAGCACCGGCTCGATGCGCTGCGCAACGATGCAGTCAGCGGCAGTGGCAAATCCAACTGTGCCGCCTTGTTGCCGGGCCAGCACTTTTCATTGACCGAACACCCCAACGGCAGCCTCAACACCGACTGGCAAATCGTCCATATCCGCCACACCGGTGAGCAGCCCCAAGCGCTGGAAGAGGAGGGCGGCAGCGGCCCGACCGTTTACCACAACGAATTTGGTGTAGTGAAAGCGAGTACCACCTGGCGCGCCCGCATTGGCAGCCCCGAGGCGCCCTACAAGCCGATGGTGGATGGCCCGCAAATCGCCATCGTAGTCGGCCCCGAGGGGGAAGAGATTTACTGCGACGAACATGGCCGGGTGAAGCTGCAATTCCCGTGGGACAGATATGGCAGCTCCAACGACCAGAGCTCCTGCTGGGTGCGAGTGAGCCAAGGCTGGGCCGGTGGCCAGTACGGCATGATGGCCATCCCGCGTATCGGCCACGAGGTCATTGTTAGCTTCCTAGAGGGAGACCCCGACCAGCCTATCGTGACCGGTCGCACCTACCACGCCACCAACCGGCCACCGTATGAGCTGCCTGCCAACAAGACCCGCACCGTGCTGCGCACCGAAACCCACAAGGGCGAGGGTTTTAACGAGCTGCGTTTTGAAGACCAGGCGGGACAGGAAGAGATTTATATCCACGGTCAGAAAGACCTGAACGTGCTTATCGAGAACGATGTGGCCTGGCATATCAAGCATGACCAACACACCGACATCGACAACGAACGGGTGACCCGTATCAAGGCCAATGACCACCTGACGGTGGAGGGTGAGAAGCGTGACCAGATCAAGGCGGATTACTCGCTGACGGTGGATGCCTCCATGCATCAGAAGTTGGGTCAATCCCTGCTGGTTGATGCAGGTCAGGAGGTGCATCACAAGGCTGGCATGAAGATCGTCATGGAGGCCGGCGCCGAGCTGACCCTCAAGGTGGGCGGCAGCTTTGTGAAGCTCGACTCCGGTGGCGTCACGCTAAGCGGTGGCTCCATCAAGATGAACTCCGGTGGTAGCCCGGGCTCTGGCTCAGGGTGGGCGGGTCAGATGCCCGGCCTGCCGATGGGGGTAGCATTAGCGCCTTATGTTGTACCGCCAACACCAGAGATGATCCCGGCCATGTTGGTCGCGGCAAAAGCAGGTGTGGTAGCAATGCCCATGTGTGGCAAGCGCTCTAATGGCACATGTGAACGGGGGGACTGCACATGCAAACTCGATGGGAACAGTTAACGTGTCTACATCGGTTATCTCCTGATAGCTTACCAATCAACTATTTGCTGATTGATGTGGCACGTTGGGAAGAGGCGCAAGAGGTGATCCATCAGCTCATTGAGCAGCCCGAATTAACTCTGCTGTTTGCAGGTACGCACCACCAAGCCTTATTGGAGGTGAGTCCCCTTTTGCTTAGCCTCCCTTCCGAGCGCACTGTCAGGGAAACATTGCTTACGGAAGTGCGAGAGAGGCGCGCAGGCGTTGCGCTGCGCGCATCACTCTCTTGCGAAGAGCTAGCCAACCATTTCAGACAGTTCCTGACGGTGCCTGATGGGCAGGGGCAAAGCTATCTGCGCTTTTACGATCCGGCCATTTGGCTGGCTATCTATGCCTGCCAGTATGATGCCCCCTTGGTGAGCTCAGCGTTGGAGGCGGTGTACTTGCCTGACTGGTGCTCTGCAGCGTGGTGTGAAATTGTCAGCGCTGAGCACGAAGTGGCCTTTGAGCAACCGGTGTATTTGAGTTCGAAATTGCTGACGATGGCTCAGAAAACCCGTCTGCTTTATAGCTTGCAAGCCGCTCGGATTGACCCTGTTTTGTGTTATGGTCTTGCATCTTCGCTTGCATACCTGATTGAGAAAGGCTTGACAGAGCAGTGGGAGCTTATGCCTTGGCTCACACTGCTTAATGATTATCCTGCTCCCGTGTTGGATGGTCGCATGGCCCAGTGGTTGGCCACCTTCGATATTGAGTGCCATGAGCCGCTGGCTGTGGCAAACCGTTTTTGGCAGCATCAGACCCATCAGCCAGTGGAGGCGTTATAGATGTCCGCACCAACCACGACTACGTCACCTGTAGTTAACAATGTCATTGATGAAGGGCTCTGTCAGTCGCCGACCATGTTGCCTTTTGTTCCGTTGCCTGCTGCTGCATCAAATGAGTCGTTTGCAGCGGTTAAATCCCCCTGCTCGTCAAAAGAGTTTGAAGACATCTTCTATGTCAGCGGCTCCAACTGTTTTTGGCTGGTCGAGAAAAAAGCCTTCAAGAAGATAAAAATGGTGGTCAGTGAGTTTGAAGCCAAGGTGCTTGGCTCATCCAGCAAGCTGCAAGCACTGGCGGCACAGGGTATTCAACTCGATAGCCTGATGATTAGCCCGACACCATACAGCTTCTTGACCCCGGCTCAACAGCAAGAATGGAGCAACATTCAGGCGAGTAGGCCAGCCAGCCCTACCTTTTCGCCCTACGGAGATAACAGCCAGGCTGCGGTTCAAAAGCAATTTATCAATCGTGCCGCTGAAGATGCCAAATGTATCGAGCAACTGGAAAAGCTCAAACGCCAAGGGATTGAGCAAGCCAAGGCGCAAGGGTATGAAGTCGATAAAAATGGCCACTACTATGACCCGCGTCAGGTCAAAATTGGCAAATTGCTGGCGCAATACAACAAGGCCCGTGCCACGTTTGTAGCAGAAAAGCCTCCGGCAGAGCAGATTGAATCGCTACGACAGGCGGTGCTGAAAACCCAGACCCTGATGCAGGAGCACAGCCACGATTTGATGTGGCCGAGTGACGATTGGTTTAGCCATCGTCAGGAAACCCTGGCCAAGATGACTACGGCCCAGCAGACCCTCAATCGCTGCATCAGCGAGCTTGGCGCGCTTGGGGTCGCCGTGCCAGAGTTTGCTCTGAGCGGCATAGAGGGGTGCGTGGCCGGTGATAAGTGCTACGCCAGTTGGTACGCCTATCTGGCGCAGAAAAAGCAGGCCGAAGAGGAGCTGGAGAAGACCACCAAGGCCTTTTTGACCGCGCTCGATAGCGGTTATGCCGCCAGCAGCGACAAAGAGAATCCCTTGTTGCCACCCCAGCAGATGTTTCAGCGTCAGCTCGATGCCATTAATGCTGCTCACAAGCAAGCGAACGAGCTGTACGAAAAGGCACTGCTGGCCTGCTCCCGCCAAGTCCCGCCTCGGGTATTGGCATGGGAGGGGGAATATCAGCGCCAACCCATGGACGTATTGACCAAGGGAGATTATCCGCTGCGCGAGATCTGCTCGGCGGCGTTATCGGCAGAGCCGCTTAGCTACTTCAGCCTCTGGCAGTTGCCGGTAGACAAGGTCAAGGAGCGGGCGGGTGACCTGCTCAAACTGGAGCAGGATCCGGTGCTGCTCGCCCTGCTGGCACAAGATGGCATTACCCCTCTCCCCCTACAAAAGGGCTGGTTCTACAAAGAGAGCGGCGCCCTCAATTTTGACAAGGTGGCCGACTACCTGGAGCAGAAGAACATCAAGGTGAAGGCGCTGGATTCATGGCGTAGCCGCTTTGCTGGACACCTTGGCACACTGCTCTATCGCTCTGACAAGCAGGTGGAGTTTGGTCCCTTTGATGAGTCACCCCAAGCGCAGCTGATGCGGATGATGAGTTACAGCGACTGGAAGGGCAAACTCAGCAGTTCCGGCAAGATAGACCCCCCGCCAATGAAGCTGACCTATCAGGATGGCACCGTCTCCATGCCAGGGCCGAGCGCCAGCTTGTCGGTCACGGCGGAGTTTTATCCTCTGCGCGGGGAGATCGACCTGTTCAGGATCACCTTGCCACGAGGCGCGAAACCCACGATAGCAACCCTGATCGCCCCCAAGAGTGGCAACAAGTACCAGATCAATCTGGGTACCTGGGCCGTAGATGTCCACGCCAAGGCGTGGGGCAAAGCGGGCGCCATGCTCAAAGCGGGCCGTGAGGCATCGCTCAATGCCAGCGTCGGGGGCATTAGCCTCAGCGGGCTCGATGTGGCGGTCAAGGCTGAAGAGAAGGGTGAATTTACTGCCGAGGTTGGGGCTGAGGTGGGCTGCAGTCTGTCAGGACGCCTGCTTTGGACGCCGGATAACAGCATGATCCAGCGTCTGAGGATAGATGGTCAAGCCGCCAAGCTGCCGCTGCAACTGTGCAAGGCCACCACCGAGCTGAAGGCCGAAATCAAGAACACGCTGAGCGAGTTTCCCTTTATCCTGAGCTGGCGCAATAACCGGATGCGGTTGGGGGTCAAGGCCGGGGTGCTGGGGGGCAGCGCCAAGGCAAAGGGCTATTTTGAATTTGAGGTGGACTGGCAATCTACCGGTTATGTGGTGGCCATGTTTCAGGATCTGCTGCGCCGCTGCAACTACGAGCGGGTCGAAGTCTTCGCCGATGAGGAGAGCTATCAGCGGCTCTCCAGGGCTAGTCAGTTGGCACTGCTGCTGGGGGTCAATATTGGCCAGATAGTGGCGGCAGAGAAAGACTTTGTCGACAGGCTTTATGGCAAGCTGAATCGCAGCCAGAATGCGGGTCTGGTGGCGTGGACGTTGTCTCATCACCTGCAGCCGAAACAGGCTAATCCAAACCCGGCTTTACGCCCGGATACGGCTGGCGACGCCAAGGCCAATGCAGCAACAGAGGCCAAGTTAAAAGAGTGGGCCAATGGTCTACTGCCAGAGGCATTGGGCTCGTTATTGGGGACCTTGGTTGTAAGTGCAAGGGCGCTAGAAATGAAAAGTAATCGAATTGCATTGGATGCAAAGCAAGTTCATGTGTTACAGCAATTGACTATTGCTCGCTTGGTTGATTGGCTCTATAGCGGTAAAGCCACTCCTGATAATCGCCATAAATTCCAAGAGGCGATAAGCCGCATGGCCGATATCAATGTGCAAGATCAGATTGGTGCTTATAAGCGCAACCTTAGCACATTAGATAAATATATGACTTTGCCAGCTGACAATAGAAATGATGACCTTAAGTCAACTTTAATAAAGTATCGGCGAGCTCGCAATGCATTATCAAATATACGCTGGGAGAATGCACAACCTAACTACAAGATCTCTAATATGTATGGTCGTTCTCAGATTCAGGATGGGTGGAATGTTAAGAGTTAAGCAGTTTTCAATACTTGTGTTGAACTCACTATTCGCTGTCTCATTTGTAAACGCTGCAGCTGATAAGACAGCGATGGCCGATGATCTTTATCAGCAAGCAGTGATCCCGTGGGAGCAGGGACGTAGTTCTGGCTGGGAACTGATGTTGAAAGCTGCTGACGCAGGAAACACCGAAGCCATGTGCCTGATAGCTAATAGCTATATGACATCTGCTTTAGTGTCATCCAAAGAATCTGACATGTATTTCGAAAGGGCTGCAAAGGCAGGAGGACTATGTGGTATGTTAGCCCTCTCCGATATTGGATCTGGCCCAATACTATCATCTTCATTGACAGAGACTAATGGTAGTGAAAATTGGTCAGATAAGGTCGTTGCCAAATCAAAACACTTGGCAGAAAAGGATGATTTAGAAGGTATAAAAACCTATGCATTCATCTATGCAGCAAGAAAAGATTATAACACCTACTGTAAATGGCTGGAGAGAGCGGCAAAGTTAGGTGATGCTGACTCTATGAACAAATTATCTGCTGCGATCCGTGATGGCTGTGGCTGGTATATTGTTCCTGGCTCACGTGATAAGGCTGTACGCCATTGGATAGAACAAGCCGCCAATCATGGTAATCCAAGAGCTATGGAGGTTATGTCTAGCTATGCTGAGAAAGACAAAGATATTGTTGGAATGCTTGGTTGGCTCGAACGTGCAGCAAATACAGGAAATATTAACTCGATAAGGATCTATAGCACTTATCTGATGGGAGGCGATGAGTTTACCATTCCAATTCCTGCTGATATGCAAAACAATAAAAAAGCTTACGCTTGGTTATATGTATTAACCCATCAACTACCGCCAGAAACTGAGGAGTCAGCCTATTCTCGTTCTGTTAAAGAACTCAGTATTCTTGAAAAAAAACTCTCAGCGAGCGAAATTGAAGATGCTAAATCCTGGGCTAACGAATGGATGAAAAAGCATCAAGTTAGAAGTTACTTCCTAGAATTCGGAATGTAACAGAGCTTGTTGTTACTGCAAAAAAGACCTGATAGGTGTACAGATATAGTGTGTAAAAATCTGGTTATCACAAGACACCGGCCTTAAACCGGTGTATTTTTTACGCTACTTTCATGCGCTCCTCCTTCGGCATCAATTTCAGACCCTTTTTGAACATGTGGGCTGACCACTACAAAGGGTTTTCAGTCTCATCGGATAGCGCGCTGGCGCGGGCTCGGGTATAGTCCTGCGCCAGTTGCGTTATCCAGTTCAGCTTACCCGCGGTTATCCAGATAGTGGTGCGGGTTGGCCAGTGTGAGGTGTGTTATGAAATTCAGTCCCCTGCTCGACGAGATGATGAAAGCCCTGCAGGTGCTGCCGGGGGTGGGGCCCAAGTCTGCCCAGCGGATGGCCTTTACCCTGCTCGAGCGTGAGCGCAGCGGCGGTTTGCGGCTGGCCCAGTTGCTCTCCCGCGCCCTGACCGAGATTGGTCATTGCAGCCACTGCCGCACCTTTACCGAGAACGATCGCTGCGATATCTGCGCCAATCCCAAGCGGGAAGAGAACGGCCTGCTCTGCGTGGTGGAGAGCCCGGCGGACGTTGCCGCCATCGAGCAGACCGGCCAGTTTTCCGGTCGTTACTTTGTGCTGATGGGCCATCTTTCCCCGCTCGATGGTATTGGCCCGGAGGAGTTGGGGCTCGATATTCTGGAGCGTCGCCTGAAGGATGAGGCGATCAACGAACTGATCCTCGCCACCAACCCCACCATCGAGGGGGATGCCACCGCCTGGTATATCGCCGATATGGCCCGTGCCGCCGGGGTGGAGGTGAGCCGCATCGCCCATGGCGTACCGGTGGGGGGCGAGCTGGAGCTGGTGGATGGCACCACGCTCTCCCACTCCCTGATGGGGCGCCAGCGCCTCAAATAAGGGGAGGGGCGGGATAGGGCTGTATCATTGCGGCTTGATCAGAAAATCGGCAGTTGAATGGAAAAAGGGGGCGAATGAGCAGGATTGCGCATTCGCCCCCTTGATATTTGGATCCCTGTCCCCATCTAGGTTGGGCGTATGTTCAACCCGATGTTTCTGAGGATTGGTCCATGACCCAAAGTGTTCATGCCGAAACCCACGGCTTTCAAACTGAAGTCAAACAACTGCTGAGCCTGATGGCTCACAGCCTCTACTCCAACAAAGAAGTATTCCTGCGCGAGCTGATCTCCAACGCATCTGATGCGGCGGACAAGCTGCGCTTCAAGGCGCTTTCCGATGCCTCTTTGTTCGAAAACGACGGCCAGTTGCGTGTGCGCCTGGTGGTGGACAAAGAGAAGCGTACCCTGACCATCTCCGATAACGGGATCGGTATGACCCGCGATCAGGTGATCGAGCACCTAGGTACCATCGCCAAGTCCGGCACCGCAGAATTCTTCAAAAACCTCTCCGGCGATCAGGGACGTGACTCCCAGCTGATCGGCCAGTTCGGGGTCGGTTTCTACTCCGCCTTTATCGTTGCCGACAAGGTGACCGTGGTTTCCCGCGCCGCCGGTACCGCTCCGGAGCAGGGCGTGCAGTGGGAATCGGAAGGGGAAGGCTCCTTCACCGTGGCTGATGTGACCAAAGCCGGTCGCGGCACTGACGTTATCCTGCACCTGCGTGCCGAAGAGGACGAGTTCCTCGACGACTGGCGTTTGCGCTCCGTGGTGAGCAAATACTCCGACCACATCAGTGTGCCGGTGGAAATGTACAAAGAGGGCACCCCGGATCGCGAAGAGGATGGTGAAACCATCGTCGGCACCCCAGGCGAGTGGGAGCAGGTCAACCGCGCGACTGCACTGTGGACCCGCAACCCGAAAGATATCAAGGACGAGGAGTATCAGGAGTTCTACAAGCACGTCGCCCACGACTTTGAAGATCCGCTGCTCTGGGGTCACAACCGGGTGGAAGGGGCGCAGGAGTACACCAGCCTGCTCTACGTACCGGCCCGCGCACCGTTCGACCTCTACAATCGCGAGCAGAAGCACGGTCTGAAGCTCTACGTACAGCGCGTCTTCATCATGGACGACGCCGAGCAGTTTATGCCGACCTACCTGCGCTTCGTCAAAGGGGTGCTGGACTCCAACGATTTGCCGCTCAACGTCAGCCGTGAAATCCTGCAGGACAACAAGGTGACCGCTTCTCTGCGCAAGGCTTGCTCCAAGCGCGTGCTGACCATGCTCTCCAAGCTGGCGAAAGACGATGCCGAGAAGTATGCCAAGTTCTGGAGCGAGTTCGGCAATGTGCTCAAAGAGGGCCCAGCCGAGGATTACGCCAACCGCGAAGAGATTGCCAAGCTGCTGCGCTTTGCCAGCACCGCTGGCGAGGGCGAAGCCCAGACCGTCTCTCTCGAGGATTACGTTGGTCGCATGAAAGAAGGTCAGCAGAAGATTTACTACATCACTGCCGACTCTTATGCCGCTGCCAAGAACAGCCCGCACCTCGAGATCTTCCGCAAGAAGGGTGTCGAAGTGCTGCTGATGTGGGAGCGGGTGGACGAGTGGCTGATGAGCCACCTGACCGAGTTCGACGGCAAGCAGCTCATCTCCGTCACCCGTGGCGAACTGGATCTCGGCGATCTGGAAGATGAAGCATCCAAGCAGGCGCAGGAAGAGGCCGAAAAAGCCAATGCAGGTCTGGTTGAGCGGGTCAAGAAGAGCCTCGGCGAAGCGGTTAAAGAGGTGCGTGTCACCCATCGTCTGACCGACTCCCCCTCCTGCATCGTGACCGACGCCTACGGCATGAGCACCCAGATGATCAAGCTGATGCGCGCCGCCGGTCAGCCGGTACCGGAGCAGAAGTACATTCTGGAGCTCAACCCCGACCATGCGCTGGTGAAGAAGCTCGACACCATTCAGGATGAAGCTCTGTTCGGCGAGTGGGTCACCCTGCTGCACGAACAGGCCCAGCTGGCCGAACAGGGCGGGCTCAACGATCCGGCGAGCTTCGTCTCCCGCATCAACCGCCTGTTGCTGCAAGCCTAAGCCGCGACTCCGATAACAAAAAGCCCACTGCATGCAGTGGGCTTTTTTGATCCCGCCGTGTGAGAACGATGAAACACCGCGGCAGGGGAGGCGGCCAGCGCCTCTCTATTTGCGATATTCGTTGTTGTAGTTCTGAATGAGGCGGCGGGTCACCTCGTGCTGGGGATCGGCAAACACCTTGAGGGTCTTGCCGCGCTCCACCACGCGCCCTTCATGCATTACCAGCACCTCGTCGCTGATATGGCTGACGATGCCCAGATCGTTGGCCACCAGCACATAGCTCAGCCCCATGGTCTCCTGCATCTCCAGCAGCAGGTTGATGATCTGGGAGCGTACCGAGATATCCAGGGTGGTGAGTGCTTCGTCGGCCACCACGATTTTGGGGTTGAGGATCAGAGCCCTCGCCAGTGCGACCCGCTGCTGCTGACCGGAGGAGAGCATCTGCGGGTAGAAGAGGGCGTGATCGGGCAGCATACCCACCATGCGCAGGGTCTGCACCACCTTCTCGCGGCGCTCCTCTTCGGTCATTTCGGTGTTGAGGCGTAGCGGCGTCTCCAGAATTTGACCAACCCGGATCTTGCGGTTCAGCGAGGTATTGGGATCCTGAAAGATCATCCGCAGCAGCTTGCAGCGGGTCTGGTAATCGCCATGCACCATCAGCTGGCCGTCGATGGCGATGTCACCGCTGGTGGGCTCAATCATGCCGGCCAGAATGCGGGCCAGGGTGCTCTTGCCGGAGCCCGCTTCACCGACGATTGCCAGGGTCTGGCCCACTTCAAGGTCAAACGAGAGGGGCTTGATCGCCTCCACCGCCTGACGACGGAACAGGCCGGTACGGTTCTGGTAGGTTTTGCTCAGACCCCTCACTTGCAGCAGGGAGGGCTCAATCACATGCTCCTCTCTGGCGGGGGCGTTGCTGGTCATCATTTTTTCGGCTCCTCCATGTTCAGCGGGAAGTGGCAGCTGAACTGGTGTCCCTTCACCTTGTTCATCACCGGGGTCTGCACGCACTGCTTCTGGGCATAGGGGCAGCGCGGGCCGAGCCGGCAGCCGATGGGCAGATGTTGCAGCGGCGGGATGACGCCGGGCAGGGTTTCGAGGCGCGACTTGTGGCGCACCAGCTTGTCAAAGTCGGGGATCGACTTGAGCAGCGCATCGGTATAGGGGTGATGCGGCGTCTCGAGGATCTGCTCGCGGGTACCTACTTCCACCATCTGGCCGCAGTACATCACGTTGATGGTGTCGGTCAGGTTGGCAATGGCGGCGATATCGTTGCTGATGATGAGGATGGTGGTGTTGCCCAGCTTGTTCATCTTGTCCAGCAGCCGCAGGATCTGGGAGTGGGTGGTGGACTCCATGGCGCTGGTGGGTTCGTCAGCCACCAGCAGGCGCGGCTGGTTGGCAATCGCCATAGCGATCATCACCTTCTGGCACATGCCATCTGACAGCTCATGGGGATAGGCGCGCATCACCTTGCGGTGATCCTTGACCCCGACCCGGTGCAGCAGGGCAATCGCCCGCTTCTTGCGCCACTGGAAGCGCTGCCAGAACTGCCCCTCGAACGAATCGGTCGGGATCGCCTCTTCCAGCTGGGTGCCAATCTCCTCGGAGGGGTCGAGGCAGCTGATGGGATCCTGAAAGATCATGGCGATCTCGCGGCCCATGATGCGGCGCCGCTCGCGGGGCGCCATGGTCAGCAGATCCATGTCATTGAAGCGCATCCGGTCGGCGCGCACTGTCCAGTTATCCTTTTCGATGCCGACGATCACTTTGGCGATCAGGCTCTTGCCCGAGCCGGATTCGCCGACCAGTCCGCGGATCTCCCCCTCGTTGAGGGTGAGGCTCACCTTGTCTACCGCCTTCACCTTGCCCTGCGGGGTGTCGATCTCGATGGTGAGATTGCGTATATCTAGCAACGGCATCAGTCATTCCCCTCTTTGAGCGCTTCGCGGATGCCCTCACCAACCAGGTTGGTCACCAGCACGCTGAACAGAATGGCGATGCCGGGCAGGGTGACGGTCCAGGGGGCGAGATAGATAAGATCGCTCGAGTCAGCCAGCATGGCGCCCCACTCCGACTGGGGCGTCTGGGCGCCAAGGCCGAGAAAACCGACCGCGGAGATATCGAGGATGGCGGCCGAGAGGGTGCGGGTGGTCTGGGCCACCAGGGTCTCGACGATATTGGGCAAAATGGCCAGCCGCATGATCCGCAAGGGGGGCGAACCATCGAGTCGGCTGGCGATGATGTACTCCTTCTGCATCTCGGCATGCACTGCGTTGTAGGTAGCCCGGATAAACGGCGGGATCAACGCGAGGGTGATGGCGATCAGGGTGTTGCCAAGGCCCGGCCCCATGATTGCGACCATGATGATGGCCATCAGCAGGGAGGGGATGGAGAGCAGGGTATCGAGCAGATGGTGCAATACGCTCGATTTGAGCCCCTTGCTCATGCCGCCGAGGATGCCGATGGCAGAACCGACCACCATGGCGATCACCACCACGATGAGGGCGCAGCCGAAGGTGAGCCGCGCGCCGACCACCAGCCGGGAGAGGATATCCCGTCCCAGATCGTCAGTGCCGAGGAAGAAGTCGATATTGCCGTTGTTGGCCCAGGAGGGGGCCAGCAGCAGATGCTCTGCGTGCTGCTCATCGATGCCGTAGGGCACCACCAGCGGGCCGAACAGGGTGATGATCAGCAGCAGCAAAAAGCCCCACAGGCCTGCCATGGCAAGCGGATTGCGGCTGTAGGAGGCCCACGTCTGCTCCAGCGGCGAGAGGATCTTGAGCTCGGGATAGATGTTCGATTTATCTTGCATAGGGTACCTGGCTCCTGGTCACGCCATGAGCGCGTTCAATCTTGTTTGGCATAGAGCTCTTTGCGCCGTGCCGGATAGATAAGGGTGGTGAGCAGCTCGGTGCTGACACTGATCAGGATGACGAAACTGGCGATGACCAGGGTCGCGCCGCGAATGGCGGCATAATCCTGCAGGGCGATGCTGCTGACCAGCCAGCGGCCGATGCCATGCCACTCGAACACCACCTCGGTGATCATGGCGGAGGTGAGCACACTGCCCAGCTGCAGACCGAGCAATGGCAGTACCGGGGGCAGAGCGTTTTTCAGGCCATGGCGCCAGACAATCTGCCACTTGGAGAGGCCACGGCTGGCTGCCGCTCTGATGTAGTTCTGCTTCATCACGTCGATGAGCGAGCTGCGCACATGGCGGATCACCTCGGTCGTGGGCACCACCGCCAGCACCAGCGAGGGGAGGATGAGGTGGCGCAGGGCATCGTGCAGCGCCGCCTGACGCCAAGGCTCCTGACTCAGCAGCACGTCGATGACGGCGATGCCGGTGATGGGGGGCACGTCATAGAGCAGGCTGATCTGGCCTGACGCCGGCAGCCAGCCGAGATCGAGGGAAAAGAGCATCACCACCAGCAACGCTAGCCAGAACACCGGCACCGCATAGCCGATAAGGCCGGCGGTCATGATGGAGAGATCCAGCGGCTTGCCCTGTGACAGGGCGGCCAGGGTACCGAGCGGGATCCCCACCAGCAGCGAGATGGTGAAAGCGGCCAGACAGAGGATCAGGGTCGCCGGGAAGTAGTGGCGAATTTCGTCCAGCACCGGCAGGCCGGAGACGCTGGAGAGGCCGAGATCCCCGGCCAGAATATGGCGCAGGAAGTCGGGATAGCCGCTCCAGAAACTCAGCTGATGGCCGAGCAGGCGATAGTCCAGCAGGTAGGCGACAAAGGTCAGGGCCAGCAGGGTAATGAGCAGCAGGTTGATGCGACGCAAGGTGTATAAAAGCATGCTTACTCCCGATGAGCCTGATTGAAGGAGGTGCCGCCAAAGGGCATCAGGATCAGCCCCTCAATGTCACTGCGGCTGACCTGGGTGCGCAGGGCATGGGCCAGCGGAATGAGAGGCAGCTGCTCGTTGAGCAGGGTCTGGGCGTAGTAGTAGTTGCGCAGCCGGAAGGCCAGCTGGGGCGTGGTGACCGCATCGTCCAGCAGCTGATCGAAGGCCGGGCTGCACCAGCGGCTGTAGTTGTTGCCACGCTCGACCGCCGAGCAGCTCAGCAGCTGGCGGAAGAAGTTGTCCGGATCGGCGTTGTCGGCAATCCAGCCGGAGAGCAGGCTGTCGTACTGACCGGCGGCCAGGCGTTTCTCGATGACGGGCCACGCCTGCTGGACAATCTTGAGCTTGATACCCACCTTGGCCAGATCGCTTCGCATCAGCTGGGCGGTCTTGAGCGCATCCGGGTTGTAGGGGCGGGCGTCCGGTTGCACCAGCACCTGCATCTCGAATCCCTTCTCGAGCCCTGCTTCCTTAAGCAGCGTGCGGGCCAGCGCCAGATCAGGCTTGCGCATCGGCAGGCTGGGGTTATAGCCCCACGAGAGCGGTGGCAGCAGGCTGTTGGCCGGCAGACCGGTATCGAAATAGACCGCCTGCAACAGGTTGTCGATATTGATGGTGCTGGCGATGGCCTGACGCACCTTGACGTTGTTGAACGGCGGCTTGCGGGTATTGAGGGCCAAAAATGCGACGTTCATCCCCGATTGTACCGAGAGGCTGAGGTCGGGATGCTGCTTGATCACCGAGAGCTGGCTGGCGGCTGGTGTGCTCATCACGTCGCACTCGCCGGTCAGCAGTTTGGCCAGCCGCTTGGAAGAGCGCGGGGTGATGTCATAGACCAGTTGCTCGATCTGGGCCGGGCCGTTCCAGTAGCCGGGATGGCGCAGATAGCGGATGAACTCGTTGTGGCGATACTCTTTGAAGCTGAACGGGCCGGTGCCGATGGGGCGGGTATCGAGCAGCGCCGGGGTTCCCGCCTTGAGCATCTGCTCGGCGTACTCGGCGGAGAGGATCACCGCATAGTCGCTGGCCAGGGTCGCGAGGAAGGAGGCGTTGGGCTGGTTCAGCTCGAACACCACCTGCTGCGGCCCCTTCTTGTAGACCCGCTTGATCAGCTGATCCTGCCCCAGGCTGTAGAAGAAGGGGTAGTCGCCGCCGGAGACGTTGTGATAGGGGTGGTGCTCGTCAAGTTGACGGGCGTAGGTAAAGACCACGTCATCGGCATTGAGGGTGCGGCTTGGCTTGAACCAGGGGGTATGGTGAAAACTCACCCCCTTGCGCAGGGTCAGGGTATAGGTGAGGCCATCCTCGCTCACATGCCAGTTGGTAGCGAGCGCCGGCTCCAAGGCCAGAGTATTGGGGTTGACCTCCAGCAGGCGGTCGTAGAGCGGACGAGCGCTGGCATCCAGCGTAACCCCGGTGTTGGAGACATGGGGGTTGAAGGAGAGGGGAGAGCCCTCAGCGCAGTAGATGAGTCCGGTCTTGGAAGCTTCGGATTGCTTGTTGCAGCCGGTGAGCAGAACCAGCAGACCGAGCAGCAAGGGTGTGAGCATTCTCATTGTTGAACCATGTTTTTGATACGCATCTGTTTTTATATGAATGCGCCAGCACTGTGCTGGCTTTGTTGGTGCCGGTGTTAGTCGGACTCTTTCTGGTCTTGTTCCGTATCGTTGTCGCCATCCTGCAACTGATACTTGCGTAGCATGCCACGAAACTGGTGATAGCTTAAGGCCAGCAGTTGGGCGGCTTTGCGCTGATTATACTGGGATTGCTGCATCGCCTGCTTGAGTAAATTAATCTCGAACTCCGCCACAGCCTGCTTAAGATCGAGCGGCAACGCCCCGGTTGTCGCACCTTGCGGCTCGCTTTTACTCTCCTGACTGCGAGCGGCTACGGGCCGCCAGGGGGAATCAAACGGATTGATCACCAGCTCGGCCAGCGGCAACTGGGGGTTGCCCTGGCGGTAGATGCTGCGCTCCACCACGTTTTTCAGCTCCCGCACGTTGCCAGGCCAGGGGTAATCGAGCAGCAGCTGGGTTGCCTTGCGCGAGAAACCGGCAAAGAGCGGGTAGCCCAGCTCCCGGGTCATGCTGTGGGCGAAGTGCTCCGCCAGCATCAGGATATCTTCCCGCCGCTCCCGCAAGGGGGGGAGGGTAATCACATCAAACGCGAGTCGATCCAGCAGATCGTGGCGAAACTGTCCCTTGTCGGCCAGCGCTGGGAGATCTTCGTTGGTAGCGCAGACCAGCCGCACATCCACCTTGAGGGGCTTGGCCCCACCCACTCGCTCGAACTCGCCATACTCGATGACCCGCAGCAGCTTCTCCTGCACCCGGGCGCTGGTGGTGGCCAGCTCGTCGAGGAAGAGGGTGCCGCCATCGGCCCGCTCGAAGCGGCCTTGATGGCGCTTGGCCGCGCCGGTAAAGGAGCCCGCCTCGTGACCGAACAGCTCGGTCTCCAGCAGGCTCTCGCTCAGAGTGGCGCAGTTGATGGTGACAAAGCTTTGATCCCAGCGCGCCGAGAGATAATGTAGGCGGTGGGCGATGAGCTCCTTGCCCGTTCCCCGCTCACCGATGATCAGCACGGGTTTGCGCAGCGGGGCGAGCCGTGAGGCCTGCTCGATGATCTCGAGGAATGCGTTGGATTCCCCCAGCAGGCTTTCCGTGGCCGTGGTCATAGTGATCCCTGTCGGTTGTTAAAGCTGGTCAATCTTACCAAAAGTTGGTGATTTTTATCACCACCTGCATGGCATCTATTGAAACGGGGCAAAGCAGCCCCATATAAATCAACAAGTTAAATTTCGCTCCAGATTGGCACACAAGTTGCCATTGTCAATGGAGAAACAACGCCATGCCATTAACAGGAGTGCAATCATGAGTATTTTTTCCCGTCTGGCCGACATCATCAATTCCAACCTGACGGCCCTGCTCGACAAGGCAGAAGATCCCCAGAAGATGGTGCGCCTGATCATCCAGGAGATGGAGGACGAGCTGGTCAAGGAGCGCTCCAATCTGGCCCGCTTCCTCGCCAGCCAGAAAGAGATTGGCCGTCAGGTCGCCCGTCATCAGGAGCGGGTCGATGAGTGGCAGGCCAAGGCCGAGCTGGCCCTGACCAAGGGGCGTGAAGATCTGGCCCGCGCCGCCCTTATCGAGAAGAAGAAACAGAGCGAGTTGTCAGAGACCCTCTACCGCGAGCAGCAGGCGGTCGACAGCGGCATCGAGAAGCTGGGTGAAGAGATCCGCCAACTCGAAGCCAAGCTGGAAGATGCCCGTGCCCGCCAGAAAGCGATGGCCATTCGCAGCGAAGCGGCCAGCAGCCGTCTCAACGTGCAGAGCCAGGTTGCCCGTGGTGACAGTCAGGCGGTGGTGAGCAAGTTCGAGCGGATGGAGCGTCGCATCGACGAGATGGAGGCTCGCGCCGATCTGGGTCAGTCCGACAAGGCGCTGGCGCAGCAGTTTGCCGAGCTGGAAGTGGACGATCAGATAAGCCGCGAGCTTGAGGCGATGCGCCAAAAGCTGGGTCAGCGTGACGGCCAGCAGGGGGAGTAAGCGATGGAGAGTCTGCTGGGTGTATTGATGGTTCCCATGGTGGTCTTCATGGTGGTGGTGGCACCCATCTGGCTGGTGCTGCACTACCGGGCCAAGGGGCGCATCGGCGCCGGTCTTGCCGATAGCGAGCGGGAACAGCTGCAAGGGTTGCTGGCCCGTACCGAGAAGATGCAGGAGCGAGTCGGTGCGCTGGAATCGATTCTGGATGCGGAAGTGCCCGGTTGGAGGAACAAGGTATGAGCAGTGTCAATCGTGAGGGGCGCAACCTCTATCGCGATCCCCGGCAGGGCAAGATTGCCGGAGTTTGCGCCGGTTTGGCAGAGTATTTCGGGGTAGAGACCTGGATCGTGCGGCTGCTCGCCATCAGCGGTCTTATCTTCGCCGGGTTTATCACCTTCACCGCTTACATTGCCGCCTGGTTCTTGCTCGACAAAAAGCCGGTCACCCTCTATTCCCACGAGGATGCCGATTTTGCCGAGGTGCGGATGAAGGCGCGCAGCTGGCAGGCGGGGGTCACCCCCCAACAGGCGCTGAGCCGTGTCGCGCAGGAACTGGATGCTCTGGAGCCTCGAGTTCAGCGCATCGAGAAGCTGGTGACCTCGCGCGAGTTCACCCTGCAGCGGGAATTTCGCAAGCTGTAATGCCTGCCGAAAGTGCCTGCCCAAGCACTCAATGTCGATGGTGGAGCCTTCAGTGATGCCCCATCATCGACGCTACTCAGGCTGATTGACCATCCCGATGCGGATAGCCAGTTTGCCTTGTCGCACGGCCAATCACGCCGGATGCAACCACCAAGGGAGAACGGGTCAAGCCTTGATACTCAATAAACTGGAACAGAAGTTGACTCGCCTGCAGAGCAAGGCGAACGACGTGGTGAACCGGGTGCGGGATCGCCATATCCGGCTGGCGGTGACCGGCCTCTCCCGCAGCGGCAAGACGGCGTTTATCACGGCGCTGGTCAATCAGCTGGAACATGCGGCCATTGACGGTCGTTTGCCGTTGTGGGATGCCCTGCGTCAGGGGCGCATCCTCGGTGCCCGCCGGGTGCCGCAGCAAAATGCCCATATCCCCACCTTTGCCTACGAGCGCGGCCTAGACTCCCTGTTTGGCGATCCGCCGGCCTGGCCCGAGCCCACCCGCGGCGTGGCCGAGGTGCGCCTCGAAATTCGTTATCGCACCCGCCACCCCCTGCGCAAGCATCTGGGGGAGATCTCGACCCTCTACGTGGATCTGGTGGACTACCCCGGGGAGTGGCTGCTCGACTTGCCGCTCCTTGAGATGAGCTACGAGCAGTGGAGCGAACAGGTGCGCGAGCAGCTGCGTCGCCCAGAGCTGCAGGCGCTTGCCGCCAGCTGGCTAACCCCCGGGTGGCAGGCAATGCAACCTTTTGCCGAGCGACCGGTGGCTGAACTGGCCGAGCGCTACACCGCCTATCTGCACGCCTGCAAACAGGAGCTGGGACTGCACCTGATCCAGCCCGGCCGCTTCGTCTTGCCGGGGGAGTATGCCGGAGCCCCCATGCTGCAATTTGTCCCCTGGGTGTGGGAGATGCCTGCCGGCGAGCCTGCCGATGGCACCCTCTACGCCACCCTCAGGCAGCGCTTCGAGCAGTACAAGCAGCATCTGGTGCAGGGTTTTTATGAGCAGCACTTTGCTGGCTTCGATCGCCAGATCGTGCTGGTGGATTGCCTGCAGCCCCTCAACGCCGGGGCTGCCAGCTTTGGCGATATGCAGCAGGCCATCGCCCGCATCATGGAGAGCTTTGCCTACGGCAAGAGCAACTGGTGGCGGCGACTCTTCTCGCCGCGTATCGACAAACTGCTGTTTGTGGCGAGCAAGGCCGATCACGTTACCCCCGACCAGCATGGGCCCATGGTCTCCCTGCTCCAGCATCTGGTGCGCAGCGGCCGCGGTCAGGCCCGTTTCGAGGGGATCACCACCGAGTGTCTGGCGCTCGCCGCCATCAAGGCGACCGAGGTGGGCAAGGGGGTGGCCAATGGCCGCGAGTTCCCCGCCATCCGCGGCACCAGCCTGAGCGGTGAATCGCTGCTGCTCTTCCCGGGGGAGGTGCCGCCCCATATTCCGCCAGCGCAGTGGTGGAACAGCCAGGGCTTTGATTTTCAGGCGTTTCGCCCGATGCCCATGAGCGCCCATCAGGCGCTGCCCCATATCCGGCTCGATGCGGCGCTGGAGTTTCTGCTCGGGGATCACCTCGAATAACGGTGTGCGGTCTTGGCACCTGAGCCGAAGGCTGCGCACAGGAGAACAATGCGATGAACGATCAGATAAAAGAGCGGCCACCGCTGCAGGGCAAGGTGATCCTTGAGCCTGCCTTGACGGTGGCCAGTGACGAGCGACCGCCCGCGCCGGCCCAGCGGCTGGAGGAGGCGAGTTTCGAGCGCCTCGACGAGCTGGGCGATTTCACCGAGGTGGAGAGTGCCCTCGTCATCAAACCGCGCCGCCGCCATCGGTTGTTGGCGTGGGGGCTGGGGGCGGTCGGTCTGCTCTCGTTGGGCCAGTATGGCGCCTTCCTTTACGATCAGTTTCTCACCACTCCGCTCTGGGGCAGCGCCTGGCTGGCGGCCTCGGCGCTGGTGGCGGCGGGTACCGCCAGCGTGGTGGGTCGCGAGTGGCTGCGGCTGCGCACCCTCAAGCGGCGTCAGGATGTGCGCTCGCGCGCAGAAGATCTGCTGGCCCATCAGGGAGTCGGGCAGGGGCAAGCCTTCTGCGAAGGGTTGGCGGTCAAAAGTGGCGACAAGGGGCGCGAGGGGTATCAGACCTGGCTGGCCCAGCTCGACGATAGCCATAGCGATCGGGAGGTGCTGACCTTCTACAGCCAGCTGGTGCTCGGCGAGCGCGACAAGCTGGCGCAGGCGCGGGTGGCCAAATGGTCGGGGGAGGCTGCCGTGCTGGTGGCCCTGAGCCCGCTCGCCACCGTCGACATGATGCTGATGCTGTGGCGCAACCTGCGGATGATCGAGGATATCGCCGATGTCTACGCCATTGAACTTGGCTACTGGAGCCGCATACGCCTCATCCGTCAGGTGTTTCGCAACATGCTCTACGCCGGCGCCACCGAGCTGGTGACCGAGGTGGGGATGGACCTGCTGGGGGCCGAGCTTACCGCCAAGCTCTCTGCCCGCGCCGCGCAGGGGGTGGGGGCGGGCCTGCTCACCGCTCGCCTTGGCCTGCGCACCATAGAGGCGTGCCGCCCGCTGCCCTGGTGTGCGGACGAGAAGCCGAAACTGGGCGAGCTGCGCAAGCGGCTGGTGGGTCAGCTGGCCGGTTATCTCAAGGGGACGAGCTAACCCCGGAGCGGGGCTCGGCAGTTGGCGCATCTTGATAGGGACCAGGGCATGCCGAGGGTCTACATTGTTTTACTGGTGAAACGCTCATCCACTTTTTTCGGCGTTTTTTGCAACAATCTGCGCCGGGCGGATGGGCTATCACGGTATAACGCGGGCAACGGGCTTGCTCCACTTTTATCCCGTCTCCTTCAGGGATGAGGCAACGGGTACCAAGGGTTTGGCTCACTCTGAATGAGTCAGCTCGCCATCAGGCGTGAATGTCACATTTTATTTACATCTCTCGCCAGCAGCCGACCACCGGGTCGGCTGCTTTTTTTGTTGCCGGTTCGTTACAGTGATCCTGTGACCCAATGGCAAGGCGCCTCACCCGGCGCAGAGGATGGAACCGCTTATGGCAACCCTTTATACCGCTCACCAGCCGGATGCCCGGGGGATGATCCACTACTCGGCCGAAGAGCACGGCACCTGGCAGATCCTGATCGAACGTCAGCTGGCGGCGCTTGAAGGCAAGGCGTGTGACGAGTATCTGGCGGGCCTTGAAAGACTGACGTTGCCGCGAGATCGCATCCCCCAGCTGGCGGAGCTCAACGAGGTATTGCTGGCGACCACCGGCTGGTCGGTGGCGGCAGTGCCGGCGCTTATCTCGTTTGACCGCTTCTTTGCCCTGCTGGCCAATCGCCAGTTTCCGGTGGCGACCTTTATCCGGCGCCGCGACGAGCTCGACTACCTGCAGGAGCCCGATATCTTTCACGAGATCTTCGGCCACTGCGCCATGCTGACCAACCCTGCTTTTGCCCACTTTACCCACCTCTATGGCCAGCTTGGCCAGCAGGCGAGCAAGGAGGAGCGGGTCTTTCTGGCCCGCCTCTACTGGTTCACCGTGGAGTTTGGCCTCCTGGCCACGGCGGACGGGCTGCGTATATACGGCGGTGGCATTCTCTCCTCCATCGGCGAGACGGCCTATGCCCTTTCCGGCAAGCCGCTGCTGCAACCCTTCGATCTGCTGGAGGTGCTGCGCACCCCCTATCGCATCGACATCATGCAGCCCACCTACTTTGTGCTGCCCGAGCTCGATGCCCTCTACCGGCTGGGTGAGGTGGAGATCATGAACGGGGTGGCGCAGGCGCGCCAGCTTGGCCTGCATGCACCGCGCTTTGAGCCGGTTGCAGGCAAGCAGGCGAGTTGAGTTATCCGTTATTTCACATCAGATATTGCACATTCAGAACAGAGGAGAGACCCATGTCCGTACTGGCCAGCCAGCAGTGTGAAGCGTGCCGCGCCGATGCCCCCAGAGTGAGCGATGAGGAGCTGCGCGAGCTGATGCAGCTTATCCCCGACTGGCAGCCGCTGGTGGTGGCGGGGGCGTTGCAGCTGCGGCGGGAATTTGCCTTTCGCAACTTCAAGGAGGCGCTGGCGTTTACCAATCGCCTGGGGGAGCTGGCGGAGGCGGAGTTCCACCATCCGGCCATTTTGACCGAGTGGGGCAAGGTAACGGTCAGCTGGTGGACCCACAAAATTGGTGGATTACACCGCAACGACTTCATCATGGCGGCACGCACGGATGAGCTGCTGAAGTGAAGACGCCATCACTCACCGAGTAGGCGATATGGTAACGGTCAGCTGGTGGACTCACAAAATAGGTGGATTACACCGCAACGACTTCATCATGGCGGCGCGAACCGACCAGCTACTCAAATAAGCGGCAACAACTGACTCGGGCCTGCCCGGCGAAAGCGGGGCAGGCCCGCATTTTTGTGGGCTAGCGCTCGCACTGGGGGGATCGAGTCTGTATTATCCGCTCATTCATAGAGTTAGCTAGGAAGTGTGTCCCGAATGCGTCTTGAAGTCAGCTGTGAAGACCGCCTGGGCCTGACCCGGGAACTGCTCGACCGCCTGGTGGAGCACAATATCGATCTGCGCGGCATCGAAATCGATACCTCAGGCATCATCTATCTCAACTTTCCCGAGCTGGAGTTCAGCGATTTTCAGCATCTGATGCCGGAGATCCGCCGTATTCCCGGCGTCTATGACGTCAAGACCATCCCCTACATGCCCTCCGAGCGGGAGCACCACGAGATTGAGGCGCTGCTCAAGGCGCTGCCGGATCTGGTCTTCTCGCTCGATGCCAAGGGCAAGGTGACCCAGGCCAACCAGTCGGCCCTCACCACCCTCGGCTTGCCGGTGGAGGAGGTGCGCGGTGTGGCGCTCGGCTCGCTGGTCAAGGGCTTCTCCTTCAGCCGCTGGCTGGAAGCGAGCGACATCCGGCCGCAAACCTGCAAACTCAGCTTCAACGGCGAAGAGTATCTGGCGGATCTGCTGCCGCTCTTTGTCGATGAACAGAAGGGTAAGCAAGCGCTGGCGGGGGCCGTGGTGGTGCTCAAATCGGCCCGCCGGGTTGGTCTGCACTTCAGCGCGCTCCACGCGGTGGAGGCGGAGGGGTTCGAGCATCTGCAGGGTGAGAGCCCCAAGATGAAAGAGGTGCTGGCGCAGGCGCGCAAGCTGGCGATGCAGGATGCGCCGCTGCTCATCGTCGGCGAGACCGGTACCGGCAAGGAGCTGCTGGCCCGCGCCTGTCACGCTGCCAGCCTGCGATCCAGCCACCCCTTCATGGCCCTCAACTGCGCCGCCATGCCGGATAACGTGGCCGAGAGCGAGCTGTTCGGCTATGCCCCCGGCGCCTTTGGCAACAATACCGAGGGCAAGCGCGGCGTGCTGGAGCTGGCGAGCGGCGGCACCCTGATGCTGGACGAGATTGGCGACATGTCGCCCCATCTGCAGACCAAGTTCTTGCGGGTGCTGCAGGATGGCGTGTTCCGCCGGGTCGGTGACGAGCAGGAGGTGAAGGTCAATGTGCGCTTTATCTGCACTACCCAGAAACAGCTGCTCGATCTGGTCAACGATGGCTCCTTCCGCGAGGATCTCTACTACCGTCTCAACGTGTTGAGTCTGGCGCTGCCGCCGCTGCGTGAGCGCAAGGCGGATGTCATGGTGCTGGCCCAGCAGTTTGTCTCGCGCTTTGCCAGCGAACTGCAGCGTCCGCGCCCGCGCTTTACCCGCAACATGGCCGACTATCTGACTGCTTATCGCTGGCCGGGCAACGTGCGCCAGCTGCGCAACTGCCTCTATCGCGCCATGACCCTGCTGGAGGGGGACGAACTTGGCCCCGAGCAGATCGATCTGCCGGTAGCGGCCGATAGCGCGCCGCTTATCGACGAGTGGTTCGAGGGCAACCTCGACGATGCGGTGAAGCGCTTCGAGAGCCAGCTGCTGGCCCGGCTCTATCCGGCGTTTCCCTCGACCCGCCAGCTCGCCAAACGACTGGGTGTGTCGCACACCGCCATCGCCAACAAATTGCGGGAGTACGGGATCAGCAAAAAGTGATATCCTGTCCGTTGAGGTGAACAGAGAGCCCGTTGCAAAACGGGCTCTCTGTTTTTATTTACAGCTCTGTCAGCTGAGTCTCACGTCAAGGCTTGTCAGGCTGTTGTCCGGCCACTTACTATCTGAGTTCATGTACCCGAACCGCGCTGCTGCGGTGTTGTAGAGGCGCCTATCCCCTGATCATGTCGTCACACTTCTCATTCCGACTCGTCGTTGCGTTGCTGGTGCTATTGCCCGGGCTGGCTTGCTCCCGTGCCGCGCTTGCCGACGTTCAGACCACTGCAGAGAGCCGGGCCAATGCGGTCAAGGAGCTGGTGCTCGATATTCTGAGCTACACCCGCTGGCCAAAGGAGCCGCCGGTGCTGCATCTGTGCATCGCCGCGCCTACTGAATATGCCGGTGTGCTCTCCACCATTACCCGGCAGGGCAACGGCCGGCCGGTGCAGGTCAATCGCTATGAGGTGACGGATCCGGCCATTGCCGGCCAGTGCCATGTGCTCTATCTGGGGGTGATGGACGAGTCAACCCGGCTGGCGCTCTTCTCCCGTTTGAAGGGGCATCCCGTTCTCAGCATCAGTGAGCAGAACCCGGAGTGCAGCAGCAGTCCCGTCTTCTGTCTGCAGCCGGACAGCCGTAGCGGGCGGTTGCGTTTCAAAGTGAATCTGGATGCGCTGGCGCTCAGCGGTGTGCGGGTGCACCCGGCCGTGCTCAAGCTGGCCATGGCTGATCGGGGTGTGCCATGACGCCATCGTCCGATCGCCATGACGCGCGGCTGACCCTGCGTCAGAGTCTGGGGCGCACCCATCTGGTGACCGCCTTTACCTCGGCTTGCGTGGCGGGGATCCTGCTGACCCTGACCGCCCTGCTGGTGATGCGTTTTTACGCCGACCACAATCTGGAGCTGGTGGCACGCGCCATCAGTTATACCACCGAGGCGGCCGTGGTGTTTCATGATGAAGAGGCGGCGGGTGAGGCGCTGCGGGCCATTGCCGAGCGCGAGGAGGTGGCCGAGGCGCGCATCTATCTGCCCGATGGCACGCTCTTGACCAGCTGGTCGCGCACCATGAACACCCCGATCGCCGAGCTGGAGGGTTATCTTGCCCAGTTGATCCTGCCCGGGCCGGTGCGTGAACCCATGCTGCGTGGCAGTGAAAAGATCGGCGAGGTCGAGCTGATCGGCCATGGCGAGTCGCTGCTGATCTTCCTGATTGCGGTGCTGCTGGTGATGCTGATTTGTCTGCTCTTGAGCGCCATGGGGGCGCTTTACGTGGCGGGGCGGATGCAGGTCTCCATCATAGGTCCCCTGCGAGAGCTGGCCCGGGTGGCCCACTCGGTGCGCCGCCAGCGCACCTTGGGGATGCGGGCACCGCCCGCCGGGATTGTCGAGCTCAACGAGCTGGGGGATGACTTCAACTCCCTGCTGGACGAGTTGCAGGCGTGGCAAGCCCATCAGGCACGGGAAAATGCCAGTCTGCTTCATCAGGCCACCCACGATGTGTTGACTGGACTGCCCAACAGGGTCTTGTTTGACGCCAGGCTGGCACAGGCGATCACCGAGGCTGAACAGGGTGAGGGGGACTTTGCGCTGCTTTACCTCGATTGCGATCGCTTCAAACAGATTAACGATACCCTGGGCCACAACGCCGGTGACGATGTGCTGATCACCTTGGCAAGGCGGGTGGAGCATCAGCTGCGGCCGCAGGATCTGGTGTGCCGTCTGGGGGGGGATGAGTTCGCCATCCTGCTGAGCCCTGTGCATCTGCAACAGGATGTGGAGGAGGTGATCAACCGCATTCAGCAGGCGATGAGTGAACCCGTGGTATTGCGGGATGGGCAGCAACTGGTGGCAGGGATCAGCATCGGTTATGCCATTCATCAATCCGGGGTCAGTGCCAGCGAGCTGTGCGAGCTGGCAGACAAAGCCATGTATTTGGCAAAACGTGCGCGCCGCGAGGAGGTGGATGCCACCGAACCGGCGTGAATTGATGTCGTTAAGGAGACATAACAATGAAAATATCCCTCTCCCTCAAGACCTTGCTGCTGGGGTTGTTCTTCTCTCTGCTGGCAGGTTGTCAGAGTGCCCCGAAGGGGCTCACCCCTGAGCAGCTGGCGGTATTGAAGGAGCAAGGTTTTTATCTGACCGACGAGGGTTGGACGCTGGATCTGGCCAACCGGGTGTTGTTTGCCAACAACGTCGGGGAGCTCAATCCCCAAACCCGTCAGACCGTGGAAAAGCTGGGCAAAGTCTTGCTTGGGGTAGGGCTCGACAAGGCGCGGGTTGACGGTCACACCGACAACACCGGCGAGAGCAGCTACAACCAACAACTCTCCCTGAAGCGGGCCCAGTCGGTGGCGGATGTGCTTGTCTCGGTCGGGATGAAGTCTGCCAACCTGGAGGTCCGTGGTCGCGGCGAAACCGCGCCGGTAGCGGACAACAAGAGTGCCGCCGGACGGGCCGAAAATCGCCGGGTGGCCATCGTTATCGCCAACCAGTAAGCGACTGTCCTGCCAAGCGTGCCGTGTGCATAGCAAAAGAGCGCCAAAGAGGCGCTCTTTTTGATCCGACCGGCGAGCTTATGATTCGCTCTGCTCGTTGGCGTCGGTGTGCTTGCGCAGGCGGATGTTGATCATCTCCACCACCAGCGAGAAGGCCATGGCGAAGTAGATGTAACCCTTCGGAATGTGCAGATCCATCCCCTCCGCCATCAGGGCGAAGCCGACCAGGGTGAGGAAGGAGAGGGCCAGCATCTTGATGGTAGGATGGTTATCGACGAAATCGCCGATCGCCTTGGCGGCAAACATCATGATGAAGACTGCGATCATGATGGCCAGCACCATGACAGGAACGTGATCGGCCATGCCGACGGCGGTGATCACCGAATCCAGACTAAAGACGATGTCGAGAATGGCGATCTGGATCAGGGTGCTGATAAAACCAGAGGCCGCTCCTGCCACCTTTTCCGGCTCGGCGGCCCCTTCCAGGGTGGCGTGGATCTCGTGGGTACTCTTGGCAATCAGGAACAGCCCCCCCAGCAGCAGGATGAGATCGCGGCCCGAGATGGCCTCGCCCAGCACAGTAAAGAGCGGAGCCGTGAGGCGCATGACCCAGGCCAGCGAGAGCAGCAGCAGGATCCGGGTACCCATGGCGAGGGCCAGACCCAGAATGCGGGCGCGTTGGCGCTGCGCCTCGGGCAGACGGCCGACCAGAATGGAAATAAAAATGATGTTATCGATGCCCAGCACGATCTCGAGCAGGGTCAGGGTGGCGAGCGCTACCCAGGCAGAGGGATCCAGAACCCATTCCAGCATGATTGAACCTTGGTTGAAAAAAAGAAGCGGAACATTTTAGCAGGGGGGAACCGCTTGTCCCAGTGGGGCGAAAAGATAAAAATGGTGGCCATCGCAAGGGAGGCGTGCATGTTTCGATTAGGGCTCATCATAAATCCGGTCGCCGGAATTGGCGGCGCAGTGGCGCTCAAGGGGAGTGACGGCGTAGTGGCCGAGGCGCTGGCTCGCGGCGCCGTGCCCAAAGCACAGGAGCGCACCCGTCAGGCTCTGCTGCCGCTGTGCGAATTGACCGCGCCGTTCGAGCTGCTGACGGTAGCTGGCGACATGGGGGAGCAGGTGGTGCGTGAACTGGGCTTGCCGCACCGCATCGTCTATCAACCAGCCGGGGAGCGTACCTCTGCCGCCGATACCCGCTATGCGGCAGAGCGGATGCGGGATGCGGGCGTCGATCTGCTGCTGTTTGCCGGTGGCGATGGCACGGCGCGGGACATCTGTGCCGCGGTGGGGGAGTCCTGCCATGTGTTGGGGATCCCGGCTGGCTGCAAGATCCACTCCGGCGTCTACGGGGTGACCCCGACCGCCAGCGGGCGGGTGGCGGCGCGGATGATCGCCGGTGAATTGCTCAGTCTTATCGATGCCGAGGTGCGCGATATCGACGAGGAGGCGTTTCGTGCAGGCAAGGTGCGGGCTCGCCATTATGGCCAGCTGCTGGTGCCCGGCGATCTGCGGTACGTGCAGGCGGTCAAGCAGGGGGGGCGGGAGTCCGAAGAGCTGGTGCTGGCGGATCTGGCAGCCGGTGTGGTCGAGCAGATGGAGCCAGATACCCTCTATCTGATGGGCTCTGGCAGCACGGTGGCAGCCTGCATGGCAGAGCTCGGTCTGGAAAATACGCTGCTTGGTGTGGATCTGGTGGAAAATGGCAGGCTTATCGGGCAGGATCTCAGCGCCGCCGAGATCCTGACCCGGATCCGTGGCCGTCGCTGCCGGCTGATCATTACCCTGATTGGCGGACAGGGACATCTGTTCGGGCGCGGAAATCAGCAATTGAGTCCTGAGGTGATTCGGAGTGTCGGGCTGGAGAACATCCAGGTGCTGGCAACCAAGAGCAAGCTGGCTTCCCTGCAGGGGAGACCACTCCTGGTCGATACCGATGAGCCTGAATTGAACCGGGCGTTGAGTGGTTATCTGCGCATAACCACGGGATACAAGGATCAGGTCATCTACCCGGTGGCCAGCCCGGAATAGGACGCCATGGACGCTGCTGGCCTGGCGCCAGAGAGCTGCATTCAATCCGAGTGCGGTTCCATACCCCCGAATTATTTGCCGCAAATGAGGCTGCGTTACATGACGATTCACGATTTTGAGCACAAGTTGTTGGGACTGATCGACGGCATGGTTGCTACTGCGAGCGAAGATGAACTCTTTGCCGGTGGTTACCTGCGAGGCCATATTTCGCTGGCGGTCGCCCGTGCCGAGCTGGAGGGCAAGACCCTGGTGCGGGATGTCAAAAGCTATGTGTTGCGCAGCCTCAACGAGGCGATTTTGCAAGGCGAGCTCTCCGAGCAGGACGAGCAGCTGGTGCAAGCGATGTGGATTCGTTTGCAACAACAGGCAGAAGCTTGATCGGATACACATTTCAAACTGAAGTTTGAGTTTATTCTTCCCTGAAGTTAGTGAAAGGTTAATAATAAGTTTCGCCTTTTGTTTCAGGGATTAAACTATGGCTTCAGCCTCACGTATTGCCAAAAAACTGCCGCTCGAGATGCTCTATCACTGGGAGCGGCAGTGTCCTGATCGAACCTATCTGCGTCAAACCATCAACCGCGAATATGTCGATTTCACCTGGGGTGAAGTGGCAGATGAAGCGCGGCGCATGGTGACGGCCCTGCGTCATCTGGGGCTGGTTGCCGGCGATAAAGTGGCGCTGCTCTCCAAGAATTGCGCCCAGTGGTTTATCGCCGATCTGGCGATGCAGATGGGGCAGTACGTGAGCGTGCCCATCTACCCGACAGCCAACGTAGATACCATCGAATATGTGCTGCGCCACAGCGAGGCCAAGGCGATCTTCGTTGGCAAGCTTGATGACTGGAAGAGTCAGGAGGCGGGGGTACCTGCCGATCTGCTGCGTATCGCCTTTCCCTACGACACCATGCCAGCCAGCTACCAGTGGGATGATCTGCTGGAAACACACGAGCCCATTCCCGACAGCCCGGTGCAGGAGCCCGATTCCCTGCTGAGCCTGGTCTATACCTCCGGCAGTACCGGTAAGCCGAAAGGGGCCATGTTGACCGTCGAGCGTTATGCGTGGTCGTGCGAGAAGCTGGTGGAGACGGTGAACCTGACCCAGGCTGATCGCGGTTTCTCCTACCTGCCGCTGGCCCACATCACCGAGCGGGTCTACATCTACGGCGGCAGCCTGTTTGGCGGCGCCACCATCGCCTTCCCCGAATCCCTCGACACCTTCGTCGAGGACGTCAAGCGCTGCCGTCCTACCGTATTTATCTCGGTACCGCGGCTGTGGGCCATGTTCCGCATCAAGATCCACGAGAAGCTGCCCCAGAAGAAACTCGAACTGTTGCTCAAGATCCCGCTGGTCTCCAGCCTTATCAAGAGCAAGCTGAAAAAGGGGTTGGGGCTGGATCAGGCGCGGGTATTGGGCTGCGGTTCTGCACCTGTCTCCCCTGCGCTGCTTGAGTGGTACCTGAGCATCGGTCTCAAGGTGACTGAAGCGTGGGGCATGACCGAGAACCACGCGTTTTCGACCATCAATTACCCGTTCCGCGCCGACAAGATCGGTACCGTCGGCAAGGCGGGGCCCGGGGTGACCATCAAGATCTCCGACGAGGGAGAGATCCTCTGTCGCTGCGAGGGGATGATGGTGGGTTATTACAAGGATCCCGAGCATAGTGCCGAGGCCATCGATGCCGAGGGGTGGCTCCATACCGGCGACATGGGCAAGCTGGACAAGGAGGGTTATCTCACCATCACCGGCCGGATGAAGGATGTGTTCAAGACCGCCAAGGGCAAGTATGTGGCGCCGGTGCCCATCGAAGGGATGCTGGGGCAGGAGCCCATCATTGAACAGCTCTGTGTGATTGGTTACGGCATGCCCCAGCCTGTCGCGCTGGTGCAGCTGGCCGAGAGCGCAGCCAAAGGAAATCGGGATGAGGTCGTGGCCAGACTGGAGGCTGCGCGGGTGCGGGTCAACGACCAACTGGAGTCCCACGCCAAGATCCGCGGCATTCTGGTGGTGAAAACCCCCTGGAATATCGAGAACGGTGTGCTGACTCCCACCATGAAGATCAAGCGCCACCTGCTGGAGCAAAAATATGCCCATGTCGGGGAGCGCTGGCCCTCATCGCAAGTGGTGGTGTGGGAGGAGTAAATCCCGCATTTTCCACATCGCGATGAACAACAACGGCCCTTGATGGGCCGTTGTTGTGTCTGGGGGTTATCACTCGCAGCTATGTGGCTAGATCTGCGCCAGCGCAGCTGCCAGATCGGCGATCAGGTCGTCCGCATCTTCCACCCCGATACTGAAGCGGATGAGGTCGTCATTGACCCCGGCGGCGAGACGGCTCGCCTCGTCCATGGCGGCGTGAGTGGTACTGGCCGGATGGCAGGCAAGACTCTCCAAATCGCCCAAGCTCACCGCCTGCACGAACAGTTGCAGGTTGTCGAGCAGGGTGGCGCAGCGTGCAAACCCTCCTTCAAGTTCAATGCTCACCATGCCACCAAAGCCGCTGGCGAAGGCGCCGAGGGCATCGTGGCCCGGATGGCTGGCAAGCCCCGGGTAGATCACCTTCTTCACCGCCGGATGGGCGGCCAGAAACTCGGCCACTTTTTGGGCATTGTGCAGATGGGCATCCATCCGCAGCGGCAGGGTCTTGACCCCGCGCTGCAGCAGGTAGGCCTCCTGCGGGCCGATGGGGGAGCCGATATGTTTGAGGGCCACGGTGCGGATCGATTTCATCAGGGCGTGAGAACCTGCCACCACCCCGGCGATGATGTCGCCGTGGCCGCCCAGATATTTGGTGCCGCTGTGCATCACCACATCGACCCCGAGTTCCAGCGGGCGCAGCAGGTAGGGGGTGAGGAAGGTGTTGTCACACACGGTGATGGCACCCACCTTGCGGGCTGCTTCTACCACCAGCCGCGGATCCACCACCTTGAGGGTGGGGTTGGTCAGGGTTTCGAACAGTACCACCTTGGTGGCGGGGCGGATGTTGGCCAGCAGATCCCGATCGCTCTTGTAGGCGGTGACCTTGATGCCGGCGCGGCTGAAGGTTTGCTTGAGGAAGGCATCGGTGCCGCCGTAGAGCGGGCCGATATAGGCCACCTCATCACCGCTGTCGGCCAGGGCATACATGATGGCGCTCACCGCTGCCATACCGCTCGCCACTACCAGCGCTTCGTCGGCCCCTTCTAGCGCCGCCAGCTTCTGCTCCAGCTCGGCGGTGGTGGGATTGCCAAAGCGACTGTAGATAAAGCCGGGGGCTTGACCTGCAAAGCGCTCCTTGCCCGCCTGGGCGTTGAAGTAGCTGAAGGTGCTGCTCTGGTAGAGCGGGGTGGTGAGGGCGCCGGTCTGGGGGTCGATCCGCTGGCCGCTGTGTACGCTCATGGTCTTGAATTTCATCGTGTTGCTCCGTGATGGCCAGGCTCTGGCCATGACTGGTTGTGTTTTGTTGTTCGTTACATGTTGTGTTTTGTCTGGGCGGGTATATCCATGCTGCTTGTGGCTTATGCATATACCCGCCTAGGGATCTTTGCGCTGCTCAGGCCGGTACCGCTTCGCTTTCAGTGCGTGGAAGGCGAGCGGGTTCGACCGGCCCATAGTGACGCGCCGCCACATCCGGGTGGGAGCGCAGCCGCCCCTTGAGTACGTTCTCCCCTACCTGATAGAAGAGCGGGTTGGTCGGGTCACTCTCCGGCCCTTTCGCCTGCGCGGCCAGCTCGGGGGAGAGGCTGAGCAGCGGCACGGTGGCATCGAGCCGCGCCGCCATAAAGAAGGCGCAGGAGAGGCGCGAGACGCCGGGCGGCGGGCTCACCACCCGATGCAGGGTCGCCTTGAGATAGCCGTTGGAGGCCAGCTCCAGCAGCTCGCCGATATTGACCACCAGCGCCCCCGGCAGGGGCGGTGCGGAGATCCAGCCGTCGGCCGTCTCGACCTCAAGCCCCGAGTGATTGTCCTGCATCACCAGCGTCAGGTAGCCGGGATCCTTGTGGGCGCCAACCCCCTGACTGCTGCCGCCCGCCTCTTGCCCCGGGTAGTGAATGAGCTTCATGTGCTGATAGGGGGCGCCGCGAATACTGTCGTCAAACACTTGGGACGGTTGCTCCAGCACCTCGGCAAAAGCGGCCAGCAGGGTGAGGGTGATATCGCTCAGCCGATCCTGCCACGCCAGCAGATGGGCTTTCATCTCTGGCAGGGCGGTCGGCCACTGGTTGGGGCCGATCAGCCGCTGCCAGGGTTCACGGACCAGGGCCGCAGGCAGGGCTTGCGCCTCGTTCATGATATCGAACTGCTCTCGCAGGTCCGGCCGCGCTCGGGTCAGCTCGGCACCGACCCGGTTATAGCCGCGAAAGTGGGGGCTGTTGACCATCTGCACCGCCAGCTTCTCCTGCTCCGGCAGGGCAAAGAAGCGCTCTGCCAGCGCCAGGGTTTCCCGCTGCTCGGCGTCACTCAGGCCATGTCCTGTCAGATAGAAAAAGCCGACGTCGCGGGCGGCCGCGGCCAGCCGGGCCAGCATAGGGCGACGCACCTCGGGTGCCCCGTTGAGGGCAGCCAGATCGATGATCGGCAGTGGTGAATGTTCCATGTGCACCTCCTCACTCTTTCGTTATCTCTGGCGCCATCTCTTCTGCTGTCTCTGGTGCGGGCAGGCTTGATGAGCGGCAAACGGGATGGCGCGACAGTGTGGCGGTATGCGCTGCGGTGTGGCGCCATCTGGGATGAAGGGGATGCTACTGTTCGGTGTTATAAGACGGAAACAACAAATTATTCTTAGTTATATACAAAATTCGAAATGGAATTCGGTGCATTATGGGCTGACGGGTTTTTGCGCAGCCATTGCGGGGCAAAGGGGAAATGTTGAGGGGGAGAGTGATAAGCAGAGGCAAGCTACCAGCGGCAATAATGACCAAAACAGAAAATGGCCAAAATAGAAGGGAGGCGGATGCCTCCCTTCTGTTTACGCGGGTTATTACCTGACTGAGAGGCAGGCGAGTGGCCGCGCATTCTGGCCTTAACCGGTTGTAGGCTCTCAGTAACCCAGGGTAAAGCGCTGGCGCAGGTGAGTCGGTTTTTCCACCTCGTTCAGCACGCCGTCGGCCAGATCACCGACGGTGATCCCGGCAGGCTGTTCGCCACTAAAGAGCACCTGATCGCCACCAATCCGATAGCCGCCGCGCTTCTCGCCCGGCTCCAGGAACACCGGGGGAGAGACAAAGCGCCAGTCGAGGGCGGTTTCACGGCGCAGGGCGGTGAGACCGTCGCGGGCCGCCAGCGCCCCCTGTTTCCACTCGGCCGGAAACTCCGGGGTATCCACCAGTTGTACGCCGGGGGCGACCTCCAGACTGCCGGCGCCACCTACTACCAGCAGCCAGCTGTTGGCCGCTTTGGCTGCTGCGACAATCGCGTTGGCGCCCTTGAGGTACTGGTCGTAGATATCCGGTGTGGTCCAGCCCGGGTTGTAGGCGCTGATCACCCGATCGTGCCCCTTGAGCACCTCGGCCAATGCCTGCGGGTTTTGGGCATCCACCGCCACTGCGGTGACCTGCAGATGGGCGGCCACCTTGCTGACATCGCGGACGATGGCGGTGACATGATGGCCGCGGCTGACGGCCTCGTTCAGGATGGCTGAACCGACAAAACCGCTGGCACCGATCAGGGCAATCTTCATGGGGAACTCTCCTTCACTGTTGGAATGGGGCTATCCTACGCCGCCATTTATGATTTAATAATCACATCAGAAATGCATTCACTTATAAGCTGGATTTAATAATGGAACAGCTCAGACGTTACGCCATCTTCGCCGCCGTAGTGGAGGCGGGCAGCATGACAGGGGCGGCCAAATCCCTCGGCATGACCCCCTCTGCCGTCAGTCAGCATATCAGCCAGCTGGAGAGCCTGCTCGGGCTGCCCCTGCTCCATCGCTCCACCCGTCGCCTCAGTCTGACCGAGGCGGGAGATGTGGTGTGGCAAGGGTGCCGGGCGCTGCAGCAGACCCTGAGCGAGACCGAGCTGCGTCTCTCGGAGGTGCGCGACGCTCTGCTCGGTGAAGTGCGGATCACCGCCCCGGTGGGGATGGCGGGCCAGCCACTCGCACTGGCATTGTCCCCGCTGTTGCAGGCCCACCCCGGCCTCACTATCCAGATCATCGCCGACGACGAGAAACGAGATCTGATTGCCGAGCGGATCGACGTAGCACTGCGGGTCGGCACCTTGCCCGACTCGACTCTGGTAGCCCGCAAACTGGGGCAAACCCGGATGCTGCTCTGCGCCGCCCCCGCCTATCTGGCGCGCAAGGGGACGCCGCGCACGCCCGCCGATCTGGCCAGCCACGACTGGCTCTGCGGCGACATGCTGGGCAACGGTTTGCTGCTGCTTGACGAGAAGGGGGGCGAACACAGGGTGAGGTTCAAGGCCAAGGTGCTCTGCAACAACGTGCTGCCCCTGCGCCAGTTTGCGCTGGCGGGGCAGGGTATCTCGCTGCAACCGGAGGGAGAAATTGGCGAGGATCTGGCGCAGGGGCGTCTGCTCGAACTGCTGCCCGGTTTTCGGGTGGCGCCGATGGAGATCCACGCCATCACGCCGCAGCGGGAGATCCCGGAGAAGGTGCGGCGGGTGGTGGAGGCGCTGCGCAGCTACTTTGCAGGCGCCTCCTGACACATATCAATGCGGCTTGGCCTGGCTGTCAGTTGGGCTCTTGCCTGCCAACGAGCGGGCGGCGCCACAGATAGAGTCCGATTGTCAGCAGCAAGCCGCCCAGAAAGAGCCAGCGAGCGCTCCCCCATTGGCCGTTGTCCGTCATCAGGGCCGCCAGCAACAGGGGGCCAAGCAGCTGACCGAGGTTGGCGAGCTGGACAAAAAATCCCTGCACGATGGCCAGTTGTACCGGCCCCTGGCTCACTCCCTGTGCTGACGAGAGGATAGCCGGCGGCGCCATGCCACCCGACAGGGAGAGGACGAGGCACAATCCATAGGCCCACCACGGCGACAGGCCGGGCCAGAAGGCGAGCATGCCGCACAGCGCCATCAGACTCAGTGCCCAGCAGATGAGCCGCTCTCGCGCCACGCTCCGGCGCAGCAGCCATGCCCCCATCAGGTTGCCGGGAATATTGGCGACCACCGCCAGTGCCGAGAGCAGGGCGATCTGGCTTTGGCCAATCCCGGGAGTGCCTTGCAACATGGTCGGCAGCCAGACAAAAAGCGCCCAGAGCATCAGGCTGTAGAGCGTGAACGCCAACCCGTAGCGCCAGAGTGCCTTCTGCCAGAGCACCGTGAGTTGGCGCAGCGGGTGGCCCGAGTTGATCGAGTTTTGGGGGGCCCCGACCCGCAGTTTATCTGCCGAACGACTGGCGAGCAGAAGCAGCAGGGCAGAGAGTTGCGGGAACATCAGGATCAGCCAGGCCAGTCGCCAGCCACCTTGCGCCGTGAGCCAGGGAGTGAGCAGCATACCCGCCGCCGCCCCGAGGGGCAGGTTGACTGCCCACAGGCTCAAGGCCAGTCGCTTATCCTCCTCCCGGGTCACCGCCACGATAAAGGCGGGCATGGCCACCGAGACCAGCAAAAAGCCAATCCCCTCGACAATGCGCGACAGCAGCATCATGGCAAGCCCAGTGGCAGGCAGAGCCAACGCCCCGCCTGTGACGATGACCAGCAGCCCGACAACCCCGGTTTGCCGCCCACTCCAACGAGTCAGCAACAGGCCGAGAAAGAGGCTGAAGAGGATCGCCAGCGTATTGAAAGCCGAGGCGAGATAGCTGGCTTCAACCAGTGTCAGCCCCAGCTCGCTGCGCAGTATGCCGAGCACGGCGGGCACTTTGCCAAGGCAGAGGGCGCCGCTGGCACCGGCGAAAATGGCGAGGAAGACCAGAGGCCAGCAGGTTCTTTGTGGCTGGTGGCCAGCGAGCGTGTTCATGGCCGAGATTGGCCGTTGTGCAGCCACTCATCGTTGAGCTGACCAAATTCGCCGCGTTGATAGGCATGCAGCCGATCCGCAATGGCGTCGTGGCTGTTCATCACGAAGGGGCCATGTTTGACCAGGGGTTCATTGAGTGCCTGGCCTGAGAGCACCACGAAGTGGCAGGACTCGGCGGCCTCAAGCTGCAGAGCCACCGCCTCGCCGCCGTCGGCAGGGAGGCTGACTGCCATCCCGTGACCTGCCGGGATGAGGTGCCGCTCTTCCTCAGCCTGAAAAGTCAGCGATCCGGTCAGGGGATAGATCATCGCATTCCAGCCCGCCGCCAGCTGATGGGTGAAGCGGCTGCCGGGCGCGCAATGGCCATCGAGCAGGGTAAAGGGTTGGGGCAGTGCTCCCGATTGTGGCGCCGTGATCCCGTTACTGTGGCCTGCGACCACCCGTACTCGCGCCCCTTCGCCATGAAACTCGGGGATGGTGGCGGCGGTTGCGTGGACGGCAAAAGGCGACGCCATCTTCTGACGGGCAGGCAGGTTGACGAAGATCTGCAGGGCGTGGACATAGGGAGATTCTCCCTCCGGCTGCTCGGTATGCACGGCCCCGCGCCCGGCCGCCAGCCAATGCAGCGCTCCCGGTTCGATGGGGCCCTGATTGCCGAGGGAGTCGTAGTTGACGTGGGGGCTCGTCGAATCTTCGAACAGATAGGTGACGGCAGAGATCCCGGCGTGGGGATGGGGCTCGAAGGTGGGGGCGGTCATCTGGAAGTGATCCACCATCACCACGGGGTCTATCAGACCGTTGAAAAAGTGTTCGCCAAAATGGCGGGCGGCAAAGCCGCAGCCAATGCGCAGCGGTTGGCCCTTGACGGGGTCGGAGAGAGTCAGGCGTCTGGTCATCGATATAACCTCTTGAAGACAAAAGAAGCCTTCGGTCATCTGACCGAAGGCGGGGCGAGTTACGACTTCTTGGCACCCTCTTGCATCTGCCACACCAGGGTGGCGAAAGGCATGTCGAGGGCGCTGTAGACATCGTGTGCCTTGGGGTCGACGTTGCTACGCAGCATCTCGACCGCGGCGGAGGCGTAGTCGGTGACCGGGATACCGGCCCCCAGCAAGCGTTGCAGACCTGTGGTGCGCTTGGCTTCGTTGAAGGTGCCGGAGGCGTCGAGTACCACCCGGGCATCATAGCCGGCAGCCTTGGCAGAGAGGGCCGGGAAGCTGGCGCAGATCTCGAGCGATACCCCGGCGATGATCAGCTGTTTGCGGCCGGTCTTCTCAATGGCGGCGCGCACGGCGGGATCGTCCCAGGCGTTGATGACGGTGCGGTTGATCACCTTCACACCCGGCAGGGCACTGGTCAGTTCAGGCATGGTGGGGCCCCACATGCCATCAGGCATGGTAGCGGTCACGATCACCGGCACGCCGAGGGCGCGGGCGGCGTTGGCCAGCGCCACCACGTTGTGCTTGAGCTCGCCCACCGTGGTGTCGCGCACACCGCTCAGCAAGCCGACCTGATGGTCGACCAGCAGCAGTACCGCATTGTCTCGAGAGAGCATCTCCAGATAGCGGTTGGGTGATACGGTCGGATGGCTGGCAGCCTCGGCGGCCATGGCCGGTGTCGCTGTGGTGGCCAGCGTGGCGGTCAGGGTCGCCAGACCGAGCAGGGTGGCAGAGCAGATTTGTCGCAGTTTCATGGTGAACTCCTTGTGATATCGGAACCGTCAAACGGCCCTTGCTGGTGGGGCGGATTGCCCGTGCAGCAACCATCTGATGGGGACAGGGCCATTATGATGGCTGCAAAAATAGCGACAATCTGGTCAAATAGGTTCTTATCGTTCCATTAATGGAACGATGTGAATGCACCTCACCCTGACCAAGGCTGCCCGATGACACCACTGGAACTTGATTTGAATGATCTCTATCTCTTCACCCATGTGGTGCAGCGACAGGGATTCACTGCCGCCGCGCGGGCGCTTGGCGTGCCCAAGTCGCGGATCTCGCGCCGGATCCGGCTGCTGGAGGAGCGGCTGGACACCCGGCTGCTGCAGCGTACCTCGCGTCAGCTCAGCCTGACCGATGCCGGTGAGGTGCTCTATCGCCACTGTCAGGCGATGCTGGCCGAGGCGCAGGCCGGAGAGGCGGCTGTGCGGCAACGGCAGCAGGAGCCGAGCGGTCTGGTACGGATCAGTTTGCCCATTACCATCGCCGATGCGCTGCTCGCCCGCTTGCTGCCCGCGTTTATGGTGCAATACCCCAAGGTGAGGCTCGCCGTGCAAGCCAGCAACCGGCAGGTGGATCTGCTGGAGGAAGGATTGGATGTGGTGATCCGCGGGGTGGCCTTCGAGCAGCCCTCCTCCAGTCTGGTGCAGGTGCCGCTCTGTACGGTGCAGTGGGGCGTGCTGGCTGCCCCAACGTGGCTCTCTCGCCACGGTGCATTGATGCATCCACGCCAGCTGGAGGGAGAGGATGCCCTGCTCTTCAGCTCGCTGGAGCGTCAGGCCGATCTGTTGCGGCTACGGCACGACAGTGGGGAGAGTGAGGAGGTGGCGGTCAATGTGCTGTTGCGCAGCGACAATATGCAAACCCTCAAGCAGGCGGCGCTGGCGGGGCTAGGAATGGTGGGCTTGCCACTTTACGCCTGCGTGAATGAGTTGGCGGATGGGCGGCTGCAACAACTGTTGCCCGAGTGGCGTCCCAAAGATGGCAAGCTGGTGATGCTCTACCCAGCGCGGCGCGGCCTGTCACCTGCGGTCAGAGCCCTCATCGACTTTATCAAGGCAAAGTTGCCTGCACTGCTGGCAGAGGTCGGCCAGCCTCGCTGAGGGAGCTATCCCTCCATCTTGGTGCGAATGCGCTCGAACAGACTCTGCAGGCAGGCTTGATCCCGATCGGCGGCCCGCACCGCGCCGTACATATGGCGACGAATACCGCTCCCGAGAGGGCGGGCGCAGAGCATCCCCTGTCTGACAAACTCGTCGCTGGCCCAGCGCGGCAGGGCGGCGACGCCGAGGCCGGCAGCCGCCATCTGCAGCATCACCGAGGTGTTGTCCACCGGCTTGCAGCGGGCGGGCTCCACACCGGCGGGTTGCAAAAAGCGGCTGAAGATATCCATGCGGCTACGCTCCACCGGGTAGACCAGCAGCACCTCCGGCTCCAGATCGCCCGGCTCGATGTGGCTCCGGTGGCAGAGGGGGTGATCTGGCGCCATCACCAGAGTCAGATCAAAGGCAAACAGCGGCTCGAAGTGGAGATCGCCACGGGCCTGCACGTCGGAGGTGAGCAGCAGGTCGAGCTGGCCGCCGAGCAGGGCATTGATGGCATCAAAGCCCGGCACCGACTCCACCTCCAGATCCACCCCTGGCCACTGGCGGCGAAATTCCGGCAACAGCGGCAGTAGCCACTGGATGCAGCTGTGGCAATCGAGCGCCAGATGCAGCCTGCCCGCATCGCCGCTCTGCAGGGCCTGCAACTGTTTCTCGGTCTGGGCCAGGGCGGGCAAGACCTGACGGGCGAGGGCGAGCAGCTGGCTGCCTGCCGCGGTCAGCACCAGCGGGCGGCTTTTGCGCAGGTAGAGCTCCAGATTGAGGCGGGTCTCCAGCTCTTTGAGCTGGTGGGAGAGGGCGGACTGGGTGAGGTTGAGGGTCAGCGCCGCACCGGCCAGCGAGCCCTGTTCGGCCAGTGCGGTCAATGTTTTCAAGTGTTTTATCTCTATCCCTGCATTGCTTGGCACTGCCATAAGATGGCTCCTTGTGAGATTGCGTATGGCACTGATAATGCTGTCGGCGCGGCCTGACCTTTAGCCTCAGCCTCCTGCCGTCTTGCTGTTGCGCTTCTTAATACATGCAAGAACGGGCCTCTGTATCCTCGCGGTGAACCTGTTCGGCGGTCAGTTGAGGATTATTTGAGAGCCAGTTGAAGAGGATTCAATAGCCAGCGTCACCTTATCTTGTCATTTTGGATGTGTAAACATCTGGACGGCTAAATCATCCAGTTTCCCATCAGATGAATGAGCATAAGGAAATGAACCTATGACACGAGCACACACCCTGGGCTTCCCCCGTATCGGCGCCAAGCGCGAGCTGAAATTTGCCCTCGAATCCTACTGGCGTGGCGAGACCACTCAGGCCGAACTCGTTGCCGTGGGCAAGACGCTGCGTGAGCGCCATTGGCAGGCCCAGCACGGCGCCGGGGTCAATCTGCTGCCGGTGGGCGACTTTGCCTGGTACGATCAGGTGCTCGGTACAAGCCTGCTGGTGGATGCAGTGCCTGCCCGCCACCGTCATGGCGAGACCGATCTCGACACCCTGTTCCGGGTGGCCCGTGGCCGTGCGCCGACCGGCCCGGCGGCGGCCGCCGCCGAGATGACCAAATGGTTCAACACCAACTATCACTATCTGGTGCCGGAATTCAGCCGTGACCAGCGCTTCAAGCTGGGCTGGAGCCAGCTGTTTGACGAGGTAGAAGAGGCCAAAGCACTGGGGCTGCCGGTCAAGGCGGTGCTGCTGGGACCGGTCTCCTACCTCTGGCTCGGCAAGGAGAAAGAGAGCGGCTTCTCGCGCCTTGAACTGCTCGATCGCCTGCTCATCGTCTATCAGGAGATCCTGGCCAAGTTGGCCGCCCAGGGAGTGGAGTGGGTACAGATCGATGAACCTGCGCTAACGCTGGACCTGCCGGACGAGTGGCGGCTGGCCTACCTCAACTCCTACGAGCGCCTTGCGGGCCCTTGCAAGCTGCTGCTCACCACCTATTTCGGTTCGGTTGCCCATCAGCGCGACATCATCACCAGCCTGAAAGTGGATGGCTTGCATCTGGATCTGGTGGCCGCCCCCGAGCAGCTGGAGACCCTGGTGCCGCATCTGCCCGCCCAGTGGGTCATCTCCGCCGGGGTGATCAACGGCCGCAACGTCTGGCGTGCCAATCTGGCCAAGCTGGCGCCGACTCTGAAGGCACTGAAAGCCAGACTCGGCGAGCGGCTCTGGGTGGCCTCCTCCTGCTCGCTGCTGCACAGCCCGGTGGATTTGACTCTGGAGCAGGAGCTGGATCCCCAGACCCGCAGCTGGTTCGCCTTCGCCTTGCAAAAATGTTTCGAGCTGGGGCTGCTCAGAGAGTATCTGGATGGGGGCGAGCTCGACAAAATCACCGCCTACAGCCAGCCCATCGTCGATCGGGAGTCTGACAGCCGGGTGCACAAGAAGGCGGTGCAGTCACGACTCGCCAGCCTCACCAACAGCGATTTTGATCGCCACAGCCCCTATCCGGTCAGGGCCGAGCTGCAGCGCTCGGATCTCAAGCTGCCGCTGCTGCCGACCACCACCATCGGCTCCTTCCCGCAGACCTCGCAGATCCGGGTGTTGCGGCAGGATTGGCGCGCCGGTCGCATCGATGACAGCGCCTACGAGGCGGGCATTCAGGCCGAGATCCGCGATGCCATCGCGCGTCAGGAGGCCATCGGGCTGGATGTGCTGGTGCACGGCGAGGCCGAGCGCAACGACATGGTGGAGTATTTCGGTGAACTGCTGGATGGCTTTGCCATCACCCGCTTCGGTTGGGTACAGAGCTATGGCTCCCGCTGCGTCAAGCCGCCGGTGATCACCCGTGACATCGACCGCCCGACCCCCATGACCCTGGCGTGGACAAAGTTTGCCCAGAGCCTGACCGACCAGCCGGTGAAGGGGATGCTGACTGGCCCTGTGACCATCCTCTGCTGGTCCTTCCCGCGCGAAGACGTGAGCCGCGAGCAATCTGCCCTGCAAATCGGGCTGGCCATTCGCGACGAGGTGGCAGATCTGGAAGCCGCCGGCATCAAGATCATCCAGATCGACGAACCGGCGATCCGCGAAGGCTTGCCCCTGCGCAAGCAGGATCACCAGGCCTATCTCGACTGGGCGGTGCGGGCCTTCCGTCTGAGCGCAAGCCCGGTGGCTGACAGCACCCAGATCCACACCCACATGTGCTACAGCGACTTCAACCTCATCATCGAGGCGGTAGCGGCGCTGGATGCGGACGTGATCACCATCGAGACCAGCCGCAGCCAGATGCAGCTGCTCGAAGCGTTTGAACGCTTCAACTACCCCAACGAGATTGGCCCGGGCGTCTACGACATCCACTCGCCGAACGTGCCGAGCCAGAGCTGGATTGAGGGGTTGCTGCGCAAGGCCGCCAAACAGATCCCGGCCGAGCGGCTCTGGGTCAACCCGGATTGCGGCCTCAAGACCCGCGGCTGGGAAGAGACGGAAGCCGCCCTCAAGGTGATGGTCGATGCCACCAAGGCGCTGCGGGCCGAGCTGGCGTAACCGGCAAGCCGTGACCGCCATCGGTAAGGTTGCGTGCTGACAAACGAACGAGAGAGGGGAAGCCACTGCTTCCCCTCTCTTTTTTCGTTGGCCACTTTTCCACTGGATCCTGAACCTTGCCGCAGCCCGCTTTGCACTAGGCTCAGAGTTGGCAGAAGTGGATGGAGTCGCGGCCATGAGAGTCAGTCTGGGGAGTGCAATCCTGTGGGGATTGCTGATGTGGCAGAGTGCATGGGCGGCGCCAGCGGCCGAGTTGAAGATGGTCTACTTTGACGACTTTGCCCCATATTCGTGGCGTGACGAACAGGGCAGGATGCGCGGGCTGATGATCGACGTGATGGATCGGGTAGCGGCGCAGATGGAACTGCGGGTGCACCACGAAGGCTATCCGTGGCAACGGGCGCAAAAACTGGTGCGGATGGCGCAGGCCGATGGCTTCGTGACCATCGCCACCCGTGAGCGGCGCAGCTATACCCTGATTGTGGAAGAGCCGGTTACCACCACAGTGCTAACCATTTTTACCCAGCGTGCCCATCCCCGCATGGCGGAGTTTCAGCGTGCCAGCCGCTTGAGCGACTTCAAATCGCTTACCTTTCTCGACTATTTCGGTAACGGCTGGGGCAAGGAGAACCTGGCGGGCTTCACCGTTCATCACACCATCAATGTCGATAATGTCTTCAAAATGCTGGCGGCGGGGCGGGGGGATCTGATGGTGACAGATCCACTGGTCGCACGTTTCAAACTCAACAAGCTGGGGCTGGCCAATCAGGTGGTTGAAGTGCCACTAGTGCTTGAGTCGACACCGTTTAACCTCTGCATCGGCAAACACTCCCGCTTCAATACCCGGATCACCGAGTTCAACAGAGCTTTGCTGCAGTTGCGACAAAGTGGCGAGCTGGCGCGTATTGAAGCCCGCTATCGTTGAACCCTGATGACACAAGTCGTAGCAACCTGGGGGCTAGAAACGAAAGAGGGAAGGCGCAAGCCTTCCCTCTTTATTTGCATCAACAACAAGCGCCGCATTCAGCACGCTTGCTGCAGATTGAGTTGCTGGGGGACGGATTGTTCGATAAACATTGGCGCGGGCGACAGTGATGGGCGCTCACGCTCCAGCACCCGACTTAGCCACTGGTGATTAAGGGCGATCTGGTCGCGATCAGTCACCACCAGATTGTGGTGCTGGACACCGAGGCAGCCGTAGTGGCGCGGATCAGTCTGGGTAAAGAGGCCAAGACAAGGAACACCACTGGCAGCGGCCAGATGCAGCGGCCCGGTATCGCAGCTGACAAAGAGGGAAAGTCCGGCGGTGACGGCCGCAAATTCGCACAGACTGGTGAGCGAGAGGGTGGCATCGCCGACCAGAGGCAGTGGCGCTGCCGGGTCGTTGAACTGGAGCATCACAGCGTCGGGAGCTTGCCGGCGCAATTGGGCCAGCAGTCGTTGCCATTGGATGGGGGAGAGCCCCTTGCCTTTGCGGGCGCCGGTAAAAAAGCCGATAAGCGGTTGCCCCGGGTGCGCTCTGGCCAGCACCGCCAGCTGGGGATGCCTGGTCGCCATGGGCAGCCCCAGTGCTATCTGCTGCTCGGGGCCCGCATCCACTCCCAGCAGGCGTAGCGGGCGGTAGGCGTAGTGGCGATCTTCTTCGATGGGTTCCGGACGGGCGAAGATCGCATCCCCTTTGGCATCGTCAAATCCCCGTTTTTCGCAGCCGCGCACCCAGGCGGCCAGCAGGTGGTCGGTGCTGGAGGCAAACGGCACATATACCCGATCGTAACGCTGCTGGCGCAGTTGCCAAAGGGCGGGCAGGGCGCTGATCAACCCTTTCCCCTGCAATCTGATCAGATGAATGCGGTGCAGGTTGAGGGCAGTAAACAGGGGGAGCAGTGGCCCCTTGCTGCAAACCAGCTCGATCTCGGCGCCGGGGTGGGACTTTTGTACTTGCTGCAGGAAGGGGAGCAAAAAGAGGTTGTTGCCAATCCGGTTGTTGCTGCGAACCACAAGAATGCGGCGAGGTGGCGCTTCACCGGGTGGCAGCAGGGAGCCTCGGGCCAGCCAGGCGAGGAGCGAGCGCTCGATGCCGGATGTCCATTGGCGACGCTGACCGTCAAAGCGGCGCAGTATGTCTCTAACTTTTTTCATGGGGGCGTACTCGGGCTGAGAAGAATGCCCCCCAAATAGACACAGGGATTCTTAAGAAATTATTAATTTTTTAATCAGAAAGGAGATTTTCCCCCGTTATGTGATCGGTAACCGTCTGCCAGAAGGCATCAGCCAGTGGCGAGTGACTATTTGGGGGACGGATGAGGCCAATCGCCCAGCACGCCTCGCTCTCCGTTAAAGGCAGGGTGATCACATCCGGGTGCTCTATGGTGGTGGAGGAGGGCACCAGAGTCCAGGCGATCTCTGCGGCGGCGGTAGCGACGCCCGCTGCAAAGTCGTTTACGTACTGGATCCCCTGAAAGCGCAGCCCGCTCTGGGCCAGATAGTTCATCAGGTGATCGTAAAACGACGGCGCCTTGTCCCGGCGCAGGATTGCCAGCGGCTTATCCACCAGATCTGCCAATTTCCTCACCTCCCGATAGCTGGCGGGCAGCACGGCGACGAAGTGGGCTCGCTCGACCGGCATGGCGTGCCACCCCTTGGGGGCGGGCAGGCGGCAAAAACCGAGATCCAGCTTGCCCTCGCTCAGCGCCAGCAACTGGTGGTGGGTGGAGAGATCGTTGAGCTCAATGGTCACCTGCGGTCGCTCGGCGCGAAAGCGGGCGATGACCGCAGGCACCAGAAGCTTGGTGGCCACGCCAAAACCGATACGCAGGGTGCCTACGTTGCCCGCCAGCACATCGCGGGCGGTGCGGGAGAGCTGCTCGCTCTGGATAACCAGGGTGCGGGCATCCTCATAAAGGGCTCGCCCCAGCACAGTGAGGCGGGTGGTGCTGGCGTTGCGCTCGAACAATTCGCCGCCGAGTTCCTCCTCCAGCCGCCTTATCTGCTTGCTCAGCGCTGACTGGGTGACATGCTGGCGCACCGCCGCCTGGCCGAAGTGCAGTACCTCCCCCAGAGTGACAAAGGCTTTCAGATCCCGTAGCTCCACAGTGGCTCCTTTCATTCCTGTCGGGAATGTTGAGTGGTCATATTTGTCATTGGACGGAATTCTAGAACTGTTCGATGCTATTGCCAATTCAATTGGGTGCCGCCAGCCGGCGCAATCTAGGTGGCCATGCCCACCGCCGCAGAAGGAGCAACACCAGATGCATCATCACAAGTTCAACGACTTCCCGAGCGATTTTCTGTGGGGCGCCGCCTCCGCAGCCTATCAGGTGGAGGGGGGCTGGAATGCCGATGGCAAGGGGCCCTCGGTGTGGGATCTCTTCACCAAGCTGCCGGGCAAGACCTTTGAGGGGAGCAACGGCGATGTGGCGGTGGATCACTACCACCGCATGGAGGAGGACGTGGCGCTGATGGCCGAGATGGGACTCAAGGCCTATCGCTTCTCGGTGAGCTGGCCGCGCATCTACCCCGCCGGTCGGGGGGAGGTGAACGAGGCGGGTCTGGCCTTCTACGAAAAACTCATCGACACCCTCTTGGCCCACCAGATTGAGCCGGTGCTGACCCTTTACCACTGGGATCTGCCGCAGGCGCTGCAGGATGAGTACGGCGGCTGGGAAGACCGACGCATTATCGAGGATTTCGAGCGCTACTGCGTAACCCTCTATCAGCGCTTTGCTGGCAAGGTGAAGTACTGGGTATCGCTTAACGAGCAGAATTACAACCTGACCAACGCCTATCAGCTCGGCACCCATCCGCCCGCCGTGCAGGATCGCAAGCGCTTCTTCGCCGCCAACCATATCGCCTTTCTGGCCAATGCTCGGGTGATCAAGGCGTTTCGCCAGCATGTGCCGAACGGCCTCATCGGCCCGAGCTTTGCCTATTCCCCTGCCTATCCGGCATCGTGCGACCCGAAAGATATGCTGGCTTACGAGAATGCCGAGGAGTTCAACAACCTCTGGTGGCTGGATGCCTACTGCTTTGGCCGTTATCCGCAGGCGGCGCTCGCTTACTTGCGGGAAAACGGTGAGGCGCCCGAGATCCTGCCGGGCGATATGGAGTTGCTGCGCGAAGGGACGCCCGACTACATTGGCGTCAACTACTACTACACCCTGACCTACACCGATAACCCCTTGGGCGGTCAGACCCTGCAGCGGATCAACACCACCGGCAAGAAGGGCACCACGCCGTCCAGCGGTATTCCCGGCCTCTACAAGACGGCGCCCAATCCGCACCTTGAGACCAGCAACTGGGACTGGGCCATCGACCCGACCGGGATGCGCATCGCCCTGCGCCGCCTCTCTTCCCGTTACGGTTTGCCGCTGATGATCACCGAGAACGGCCTTGGCGAGTTCGACAAGCTGGAGGCGGGCGACAAGGTGAACGATAAGTACCGCATCGATTATCTGCGCAGCCACGTGAAGGCGTGCCAGGAGGCGATGCAGGACGGGGTGGAACTGCTTGGCTACTGTGCCTGGTCGTTCACCGACATCCTGAGCTGGCTCAACGGCTATCAGAAGCGTTACGGCTTCGTCTATGTGGAGCGTGACGAGCAGGGGGGCTCCCTTCGCCGGATCAAGAAAGCGAGTTTCCACTGGTACAGCCAGGTGATCGCCAGCCAGGGCAAGCAGCTCTGACGATGTATCGTTTTGCGTAACAAGCGGGCCCGGGCAATCCCCGGGCCCGTTTGCTTTGGTTCTCATCTTTGGCCGAGAGAGGAGAGGGCGCTGGGGTCTGCGGGCGCTGGAAGTGGGGCGCATTGCTTAGCGTTTGCTGATTTTTGTCCTGCCAAAGCCGGCGACCCCTGCTATTATCTGCGGCCAAACATGAGCCAATAAAAATCAGGATATCGTGATGACTGACCACACTTTTATTCCCGGCAAGGACGCGGCGCTGGAAGACTCCATCGAACGCTTCCAGACCAAGCTGCAAGCCCTGGGCTTTGATATTGAAGAGGCCTCCTGGCTCAACCCCGTGCCGAACGTCTGGTCGGTGCATATTCGGGACAAGGAGTGCTCCCTCTGCTTTACCAACGGTAAGGGGGCCAGCAAGAAGGCGGCTCTTGCCTCCGCTCTGGGTGAGTATTTCGAGCGTCTCTCCACCAACTACTTCTTCGCCGACTTCTATCTGGGCGAGCAGGTAGCCAACGGCGATTTCGTTCACTACCCGAACGAGAAGTGGTTCCCCATCGAAGGGGAGCAACTGCCAGCCGGTCTGCTCGACAGCTTCACCCGCAAGTTCTACAACCCGGATGGCGAAGTGACCGCCGAGATGCTGGTGGATCTGCAATCTGGCAACGAGGAGCGCGGCATCGTCGCCCTGCCGTTCGAGCGCCAGTCCGATCACGAGACCGTCTACATCCCGATGAACATCATCGGCAACCTCTACGTCTCCAACGGCATGAGCGCCGGCAACACCAAGACCGAAGCGCGTACTCAGGCGCTCTCCGAGGTGTTTGAGCGCCACGTGAAAAACAGGATCATCGCCGAGGCGCTGAGCCTGCCGCAGATCCCGAACGACGTGATTGCCCGTTATCCGGGGATTGCCGCCTCCATCGCGGCGCTGGAAGCGGAAGGTTTCCCGATTTACAGCTTCGATGCCTCCCTGGGCGGCCGCTATCCGGTCATCTGCGTGGTGCTGCTCAACCCGAGCAACGGTACCTGCTTTGCCTCCTTCGGCGCCCATCCGCGCTTTGAAGTGGCCTTCGAACGTACCGTGACTGAGTTGCTGCAGGGCCGTGGTCTCAAGGATCTCGACGTGTTCGTGCCGCCCTCGTTCGACAACGAGCAGGTGGCGGATCACCACAACCTCGAGACCCACTTCATCGACTCTTCCGGCCTTATCAGCTGGGATCTGTTCAAGGAAGAGGCCGACTTCGAGTTTGCCGACTGGGACTTCCGCGGCACTTCGCAGGAGGAGTTCGACCACCTGATCGGCATCTTCCACGAGCTGGAGCAGCCGGTCTATATCGCCGATTACGAGCACCTGGGCGTCTACGCCTGCCGTATTCTGGTGCCCGGCATGTCCGACATCTATCCGGCCGAAGACCTGCTGCTGGCCAACAACACCATGGGTGCCCATCTGCGCGAGACCATCCTGGCGCTGCCATCACTTGATTGGGATGCCGAGCAGTATATGGCGTTGTTTGATCAACTGGATGAAGAGGGGCACGACGAGCGTACCCGCGTGCGTGAGCTGCTGGGCATCGCTGCCGCCAAGGGCACCGCGCTGCACACCCTGCGCGTCGGTGAGCTGAAAGCCATGCTGGCGCTGGCTGCCGGTGAGCTGGAGACTGCTCTCGATCTCATCGATTGGACCATGGAGTTCAACCAGTCGGTGTTCCCGGCCGAACGTGCCAGCTACTATCGTGCCCTGCGCGCCTGCGTCGAGCTTTTCCTCGACGAGGAGCGCGACCCCGAGCAGTATCGCGGTGTCTTTACCCGCATGTATGGCGAAGAGACGCTGACACAGGCCTGGGCCAACGCCAGTGGCGAAGCTCGTTTCCACGGGCTGGAGGCGGCCGACTTGTCGCTTGCCCAATTCCCGCTGCACCAGAAGCTGCTGGCGGCTTACGAGAAGCTGCAAAAGGCCAAGCGTGCCCATCAGTGGTCATAAAGATACATTGACAATGTGTGAGTAAAGGAGGGGCCGGTTGGCCCCTTCTGTTTGATGCAGATAAGCGATGTCGTTGTTATTCAAAGATGAAATAAAAAACAAAAAATACCTCTAAGGGGGTTGCAGGCAGGGCAGGGGGCATGCTTGGGAACTGCAAAGATATCTTGCCAATGCATGGTTTGTGTGGCGAACTATAAATTCTTTAAAATCATTATATTAAAAATCTAACACTTCTGTTTCAGCTGAAACCTGGTGTAAACTGGCGTAGCCATGCGGCTCAAATATTTGTAGTAAAATTACAATCGCACACTGATAAATTTGATCGATGTCAATTTTGGCCATTTGGCCCTTTGTTATGATTTCAACAGGCAAAACATTCAGGTAGATCATAATTGAAAGCTGAATCCCCATTCGATTGTCTCAAGCCCGAAGCCATCGCTGCACTGGCTGAAGACATCACCTACGCCAAGGCTACCAAGCCGGCATACAAGGTCATTCCACTGGCCATTACCGCAGGCGCTTTCATCGCCATCGCATTTATCTTCTACATCACAGTGACTACCGGAACCGGTTCCATGCCTTGGGGTATGGCCAAGCTGGTTGGCGGTCTCTGCTTCTCTCTCGGACTTATTCTCTGCGTACTGCTCGGTGCCGAGCTGTTCACCTCCACCACCCTGACGCTGGTAGCCAAAGCGGCCAACCGGATCAGCTGGGCCCAGCTGCTAAAGAACTGGGGGCTGGTCTACTTCGGCAACCTGATTGGCGGTCTGCTGATGGTGGCGTTGATCATCGTTTCTGCCGAGTACACGGCAGCAGACGGTCAGTGGGGCCTTAACGCACTCAAAGTGGCTCAGCACAAAATTCACCACACCTTCTTCGAAGCAGTGGCGCTCGGTATCCTATGTAACCTGATGGTATGTCTGGCTGCATGGATGGCATTCGGTGCCCGCAGCGCGACTGACAAGGTAGTGGTTATGCTGCTGCCGGTTGCCATGTTCGTTGCCTCAGGTTTCGAGCACAGCATCGCAAACATGTTTATGATTCCGGTTGGCATCGCTATCCATAGCGTGGCTGGCCCGGAGTTTTGGCAGGCCATCGGCCAGGATCCGGCAACCTTTGCTGACCTGACCGTATCCAACTTCGTCCTACACAACCTCATCCCCGTGACCATCGGCAATATCATCGGTGGTGGCGTGATGGTTGGTCTGACTTACTGGTTTATCTTCCGTCGTCATCATTAAGGATGATTGCGGGATACTACATCAATACCGTGTGAGGTAATGAAAAATGGCAGAACTTAACGAACAGTTCCAAAAAGCATGGGAAGGCTTCGCGGCCGGTGAATGGCAGACCTCTGTCAACACCCGTGACTTCATCCAGAAGAACTACACCCCGTATGAAGGTGACGAGTCCTTCCTGGCTGGCGCGACCGAAGCGACCACCAAGCTGTGGGACAAGGTCATGGAAGGCATCAAAATCGAGAACCGCACTCACGCGCCGGTCGATTTTGATACTGACCTGCCCTCCACCATTACCGCACACGATGCCGGTTATATCGATCAGAGCCTGGAGCAGATCGTTGGTCTGCAGACTGACAAGCCGCTGAAGCGCGCCATCATCGCCAACGGCGGTATCAAGATGGTTAAAACTTCTTGCGAAGTGTACGGTCGTCAACTGGACCCGATGGTCGAGAAGATCTTCACCGAGTACCGCAAGACTCACAACCAGGGCGTGTTTGACGTTTACACCAAAGACATCCTGAACTGCCGTAAGTCTGGTGTTATCACCGGTCTGCCGGATGCCTACGGCCGTGGCCGTATCATCGGTGACTACCGTCGTGTTGCCCTGTACGGTATCGACTTCCTGATGGCCGACAAACTGGCCCAGTTCAAGTCCCTGCAAGCTGACCTGGAAAACGGCGTCAACCTGGAAGCTACCATCCGTCTGCGCGAAGAGATCTCCGAGCAGCACCGTGCCCTGGCACAGATGAAGGTGATGGCTGCCAAGTACGGTTGCGATATCTCCGTACCGGCCAAGAACGCCAAAGAAGCCGTACAGTGGACCTACTTCGCCTACCTGGCGGCAGTCAAGTCCCAGAACGGCGCTGCCATGTCCTTCGGTCGTACCTCCAGCTTCCTGGATATCTACATCGAGCGTGACCTGCAGAAAGGCCTGATCACCGAGCAAGAAGCCCAGGAGCTGATGGACCACATGGTCATGAAGCTGCGTATGGTTCGCTTCCTGCGTACCCCGGAATACGATTCACTGTTCTCCGGCGACCCGATGTGGGCTACCGAGACCCTGGCTGGTATGGGCGTTGATGGCCGTACCCTGGTCACCAAGAACAGCTTCCGTATGCTGAACACCCTGTACACCATGGGCCCGTCCCCTGAGCCGAACCTGACCATCCTGTGGTCCGAGAAGCTGCCGGTCGGTTTCAAGAAGTACTGTGCCAAGGTATCCATCGAGACCTCTTCCGTTCAGTACGAGAACGACGATCTGATGCGTCCGGATTTCAACAACGATGACTACGCCATCGCTTGCTGTGTATCCCCGATGATCGTTGGTAAGCAGATGCAGTTCTTCGGTGCTCGTGCCAACCTGGCCAAGACCATGCTGTATGCAATCAACGGCGGTATGGACGAGAAGCTCAAGATCCAGGTCGGTCCGAAAACCGAGATGGTCAAGTCTGAGTACCTCGACTACAACGACGTGATGGATCGTCTGGATCACTTCATGGATTGGCTGGCCAAGCAGTACGTTGCTGCTCTGAACATCATCCACTACATGCACGACAAGTACAGCTACGAAGCCTCTCTGATGGCGCTGCACGACCGTGACGTATATCGCACCATGGCGTGTGGTATCGCGGGTCTGTCCGTAGCTGCTGACTCCCTGTCTGCTATCAAGTACGCCAAGGTCAAGCCGGTTCGTGACGAAGATGGCGTTGCCATCGACTTCGAAATCGACGGCGAATACCCGCAGTTCGGTAACAACGACGCTCGCGTCGATGACATAGCCTGTGACCTGGTTGAGCGCTTCATGAAGAAGATTCAGAAGCTGAACACCTACCGTGGTGCTGTTGCTACCCAGTCTGTTCTGACCATCACCTCCAACGTGGTATATGGCAAGAAGACCGGTAACACCCCGGACGGCCGTCGTGCCGGTGCTCCGTTCGGCCCGGGTGCCAACCCGATGCACGGTCGTGATCAGAAAGGTGCTGTTGCATCCCTGACTTCCGTTGCCAAGCTGCCGTTCGCTTACGCCAAAGATGGTATCTCCTATACCTTCTCCATCGTGCCGAACGCACTGGGTAAAGATATGGAAGCCCAGAAAGCCAACCTGGCTGGCCTGATGGACGGTTACTTCCACCACGAATCCAACGTAGAGGGTGGTCAGCACCTGAACGTTAACGTGATGAACCGTGAAATGCTGCTGGACGCCATGGAAAACCCGGAGAAATATCCGCAGTTGACCATCCGCGTATCCGGTTATGCCGTTCGCTTCAACTCTTTGACCAAAGAGCAACAGCAAGACGTCATCACCCGTACCTTCACCGCCGCTCTGTAATAGAGTCGCAGTGAGCAAAAACCGGCGCCAAGGCGCCGGTTTTTTTATGTCCCCATCTTGCCGGATTGGAGGGTTTTGTTAGTTTGCCTCTGCCTCTGCCTCTGCCTCTGCCTCTGCCTCTGCCTCTGCCTCTGCCTCTGCCTCTGCCTCTGCCTCTGCCTCTGCCT